>NZ_JANUGP010000012.1 GCF_024753135.1 Streptomyces pyxinicus | reverse complement strand
CGTGTCCCGGCTGCTGTCGCGGACGCTGAAGCGGCTGCGGGAAGGCCTGCTCACCACCCGCTGAACCCACCACCACGTCATAGGGAGCCCGCCGCACCAGCGGCGGGCTCTCCGCGTTCCGCTCCCGGGGTGACCAGCGCCACACCGGCCACCCGGAACCCGAACCCCGCCCCCTCCGACTCCTGGAACGTCGCGGCGCGATCAGGCCGACGCCGTGCGACCCGACCTGGAGCTGCGGTTGATGGACGAGTCCCGGCGACCCTCGCACCCGCCCGGCAGAGCACGCGGACCGCTGCCGCCGCCCGCGCTGTGCGGCTTCCTCCTCCTGCTGGCGCTGGTCTTCACCGCCGCGTACGCCGCCGGGGCCGCCGCGGGACCGGTCGCGCCCGGCATGCACGGCCGCGGCGCGGGCGGCTCCGGCTCCACGGACACGCACGGCACCCACGGGCCGCACGGGGGCATGCGATGACCGGCACCGAGGCCGCGCCCCGCCTCGTCACCACCGACCTGACCGTCGACGGCATGACCTGTGCCGCCTGCGTACGACGGGTCGAACGCCGACTCGCCCGCCTCGACGGCGTCACCGCCACCGTCAACCTCGCCACCGGCCGCGCCCGCGTGCACCACCCCGCCCACATCACGCCCGCCGAACTCGCCGAGACCGTCACCCGGGCCGGCTATCCGGCCGCCCTGCCCGCACCGCGGAGCCGACAGGACCGCGAGCCCGCCGGCGAGGAGAGCGCGGACGCCCGGCGCGAACGGCACCGGCTGCTGGTCACCGCCCTCCTCGCCCTCCCCGTGCTGGCGCTCTCCATGGCGCCGGCCTGGCAGTTCCGGAACTGGCAGTGGCTGTGCTTCGTCCTCGCCGCGCCCGTCGCCGTCTGGGGCGCCCTGCCCTTCCACACCCGGGCGGTACGAGGCCTGCGGCACGCGTCCGCCACCATGGACACCCTCGTCTCCCTCGGGGTGGCCGCCTCCTTCTCCTGGTCGGCCTACGCGCTCTTCCTCGGCGGCGCCGGCACCCCCGGGACGCGCATGCCGTTCAGCCTGCTGCCGGCCGCGACCGAGGGCGCCGCCCACCTCTACCTCGAAGCGGCCGTGGCCGTCCCGCTGTTCGTGCTGGCCGGCCGCTTCCTGGAGGCGCGCGCCCGCCAGGGCACCGGCGCCGCCCTGCGCTCCCTCGTCCAACTGGCCGCCAAGGACGTCACGGTGCGCCAGGACGGCGTCGAACGGCGGCTGCCGGTGGAGGAGTTGACCGTCGGACAGCTCTTCGTCGTACGCCCCGGCGAGCGCGTCGCCACCGACGGGCAGGTGACCGAGGGCGCTTCGGCCGTCGACCTCTCCCTCGTGACCGGGGAGAGCGGACCCGTCGAGGCCGGGCCCGGCGCGTCCGTGACCGGCGGCGCCCTCAACCACGGCGGAATGCTGCTGGTCCGCGCCACCGCGGTCGGCGCCGACACCCGGCTCGCGCGCATCACCCGGCTGGTCACCGAGGCCCAGGCCGGCAAGGCGCGGGCCCAGCGGCTCGCCGACGCGGTGGCCGGCGTGTTCGTCCCCGTGATCCTGGCCCTGGCCGTCACCACCCTCGGTTTCTGGCTGGGCGCCGGAGCCGACCCGCAGGCGGCCGTCACCGCGTGCGTGGCCGTCCTTGTCGTGGCCTGCCCCTGCGCGCTGGGCCTCGCGACCCCGACCGCCCTGCTCGCCGCGACCGGCCGGGGCGCCCGGCTCGGCGTCCTCGTCACCGGCCCCCGGGCCCTGGAGGGGCTGCGCCACCTCGACGCGGTCGTCCTCGACAAGACCGGCACCCTCACCGAGGGCCGCATGACCGTGAGCCGGATGACCACCGTACCGGGCGGACTCGGGGAGGAGACCGTGCTGCGGCTCGCGACGGCCGTGGAGCGGGGCTCGGAACATCCCCTGGGGCGGGCCGTCGTGGCGTACGCGCACACCCGGGCCGTCGGCACCGAGGCGGCGCTCGCCGATTTCCACGCCGTCGTGGGGCATGGTGTGCGCGGCCGGGTGGACGACCTGCTGGTCGAAGTCGGCGCGCCCGACGGGGAGTTGCCGGGCGCCCTCGCCGAGGCGTCGCGGGCCGCGGAGGCGGCTGGGCACACCCCCGTCCTCGTCCGCGTGGACGGCGTGCCCGAAGCCCTCCTCGCGGTCGGGGACGTCGTGCGTCCCGGCAGCTACCGCGCCGTGCACCGGCTACGACGGCTCGGCGTCCGGCCGGTGCTCGCCACCGGCGACCGCGAGGGCCCGGCGCACGCCGTCGCCTCCGCCCTCGGGATCGAGGAGGTGCACGCCCGCCGCACCCCCGAGGAGAAGGTGGAACTCGTCCGTTCCCTCCAGCGCCGGGGCCGCCGGGTGGCCGTGGTCGGGGACGGGGTGAACGACGCCGCCGCCCTGGCCGGGGCCGACCTGGGAATCGCCCTGGGCGGCGGCACGGACGCGGCCATCGGCGCCGCCGACGTCACGCTCGTACGCGGGGACATCGACACCCTCCCGGACGCGGTACGGCTGGCCCGGCACACCCTCGCCACCATTCGCGCCAACCTGGTGTGGGCCTTCGGCTACAACGCCGTCACCGTGCCGCTCGCCATGACCGGGCTGCTCACCCCGATGCTCGCGGCGGCCGCCATGTCCGCCAGCTCCCTGCTCGTCGTCGGCAACAGCCTGCGCCTGCGCACCTGGCAGCCGTCGCCCCGCGCCGCCCACGGCACCGGGAGGGCCGCCCTGTGAGCACCGAGTCCTCCTGGCGCCCGACGCGCCGCCGGCTGACCGGCGCCCTGCTGGCCGCGCTCGCCCCGGCCACCGCCTGCGCCGTCGCCCTGGCCGGCCTGACCGCCTGGGTGGCCGCGGGGAACGCCGGCCGCCCGGCCCGGATCGCCGTCGCCTCCGGCCGGGTGCTGCTGCCCTACGGCGACACCACCGAGACGGCCGCCTTCTTCCGCGTCACCAACACCGGCGGCGCGGACGACCGGCTGCTCGGGGTGACGTCCCCCGGCACGGGCGGCGGCCTCGCCCTCAGCCGGCACCGGATGAGCGGACCCACGGCCGCCTTCCGGGAAGAGGTCGCTTCGGTCACCGTGCCGGCGGGCGGGGCTGTCGCCATGTCACCGGGCGGTACGGCCGTGACGCTCCGGGCGCGGCCCGGATGGCGGGCGGGCGACCGCGTGCCGTTCACGCTGCGTTTCGCGCACAGCGGGCCGGTGAGGGTGTCGGCGGTGGTCGTCCGCCCGGGTGAGCACGCCTTCTGACGGGACGCCGGTCCCCGCGCCCCACCCGCCGGTCCGACAGCAGATGTGGTGGAAGTCGGAATTTATCCGCACCTGTGCGTGGCGGCGGGGACCGGGGTGGGAGGATGGGGCGCCATGACAGCAGGGTGGTGTTCGCGCGCAGTACGGGCCGCGGTGTTCGCGGCCGTCTGCGTCGTGCTCGCCGCCCTGGGCCACGTACTGATGTCCGGCCGCGACGTGCCCGTATGGGCCCTGGCCGCCGGACTCGCCGCGACCGGGGGTGTCGGCTGGTGCCTGACGGGCCGTGAGCGCGGGCCCGGGCTGATCGTCCCGCTCGTGGTCGCCGCCCAGACGGCACTGCACTCGGCGTTCTCCTTCGCGCAGTCCGTGACCGGAGGTGCCACGGGGGCGCCGGCCGGGTCCACCGCCCCGGGCATGAGCGGGACCGACATGGCGGGCATGGCGCATATGGGTGCCGGGCACATGGGCGCCGGCACCATGGATGCCGGGCACACGGCCATGGCCCACATGGGCACGGGCGACGTGGAGATGGCCCACCGGGTGATGGGTGACATGGGGATGGACTCCATGACTCACCTGGGGCACTCCATGGACGGTGGCTGGGCCGCCTACGGGATGGTCGCCGCGCACCTCCTGGCCGCGCTCGTCACCGGCGTCTGGCTGGCGCACGGCGAGCGGGCCGCCTTCCGCATCCTGCGGGCCGTCGCCGGACGGCTGGCCGCGCCGCTGCGGCTGCTGCTCGCCCTGCCCGCCGTTGGCCACCGGCCGGACCCGGCGCCCCGCCGGCCCCGCTCGGAGCGGGCGCCGAGCCTCGGCCTGCTCACCCACGCGATCACCTCGCGCGGCCCGCCCGTGGGGACCGCTGTCGCCTGACGACAGCCGGCATCCCGGGGCCCGTTTCCGCGTGCCCCGGGCCACGGCCGTACGCCCGCGTCCGCGTCGTAGCGCCCGCGTCCCCCGGCACCCGCACGTCCGATTCGGATTGCGGGGCCGCCGTGGTGCCCGCGTGCCGCGTCGTCGCACCGCGTGCCGTAGGGCCGTCCTCCCCACACACCGGACCGCCCGCGCCCTCGCGCGCCCCGGTCCGGACCCGGTCGACCCGAGAAGGACACCCAGGTGATCACTCCTGTCCTGCCCGCACCGCCAGCCGCGCCACCGGCATCCCGCCGCGCCGCTCCCGACCGGTCGGCGTCCGCCGACGCGTCGATAACCCAGTGGGCGCTGGCCGCCCGTACCGGTGACGCCGCCGCCGTCGAGCGGTTCGTCCGTGCCCTGCACCGCGACGTCCAGCGCTACGTCGCCCACCTGTGCGGTGATCCGCAGGCCGTCGACGACCTCGCGCAGGACACCTTCCTGCGCGCCCTCGGCAGCCTGCACCGCTTCGAGGGCCGCTCCTCGGCGCGTGCCTGGCTGCTGGCCATCGCCCGGCGCGCGGTGATCGACAGCTACCGGCACGCCGCCGCCCGGCCCCGGCTGTCCGACCTGCCCGACTGGCAGCTGGCGGTGGAGTCGGCGCAGCCGCGCGGCCTGCCCGGCTTCGACGACGGTGTGGCCCTGCTCGATCTGCTGGCCTGTCTGCCGGACGAGCGCCGGGAGGCGTTCGTGCTGACCCAGTTGCTCGGCCTGCCCTACGCGGAGGCGGCCCGGCTCGCCGGCTGCCCCGTGGGCACGGTCCGCTCCCGCGTGGCCCGGGCCCGGGCCACGCTCGCGGACCTGCTGGACGCGGCCGAGCGTCCGGCGGAGTTCGTGACCGCCTGACCCGCGGGCACGAACGGATCGGGAAAGGAGCCGCGATCGCCCACCCGGGTGGGCGATCGCGGCTCCCCGGACCGGCTCCCCGGACCGGCTCCCCGGACCGGCTCCCCGGACCGGCTCCCCGGACCGGCTCCCCGGCCGCCGGGAACTTCCGGCGTATCCGCTCCGACTACTGCTCCGGGCGACGGAAGTTCGCCCGCGGCACCGAAGGATCCGGGAGTTGTTCGATGCGTTCTCGTGTGTGGAGCGGTACGGCGGCCGTCGTACTGGGCGGCCTGCTGGCGGCGGGCTGCGGCGGCGGTACGAAGGAGGACACGGCCGGCCGGGGGCCGGACGCCGCCACCGCTTCCGGCGGCTACCCGGTGACCGTCACCGACTGCGCCGGCGCCCGGACCACCTTCTCCCAGGCACCCCGCCGGATCGTCACCAGCAACGCATCCGGCCTGGAGCTGCTGCTGCGCCTCGGCGCCGGTGACCGGGTGATCGGCACCGGGTTCCCGCCCGGCAAGGGCACCCTGCCCGGTGCGCTGGACGCGCGGGCCCGGCAGGTGAAGGTGCTCGGCCGAGGTGTCATCCCGAAGGAGACCCTGCTCGGTTCCGGCGCCGACCTCTACATCGACACCTTCGCCTCCATGGGCGGCATGGGCGGCGGGATGGGCGACACCCCCACCGGGAAGGAGTTCGAGGCGGCCGGGATCAAGCACGTCTACCTCAAGTCCACCGCGTGCGCCGCACAGGCCCGGGAGCCGGTCACCGATCTGTCGGCGGTCGAGGCGGACATCACCACCCTCGGCGCCGTCACCGGCCGCCGCGCGCGGGCCGAGCGCCTTGTCGCCGGCATGCGGCAGAAGACCGACGCGGTGCGCGAGGCGGTCGCCGGGACCCCGGCCGGCTCCCGGCCGACGTACTTCCTCTTCGACTACGACGCCGGCACCAAGCAGCCCACCGTCGTCTGCGACCGCCAGCTCGCCAACGCGGTGATCACCCTGGCCGGCGCCCGCAACGTCTTCGCCGACTGCGCGGGCGACCGCAAGCAGGTCGGCTGGGAGGACGTCATCGCCCGCGACCCCGACTGGATCCAGCTCGCGGTCCGCGACCGGGGGAGCGCGGCGGCCAACGACAAGGCCTTCGACCAGGCCGAGCAGTGGCTGCGCGGCAACTCCGCGACCAAGGGCCTGAAAGCGGTCCGGGACGGCCACCTCCTGCGCATCGGCTCCGAACGGACCACCATCGCCGGCGTCCGGAACGCCGACACGGTCCGGGAGATCGCCGCGGCCCTCTACCCGGGCAAGGTCGAGTAGTCGTGGCCACGGCCCTGTTCTCCCGCACGCGCACGGTGGACGGCCTGCGCGCCGGGCCGCTGGCGCTCGTCCTCGCCCTGGCGCTCCTTGCGGCGCTGACCGCCGCCGTGGCCTGGGGCTCGACGGCCATCGCGCCCGCCGAGGTGTGGGGCGTGGTCTGGCGCCGGCTCTCCGGCACGGCGCCGCGCCCCGGCACCGATGACCTGATCGTTTGGCAGCTCCGGGTGCCCCGGGCCCTGCTCGCCGCGCTCGTCGGCGCCGGCCTCGGACTGGTGGGCACGGCCGTGCAGGCACTGGTGCGCAACCCGCTCGCCGACCCCTACCTCCTCGGCATCTCCAACGGCGCCTCCCTCGGCGCCGTCGCCGCCCTCGTGCTCGGCGCGGGCACGGGCGGGGTCCTGGGGCTCGGCCTGTCCGGGGCCGCGTTCGCGGGCGCGCTCGGCACCTTCGCGCTGGTGTGGGCGGTGGCCCGGCGCGGCGGCGGCTTCGCACCGCTGCGCCTGGTGCTCGCCGGGGTCGCCATCGGCCAGTTCCTCTCCGGCTTCACCAGCTATCTGGTGCTGCGGGCGGGTGACGAACAGCAGACGCACAGCGTGCTGTTCTGGCTGATGGGCAGCCTCGGCGGAGCGGACTGGGAACTGCTGGCGCTGCCCGCGCTCGCCGTCCCCGGCGCCTGGCTGTGGCTCCAGGCCCGCGCCCGCGGCCTGAACGCCCTGCTGATGGGCGACGAGACGGCGGCCGGGCTCGGCGTCGACGTCACCCGGCTGCGCCGCGAACTGTTCACGGTGACCAGCGTGCTCACCGGCGTCCTGGTGGCCGTGTCCGGCGCGATCGCGTTCGTCGGGCTGATGGTGCCGCACGTGTGCCGGCTGCTCGTCGGCGGCGACCACCGCCGGCTGCTGCCCCTCTCCGCGCTGTGCGGGGCGCTGCTGCTGGTCGTGGTCGACACCGTGTGCCGGACGGCCATGGACACCCATGAGCTGCCGGTGGGCGTGGTGACGAGCCTGCTGGGCGCCCCGGCCCTGCTGTATCTGCTGGACCGGCGGCTGGGGAGCGGGAGGTGAGGATCCACGTCGAGGACCTGCACGTCGCCTACGCGGGCCGCACGGTCGTGGCCGGCGCCCAGCTGGTCGCCGCCGAGGGCGAGATCACGGGCCTGGTCGGCCCCAACGGCAGCGGCAAGTCCACCCTGCTGCGCACGGTGTACCGGCACCTGCGGCCCACCGCCGGGCGGGTCCTGCTGGCCGGCACCGACCTGCGCGAACTGGCTCCGGCCCGCGCGGCCCGGCACATCGCCGCGCTGCCGCAGGAACGCGGGAGCGACTTCGAGCTGACGGTGCGCGAGGTCGTCGCCATGGGCCGGACGCCGTACAAACGGGCGTTCGCGGGCGAGGACGCCGGCGACCGGGAGACCGTGGCCCGCGCCCTCGCCGACGCCGGCATGGCGGACCAGGCGGGTCGCAGGTTCACGGCCCTGTCCGGCGGCGAGCGCCAACGGGTGCTGCTCGCCCGCGCGTTCGCCCAGCAGCCCGACGTCCTGGTGCTGGACGAACCGACCAACCACCTCGACGTACGCCACCAGGTGGAACTGCTCGCCCTGCTGCGCGCCGCGCGCCGTACGGCCCTGGTGGCGCTGCACGACCTCAACGCCGCCGCGTCCGTGTGCGACCGGCTGCACGTGCTGTGCGCGGGCACGGTGGTCGCCTCCGGGACACCGCGGGAGGTCCTCACCCCGGCCCTGCTGGCCGAGGTCTTCGGGGTGCGGGCGGCCGTGGTCGACCACCCGCTCACCGGTGACCCGCTGATCGCCTTCGACCACCGCACACCGGCCGGCGCCGAACCCGGGGCGGAGGTGCGGGCGTGAGAGCGCGCACCCGCGAGCCCGGGCAGCCCGGTGACATACCCGGCGGCGGGAACAACTGGGCGCCGGTGGCCGTGGCGGGCGTGCTGTCGTTCCTGGCGATGCTCGACATGAACATCGTGAACGTGGCCCTCGCCGACATCGCCGACGGCCTGCGGGTGTCCGCCGCCACCGCCCAGTGGACGGTACTGGCCTATCAACTGCCGGTCATCGCGCTGCTGTTGCCCGCCGCCCGCCTGCTGGACGGGATCGGCACGCGGTCCGCCGTACTGACCGCCACCGCCGGCTTCGCGGTGTGCGGTGCCCTGGCCGCCGCCGCTCCCTGGGCCGGCTGGCTCATCACCGCCCGACTCGCCCAGGGCGTCTTCGCGACGGTCCTGTTCGTGCTGATGCCGGTGCTGGCGATCCGCTCGGTACGGCCGGAGCTGCGTGGGCGGGCGATGAGCGTCCCGGCGACCCTGGGACCGCTGGGCGCGGTGCTCGGCCCCGCCGCGGGCGGGCTGCTGCTCGACCACCTGGGCTGGCGCGCGGTCTTCCTGGTCAAACTCCCGTTCTGCGCGCTCGCCTTCCTCCTGATGCCGCGCCGGGGTGCCCGGGACACACCGGTGAGACGGGAGCGGGCCGCCGGACGGACGCTCGTGGACGCCGCGCTCCTCGCGGCCGGCGTGGCGACGCTGCTGCTGGCGCTCACGCTGGCGGCGCGCGACCCCGCCTGGCTCGCGCTCGGCGCCGCCGCGTTCCTGCCGCTGGGACGGTGGTCACGGGGGCCGGGCGCCCGGCCCCTCGTCGGGGTGCTGCGGGAACCCGGGCTCGCGCGGGCGCACGGCGCGGTGCTGGCGCTGGCGACCGGCTTCGCCGCCATGCACTACGTCGTCGCCCTGCACCTCCAGCGCGACGACGGCGTCAGCGCCACCACGACCGGCCTGACCCTGCTGGCTTTCCCGCTCGGCATGGGCCTGGCCGGCCCCCTCGGCGGACGCCTCGCCGACCTCGCCCCGCCTCGGCTCCGAGTGGCCGGTGTCCCGGCCTGGCTTCGGGCGGCCGGTGTCCCGGCCCGGCTGCGAGTGGCCCGTGCCGCCACCCGGCTCCGGGCGGCCGGTGCCCCGCCCCGGCTCCGAGCGGCCGACGCGGCGCCGCCCGGCGCCCGCCCCGTGGCCGTCGCTGGGGCCGCCCTCACCGCGGCCGGACTCCTGCTGCTGCTCCCGCTCGGCGGCGACTGGTCCCCGGCGGACGTGGCGTGGCGGCTCGCGCTGGCCGGTGTCGGCATGGGGCTCAACGGCGGACCCACCCAGGCGCTGGTCATGGCCACGGCCCCGCCCGACCGGGCCGCCACCGCCGGCGCCACCGTACAGCTCGCCCGTGGACTCGGCTTCGCGCTCGGCCCCGCCCTCGCCACCACCGCCCGGGGCCTCGCCGGACCCGCCGACGGCACCTTCGCGGGGCTCGCCCTGGCCGCCGGGGCCGCCTGTCTCGCCGTACCCCTGCTGGCGGGTCCGGCCGCCAAGCCCAACGACTGCCACTGATACAGGAGTTCCCATGTGCGGAATCACCGGCTGGGCGTCCTTCCACGGCGACGCCCGCACCCAGGCCCCGGTTGCCGAGGCCATGACCGCCACGCTCACGGCACGCGGTCCGGACGCCGGCGGCGTCTGGCTCGGCGAGCGGGCCGCGCTCGGCCACCGCAGGCTGGCCGTCATCGACCCCGTCGGCGGCGTCCAGCCCATGACGGACCACCCCGACGAACCGGCGCTCGTCCTCACCTACAGCGGCGAGATCTACAACCACCACGAGCTGCGGGCCCAACTCCAGTCCCGGGGACACCACTTCCGTACCCGCGGCGACACCGAGGTGGTGCTGCGCGCCTACGCCGAATGGGGCGAGGGCGCCGCCGAGCGGCTGGACGGCATGTTCGCGTTCGCGGTGTGGGACGAGCGGGCCGGACGGCTGGTGCTGGTGCGCGACCGGCTCGGCGTCAAACCGCTGTTCTCGGCGCGGGTGGCGGGCGGGCTGGCCTTCGCCTCCGAGCCGAAGGCGCTGTTCGCCCACCCGGAGATCCGGCCGCGCGTGGACGCCGACGGGCTGCGGCACGCGTACGGCCTGCTGTTCGACACCGGGCCGACGGTGTGGACGGGCGTGCGGGAGGTCGAGCCCGGCGGTGTGCTCGTCCTGGACCGGGAGGGGGTACGTGAGCGCCGGTACTGGCAGTTGGAGGCCGCGCCCCACACCGACGACCGGGACACCACCGTCGAGCGGGTCGGTGACCTGGTCGGTACGGCCGCCCGCCGGCAGCTGGAGGCGGACGTACCGGTGTGCAGCCTGCTGTCCGGCGGCATCGACTCCACCGTGCTGACCGCGCTGCTGGCCGACGAACTCCGGCTGCGCGAGGGCCCGGAGGCGCGGCTGCGCTCCTACGCCGTCGACTACAGCGACCAGGCCGCCCGGTTCCAGGGGGACGTGCTGCGCACCGGTCACGACACCCCGTTCGCGACCGAGGCCGGCGCGTTCATCGGCACCGAGCACAGCACGGTCGTCCTCGACCCGGGTGCCCTGCTCGACCCCGGGCACCGCGCGGCCGTGGTCGCCGCCCGGGACTCGCCGATCGGCGTCGGCGACATGGACACCTCGCTCTACCTGCTGTTCGGCGAGATCCGCCGGCACTCCACGGTCGCCCTCTCAGGGGAGGCCGCCGACGAGGTGTTCGGGGGCTACCCCTGGTTCCACAGCCCCGAGGCGCTCGCCGCCCCCACCTTTCCCTGGCTCCTGGTGACCGGCGACGAGGCCGCCATGCCGCTCAACCCCGAACTCGGCCTGCGCATGGCCGAGTTCCGCGCCGACACCTACCGCGACGCTCTGGCCGCCGTACCCCGCCTCGACGGCGAGAGCCCCGCCGAACACCGCCTGCGCGAGGTGCAGCACTTCTCGCTGACCCGCTGGCTGCGCCAACTCCTGCACCGCAAGGACCGGTTGAGCATGGCACAGGGCCTGGAGGTGCGGGTGCCGTACTGCGACCACCGGCTGGTCGAGTACCTCTTCAACGTGCCCTGGTCGCTGAAGAGCTTCGACGGCCGCGAGAAGAGCCTGCTGCGGGCCATGGGCGGCACGCTCGCCCCGCACTCCGTGCTGCACCGCCCGAAGAACCACTACCCCGCCACCCACCACCCCGACTACACCCGCGGCCTCCAGGACCTGGCCCGGGACGCCCTCGCCGACGAACGGGTCCGCACGCTGGCCGACGAGACCCGCCTCGGGCCCTGTCTCGACGCCCCGCCCGGGCAACTGCCCTGGGGTCACCGCCTCCGCCTGGAACGCGTCGTCGACCTCGCCCTGTGGCTGGACCACCACCAGCCCGAACTCGCCCTCTGAGAGGCACCCTTGAACCCCCTGGAACCCCAGCCGGACGCCGAACTCCCCGACCCCGTCCCGCTGATCGGCTGCCCCTACAAGCGCGACCCCTACCCCCTGTACGAGCGGATGCGCGAGGCCGGCCCCGTGCACCGCGTCCTGTTCCCGAGCGGCGTCCGCGCCTGGCTCGTCACCGGGTACGACGCCGCGCGGGCCGCGCTCACCGACGACCGGCTCGGCAAGAACCACGACCGGGGCAACGACCGCTGGCGGGCCCGCGCCTCGATCATGCCCGAGCCCCAGCACTCGCGACTCCAGGTCCATCTGCTGCACCAGGACCCGCCGAAGCACACCCGCATGCGGCGCCATCTCACCGACGCTTTCGCTCCGCGCCGGATCGACGGGCTGCTGCCCCGCTTCCAGGAACTGGCCGACCGGCTCGTGGACGCGCTCCCCGAGACCGGCCCCGCCGACCTGGTCGCCGGCTTCGCCGCGCACTTCCCCTTCCGGGTGCTGGCCGAAGTGATCGGGCTGCGCGAGGAGTTGGCCGACCTCTTCGACCGCGACTGGGGCAAGGTCGTCCAGCCGGTCGGCCCCACCGACCCCGGGCGGCCTCTGTACGAGGCGCGCCTGCACGGCTTGCAGAGCTACATCGCCGAGGTCGTCGCCGACGGACGCGCCCGTGCCGGTGACGATCTGCTCAGCCGGCTCGTCGCCGCCCGCGACCGGGGCGAACTCTCGCGGGAGGAACTGGACTCGATGGTCTTCCAGCTGCTCGTGGCCGGCCAGGAGCCGGTCACCAACCAGCTCACCACCGCCCTGATCGCCCTGTTCCGCCACCCCGACCAGCTTGCCCGGCTGCGCGCGGACCCCGGCCTGCTGCCTGGCGCCGTGGAGGAACTCCTGCGCCACGACAGCGCCTTCGAACTCACCACCTGGCGCTTCTTCGACCGCGACAGCGACCTGCACGGCACCGGGATCCCGGCCGGTGACTCCGTGATCGTGTCGCTGTGCGCCGCCAACCGCGACCCGCGCCGGTTCCCCGACCCCGACACCCTCGACCTCGACCGGGACCCCAACCCGCACCTCGCCTTCGGACACGGCATCCACTTCTGCCCCGGCGCCGCCCTCGCCCGCGCCGAACTCCGGATCGCGCTCGGCACCCTGCTCGCCCGGCTGCCCGGCCTGCGCCCGGCCGTCCCGGACGAGGACATCGAGTGGATCCCGGCCGTCCTGGGCCGCGGCACGAACCGGCTGCCCGTCGGCTACGACCGACGCCTCTGACCCACCGGGCCGGCCCTGCCCCCGGCCGCCCCGCCGCCCCACCCCCGTGCCCACCGGAGATCCGCCATGCCGCCGACGACCGTGCAGGACAGCCGCGCCACCCGCGTCGGCGCCGCCGTCCTCAACCTCCTGCTGCCCCACCACCGCACCTCCGGCCGCACCGGCGCCCGCCCGGAGGAGTTCCCCGACCAACTGCGCCGTATCGCCGGTTTCGTCCGCGACGACGCCCCCATCGTGTTCACCCTCCCCGGCTTCCCCTGCAAGTCCCCCAACCCGGCCAAAGTGCTCGGTCACCTCCCCGACCAGGGTGAACGCCTCTCCCTGCGCTTCCTGGACACCCTCTGCGCCGACATCGGGCGCCTCCACCCGCCCGGCGCCCGCCTCGTCATCTGCTCCGACGGCCATGTCTTCGGCGACCTGATCCAGGTCCCCGACGCGCACATCGACGCCTACGGCGACGAACTCCGCACGATCATCCGCCGCTCGGGCCTCGACCGGCTGTCGGTCTTCGACCTGCGTGACGTCCTCGGAGACCTGGCGCACGACACGAAACGCGCCCACGTGCAGCAGCGATACGCCCCCACGGTCGCGGACCTGCGGGCGCGAGTACACGACGACGAGCCCACCCGCGCCCTGTACCGGGGCATCACGCGGTTCCTGGTCGAGGACACCGCGGACTTCCCCGGAAGCCGCTCCGCGCTCCAACGCGCCTGCCGGCAGCGGGCGTACGGCGTCATGCGGCGCAGCCGCGCCTGGGGCGACCTGATCGCCGAGCACCACCCGGCCGCCGTCCGCCTGTCCATCCACCCCCAGCCGGCCGGCGCACCGAAGTTCGGCATCCGGCTCCTGGACGCCCCCGACGTGTGGGCCACCCCCTGGCACACGTCCGCCCTGCACCGGGCCGACGGCACCTGGACGCTGCTGCCCCGGGTCCGGGCGGCCCAGCTCGGCGACCTGGTGACGGCCGGGGGCAGACCGAGCCACTTCCGGCAGCGCTGACCGGAGCCGGCGCCCGGCGGCCGTTCACCCGGATGGAGTACGCCGTATGGCGGGAGTGCCCGGGCGCGCCGAGCCTCGGAAGGGCCGCGCACGTCCGGCGGAGCATGGGGGCACGGAAAGGACGACCAGCATGAGCCAGCACGCAGCGAACGCCGCAGGGCCCACCCCCTCGGGCGGCCCCCGTCCACACCAGCCCACCGCACGCGGCGGCGGCTGGGTGACCGGCGGAGTCGTCTTCGCCGGCGTCCTGATGCTGTGCAGCGGCATCCTCGCCGTCCTGCAGGGCATCGCCGCGATCGCCAAGGACGACGTCTACACCCGGATCGGCGCCTACGTCTACAAGCTCAACCTCACCGGCTGGGGCACGGTCCACATCATCATCGGCGCCCTGGTCCTCGTCACCGGCATCGGCCTGCTCAAGGACATGGCCTGGGCCCGCTTCGCCGGCCTCTTCCTCGCCGCCCTGAGCCTCATCGCCCAGTTCCTGTTCCTGCCCTACGCTCCGGTCTGGTCGGTCATCATGATGGCGATTGACGTGTTCGTGATCTGGGCCCTGGCCTCCCGCCAGGAGGCGGCGAGCTGACCGCCCCGGGGCAGGGCGAGCCGCCCGTCGGGCCTCCCCGGCCCTCCCCTTCTCCGCCACCGAGGTGTTCGTCCGGCGCCGCTGAGGCATGGCAGCATGCCGACCATGACGGACGACCCCACCCGGCTGGAAGCAGCCGCCGAACCGCCGGACCCCGCGCTCGTGCTGCGACCGTGGCGGCCGGCCGACGCCGCCGAACTGGTCGAAGTGTGCCGGGACGACGGCCTGCGCCGCTGGACGAGCTTGGCCGTGGACGACGAGGCGGGTGCCGCGCGGTGGATCGGCGAGCAGCGGCGCGGCCGGGAGACGGCCGAGCGGTTCGCCTTCGCGGTCACGGACACGGGGGCACGGCTGCTCGGGCACGTGGTGCTCAGACGCACCCCCGCGGATCCCTCGACCGCCGAGGTCGGCTACTGGACCGCGGCACCGGCGCGCGGCCGGGGAGTGGCGCCCCGGGCGCTGCGGACGCTGACCGACTGGGCGTTCGCCGCCTTCGCCCCGGACGGGCTGACCCGGCTGGAACTCCTGCACCGGGTAGACAACGAGGCGTCCTGCCGGGTCGCGCGCAAGTGCGGGTACGAGCTGAGCGCCACCCTGCGCGCCGCGCCGCCGGCCTACCCGCTCGACGGCCATCTGCACGTGCGCACGGTGGCGCCCGGCGTCAGCCGCTGACGCTCGCCGAGCCCGTCTCCAGGTGCCCGGTGAACCGGCGTGACCAGGTGGTGTCGGAGTCGACGGTCACCGTGAAGTCGTACCAGCCCTTCTGGTAGGCGACGGCGTTGAAGAAGTCCTCCGCGGCCGATCCCGCGGCGACCGTGTAGGTCCAGGGGCCGTCGCCGCGGTAGTGCTGGGACGTGACGGTGAACTTCACGGGTGCGGAACCGGAGTTGGTCATCTTCAGGTAGAGGGCGAGCTTGCCGGTGCCCGGTTCGACGGCGTAACGGCTGCTGGTCTCGGCCGACTTGCCCGGCTTGGTCGCGTCGCCCTGGAAGCGGCGCAGGAAGCGGTTGGGGCCGGTCATGGTGAAGTCGTACCGGCCGTCGCCGTAGCCGGTGCCGATGTTGAAGGAGTCGGAGGCGGTGCCGCCCGCGTCGACCGTGTACTGCCAGGGGGTGGTGTCCCGGTAGGCGTTGGGGTGCAGGGAGAAGTGCGCGGCGCGGGTCGCCGGGCCGCCCTGGTTGGCCAGGGCGAACCAGGCGAGGATCTTCCCGGCCGCGCCGAACTCCAGGTGGTCCAGGTAGCCGTTCGGCTGGTACGGCAGCGCCCGTGCCGGACGGGTTCCGGCCTCCTGTGCGGGCAGCGCGTTGTCCGTCGGCACCGGGTTGGGCAGCGGAGCGCAGGTGCCGAGGCCGATGACGCTGGTCGCGGGCAGGGAGACGGGGCCGTAGACCGGGTTGGCGAAGTCGAAGACGCCGGTGAGGTCGCCGCTGACCTTGCGCCGCCAGTCGCTGATGTTGGGGCACTTCGCGGGCTTGCCCAGGGCGGCCGTCCAGGTCTCCAGGAAGCGCAGCACCGAGGTGTGCTCGAAGACCTCCGAGGACACCCAGCCGCCGCGTGTCCAGGGCGAGATGACGATCATGGGCACGCGGAACCCGAAGCCGTACGGCACCCCGTTCAGGAACTCCCCGGCGGTGCCGGCGGGCGGGGCAGGCGGCGGTACGTGGTCGAAGTACCCGTCGTTCTCGTCGTAGTTGAGGAACAGCACCGTCGAGTCGAAGACGTCCCGGTCGGCCGCGAGCGCCTGGTAGACCAGGTTGACGAAGTGCGCGCCGTCGCCGGGCGGGGCGTACGGGTGCTCGGAGAAGGCCTGGTTGGGCACGACCCAGGAGACCCCCGGCAGGGTGCCCGCGACGACGTCGGCCTTGATCGCGGCGGCGATGTCGTCCGGCGTCGAGCCGGTCGCCCTCGGCACGGACGCCATGCCCCGGTCGTACAGCGGGTCGCCCGCCTTGGCGCCCGCGAACCTGCTGAAGTAGGCGCAGCCGTTGTCGCCGTAGTTGTCCGCCGCGTTCTGGTAGACCTTCCAGCTCACCCCGGCCGCCTGCAGCGCCTCGGCGTAGTTCTGCCAGGTCAGCCCGGACTCGTCGCCGCCGTCGTAGCTGGCGGAGTCCACCTTGCCTGACCACAGGTAGGTGCGGTTGGGGCCGGTGGCGCTCAGGGTGGAGCAGAAGTAGGCGTCGCAGATGGTGTAGTTGTCCGCGAGCGCGTAGTGGAAGGGGATGTCCGAGCGGTCCAGGTAGCCGAGGGAGCGGACGTTGCCGACGCCCGCCACCCAGTTGTCCAGCCGGCCCTTGTTCCAGGCGGAGTGCTGCGAGGTCCAGGAGTGCGGCAGGTCGCCGCTGCACTGGGCGAGGGTCTCCCCGTCGTGGCCGCCCGAGGCCGGGGTGGCGCTGAGCTTCCACGGGTACTGCCGGCCCGCGCCGTTCGGCTGCTCGAAGACCGGATGGCCGCCGCTCAGGGTGATGCCGCTGCGGTCGTCGAAGCCGCGCACGCCCTTGAGCCGGCCGAAGTAGTGGTCGAAGCTGCGGTTCTCCTGCATGAGGATCACCACGTGGCGCACGTCCTTGACGGTGCCGGTCGCGGTGGTGGCCGCCGCGGCCGTCGTCCGGGTGCCGGCGCCGAGCGCCACCCCCGCCGCCACGGACGCGCCGAGCCCCACGAAGCCTCTGCGGCTGATCGGTGTCATTCGCCCCGCCCTCGTCCCCTGGATGCCCGTGCGGCACCCAGCGACACGGTGCACGGGACGAGGGGCGGTGTCCACAACGCGCGGTGACACCGAGGTGAAGGAAGGACCGAGGGCGCCCCGGACGACGAAGGCGGGGTGCCGGCCGGGTCAGGGGCGTCCGCCCCGCTCCAGCGGGATGCGCTCGCCCGCCTCGATCGCCACCGGCAGCCGGTTCCCGGCGGGCGGCAGCGGGCAGGTGGCCAGATCGGTGTAGGCACAGGGCAGGTTGCCGGCCCGGTTGAAGTCGATGGTGACCCGGCCGTCGGGACCGGGTGCGCCGATCTGGAGGGAGCGGTTCGCCGCGTACGTCGTCACGCCCGAGGTCCGGTCGGTGAACAGCACCATCAGACCGCCGGGGGCCCTGCCGTTGAACGCGGTGAGGCGGTGCCGGGCCCCGGCCAGTTCGAACTCGACCTCGCCGGGGGAGTCGTAGACGTGCTCCAGGCCCTCCACGGCCGCGCCGACGGTGACCGGACGCGACTCGGCGAAGGGCAGGAAGCGGCCGGCGACGACCCAGCGCGGGTCGGGCTCGTAGGCGGGCGTGTACGTGAACTCGGTGCGCAGCCGGCTGCCGGGGTGGCGGGGGCGCAGGATGTCGTTGCCGCCGCGCTTCGCGACCTCCAGCACGGCGTCGCCCCAGCCGACGTACAGGCTGTCCCGCTCGGCGATGACCCCGAAGTCGTGCCGGCGGCCGCGGATCACTTGCCCGTCGAGCGTCAGCTCCTCGCCCTCGGGCAGCTCCACCAGCACGCCGGCGGGGCCGGCCGACCACGCGCCGGGAGCGTCCTCGAAGACGGACGGTTCGGGGGTCAGCCAGTGCAGGCTCGTGATCGCGAGGAATCCGTGCGGTCCGGCCAGCACCTCCTCCTTGGCGCGGTGCCAGTCCTCCCACTCCTTGACGAAGCTCACCCGGTCGACGTCCGGCACAGTCATGGTCCGCTCCCTGATGTGACGCTCTGGCCCTCCTGTCAACCAGCGGTGCGGCGTCCGCCATTCCGGCGGGCCCGGGAGTTCACACGGCCGACACGAACGCGCGCGACCGGGTGCGCGCGTCCGTGCCGGGCCGTCGTGGCCGTCGTGGCCGTCGTGGTCAGGCGGTGGCCGGTGCCCGGAAGTAGTGGCCCTCGTCCAGGTCGGCGAGCAGGCCGGGGCCGGTCGGCTTCCAGTCGAGCAGTTCGCGGGTGAGGGCGTCGGACGCCGGGACGTCCATGCCGACGAAACCGCTGAGCCAGGTGAAGTGCCCGGCTGCCGCCTCCGGGGCGATCGCGGCGACCGGCACGTCCAGGTGGCGGCCGATCACCTCGGCGACCTCCCGCATCGGGACGCCCTCCTCCGCGACGCCGTGCAGCACGGAGCCGGCCGGTGCCTGCTCGACCGCGAGCTGGAACAGCCGCGCTGCGTCCAGGCGGTGCACGGCCGGCCAGCGGTTGGCGCCGTCCCCCAGGTAGCCGGAGACGCCCTTGTCGCGGGCGATGGCGACGAGGCTCGCCATGAAGCCGTTGTCCCCCTCGCCGTGGCAGGTGGGGGACAGCCGCACCACGCTGGAGCGCACCCCGCGCGCGGCCAGTGCGAGCACCGCCTCGGCGGTGGTCGCCCGGACGGAGACCGGGGAGCCGTCGGCGGCCGGCCGGTCCCGCTCGGTCACCGTCCGGCCGGCCGGGAAGCCGGCGAAGCCGGAGGCGATCACGAACGGGCGGTCGCTGCCCGCGAGCGCGTCGCCGAAGGTGTCGACGGCACGGCGGTCGGCCTCGACGGCGCCCTGGAAGTCGCCGGTGAAGGCGATGTCGTGCTTGAACGCGAGGTGGATCACGCCGTCCGACCCGGCGGCGGTGTCCCGCAGCAGGCCGAGGTCGTCCAGGGTGCCGCGGACGACCTCCGCCCCGGCCGTGGTCAGGGTGTCCGCGGCGGCGTCGGAGCGGGCGAGCCCGACGACCCGGTGTCCGGCCGCGAGGAGTCCGGGAACGACGGCGGAACCGATCCAGCCGGAGGCGCCGGTCACGAAGATACGCATGGGAAAGTCCTCAGACACATCGATGTCAGTTACTGTCATCGACCCTACTCCTCATGTCAGCAACTGTCATCACGTAACATCTGCGCATGGGTAGATGGCAGCCGAACGCGCGCGGGCGCCTCGCGGAGGCCGCGTTGGAGCTGTATGGCGAGCGCGGGTACGAGCAGACCACCGTGGCGGAGATCGCCAAGCGGGCCGGCCTCACCGAGCGCACCTTCTTCCGGCACTACGCCGACAAGCGCGAGGTGCTCTTCTCCGGCGCCGTCGACCTGGAGGGCCTGTTCGCCCGCGCCGTCGCGGAGGCCCCCGAGTCCGCCGCGCCCCTGGACGCGGTGGCGTGCGGCTTCGGCCCGGTGTCCGAGATGTTCGCCGACCGCCGGGACTTCGCCCGCAGACGGCAGGCCGTGATCATGGCCCACGACAATCTCCGGGAACGCGAACTGATCAAGCTCGCCGCGCTGTCCGGGGCCATCGCGGAGGCCCTGCGCATCCGCAGGGTTGGGGAGCCTGCGGCGAGCCTGGCCGCGGAGGCCGGGGTGGCCGTCTTCAAGGTCGGCTTCGAACGCTGGATCGCGGAGTCCGAGCGGCGCGGCATGGCGGAGATCCTGCGGGAGTCGCTGGCCGAGCTGCGGTCCGTCGCGGCATCCGGGTAGCCGTAGGCCGGGCGTCCTCCCGGAGGGCGTCCGTCTCGACAAGGCGGCCGTCATGGCGGAGGGTTCAGGCATGCGTGATCCGTGCGTGCCGCTGCCGGCCGGGTACCAAAGCCGGCCGGCGACCCCCGCCGACCTGCCCGCGCTGCACCGCCTGGTCGCCGCGTGCGAACAGGACCTGCTCGGCCGGGCGGTGACCGCCCCCGGCTTCCCGGGCCCCGAGCCGCGGTCCGGCACCGTGCTCGTGTGCGCCCCCGACGGCAGCCCGGCCGGCTGGGGGCGCCTGGACGCCCGCCGGGCCACCGTCCACGTGCACCCCGGCCACCGCGGCCGGGGCCTCGGCCGGGCCCTGCTGGACTGGTCCGAGCTGTGCGCCCGCCGGTACGGCGCCGACCGGCTCTCCCAGTCCGTCCCCGACGGCGACACCGCGGCGGCCGTACTGCTGCGCTCCCGCGGCTACGTCCCCTTCGTCACCGAGTGGCTGCTGGAGATCGGCCTGCCCGCCGGACCGGAGGTGCCCCAGGCCCCCGCCGGCATCACCGTCCGCCCCTTCCGGCCCGGCGACGAGCAGGCGGCCTACCGGCTCGCCGAGGACGCCTTCGACGACTGGCAGCGGCACCGCACCGCCTACCCGGAATGGGCCCGCCGCACGGTCGAATCCGCCGCCTTCGCCCCGGCCGCCTCACCCGTCGCCCTCGCCGGTGACGAGATGGTCGGCGTGGTGCTGTCCTCGGACCCGCCCGGTGGCGCCGAGGGCTACGTCGAGCGGGTCGCCGTACGCCACGACCACCGCGGCCGGGGCATCGCCCGGGTCCTGCTCCGGCACGCCTTCCGCACCTTCCACCGGCAGGGCCGGAGCGCCTGTGCCCTGTGGACCCACACGGACACCGGGGCGCTGGCCCTGTACGAGCGGGTCGGCATGACGGTACGGCACAGCTCCACCGTCCACGGCAAGGCCCTCGCCCCGGCCCGGTGACCTCGCCGGTGCCTGTCAGGACAGTCGGCGGCACAGCAGCGCCGCCGGACCCGGGCTGCTGCCGAGCCGGGTGGTGAAGGCGATGCCCGCCGCGTACTCGTCGTCGGCGCACTGGCCCTTGTAGGCGCCGTACGCGAAATCGCCCCCGGCCGCGTCCCCTGGACGGTTGTCCGCGCGGTCGAACCACACCGTGCGCCCCGTTCCCGCCAGTCGGTCACGCGCGGGCACGCACAGCGCCGCCGACAGCCGCGCCCCCCGCTCGCTGTACCCGATGAGGAAGTACCCCGCCGGACACGGGAACTTGGTGTACCCCGACGCCCAGTCACCGCCGGAGGGCACGTACCGCTCGTCGGTGACGACCGTCTGACCGACGGCGGCGGACCGCAGGTCGCCCGCGCCGGTGTCGGTGCACAGCCCGCGCCCACCGCTGTGGGCGAGCCCGGCCAGCCGCAGACCGTCGGGGCAGGCCGCCTTGGCGGCACCGGAGTCCCAGTCGCCGCCGGCCCGCACGCGCGGGGACGCCACGGCGTCGCCGTGGTCGACGGAGAGCATCTTCCAGACCGGCACCGCTGCCACCGGCCCGGACCACCTGCCCGGCGCCGTCACGAGGTGCTGCCAGGCGGCGCCGCGCCAGTCGCCGGAGTCGAGGATCCCGGAGCGGTGGCCGGAGTCGTCGTAGCACAGCAGGGCCCAGTCGTCGTGGCCGGCCCAGACGCGGGACGGCGGGTGCGATCGGCATGGCGGTGGCCCTCGGACGTGGGGCGGGGGAGAGCGGGGCGACCGGAGTGACGGGACGGCCCCGGCTGAGCGGAGTGTCCACCACGGCCCGCGGCGAAGGGAAGGGGACGGCCGGGCGGTGGCCGCATGTCGCCGCCGGGCGGCCCGACGGGGCCCGCGCCGCCACACACTTGTCACACATGGCCTGGAATGCCCGCGCGCGGGGCCCGGTTTCCCTGTCATGAGCATCGGTGTTGCGCTGACCCATCAGAACCCGATCGACACCCTCGTACGGCACGGACGCGAGGCCCATGAGGCCGGACTGCGGTCCGCGTGGTTCGGGCAGACCTTCACGTACGACTCGCCCTCGCTCGCCGCGATCGTCGGACGCGAGGTGCCCGGCCTGCACGTCGGCACCGCCGCGATCCCCGTCTTCGGACGCCATCCGCTGCTCGTCGCGAGCCAGGCCCAGACCGCCCAGGCCGCGACCGGCGGCCGCTACCACCTCGGCCTCGCGCTCGGCACCCGGCACTTCACCGAGACCGGCTTCGGCATCCCCTACGAGCGCCCCGTGGCCCGGCTCCGGGAGTTCGTCACCGCGCTGCGGCAGGTGACCGAGACGGGCCGCGCCGACTTCCACGGCGAGCTGCTGACCGCCACCACCCCGCTGCCCGCCGCGGTGCCCGGAGCCGAACCGCCCGTGCCGGTCCTGGTCGCCGCGATGGGCCCGCAGGCGCTGCGCGCCGCCGGTGAACTCGCCGACGGCATCCTCCCGCTGCTGGCCGGGCCGCGCGCCCTCGCCGGCCACCTCGTGCCGGCCCTCCACGCGG
The DNA here is from genome assembly GCF_024753135.1 of Streptomyces pyxinicus. Classification (GTDB taxonomy): domain Bacteria; phylum Actinomycetota; class Actinomycetes; order Streptomycetales; family Streptomycetaceae; genus Streptomyces; species Streptomyces pyxinicus. Next base: position 188,990 of record NZ_JANUGP010000012.1, on the reverse strand, counting down.
CGGCCGAGGCGGCGGGCCGGCCGGCGCCCCGGATCGTCGCCTTCGTACCCGGCGTGGTCACCGCCGACCCGGACGCGGTCCGGCAGCGCGCGGCCGAGGCACTCGCCTTCTACGACCAGTTCCCGTCCTACCAGCGGATCGTCGGGCTCTCCGGCGCCACCCGCGCCGCCGACCTGGCCGTCATCGGGGACGAGGAGACCGTCGCCGCCGAGGTGCGCCGCTACCGCGAGGCCGGGGCGACGGAGGTCGTGTTCACGGCGACGGAGCTGGGCGGCGACACCGACCGCCGCCGTACCTGGCGGCTGCTCGGCGAACTCGCGGCGGACTGAACCGGCGGGCGGGCTCCAGGACAGGGCGCAGGCGACCGGAACCGGGCGCGGCTGACTGGAAGCGGGCGCGGCTGATCAGGACAGCGTACGGCTGAACGGCGTGACCGGACGCCCCAGCCGCTCCCCGTCCACCGTGAGGTCGACCGCCTCGTTGGAGAAGGCCAGGAGCCCCGCGATGGCGGCCACGGCCGGCAGCGGCTCCGGGTAGCTCCACACGATGCCGGCCGGGACGTCCCCCGGGCCGGCCCAGGACCAGTACCCGGCCGTGCCCTTGTACGGGCAGCGGGTGCGCCGCGCGGACGGCACGAACAGGTCGAGGCGGACGTCCTCGCGGGGCAGGTAGTAGCGCGTCGGCAGGCCCGTCTCGAAGAGCAGGACCGGCCGGCGCGTGTCCGCGACGACCGTGCCCCCGATCTCCACCCGCACCCGCCGGCTGCTGGGGATCGCGTCCACCCGTTTGTACGGGTCGCGCGGGTGGACGAAGATCTCCTCTTCCTCCTCGAACCAGTGGTCGAGACCCCGGCCGGTGCGCTCCGTCCACTCGAAGGCGACATGACCGGCCAGATCCTCGCCCGGGTAGGTCCAGGCCGCGTTCTCCAGCAGCTCACCGCCCAGCTCCAGGTCGTGGAAGACCACCGATCCGGCGTGGGCGCCGGCCGGCGGATTGCGCGCCGGGCGCAGCAGGTCAGCCCTGACCTCGGCGCGCGGGAAGGCGTACGCCGGCACCGGCACGTCCGGCTCCCACACCAGGACGGGACGGCGGCTGTCCACGACCGTCACCCCGCCCCTGGTGCCCCGCACCCACCGCCCGCTCGGCTCCCACCGGAGGCCCTCCGGAGTGACAGCGTTCATCGTCCGCTCTCCTTCGCTCTCTCCCGCATCCTGCCCCGCGCACGGGCCCGCCGCGCACGTGCCGACCCGCTCGCGAGGGCGTAGCGTCCCGATATGGGCGAGGGCGGATGCGGGCGGCCGGCCGGCGCGAGAGCGCCGGGAGGCGCCGGAGGCGCGTCGTGAGCGCAGCCGGTGAGCCGGCCGCGGACACGGACGCCAGGGACGCCGCGTTCGCGGAGACGGTCCGCCGCACCGGCGCGGCCGTCGGCGCCCTCTACCTCCTCGACCCGGACGGGCGGACCCTTAGCCTGGACGTGCTGTGCGGAGTGCCCGCCGACATCGCCGCGCCCTGGGCGACGGTCCCGGCCGGCGCGCCCGCGCCCGTCGCCGACGCGGTCCGCGAGAACCGCGTCGTGTGGGTCGCCGGCCAGCACGAACTGGCCCGCACCTACCCGCGCACCGCGATGGTGCTGCCGTACCCCCTGGTCCTGGCCGCCGCACCGGTCACCGGCGTCCGCCGCTGGGGAGCGCTGCTCCTGATGTGGCCGGCCACCCGCCCGCCGTACATGACCCCACGGGAACGGGGACACATCACCGCGAGCTGCGGCCGGCTGGCCCGGCTCATCGAGGAGTCCGGCGGGCCGGGCACGGACCGCGCCGGCCGCGCCGTCGAGCGGCCGCGCGTCCTGCCCCTCGGGACCGGCCACCGCGCCGTCGGCCCGGTGATGGCCGCCGCCGACCTCCTCGAACGGCTGCCCGGCGGCGCCTGCGCCCTGGACCTGGAGGGACGCTTCACCTACCTCAGCGCGGGCGCCTGCGACCTGCTGGGCCGCGAGGCCGGCGAACTCCTGGGCACCCTCCCGTGGCAGTCGCTGCGCTGGCTCGACGACCCGGCCTGCGAGGACCGCTACCGGGCCGCCGTCATCACCCGCGAGCCCGTCGTCTTCACGGCGTGCCGCCCACCGGACGACTGGCTGGACTTCCACCTGTTCCCCGACGCCAGCGGCATCAGCGTCCGCATTGTCCCCCGCGGCACCCGCATCCCCGGCAGCCCGGACCCCGGTCACGGCACCCCGCCCGCTCCCGCCCGGGCGGGCCGCCTCTACCAGCTCACCCATCTGGCCGCCGCGCTCACCGAGGTCGTCGGCGTCCAGGACGTCGTGGACCTCATCGCCGACCAGATCATGCCCGCGTTCGGGGCGCAGTCCCTGGTGCTGTCCAGCGCCGAGGCCGGCCGGCTGCGCATCACCGGACACCGCGGCTACGACCCCCACACCATCGAACGCCTCGACGGGCTGCCCCTCGACACCCGCCTCACCCCGGCCGGCCGCGCCCTGAGCACCGGCGTCCCCGCGTTCATGGCCGACCGCGAGGAGATGCGCCGCCTCTACCCGGAGGCCACCCTGATCAGCGGCAAGCAGGCCTGGGCGTTCCTCCCGCTCATCGCCTCCGGCCGCCCGGTCGGCTGCTGCATCCTCTCCTACGACCGGCCGCACCCCTTCCCGGCCGAGGACCGCGCCGTGCTGACCTCGCTGGCCGGCCTCATCGCCCAGGCCCTGGACCGGGCCCGCCTGTTCGACACCAAGCACGACCTCGCGCACGGCCTGCAACAGGCCCTGCTGCCGCGCGTCCTGCCCCCGGTCACCGGCCTGGAGGTCGCCGCCCGCTATCTGCCCGCCACCCGGGGCATGGACATCGGCGGCGACTTCTACGACCTCATCCCGCTCGGCGACACCGTGGTGGCCGCCGTCATCGGCGACGTACAGGGCCACGACACGGCCGCCGCCGCCCTGATGGGCCAGGTCAGGACCGCCGTCCACGCCCACGCGGCGCTGGGCGCCGCCCCGGACCGGGTGCTCGCCGGGGCCAACCGGCTCCTCATCGACCTCGGCACCGACCTGTTCACCAGCTGCCTGTACGCCCACCTCGACCTGGCCCGCCGGCACGTGACCCTCGCCAGCGCCGGGCACCCGCCCCCGCTGGCGCGCCGGCCCGACGGCGGCACCGGACCCCTGGACGTGCCGCCCGGCCCCCTCCTCGGCATCGACCCGGGCGCCGTCTTCCCGGTGACCGAGATCCCGCTGCCGCCCGGGCTGCTGCTCGCCTTCTACACCGACGGCCTCGTCGAGGTCCCCGGCGTCGACCTGGACGACTCCATCGCCGCGCTCGCCGCCCGCCTCGCGCACGCCGGCGACCGCGAACTCGACGGCCTCATCGACACCCTCCTCGGCGGGTCGGGCACGGACGGCCGGCGCACCGACGACATCGCGCTGCTGCTGCTCCGGCACACCGCCCGGAGCTGACGGCTCGTCAGGGCAGCACCCACGACAACCCGTCCTCCGCCACGGCCGGTTCGCCCGCCCGCGCCGGATCCGGACCGTCGAGCGGACCGCCGTACAGGGCCTGCTCCTGGAGTTCGTTGCCGGCGCGGAAGGCGTCCCGGACGACCGGCGCCGACAGCAGCGGGTTCCCGCGTCCGTCACCTGTCGCCAACCGGTCCACCGCCGCGCCCAGTCCGGCCGCCGCGGCGCCGAGCACGGACGCGTCACGCGACGCCACACCCGCGGCCAGTTCCGCGAAGGCGGCGGCCTCGTCGCCGTCGACGCGCGTGATCTTCTTCGCCGACCAGAAGTACGACTCCTCGTTGCGCTCCATGTCGTAGAAGGCCACCAGGAAGTCGTGGAACACGCCGTACTCCCGGCGGTAGCGGGCCTCGAACTCGGCGAAGCCGCGCTCCTCCGGGAGGCTGCCGTCCAGGGCGGAGTTGACCGCGCGGGCCGCCAACAGGGCGCCGTAGGTGGCCAGATGGACGCCCGAGGACAGCACCGGGTCCACGAAGCACGCCGCGTCGCCGGCCAGCGCCATGCCCGGCCGCCACAGCGACCGCTTCCCGTAGGAGTAGTCCTTGCGGACCCGGACCCGGTCGTACGGCGGCTCGGTCGCCACCGGCACCCCGGTGAGCAGCCGGTCGACGTCCGGACAGGCCCGGATCATGTCCCGCCAGGCGGCGCGTGGATCGGCTTGCACGGCCGCGTAGTGCTCCGGCGCGATCACGGCGCCGACGCTGGTCAGGTCGTCGCGCAGCGGGATGTACCAGAGCCACCCGGCGTCGAACGCGGCGCAGAAGATGTTGCCGCTGTCCGGTGCGGGCAGCCGGCGACCGCCCGCGAAGTAGCCGAACACGGCGAGGTTCCGGAAGAAGTCCGAGTACACCCGGGCCCCGCCGACCTCGCCGTGCAGCCGGCTGGTGCTGCCGGAGGCGTCGATCACGAACCGCCCGTACGCCGTCCGCGCGGAACCGTCCGGGGCGGTGTACTCCACCCCGCGCACCCGGCCGCCCTCGGCGAGCACCCGGCGCACCGGGCTGCCCTCGTGGACCTCGACGCCCACCCGCTCGGCGTTGCGCAGCAGGATCTCGTCGAAGCGCGAGCGCTCCACCTGAAAGGCGGTCGCGGTCGGATCGGGCAGGCGCGGTGTCGCGGCGAAGGAGAACCGCCAGGGCTCCGGGTCGCGGCCCCAGCGCAGGGTGCCGCCCCGCTTGAGGGTGAAGCCCGCGCGGGCGACCTCGTCGGCGACGCCGAGCAGCCGGCACAGGCCGTGCACGGTGGCGGGCAGCAGCGACTCGCCGATCCGGTAGCGCGGGAAGGTCTCCCGCTCCAGCAGGAGCACCCGGTGCCCGCGCAGGGCCACGGCCGTCGCGGCGGTCGAGCCGGCCGGCCCGCCGCCCACGACGACGAGGTCATACGGTGAGGTCATCGGGTCCTCCTGGCCTCGGGCCCTCGGCCAGGCTCACCAGCCAGGCGCGGATCGCCGCCGCCGTGCCGTCGGCCTCCCGCAGCAGCACCGCGTGGTGGTCGCCGGGGAGGTCCACGGCGTCGTGCGGGAGCGGCCAGTGCGGCCGCCAGTCCGCGTCCGGGTCGAGCCGTCGCATCTCCGCCGTGGGCCGGCCCCGCAGCAGCAGGGTGGGCACCGGGGAGGGTGCGGGCCGCCAGTCCTCCAGCACGCGCGCGTAGCCGCCCTGGGCGATCAGCAGCGAGTCGTCCGCCTCCGCGACGACGTACTCGGGCAGTGCCGCCCCGGCGGCCATCAGGGCGAGCCCGCGCGGATCGGCCCGGCGCAGCACCCCGGCATGGGTGTCGATCAGTACCACGCCGGCCGGTGGCCGGCCGTCGGCCGCGAGGCGGCGGGCCACCGCGTGCGCGACCGCGCCACCGGCGCAGAAGCCCACCAGCACCGGCGCCGTGTCCCCGGGCAGCGCCCGGACGGTGTCGGCGTGCGCCCGCGCCAGGGTCGCCATGCTGTCCGGCACGCCCCGGCGCTCCCCGAACCCGGGATGCTCCAGCAGGAACATGTCGTGATCGCTTGCCAGCCGTTCGGCCAGGGCGAGGGGAGCGCGCTGGTACGGCGACAGGTAGTCCGGCAGGTACACGACCGGGGTGCCGCCGCCCCGCCCGAGCCGGACCGGCGCGACCGTGTACCGGGCGCGCTCGGCCGCACCGAAGACCGGCAGCGCGTACGACGCGAGATGCCGCAGCCCTATGGCCTCCAACGGGCCTTTCTCGCGCAGTACTTGGTGGTAGAGGCGGCTGAAACCGTACGGCCCGCGGTCCACCGCGCTGTCCGGGTGCCCGGCGCCGCCGTCCGGCAGGGCGCCCGCCGTGCGCAGGGCCGCGTGGACGTGGGCCGCCAGCCGGGCCGGGGTGGGGTGTTCCAGTACGACGCCCGGGGCCAGTCGCAGCCGGGTGAGCACGCTGAGCCGGTTGCGGACCTGGACGGCGGTCAGCGAGTCGAAGCCGAGGTCGGTGAAGGCACGGTCGGCGGGCAGCGCGCCCGCGTCCGGGAAGCCCAGCACGGCGGCGACCTCCGCCCGGATCAACTCGGCGAGCGCGGACTCGCGTTGATCCGACGCGACGGACGCCAGTCGCTCCCGCCAGGCACCCGGCGCCTGCGGCACCGGCCCTCCGGGCCCGACGGCAGGCTCCGCTCGGGGAGCCCAGCCCGGCAGCAGGTCCGCGAGGACCGGTGCCGCACCCGACCGGCTCGCGGCGGCGCGGTCCAGCGGGATCGGCACCAGGACCGGTTCCGGGGTCCGGAGCGCCGCCGCCAGCAGGGCGATGCCCTCCTGCTCGGTGACGGGCAACACACCGCCCGCATCGAGCAGTTCGGGCGCCACCCGGCCGGCCATCCCGCCCTCACCCGCCGTGCTCCAGGGGCCCCAGGCCAGCGCCCGCGCGGGCAGGCCGTGGGCCGCGCGGTGCCGGGCGAGGGCGTCGAGGAACCCGTTCGCCGCCGCGTAGTTCGCCTGGCCGGGCCGGCCGAGGACGGCGGCGGCCGAGGAGTACAGCACGAACGCGGACAGGTCCAGGTCCCGTGTCGCCTCGTGCAGATACCAGGCGCCGTCCGCCTTGGGCGCGAGCACCGCCGCGAGCCGCGCGGGTGTCATCGAGTCCACCACGCCGTCGTCGAGCACACCGGCGAGATGGAAGACCGCCGTCAACACCGGCCGGCACGAGGCGACCAGCGCGCGCACCGCCTCCCGGTCGCCCATGTCGCAGGCCGACACCCTTACCCTCGCCGGGAGTTCGGCCGCCCAGCCGGGAGTACGGCCGTCCCGGTTCGTCAGCAGCAGGTGCCGTACCCCGAGTTCCGTGACCAGGTACCGGGCCAGGCTCGCGCCGAGCGCTCCGGTGCCACCCGTGATGAGCACCGTACCGTCGGGGGCCGGCGCGGGCGGCGCCTCGGTGGGCGGGCCGGCGGGCTCCAGCCGGGGCACCAGCACCCCGCCCGCGTGCAGGGCGACCTCCGGCTCACCCGAGCGCAGGGCCGCCTCAAGGGCCGCCTCAAGGTCCGTCTCCGAGGCCGGAGTTCCGCGCCGGTCGACCAGCACCAGCGTGCCGGGGTGCTCGGACTGGGCACTGCGCACGAGCGCGGCGACCGCGGCCTCGGCGGGGTCCGGGTCCGTGCCGGTCGCCTCGCGGGTGAGGACCAGCAGCCGGCCCGGACGGGCGCCGGACGTCCACTCCCGCACCCGCTCCAGCACGGCCGACAGCAGCCCGCGCACCCGCTCCGGCACGCCGGTGCCCTCGGGCAGGGTCCCGGCCAGACGCGCCACGTCCAGCACCTCATGGTCCCGGGCCGGTTCACTCGCGTCCCGGACCGGTGCCGCGGGCCGCCAGGCCAGGCGGTAGGTCTCGGTGGGCGCCGGCAGGGCGCGGGTGACCAGGGAGCGGACGGCCGCGAGCGGGCGGCCCGCCGGGTCGCTCAGGGTGACCCGGAACTCGTCCGGGCCGAGCCGCCGCAGCACCGCCCGCGCGGCGGAGGCGCCGGTCGCGTACACGGACACGCCGGTGCAGGCGAGCGGCACCCGGGGCGGGCCCGCCGCCTCGCCGGGCCGCTCGGCCAGGGGGCCGGCGTGCATGGCCGCGTCGAACAGCGCCGGGTGCAGGGTGTACGCGGCGGCCGTCGCCGCCTCGCCCGGCGGCAGGGCCAGGTCGGCGAAGACCTCGCCGTCCCGCCGCCACAGTCCGGTCACCGCGCGGAACGCGGGCCCGTAGCGCAGACCGTGCGCGGCCGGCCGCGCGTAGTCGACGGGCACGGGTCGGGCACCCGGGGGCGGCCAGGGCTCGGCCGGACCGACGGGTGCCGGGGCCTCCGGCGCGGCGAGCCTCGCCGTCGCGTGCCGGGTCCAGTCCGCCGCCTCGTCGGTGTCCGGGCGGCTCCAGACCGTCACCGGCCGCCCACCGGAGCCGTCCGGGGCGCCGGCCACCACCTGGACCCGCACGGCCCCCGCCCCGGGCAGGACCAGCGGCTCGTGGAAGGCGAGTTCGGCCAGCCGGACCGGGCCGTCCGCTCCGGTGGCCCGGCACGCCAGCTCGGCGAAGACGGTGGCCGGCACCAGTACGCGGTCACCGATGCGGTGGTCGGCCAGCCACGGGTGGCGGGCGGTGGACAGCACGGCCGTGTGCCGGATGCCGGGCCCGTCGGCGTCGGGCCGCGGATGCCCGATCAGGGGGTGGCCGGGCGGGACCGGCTGCCGTACGGCGGTCAGCCAGTAACGCTGCCGCTGGAAGGGATAGGTCGGCAGCGCGCGCCGACGGGCACCGCTGTTCGCGTACACCGCCCGCCAGTCGACGTCCACGCCGCGCACATGCAGCGCGGCCAGCGCCTCCAGTGTCGTACGGCCGTCCGCGCAGGAGGTGAACACCGCGTCCGCGTCCGGCGCGACGCACTCCTCGGCCGCCCCCGTGAGCGCGCCCGAGGGGTCCGCCGTGACGAACACGCCGACGCCGTCCTCGGACAGACGGGCCACCGCGTCGGCGAAGCGGACGGTCTCGCGGACCTGCCGTACCCAGTGGTCCGCGGTGGCGAGCGCGTCCGTCTCGGGGCGGCCGGTCAGCGTGGACACCACCGGGATCGTCGGCGGGTGATAGGTCACCGACTCGGCGACCGCCCGGAACTCCGCCAGCATCGGGTCCAGCAGCGGGGAGTGGAAGGCGTGGCTGACCCGCAGCCGCCGCGCCGGCCGCCCCAGCAGGGCGGCCAGCGCCGTGACCGCGTCCTCGTCACCGGAGAGCACGACCGACGAGGGGCCGTTGACCGCGGCGAGCGCCACCCGGCCCGGGACGTCCCCGAGCCGTGCCGTCACCTCGGCCGGCGGCACGCGGACCGCGGCCATCGCACCGCCGGCGGGCAGCGCGGCCATCAGCCGGCCCCGCGCGGCGACCAGCCGCACGGCGTCGGCTCGGGAGAACACCCCCGCGACGTGGGCGGCGGCCAGTTCGCCGACCGAGTGCCCGGCCAGGTGGTCGGGGCGCACCCCCAGTTCGGCGAGCAGGGTGTGCAGGGCGACCTCGAAGGCGAACAGGGCGGGCTGCGCGTAGTCCGTCCGGTGCAGCAGGCCCTCGTCGGACGCGTCGATCACCTCCGGCAGCGGCCGGTCGAGCCAGGGCGTGAACTCCTCGCACAGGGCGGTGAAGGCGGCGTCGAACGCCGGGAAGGCGGCCCGCAGTTCACGGCCCATGCCGGATCGCTGGGCACCCTGGCCCGCGCAGAGGAGGGCGACCCGGGGGCGGTTGCGTGCGGTGCCGCGCAGCAGGGCCGGGCTGTCGGTGCCGGCCGCGAGGGCGCGCAGCCCGGCCGACAGGCCCTCGGCGTCGGGGGCCACGACGGCGGCCCGGTGCGGCAGCGGTGCCCTGGTCGTCGCCAGCGAGTACGCGACGTCCAGCGAGTCGGCCGCGTCCAGTGGGGCGGCGGTGCAGGTCAACCGGTCGGCCAGTGCCGCCGCGTGGGCCCGCAGGCCCGCCTCGTCGCCGCCGCCGACCAGCCAGGGGGCGACCGGGAACCGGTGCGCCGGTGCCGGCTCGGCGGCCGGCGCGGGGGGCTCCTCGATGATCACGTGGGCGTTGGTGCCGCCGATGCCGAAGGACGAGACCGCCGCCCGGCGCGGCCGGTCGCGGCGCGGCCAGGGCCGGGCCCGGTCGAGCAGCCGTACCGCGCCCGCGGACCAGTCGACGTGCGGCGAGGGCGGGTCCGCGTACAGCGAGGCGGGCAGTTCGCCGTGCCGCATCGCCTCGATCATCTTGATCAGCCCGGCGACGCCCGCGGCGGCCTGGGTGTGTCCGAGGTTCGACTTCACCGAGCCGAGCCACAGCGGGTCCGCCGGATCACGGCCTTGCCCGTAGGTGGCCAGCAGCACGCCGGCCTCGATCGGGTCGCCGAGCGCGGTCCCGGTGCCGTGCCCCTCGACCGCGTCCACGTCGGCCGCCGCCAGGCCCGCGTCGGCCAACGCCTGCTCGATCAGCTCCCGTTGGGCCGCACCACTGGGCGCGGTCAGGCCGTTCGAGGCGCCGTCGGAGTTGACGGCGGAGCCGCGCAGCACCGCCAGCACCGGATGGCCGTCGCGCCGCGCGTCCGACAGCCTCTCCAGCAGGACGAGGCCCACGCCCTCGGCCCAGGCGGTGCCGTCCGCGCCCGCGGCGAAGGACCGGCAGCGGCCGTCCCGGGACAGGGCGCGCTGCCGGCTGAACGCGATGAACGGCTGCGGGCTCGACAGCACCGTCACCCCGCCCGCCAGCGCGAGCGCGCACTCCCCGGCCCGCAGCGACCTGGCGGCCAGGTCCAGCGCGACCAGCGAGGACGAACAGGCCGTGTCCAGGGTCAGGGTGGGCCCGCGCAGCCCCAGGACGTAGGAGATCCGGCCGGACGCCACACTGCCCGAGGAGCCGATGCCGACCTGGGACTCCAGTTCGTGCGGTGAGATGCCGGTGCCGTAGCCGACGTGCATCAGGCCGACGAAGACACCGGTGCGGGAGCCGCGCAGCTCCGGTGCGGGGATGCCGGCCCGCTCCAGGGTCTCCCAGGCGACCTCCAGCAGCAGCCGCTGCTGGGGATCGGTGGCGAGGGCCTCGCGGGGCGACATGCCGAAGAAGAGCGGGTCGAAGCCGGCCACGTCGTCGAGGAACCCGCCGCGCCGGGCGTAGGTGGTGCCGAGCCGGTCGGGGTCGGGGTCGTACAGGGCCGCCAGGTCCCAGCCCCGGTCGGCCGGGAAGTCGCCGGTGGCGTCCACACCCTGGGCCGTCAGACGCCACAGGCCCTCGGGCGAGTGCACACCGCCCGGGTAGCGGCAGCCGACGGCCACGATCGCCACCGGTTCCGCGCCCGGGCCGCGCGACGGGGCCGGCCTCGCGGGTACGGCCTTCGCGTGCAGGCGGGTGTCCAGGTAGGCGGCGACGGCGGCCGGGTTCGGGTGGTCCCACACCAGGGTGGCCGGCAGACGCAGGCCGGTGCGCAGGCCCAGCCGGTGCCACAGGGTCATCGCGTCCATCGAGGTCAGCCCCAGGTCCGCGAACGCGACGCCGGGCTCGGGCTCGGCGGGTGCCCCGTGCAGCGCCGCGGTCTCCTCGCACACCAGAGCGGTCAGCGCGGCTCGCCGCTCACCGGGCGTGCGGTCGGCGAGCGGGGGGAGGTCCGGCTCCCGCCCGGCCAGTGCCGCACGCAGCAGGGCCCGGCGCGGCTTGCCGGCCGCGGTGCGCGGTACGGCCGGGAGGAACAGGATCTCCTCGGGCACCTTGTGCGCGGACAGTTCCCTCGCGCAGGCCCGCAGCAGCCCGGCCGCGTCGAGGCCCCGGTGCGCGGGGACGACGTACGCCACCGGGACCTCGCCGAGCAGCGGATGGGACCGCGCCACCACGGCCGCGTCCCGCACCCCGGGCAGGTCCCGCAGCACCCGCTCGACCTCGGCCGGGTCGACGTTCTCGCCGCCGCGCACGATCCGGTCGCCCAGCCGCCCGGTGACGGTCAGAGAGCCGTCCTCGCCGAGCCGTCCCAGGTCGCCGGTGCGGTACCAGCCGTCGCGCAGCACGGCCGCGGTCTCCTCGGGCCGGCCGTGGTAGCCGAGCATGACCCCGGGACCGCGCACCCAGATCTCGCCGTCCCCGGCGCCGGACTCCTCGCCGCCGGGGCGCACGATCCGGACGTCCATGCCGGGCAGCGGCGCCCCGCTGCCGCCGGGCACTCGCGGTCCCTCCGGCGCCTCCATGGCGATCTTGCCGCAGGTCTCGGTGCTGCCGTAGCCGTCGAGCAGCGGGGCCCCGAACCGCTCTTGGACCCGTGCCCGCAGTTCAGGGCCGCTGGGCGCGCCGGCGGTGACACAGAGCCGCAAGGAGGGCAGCGCGCCGAGGCCGGTGTCGAGCAACTGCCGGTAGGTCAGCGGGACTCCGGCCAGGACCGTCGGCGCGAACTCGGCGGCCAGCCGGGCCAGCGCGGCCGGTTCGGGGACGGCGGTGATCCGGGCGCTCGCCCCGGCCACGGTGGTGCCCAGCACGCACAGCGAGTGCGCGTAGGTGTGCGACAGCGGCAGCGGCCACAGCAGCCGGTCCGACGCCGACAGACCGAGCCGCGGCAGATAGCAGGCGAACGGGGACCACAGCGCGGACCGCTGGCTGGAGACCGCGGCCCGGGGTGTGCCGGAGGTGCCGGACGTGTAGAGCAGCCAGGCCGGTTCGTCCAGGCCCAGGTCGTCGGGCGGCGGGGGCGCGGGTACGGCGGTGAGGGCCTGGTAGCCCGTGGTGCCGGCCGGCGGCGGGCCCTCGCCCGTCACCACCAGCCGGACCGGCCGGCCCGCCGTCAGCTTGGCGAGGCGCGGCAGGTTGTGCCGGTCGGTGACGAGCACGGCCGGCTCGCAGTCGGCCAGCAGCCCGGCGAGTTCGGCGTCGGTGGCGCGCGCGCTCCAGGGCACGCCGACCGCGCCGGCCCTTACCGTGGCGAGCAGTCCCTCGGCCAGTTCCACACCGCCGTCGAGGCAGAACGCCACCCGGGCGCCCCGGCCGGCGCCCAGTCCCACCGCCAACCGTGCGGTACGGCGCTCCAGTTCGGCCCAGCCGACCGCACGCCGGTCGTCGGCGAACGCGAGCCTGTCACCGTGGCGTGCGGAGTTCTCGCGCAGTAACTCCGGTACCGGTCGCACCTCGTACGTCTCGGCCGTACCCACCAGGCTTCGCCCCCTCGCTCCGCCGGCCGCGTCGTGCCGGCCCGCCGGGCAGAGTACGGCGGCCCGGCGGCCGACACGCGGAGTCGGGGGCGAGCGTCACCCGACCTGGCGACGGTCGGCGGTGGCGCGGTGGGTGCGGGGTTCGGGCGGGCCGAGGTGCGAGCGCTGCGTGGCCCCCCAAACGACCGTGTCGTCCTCTCAGGAGTTCCAGCGCCCGTGCCCCCTCCACGCCGTCCAGGGACTCCCGGGCCCGCGCCTGCGCCTCGCCGACCGGCGGGCGCCCCCACGCGCGGGCTGCCCGGTTCGGCGAGACGGCCGGCGCATGCGGGCGCCGGCGGGCCGGCGGTGTGCGGAAGGACGGACGGCGGAGGAGGTGCGGCGGTGGTCGGCACGCCGCCGGGTGACGCTCTCCGGGGCGCACGACGTATGTCGAACCCGGAAGTCCCCGGCGCTGGACGCACAGGGCGCCGGGACGGGACAGCGCCCTGCACGACAGACCCCCCGTGAGCGAGCCGAACGGCTCCGCGCACGGGGGGTCCGGGGCTTCGCCGCCGTCGTGTCTCCGGGACCGTCAGCCCACGACGACCACGACGACACCGGGGCTCAGGACGCCGCTGGGGTAGTAGCCACCCGGGTAGTAACCGCCGGGGTAGAAGCCACCGCGGTTGCAGCCGCCCCAGAAGCTGCCGTAGGAGCAGCCGCGGTTGGTGGGTGCGTGGGTGGAGGTGGCGGCCGATGCCGTGCCCGCTACGCCGACGGCGGCGCCTCCGGCCATGAGAACGCCGACCGCAGACAGTGCGAAGAGACGCCTCGCGCGTTGTCCTTTCATGGGCCTACCTTCTTTCCACCCCTCGCGGGGGTCGCCGCGTCGAGGGGATGGCCGGGCCGCCGTGACGAGTTCACGGTGCGGCCACACGTGTTGCCGCGTCAAAGGAGGGGGACGGGTGTGCGGCGCGGGCGACCGCCCTGACGTGGGCTTTCGTCTGCGACGACGGACGTCCCCTCCGGAACGCGGCCCTTGTCTTCACGCTAGCCGCCCTTTCCCGGCCCGGCATCTCGGACCGCTTCGGCCCGGGCCCGGGGCCCGCCACGGCCCCCTTCACACCGTCGAGAGGTCGACGGCCCGGTCGACGTCCCTCGGCCGCAACACGCGCAGGATGCCTTCGAGGAGGTAGTAGTCGGCGTAGGGCAGGGAGATCTCGATGCCGTCCTCGGCGGGCCGGTTGCGGGTGCAGCGGGCCACGATCGCCTCCGCGCGGTCCGACTCCGTCGTCAGGCAGGTCTCCGACAGGGCGGTCAGGATGCGCAGCGCGACCTCCCGGTACCGGGAGACGCCGGTCGCGGCGGCCAGGTCGAGCAGGCCGCACGCCATGACGGCGCCCGCCGACGCGTCCTTGACGTCGTGGGGCTGCTGCGGTGCGCGGTAGTCCCAGACGGGCACGTGGTCGGGGGTCAGCACCCCCACCGCGTAGTCGGCGAGTTGACGTGCCGTCGCCAGGAACTCCCGTTCCCCGGTGCGCCGGTAGACGGTCGTGAAGCCGTAGATGCCCCAGGCCTGCCCGCGCGACCAGCACGAGGCGGGGCTGTACCCCTGGACCGTGTCCGGGCCGATCGGGGCACCGGTGCCGGGGTCGAAGTCGTAGACGTGCGGGGTCGATCCGTCCGCCCGGGGGAACACCCGCTGCGCGGTTCTCGCGTGCTCCACCGCGATACGCCGGTACTTCTCGTCGCCTGTCTGCCGGCTCGCGAAGTCCAGCAGATCGAGGTTCATCAGGGTGTCCATGATCGTGCGACCGGCGTTGTGGGGGTCGTCGAGCGCTCCCCAGGCCCGGAGGAAGCGGCCGCGCGGGTTGTAGCGCCGGATCAGCGAGTCGGCCGCCTCGACGGCGCCCGCCCGCCAGCTCTCCTCGCCGGTCAGCCGCCAGGCGGTGACCCAGGACGGGTAGAACAGGAACCCGAGGTCGTGGGTGGTCGTGTCGTGGCGGCGGGGCGCGAGGCCGCGGGCGGAGTCGAGGGCCAGCGTCCGGAACGTCTCGTCGCCGCTGTACAGGTACGCCATCCACAGCGTGCCCGGCCAGAACCCGCCCACCCAGTCACCGTTCCCCGAGAACGTCCACTTCTCGGACCTCGTCCCGACCGGGAAGCCGGTCACCCCCGGCGCGACGGCGCGCAGTTTCGCCACCGCGTAGTCGGCCGCCGTGCGCAGCGCGCGGACGGTCGGCGCCGGGTCCGGACCGGTGCCGCCACCCGTCCCCGCGGCCCGCGCCGGTGCGGCGACGGCGGTCGCGGTGACGCCGGCCGTCACGGCGAGCACGGCACGCCGGGAAACGCTCATGAGTGACCTCCGACTCGGCGACGTTCAGGGGACGTTGCGCGAGTCTGGCACGGGCGTGCTCGTACACCCATATGGGCAAGGTTCACGTACGTGAACTAAGGCGTCGTCGGCTCCCGGCTACAGCGCCCGCGCGATGAGCAGTGCCACGTCGTCGTGGTCGTCGGGGTGGCGCAGGCCGTGCAGGAGCAGGTCGCAGGTCTCCTCCAGCGGGCGGTGGGGTTCGTCAAGGAAGCTCAGCAGGACGTTCAGCCGGTCGTCGATGGCGTGCTGCCGGGTCTCCACCAGGCCGTCGGTGTACAGCACCAGCAGGTCGCCGGGGCCCAGGTCCACGGTGGTGGTGCGGAAGGTGATGCCGCCGACGCCGAGCGGGGCGCCGCTGGGCAGGTCGAGGAGGGTGGGTGCCCGGCCGGGGCGGGCGAGGGCGGGCGGCATGTGCCCGGCGTTGGCGATCGTGCACCGCCGGGTGCGCGGCTCGTACACGGCGTACAGGCACGTCACGATGTAGTGCTCCAGGTCGCAGGTGACCTTGTCCAGATGCTGGAGCACCTCGCCGGGATCGAGGTCGAGTTCGGCGTACGCGCAGGTGGCGGTGCGCAGCCGGCCCATGGTGGCGGCCGCGTCGATGCCGTTGCCCATGACGTCCCCGACGACCAGCGCCGTCTTGTCGCCGGCCAGCGGGATCACGTCGTACCAGTCGCCGCCGACCTCGCTGGTGGCCTGGGCCGGCTGGTAGCGGGACGCCACCTCCAGGCCGGTGTGGTGCGCGGAGTGGTCGGGCAGCAGGCTGCGCTGGAGGGTGAGGGCGGTGTTGCGGACGCTCTGGAACCAGCGGGCGTTGTCGATGGCCACGGCGGCCCGGCCGGCCAGCTCGCCGGCGAGCACGACGTCGTCCTCGTCGAACGGCGCCGGATTCCGGGTCCGTTTGAGGTCCAGCGCGCCGATCACCTCGCCGTGCGCGATCAGCGGCACCGCGAGGTACGAGTGCACACCCGCCCGCGCCAGCAGCGCGCCGGCCTCGGCGTCCCGGGCGATCCGCGGCAGGTCCTCCGGTCCGACCCGCTGGACCAGCACCGGGCGGCCGGTGTGCACGCACAGGGTGACCAGCCGGTCGCCCTCGTAGGCGGCCAGGTCGCCGGGCGGGTCGGCGGCGCGCTCGGCGACCGTCGGATGGGAGGCCTTCAGGGCGAGCGCCCGGAACAGCTCCGGACCGTTGTCCGGGCGGCTCATGGGGCGGCAGGACAGCGCCGAGTCGAGGATGTCCACCGCCACCACGTCCGCGAGCGCCGGCGCGGCGATCTCGGCCAGCTCGCGGGCGGTCTCCTGGACGTCCAGCGTGGTGCCGACCCGCGTGGACGCCTCGGCCACCAGCGCCAGCCGCCGCCGCGCCCGGTCGGCCTCGCCCGCCGCCCGGTGCCGCTCGGTGACGTCCACGACCGAGACGGCGGCGCCCAGCACCCGGCCGCCGGGATCGGCGAGCCGGTAGAAGGACAGCGACCAGGCGTGCTCGTTGCCGGGGTCGGACGGGGGGCGGCCCACGTGGTACTGGTCGAGCAGCGGCGTGCCGGTGGTCAGCACCTGGCGCAGCGCGGACTCGACGGTGTCGACGTCCGGGAAGGGCAGGGTCTCGCGCAGGTGCCGGCCGATGTGCTCCTCGGCCGGGATGCCGTCGATGCGCTGGAGCGCCGGGTTGACCAGCAGGTAGCGCAGGTCGGGGTCGAGCAGGGCCAGGCCGATGGGGGACTGGTTGACGAGCTGCTCGCACAGGGCCAGGTCGGTCTCGACCCGCTGCAGCAGGGTGTGGTCGGCCGCGATGCCCAGGGCGTAGACATCCCCGAGGTCGTCCAGCAGCCGCATGGTGCGGAACTCGGTCAGCCGGCTGGTGCCGTCCTTGTGCCGCACCGGGAACGCGCCGGCCCAGCCGCGTCCGGTCTCCAGCACGTCCGTGAACAGACTGACCACGGCCCCCAGGTGCTCGGGCTGGACGAGCAGCCGGGCCGCGTGCCGGCCGAGCGCCTCCTCGGCGGTGTAGCCGAACAGTTCCTCGGCCTGCGGGGTCCAGAAGACCACCCGGCCCTGGGTGTCCAGGGCCACCGCGGCCACGCTGAGCACGTCCAGCAGGCCGGTCGCCCGGGGTGGCGGCTCGGGCCGCTGTTCCGCGGGGCCGGTCTCGAAGGAGTCCACTGCCATACCGGGTCCACCTCCACCGGCCGGTCGGCCGCCCTCGCGGCCGGCGTCGCACCGGTCGCGCCGCTGCGTGCCGGGCACCGGTTTTCCGTCCATGGTCCCTCCGGGATCCTCCGGACCCAACCCGGCGAGGTCCGCCGTTAAAGCCCACCATATGAATAAAAGGGACCAAAGTGGTGAATGGTTTCATCTGATGGAATCTCCGCGAAAGGACGAGGGCGCATCCGGTTCCACCGGACCGGATGACCTCTTCGACGCGTCCGCCGACGCGGCGGCGGTGGTGGACGCGGCCGGCGTCGTGGTGGGCTGGACCCGCGGCGCCGAGGAGCTGTGCGGCTATCCGGCGCACGAGGTCGTCGGCCGCTCCGCGGCACGGCTGCTGGCCATGCCCGAGGACCCCGCGCGCGTCGCGGGCATCGCGGCCCGGTGCCGCGCCGGCAACGGCTGGAGCGGGCTGATCACCGTACGCCGCCGGGACGGCCGCCCGTTCGACGTCCGGCTGCGGGTCTCCGCGTCCTTCCGCGTCGGTGACGGCGACTGCTTCCTGGTCTCGGCCCACGAACAGCGGACCCGGTGGAGCAGCCAGTCCGTCCTCGACGCGTTCCTGACCCGCTCACCCCTCGGCATGGCCGTCGTGGACCCCGAGCTGCGCTACGTGTGGCTGAACGACACCCTCGAAGGCATCGGCGGGGTGCCCCGCGAGGAGCGGATCGGGCGCCGGCTGAGCGAACTGCTGCCCGGTCTGGAGGCCGAGACCCTCGAAGGCCTGATGCGCAAGGTCCTCGCGACCGGCGTACCGGTCACCGACTACGAGTACGTCGGCTGGAGCTGGGCCGACCCGCACCGCCGGCACGCCTACTCGTCGTCGTTCTTCCCCCTGGTCGACGCCGACGGCACCGGCACCGGCGTCTGCTACATGGTCCTGGACGTCACCGAGCGCTGGACCGCCCGCCGGCTGCTGTCCCTGGTCAACGAGGCCGGCACCCGTATCGGCACCACCCTCGACGTGATGCGCACGGCCCAGGAGCTCGCCGACTTCGCCGTCCCCCGCTTCGCCGACTTCGTCATGGTGGACCTGCTGGAGCCGGTCCTCAGCACCGAGGGACACGGCGCCTGGCTCAGCGACGCCGGACCCGCGCCCGCCTGGCCGACGATGCGCCGCGCCGGGCTCAGCTCGGTCAGGGCGGGCGCCCCCGAGGCCGTGGCCCGCGTCGGCGAGGAGGCCGACTTCCTCACGCGGCCGCACGGCATGAACCTGCGCATCGACGAACCGCTGCTCATGCCGGTCCTCGACCCCTCCGACGAGATGTGGGCCGTACAGGAGCCGGGGCGCGCGCGGACCATCCGCGAGTTCGGTCTGCACTCCCTGATCGCCGTGCCGATGCGGGCCCGCGACACCACCCTCGGCCTCACCACCTTCATCCGCTCCGACAACCCGGTCTCCTTCGGACCCGACGACGTCCTGCTCGCCGAGGAACTGGTCGCCCGGGCGGCGGTGTGCGTCGACAACGCCCGCCGCTACACCAGGGAGCACGCGGCGGCCGTCACCCTCCAGCGCAGCCTGCTGCCGCCGGCACTCGCGGGCGGCACCGCCGTGGAAGTCGCCTCCTCCTACCTGCCGGCCGACCCCTCGGGCGGTGTCGGCGGTGACTGGTTCGACGTGATCCCGCTCTCCGGGGCCCGGGTCGGCCTGGTGGTCGGGGACGTGGTGGGCCACGGCATCCCCGCGGCGGCCAGCATGGGACGGCTGCGCACCGCGGTGCAGACCCTGGCCGACATGGAGCTGCCGCCCGACGAACTCCTCGCCCACCTCGACGACCTCGTGCTGCGCCTGACCGACGAGGAGGCCACCGCGGGCGAGGCCCCCTCGAACGCCACCTTCACCGGCGCCACCTGTCTGTACGCCGTGTACGACCCCGTCACCCGGTGCTGCCGGCTGGCCCGGGCCGGCCACCCGCCGCCCGTCGTGGTCGACCCCGACGGGCACCACTGGTACCCGGAGATCCCGGCCGGGCCCCCGCTCGGCCTCGGGGGCATGGCTTTCGAGGCCACCGAGATCGAACTCGCCGAGAACAGCCTGCTCGGCCTCTACACCAACGGCCTCATCGAGGGCGGCGATCAGGACGTGGAGCGCGGCATGGCCCGGCTCGGCGAGATCCTCGCGGGCGCCGAGGAGGACCTCGCCACGCTGTGCACCTCCGTGGTGCGGCATCTCGTGCCCGTGCCCCAGCCCGACGACGTCGCCCTGCTGCTGGCCCGCACCCGCGCCCTGGACGCCGACCACGTCGTCTCCTGGGAGGTGCCCGTCGACCCGGCGGCCGTCGCCGATCTGCGCACTCGCGCCACCCGGCAGGTCGAGGAGTGGGGATTGCCGGAACTGGCCGTCACCACCGAACTCCTCGTCAGCGAACTCGTCACCAACGCCATCCGCTACGCCACCCCGCCCATCCGGCTGCGCCTGCTGCGCGACTCCCGTCTGACCTGCGAGGTCACCGACGCCAGCAGCACCGCGCCCCGGCTGCGACACGCCCGCAGCACGGACGAGGGCGGCCGGGGCCTGTTCCTGGTGGCCCAGCTCGCCCTTCGCTGGGGCGCCCGGTACACGGACGAGGGCAAGGTCATCTGGGCCGAGCAGGAGATCCCCGGAGCCCCGGCGGTGCCGTGACGCGGGCCGCCTCGCCGGCCCCGCCGTCCTCAGCCGGCCGCTGGGCGGGTGGCCGTCCGGCACACGGCGAGCGCGGCGGTGTCGTCCTGCGGGCGGTCGCTGGCGTACTCCAGCAGATCCTGGTGGAGCCGTTCCAGCAGGTCGTGCGGTGGCAGCGTGTCCCAGGCGCGCAGCCGCGCCATCAGGGGATAGAACGCGCCGGAGGCGTCCCGCGCCTCCGTCACGCCGTCCGTGTACAGCAGGATCAGGTCGCCGGGCCCGAAGGGATAGGTGTCGACGTGGTACGGCTCCCCGAGCAGCACCCCCAGGTTCAGCGGCGGAGCCGACCGCCCGCTGTCCAGCTCGCGCACCTCGCCGGGACGGACCAGCATCGGGGGCGGGTGACCGCAGTTGACGACGCGGACCACCCCGCCGCCGGGCGGGATCTCGGCGAACACGGCGGTGACGAACCGCTCCTCCGTCTCGCTCCCGCCCAGCTGCCGGGCCCTGCGGGTCATGCTCGTCTCCAGCCGGGCGGCCAGCGCGGCCAGGTCCGGCTCGTCGTGGGCCGCCTCGCGGAACGCCCCGAGCAGAGAGGCGGCGGTCTCCACCGCGAGCAGCCCCTTGCCGCGCACGTCGCCGATGATGAGCCGTACGCCGTGGGCGGTGGGCACCGCCTCGTACAGGTCCCCGCCGATCCGCGCCTCCGCCGCCGCCGAGAGGTACAGGCTCTCCATGACGAGGTCGCCGACCCGGTGCGGAACCGGCCGGAGCAGCACGCGCTGCGCGATGTCGGCCACGAACCGCACGTCGGCGAGCGTGCGCTCCCGGCGGGTGCGGTGGGCGGCGAGCACCGCGCCGAGGGCGCCCACCAGCGCCGTGCACACGTAGGCGGCCACGTAGTGCCGGTCCCACAGGTAGCCGACGGAGCGGCCCGCGCAGCACGGGGTGCCGGCCAGCACCCCGAGGAAGAGGATCGCGAAGACCGTCGTACCGCCCACGACCAGCGGCCCGTGGGCGAACGCGGCCACCAGGGGCAGCGCGATCAGCACGAAGCTGACCGGCCAGTCCACGGGGGTGACGGGTTCGAGCGCGAGCAGGCCCGCGACGAACAGGACCGGCAGCCAGCGCATCCACGCCGGTGGCGCGGTCAGCCGGGCGCGGGACGCCGTGACGCCCTCCGGCGTCCTGCCGGTACGGCCGTGCCTCACCCGGCCCTCCCCTGACGGTTGGGCTTACGCGGCCTTCGCACCTCGGACTCCTGTCACCCGACCCGGCAAGATCTCCAGCCTGCTGGGCCCGGCCACGGCGCACCGGTCATTGCTCCACTCAGCGGCATGTTCGCCCACTCGACAGGACCGCCCGGCAGGAGCGTAGGATATTCATCAGGTGACGAATTAGTGTTCGGGTACCGGCACCCCAGGGCCCCACGAGAAGGGCGGGAACGACATGGAACGTACGACGTGCTGTGTGGTGGGCGGCGGCCCCGCGGGCATGGTGCTCGCCCTGCTGCTGGCCCGGTCCGGTGTCGAGGTGACCGTGCTGGAGAAGCACGGCGACTTCCTGCGCGACTTCCGCGGCGACACCGTCCACCCCTCCACCCTCGCCCTGCTGGACGACCTCGGCCTCGGCGAGCGCTTCGCCCGGCTGCCGCAGCGCCGGGTGAGCACCGTCCAGCTGCCGGCCGGCGCCGACCGCTCCATGGTCACGGTCGCCGACCTGGGCGCCCTGCCCGGCCCCTACAACTACGTGGCGATGGTGCCCCAGTGGGACCTGCTGGACCTCCTCGCCGCCGAGGCCCGCCGCGAACCCGCCTTCGACCTGCGCATGAACACCGAGGCGACGGACTTCCTCGTCGAGTCCGGCCGCGTCACCGGCGTGCGCTACCGCACCGCCGACGGCCGCACCGGCGAACTGCGCGCCCTGCTCACCGTCGCCTGCGACGGCCGCGGCTCCCTCGCCCGCACCCGCCCCGAACTCGGCCCGCACGGCTACACCTGCCCCATGGACGCCTGGTGGTTCCGGCTGCCCCGGCACGAGAGCGACCCGCGCGGCCTCGTCGGCGGCGCGGCGAACGGCCTGCTGACCGCGATGATCGACCGCGGCGACTACTGGCAGTGCGCCGTGATGATCCCCAAGGGCACCGACGCCGAGCGCCGCGCCGCCGGACTCGACCGCTTCCGCGCCGACTTCACCGCCGCCTTCCCGTGGACCGCCGACCGCGTCGCCGCGCTGCGCTCCTTGGACGAGGTCAAACTGCTGAACGTCCGCCTGGACCGGCTGCGCCGCTGGCACCGGCCGGGCCTGCTGTGCATCGGCGACGCGGCCCACGCCATGTCCCCGGTCTTCGGCATCGGCATCAACCTCGCCGTGCAGGACGCCGTGGCCGCCGCCCGGTACCTGGTGGGACCGCTGCGCCGGGGCTCGGTGCGGCTGGGCGACGTACGCGGGGTGCAGCGCCGCCGCCTGCCCACCACCGTCCTCGCCCAGACGCTCCAGCGGACCGCCCACGCCCGCTTCATCGGCCCCGTCCTGCGCGGGCGCCCGCCCTTCGGCAGCGCCGAGCGGGCCGGGCACGTCGCCCGCCGGGTCGCCGGCTCCCGCCGGCTGCGCCGGGTCCCGGCGTACTTCATCGCCTACGGCGCCCTGCGCGAGCGCCCGCCGGCGGCGGCCGTCCGCTGACGGCGCCCTGCCCCCGTACACCCCGCCCGCTACAGCTTGGCGCCGAAGTCCTGGGTCCACCAGGGGCCGCCCGAACCCCGGTGGACGCCCACGCCGAGGTTCTTGAACGAGCAGTTGAGGATGTTGGCGCGGTGGCCGGGGCTGTTCATCCAGGAGTCCATCACCGACTCCGGGGTCTGCTGGCCCTTGGCGATGTTCTCCCCGTACGTCGACCAGCGGTACCCGGCGGCGGTGATGCGCTGTCCGGGGTCGGCGCCGTCGGGGTTGGTGTGCTCGAAGAAGTTCCGGGCGGCCATGTCGTCGGAGTGCGCCTGCGCGGCCTTGTCCAGCTCGGAATCCTCCGTCACGGGGCCGCAACCGGCCGTCGCCCGTTCCTTGTTCACCAGCGCGATCACCTGGGCCACGGTGCCGGCCGGGGCCGGCTGGGGCGGCGGCGCGGCGGAGGCGGTGCGCGTCGGGCGGGGCGCGGGGGCCGAGGCGGTCTTCTTCGCGGGCCGCGGGGTCTTCGCCGAGGGGCTCGGCTTCTTCTTCTCCTTCTTCTTCGGCGACGCGCTGGGACTCGGGGAGGTGGCCGAGGCCGACGGCGAGGCCTCGGCCGGGCGGGAGGAGGAGAGGTCGGCGAGGGTGTCGTCGGCGGGCCGTACGGCGGTGGCGCCGCCGTCGCCGTCGCCCGAGCCGGTCCCGAAGTACCAGAGTGCGCCGCCCGCCACGCAGGCCGCCAGGACGGCACCGCCGACGGCCCGGCGGCGCAGCCGGCGCCGCCGCCGCGCCTCGCCGCGCGAGCCGCCACGGCCACCGGAAGCGCGGTGCCCGCCGCCCGGACCCCCGTGCGCGGAGACCGACATGACCGGCATGGCCGAGGTGTCCGCGACGGGCGCCGCCGCCCCCGCCATGGCCGAACTGCCCGCACCCGCACCGAACTTGGCGAGCAGCGCGGCCGACACCGGCACCAGCGCCAGCCCCGCGAGCAGCCCCTCGGCGGGCATCAGACCGCCCCACAGCCCGGAGCAGCGTATGCAGTCCCGGGCATGACGGGCTATGCGCTTGCGCCACAGCGCCGAGGGCCGGCCGTCCCAGGAGACCAGCATCCCGCGCAACTCCTCGCAGGGCGGCTGCGCCTCCAGCGCCCGCACCACCACCCGCGCCGCCTCCAGCTGCGCCTTCATGCGCTGCACCCGCACCGCCGTGTGCTGCGGCGACAGTTCCAGGGCCGCCGCGACCTCGGCCCGGGTCAGCTCGCCGGCGCACTCCAGCCACCACAGCGACAGCAGCGCGCGGTCGTCCGGCTCCAGCCAGCGGGTGGCACGCGCCGTCTCCTGGCGCTGGCCGGACAACTGGAGCCGCACCATCGTCAGGTCCACGAAGTCCGCGCCCGGGTCCGCGAGATCCTGCGCCTCCTCCACCGCGCCCGGTGCCGACTGCCGGGCCTGCCAGTGCGCCCGCACCTGGTTCATCGCGATCGCCACGAGCCAGGGACGGAAGTTGTCGGGGGCGCGCAGGTCGCCGAGCGCGTGCAGGGCGCGCAGCATCGTCTCCTGCACGACGTCGTCCACGTCCACGGAACCGTTCAGGGCCCGGCCCACGATGTTGTAGACCAGCGGAAGGTACGCGCTGACCAGGGCGTCCTGGGCGCCCGGATCGCCCGCCTGGGCAGCGGTGACCAGTGCCGCCGTGTCCGCCGTGTGCTGTGAACTCATCTGTCGCTTCCCTGTCCTCGATGCCGAACGGTGCTGCCCGACACATGGGAGACCGTCCGACGAGCCCCGGATAACAGTTCTTCGGGAACTCGTTCGAAGAGAGGTTCGTCGGACAGCCCGGCGAACGCAATGGGAGAGATCACAGGCAGGTGGGTGAGTGTCCTGACGGACCCTCACCCACGGGAGGTTCTACGGCCGCGCGTTCAGAGCGCGTCGGCCAGCAGCGGCAGATAGCCGTCGGCCTGCCCGGAGGCCGTCGGATGGTACGACTCCGTGAGGTTCATCCAGTTCACGCTGCGCAGCCAGGGGCTGACCGAGCAGATCTCGTGCCCGGTGAAGGCGCGGCGCGGGTCGGCGAACGTGAACCCGTGGGCGGCCGCCTGCCGGGCGATCACCCGGTCGAGATGGTCCACGGCGTCGTTCAGCGCCGCCCGCTCCGCGTCGTGCAGACCGCCCTGGCAGGTGCCGTGCGGCTGGTAGAAGTGCGGGTAGCCGAGCACGACGACCCTCGCGGCGGGCGCCCGGCCCCGGATGGCCGTGTAGAGGCGGTCGAGGTTGCCGGGCAGCGTGCCGTCGATGTACGTGTGCGCGCGGGCGACGGCGGACAGGCAGGCGCCGCTGCCCGGCAGCACGCAGATCGCCATCACGGCGGCGTACCCGGAGTCGCTGCCCCCGACGCTGAGGGTGACCAGGTCGGTGCCGGGGCCGAGCGTGCCGAGCTGGCCTTCCAGGACGTCGTCGGTCTGGGCGCCGTTGCAGGCGGCGAAGCTGAACGAGGAGGCGTGCGCGGCGGCCCACAGGACGGGGTAGGCCCGGTTGCTGCGGAAGCAGCTCCGGTCGGCGCCGACGTAGTTGCCGGCGCCGACCCCCGCCGAGTAGGAGTCGCCGAGGGCCACGTAGTCCAGTGCGGCTCCGGCCGACGCGGCGGGCGCCTTCACCGGGCCGGCGAACGCACAGGCGCAGGCGAGCAGGAACGCGGACACGCAGGACGCTGTTCGGGACCGTCTCATGTCTCTGCTATAGCTCGGACGGGTGGCGTCCACCGTCCGTCACGGGGTGTCGCCTTGACGAACCGGTGAGTAACCGCCATCGGTCGAGCGCCCTGCCGCGGAACGGCTCGCGACCGGGTCCCGGGCCTGCTGCGGCGTACCGCTTCGCGGGCCGGATTCACCCGGTGGGCCGTCGCTCGGACGGCGGTGTCCGGGCGGGAATGGCGCGGACCGCCGCCACGTTGGTACCGGTGGCATGCTCCGGTCAGTACGGGGTGTGCCGGAAGGAGAGGCTCATGGCACGCAGCACCCTGCGTCCCGTCGTCAGGCTGAAGTCGACCGCGGGGACCGGTGTCACCTACGTGACCCGCAAGAACCGTCTCAGCGACCCGGACCGGCTCGTCCTGCGCAAGTACGACCCGGTGGCCGGCACGCACGTCGACTTCCGCGAGGAACGCTGACGCAGGCCGACCGAGGCCGGTGCCGGCTGACGCCATAGGCGCGACCGGCGGCGACCGGCGGTGACCGCCCGGGCCCCGGCACTCCGGGACCCGGGCGGCGGCCTGTTCGCGCCGCCCCACCACGCGCGCCGCCCCACCACGCGCGCCGCCCCACCACGCGCGCCGCCCCACCACGCGCGCCGCCCCGCCGCGCGGGACTCCGGCCGGTGCGCCGCCCGTCACCCGCCGGCCGGGGTGATACGGCGGCCCGTCAGGCGGGCGGGCCGGATCGCCACCCACATCTCGCGGTCGCCGCCCGCCCACGGCGTGGTGTGCGCGTGCCGGGTCAGCCCGCGCACCTCCTCGGGGTCGGTGACGACGCTCGCGGGGCCCACGGCCAGCACGCTCCAGCCCTGGCTCAGCACCTCGTCCACGTGGTCGACCTCGAAGGCGACCTCCGAACCCACGGCGGACGCGGCAACGGAACCGGGCGCCGTCCGGAACAGGATCGCGTCACCGGCCACCTCGTAGTTGACCGGGACGACCGCCGGCCGGCCGTCCGGCTCCGACACCGCGACGCGCCCCACACCGTGCGTGGACAGCAGCGAACGGCACTCCCGCGGCGTGAGGTCCCGCAGCTCCGGGTGCAGCAGGGCGTGGCCCTGTCCGGGCGGGAGGTCCGCGCCGCCGCGCAGCGCGCCGACCGTGGTGCCCAGCGCGTCGGCCAGCCGGATCAGCGTGGCGAGCGTCGGATCTGCGGGCCGCTCCTCCAGGTAGGCCAGGTAGTCCGGCGACATCCGGGCCCGGCCGGCCGTCTCCGCACGGCTCAGCCCCCGCCGGCGGCGCTCCACCGCCACCCGCCGGCCGATGTCGCCGGGGCCGGACACGGCCGACGGCTCCTCGTGGCGGTGCTCTCCGGCGCGGCTGGGCCGCTCAGATGCGAGGTGCCGGACGTGCGCGTCGGGTCCGGGGAAGACGAGGGTCACCTCGTCCGTGTCCGACCAGCGCACGTCGTAGGGAGGTGTGCCGTCCTCGTGGCGCAGTCCGACGATCTCGCCGTCGCGCCGGGCCGAGCCGGTCGCCGGGCTCTCGATGACGAGCTGGTCGCCGAGGTGCGCGTGCATGATCGCCGCCCTCTCCTCGCGGTGCCGTTCCCTCCAAGCTGCCACGCGCGCCCCGCCGCCGCACGGGCGGGCGGCCGGCGGGCCGGCGTACCGGACGTCAGCGCCGGGGCACGACCGCGACGGGGCACGGCGCGTGATGCAGCAACGCGTGGTTGACCAGCCCGAGTTGCAGCCCCGGACACGTCACCCGCGGCCGGGCCCCGACCACCAGCAGGTCCGCCTCCGCCGCCGCCTCCAGCAGCGCCCGGCGGGCCGGCTCCTCCACCAGCCGCCGCTCGACCCGCGCCTCCCGGTACCGCTCGCCCAGACCGCGCAGGGAGTCGTCCAGCACCTGCGACGGCGGACGCAGATGGGCCTCCAGGGGCCACGACGGCGCCTGTGCTGTCGTACAGGCGCCGAGCGGGGCGCTCCAGGCGTGCACGGCGACCAGCCGGCAGCGGCGCGCCTGCGCCTCGCCGAGCGCGAACCGCAGCGCCGTCGCACTGCTCCCGTCGTCCTCGACACCCACGACGACCGTCCCGGACCGGGCGTCCCGGTGCTCCTGCCCGCCCCGCACCACGACGACCGGGCACCCGGCGCGCGCCGCGACGGCGAGCGAGACCGAGCCCAGCAGCAGTCCGGGCAGCTCGCCGAGCCCACGGGGGCCGAGGACCAGCGCGAAGGCCGCACGGCCCCGCTCCACCAGGGCGGACGCCGCGTCCGTGCGCACCACCTCACTGGACAGCGGCACCGCCGGAGCCCGCTTCGTGGCCCGCGCCGCGGCCGCACCGATCACCTCAGACGCCTCGCGGTCACCGCAGGCCGCGTGCAGGACGTGCAGCGCCAGGCCGTGGCGCAGCGCCTCGTCGGCCGCCCAGTCGACCGCCGCCAGGCTCGACCCGGACCCGTCGACGCCGACCACCAGGGGATTCGTCACCGCCCCTGTCTCCTCTCGTGCCGGACACCGAACCGCGACCGCGGACGGGACTCCAGCTTCGTACGGGACGCGGGGCGCCGCCAGGCACGGCCGTGTTGCCCGCCGGAACCGCCGGGGCGACCGTGGAGGGGGAGAGCGAGCGAGGGAGTGAGTACCGTGCGAGCGCTCGTCTACCACGGCCCGGCACACACCTCCTGGGACACGGTTCCCGACCCGGCGGTCCAGGAGCCGACCGACGCCGTCGTACGGGTCGACGCCACCACCGTCTGCGGCAGCGACCTGGACATCCGGCGGGGCGACTGCCCCGAGGTGAAGCCGGGCACCGTCCTCGGCCACGAGGCGGTCGGCGAGGTGCTGGAGACCGGCCGCGCGGTCCGCCACCTGCGCCCCGGCGACCAGGTGATCGTGTCCTCCGTGACGGCCTGCGGGCACTGCGGCGAGTGCCGGGACCTGCGCTACGGCCAGTGCCTCGGCGGTGGCGGCCGGATCCTGGGCAGCCTGGCCGACGGCACCCACGCCGAACTGGTGCGGGTGCCGTTCGCCGACCACTCCACCACCCGCCGCCCCTGCGACCTGCCGCTGCCCGACGCCGTGCTGCTCGCCGAACTGCTGCCGACCGCCTACGAGGTGGGTGTGCGCAACGGGCACGTCTCGCCGGGGGACACCGTCGTCGTGGTGGGCGCCGGCCCCGTCGGGCTCGCCTCGGTGGTCGTCGCACGGCTGTACTCGCCGCGCCGGATCGTCGTCGTGGACTTGGCCGACGCCCGGCTCGCCGACGCCGAGCGCCTGGGCGCCGACGTGGCCGAGTCCCCGGGCCGCATGATCGCCGACCTGTCCGAGGGACCCGGCGCCGACGTCGTCGTCGAGGCATCCGGCGACCCCGAGGGCTTCGTGCTGTGCACCCGCGCCGTGCGCGGCGGAGGACACATCGCCGCCATCGGCACGCACGGCACCCCGGTGCCGCTGCACCTGGAGACGCTGTGGCGCAAGAACGTCACGATCAGCACCGGCCAGGTGGACACGTCCTCCACCCCCTGGCTGCTGGAGCTGATGCGGTTCGGCCGGCTGTCCGGAGCCGGGCTGGTCACCCACACCTTCGGCCTGGACCGGATGCAGGAGGCCTACGAGGTGTTCGCGGACGGTCCGGTCAACGGCGCCCTGAAGGTCGTACTGCACCGCGAATGACATACGTGGGAGGCAGACGGGGCATGAGCGATCCGGTCGTGGTCGGCGTGGACGGCTCGGCGTCCGCCCTGGACGCGGTGGAGACCGCGGCGCACGAGGCGGAGCTGCGCGGGACGGGCCTGCGGCTGGTGCACGCCTTCGGGTGGCCGCCGGCGCACCCGCCGCACGCCGGGCCGCCGTGGTATCCGGGCTCGGCGGGGATGCGGGAGCTGGTCGACGGCACCCTCGCCGCGGCCGAGGAGCGGGCCCGCGCGGCGGCACCGGGTACGGCCCTCACCCGCGAGGTCACCGTCGGGGCGCCGCTGACCGTACTGGAGATCGAGTCCCGCGCCGCCGCGCTGCTCGTGGTCGGCAGCCGGGGTCTCGGCGGCTTCGGCAGCCTGCTGCTCGGTTCCACCGCCGTGCACCTGGCCGCGTACGGCCGCTGCCCCGTCCTGGTGGCGCGCGGCCGGCCGAATCCGGACGGCCCGGTCCTGCTCGCCGTCGACGGCTCACCGGCCGGCGCGGCGGCCGTGGAGTTCGCCTTCGCCGCCGCCGAACTGCACCGGGCCCCGCTCGTGGCGCTGCACGTCTGGAACACCTGGAGCGAACCCGCCCACGACGGCCCCGACAGCCCGCTGGACGTGGTGGTGAACCTCGACCGGCTGCGCGAGGAGGAGCGGCGGACGCTGGACGAGACGGTGCTCCCGTTCCAGGCGCTCCGGCCCGGTGTGGCGGTGGAACGGCGCCTGGTGCGCTCCCGGATCCGCCCGGCCCTCATCGACGCGAGCCGCGAGGCCCGGCTGACGGTGACCGGCGCCCGCGGCCGGGGCGGCTTCACCGGCCTGCTGCTCGGCTCGGTCAGCCAGGCCCTGCTGCACCACGCCCACGGCCCCGTCGCCGTCGTCCGCGGCGACGGCCGCGCCTGACCCCCGGCGGGGCCGAAGGTCCCCACCGCCCCGGGCCGAAGAGCACTCCCCGCCGCCGCGCCCGCGGTGCGACCGTGAAGTGCGGGCCACGGCACCGCGCTTACAGGAAAGCAGGAAAGGCGGTGGGGAAGATGACACTCCCCGTGGTGGTGGGCGTCGACGGTTCCGAGCCGAGTCTGCGCGCCGTGGACTGGGCCTGCGACGAGGCCGCCCTGCGCGGCACCTCGGTCCGCCTGGTGTACGCCTCCCTCTGGGAACGCTACGAGGGCACCTCGCTCGCACCCGGGCTCGGCGACCCGGACGAGGAGGTGACGGCCGAAAACGTGACGGCCGAGGACGTCGTCCGGGCCGCCGAACGGCGTGCCCACGACCGGCAGCCGGACGTGAAGGTCACCACCGACGTGCTGCCCGAGGAACCCGAGTACGCGCTGGTCCGGGAGAGCCGCAGCGCCCTCGCCGTGGTCCTGGGCTGCCGTGGCCGCGGCGGCATGACCGAGGCGCTGCTCGGCTCCGTCGGCGTCAGCGTCGCCGGTCACGCCCACTGCCCGGTCGTCGTGCTGCGCGGCGGTCACGACAACCGGGTCCGCCCGGGAACCCGGGGCCCCGTCGTCCTCGGCGTCGGCGACCGGCCCGCCGGCTCGCCGGCCGTGCGGTTCGCGACCGGGGAGGCCCTGCTGCGCGGGGTCCCGCTGGAAGCCGTACGCGCCTGGCGGCGCCCCGCCCGCACACCGGCCCAGGAGCGGGAACGGCAGGCGGCCGAGGTGCTGCACCGGGCGCTGTACGACGCCCCGGCGGCCCTGCGGGTCGAACGGCGGCTGCCCGAGGCCGCCGCTCGCGACGCCCTGCTCGCCGCGTCCCGGGACGCCGGCCTGCTGGTGGTCGGCGCCCGCCGCCGACCGGGCCACTACGGCCTCCAGCTCGGCCGCGTCGCCCACGGCGTGCTGCACCGGGCCGCCTGTCCCGTGGCCGTCGTACCGGAAGCGTGACGGGTGGCGCCGAGCGGGGTCGCGCAAGCTGGAGGGGTGAGACCGGCGCGCTTGAGACGCTGCCCTGAACGCGGCCCGAAGAGACCTGACGAGGACGAGAAGGGACGTGACGGCCATGACCGAACAGACCACACCCCGGCCGGCCCCGGAGGCCGTACTCGGCGACCTGGGCCGCCGGCTGGCCGCCCGGCGCGCCCGGCTCGGCCTCACCCGGCGGGAGACGGCCCTGCGCGCCGGCATGGCGCCCAGCTACCTGCGCTACCTGGAAGAACACCCCGGAGCCGCGCCCCGGCCCGCCGTACTGGTCACGCTGGCCCAGGTGCTGCGCACCACGGTGACCGAGCTGAGCGGCGGCACCGTCGATCTGCCGCCCGGCCCGGCCCGAGCCGGGAGCGCCCCACGGCTCACCGAACTCGGACCCGCCGAGTGCCAGGCCCTGCTGGGCACGCACGGCGTGGGCCGGCTCGGCGTCACGACCGACGACGGTCCGGTGATCGTGCCCGTCAACTACACGATCGTGAACGGTGCCATCGTCTTCCGCACGGCGCGCGGAGCGACCCCGGCCCTGGCCGCCGGCGCCCGGGTGGCCTTCGAGGTCGACCGCGTGGACGACGCGTTCGGCCAGGGCTGGAGCGTTCTGGTCCGCGGCCCGGCCCACCACGTGACCGACCCCGCCGAGCGGGCCGGCTACGCGGACCGGGCCCACAGCGGGGCCTGGGCCGGCGGCCCGCGCGAGGAGTGGGTACGCATCCAGCCCCGGGTGGTGACGGGGCGCCGGGTCTCGCTCTGAGGCTCACTGCTGCCTCGGCGGCGGCCCCGCCCCGGCCGAGGCGGAGCCTGTCCGCGGCAGCGGGCCGGCCGCCGCTCCGAGACGTCCCGGGCCTGCCCCGGCTCAGTCCGGATCAGCCCCGCTCGGCACGGCTCGGTCGCCGGCGCCGGTCGCCCCGTCCGTCTCGGTGAGCCGGCAGTCCTGGCCCCGCACGTCCTCGACGCCGCGCCCCATGAGGACGGCCGGCGGGAGCGGGGCGGAGTCCGCGACCGCGCCGGTCAGCGTCACCACGCCGACCACCCGGGCCGTCACCCTCCGGCACCGGCAGGGCGCCGATCGGCCCCCCACCGGTCACGCCGCGCCCCCGCTGCCATAGGGCGCGTAGAGGTCGAGCAGCCGGACCCGGGAGGAGTGCAGCCGTTGGGCGACCACCCGGCCGACCCAGACGGCGATGGCCCGGCCGAACTCCGGATCCGCCTCGCAGCGCTCGCACACCGCGCCGGCGTCGAACTCGTACGCCCGCACCGGGCTCATCGCCTCGGCGCCCAACTGCCAGATGTGCGGCGGGAAGTGCCAGGACCAGCCGATCAGTTCACCGTGTCCGAGCGTCTCGATCACGGCGGGACGGCGGCCCGGCACCCGCAGGTCGAGGGCGACGGTGCCGGTGCGCACGATCCAGAAGCGGTCGGCACGCCGGCCCTCCTCGAACAGGCGTGTCCCGACCGGGAAGGAGACCTCACGCGCGAGGTCCATCAGCCGTTCACGGTGTACGGCGGGCAGCGCCGCGTTCATGGTGGTGGCGGAGGTCATCGCACCGGCTCCCTTCGTGGTCCCTGGACCCAGCGTGCGCCCGCCGCCGGTGCCGCACCACGGGCCGGCCGGACCCACGAGGGGACCTTCGGCCCCTGACGGCCGGCGGCCCGGCGCGCACCCCCGGGCCGTACCCCGTACGGCCGCCCCCGAGTG
Organism: Streptomyces pyxinicus; assembly: GCF_024753135.1. GTDB lineage: Bacteria > Actinomycetota > Actinomycetes > Streptomycetales > Streptomycetaceae > Streptomyces > Streptomyces pyxinicus. The sequence continues at coordinate 156,517 of NZ_JANUGP010000012.1, read as the reverse complement.
CGCCGGAGCCGGGCAGCGGCAAGGGTGGCGCTGTGCTTCAGGTGATCGTGTACCCGCCCGCGTCGGACGGCGGCCGTCGCGTCCGGGTCGGCGACTCCTTCGCCGGCATGGCCTACACGGTGCTCGACGTGGTCGAGTTCCTGCGGGCGGCCGGTCTGGAGGACATCGAACCCGACGACGTGTCCGCTGCCGAGTGGATCGAGTGGCGCGACGGTGGTCCGCACGCCTGGGGCGAGGGGAGTTGACCGACCGGTCGGTCACGGCATGTCATCTCACCATACGAGCGGGTAACCATGGCAGAGTCGTGCAATCGATAACGATCTTGGCGTAAACCTTGTGCAATCCCGGGCCGCCCCTAGCCTCCCGGCATGGGATTTCTTTCGAGTCGCCGCAAAAGGTCACGCCTCGCCCCGGAACTGGACGACCAGGACCTGGGCAAGCTTCTGAAGTCGCTGCTGGCGACGACGAAGTCCGGGATCATCGCGACGACGGACCTGTGCCTGGCGCAGATCTCCCGGCTCCTCGGCCAGCAGCCGGGCGACTGGGACCGCCGTGCGCACCGGATGGGCGTCCTCGCGGACTACCTGGCCGAAACCCAACTGGCGAAGTCCTGGGCCGTCCGGGAGCCGCGCAGCGCCGACGCGCTGACCCTGCACGCCTGGACCCAGGTCGCCCGCGCCCGCCGCCACAACTCCCCCGAGGACGCGGCCGAGGCGGTCGACCTGTGCCTGCGGGCCGCCGCGCTCGCCCCCGACGACCCCACGCCCTGGGTGGTGCTGCTGGAGGCGGGCCGCGTACAACGCCTCCAGCGCTCCCAGGTGTTCGGCGCCTGGAACGAGGTGCTCGCCCGCGACCGCTGGAACCGCGAGGCCTACCTCGGCATGCTGGGCTACCTCGGCCCGCAGGAGGCCGGATCGCGCGTCCAGGTCCTCGACTTCGTGGACTCCCTCGGCCACCGCATGCCCGCGAACGTCCCCTGCGCCGCCGTGGAACTCACCGCCCAGGTCCTCCAGTACCACTCCCTCGTCGAGCGGGGCGGGGTCGAGGCCCTGGTGGCACGCAACCACTGGTCGCACACGGCGGCCACCCAGGCCCTCGACCGGGTGGCCCACACCTGGGCACAGCCCGGCTTCCTGCGGCACGCGAAGGCGCTCGCCGACCTCAACCTCCTCGCCTACGCCCTGGTGGCCGCCGACCGGCGCCGGCAGGCCGCGGCCGTCTTCGACCTCCTCGGCGGTGTGGTCACCCCGTGGCCGTGGGCGACCGAGGGGGACGCGCTGGCCGGGTTCGAGCAGGCGCAGCGCCGGGCGCTGGCGGCCCTGTGACTCACGCCGAGGCGGTGGCCGGCAGGTCCAGGGTGAGTTCGTAGCCGCCGTCCGCCGTCGGACCGCAGGTGAGGGTGCCGCCGAGGAGTTCGGCGCGCTGGCGCAGGCCGACGAGTCCGTGGTGGGCGCCCGGCAGGGGCAGGGCCGGCCGGGTGGGCGCGGTGTTGGCGATGGTGGCCAGCACACGGCCGTCCGCGCGCCGGACGTGCACGGTGGCTCGCGCGCCCGGCGCGTGCTTGCGGACGTTGGTCAACGCCTCCTGGACCGTGCGGTAGACGGCGCGCTGGACGGCGGCGGGCAGGTCGTCCGGCAGGTCCGTCTTCAGCTCGGCGTCGATCGCGCTGCCGTCCACCAGCCGCTGGAGATCGGCGAGGGACGGCTGCGGGGTGAGTTCCGTGGGCCGGCTGCCGGAGGCGCGCAGCACGCTCACCATGTGCCGCAGCTCGTCCAGCGTCTGCACGCTGAGCCGCCGGATCGTGGCCGCCGCCCGCCGGGCCTCGGCGTCCGGGCTGCCCACCTGGAGCGCCCCGGCCTGCACCGCGATCAGACTGACCTGGTGCGAGACCACGTCGTGCATCTCCCGGGCCAGCTGGGCGCGTTCCTTCGCCAGGACGCTCTGGGCCGTCAGCAGCCGCTGGTGCTCACGCGCCTCGGAGATCTCCGCGAGCCGCCGGGACAGGTCCCTGCGGGCCTGCACGAGCTGGCCCAGGAAGACGGGGGCGACCGCGGTCGCCAAGGTGTAGGTCAGGTGCAGCAGCGAGTCCGCGCGCGTGAAGTCGGAGGCCCGCACGTGCGACCACGGCCACGGCAGGAAGTCGATGATCGCGTACGCCAGCGCGCAGAACGCCAGCAGCACGCGGTGCCGGCTGAACGACGCGAGCGTGTACAGCGCCGCCGTGGTCGCGAACGTCGCGTCGGTGATCATCGCCGAGGGCAGCGTCAGCAGGAAGGTCAGCAGCGGCCGGTGCCGGCGCATCACGAGGACCGCGGCCCCGCCCACCGCGCAGACCGAGGCCGTGTGGAAGCCGATGTCGACCCGCACCAGCGCGTCCGCCAGCGAGACGAGCAGCAGGACGGCGTCCAGCAGCGGGGGCGCCGGCCACCGCGCGCTCACCGCTCGTCCCCGGCCCGGGACGCGTCCAGCAGCCCGGCGCGCTCGGCGATCAGGGCCGCCTGCACCCGGCTGCTCACCCGCAGCTTGCCCAGCAGGGCGCTGACATGGCCCTTGACCGTCCCGGTGCTCAGATGCAGGCGCTCGCCGATGTCGGTGTTGGCCAGCCCCTCGGCCATCAGCACCAGGACCGCCCGCTCCCGCTCGGTCAGCCGGGCGGTCAGCCGGACGGCGGGCTCGCGGCCGTCCTGGTCGAGGTAGCCGTCCACGACCGCGCGGGTCACCTTGGACGACAGCACCGTCCCGCCCTCGGCCAGGGCGCGCACCAGATACGGCAGCTGCTCGGGATCGGTGTCCTTGAGCAGGTACCCGGCGGCACCCGAACGCAGCGCCGTCGCCACGTACTCGTCCGTGTCGAACGTGGTGAGCATCGCCACCACCGGCGGGTCCGGCAGCCGGCGCAGGTCGGCCAGGACCCGCAGCCCGTCCACGTCGGGCATCCGGATGTCCAGCAGCACGACGCCGGGGCGCGCCTCCCGGGCCCTCGGCACGGCCTGGGCGCCCGGGACCGCCCCGACCACCTCGATGTCGTCCGCCGCGTTCAGGATGTGCGTGAAGCCCGTACGGACGAGCGCCTCGTCGTCGACCACCAGTACCCGGATCACCTGCGCTCCGCTCCTCGCCGGCCAGCCGCGTGATGTCTACCCGCCGGGGCCCGCTCCGGCGGCGGGCGCCTCTCGATTCCCGCCGATTGGCGGCGCGTCCCGGCCGGTCGGCCGGCCAGGTCCGGCCGACCGGCCGGGGGGTTCCGGACAGGTGCCGGGTGAGCGGACACGGCCGGGCGGCAACACCTCACGGCATGAGGACGTGTGCGGCGACACCTGGCGGCATGAGGACGGGCGCGGCGACATCTGACGGCATGCGGGAGAAGGCGGCACGGGCCGGCCCGGCGGCGCCTCCGCGAGCGGCCCCGCCCACCGCCTCCGGCACCCGCCCCGGCCGGCTCGTCGGCGTCGACCTGGCCCGCGGTCTGGCCGTCCTCGGCATGTTCTCCGCCCACGTCGGCCCCGACGTGAGCGTGGGCGGCCCCACCGGGTTCCTGCTGGAGACGGCACGGGGCCGTTCCTCCGCGCTGTTCGCGCTGCTCGCCGGCTTCTCGCTGATCCTCATCACCGGCCGGCCGTACCCCCACACCGGCCGCGCCGGCCGCCAGACCCGGGGCAGGGTGCTGATCCGCGCCGCCGTCCTGCTGGTGCTCGGCTACGCCCTGACCGCCCTGGACACCGACGTGGACGTGATCCTCGGCTGCTACGCCCTGCTCTTCGTCGCCGTGCTGCCGCTGTACCGACTGCGAGCCCGCGCACTCGCCCTGGTCGCCGTCGCCGGAGCGTTCGTCATGCCCGGGGCCCTGTACGCCGTCCAGTCGTCGATCCGGGACGGCGGCTGGGCGGACCAGGTCACCGCCTGGGACCCACTGGCCCGGCTGAGCGGCACCGACGGCCTGGTGGAGCTGCTGTTCACCGGGGACTACCCGGCGCTGACCTGGCTGCCGTTCCTGGTGGCCGGCATGGCCGTGGCCCGCCTCGACCTCACCCGGGCCGGCGCCCGGGCCCGCCTCGCACTCACCGGCGCCGCGCTCGCCGTGCTCGGCTACGGCGGCTCCTGGCTCGCCCTGCGCCTGGTGCCCGGCGCCCGGTCCGCCGTCACCGCCGCCACGCACGGCGGCCCCGCCTCGGCCGCCTGGTGGTCCGACACCGTCGGCAGTCCCGGGAGCCACCCGCCGGCCGCCTGGCTGCTGGTCGCCGCGCCGCACAGCCAGACCACCTTCTCCATCGCCGGCAACACGGGCGTCGCCCTGGCCGTGCTGGCCGGCTGCCTGGCCGTCGCCGCCCGGATGCCGCGCACCACCCGCCTGGGCCGCCCCGTCGCGGCGGTCGGCGCGACCGCCCTGACCGCCTACGTCCTGCACATCGTCGCCCTCTGGCTCCTCACCGACGTCTGGTACGTGCCGGTGGCCGACGACGACACCATGAGCGCCCTGCCGGTCCTGCTCGGGTTCATCGGGGCCGCCCTGCTCGGCGCGACCGTCTGGACCCACCGCTTCCGGCGCGGCCCCCTGGAACACCTGCTGCACCTCGCCACCCGGCCGGCCCGGCACCTCGGGCAGCCGCCCGCCCGCGCTCCGGACCCGAACCGCCCCCGGCCGCCCGGCGGTAGGACATAGTTGAGGTCCGGCGTGGCCGACCGAAGGGGGCGCGGGGTGACGGGGGATCCGCTCGACGGATGGATCGTGCTGCTCGGCATCGACGGCACCGATGACACCGACGGCACCGATGGCATCGAGGACATTGATGGCATCGAGGACACCGAGGACGTGACCCGACGGCCCGACGCCGTCCGGACGACGCTCCGCCGAGCGCTGCACGCCGTGACGGAGTCCGCGCTGCGGCGGGACCGGCTCGGCCTGGACGCGGCGAGGATGGCGGACCGCGGCGACGCGCTGCTGCTCCTCGTCCCCGGCACCGTCGGGACCGACAGGCTGCTGCGCGGGTTCGTCGGCGGCCTCCACGACGCGCTGCGCGACGACGCGCACCGGATGCGGCTGCGCGTGGGCATCGGCCGTGCACCCGTGGTCTCCCACGAGGACCGCCTGGCGGTGGCGGGCGCGGACATCGACGACCTGGCCCGGCTGGTGGACTCCGGCCCGGTCCGGCAGACGCTCGCCCAGAGCCGGGACCGGCTGGTGCTGGTCCTCTCCGACCGCGTCCACAGCGCGGTCTCGGGGCAGGGTGCTCCGGGCGCCGGCCAGGGGGTGTACCGGCCCGTCGAGGCCGCCGCCGGGCCCGGCCGTACGGTACGCGGGCTGATCGCCGTACCCGGTGACGCGGCACCGCCCGGGTCGCCGCAGCGGGAGACCGGGCACCGCGGCAGGGTCCTCGCGAACGACGAGCCGCACCCGGGTGGCTTCCCGCCCGGTCGGGCCGCCGTCGGCCACACCCCGCCCGGCCCGCCGCTCGACCCGGACGACGACTGGCCGCGACAGACGCCGGAGCCGTAGACCGTGGGAGACATCGCCAAGGGCGTGCTCGGCGGCGGCTGGAGCCTGCTCGTCGGCTGGATCCTGCCCACCGCCCTGAACCTCGCGGTCTTCACCCTCGCCGTCGCGCCCGGCATCAGGCCGCCCGCCGTACTCGACCGCTTCCGGCCGGGGTCGGGCGGGTCCCACGCGCTCGTGCTGCTGGTCGCCGCCATCCTGCTCGGGCTCGTCGTCAACGCCCTCCAGACGCCGCTCTACCGCTTCCTGGAGGGCTACGCGCTCTGGCCGTCCGCCGCCTACGCGTACGGCTGCCGCCGCCAACTGGCCCGCAGGCGGCGGACGGCCGACCGCCTCGCCGACCCCGCGCTCACCTCGCCCATCCGCCGCGCCCTGCTCGCGGAGAAGCTCAGCCGCTACCCGGTGAGCGACACCCAGGTCACCCCGACCCGGCTCGGCAACGCCATCCGCCGCTTCGAGGAGTACGGGTACGACCGCTACCGCCTCGACACCCAGGTCCTCTGGAACGAGCTGACCAGCGTGGCGCCGGAACCGGCGGGCCGGCAGGTCGGCACCGCCCGGGCGAACGTCGACTTCTTCGTGGCCCTGCTCTACGGGCACGTGGCCGTCGCCCTGGGCGCCTTCGCCGCCCTGCCCGTGGCCCGCGCCGACCGGACGGTGCTCGTCCTCACGGGCGCCGGACTGCTCGCCCTGGTCCCGCTCTGGTACCGGGCCGCGGTCGCCGCCACCGACGAATGGGCGGCGGCCGTACGGACGTTGGTCAACATCGGCCGCAAGCCGCTCGCCGACGCCCTCGGCCTGGTCCTCCCCAAGAGCCTCGCGGACGAGCGCGCGATGTGGCTCCTGGTCACGCGCATGTCCAACCGCCCCTACGCCCCGGCCGCCGACGCGGCCTTCGCGCCGTACCGGGCCGATCCACCCCAGCCCACGGGCCGGTGAGGTCTGAAATGTTTCGTGGGACCGGGGCCGCGGGGATACAGTCCGGCCAAGGTCGGACAGGGGACCAGCAAAGGGGCCGACGTGCTGGAGATCGTGGCGCTCAGCGCGCTCACCACGTTTCTCATGAGTGTGGGCAATGGCGCCGCCGGGGAGATGGGCAAGCAGTTGCTCGTGTCGACCGGTGCGCTGGCGAGGCGGACCCTCGGAGGGCGGACGCCTCTTCCGGCGACCGCCGAGGGATGGGAGGCGCTCGCCGGGCAGATGCACGCCCGGCTGGGTCACGATCCGCGGCAGGCGGCCGAGTGGGCGCTGCTCGTGGGGAGTTCGTCGCCGCCCCCGGCATCCCTCGTCCCGACCGCCGGACTGCCGCCCGCCCCACGGGACTTCACCGACCGGCAGGGCGTGCTGAAGCAGCTCAAAGGGGAGTTGACCCGCCCGGCCGCCGGCCGGCCACGTGTGGCGCTGCTCTACGGCCCGCCCGGGATCGGCACCACCGCGACCGCCCTCCACCTCGGCGCCGTGCACCAAGGCCTTTTCCCCGACGGGCAGTTCTACGTCGACCTCCGTGACGGAGGCGGCGGCCCCGGCGTCGCCCCGGCCGCGGTCCTGGGCCGCCTGCTGCGCGCCATGGGGGTGGCGGCCGAGCGGATCCCGGCCCCCGCCGGCCGCGAGGACCTCTACCGTCGGCTCACCACGGGCCGCCGAGCGCTCATCGTGATCGACCACGTCACCTCGATGGCACAGGTCCGGAGTCTGATCCCCGCCACGCCGGAGGTGTTCCTCCTGGTGGTGGTCTCCGGCCGGCCGTTCCTGCTGGAGGCCGAGCGTGTCGCCGTACCTCCTCTGAGCGACCGGTACGCGCTGCGGATGCTCAGGAACCTGGCCGGCCGGGAGAAGGTGGCGGGGGCCCGGGCCCGGCTGCCCGAGGTACTGCGGTCGTGCGCGGGCAACGCGTACGCGCTCAGGACCGAGGCGGCGCGGCTGCTGGCCGACGAGCCGGGCCCGCCCGGGCACCCGGCCGGCGACGGGCCGCCGCCTGAGCATCCCGTGCACGCGGCGGCGCGTACCGCGTGCCGCGCTCTCCCGCCCGAGACGGTACGGCTGTGCCGGCTGACGGCGCTCGGCGGCTGGCCGTCCGTCGACGCTCGGCTGGCCGCCACCGCGGTGGGCGTCGAGGACGTGTCCGAGGCCACCCGGATGCTCGAAGAGGCCGTGGCGGTCCGGTTGGTGGAGCCCCTGCCCGCCGACCGCTACTCGTTCCGGCCGGAGGTGCGGCGCTACCTCGCCGACAGCGCGGGAGTGGAGCACGGTGTCGCCGAGTGCGCCGCCGCCGTGGCCCGGACCCTCGACGCCCTGCTGAACCGGGTGCTGCACGCCGCCCACGCCGTCCTGCCGCAGAGCTGGCGCACCGAGCCGGCCCCGGAGCGCGGGGCGGCGTGCCGTGACGAGGCGCAGGGTGTGGCCGTCCTCGCCGCCGAAGTGGGCAACGTGGTGCGGGCGGTGACGGTGGCCGAGGAGCACGGGCACCTCGACACGGCACTGCGGCTGGCCCGTGCCCTGTGGCCGCTCCAGCTCAAGGCCGGACACTGGGACGAGGTGCTGCCCGCGCTGCATGCCGCCACCCGGTGCGCCGACAGGCACCGGCCGGACTCCCGCATGGCCGGCGCCCTGCACTTCCAGCTCGCGCACTGCCTCGGCGAACTGGGCCGGGGCGAGGACGCCGACCGCGCGGCGAGCGCGGCCGTGGCCTGTGAACGGGCGGCGGGGCACCGGCGCGGTGAGGCGTCGGCCGTCGAGCTGCGGGGGCTGCTGCTCCTGCACCGCTGGGAGTGGGAGGCGGCCTACGAGCGGTTCACCGAGGCCGAGGCCGTCTACGGAGAGATCATTTCCGGCCAAGAAGGAGCGCGGGACCTGCCGCGTGCCCTGGCTCTGGTGGAACGGCACCAGGGGCGCGCGCTGCGCGGCATGGGACGGTTCGAGGAGTCGCGCCGTCTGCTGGAGACGGCCGTGGCGTTCTTCGCCGCACAGGGGGAGGGGTACAACCAGGCCCGCGCCCTCACGGATCTCGCCGAGACGCTCCACGAGGAGGGTGACAACGCCCGGGCCCTGGACCGGATCACCGAGGCCGAGCGTCTGCTTCCCGCGGCCGCCGTACCGCACCGGCAGTATCTGGCAGGCCTGCGGCTGCGCTGCGAGACCGGCCGGCAAGAGGCCTGACCCGCAGCGGATGCGAGCCGCCACCGGCCCGCATCCGGAGCGTCATGCCGTCGGCGGGCACCGCGTTGCCCGCCGACAGCCACGCGTACAGCGCCGACGCGTACGCGGCGGGGTCGGCGTCCGCGCCCCGGCCCGCGGCCACCTCGAACACGCCGTGGTCCCGGAGGCGTACGGTGCACGTGTGCGGCCCGGTCACGTACCCGGCGACGGCGCACTGCGGGTACCGGTGCAGCACCTCGGCCGTCCACACGTCCGGACCGCCCAGCCGCGGGTCCGCCGCCTCCCCCTCCCGCACGATCAGGTCCGCGATCTCCAGGGCGCCCTGGTCGCGGGTGTCCTCGTGCACGGCGAGATGCACGTCGCCGTCCGCGTCGTAGGGAAGGCCGGCTGACCGCTCGACCGTGATCCCGGTGCCGCGCACCCGGGTCAGCACCTTCAGCGGGGCGGTGCGCAGCGGGGGATCGTACGGCGGCAGGGGCAGTGGCTCCAGCAGGGCCGGGGCGGCCGGCTCGGGGAGCTCCATCAGGGCGTAGAAGTTCCGCCGCAGCAGGGCCGCCGAGGCGCCGGGGTGGGAGGTGACGAACTCGGCCGAGCCGGGGAGCGCCCGGTGCCGCTCGATCGCGTCCTCGACCTGGCCGCGGACCGAGGCGCCCGGATCGAGGCGCGGTGCCCGCCGGACGAACTCCGCGAGGGGCGCCTCGGGGTCCAGCCGGTCCTCGTCGGAGGAGGCCAGCAGCACCGGGATGTCCAGGGCCGAGGCGTAGTAGGAGACGGAACCGAAGTCACCGATGACCACGTCGGCGGCCAGCAGCGCCTGCCGCCAGTGGCGCACCGGGTCGATCAGGGCGAGCCCGCCTCGGCAGGCCTCGTTCAGCCAGGCCCGGATCTGGCCCGGACCGTGGCCGTACCAGATGTTCGGATGCAGTACGGCCGCCAACCGGTAGTCGTCGGCGGGAAGTTCGGCGGCGAGCCGGGGGAGGAGGCTCGGGAGTACGTCCTGGGAGCCGCCGTCACCGAAGAGCCCCTCCGGGTTCCAGGTGGAGTTGAGGACGACGAGCCGCTGCCCCGCCCGCACGCCGAGGGCGCGCCGGAACCGCTCGCGGTGGGGACGCGCGGCGAGCATGCGGTCGAAGCAGGGGTCGCCTCCGAGGAACCCGGCGGGTGCGGCCTCGGGGCAGAGACGCCACAACCGCTCCTGCTGCTCCGGATGGGAGAACACGAGCCCGTCGACGAACGGCTTGCCGTCGTGCAACAGCCACTCCGCCGACAACCCGAACGTCGGCTCCCGGCTCCCGGCTCCCGGCTCCCGGCTCCCGGCTCCCGGCTCCCGGCTCCCGGCTCCCGGCTCCCGGCTCCCGGCTCCCGGCTTCGGTAGTTTCTTAGTATACCCGACACCATGGGACAGAACGCACAACTTGCCCTCCAGCGACCACAGTTGGCCACCGAAGCTGGAAGATAGCGCCAGATCCACCCGCGTCCGCAGGGCCTGTTCCCACGGCAGTACCGGCAGTCCCACGTCCTCCAGCAGCCGGCCGACTCCGCCCTGGAACGCGGAGGACCCGGTCGACGTGAGGAGCAGCTGCACCCGGAAGTCGTCGTGGAACAGCGGCAGTACGTCCAGCAGGCGTCCGGCGGAGGTGACGTTGTGCACCACGACCAGTACCCGGCGGGGGGCCTGGCGGCTGACCCACTGGCGGGACCCCTCCCCGACCGGAACGCGCACCGGCGCGGATGGAGTCGGCTCCATGGGTCACCTCCGGTGCGGGGCGTGGCGGCATCTCGGCCTGATCACCTTATCCGGCGGCCGACTGGGGCCGCTCGCCCGCGTCAAGTCCTGAACGCTGCACGGCAGTCCGGGGCGGATGAGTGGTCGGGCCGCGAACGGAGCGGCGGGGCGAGCGGTCCGCGTGGCCGCCGGCAGGTCAACTCCACTGATCTCGCGTTCAGTTGTTGACGCCGTGCAGTACCCGGTATACAACCCACAGAGAGCGCTCTCACATCTGCGGCCGCAACCCCCACATCCGGTACCCCGGCTCTCGGAGACCCCATGCAGACTCCAGCCAGCGCACTCCTTCACAGACCTCCCGCGCGGGCGCGCCTGCGCACGGCGCTCGGACTCGTCGTCGTGCTGCTCGCCGCCTGCGTCGCTGCGCTCGCGCCGTCGCCCGCGCACGCCGCCGAGCAGTTGCTGTCCCAGGGGCGGCCCGCCACCGCCTCCTCCACCGAGAACGCGACCTTCCCCGCCGCCGCGGCGGTCGACGGCAACACCGGCACCCGCTGGTCCTCGGCCTTCGCCGACCCGCAGTGGCTCCAGGTGGACCTCGGCTCCGTGCAGCAGCTCAGCCGCGTCGCGCTGAACTGGGAGGCCGCCTACGCCAAGACCTTCCAGATCCAGACCTCCAGCGACGCGCAGAACTGGAGCACCGTCTACTCCACCAGCACGGCCACCGGCGGCAGCCAGAGTGTCACCGTCAGCGGCAGCGGCCGTTACGTGCGCGTGTACGGCACCGCCCGCGCCACCGCGTACGGCTACTCCCTGTGGGAGTTCCAGGTCTACGGACCCGGCGGCGGCACCACCCCGCCGGACGACTTCTGGGGTTCCACGAGCGACGTACCGCCCGCGAAGAACGCCGTGGAGGTGAAGATCCTCAACCGCACCAACGGCAAGTACCCGGACAGCCAGGTCTACTGGAGCTTCAACGGGCAGGTGCACTCCATCGCCGAGCAGCCCTACCTGGACATGCCCGCCAACTCCGCGGGCCGCATGTACTTCTACCTCGGCTCGCCGAACGGGCCGTACTACGACTTCATCGAGTTCACGGTCGGCAACAACGTCTTCAACGGCAACACCACCCGCGTCGACGCCTTCGGCCTGAAGCTGGCCATGCGGCTGCACAGCAAGGACGGGTACGACGTGGAGGTCGGCGAGAACCGGCAGACCTTCGCCGAGGACCGCGCGACCACCTTCCAGCGGTTCACCGACGCCGTGCCCGGCCAGTTCAAGGTGCTGGCCCAGACCCAGGCGCCCTACCGGATCATCGCGCCGGGCAGCGACCCGAGCTTCCGCGCGGGCGGCGCCAACGCGAACTACTTCACCTCCTACGCCCAGTCCGTCGGCGTGAACGCGGCCACCTCCGACATCTTCGGCTGTGCCGCGTCCCTGGCCGGCAACCCCGACATGTGCGCCGCGCTCAACCGCCATGTGGCCACCCTGCCCGCCTCCCAGCAGGGCGACCCGTCCCAGTACTACAAGGCGGCACCGGCCAACTACTACGCGAAGTTCTGGCACGACAACGCCATCAACCACCTCGCCTACGGATTCCCCTACGACGACGTCGCGGGCCAGTCCTCCTTCATCTCGCACGGCGACCCGCAGTGGCTGCTGGTCGCCGTCGGCTGGTAGCCGGCCCGTAGCACCACCACCGGGGCACCGGCAGCCGCACGTCGCCGGTGCCCCCACGGTTGAGGCGGGCGGCCGCGCTAGACGCCCCGGGTACGCGCCTGCGGCGGGGCCGCGCCGTCCGCCGGGCGGGCCGCCGTCCGTTCCGCCTCGGTGATCGGCGGCTCCGCCAGGTGCGGTCTCCTGGGGCCGAAGAGCATCGGGATCAGCATGTCCGGGGAGAACAGGCGGGTGGCCCGCTTCTCCATGCTCATCACGTCCAGCAGGGCGCCGAGCGCCCGTGGATGGGAGGCGCCGGTGGCCACGGCCCGGTCCACGTAACGGGCGAGGAATCGTTCCAGCGCGGTGGGCGGGGTGCCGGTGGCCCCCGGGTAGAAGGCGTCCTGGCCGACCGCCAGGTCCCAGGCGGCGGCCACCGGACGGCTCGCGGCACGCTGGAGGCGGCGCGCGGTGCCCGGCGCGGTGAGGGGCCGCGCGCGCAGCACGTCGCGTACGGCGAGGGCGCCCTGGGCGGCGACGGTGAGGCCGTGGCCGTAGACCGGGTTGTAGCCGGCGACGGCGTCGCCGAGCACGGTGAAGCCCTCCGGCCAGACGCGCAGCTTCTCGTAGTAGCGGCGGACGTTGGCGGTGCTGCGGGTCGCGGCGACGTCCCCCAGGGGTTCGGCGGCGCGGAGCAGGTCCCCGATGACGGGGTCCCCGAGGCCGAGGGCGAAGTCCAGGAACGCGTCGGGGTCGGCGGTGGGCTCGCCGCCCCGGGTGCCGGAGAGGGTGACGATCCACCGGTTGCCCTCGACGGGCAGGACGATGCCGCCCCGGCCCGGCGCCTTCGCCGGGTTCGCCTGCACGTTGACCAGCGGGAAGTCGAGGGCGGCGGTCGTACCCGGGGCCCGGTAGAGGCGGGTGGCGTAGGCGACCCCGGCGTCGACCTGGCGCTCGGTGACCGGCGGCAGGCCCAGTTCCTCCAGCCACCGGGGGGCTCGGGACCCGCGGCCCGTGGCGTCGATCACGAGGTCCGCGCGCAGCGTCCGCTCGCAGCCCGCGTCGCGGATACGGACCCCGGTGACCCGGGACGCGGTGCCCTCAAGGGCGAGGACCGTGGTTTCCTGACGTACCGTCATTTCCGGTTGTGACAGGACCCGTTCGCGCAGTACGAAGTCGAGCAGGTCGCGTGAGCAGACCAGGTTGCGGTGGTGGGTCGAGGTGAAGCGCCGGAACCAGATCTCGTTGGGGGCCCGGGAGACCATGTCGCCCATGATGTGGACCAGCCGTCCGCCCTTGCCCACGACGTCGCCCACGAGGCCGGGCAGCAGCGCGTCGAAGGCGGCGACCCCGCCGCTCCACACCAGGTGCGCGTGCCGGGCCTGGGGGACACCTCGGCGCGGTTCGGGGCCGTCCGGCAGGATGTCCCGTTCGATGACGGTGACGTCGGCCGATTCGGCGAGCGCGGTCGCGGCGAACAGGCCAGCCGCGCTCGCGCCGATCACCACGGCGGTGGGGCGGGCTCTGTCAGGCATGGGTGTCCACGCTTTCTGTGCTGCTCAGCCCGCGGCGCACGGCGTTCAGGGCGCGCGGCCGGTGCAGGGCGGAGGCGATGGCGTCGATGTGGTCGGTGATGTCGGTGCCGATCTGCGGTGCCGGGCCGTCGGCGGGGTGGGTGGCCCGGGTCTGGTAGGCGTCGGTCGCGGCCTGGATGGCCACCGCGCCGGCGATGCCGCGCGCCTGGGACTCGCCGTGGGCGGCGGCGGCCGTGGCGTGGGCGCGCCGGTAGAGGGCGTCGTCGTAGTGCGGGGCGAGCAGTCTGAGGGCGTCGTGGATGCGCTGGCGGCGGGCCAGCAGGCGCAGGTCGAGCGGTGTCCAGGGAGTGAGGCGGGCGCGTGGGCCGGCCGGCTGGACCACGCGGATGGTGCGCCACAGGGCGTGCAGGCGCCGGTAGGCGCGCTGGTCCCGGTGGCGCTGTTGCAGAAACGGTCCTGCTTGGGGGGCGATGAACCCGACGGCGACCAGGCTGGCCTCCAGCAGCGCGAAGGGCGGTGCCGCGTGGGTGCTCAGATAGTCGAGGTCGTTGCCGCTCCAGCGGGCCGAGACCGCGGTCAGCTTCAGCGCGTCGAAGACCAGCCCCATCGCGTAGCCCACCTGCTGGAAGACGACGCCGGTCTTCAGCCACGGGTTGGTGACCGCCGGGAACCACTTCCACAGCATGGCGGCGGCGACCAGGCACGACACCAGGTGGGCGAGGAGGTAGAGCAGGGTGTGCTCGCGCATCCAGGGCGTGTTGGCGTAGTAGGTGTCCAGGTCGTAGATGCGCGGCTCGGGTACGTGCGCCATCAGGAACGTGAACCACAGGCCGGCGACGATGCCGGCGTAGATCCAGTACACCGTGATCATGCGCCGGTGCCGCCGGGGCGAGGGCGCCTCCCGCCAGCGCATGATCATCGTCAGGCCGGTGGCGCAGAACGCCGTCAGGAAGCTGTAGGCCCAGGGCGAGGCGATGTTCGGGATGCCGGTCAGGCGGTTCAGCCGGTCGATGTTGACCGGCGTGATGACGACGAGGACGGCCGTGGCCCAGGTCAGCAGCAGGGTGGTCGCGCGGACGTCGGGGTCGCGCCAGGCCCGGACGAACGTGGGGCCCTTCAGCAGCAGCGCGGACGCGAGCAGGACCGTGGGCAGCGCGTACGGGATGTGGAAGTGGTCCATCAGAGGATGCGGCCGCCGCGGTTGAGCAGGGACAGGTTCATCCGGCCCTCGACCGTGGCCGCGTCGGCCGGGCTCTGGGCGTACGGCCCGGTCATCCAGGTGCGCACCTCCCGGCCGAACAGCAGGCCGAACGTCTCCGCGTCCACCTCGTGGTCGTCGGCGGACTCGGCCCGCGCGGCGACGGTCAGCACGGCCTCGACCGGCACCTCGTGCGCCGCGAGGATCTCCTGTGCCGCCCGGCGGACGGCGTCCGGGCCCTGCGGCGCGGCGAGGGCGCGGGTGGCGGCCTGGAGCCCGTCGATGTGATGACTGCAGTCCCCCTTCTCCTCGTGCCACAACTCATGTCCGAGGATGACCAGTTGGGCCTCGGGTACGGTCGTCTCGTCCACCACGATGATGGAGCGGTCGCCGCAGTCCAGTCGCATGCCGGAGATGGGCAGGCTGGGCGGGAACGCCCGGAACACGAGCTGGACCGGCCGGTTCTTGCGGGCGCTCATCGCCCGGCAGAACTCCGCCATGACCGCCTTCGGCTCCGCCGGGCGCCGGACCGACGTCGCCGCGTCGGCGCACAGACGGGCGAGCAGGGACTTCATCGCTCGGGTACTCATCGGACGGGCCCTTCCTCCTGAGGGAGAACCACTCTCAGGACTTGCGCCAGGAGTTCTTCGAACTGTTCGATGCTGAGCTGCGGATGGCCCGGTGAGCGCAACGCCACGCGCTCGACGCCGTATCTGCGCATCAGGGTCCGCAAGGGGTCCGACCCGGGGCACTCGTACCGGCGCAGGATGGTCAGGAGTTCCCGGTTCAGGGCGTCGGGCGCCTCGTCGGTGAAGTAGGCCTCCTTCGCGTCCCCGAGACCGAAGAACTTCACCAGGCCGTGCAGGATCTGGACGTTGGGCACCTTCTTGCCGTCGCACACGAGCCGCGCCCAGTAGTCCGAGATGTTCAGGCTCCGGGACACCTCCGCGACCAGCTCGGCCTTCCGCTTGCCGGTCCGCGCGGTGTAGGCGTCGGCCAGGGTCCTGATCCGCCGCCGCACCCGGTCGTTGACGTCTTCGTCGGGCGGCGCGTCGCCCGCCAGCAGCGCCCGGACCGTGTCCTCGCCCAGTGCCGTGCGCGCCGCGAGGTCACGCGGGTCGAGCAGCTGCGACCGGGACACACCGTGCTCGTCCAGGGCCGCGTCCAGACGCCGCAACGTCTCGGGCAGAGACGGACCGGATGACTCCAACGACGGACTCCCCTGTACGGCGGCCGAGTTGCCTTGTGCGGCATCCTAGGGGTTCGACCCCGAGTTCGAAACGATCGTTGCGAATCAGGCGGCGATCGTTGGCGAAGGCTTTCCCTCGGCGGGGGCATGCGGGGAGCCCTGCGCGGGCTGGAAGGAAGGCGTGACGTGGCGTACGAGTTGCGGGCGGTGATCGCCGCGGAGGCGGTGCTGCGCCCCGCGGCAGCGGAGATCGAGGGCGCCCGGGTGGCGCGCCTGGCGCAGGGGCTGGCGCTGCTGCCCGTGACGGACGAGGTCCTCGGTGCCGTGACCGATGGTGGTGACGCGCGGCGGCTGGGGTTCCGGAGCCTGACGGAAGGGTGGGAGGGCGGCCTTGCCCGGTGGTCCGTGGCGGGCCCGGTCGCCTATGTGGAGGTGGAGTACTTCGGTGGCGCCGGCGAGGAGCGGGCCGCCGTGTGGGCCGGCGGAGCCCTGACGGCTGGTCCGTTCGACACGTCGGCGAGGAGAGGGTTCCGGCGGGAGGTGAGCCCGGTGTCGGCGGCGCTCCGTCGGCTCGGTGTCCGGGCGGAGCGGGGGCAGGACGCGTTCGAGGCGGTCGGCCTGGAGCGGCATCGGTTCACCGAGGACTGGGCCGCCGAGGGCGCGCGGTCCTGAGGCGGGCCGGGGCCGCTACCAGATCAGGCACCAGTAGCCGTCGTGGCTTCCGATGCCGATACGGCCGCCCGCGGGGACCAGGGCGGGGTCGGGCGGCCCCACCGAGGCCAGCGAGCACGCGGGATCGCCGACGGTGCCGGCGGCGGCCATCCGCTGTGCCGCGGCCACCGCGGCGGGGGAGGTGTACCAGGTCGTCGTGGGACCGGATCGCGTCCCTGTCGGCGTGGGAGTGGGTGTCGGCGTCGGAGTCGCCGGGCGGGTGGGCGGCGTCGGAGCCGTGGGCGTCGGGGGCGCTGTCGAGGGGCGGCCCGTCGGGGTCTGGGACGGGTTCGGCGGTGGCTGCGGATTCCGCGAGGTCGGCTTCGCCGGAGGGGGCGGACGGTGGGACGGCGAGCTGCTCGGGGTCTGGGGGCGCCGGGTCGTCGGGGTGGGCTCGGTGGAAGGGCTCGCGGAAGCCGGCGGGGTGGGGCTGGACGGCGTCGGTGCGGGGGTGTGGGACGGGCGCGGGGTCGAGGTCGGCAGGGAGAGTTCGCCCGAGGCCGACGGACGGGGGCTCGGCGTTCCGCCGTCCGGGACCGCCAGCCAGATGCCGGCGCCCGCCGCCACGGCCACTGCCGCGCCGGCCGCGATCCACGGTGCCTTGCGGGGCGGGCGCCGGTGACGGCTCATACGCTCCACTGTCGGTCCGCCCGCCGACGACTTCAACCGGGGCCGGGAAGGGCCCCGGCCGCATTACCGCGCCCGTCGGCGCACCGCAAGTCGAACGGGAGGCGGGAGGCGGGAGGGCGTTCCGGCGGGACCCGGGCAGGGCCCGCCGGAACGCCCGTCACACGCGGTCAGACGGGTCAGGCGCAGCCCGCCGGAGTCGCCCGGGACGCGTCCGAGATCAGGGCGTCCTGGGCCGCCTTGATGCGCCGTACGTCGGGCTTGACCACCTTCCGGTCGTACGTCAGCAGGCCGTTCAGCTCGCCCTCGACGTCCGTGATCTGCGTGTACACCGCGCCGTTGCTCCCCTCGCAGGCCAGCGCGCGCACCTCGGCCAGCTTCTCCAGGTAGTCGTCCGTGTAGGTGCTGGAGTCGACGTCCACGTAGGACTGCTGGACCGACCAGGCGTGGCCGGGCACCGCGAGGCCGAGGCCGCCGTACTCACCGCTGACCAGTGCCCGTTCGCCGTCTGGATGCGGTGGCAGGGCCGGGCTCGGGTACCCGTGCTCGTCCATGATGTCGCCGGCCTTGCCGTCCGCGCCGAGGTTGAGCCCGGACATGTTGTTGACCAGCCGGGTCGGGTCCCAGGACTTGGCCTGCTCGGCGACGCGGTCGACGTCGTACTGGCCCCAGCCCTCGTTGAAGACGACCCACATCACCACCGAGGGGCTGCTGATGTGCTCGTCGATCATCTCCTTCATCTCGTGCTCGTACTCGGTGCGTGCCGACGCCGACGGGTTCACGCCCGCCGCCATGGCCGGCATGTCCTGCCACACCAGCAGTCCGAGCCGGTCGGCCCAGTAGTACCAGCGGTCGGGCTCGACCTTGATGTGCTTGCGGACCGAGTTGAAGCCCATCCGCTTGTGCGTCTTCAGGTCGTACGCGAGCGCCTCGTCGCTCGGCGCGGTGTGCAGGCCGTCGGGCCAGAAGCCCTGGTCGAGCGTGGCCATCATGAACACCGGCTTGCCGTTGAGGACGGTGCGCGGGGTGCCGTTGACCTTCCGCACGGAGATGGAGCGCATGCCGAAGTAGCTGCCGACCCGGTCCGCGCCGACGCTCACCTTCAGGTCGTACAGGTACGGGTCGTCCGGCGACCAGAGGCGGGCGTGCGGGATCTTCAGGGTGAGCGGCTCCCCGGTGCGGCCGGTGGCCGTGGCGACCCGGTGCTTGCCGGCGTACGCCGTCGCGGTGACCGGGAGGCCGTCGCGGACGCCCTGCGGGACGACGGTGAGGGTGCCCTTGTCGACGTCCGGGGTCAGCTTCAGCTGGTCGACGTGGTCCGCCGCGACCGGTTCCAGCCACACCGTCTGCCAGATGCCGGAGGACGGCGTGTACCAGATGCCGCTCGGGTCCAGGCGCTGTTTGCCCATCGGCGGGTTCTCGCCGTTCGCGGCGTCCGTCGGGTCGTAGACGCCGACGATCAGCTCCTGGGTGCGGCCCGGCTTCAGCGCGTCGGTGATGTCGGCGCTGAACTTGTCGTAACCGCCCTGGTGTTCGGCGACCTTGGTGCCGTTGACGTACACCTCGGCCTGCCAGTCGACGCCCCCGAAGTTCAGCTGGAGCCGCTTGTGGTCGCCGGTCTTCCAGGCCGCCGGGACGGTGAAGGTGCGCCGGTACCACATGCGGTCCTCGTGCCGTTCGATGCCCGAGAGCTGGGACTCGACCGGGTAGGGGACGAGGATGCGTTCGTCCAGCGTGCGGCCGACCGGCGGCTGTTCATCCTGCTTCGCCGCGGCGAACTGCCAGCGGCCGTTGAGGTTCTGCCAGGCGTCGCGGGTGAGTTGCGGCCGCGGGTACTCGCGGTGGGCGTTGGCCGGGGTGACGTCGTCGGCCCATTTCGTGCGCAGCTCGTAGGTGGAGTGGTTGGCGCCGCTGCTCCAGAAGGCGCTGACAACGTTGCCGTCCCGGCCGGTGAGGCCGCCCGCGCCGTCGTAGCGGACGTCCGCCAGGCCGGACGCGGTGCCGGTCTTGTTGCCGACGACCGGTTCCTTCAGCGAGACGAGCAGGGACCTGGGGTCGTCCGGGTCCAGGCGGACCCTGCCCAGGGGCCAGGTCGCGCCGCCGATCACCGCGCCGAGGTGGTCGGTCAGTGCGGCGGCCGGTTTCGCCAGGCGCTGGGCGAAGTCCAGGCGCAGGGTGCGGCCGTCGCGCAGGACGGTGGTCGCGATGGCGCCGTTGTAGGCGTAGCCCTCGGGCAGCAGGAACGCCGACTGGGGCACGGCGGTCTTGGTACCGCCGGGCGGGGTCCAGCGCACGTGGAGGTTGGAGCCCCCGTAGTGCTCGAAGTACTCGACCTTGATGTCGTAGGCCTGGCCGGCGGTCAACTCGACCGGTGCGCTGGTCTGTTCGCGGTCCCAGTCGTCGACCCAGTGGTCGATCGTGAGTTTCCCGCCGATCCAGAGGCGGAAGCCGTTGTCACCGGTGATCGAGAAGGTGGTGGCGCCGGTCTTCTCCGGGACGATCCGGCCGGTCCAGCGGACGCTGACGTCGTCGGACCGCCCGGTGGCCGAACTGAGGCGGGACTCCAGCGAGTCGAAGTCGAGCCGGGGGTCGAAGCCGGTGGCCTTGAGCTGGTCGAAGTCGAAGGCTCCCGGGGCGGACTGGGTGTAGTACTCGCCCTTGAGGCCGTGGACCTCGGCGGGGGTGTCCGCGGCCGTGGCGGCGGGGGCCGCGGACAGCCCGGCGAAACCCAGGACGCCCGCGAGCAGAAGGGACAGTCGGTGTCGGAGTGGTCTGATGCGCACGGTTCTCCCTTGGCTGAGGGGAAGGGTGGCGGCTCACTGCTTCAGTCTGTACAACGTTGGAAGCAACGGCAGTTGGCATGAGAGCACGGCTCCCGGCCGCTGTCCAGGGTCATGACAAGGCTCCGCGCTTCCGGAGTCTTTGCCGACGCGAGGAGTTCCCTTTGCCGGTGAGTCTGAAGGACGTGGCCGCGCGGGCCGGCGTCTCGATCAAGACCGTGTCCAATGTCGTGAACAACTATCC
Organism: Streptomyces pyxinicus; assembly: GCF_024753135.1. Lineage (GTDB taxonomy): Bacteria > Actinomycetota > Actinomycetes > Streptomycetales > Streptomycetaceae > Streptomyces > Streptomyces pyxinicus. The sequence goes on along the minus strand of NZ_JANUGP010000012.1, from coordinate 136,207 downwards.
GCACGTCACCCCGGCGATGCGGGCCCGGGTGCAGGAGGCCATCGACGAACTCGGCTACCGGCCGAACCTGACCGCCCGGCATCTGCGCAAGGGCCGTACCGGCATCATCGCGCTCGCCGTCCCGGAGCTGGGCAACCCGTACTTCGCGGAGCTGGCGACCGCGGTCATCGACGCCGCCGCCGAGCACGAGTTCACGGTGCTGCTCGACCACACCCGCGGCAGACGCGAGCAGGAGGTGCTGGTCAGCCAGGGTTTCCGGGCCCGGGTCATCGACGGGCTGATCCTGAGCCCGCTGGAGCTGGAGGCGGAGGACCTCCAGGGGCGCTCCGACGACGTGCCGCTGGTGCTGCTCGGCGAGCGCGAGTACGACACCCCGCACGACCACATCGCCATCGACAACGTGGCGGCGGCCCGGGCCGCGGTGCGCCATCTGCTCGGCCGCGGCCGGACCCGGATCGCCTACCTGGGTGCCCGCACCGATTCCGCCAACCGGCCCGCCCATCTGCGACTGGTCGGCTGGCGCGAGGAGTTGGCCGCCGCCGGGGTTCCGGCGCCGGACGACCTGGTGGTGCCGGTCGGCGGCTGGGACCGCGACGACGGCGCCCGGGCCATGGCCGGCCTGCTCGACTCGGGGGTGCGGCCCGACGCGGTCTTCGCGCTCAACGACCTGATCGCGATCGGGGCGATGCGGGTGCTGCACGAACGCGGTCTGCGGGTGCCGTGGGACGTCGCCGTGGTCGGCTTCGACGACATCGCCGAGGGCCGCTTCGGTGCCGTCTCGCTGACCACCGTCTCACCGGACAAACGGGCCATCGCGCGGCTGGCCGTGGGGTCGCTGCTGCGCAGCCTGTCGGGGCGGGGCGACCCAGGCGGGCGGACCCTGACGGCCGAGTTCCGGCTGGTGGAACGGGAGAGCACCCTGGGGCGCCGCTGACCGTAAAGCCCGGCCGGCGGAGGGGAGTTCGGGCGGGAGGGGTTTACACGGGTCTTCCAACGATGTAAAAACCTCCCCTGACCGACGTGCAAGCCGAGTTGACCGCAAGAGCCGTCCGACCCCGAGAGCGCTCCCAGTGCGCCGGGGCCACGCCGTTTGGGGACTCCCATGAAGCACCTCGCACCGCAGCGCCGCGCCCGGGCGCGGACCCTCCTCACCGCCGGCCTCGTCACGAGCCTGGCCCTCATGGCCGGATGCGCCAAGTCCGAGGACGACTCGGGCGGCGACAAGGACGCCTCCCGGAGTGCCGAATCGGGCCAGGTGGTCGCCTCGCCCAGCGGCGGTTCCGGGCCGACCTGCGGCATCGACGCCTACGGCGGCAAGAAGCTCGACCTCAAGTCCGCGACGGTCGGCTTCTCCCAGTCGGAGAAGGAGGCCAACCCCTTCCGCATCGCCGAGACCGCCTCCCTCAAGGCCGAGGCCGGCAAGCGCGGCGTCAAACTGCTCACCGCCAACGCCCAGTCGCAGTTCTCCAAGCAGATCAGCGACGTCCAGGACCTCATCGCCAAGGGCGCCGACCTGCTGGTCATCGCGCCGCTGAACTCCGACGGCTGGGAGCCGGTGCTGCGCTCGGCCGCCGCCAAGCACATCCCGATCGTCACGGTGGACCGCAAGATCAACGCCACGGCCTGCAAGGACTACGTCAGCTTCATCGGCTCCGACTTCGTGGAGCAGGGCAGACGGGCCGCCGACCGGATGATCGAGGCGACCGGCGGCAAGGGCGAGATCGCCATCCTGCTCGGCGCGGCCGGCAACAACGTCACCACCGAGCGCACCAAGGGCTTCGAGGACCGCGTCAAGGAGAAGGCGCCCGGACTGAAGATCGTCTTCCGGCAGACCGGCGACTTCGCCCGCGAGAAGGGCCAGTCGGTCACCGAGAACCTGATCCAGTCCAAGCCCGGCATCAAGGGGATCTACGCCGAGAACGACGAGATGGGCCTCGGCGCGGTCAACGCCCTCAAGGGCGCCGGCAAGAAGCCCGGCGATGTCAAGATCGTCACCATCGACGGCACCCGCAACGCCGTGCAGGGCATCGTGGACGGCTGGATCGACGGCGTGATCGAGTCCAACCCGCGCTTCGGACCGCTCGCCTTCCAGACCCTAAACAGCTTCACCCAGGGGCAGAAGGTCGCCCAGGACATCGTCATCCAGGACAGCGCCTACACCAAGGACAACGCCAAGGCCGACCTGGGCAAGGCCTACTGAGATGCTCACGGTCACCGGACTGTGCAAGACCTTCCCCGGCGTGCGGGCGCTGTCCGACGTGGACTTCACCGCCCGCGCCGGGGAGGTGCACGCGCTGGTGGGGGAGAACGGCGCGGGCAAGTCCACCCTGATCAAGGTCCTCACCGGCGTCTACCGGCCGGACGCCGGCGAGATGGCCTGTGACGGCTCCCCGGTCCGCTTCCACACCCCGCTCCAGGCCCAGCAGGCCGGCATCTCCACGATCTACCAGGAAGTGAACCTGGTCCCGCTGATGAGCGTGGCCCGCAACCTCTTCCTCGGCCGTGAACCGCGCGGCCGGCTCGGCCTCATCGACTTCCGGCGCATGCACCGTGAGGCCGACGAGACGTTGCGGGGCCTCGGCATCCGGGTCGACGTCCGCCGTCCGCTGCGCGAACTCGGCGTCGGCGCCCAGCAGATGGTGGCCCTCGCCCGGGCCGTGGCCGTGGACGCCCGGGTCGTGGTGATGGACGAGCCCACCTCGTCCCTGGAACCGCGCGAGGTCCGCACCCTCTTCGACGTCATCCGCACCCTGCGCGAGCGCGGCATCGCCGTGGTCTACGTCAGCCACCGGATGGACGAGCTGTACGAGATCTGCGACGCGGTCACCGTGCTGCGCGACGGGCGGGTGGTGCACACCGGGCGCCTCGCCGGACTCGACCGGCTCCGGCTGGTGTCGCTGATGCTGGGCCGCGAGATCGGCGAGGTCGGCCGGGAGGGCCGTACGAAGTTCTCCGGGTCCCACGCCATCGCGGACCAACCCGTCCTCGCCGCACATGATCTGACGGTACGTCACCGACTGTCCGGGGTGTCGCTGGCGCTGCGGCCCGGTGAGGTGCTCGGGCTCGGCGGGCTGCTGGGCTCGGGGCGCAGCGAGACCGCCAAGGCCGTCGCGGGCGCCCTGCCCGTCGACAGCGGGCGGGTCGTCGTGGCCGGCACCCCGGTGCGCACCGGGTCCACGCCGGCCGCCATCCGGGCCGGCATCAGCCTGCTGCCGGAGGACCGCAAGAGCGAGGGGATCGTGCCGGGACTGTCGGTGCGCGAGAACATCGCCCTCGCCGCGCTGCCGTCGCTCACCCGGTTCGGCCTGGTCGACGACGCCCGGATCGACCGGATCGTGGACACCTTCATGAAGCGCCTGCGCATCAAGGCGGCCGGACCGCACCAGAAGGTCGGCGAACTCTCCGGCGGCAACCAGCAGAAGGTGCTGCTGGCCCGCTGGCTGGCCCTGCAGCCGAAGGTGCTGCTGCTGGACGAGCCGACGCGCGGCATCGACGTGGGCGCCAAGGCCGAGGTGCAGGCGCTGGTGGACGAACTCGCCGACGAGGGGCTGGCCGTGCTGCTGATCTCCTCCGACCCCGAGGAGCTGATCGAGGGCAGCGACCGGGTGCTGGTCCTCAAGGACGGCGCGGTGGTGCGGGAGCTGACCGGCGACGCCGTCACCGAGGACGAGCTGATGCGCGCCATCGCCGCCGTACCGTCCGGAGGACACGATGACTGACCTCTCGCTCACCCGCGCCGGCGTCGACCGCGACCGGGTGCTGCGGCTGCTCCAGGAGTACGGCGTCTACGCGGGCGTCGTGGTCCTGCTGCTGTTCAACTTCGCCTTCACCGCGCACTTCGCCTCCGCCGAGAACTTCCGCACGCAGGCCGTGCAGGTCGCGCCGGTGCTGATCGTCGCCCTCGGCATGGCGCTGGCGATCGGCACCGAGGGCGTCGACCTGTCGGTGGGCTCGGTGATGGCCCTGGCCACCTCCCTGCTCTCGCTGTACCTGGGCTACGGCCCCTGGCTCGCGGTGGTGGTGGCGGTCGTCGGCGGCATCGTGGTGGGGCTGGCCAACGGAGCGCTGGTCGCCTTCGTCGGGGTGCAGCCCATCGTGGCCACGCTCGCGCTGATGGTGGGCGCCCGGGGTCTCGCGCTGGTGCTGCTGCCGCAGCTGAAGGACGTACGCGACCCGGGGCTCGCGTCCCTCGGCTCCGGTGACGCCCTGGGCATCCCCTACCTGGTGCTGATCGCCGCCACGCTCGCGCTGCTCGTGGCGTTCGTCGTCCGGCGCACCGCGTTCGGCCGGCAGCTGCTCGCCGTCGGCGACAGCAGGCCGGCGGCACGCCTGGCGGGTCTGCCGGTGCGCCGGGTCCTGATCGTCGTCTACGTCTGCTCCGGCGCGCTCGCCGCGATCGCGGGCGTGCTGGCCACCGCCCGGCTCACCGCGAGCGACCCGACCTCGCTGGGCTCGCTGATGGAACTGTCCGCCATCACGGCGGTGGTCGTCGGCGGCACCCCGCTCAGCGGCGGCCGGGTCCGTATCGGCGGCACGGTGGCGGGCGCCGTACTGATCCAGCTGCTCACCACCACGCTCATCAAACACGACCTGCCGCCGTCCTGGACCCAGATCGCGCAGGCCGTGGTGATCGTCGGCGCCGTCTACGCGGCCCGTGAACGGGGGAAGCGATGACCACCGGCACCGGAGAGGCCACCATGGGGACCGACACCGCCGCCACCCTCACCGACGGCGAGCCCCTGGGCGCGAGCCGTTCCGAGCGGCTGAGCGCCCTCGCCCAGCAGCACGGCGCGCTGGTCACCCTGGTCGTCGCGATGCTCGTCGCCTCGCTGAGCTTCGACACCTTCCTGACCGGCGACAACCTGGAGAACATGGCGCTGTCCTCGGCGTTCCTCGCCGTCGTCGCGCTCGGCATGACCTTCGTGATCATCACCGGCGGCATCGACCTGTCGGTCGGTTCGCTGTTCGCCCTCGGCGGGGTCCTCGCCGCCTGGGGCTCCCGGTACGGCACCGTCGTCGCCCTGCTGCTGCCGCTCGCGGTGTGCGGGCTGATCGGGCTGGTGAACGGGCTGCTGGTGGCCCGCTCGGGGCTGGCCCCGTTCATCGTGACGCTGGCCGCCATGCTCGGGGCGCGCGGCCTCCTGCTGGCCCTCACCGACGAGGGCTCGCGGACCTACCTGGTCGCGAAGGACTCCTTCTTCGCGAAGCTCGGGCAGGACTCGCTGCTCGGCGTCGGGGTGCCGGTGTGGATCACGCTCGCGCTGTTCGTGCTCGGCGCGGTCGTCCTCCGGCGCACCCGCTTCGGGCAGTACGTGTACGCCGTCGGCGGCAACGAGGACGCGGCGGCCCTGATGGGCGCACCCGTCGCCCGTACCAAGGTCTCCGTCTACGCCCTGTCCGGGCTGTGCGCGGGCCTGGCCGGCGCGCTGAACGCGGCCTGGCTGGTGTCGGGCGTGACGATCCTCGGCTCCGGCATGGAACTGGAGGCCATCTCGGCCGTCGTCATCGGCGGCTGCCTGCTCACCGGCGGCTTCGGCTACCTGAGCGGCACCCTGGTCGGCGTCGCGCTGCTGAAGGTGATCCAGAACGTCATCAACCAGATCGGCTCCCTGGACTCGGCCTACCAGCAGGTCGTCAGCGGGGCGTTCCTCGCGGTGGTCGTGGTGGCGCAGACCTGGCTGGGGCGGCGGCAGCGGGTGCTGTGAGCGGGGGAGAGGGGGAAGTGCCGTGAACGGGGGGCCGTGGGCAAAGGGCAGGCCGGGTCCCGTATGGCCAAGGGAAAATACAGTTCATCAGTGCGCAAACCGGTCGCTTGATCGGTGTAATCGGCACATATGTCGGATCGCGGGGAGGTCTAGCGTCGGGAGCACGTGGGCCGCACGGACCAGAAAGGCTTCGAGGCACTCATGCCCCTCCCGAACACCGACGTCATGCCCGACACCCGACACACCACCCCGACCCCTCCGCCCGGCTTCGGCCACCCGCCCGCCGACGACCTGCTGCTGCCGGTCGACGAGCTGCCCGAGTCCCCGTCGTCGCCCGACCTGATCTGCCGCCGGGTACGCGACGAGCTGATGCTCGACGGCAACGCACGCCTCAACCTCGCCACCTTCGTCACCACCTGGATGGAGCCCCAGGCACGCCAACTCATGGCCGAGACCGCCGAGAAGAACCTCGCGGACCGCGCCGAGTACCCGCAGATCACCGCCATGGAGGAGCGCTGCGTGCGGATGCTCGCCCGGCTCTGGCACGCGCCGAGCCCGGAGCGGGTGCGCGGCTGCTCCACCACCGGCTCCAGCGAGGCCGCCATGCTCGGCGGCCTCGCCCTCAAGCGCCGCTGGGCGGCCCGCCGGCGGGCCCAGGGCAAGGACACCGCGCGGCCCAACCTCGTGATGGGGGCGAACGTCCAGGTGTGCTGGAAGAAGTTCGCCAACTACTTCGACGTGGAGCCCCGTTACGTTCCCATGGAGCCGGGCCGCTACCACCTCACCGCCGACACCCTCACCGCCTACTGCGACGACAACACCATCGGCGTCGTCACGATCCTCGGCTCCACCTTCGACGGCTCCTACGAGCCGGTCGCCGACATCTGCATGGCCCTGGACGGCTACCAGGCCGCCACCGGCACCGACATCCCCGTGCACGTCGACGGCGCGTCCGGCGCCCTGGTGGCGCCGTTCCTCGACCCCGGCCTGATGTGGGACTTCCAGCTCGAACGGGTCGCCTCCATCAACACCTCGGGGCACAAGTACGGGCACGTCTTCCCCGGTCTCGGCTGGGCCCTGTGGCGGGACGCCGAGGCGCTGCCGGACGACCTGGTGTTCGAGGTCGACTACCTGGGCGGCCGTTCGCCCAGCTTCACCCTCAACTTCTCCCGCCCCGGCGCCCATGTCGTCGCCCAGTACTACAGCTTCCTGCGGTACGGCTTCGAGGGCATGCGGGAGCTGGCGGCGCAGTCCCGCACGACCGCTCGCGCGCTCGCCTCCCGGATCGCGGCGATCGCGCCCTACGAGCTGGTCACGGACGGCTCCGAACTCCCCGCGTTCGCCTTCCGGTTGGCGCCCGGCACCCGGGGCCTGACCGTCTTCGACGTCTCCCACGCCATGCGCGCCCGGGGCTGGCACCTGCCCGCCTACACCTTCCCGGCGCCCTGCCACGACGTCTCCGTGCTCCGTCTGGTGGTGCGCACCGGGTTCACGGCCGACCTCGCGCGCATGTTCATCACCGACCTGACCGAGGTCACCCGTCAACTGCACACCGAGCGGCCGGTGCCGGCGCCGGTGTCCGAGCCGGTGATGGCCGGCTGAGCCGTCGCCCGGGGACCGTGCGCGCGCATGGGCACGGCCCCCGGGCGGCACCCCGTCACGACCGCACGAACTCCAGCAGGTCCGGGTTCAGTTCGTCCGGGTTGGTCGTCAGCATGCCGTGCGGCAGGCCGTCGTAGGTCTTGAGGGTGCCGTTCTTCAGCAGCTTCGCCGACAGCGGTCCCGCGTCCTCGTACGGCACCACCTGGTCGTCGGTGCCGTGGCAGACCAGGACCGGGACCTCGATCTTCTTCAGGTCCTCGGTGAAGTCGGTCTCGGAGAACGCCTTGACGCACTCGTAGTGGGCGTTCGCCGCACCCGCCATGCCCTGCCGCCACCAGTTGTCGATCATTCCCTGGGACACCTTGGCGCCGGGCCGGTTGAAGCCGTAGAACGGGCCCGAGGCGACGTCGATGTAGAACTGGGCGCGGTTGGCGGCCAGTTCCCTGCGGAAGCCGTCGAACACCTCGATCGGCAGGCCGCCCGGGTTCGACTCCGTCCTGAGCATGATCGGTGGCACCGCGCTCACCAGGACCGCCTTGGCGACCCGTCCCGGCTCGGCGCGGGCGACGTAGCGCGCCACCTCGCCGCCGCCGGTCGAGTGCCCGATGTGGACGGCTCCCCGGAGGTCGAGGGCGTCGGTCAGCGCGATCACGTCGTCGGCGTAGGTGTCCATCTCGTGGCCGGTGGCGGACTGCGTGGAGCGGCCGTGGCCGCGCCGGTCGTGCGCGATGACGCGATAGCCGTGCGACAGGAAGAACAGCAGCTGGTTGTCCCAGTCGTCGGCGCTCAGCGGCCATCCGTGGTGGAAGACGATCGGCTGACCGTCGCGCGGGCCCCAGTCCTTGTAGAAGAGGACCGTGCCGTCGCCGGTGGTGACTGTCCCCATCGGGAAACCTCCGCTCAGGCAGCCGGAATCCTCGGGCGCGTGGGTGGGGGGACACGGGTGCCACGGAGCATACCGGCCTGTCGAACGCGCGCCTCTGACACGGCGACTCGGCTCACGGGGAAACGCTAACCCGCGCCCGGGGCCGGGGCATCTCGATCTGCGGCGCCGAGGGCACCGCGCCGGGCCGTCCGCTTCCGGTCGAGTTCGGTGTACCGGGCACGCATGCCCGGCCCGGCGGCGGGGCCGGCGGTGAACACGTACGCCTCGCTGTCGTCGATCGGGCGGCCGGTGCGCGCGTCGACCACCACAGGGTCGGCCTCCTCGCCGGATTCGGCGTCGACCAGGATCATGGAGCGGTCCGCCGGCTCCAGGTGCCGGTTGCCCCAGGCGGCCAGCGCGACGATCACCGGCCGCAGGGAGCGCCCCCGCCCGGTCAGCACGTACTCGTGGCGCACCGGGTTGGTCTGGTAGGGCCGCCGCTCCAGCAGCCCGTCGGCGACCAGCGTCTTCAGGCGCGTGGTGAGCATGCTGGTGGAGATGCCCAGGCTCTGCTGGAACTGGTCGAAGCGCGTGAAGCCGTCGAAGGCGTCGTGGAGGAGCAGCAGCGTCCACCACTCGCCGACGTGCCGCACCGTGGTCGACAGCGGGCACTCCCGGTCTTCCAGCCTGACGCGGCTCGCCATGACGGCACCCCTTCCTGGTCACTGCTAAGGTGAAAGTCACTGACTTCGATTCTAGCAGTCACTTCTCCGGGGGATATCTCCGGGAGGCAGTCATGACCGACGTACCCGACGGTGCCGGCATCGGCACTACCGACGTGCCCGGCATCGTGCGGCGCTACCCGCGGGCCCACCACGTGGGGGACGCCGTCGCGGCCACGGCCCTCTTCACCCCCGACGCCACCGTCACCGACGACGGCCGCGCCCACCGGGGGACCGACCGGATCGAGGCGTGGCTGCGGCGCGCCACGTCCGCGTACACGTACACGTACACCACCACGTTCCTCCGCGCCGAGCACACCGGTGATGGCCGCGACCGGGAACTGATCCGCGACCTCGTCATCGAACCCTGACCCCGGCAGCACCGAGAGGGACGCATGAAAACCTGGTTCATCACCGGCGGCACCCCGGGCGGCTTCGGCCTGGCCTACGCCGACGCGGCCCGCGAGCGCGGCGACCGCGTCGTCCTCACCGCCCGCCGACCCCACCTGCTCGACGACTGGGCACGGCAGCACGGTGACGCCGTGCTCGTCCTGCCGCTCGACGTCACCGACAGCGCGGCCATCCGCACCGCCGTCGCCACCGCCGAGGAGCGGTTCGGCGGCATCGACGTCCTGGTCAACAACGCGGGCAGGGGCTGGTACGGCTCCGTGGAGGGGAGCCCGGACCCCGACGTCAGACGCTCCTTCGAGCTGAACTTCTTCGCCGTCGTGGACGTCCTGCGGGCCGTCCTGCCGGGGATGCGGGCCCGGGGCGGCGGCTGGATCGTGAACATGTCCTCCGTCGCCGGGCTGCGGGGCGTGCCCGCGTTCGGCTACTACAGTGCCGCGAAGTTCGCCGTCGAGGGACTGACCGAGACGCTGCGCGAGGAGGTGGCGCCGTTCGGGATCAGGGTGCTCGCCGTCGAACCGGGCGCCTTCCGCACCAGCGCGTACGCCGGGTTCGCCGAGGAACCCGTCACCGAGACGGTCGACGCCTACCTGCCGCTGGTGGAGTCCGTCCGCGCGTCCATGATCGAGCAGGACGGCCGGCAGCCCGGCGACCCCCGCCGGGGCGCCCGCGCCGTGATCGCGGCCATGGAGCAGGCGGACCCGCCGCACCGCCTCGTCCTCGGTGCCGCCGGCCACGACGCCGTCACCGGTCATCTGGGCGCTGTACTGGCGGAGTTGGCCGGGCAGCGGGAGGTCGCGTACGGCGCCGACCTCCCCGACGGGCGGTAGCCGCGGCACCGTCGGCCCCCCTTAAACCAGCGCACGCCCCCCTGGGGGCCGTAGGGGTGTCCTGCCCCGCCGCCCCCTGCCTAGCCTCCGACAGCGGGGGGTGAGTGGAGCCGAGGCCCTCCGGAGAGGTCCGTACGGCCGAGGCCCTCACTTCGATCCCGATCGGATGGCGCGCTGGTGACCAACGAAGAGCAGCTGCTCGACTATCTCAGGCGGACCACCGCCGACCTGCGGGAAGCGCGGCGCAGGCTGCGCGAGACCGAGCAACGCGCACACGGCCCGGTCGCCGTGGTCGGCATCGGCTGCCGCTACCCCGGCGGTATCACCACCCCCGAGGACCTGTGGGAGCTGGTCGCGTCCGGCACCGACGCCGTGTCCGGGTTCCCCGTCGACCGCGGCTGGGACGTGGACGCCCTCTACGACCCCGACCCTGACGCCCCCGGCCGGACCTACGCCCGCACCGGCGGATTCCTGCACGACGCCGCCGACTTCGACCCCGACTTCTTCGGCATCGGCCCCCGCGAGGCCCTCGCCATGGACCCCCAGCAGCGGCTGCTGCTGGAAACCTCCCACGACGCCTTCGAACGGGCCGGCATCGTCCCCGCCACCCTGCGCGGCAGCCGCACCGGCGTGTTCGCCGGCGTCATGTACAACGACTACGCCACCCGCCTCACCTCCGTACCCGACGACCTCGACGGCTACCTCGCCAACGGCAGCGCCGCCAGCATCGCCTCCGGCCGCGTCGCCTACACCTTCGGCCTGGAGGGCCCGGTCGTCACCGTCGACACCGCCTGCTCCTCCTCCCTGGTCGCCCTGCACTGGGCGGTCCGCGCGCTCCAGTCGGGCGAGTGCTCGCTCGCCCTGGCCGGCGGCGTCACCGTGATGTCCACACCCGAGACCTTCGTCGACTTCAGCCGCCAGCGCGGACTCTCACCCGACGGCCGCTGCAAGGCGTTCGCCGCCGCCGCCGACGGCACCGGCTGGGGCGAGGGCGCCGGCATGCTGCTGCTGGAGCGGCTCGCCGACGCGCAGCGGCACGGGCACCCGGTGCTCGCCGTGATCCGGGGCAGCGCCGTCAACTCCGACGGCGCCAGCAGCCGCCTGACCGCCCCCAACGGCCCCTCCCAGCAGCGCGTCATCCGGCAGGCCCTGGCCGCCGCCGGGCTCGGCGCCGCCGACGTCGACGTGGTCGAGGCGCACGGCACCGGCACCTCGCTCGGCGACCCCATCGAGGCCGGAGCCCTGCTCGCCACCTACGGCAGGGAACACCCCGCCGAACGGCCGCTGCTGCTGGGCTCGGTGAAGTCCAACCTCGGGCACACCCAGGCGGCGGCCGGGGTCGCCGGTGTCATCAAGATGGTGCAGGCCATGCGGCACGCCGAGGTGCCGCCCACCCTGCACGTCGACACCCCCACGGACCAGGTGGACTGGAGCGCCGGCGCCGTCGAACTCGCCCTGGAGCGGCGGCCGTGGCCCGAGACCGGGCACCCCCGCCGGGCCGCCGTCTCCTCCTTCGGCATCAGCGGCACCAACGCCCATGTCGTCCTGGAGCAGGCCCCCGTGCCGGAGAGCGAGCCCAACCCGGCGACGGGGCAAGGGGGTTGGGTGCCCTGGATCGTCAGCGGCCGTACCCCGGGCGCCCTCGCCGGGCAGACCGCGCGGCTGCGCGAGCACCTCGCCGCCCGTCCCGGGGCCCGCCCCGCCGACATCGCGCTGTCGCTGGCCACCACCCGTGGCCGGTTCGAGCACCGCGCCGTCGCCGTCGGTCGCGACACCGGCGAGCTGCTCGACCGGCTCGCCACCGCCGCCCCGCTCACCCCGGCCGGCGGCAGGACGGCCTTCCTCTTCACCGGGCAGGGCGCCCAGCGCCTCGGCATGGGCCGGGCCCTGCACCGGGCCTTCCCCGCCTACGCCGAGGCCTTCGACGCCGTGTGCGCGCTCGCCGACCAGGGCCTGGAGCGGCCGCTCGCCGAGGTGATCGACACCGACGCCGCCCTGCTGACCCGTACCGACTACGCGCAGACCGCCCTGTTCGCCACCGAGGTCGCCCTGTACCGGCTGCTGGAGTCCTGGGGGGTGGTCCCCGACCTGCTCGCCGGGCACTCCGTCGGCGAACTCGCCGCCGCGCACGTCGCCGGGGTGCTGTCCCTGCCGGACGCCGTACGGCTCGTCCTCGCGCGCGGCACCCTGATGGCGGCCCTCCCGGCGGGCGGTGCCATGGCCGCGCTGCGCGCCACCGAGGCGGAGGTCGCCCCGTACCTGGACGGCCGGGTCGGCCTCGCCGCCGTCAACGGGCCCCGCTCGGTGGTGATATCCGGTACCGAGGACGCCGTGGACGCCCTCGCGGCGCGCTTCGAGAAGAGCAGGCGGCTGACGGTGTCGCACGCCTTCCACTCGCCGCTGATGGAACCGATGCTGGCCGACTTCGCCGAGGCCGCCGCCCACTGCTCCTTCCAGCCGCCCACGATCCCGGTCGTCTCCACCCTCACCGGAGCCCCCGCCGATCCCGCCCAACTCGCCGGCCCCGCCTACTGGGTGGACCACGTCCGCCAACCCGTCCGCTTCGCCCCCGCCCTGGCCGCCCTGCACGACCTGGGCGCGCGGACCTTCCTCGAAGTCGGCCCGGACGCGGCCCTGACCGCCCTGGCCGGGGACTGCCTGCCCGAGGACAGCACCGCCCTCGCCGGGCTGCGCCGCGACGGCGACGAGGAACGCGACCTGGTCACCGCCGTGGCCCACCTGCACGCGGCCGGCACCCCGGTCGACTGGGCGGCCTTCCTCGCCCCGCACGGGGCCCGCCGCACCGACCTGCCCACCTACGCCTTCCAGCGCGAACGCCTCTGGCTGGACGCCGGGGCGGGCGGCACCGGCGACGCCGACGGACTCGGCCAGAGCGCCACCGGGCACCCGCTGCTGACCGCCGTCGCCGAACTGCCCGACACCGGGGGAGCGGTCCTCACCGGCCGGCTCTCCCGCGCCGCCCAGCCCTGGCTCGCCGACCACGCCGTCCACGGCACCGTGCTGCTGCCCGGCACCGCCTTCGTGGAGATGGCCCTCCAGGCCGCCGAGCGCACCGGCTGCGCCGGCGTCGACGAACTCACCCTGCACGCCCCGCTGATCCTGCCCGAGCAGGGCGCGCTCGCCGTCCAGGCCGCCGTCGGCGGGGACCGGGACGGGCGCCGCGAGCTGACCGTGTGGTCGCGCCGTACCGAAAGCCCCGACGCCCCCTGGACCCGCCATGCCTCCGGCTTCCTGACCGCCGCCGGGGAGGCGGCGGACCCGGCCGGGCCGGCCGCCTGGCCGCCGGACGGCGCCGAGCCCGTGGACCTGGAAGGCCTGTACCCCGGCCTGGCCCGCACCGGGTACGGCTACGGCGAGGTGTTCCAGGGCCTGCGCGCGATGTGGCGGCGCGGGGACGAGCTGTTCGCCGAGGCGGCCCTGCCCGAGAGCGCCCGCGCCGGTGCCGCCGCCTTCGGCCTGCACCCGGCGCTGCTGGACGCCGTCCTGCACGTCAACCTGCTCGACCTGCCGGGCGGGCAGGCGGTGCTGCCGTTCGCCTGGGGCGGGGTCACCCTGCACGCGGCGGGCGCCGACACCCTGCGTCTGCACCTGGCCCCGGCCGGTCCCGACGCCGTCGCCCTGACCCTCACCGACACCACCGGCGCCCCCGTGGCGACCGTACGCAGCCTCGTGGCCCGTCCGGTCTCCGCCGAGCAGCTCGCCGGGGACGGCGACGACCCGCTGTACCGGGTCGACCTGGTGCCCGCGCCCGGCCCGGCCGCCGCCGGTCCCCCCGCCTTCGCCGTCATCGGTGACGCCGCCGGCCTCGACGCGCGCCGGTACCCCGGCCTGGCCGCCCTGCTCGCCGCCGGACCGGTGCCCGACCTGGTGGTGTGGGCCGTACCGGCCACGCCCGGCACCGACCTGCCCGCCCTGGTCCGGGACCGGGTACACACCGCCCTGGACACCCTGCGCGCCTGGCTGGACGACGAACGCTGCGCCGGCCGCCGGCTCGCCGTGCTGCTGCGCACCGGCGACCTCGGCCACGCCGCCCTGCACGGGCTGGTCCGCGCCGCCCAGGCCGAGAACCCTGGCCGGTTCCTGTTGCTCGACACCGACGGCAGCACCGCCCCCGAAGCCGCCCTGGCCGCCCAACTCGGCGCCGACGAACCGGAGATCGCGATCCGGGATGGTGAGGTGAGGGTGCCGCGACTGGCCCGCGCCAAGCCCGGGAGCCCGCCCGCCTGGGACCCCGACGGCACCGTCCTGATCACCGGCGGCACCGGCGGCCTCGGCGCGCTGATCGCCCGCCACCTGGTCACCGAGCGCGGCGTCCGGCGCCTGCTGCTGGCCGGGCGACGCGGCCCCGACGCCCCCGGCGCCGATGAACTGCGCGCGCAGCTGGAGGAGTTGGGTGCCGAGGTGATCCTCGCCCGGTGTGACGCCGCCGACCGCGCCGACCTCGCCGCGCTGCTCGACCGGCACCGGATCCGGGCCGTCGTCCACGCCGCCGGCGTCGTCGACAACGGCGTCCTCGCCACCCTCGACGCCGGGAAGGTCGACCGGGTGCTGCGGCCCAAGGTGGACGCCGCCTGGAACCTGCACGAACTCACCCGCGACCGGGACCTGTCGGCGTTCGTGCTGCTGTCCTCCACCGCCGGTCTGCTGGTCGGCGGTGGCCAGGCCAACTACGCCGCCGCCAACACCTTCCTGGACGGACTCGCCGCCCACCGCCGCTCCCTCGGCCTGCCCGCCGTCTCCCTCGCCTACGGGCTGTGGTCCGGGACCGGCGGCCTGAGCGACGGCATCGACGCCGCCGACCTGGAGCGGCTGCGCCGGCTCGGCCTGCCCGCCCTGACCCCGGCCCAGGGGCTGCGCACCTTCGACGCCGGGCTCGGCGCCGAGGACGCGGTCGTGGTGCCCGTACGCCTGGACACCTCGGCGGTGCGCGCCCGCCCCGACGGCGTACCCGCCCTGCTGCGCGGCCTGGTCAGGCCCGCCCGGCGGCGCGGCGCCGGACCCGCGCCGGGCGCGGCCGGCGACTCCTGGCGGGACCGGCTCGCCCCGCTGTCCGACGCCGAACGCGACCGCGTCCTGCTGGAGTTGGTCCGCGTCCACGTCGCCGGAGTCCTCGGACATCCCTCGCCGGGCGCGGTGGACCCGGGGCGCGCCTTCCAGGAGATGGGGTTCGACTCGCTCGCCGCCGTCGAACTGCGCAACCTCCTCGCCGGCGCCACCGGACTGACACTGCCCGCGACGCTCGTCTTCGACCAGCCCACCCCGCTGGCCCTCGCCGCCCACCTCAAGACCGCCCTGGTGCCCGGACCGGCCGACCTCACCCGGTCGGCGCTCACCGACCTCGACCGCGTCGAGGCGGCCCTGCACGCCCTGCCCGACCAGGACGGCAGCCACGCCCGTGTCACCGCGCGCCTCGAAGCGCTGCTGCGCACCTGGCAGGACACCCGCGAGCGCCCCGGCGCGCCCGAGGCGCCGGAGGACTTCCGGGACGCCAGCGACGACGAACTCTTCGCCAGGATCGACAACGAACTGGGAGCCCTGTGATGGAAGACTCGGCCACGGCCGGCAAACTCCGCGACTACCTCAAGCGGGCCACGACCGAGCTGGAGCGCAGCCGCCGCCGCGTGCGCGAGCTGGAGGAGCAGGACCGCGAGCCCGTCGCCGTCATCGGTATGGGCTGCCGCTACCCCGGCGGAGTGCGCACCCCGGAGGACCTGTGGCGGATCGTCGACGAGGGCGTCGACGTCGTCACCGAGTTCCCCACCGACCGCGGCTGGGACATCGAGGCGATCTACGACCCCGAGCCCGGCGCCCCCGGCAAGTCCTACGTCCGGCACGGCGGGTTCCTGCACGACGCCGCCGAGTGCGACCCCGCGTTCTTCGGCATCAGCCCCAAGGACGCCCCCGGCACCGACCCGCAGCAGCGGCTGCTGCTGGAGGTCACCTGGGAGGCCTTCGAACGCGCCGGCATCGACCCCACCACCGTGAAGGGCACCCCCACCGGCGTCTTCGTCGGCCTGATGCACCACGACTACGTCGGCGGCACCATCTCCGGCAGCATCGTCTCCGGCCGGATCGCCTACACCCTCGGCCTGGAGGGCCCGGCGGTCACCATGGACACCGCCTGCTCCTCCTCCCTGGTCGCGCTGCACTCCGCGATCCAGTCGCTGCGCAAGGGGGAGTGCTCCCTGGCGCTGGCGGGCGGCGCCGCCGTCATGGCCGGCCCCGAGATGTTCGTCGAGTTCAGCGAGCGCCGGGCGCTGTCCCCCGACGGCCGCTGCCACTCCTTCTCCGCCGACGCGGCCGGCGCCGCCTGGGCCGAGGGCGCGGGCATGCTGCTGGTGGAGCGGCTGTCCGACGCGCTGCGCAACGGCCACGAGGTGCTGGCCGTGGTGCGCGGCTCCGCCGTCAACCAGGACGGTGCCTCCAACGGCCTGACCGCGCCCAGCGGACCCGCGCAGGTCCGGGTCATCCGGCAGGCCCTCGCCGACGCCCGGCTCACCCCGCACCACATCGACGCCGTCGAGGCGCACGGCACCGGCACCACCCTCGGCGACCCCATCGAGGCGCAGGCCGTCATCGCCGCCTACGGCCAGGACCGGCCCGCGAACCAGCCCGTCTGGCTCGGCTCCATCAAGTCCAACATGGGCCACCCGCAGGCCGCGGCCGGAGTCGGCGCCATCATCAAGATGGTCATGGCCATGCGGCACGGCACCCTGCCCCGCACCCTGCACGCCGAGACGCCGAGCACCGCCGTCGACTGGAGCGCCGGGGACGTCCGGCTGCTCACCGAGCCCCGCCCCTGGGACACCCCCGACGGCCGCCCCCGCCGGGCCGGCGTGTCCTCCTTCGGCATCTCCGGCACCAACGCCCACACCATCCTGGAGCAGGCCCCGGCCGCCGACACCGCACCGGCCGACACCGAGCGGGCCGCGCTGCCCGTCATCCCCTGGGTGCTGTCCGGCAAGGGCGCCGACGCGGTACGGCGGCAGGCCGAGCGGCTGCTCGCGGTCGCCGGTGACCTCGACCCGTACGACGTCGGACACTCCCTGGCCACCACCCGCGCGGTGTTCACCCACCGGGCCGCCGTCACCGGCCGCGACCGGGACGAACTCCTCGCCGGGCTGCGCGCCGTCGCCGACGGCACCCAGGCACCCGTCGTCGCCCCCGAACCCGGCCTGCTCGGCGTGCTGTTCTCCGGGCAGGGCTCCCAGCGCCCCGGCATGGGCCGCACCCTGTACGCCGCGTTCCCGGTGTTCGCCGCCGCCTTCGACGAGATCTGCGCCGCCTTCGACCCCCATCTCGACCGGCCACTGCGCGAGGTGATGGCCGACCGGGACACCGACCCCCCGCCGCTGCACCGGACCCTGTACACGCAGGCGGCCCTGTTCACCTTCGAGACCGCCCTGTACCGGCTGCTGGAACACTGGGGCGTCCGCCCGGACCTGCTCGCCGGGCACTCCGTCGGCGAGATCGTCGCCGCGCACGTCGCCGGCGTGCTCGACCTGGGGGACGCGGTCACGCTGGTCGCCGCGCGCGGCCGGCTGATGCGGGACCTGCCCGCCGGGGGCGCGATGGTGTCCCTACTGGCCACCGAGGCCGAGGTCGTCCCGCTGCTCACCGACGGCGTGGACATCGCGGCCGTCAACGGCCCCCGCGCGGTGGTGATCTCCGGTGACGAGGACGCCGTCCTCGCGGTCGCCGCCCGGGTCGAGAAGTCGACCCGGCTGAAGGTGTCGCACGCCTTCCACTCGCACCGCATGGACCCCATGCTCGACGCCTTCCGCGAGGTGCTCGCCCAACTCACCTTCCACGAGCCGGCCCTGCCGGTCGTCTCCAACGTCACCGGCCGCCTCGCCGACGAACTCACCTCGCTCGACTACTGGGTACGGCACGTGCGCGCGGCCGTCCGCTTCCACGACGGCGTCAGCACCCTGGCCGCCGAGGGCGCGACCCGCTTCCTGGAGGTCGGCCCGGACTCGGTGCTCACCAACCTGGCCCAGGACGTCGTCCCGCACGTCATCGGCGCCCAGCGGCGCGACCGCGACGAGGACGCCGCCCTGCTCGACGCCGTCTGCCGGCTGCACCTGACCGGCACCGGACCCGACTGGACGGCGGTGTTCGCCGGGGGCCGCAAGGTCGACCTGCCCACCTACCCGTTCCGCCGCGACCGGCACTGGGAGGACGCCCCCATCCTCCAGGCCGAACGCGCGGCGGGGGCCCGCACGGGCGGCGACGCGGCCGACCCGTTCTGGGAACTGGTCCGGGACCAGGACGTGCCCGCCGTCGCCGCCACACTCGGCGTCACCGACGAGGCGTCCGTCGCCGCCGTCGTCCCCGCCCTGGCCGCCTGGCACGAGCGGCGCAGCGCCCACGCCACCGCCGACGGCTGGCGGCACCGCGTCACCTGGCAGCCGCTGGCCCCCGCCGCCACCCCGGCCCGCGGCGGCCACTGGCTCGCGGTCGTCCCGGCCGGCGACGACCCCTGGACCACCGCCGTCCTCACCGGCCTCACCGCACACGGTCTGCGGATCGACACCCTGACGGCACCGGACACCGCCGACCGGGCCACCCTGGCAGCGCTGCTCACCGGATACGACGGCGTGGACGGCGTGCTGTCCCTGCCGGCACCGGCCACCCCGCTCACCGCGACCGCCGCCCTGGTCCAGGCCCTCGGGGACGCCCGGCTCACCGCGCCGCTGTGGTGCGTCACCCGGGACGCCGTCGCGCACGGGACGGCCGCCGCCGTCACCGGATTCGCGCAGGCCGGGGTGTGGGGGCTCGGCCGGGTCGCCGCCCTGGAACACCCCGACCGCTGGGGCGGGTTGATCGACCTGCCCGTCGAGACCGGCCCCGCGATCCTCGCCCGGCTGGCCGCGCTGCTCGGCGACGCCGGCGGCGAGGACCAGATCGTCGTCCGCGAGACCGGCGTCTTCGGACGGCGCCTCGAACCCGCCCCGGCCCGCGCGGGCGCACCCTGGAAGCCGTCCGGCACCGTCCTGGTCACCGGTGCCACCGGTGCCGTCGGCGCGGCCGTCGCCCGCTGGCTCGCCGCCGAGGGCGCCGGGCACCTGCTGCTCACCTCCCGCCGGGGCCCGGACGCGCCCGGCGCCGCCGACCTGGTGCGCGAACTCACCGACGTCGGCACCCCGGTGACCCTCGCCGCCTGCGACGTCGCCGACCGCGAGGCACTCGCCGACCTGCTGGACGCCGTACCCGAAGAGCAGCCGCTGACCGCCGTGTTCCACCTGGCCGGCGTCCTCGACGACGGTGTGCTGGACGCGCTGACCCCCGACCGGTTCGCGTCCGTCCTCGCCCCCAAGGCCGACGCCGCCCGGCACCTGCACGACCTCACCGCCGGCCGGGACCTGTCGGCGTTCGTGCTGTTCTCCTCCCTGACCGCCACCGTCGGCGGCGCCGGACAGGCCAACTACGCGGCCGCCAACGCCTGCTTGGACGCCCTGGCCGAACACCGGCGCGCCGCCGGACTGCCCGCGACCTCCGTCGCCTGGGGCCCCTGGGGCGGCGACGGCATGGCCGCCCACGGCGGCGTCCGCTCCGCCGCCCGCGCCCTCGGCATGTCCGTCCTCGACCCCGGCCGCGCCCTCACCGCGCTGCACCGCGCCCTGGACGGCGGCGACACCACCGTCACCGTCGCCGACGTCGACTGGTCCGTGTTCGCGCCCGCGTTCACCGCCACCCGCCCCAGCCCCCTGCTCTCTGCGCTGCCCGAGGCCCGGGCCGGCGCTGCCGCGCGGGACACCGGCGCGGTGGACGGGTTCGCCGAGAAGCTCGCCGGGCTCACCGGCGGCGCACGCGAGCACGCCCTCCAGGAGCTGGTGTGCGGGCAGGCCGCGGCGGTCCTCGGCTACCCGGACCCCGACGCCGTGGAGCCGGCCACCGCCTTCCGCGACCTCGGCTTCGACTCCCTCACCTCCGTCGACCTGCGCAACCGGATCAGCACCGCCGCCGGGGTGCCGCTGCCGGCCACGCTCATCTTCGACTACGCCACCCCCGCCGCCCTCGCCAAACACCTGGGCACCGAACTCGCGGGCGAGGACACCTCCGTGGACACCGTCGTCGCCGAACTCGAACGGGTCGCGGCCCGCCTCGGCGACCTCACCGCCGAGGACATCGAACAGGGCCGGATCACCACCCGCCTCCAGACCCTGCTCGGCGACCTCACCAAGACCCTCGGCCAGGACGCGACCGCCGTCGCCGGCCGGCTGGAGGACGCCTCCGCCGACGACGTCTTCGCCTTCATCGACAACGAACTCGGCTCGGCGTGAGGCCGCCCTGCCACGACACCCCGGCCGCGCCCCGGTCCACCTCTTCGCACAGGAGTGGCGACACCCGATGACCAACGACGACAAGCTGCTCTCCTACCTCAAGCGGGTCTCCGCCGACCTGGCCCAGACCCGGCAGCGGCTGCGCGAGGTGGAGACCCAGGACCGGGAACCCATCGCCATCGTCGGGATGAGCTGCCGCTTCCCCGGCGGCGTCACCACCCCGGAGGAGTTCTGGCGGCTCGTCCACGACGGCACCGACGCCATCGGCGACTTCCCCGCCGACCGCGGCTGGGACGTCGACGCGCTCTACGACCCCGACCCGGACGCCACCGGCAAGAGCTACGTCCGGCGCGGCGGCTTCCTGGCCGACGCGGCCGGGTTCGAACCGGACTTCTTCGGCATCAGCCCCCGCGAGGCGGTCACCATGGACCCCCAGCAGCGGCTGCTCCTTGAGGTGTCGTGGGAGGCACTGGAACGCGCCCGGATCGCCCCCGGCTCGGTGCACGGCGCCCGGGTCGGGGTGTTCGCGGGCACCAACGGCCAGGACTACAAGGACCTGCTGGCCCGGATGCCGCAGGACACCGAGGCCGCCCTCGGCACCGGCGTGCTGGCCGCCGTCATCTCCGGGCGCGTCTCCTACACCCTCGGCCTGGAGGGCCCGGCGGTCACCGTCGACACCGCCTGCTCCTCGGCGCTCGTCGCCGTGCACCTGGCCGTGCAGGCGCTGCGCGAGAAGGAGTGCGGCCTCGCCCTCGCGGGCGGCGCCACCGTGATGTCCACCCCGGGCAACTTCATCGCGTTCTCCCGGCAGCGCGGCCTCGCCCCGGACGGTCGCTGCAAGTCCTTCGCGGACGCCGCCGACGGCACCGGCTGGAGCGAGGGCGCCGGCATGCTGCTGCTGGAACGGCTGTCCGACGCCCGCCGCAACGGCCACGAGGTGCTGGCCGTCGTGCGCGGCTCCGCCGTCAACCAGGACGGCGCCTCCAACGGCCTCACCGCCCCCAACGGCCCCTCTCAGCAGCGCGTCATCCGGGCCGCGCTCGCCTCCGCGCGCCTCGGCCCCGCCGACGTGGACCTGCTGGAGGCGCACGGCACCGGCACCACCCTCGGCGACCCCATCGAGGCGCAGGCCCTGCTCGCCACCTACGGACAGGACCGGGCCCCCGAGACCCCGCTGTGGCTGGGCTCGGTCAAGTCGAACATCGGGCACACGCAGGCCGCCGCCGGGGTCGCCGGCATCATCAAGGCCGTCATGGCGATCCGGCACCGCGTCCTGCCGGGGACCCTGCACGCCGAGACGCCGTCCGGCAAGGTCGACTGGGACCAGGGCCAGGTCCGGCTGCTCACCGGGAACCGGCCCTGGACCGACCCCGGCCGCCCGCGCCGGGCCGCCGTCTCCTCCTTCGGCGCCAGCGGCACCAACGCCCACACCATCCTGGAGGAGGCCCCCGCCGAGACGGCGGCGACGGAGGCGGACGCACCGGCCGAGCCCGCACCGCGTACGGCGCCCCCGCTGCTGCCGTGGGTGGTGTCCGGCCGGACCGAGCGCGCCGTACGCGAGCAGGCCGCCCGCCTCCTGGCCGCCGTCGGCGCACCGGGCATGCCAGATGTGGCAGGCCCGCTGGACGCGGCGGACCCGCGAGGCGTCGCAGACCCCGTGGACGTGGCGTACTCCCTCGCCGCCACCCGCACCGCCCAGCCCTACCGGGTCGTGGCCCTCGGCGCCGACCGCGACGCGCTCCTCGCGGCCCTCACCCGGATCGCCGAGGGCGGCCAGGGTGCCGCCGCCGGCCGGGTCCACAAGGGCCGGACCGCGTTCCTGTTCACCGGGCAGGGCGCCCAGCGCGCCGGCATGGGCCGCGAACTGCACGCCCGCTTCCCGGTGTTCGCCCGTGTCTTCGACGA
This sequence comes from Streptomyces pyxinicus, assembly GCF_024753135.1. GTDB lineage: Bacteria > Actinomycetota > Actinomycetes > Streptomycetales > Streptomycetaceae > Streptomyces > Streptomyces pyxinicus. The sequence continues at coordinate 113,863 of NZ_JANUGP010000012.1, read as the reverse complement.
GATCTGCGCCCGCACCGGCGACGCCGAGCTGCGCGACCTCGTCCTCGGCGACGACCCCGCCCCGCTGCACCGCACCGCCCGCACCCAGACCGCGCTGTTCGCCTACGAGGTCGCCCTGTACCGGCTGGTGGAGTCCTGGGGTGTGCTCCCCGACCACCTCGCCGGGCACTCCGTCGGCGAGATAGCCGCCGCCCATGTCGCGGGCGTCCTCGATCTGAAGGACGCGGTCACGCTGGTCACCGCGCGCGGCCGGCTGATGGGGGCGCTGCCCGAGGGCGGCGCCATGATCGCCGTACGCGCCACCGAGGACGAGGTACGGCCGCTGCTCACCGGGCGGGTCGGCATCGCCGCCGTCAACGGACCCGACTCCGTGGTGATCTCCGGCGACGCCGACGAGGCCGAGGCGATCGCCGCCCGCTTCGACAAGAGCCGCCGGCTGAAGGTCTCGCACGCTTTCCACTCCCCGCTCATGGAACCGATGCTGGACGGCTTCCGCGCGGTCGTGGCGGGGCTCACCTTCCACCGGGCGACCCTCCCGCTGGTCTCCAACCTCACCGGCACCCCCGCGGGCCCGGACCTCGCCACCCCGGAGTACTGGGTACGGCACGTACGCGAGGCGGTCCGCTTCCACGACGGGATCCGCGCGCTCGCCGCCGAGGGCGTCACCCGCTACCTGGAGATCGGCCCGGACGCGGTGCTGACCGCCATGGCCCGCGAGTGCCTGGCCGCCGACGGCACCGACGCCGTCCTCGCCGCCGCCGGCCGCCGGGAACGGGACGAGACCGAGACCCTGCTGACCGCCCTCGGCCGGCTCTGGACGGCCGGCGCGAGCGTGGACTGGCCGGCGCTGTTCACCGGCGCCCGCACCGTCGACCTGCCGACCACCGCCTTCCAGCGCGAGCGGTTCTGGCCCGAGACGTCCGCACCGGTCGGCGACGTGGGCTCCGCCGGCCTCGACCCCGCCGACCACCCGCTGCTGGGCGCGGCCACCGTGCTCGCCGGCTCCGACGGGGCCGTGCTCACCGGCCGGCTCGCGGTCCGCACCCACCCCTGGCTCGCCGACCACGTCGTCGGCGGCGCGGTCGTCGTCCCCGGCACCGCCCTGGTCGAACTCGCCGTACGCGCCGGGGACCAGGTCGGCTGCGGCCGGCTGGAGGAACTGGCCCTGGAGGTGCCGCTGGTGCTCCCGGCGGACGACGGCACGCGCGTCCAGGTCGCCGTCGGGGCACCCGACCCGGCCGGCGCCCGCACCGTGCACGTCTACGCCCGCGCCGAGTCGCTGCCCGCCGACGCCCCCTGGACCCGGCACGCCTCCGGCCTCCTCACCGCCGCCACCGACACCCCGGGCACCCGCCTGGACGTCTGGCCCCCCGAGGACGCCGAACCCCTCGACACCACGGGCCTGTACGAGCGGCACGCCGCCGCCGGCCTGGAGTACGGGCCCGCCTTCCAGGCGCTCACGGCCGCCTGGCACCGCGACGGGGAACTCTTCGCCGAGGTACGGCTGCCCGAGCGGTCCGCCGCCGACGCGCCCCGCTTCGGCCTGCACCCGGCCGCCTTCGACGCCGCCCTGCACGCCCTCGCCCTGCTCGGTGACGGCTCGGCCGACGACACCGCCCGGCTGCCGTTCCTGTTCGCGGGCGTCACCCTGCACGCCGTCGGCGCCGCCGTGCTGCGTGCCCGGCTGGTGCCCGACGGGGAGCACGCCTTCGCCGTCGACCTCGCCGACGCGACCGGCGCCCCCGTCGCCACGGTCGCCCGGCTCGCCGCCCGCCCGTTGACGAACCTGCGCGCCGCCCGCGACACCACCGCCGACGCCCTCTTCGTCCTCGACTGGGCGCCGCTGCTCCTCGACTCCGACGCCCCCGCGGCCGAGTACCGGGTGCTGCACAGCGCCCCGGGCGCCGACGCCGACGCCGTCCGCGCCGCCCTGCACACCGCGCTCGCCGCCCTCCAGGACGCCGACCCGCGCCCGCTGGCCGTCGTCACCCGGGGCGCGGTGAGCGTCGCCGGGGAGGACGTGCCCGACCTGGCCGGTGCCGCCGTCCGGGGGCTGGTGCGCTCCGCCCAATCGGAGAACCCGGACCGGTTCGTCCTGCTCGACCTGGAACCCGGCGCGGACGCCGACGCCGTCCTGCCCGCCGTCCTCGCCTCCGGCGAACCGCAGACCGCGCTGCGGGCGGGCACCGCGTACGCGGCCCGCCTCGTGCGCGCCGAGGTCCCGTCCGACACAACTGGCTTGACTCTCGACCCCGAGGGCTCCGTGCTGCTCACGGGTGCCACCGGCGGGCTCGGCCCGGTCCTCGCCCGGCACCTGGTCATCGCGCACGGCGTCCGGCACCTCGCGCTGCTCAGCCGCTCGGGCCGCGCGGACGAGCTGATCGCCGAACTGGCCGCCCTCGGCGCCACGGCGACCGCCCACGCCTGCGACGTGGCCGACCGCGCCGCCCTCGCCGCCGTCCTGGCCGGCCTCCCGGACGGCCACCCGCCGACCGCCGTCGTCCACGCGGCCGGTGTCCTGGACGACGGCGTGGTCTCCTCGCTCACCCCCGGGCGACTGGACACCGTCCTCGCCCCGAAGGCACTGGGCGCCCTGCACCTGCACGAACTCGTCGGCGACGACGTGCCGTTGGTGCTGTTCTCGTCCGTCGCCGGCACCGTCGGCGCACCGGGCCAGGGCAACTACGCCGCCGCCAACGCCCTGTTGGACGCCCTCGCCGTCCACCGGCGGGCCCAGGGCGCGCCCGCGCTGTCCCTGGCCTGGGGTCCCTGGGCGCCGGCCGGGGGCATGACCAGCTCGCTGGCGGAAGCCGACCGCGCCCGGATGGCACGCGGCGGCATGACCGCCCTGGCGGCCGAGGACGGCACCGCCCTGTTCGACCTGGCCGTGCGCGCCGGACGTCCGGCGCTGGTGCCGGTGCGGCTGAACCTGCCCGCGCTGCGCGCACAGGGCCCGGATCTCGCCCCCGTGTTCCGGGCGCTCGCGGGCCGGCCGGTGCGCCGGGAGGCCGCCGCCGAGGGCGCCGGCGGCGGGTTCACCGAGCGGATGGCCGTACTCGGGGAGGAGGAGCGCGCCGAGGCGCTGCTGCACACGGTCCGCGCCCATGTCGCCGCCGTCCTCGGGCACACCGACCCGGTCGGCGTGGAGACCGACCGGGCCTTCAAGGACCTCGGGTTCGACTCCCTCGCCGCGATCGAGCTGCGCAACTCCCTCTCCGCCGAGCTGGGGCAGCGGCTGTCCGCCACTCTCGTCTTCGACCACCCTTCGCCCGAGGCGCTCGCCGCCCACCTCGGCACCCTCGTCGGTGGAGCCCGTACCGGCGCCCGGCGGGGTGCCCGGCGCGGCGGGACGGCGCGCGCGGACGAGCCGCTGGCCATCGTCGGCATGGCCTGCCGCTACCCCGGTGACGTGCGCGGCCCCGACGACCTGTGGCGGCTGGTCGCCGACGGCACCGACGCGATCTCCGCCTTCCCGGCGAACCGGGGCTGGGACGTGGACCGCCTGGTCGACCCCACCCGGCAGCGCCCCGACACCTCCTACGTCGGCGAGGGCGGATTCCTGCACGACGCGGGCGAGTTCGACGCCCCCTTCTTCGGCATCAGCCCCAAGGAGGCCCTGGTCATGGACCCCCAGCAGCGACTGCTGCTGGAGGCGTCCTGGCAGGCGCTGGAGCACGCCGGCATCGACCCGCTGAGCCTCAAGGGCAGCCGTACCGGAGTGTTCGCCGGGGTGCAGTACCACGACTACTTCGGCAGCTTCGGCTCCGGCAGCATCATCTCCGGCCGCGTCGCCTACACCCTCGGCCTGGAAGGGCCCTCCCTCTCCGTCGACACCGCCTGCTCCTCCTCACTGGTCGCGCTGCACCTGGCCGCGCAGTCGCTGCGGCAGGGCGAGTCCGGCCTCGCGCTGGTCGGGGGCGTGGCCGTGATGGCGACCCCGGAGACGTTCGTCGAGTTCAGCAGGCAGGGCGCGCTCGCCCCCGACGCCCGTACCCGCGCCTTCGCCGACGCGGCGGGCGGCACGGTGTGGGGCGAGGGCGTCGGCGTGCTGGTCGTGGAGCGGCTGTCCGACGCCCGCCGCAACGGGCACGAGGTGCTGGCCGTCGTGCGCGGCTCCGCCGTCAACCAGGACGGCGCCTCCAACGGCCTGACCGCCCCCAACGGACCCTCGCAGGAACGGGTCATCCTCGCGGCGCTGGAGAACGCCCGCCTGACCACCGCCGACGTCGACGTGGTCGAGGCGCACGGCACCGGTACGACCCTGGGCGACCCGATCGAGGCGGGGGCCCTGCTCGCGACCTACGGCCAGGACCGCGAGGCGCCCCTGTGGCTCGGGTCGGTCAAGTCCAACATCGGGCACACGCAGGCCGCCGCGGGTGTCGCCGGTGTCATCAAGATGGTGCAGGCCATGCGGCACGGCGTACTGCCCAGGACCCTGCACGTGGACCAGCCCTCCACCAAGGTCGACTGGGCGGCCGGCAACGTCCGGCTGCTGACCGAGCGGCGGGAGTGGCCGCAGCCGGGCCGGCCGCGCCGGGCCGGTGTCTCCTCGTTCGGGATCTCCGGCACCAACGCGCACGTCATCCTCGAACAGGCCCCGCCCGCCCCGGCCGAGCCCGCGCCCGCCGAGCCCGCGCCCGCCGAGCCCGCGCCCACCCAGCCCGCGCCCACCGCACCCGAGGGCCTCGCCGTGCCCTGGCTGCTCAGCGCCAGGACACCCGCCGCGCTCGCCGGAGGGGCCGCCGCACTCCTCGCCCACCTCGACACCCACCCCGGACTCGACCCCTCCGGCATCGGCTGGACCCTGGCCACCACCCGCGCCCGCTTCACCCACCGCGCCGCGCTCACCGGCACCGACACCGCCGAACTGCGGGGCGCGCTGGCCGCGTTGGCCGACGGCGGCACCGCCCGCGGTCTCGTCCAGGGCAGCGCCACCGGCCGCGCCCGGCCCGTGTTCGTCTTCCCCGGCCAGGGCTCCCAGTGGTCCGGCATGGCCACCCGGCTCAGCGCCGAGTCCCCGGTGTTCGCCGCCCGGATGGCGGAGTGCGCCGCCGCCCTCGGCCCGCACACCGACTGGGACTTCGACGCCGAACTGCGCGGCGAACTGGACCGCGTGGACGTCGTACAGCCTCTCCTCTGGGCCGTGATGGTGTCCCTGGCGCACACCTGGAGCAGCCACGGCGTCACCCCGGCCGCCGTCATCGGCCACTCGCAGGGTGAGATCGCCGCCGCCTGCGCGGTCGGCGCCCTCACGCTGGCGGACGGGGCCCGGGTCGTCGCCCTGCGTTCGCGGGCCATCGCCGAACACCTGTCCGGCTCGGGCGGCATGATGTCCGTCGGGGAGGGCGCCGACGCCGTCCGCGCCCGGATCGCCGCGTGGGACGGGCGGATCTCCGTCGCCGCCGTCAACGGCGCCGCCTTCACCGTGGTGTCCGGCGACCCCGACGCCCTGGACGAACTCCTCGCCCTGCTCCGGGAGGAGAAGGTCCGTGCCAAGCGCCTCCCGGTGGACTACGCCTCCCACAGCGCGCACGTCGAGACCCTGCGCGAGCGGCTGGCCGACGACCTCGCCGGCATCGCACCGCGCGCCGCGCAGGTGCCGTTCTACTCGACCGTCACCGGCGCCCCCGTCGACACCACGGAACTGGACGCCGGGTACTGGTACACCAACCTGCGCGGCACCGTCCTGTTCGAGCAGGCGGTACGCGCCGCCATCGGCGACGGACACCGGCTGTTCATCGAGTCCAGCCCGCACCCCGTACTGACCGTCGGCATCCAGGAGACCGACGACGCCGTGGCCGCCGTGGGCTCGCTGCGCCGCGACGAGGGCGGCCGGGACCGGCTGCTCGGCGCCCTCGGCGAGGCCTTCACGCACGGCGCCGCCGTCGACTGGACCGCCGTCGCCGAGGGCCGCCGCCCGCGCCGGGTCCCGCTGCCCGGCTACGCCTTCCAGCGGGAGTGGTACTGGCTCGACAGCACCGCGAACGGCGCCGACGTCACCTCCGCCGGACTCGCCCCCACCGACCACGCCCTGCTCGGCGCCGCGATGGTCCGCGCCGACCGCGAGGGCGCCGTCCTCACCGGCCGCCTCTCCCCGGGCACCCAGCCCTGGCTGGCGGACCACCGGGTCGGCGGCCGGCTGCTGTTCCCCGGCACCGGGCACCTGGAACTCGCGCTGCGCGCCGGCGACCAGGTCGGCTGCGGCGACCTCGCCGAACTCACCCTGCACGCCCCGCTGGTGCTGCCCGAGCACGGCGCCGTCCAGCTCCAGGTGGTCGTCGGCGAACCCGAGGGCGACACCCGCCCGGTGACCATCTGGTCGCGCCCCGAGCACCCCGACGAGGACCTGCCCTGGACCCGGCACGCCGACGGCCTCCTCGCCCCGACCGGCACCCTGCCCGGCACCCCCGAACCCCTCACCGCCTGGCCACCGAGGGGCGCCGAACCCGTACCCCTGGACGGCCTGTACGACGAACTCGCCGCCCTCGGCCTCGGCTACGGCCCCCTCTTCCAGGGCCTGCGCACCGCCTGGCGCACCCCGGACGCCCTGTACGCGGAGGTCGCCACCGACGCCGCCCCCGACGGCTTCGGACTGCACCCGGCGCTCGCGGACGCCGCCCTGCACACCGTCGGCCTCACCGACGCCGCCGGGGACACGGCGCTGCTGCCGTTCGCCTGGTCCGGGGTCCGGCTGCACGCCACCGGCGCGACCGCGCTGCGCGTCCGCGTCCGGCCCACCGGCGAGGGCACCGTCTCCCTGACGCTCGCCGATCCCGCCGGCGCCCCCGTCGCCACGGTCGACGCGCTCACCCTGCGTCCGCTGCGCACCGAGGCCCTGGCCGGCGCGGCCCGCTCGGCCCGCGCCGGCGCCCTGTACGCGGTGGCCTGGCAGCCGGCACCGGCCACCTCGGCACCCGTCCCCGCCCTGGAAGTTCTCCACGCCCCGGCCGGGACGAGCGCCGCCGAGACCCGCGCGGCCGTGGCGGCGGTCCTGGACGGCCTGCGCACCCGGCTCGCCGACGAGCGCCTCGCGGACACCACCCTCGTCGTCGTCACCGGCACCGACCCGGCCGGCGCGGCGGCCGGCGGCCTGGTCCGCTCGGCCCAGTCGGAGAACCCGGACCGCGTCGTGCTGGTCGAGGCGGGGCAGGAGCCGGACCCGGCGCGGCTGGCCGAGGCCGTGGCCACGGGCGAACCCCAGCTGGCCCTCCGCGACGGCGCGTTGCTGGTGCCGCGCCTGACCCGCGTCACCGACGACACCCCCGCCGACGGCAGCCTGGGCACGGGCACCGTCCTCCTCACCGGAGCCACCGGCGCCCTCGGCGGCATCCTCGCCCGGCACCTGGTCGCCGAACGGGGCGTACGACACCTGCTGCTGCTCAGCCGCGGCGGCGCCACCGGCGAGCTGGCGGCCGAACTCACCGCGCTGGGCGCCGAGGTGACGAGCGCGGCCTGCGACGTCGCCGACCGGGACGCGCTCGCCGCCGTGCTGGACGCCGTACCGGCCGACCGGCCGCTGACCGCCGTGATCCACGCGGCCGGCGTCCTCGCCGACGGCACGCTCACCTCCCTCACCCCCGAACGGCTCGACACCGTGTTCCGGCCCAAGGTGGACGCCGCCTGGCACCTGCACGAACTCACCGCCCACCTGGACCTGTCGGCGTTCGTGCTGTTCTCCTCGTCCGCCGCCACCCTCGGCTCGCCCGGCCAGGCCAATTACGCCGCCGCCAACGCCTATCTCGACGCCCTCGCCGCCCACCGCCGGGCCCTCGGCCTGCCCGGGCACTCCCTGGCCTGGGGCCTGTGGGCCGAGGCGGGCGGCATGACCGGCGCCCTGGACGACACCGACCTCACCCGGATCGCGCGCGGCGGTGTCGCCCCGCTGGCCACCGAGGAGGGCGTCGCCCTGTTCGACGCCGCCCTGCGAGGGGAGGCGCCCGCCGTGCTGCCGATGAAGCTGGAGCAGGCCGCGCTGCGCGCCCAGGGCGAGCACCTGGCCCCGCTGTTCCGGACCCTCGTGCCGGTGCGCCGGACCGCGGGCGGGCAGGGCCCGGCCGGGGGCGCGGACGCGCTGCGGGAACGGCTGGCCGGGCTGGTGGCGGGGGAGCGCGAGCCGTTCCTCACCGACCTGGTGCGGAGCCATGTCGCGACCATCCTCGGCTACCGCTCCGCCGAGGACGTCGGCCGCACCCTGGCCTTCCGGGAACTCGGCTTCGACTCGCTCGCGGCCGTGGAACTGCGCAACCGGCTCTCCGCCGCCACCGGCCTGCGGCTGCCCGCCACCCTCGTCTTCGACCGCCCCACCCCCGCCGAATTCGCCCGCCACCTGCTCGGCGAGCTGACCGGCACCCTCGCCGACGCCACCGCCCGCACCGCCCCCCGGGGCGCCGCGGCGGACGAGCCGATCGCCGTCGTCGGCATGGCCTGCCGCTTCCCCGGCGGCATCGCCTCCCCGGAGGACCTGTGGCGGCTGGTCGCCGAAGGCCGGGACGCCGTAGGGGAGTTCCCCAGCGACCGCGGCTGGGACGTCGAGACCCTGTACGACCCCACCCTCGACCGCCCCGGCACCAGCTACACCCGCCACGGCGCCTTCCTGCACGACGCCGCCGACTTCGACCCCGCCTTCTTCGCCATGGACGACGAGGAGGCCGACGTCACCGACCCGCAGCAGCGGCTGCTGCTGGAGACCTCCTGGGAGGCCCTGGAACGCGCCTCCATCGACCCGGTCACCCTGCGCGGCTCCGACACCGGCGTCTTCGCGGGCGTCATGTACCACGACTACTTCGGCAGCTTCGGCTCCGGCAGCGTCGTCTCCGGCCGGGTCGCCTACACCCTCGGCCTGGAGGGGCCCACCCTCTCCGTCGACACCGCCTGCTCCTCCTCGCTGGTCGCGCTGCACCTGGCCGCGCAGGCGCTGCGGCAGGGCGACTGCTCGCTGGCGCTGGCCGGCGGCGTGACCGTCATGGCGACACCGGGCACCTTCGTCGAGTTCAGCCGGCACCGGGGCCTGTCCCGGGACGGCCGCTGCAAGCCGTTCGCGGACGCCGCCGACGGCACCGGCTTCGGCGAGGGCGCCGGCGTCCTGCTGCTGGAACGGCTCTCCGACGCCCGCCGCAACGGCCGGAAGATCCTCGCCGTGCTGCGCGGCACCGCCGTCAACCAGGACGGCGCCTCCAACGGCATCAGCGCCCCCAGCGGCCCCGCCCAGCAGCGCGTCATCCGCCGCGCCCTGGAAGCGGCCGGCGTCAAAGCCGCCGACGTCGACGCGGTCGAGGCGCACGGCACCGGCACCACCCTCGGCGACCCCATCGAGGCCCAGGCGCTCATCGCCACCTACGGCGCCGAGCACACCGCGGAACAGCCGCTGTGGCTCGGCTCGGTCAAGTCCAACCTGGGCCACACCCAGGCCGCCGCCGGCGTCGCCGGGGTCATCAAGATGGTCGAGGCCCTGCGCCACGAGACCCTCCCGGCCAGCCTCGGCATCGACCGGCCCTCCCGGCACGTGGCGTGGGAGGGGAGCAACGTGCGGCTGCTCACCGAGTCCCGGCCCTGGCCCGACACCGGCCGGCCGCGCCGCGCGGGCGTCTCCTCCTTCGGCATCTCCGGCACCAACGCCCATGTCGTCATCGAGGCCGCCCCCGCCGAGGAGCCCGCCCCGCGGCCACCCGCGCCCCCCGTGGACACCGTGCCGTGGCTGCTGTCCGGGCACACCCCGGACGCCCTGCGCGCTCAGGCGGCCCGGCTGCTGGACCACCTGTCCGGCACCGGCGACCTGGACCCGCACCGCCTCGCCGGCGCGCTCGCCCACGCCCGTACCCGGCTCGGACACCGTGCCGCCGTCGTCGGCCGCACGTACGACGACCTCGTCGCGGGCGTCCGGGCCGTCGCCCAGGGCCGCGGAGCCGGTGTCGCCGGCACCGCGACCGACGGCCGGCTCGCGTTCCTCTTCTCCGGCCAGGGCTCCCAACTGCCCGGCATGGGCACCCGGCTCGCGGCCGGCTTCCCCGTCTTCGCCACCGCCTTCGAGGAGGTCCGCGCCCACCTGGACCCGCAGCTCGACCGGCCGCTCGCCGACGTCCTGGACTCCGCCGAGCTGCTGGAGCGCACCGCGTACACCCAGCCCGCGCTGTTCGCCGTCGAGGTCGCCCTGTACCGGCTCCTGGAGTCCTTCGGTGTCCGGCCCGACCTGCTCGCCGGGCACTCCGTCGGCGAGTTCGCCGCCGCCCATGTCGCCGGCGTACTGGACCTGAAGGACGCCTGCACGCTGGTCGCCGCCCGGGGCCGGCTGATGGGCGCGCTGCCCGAGGGCGGCGCGATGATCGCCGTGGCGGCCACCGAGGACGAGGTCGCCCCGCTGCTGGGCGACGGTGTCGGCATCGCCGCCGTCAACGGGCCCCGGTCCGTCGTGCTCTCCGGGCCCGCCGGACCGGTCCGCGCCCTCGCCGCCCGCTTCGCGCGCACCAGGGAGCTGGCCGTCAGCCACGCCTTCCACTCGACACTGATGGAACCCATGCTGGCCGAGTTCCGGGAGATCGCCGCGTCCCTGTCGTACGGCACCCTGCGCGTCCCGCTGGTGTCCACCCTCACCGGCGCCCCGGCCGCCCCCGACGAGCTGTCCACGCCCGAGTACTGGGTACGGCACGCCCGCGAGGCCGTCCGGTTCGCCGACGCCGTCACCGCCCTGCACACCGCCGGCGTCCGGCACTTCGCGGAGGTCGGCCCCGGCAGCGCGCTGACGGCTGCCGCCCGCGAGTGCCTGCCGGAGGGTACGGCCGTCGTACCGCTGCTGCGCAAGGACCGCGAGGAGACCGAGGCCCTGGTCACCGGGCTCGCCACCCTGCACATGCACGGTACCGGCGTCGACTGGACGCCCCTGCTGCCCCACCGCGACGGCTCCACTCTGCCCACCTACGCCTTCCAGCGCGGCCGGCACTGGATGACCGGCGACCTCGCCCTGCCGCGCCCGGCCGCCGGGCACCCGCTGCTCGGCACCGCCGTCGAACTCGCGGGCGCCGACAGCACCTTGTTCACCGGACACCTCTCCCTCGCCGAGCACCCGTGGCTGGCCGACCACAGCGTGGGCGGGGTGCCGCTGCTGCCGGGCACCGCCTTCCTGGAGATGGCCCTCGCCGCCGGGGCACGCGTGGACTGCGCCGCGGTGGACGAACTGACCGTCACCGAACCGCTGGTCCTCCCCGAGGACGGCGCCGTGCGCGTGCAGTGCGCGGTCGGCGAACCCGACCCGAGCGGCGCCCGCGCCTTCCGCGTGCACGCCGCGCGGGCCGACGGCGACCCCTGGACCACCCACGCCACCGGCACCCTGCGGCCCGCCGGCCCCGCACCGGCCCACGACCTCACCGCCTGGCCGCCGCCCGGCGCCGAACCGGCCGACCTGGACGGCTTCTACGACCGGCTCGCGGAACTCGGCGCCGAGTACGGCCCCCGCTTCCAGGGGCTGCGCGCGGCCTGGCGGCGCGGTGACGAGGTCTACGCCGAAGTGACCGTCCCCACGCGGGACGCCGCCTTCGGCCTGCACCCGGCGCTGCTCGACGCCGCCCTGCACGCCATCGGGCTGCGCGCGGGGGCCGAGGAGCGCATGCGGCTGCCCTTCGCCTGGGCCGGAGTCGAGCTGCTCACGCGGGGTGCGAGCGCCCTCCGGGTGCGGATCGCCCCGGCCGGCACCGGCGCCGTGCGCCTCGACGCCGCCGACGAGACCGGGCGGCCGGTTGTCCGGGTGGCCGCCCTGTCGCTGCGCGAGGTGGACCCGGGGCGGATCGCCGCTGCCGCCGCGGGCGGGCACGACGACCTGTTCACCCTGGACTGGGTGCCGGTCCCGGTGCCCGAGGCGCCGCAGGCCGGGCGATGGACCGTACTCCACGACACCGGGCGGGAGTTGGCCGGCGCGCTGGCCGGCCAGGTGGCCGAGGTGACCGTCGCGGGCGACCTCGCGCAGGCCGCCGGACAGGCGCCGGACACCCTGGTCGTCGTGCACACCGGCGGCGAGGGCGCGGAACTGGTCCGGGCCGGGCTGCGGAGGCTGCTCGCGACCGTGCGGGACTGGCTGGCCGACGCCCGGTTCGCGGACAGCACCCTGGTGCTGGTCACCCGGGGCGCGACCGGGCCCGCCCCCGAGGACGTCACCGACCCCGGTGCCGCCGCCGCGTGGGGCCTGATCCGCTCCGCCCAGTCCGAGCACCCCGGGCGGCTCGTCCTCGCCGACCTGGACGGCACGGACGCCGCACGCCGGCTGCTGCCCGCCGCCGTCGCCTCCGGTGAACCCCAACTGGCCCTGCGCGAGGGCACGGTGCGCGTGCCCCGGCTGGTGCGGGCGCCGCGCCTGCCCGAGCCCGCGGCCCCGGCCGACTTCTCCGGCGGGGTCCTGGTCACCGGCGGTACCGGCGCCCTGGGCCGGATCGTCGCGCGGCACCTGGTCACCGCGTACGGCGCCGAGCGGCTGGTGCTGCTCAGCCGAGGCGGACCGGGGGCGCCCGGTGCGGACGGCCTGCGCGAGGAGCTGACCGCGCTCGGCGCCGAGGTGACCCTGGCCGCCTGCGACGCCGCCGACCGGGCCGCCCTCGCCCGCGTCCTGGACGAGCACCCGGTCTCCGCGATCGTGCACACCGCCGGTGTCCTCGCCGACGCCGTACTCACCTCGCTCACGCCCGAACGGCTGGACGCGGTGCTGCGGCCCAAGCTGGACGCCGCCTGGAACCTGCACGAACTCACCCTCGACCGGCCCCTGTCGGCCTTCGTGCTGTTCTCCTCGGCCGCCGGCCTGCTCGGCGGCCCCGGCCAGTCCGGGTACGCCGCCGGCAACACCTTCCTCGACGCCCTCGCCTCACACCGGCGCTCGCTCGGCCTGCCCGCCGTCTCCCTCGCCTGGGGCGCCTGGACGGGCGGCGGCGGCATGGCCGACCGGCTCGGCGACACCGACTCCCGCCGGATGGCGTCCGGCGGCGTCCTGCCGCTCCAACCGGCCGAGGGGCTGGCCCTGTTCGACACCGCCGTGACCCGGGACGAGCCCGTCCTGCTGCCGGCCCGCCTCGACCTCGCCCCGCGCGAGGCGACCCGTACGGCACCGCTGCTGCGGTCACTGGTCCGCGTGCCGCGCCGGTCCGGGTCCGGAGCGTCGGCCGCCGTGTCGGCCCTGCGCCGCGAACTGGCCGCCCTCGCACCCGGGGAGCGCGCCGAACGGCTGCTGGCCGTCGTCCGTGAGGAGGCCCGGTCGGTGCTAGGCGTCGAGGACTTCGAGGACGAACTGCCCTTCAAGGACCTCGGCTTCGACTCCCTGACCGCCGTCGAGTTCCGCAACCGGCTCAACGAGGCCACCGGACTCAGGCTCACCGCCACCCTCGTCTTCGACCATCCCACGCCCGCCGTGCTCGCCGGCCACCTCGCCACCGAACTGGCCCCGCGCACCCCGGACTCCGGGCCCGGTGAGGACGACACGGTACGGGCCGCGCTCGCCGCCATTCCGGTGGCGCGGCTGCGCGAGGCCGGCCTGCTGGACAGCCTGCTCGAACTCGCCGGTGCGCGGCCCGCGTCGGACCCGGCGGACGGCTCCGGGGCCGGCGGCGCGTCGCTCGACGCCATGGACGCCGAGGACCTGATCAGCCGGGCGTTCGACGACCTCGTGGGCGACGACGACGCCCTCTGAACCGCGACCCGGACGACGCGCTCCGACAAGGAAGAGGACCATGGCCGAGGCCGACAAGCCCGACACCAGGATGGTCGAGGCCCTACGCGCCTCGCTGAAGGAGATCGAACGCCTGCGGGAGCGCAACCGCGCCCTCACCGCCGCGGCCCGGGAACCGGTCGCCGTCGTGGGCATGGCCTGCCGTTACCCGGGCGGCGTCCGCTCCCCGGAGGACCTGTGGCGGCTGGTCGCCGACGGCCGCGACGGCATCACCGGCTTCCCCGGCGACCGCGGCTGGGACCCGGACCTGTACGACCCGGAACCGGGCACGCCCGGCCGCTCGTACACCCGGGAGGGCGGGTTCCTGCACGACGCGGGCGACTTCGACGCCGCCTTCTTCGGTATCAGCCCGCACGAGGCCCTGGTCATGGACCCCCAGCAGCGGCTGCTGCTGGAAGGGTCCTGGGAGGCGCTGGAGCACGCCGGGATCGACCCGCTGTCGCTGCGCGGCAGCCGCACCGGCGTGTTCGCGGGCGTGATGTACCACGACTACTTCGGCAGCTTCGGCTCCGGAAGCATCGTCTCCGGCCGGGTCGCCTACACCCTCGGCCTGGAGGGCCCGACCCTCAGCGTCGACACCGCCTGCTCCTCGTCCCTGGTCACCCTGCACCTGGCCGCCCAGGCGCTGCGGCAGGGGGAGTGCACCCTGGCGCTGGCCGGGGGAGTGACGGTGATGGCCTCGCCGGGCACCTACGTCGAGTTCAGCCGGCAGGGCGCCCTCTCCTCGGACGGACGCTGCCGCTCCTTCGCCGACGACGCGTCCGGCACCGGGTTCTCCGAGGGCCTCGGTGTGCTGGTGCTGGAGCGGCTGAGCGACGCCCGCCGCAACGGCCACGAGGTACTGGCCGTCGTCCGCGGCTCCGCCGTCAACCAGGACGGCGCCTCCAACGGCCTGACCGCACCCAACGGACCCTCCCAACAGCGGGTCATCCGCCAGGCGTTGGCGGCGTCCCGGCTGTCGGCCTCCGACGTGGACGCGGTGGAGGCGCACGGCACGGGCACCACTCTGGGCGACCCGATCGAGGCGGGGGCCCTGCTCGCCACCTACGGCCAGGACCGGGAGACCCCGCTCTGGCTCGGCTCGGTGAAGTCCAACCTCGGGCACACGCAGGCCGCCGCCGGGGTCGCCGGTGTCATCAAGATGGTGCTGGCCATGCGGCACGGGGTGCTGCCCCGGACGCTGCACGCGGACGAGCCGTCCACCAAGGTCGACTGGGACGCCGGGCGGGTGCGCCTGCTGACCGAGGAGCGGCCCTGGCCCCGGGGTGACCGGCCGCGCCGGGCCGGGATCTCCTCGTTCGGGATCAGCGGCACCAACGCCCACACCATCATCGAGGAACCGCCCGCCGACGACACCCCGGAGGCCGGCGAAGCCGACGCCCCGGCCGTCGTCTGGCCCCTGTCCGCCCGGTCCGCGCAGGCCCTGCCCGCGCAGGCGGAGAGGCTGCACGCCTTCCTCACCGACACCGACACCGACACCGGCCGGCCCGCACCGCACCCGGCCGCCGTCGCCCGCGCCCTCGGCACCCGCCGCGCCGCGTTCGACCACCGCGCGGCCGTCACCGGCACCGGCCGCGAGCAGCTCCTGGCCGCACTGCGCGCCCTCGCCGACGGCACCCCGGCACCGGCGGCCGTGACCGGCCGGGCCAGGACCAGGACCCGCACGGCGTTCCTCTTCACCGGCCAGGGCGCCCAGCGGCTCGGCATGGGCCTCGAACTCCGCGCCCACTACCCGGTGTTCGCCGAGACCTTCGACGCGATCGACGCCCGCACCGGCCTCGGCCTGGCCGCGCTGCTCGCCGGCGACGACCCCGAGGCCCCGCACCGCACGCGGTACGCGCAGACGGCCCTGTTCGCCTACGAGGTGGCCCTGTTCCGGCTGCTGGAGTCCCTCGGTGTCCGGCCCGACGTCCTCGCCGGGCACTCCGTCGGCGAACTCGCCGCCGCCCACGTGTCCGGCGTCCTCGACCTGGACGACGCCTGCGCCCTGGTCGCCGCACGCGGCCGGCTCATGCAGGCCCTGCCCGAGGGCGGCGCCATGGTCGCCGTACAGGCCACCGAGGACGAGGTACGGCCGCTGCTGGACGACCGGGTCGGCCTGGCCGCCGTCAACGGGCCGTCGTCCGTCGTGCTCTCCGGCGAGGAGGCGGCGGTGCTGGCCGCCGCCGAGGGCTTCGCCAGGACGAAGCGGCTCACCGTCTCGCACGCCTTCCACTCGCCCCTCATGGACGGCATGCTCCACGAGTTCCGGGCCGTGGCCGAGACGCTGACCTACCACGCCCCGCGCATCCCGCTGGTGTCCACGCTCACCGGACGCCCCGCCGTCGAGGAGCAGCTGCGCGATCCCGGGTACTGGGTACGGCACGTGCGGGAGACGGTCCGGTTCGCCGATGCCGTCGCCGCGCTCTCCGCCTCGGGCGTCGGCCGGTTCGTGGAGGTCGGCCCGGACGCCGTCCTGACCGGCCTCGCCCGCGAGTGCGTGCCGGACGACGGCGCCGTCCTCGTCGCCCTCGGCCGCCGCGAGGGCGGCGAGCCGGCGAACCTGCTGTCCGGCCTGGCCCGCCTGCACACCGACGGCCTCACCCCCGACTGGGCCGCCCTCTACCCCGGCACCGCCCGCGTCGACCTGCCCACCTACGCCTTCCGGCACCGCAGGTACTGGATCGACGCCGACGTGGCCGTCACCGCCGGACCCCTCGACGCGCCCGCGACCCCAGCGGAGGCCGAGCCCCCGCGCGAGCGGCTGACCGGTGCCACGCCCGCCGCACGCGAGAGCCTGCTGACCGAGTTGATCCGGGCCCAGACCGCCGCCGTCCTCGGACACGCCGGGCCGGAGGACGTCGAACCGGACGCCGTCTTCCTGGAGATCGGCATGGACTCCGTCACGGCCGCCGAGCTGCGGAACCTCCTCGGTGCCGCGCTGGGCACACCGGTCCCGGCCGGCGCCGTCTTCGACCACCCCACCCCGGCCGCCCTCGCCGCCGCCCTGCGCGACCACCCCGGCGCCGGCGGACCAGGCCCCGCCGAGGCGGGCCGGGACCCGGAATCGGTCGGCGCCCTGGTGCGCCGCGCCGCGGCCGACGGGAGGCTGGACCGGGCCATCGACCTGCTGCGCACCGTCGCCGACATCCTCCCCGGCTTCTCCTCCCTCGCCGGGTTCGGTGACCTCCCCGATCCGGTACGGCTCGCCGCCGGCGACACCGCGCCGAGGCTGGTCTGCCTGCCCTCGCCGATGGCCCTCGGCGGCGCCCACCAGTACGCCCGCTTCGCCCGGCACTTCCAGGGCCGCCGGGACGTCCTGGTGCTGGCCGTGCCCGGCTTCGGTCCCGGCGAGCCTCTGCCGCGCACCGTGGAGGCGGTGGTGGAGACGGTCGTCGAGGGCATCCGCCGGGCCGGCCCGGACGACGAGCCGTACGTGCTCGTCGGCTACTCCTCCGGCGGACAGTTCGCGCACGCCGCCGCCGAACTGCTGGAGAAAGCCGGCCGGCCGGCCCTCGGCCTGGTGCTGCTGGACACCTACCTGCCCGGGGACGACGGCAAGGACGACCTGTGGCGGCGGATGTTCGACGGCATGCTGGACCGCGAGTCGGCCTTCGGCGGCTTCGGCGCCGCCCGGCTCGCCGCCATGAGCCGCTACAGCGACCTCATCCAGCACTGCCCGCCCGGCGCCCTGACCGCCCCGGTGCTGTTCGTCCGGCCCACCGAGTCCTTCGCGCCCGGCGCCGACGGCTGGCGCGCCACCTGGCCCGCCGAGCACCGGCCGGCCGACGTGCCCGGCACCCACTTCACCCTCCTGGAGGAGCACGCCGGAACCACCGCCGAGGCGGTGGAGACATGGCTGACGGCACTCGGCCCCGGCCCGGCCGGCTGACACCGGCGGCCGGACACGCGAGGGCGCGGGCGACCGGAAGGCCGCCCGCGTTCCGCCTTTTCCGTCACTCGCCGGCCGCACGGAAATGCGCCAGCCAGGCCTGGATATCGCAACGGATACTGGCCGGATCGACCCCTAATTGCAGGGCGATTTCATCCGCCGCCAATTCCGGCTGCCAGTCGCTGCGCTGGAGCGCCAGCCACATCGTCGTGCCGCGTGGTCCGCAACGGTGCAGCCGGCCGGTGCGCCGGCTGAACAGCTCCAGATATCCGTCGGGCCGGACCTGCGCGGTCAGTTCGTGGTCAGGCCTCCTGGCCATGGGACTTCCCATCTTCCGTGGATACGTCGGACGGATTCGACCGTACCCGTGCGCGGGCCCCGGGACACGGGTGGCAATCGGCCCTTTCACAGGTGGGTGAAATATGCGGACCAGGGGGTGAGAGCACCCCGGAAACTTCACGAATGTCCGACAGAACCTGGCGTACCGAGGTAGAGAAACCTCTACCTCGAACCGGCCGGAGAATGCCAATGTGCCGCGGCCGTCCTGTTTCTAATCTGGTTGGCAGACAGCGCGCGAGAAGCGCGATATCCCATAGGGGAGCCCGAGTGCACACTTCAGGAGACCTCCGCCACGCGGAGGCGGTGCGGCTGGACGCCGTGTCGAAGACCTATGGCCGGGGAGACAGCCAGGTGGCCGCGCTCCGCGGGCTCACCATGAGCTTCGCGGACGGCACCTTCACCGCCGTGATGGGCCCGTCCGGTTCGGGCAAGAGCACCTTCCTGCACTGCGCCGCGGGACTGGTCCAGCCCACCTCCGGCACGGTCACCGTCGGCGGCACCGACCTCGCCGGCCTCGACGACACGCAGCTGACCAAGCTGCGCCGCGACCGGATCGGCTTCATCTTCCAGTCCTTCAACCTGCTGCCCGCCCTCACGGTCCTGCAGAACATCACGCTGCCGCTGCAACTGGCCGGACAGCGCCCCGACAAGACCCTGATCCGCACCGTCGTCCAGCGCGTCGGCCTGGGCGAACGGCTCGGGCACCTGCCGTCCCAGCTCTCCGGCGGCCAGCAGCAGCGTGTCGCCATCGCCCGCGCCCTGGTCACCCGGCCCGCCGTGGTCTTCGCCGACGAACCCACCGGCGCCCTCGACACCCGCACCGCCGCGTCCGTGCTCGGACTGCTCCGCGAGTCCGTCGACACCGCCCGCCAGACCCTCGTCATGGTCACCCACGACCCGGTCGCCGCCTCCCACGCCGACCGCGTGGTCTTCCTCGCCGACGGCGCCTTCGCCGGCGAACTGCACCGGCCCACCCCGGACGCCGCTGCCGCCCGGATGACCCGGCTCGGCGCCTGGGAGGACGACACCCACCGGCCGCAGGGCGCGCCGCAGGCCTCGGGAGGACGGTACTGATGTGGCGTCTGGCACTGCGCACCCTCAAGTTCCGCAGGACGAGCTTCGTCGCGACCTTCCTCGCCATGTTCCTCGGCGCCGCCATCGTCATCGGCTGCGGCGGCCTGATGGAGACCGGCGTCCGCATGGCGGCCGACCCGCAGCGCCTGTCCGGCGCCCCGGTCGTCGTCACCGGTGAACAGAGCTACGACTCCGTCGCCCTGACCGAACGGCACCGCATCGACCCCGGGCTGGTCGTGACGGTGGCCAGGGCCGACGGCGTGCGCACGGCCGTACCCGACGTGTCGTTCCCGGCCACCGTCCTCAAGGACGGCAAGCCGCTGACCGGCAAGTCCGAGTCCTACGGCCACGGTTGGGCCGGTTCCCGGCTCACCCCCTATACCCTCGCCGCCGGTGCGTCCCCCGCCGCCGGCGGCGAGGCCGTCCTCGACGCGGACCTCGCCCGGCGCGCCGGGGCCCGGACCGGGTCCTCCGTCGACATCGTCGTCCAGGGCACCACCCGCCGGTTCACCGTGGCCGGCATCGCCGAGCAGCGCGGCGACCACAACCCCGACGCCGCCGTCTTCTTCACCGACGACGAGGCCCGCACCCTGGCCGGCGGCCGGATCGACTCCATCGGCGTGCTGCCCGCGCCGGGCAGGAGCACCGCCGCCGTCGCGGACGCGGTGCGCTCCGCCGTCGGCGACCGCGCCGAGGTGCTCACCGGTGAGCGCCGGGGCCTGGCCGAACTGCCCGGCACCCTCTCCAGCCGGCGCACCGTCGTGATCCTCGCCGCCGTGTTCGGCACCGCCGTCGTCCTGATCGTCATGTTCGGCGTCGCCTCCACCCTCGGCCTCTCCCTCCAGCAGCGGGCCCGCGAGATGGCCCTGCTGCGCGCGGTCGGCTCCACCCCGCACCAGTTGCGCCGCATGATCCTCACCGAGACCGCCTTCCTGTCGGTGGCCTCCGTGGCGCTCGCCCTGCTGCCCGGATACGGCGTCGGCCGACTGCTGTTCGGCGCCCTCACCGCCAGCGGTGTGGTGCCCTCGGCCGTCGTCTACCACGCCGGCTGGATCCCGATGGCTGTCGGAGCCGTCGTCACCGTGCTCGCGGCGGCCGGCGCCACCCGGTTCGCCGGCCGGCGGGCCGCCCGCACCGAACCCGTCGCCGCGCTCGCCGAGTCCACCGCGGGCACCCGCTGGTTCAGCACGCCCCGGCTGCTGGCCGCGCTGGTCTTCCTCGTCGGCGGCCTCAGCCTGGCCGTCACCACCGCCACCGTCATGCAGGACGGACCCACCCTCGCCAGCACCGCGGGACCGGCCTCCGTCCTGTTCTGCATCGGCCTCGCCCTGCTCGCCCCCGGCATCACCAAGGTGCTGGTCGCCATCCTGCGGCTGCCGGTCCGCGCCCTGTCGGGACTGTCCGGCTACCTGGCGCTGCGCAACGCCGCCACCGCCAACGTCCGGATGGCCGGCGCCGTCGCCCCCATCGTGCTGCTCATCGGCATCGCCACCGGCACCCTGTACATGCAGTCCACCGAGGACCACGTCTCCCGCAGCTCCTACGACCGCAACATCCTCGCCGACTACGTCCTCGACTCCACCACGGGCGGCTTCGCCCCCGGTGTCGTGGACCGGGTGCGCGCCACCGACGGGGTGCGCGCCGCCTCCGAACTCGTCACCAGCCGGGGCCTGGTGGACCGCCCGGACGGCGCGGCCGACGTCGACCTGCGCGGCGTCAGCGCCGACGGCGTACGCCAGAGCCTGGACCTGCCCACCGTCGCCGGCTCCCTCACCGCCCTGCGCGGCGACACCGTGGCCCTGTCCGACAAGAAGGCCGGCGAGTACGGCGTGAAAGTCGGCGACCGGCTGCCGATGCACCTCGGCGACGGCACCGCCGTACACCCCGTCGTCGTCGCCCTCTACCAGGACAACCCCAAGCAGGAGTACCTGACCCTGCCCGCCGCGACCCTCGCCCCGCACACCGGTGACGGGCTCCCGCACCAGATCCTGGTCCGCACCGAACCCGGTGCCGGCGCCGGGGTGCACGACCGGCTCGCCGCGCTGGCCGCCCGGGTGCCCGGCACCGAACTGGACGTCAGCTCCTCGCTCGCCGGACGGAACAACCAGATCCAGCAGATCCTCGCCTCCGCGAACTACACCATCGTCGCCATGATCGTCGGGTACGCGGCGATCACCGTCGTCAACACCCTGGTGTCGGTCACCCGCAAACGGCGCGCCGAGTTCGGGCTGCAACGCCTCACCGGGGCCACCCGCCGCCAGGTGCTGGGCATGCTGACCGTCGAGGGCGTCCTGATCGCGATCGTCGCCACCGTCCTCGGCACCCTGGCCTCCGCGACCACCATCGTGCCGTACAGCCTGGTCAAGACGGACTCCTACCTGCCGGACGGCTCCGCCGGCATCTACCTCGCCATCGTCGGCGGATCGCTGCTGCTGGTCTTCGGAGCCACGCTGCTGCCCTCTTGGCGCGGGATGCGCGAGCCCGCCGTCGAATCGGTGCAGGCCGCGTGACCCTCCCCCTGACCGGGCCGTCCCCGCTTCCCCCGGGCGGGGGCGGCCCCCTCTCGACCGGCCGCCGGGGATGGGAGCATGAGCGCATGAAGACTGTGCCGGTCACCTGGCGCGGCCGGCTCGGCCGGGCCGCCCTGGACACCCTGGTCGGCGTGGCGATCGCCGGCGGCGCCCTGCTCTCGATCGTCCTGTTCGTCACCACCGGCTACTTCATCGTCCTGTGCCTGATCGGCATCGGCTTCCTCGCCCTGCCCTACCTGACCCGGTCCGTACGCTGGCTGTGCGACCTCAACCGGCGTGCGGCGACCCGCTCCGGGGTACCGGTGGAGCGGCCCTACCGGCCCGAGCCGCAGGAGATCGAGCGGGACATCGTCGGCTGGACGCGCCGCTGCAAGTGGATCCTCGCCGACCCCGCCACCTGGCGGGACCTGCTGTGGCTGCTGCTCAACTGCGTCGTCGGACTGGTGGGGTTCGTACCGGCCGCACTCCTCTACTAAGCGGGGGAGGGCCTGTTCCTGGCCTGCGGCCTGTGGCGGCCCCTCGCCGCCGACGGACACGGCCGCTGGTACGCCTCCGTCACCGTCGACAGCTGGCCCACCGCCCTCGCCGCCGCCCTGCTCGCGCTCGTCGTCCTCACCGGCTGGGTGTTCCTCGGAGCGCCCGTCCTCAAGGGCTACGCCTACTTCGTGCGTTTCCTGCTCGGCCCGACCCGCGGCTCCCGACTCGCCCTGCGTGTCGAGCAGTTGGCCGAGACCCGGTCCGGCGCCCTCGACATCCAGGCGGCGGAACTGCGCCGTATCGAACGCGACCTGCACGACGGCGCGCAGGCCCGCCTGGTCGGCCTCGGCCTGCAACTCGGCGCCGTCGAACGCAAGATGGCCCAGGATCCGGAGCTGGCCCGCCGACTGCTGCGCGAGGCCCGCACCTCCTCCGTGCAGGCCCTGCGCGAACTGCGCGACCTGGTACGCGGCATCCACCCGCCGGTCCTCGCCGAACGCGGCCTCGGCGACGCCCTGCGCGCCCTCGGCCTCGCCAGTCCGCTCGACGTCACGGTGGTGGCCGACCTGCCCGGGCCACTGCCCGACCCGGTCGAGTCCGCCGTGTACTTCGCCGTGTCCGAACTCCTCGCCAACGCCCTCAAACACGCCGACGCCCAGCGCGTCGAGATCGTCGCCTGGCGCGCGGAGGACACCCTGCGCGCACGGGTGAGCGACGACGGCCGCGGTGGCGCGGACGTGACGGCCGGGAGCGGCCTCGCGGGCATCCGGCGCCGGCTGGCATCCTTTGACGGGACCCTGGAGATCGACAGCCCTCCGGGCGGTCCGACCGTGATGAAGCTGGAGCTGCCGTGCGCGTTGTCCTCGCCGAAGACCTCTTCCTCCTGAGGCAGGGGATCATCCAACTCCTGGAGGCGTACGACTTCGAGGTGGTCGCCGCCGTCGACAACGGCACCGACCTCGCCGCCGCGATCACCGCACACCGGCCCGACGTCGCCGTGGTCGACGTACGACTGCCCCCGACCTTCACCACCGAGGGCCTGCAGGCCGCCCTGCGCGCCCGCCGGGAACAGCCCGGCCTGCCCATCCTCGTCCTGTCCCAGCACGTCGAGCAGATGTACGCCCGCGAACTGCTCGCCGACGGCACCGGCGGCATCGGCTACCTGCTCAAAGACAGCGTGCTGGACGACGAGCAGTTCATCGACGCCGTACGGCGGGTCGCGGCCGGCGGCACCGCCATGGACCCGGCCGTCGTCGCCCAGCTCATGACCAGCCACTCCCGGGACGAACCGCTGGCCGCGCTCACCGCACGCGAACGCGAGGTGCTGGAGCTGATGGCGGAGGGCTGCTCCAACACGGCGATCGCACAGCGGCTCACCGTCACCGAGGGCGCCGCCGCGAAGCACATCTCCAACATCTTCACCAAGCTGATGCTGCCGCCCGACAGCGACAGCAACCGCCGGGTCCTCGCCGTCCTCGCCTACCTCAACGCGTGAGGCGCGCAACGCTGTCGGGGTCGGTAGGGGTGTTCCTGGCCGGTGCGGGCGGGTGAGACTGCCGGGGCACGCGCCCTGAGCCGAGGCCGCCGCCCGGCGGCCCACGCCGAGGAAGGACACACCCGCCCCATGACCACGCTCGCCGAGCAGGACCGCCTGTGGCTCCGCCGCTACCACCCCCGCCCGGACGCGCCGGCCAGGCTGGTGTGCCTGCCCCACGCCGGCGGCTCGGCGACCTTCTACCACCCGGTCTCCGCGAGCATGCCGGACTCCGTGGACGTGCTGTGTGTGCAGTACCCCGGCCGCCAGGACCGGCGCGGCGAGCCCCCCGCCACCAGCATCGGCGACCTCGCCGAGCGGATCACCGACGTCCTGCTGCCCTGGACGGACCGCCCCCTCGTCCTGTTCGGCCACAGCATGGGCGCGAGCCTCGGCTTCGAGATCGCCCGCCGCCTCGAACACGAGCACGGCATCGTCCCGCGCGCCCTGGTCGCCTCCGCCCGCCGCGCCCCCTCCTGCCCGCGCGACGAGAGCGTGCACCTGCGCGACGACGACGGGCTCGTGGAGGAGATGCGGCAGCTCAGCGGTACCGACGCGGCGATCCTCGACGACGTCGAACTCATCCGCATGGCCCTGCCCGCGATCCGCGCCGACTACCGCATCGCCGAGACCTACCGCTACGAAGCCGGCCCGAATGTGACCTGCCCGATCGTCGGCCTGGTCGGCGACGCCGACCCCAAGGTCACCGTGGCCGAGGCGCGCGCCTGGTCGCGGCACACCGACGGAACCTTCGAGTTCCGCGTGTTCGAAGGCGGCCACTTCTACCTGACCGCCCACCAGAAGGACATCCTCGCCCTCCTCGCCGACCGGGCGGCACGGCCGTGACCGCCGTCCTGATCACCGGGTGCAGCAGCGGCATCGGCCTGGAGACCGCGCTGGCGTTCGCCCGCCGGGGCGACCGGGTGCACGCCTGCGTCCGCACCCCCGGCACCGCCCGCGACCTGCTCGACCGGGCCCGCGCCGAGCACCTGACCCTGGACGTCCCGCTCCTCGACGTCACCGACGACACCTCGGTCACCGCCGCCGTCGAAGCGGTGACCGAGGCGCACGGACCCGTCGAGGTGCTGGTCAACAACGCCGGGATCGACCGCACCGGCCCCGTCGAGACCATGCCGCCCGACCTGGCGCGTACCCTGCTGGAGACCAACTTCTGGGGGCCGGCCCGCCTGGCCCGCGCCGTGCTGCCCGGGATGCGCGCCCGGGGCGGCGGCGTCATCGTCAACGTCTCCTCCCTCGCCGGCCGCACCTACGCCGTGCCGCACGGCGGGTTCTACGCCGCCAGCAAGGCCGCCCTCGGTGCCCTCAGCGAGGCCCTGTACGCCGAGGTCCGGCCCTACGGCATCCGCGTGGTCTGCCTCGAACCGGGCAGCTTCGCCTCCGCCCTCCGCCACGAGACCCCCGCCGGCCCCGGGCCCTACCACGCCGACCACGCCTGGCTGGACGGGTTCCTCGCCCGGGTGGCGGAGGGCGCCGCCGACTGCGCCGAGGTGGCCGAGGCGATCCTCGCCGCCGCCGCCGACCCCGGCACCCCGCTGCACACCGCGGTCGGCAAGGACGCGGAGGCGGCCCTCCCCTCCCTGTCCGGCCTCTCCTACGAACAGTGGCTCCCGGCCTTCCTCGCCCACGCCCAGTCCCTCACGGGGCCCCGCCCCGGGCCGGGGGAGTAGGGCGAGGGCTGTCGCGCGAGGCGACCGGCCGGTTGCCGTCGCCCCGAGGAGGCAGTCGACGGGCGCACGTTCCTTCCTGCTGGCGACCCGGATACCCATGGCGCGCGACGGCTTCGACGCATGGCCGCGCCCACTACCCGTCAGCGGCGGCCGGGATCCGCGCCGACCGGCGCAAGACCCCCCTGCGGCTGCTCGCCCCCAGGGCCGCGCGGGGACTCACCCTGCTCCGTCACCGGGGTGAGGCACTGGAGGTTTACCTGTACGACTGCCACGGCGAGGACACCGGCACCCGGACCGACCTGCTGATGCCGGCCGGCGCGGACCGCTTCGCGCCCGCCGGGACCGAGACGCCGGTCATGCACGGGGGCGGCGACACCTACCCCGGCCTGCCCATGGATGACGACCGTCCGCTCGCGGTCCTGCTCGTCACCGACACCGGGGCCCGCTTCACCGGTACCTACCCGCTCGCCCCCCTGATCGCGAAGCTGCGTCCGGTCGAGACCGACTTCCGCACCGCGGCCGCCTTCGCCGAGGGTGACGAGAACTCCGGCCCGGGCACGTCCGACCTGCTCGACCCCGCCCTCACGCCGTCCCCACGGTCCTGGGCCGTGCCGAAACACGCCCGCGAGCCACTCGGGGGCGGAACCGACCGCCACCAGGGACTCATCGCTCTCCTCCGGTGAGCGGGCGCAGTACGGCGCAGACCTCGCCCAGCGTCGCCCCGGCGGCCAGGGCCTCCTTCATCGGGTACAGCACGTTGGCCGGTCCCTCGGCCGCCGCGCGCAGGCCGGTCAGGTGGGCGTCGACGCGTTCGTCGTCCCGCCAGGCGCGGTGCTTGGCGAGGCGTTCGAGCTGCCGGGCCTCGGCGGCGGGATCGGCCGGGCAGGACGGTTCGGCCGGACGCGGGCGGGTGACGAGCGGGTCGGCGGTCCAGCGGGGGAGTTCGGCCGCGCGGTACCCGGCGAGGTCGGCGGTGAGGCGGGACGAGGGCCGGGGCAGGTCCCGGTGCAGGGTGCCGGTGAGCCGGCCGGGCCGGATGCCGCGCTCCTCCGCCACCAGCTGGTACAGCAGCAGGAGGGGCGCCGCCGGGGTGTCGGCCGTCAGCGACACCGCGACCTCGTCCAGCGGGACGCCGGCGCACAGCACCCGCATGTCGTCCAGGGAGTCGACCGCCACACCGCCCCGGCCGATCTCACCACGGGCGGCCGGCGCGTCCGAGTCCTGCCCCAGCCGGGTCGGCCGGTCGAAGCGGAGGGACAGCCCGGTGACACCCTCCGCGACCAGCCCGCGCAGCCGGGCGTTGGACTCCTCGGCCGTGCCGCCGCCCGCGTCCCCGAGCGGGGTCGGAGGGCGGCGGCCGGCGTACGCGATGGGGGAGCGGAGCCCGTCCGGCACGGGCCGTCAGCCGTCGACGCGGATGGCACGCGACGGGCACAGGTCGGCGGCCCGCAGAAGGTCCTCGCGCAGGCCCTCGGCCGGCTCCTCCCGCAGCACCAGGACCAGGCCCTCGTCGTCCTGGTCGAACACCTCGGGGCTGAGCATGGCGCACTGGCCGGACCCCACGCACCGGTCGCGTTCGGTGATGACACGCATCAGGGGTACTCCGATCGGGTCGGCCGTCACCAGGTGACGGGGAGTTCGTAGACGCCGTAGACCATGGCGTCGTCCTTGAAACGCAGTGACTCCGGGTCGGCCGCGAGACGCAGGCCGGGGATGCGGCGCAGCAGCGTGCCGTAGACGGTCTCCAGCTCCACCCGGGCCAGGTTGGCGCCGATGCACTGGTGGATGCCGTAGCCGAACGCGAGGTGGCCGCGGGCCTCCTTGCGGTGGATGTCCAGCGTGCCCGCGTCGGGGAACACCGCCTCGTCGTGGTCGGCCGCGTTGTTCAGCGCGAGGATGCCCTCGCCGGCCCGGATGGTGACCCCGCCGACCTCCACGTCCTCCAGCGCCACCCGCGCCGTACCGGAGTCGGAGATCGAGAAGACCCGCAGCAACTCCTCGACGGCGTTGGGCAGCAGCGCCGGATCGGCCCGCAACTCGGCCAGCTGCGAGGGGTGTCGCAGCAGCGCCAGCACGCCGAGGGCGATCATGTTGGCGGTGGTCTCGTGGCCGCCGACCAGCATCAGCCGGGCCATCGTCACCACGTCCACGTGGTCGGCGACCCGCTCGGCGGCGTTCTTCTCCAGGAAGCGGCTGATGAGGTCGTCACCGGGCTCGCTCTCCTTGAGGGTGACGAGCTTGTCGAGGTACGCGTCCAGCGCCTGTACGGCGGCCCCGTACTCCGCCGGGCTCAGGTCGTGGTTCATCAGCGCCGCCGACCACTCCTCGAACCGGGCGTGGTCCTCGTACGGCACCCCGAGCAGCTCGCAGATCACCAGCGAGGGCACCGGCAGTGCGAGCGCGGTGACCAGGTCCACCGGGCCGCCCGCCGCCAGCATCGCGTCGATGTGCTCGTCCACGATCTGCTGGATGCGCGGCCGCAGCTCCCGCACCCGGCGGGCGGTGAACTCCGGGATGAGCATGCGGCGTTGCGCGGTGTGCTCGGGCGGGTCCATGTTCAGCAGCATCAGCCGGACCTGCGCCAGCATCTCCTCGGGGATGTGGAACTGGTGCGGGTAGCCGGGCAGTTTGAGGTTGGAGCTGACCCGGCCGTCGCCCAGCACCCGCCGGACGTCCTCGTGCCGGGTGACCAGCCAGGTGGGTTTGCCGTTCACCTTCAGCGCGGCCCGCGAGACGGGCTCGCTCTCGCGCAGCGCGGCGTACTCGCGCGGCTCGCTGAACGGGCAGGTGCGCCGCATCGGGAACTGCGGGAGCGGCGACCCGGCCTCGGGCGCGGCTTCGGCGGACTGGGTCATGGCTGCCTTTCGGACGGTGTCGGTGACATGGCGGGGGGAGGGAGACGGCGTCACCAGGTGACGGGCAGCTCGTACAGGCCGTAGACGATGGCGTCGTCCTTGAACCGCAGCTTCTCCACCGGGGTGGCGAGCCGCAGCGTCGGGAGGCGCCGGAAGAGGGTCGTGTAGACGACGTCCAGCTCCAGGCGGGCCAGGTTCTGGCCGATGCACTGGTGGACGCCGTAGCCGAACGCGAGGTGGCTGCGGGCCTCGCGGCGCACGTCGAGGCGGTCGGGGTCGGGGAAGACCCGCTCGTCGTGGTTGGCCGCGTTGTTCAGCGGCAGGACGCCCTCGCCGGCCCGGATGGTGACATCCCCCAGCTCGATGTCCTCCAGGGCGACCCGGGCGGTGCCCGCGTCGGAGATGGAGAAGAACCGCAGCAGCTCCTCCACCGCCTTCGGCATCAGCTCCGGCTCCGCGCGGAGGGCGGCGAGCTGCTCGGGATGCTCCAGCAGGGCCAGCGTGCCCAGCGCGATCATGTTGGCGGTGGTCTCGTGCCCGGTGACCAGCATCAGCTTGGACATGCTGACGATGTCCGAGTGCTCCACGGCGGGCGTGTGCCGGTTGAACTCGATCAGCCGGCTGATCATGTCATCGCCCGGTGCGCTCTCCTTGGCGGTGACCAGGCCGTCCACGTACCGGTCCAGCTCGTAGTGGGCGCGGCCCCGGTCCTCGTCGCTGACCTCGTGGTTCATGATGGCCCAGGCCCACTCCTCGAACCGGCCGTGGTCCTCGTAGGGGACACCGAGCAGTTCGCAGATGACGAAGGACGGCACGGGCAGCGCGAAGGAGGTCACCAGGTCGACGGGGCTCTCGGCGCCCTTGGCGAGCAGCTGGTCGATCTGCTGGTCCACGATCTGCTGCACCCGCTCGCGCAGCTCCCGCATCCGCCGCACGCTGAACTCCGGTGCCAGCATGCGCCGTTGCACGGTGTGGTCCGGCGGGTCCATGGACAGGAAGGTGAGCGGCACCGACTGGAGCGTCTCCTCGGGCACCGGCACCTGAAGCGGGTAGCCGGGCAGCTTCAGGTTGGCGCTGACCCGCGCGTCGCCCAGCAGCTTCTTGTACAGGTCGTGCCGGGTGACCAGCCAGGTGCGCTTGCCGTTCACCTTCAGCCGGGCCGGGGCGACCGGCTCGCTCTCGCGCAGCTCGGCGTAGGCGGCCGGCGGGCTGAACGGGCAGGCCCGCCGCATCGGGAACTCCGGCGGCACGGCCTCGTCGGCCGGTTCGGCTGGTGCAGTCATCAGGTCCTCTTCGCACGGGAGGGAACGGAAGCGCCGGCGTCGCACCGGGTCCGGTACGGGCCGCCGACCGCCTCTCGCACGCTAGGCAGCCCCGCCCGGGGGCCCAACCCCTAGGCGCCCCTAGGGTCCGGGTCCCGGGCCCCGCACCCCCTACCACCCCACCGGGGTATCGCCTAGGGGCGGTTAGGGGTCTGGTGGCGAGCCGGTGGCGATTAGCGTCGGCAGCGGACCACGGCAGAGGCACGGACCCCCCGCCCCGGCTCTCCCGGTCCCGGCCGGCGCCCTCCGCGCCGGCCGCCGCGTCCCGCAGCCGAGCAGAGGTGGTCACCGTGTCTCCGGATCCGAGCGCGAAGGGTACGGTCCCCTTCCGGGAGTACCGGACCTGGTACCGGGTGACCGGCGAACTCGGCGCGGGACGGCCGGCGGTCGTCGCCGTGCACGGCGGACCCGGCAGCACCCACGACTACCTGCTGCCGCTGGCCGCCCTCGCCGAGGACGGCTGGCCCGTCGTCCACTACGACCAGCTCGGCAACGGCGGCTCCACCCATCTGCCCGACAAGGACGCCGGGTTCTGGACGGTCGAGCTGTTCCTGGACGAACTGGCCAACCTGGTCCAGCGGTTGGGCATCGCCGACGACTACGTGCTGTTCGGCCAGTCCTGGGGCGGCCCGCTGTGCGCCCGGCACGCCATGACGGCACCGCCCGGACTGCGCGGCCTGGTCGTCGCCGACGCGCCCGCCTCCTACCCGGTCTGGCTGAGCGAGATGGCCCGGCTGCGCGCCGGACTGCCGCCGGAGGTGGAGGAGACGCTGCGGCGGCACGAGGCGGACGGCACCTACGACAGCCCGGACTACCTGGCCGCGATGCGGGTCTTCTACGACCGCCACGTCTGCCGGCTGGACCCGTGGCCCCGCGACTTCCTGTCCTCCTTCATGGAGATCTACAACGACCCGACCGTCTACTACGCGATGAACGGACCCAACGAGTTCCACGTCATCGGGTCCCTCAAGGACTGGTCCGTCGTGGACGGCCTGCACACGATCACCGCCCCGACCCTGGTGATCAGCGGCCGGCACGACGAGGCCACCCCGGCGGTCGTCCAGCCGTACCACGACAAGATCCCCGGCGCGCGCTGGGAGATCTTCGAGGACTCCAGCCATCTGCCGCACCTGGAGGAGCCCGAGCGGTTCCGCGAGGTGCTGACCGGCTTCCTGAACAGCCTGTGACGTCCGACCGGACCTTGCGGAACCGGACCTTGTGGAAGGGGGCGGGTATCCCGCCATGGCACACGACACCGCTCTCGTCTTCCCCGGCATGGGCCCCGTCCCGTTCGCCGAGGTGGGCCGGTTCATGGTGGCCAGCCCCTTCGCCCGGGACCTGGTCGACATCGCCGACGACGCGCTGGGCTACTCGCTCGTGGACGCCTTCCGCACCTCGCCCGGCGACTACTCCGAGGCCGCCCAGGTCGCCTTCCTCGTCAACTGCCTCGCCTGCGCCCACTGGGCCCGCGCCCACCTCGGGATCGAACCGGGCATCGTCGCCGGACCCAGCTTCGGCGAGAAGGCGGCCCTCGCTCACACCGGCGCCCTCGAACTGCCCGACGCCATCCGGCTGACCGCCGAGATCGCGCGCTGCCTGGAGGAGTACTTCGCGACGGAGCACCGGGACATCGTCACCCTGTCCTTCGTCCGTGCCCCGCGCGACGGACTCGACGCGATCCTCGCCGACCTGGACGAGGCGGGGGAGTGGCACGAGATCTCCTGCCACATCGACGACGGCTTCCTGATGGTCTCCCTGTCCGAGCACCGGGTGACCTGGATGGAGGAGCGGCTGCGCGGCATCGGCAGCCTGCCGCTGTACACCATGCGGCCGCCCATGCACGCCTCGGCGTTCCGGTCGCTGCGCGCGAAGGCCGAGCGCGAGGTGGTCTCCCGGTACACCTTCGCCGACCCGAGCCTGCCCGTCGTGGCCGACCAGGACGGCAGGGTCCTGCGCACCGGCCAGGAGGTGCGCACCATGCTGCTCGACGGCTTCGACCACCCGATGAGCTGGCCGAGCGTCACCACCGCCCTGAAGGAGGCCGGGGTACGCCGCCTGTGCGTGGCCGGACCCGACAGCCTCTTCGGCCGGGTGCCCCGCACCACCCGCACCTTCGACGTCGTCGCCGCACCGCCGCGGCTGGCGATGACCCCCCGGCGCCGGACGCGCGCCGCCTGAATCCGCCCGACCCCCTCGATTCCTTGGAGACCCTCATGTGGGACGACCGGTTCGAAGAGACAGTCCGCCCCTTCCTGCCGTTCCTCGCGCCCCGGCAGCAGCTGACGCCCGAGGACGGCCTGAAGGACCTCGGCCTCGACTCGCTCGGCACCGTGCAGCTGCTCGGCACGCTGGAGGACGCCTACCAGGTCCGCTTCCGCGACAGCGCGCTGACCATGGACACCTTCCGCACCGCCGGCGTGCTCTGGGACACCGTGCAGGGCATGCTGCACACCACCGCGAGCTGACCGGGGCGGCCACCGTGGACCCCACCATGGAAGGCACCCTGTCCGGCCGGTTCCTGCGGGGCCTCGACCTCGACCCCGACCGGCCCGCCGTGCGCGCCGACGGCACCGACACCACCTACCGCGAGCTGCACGAACGCGCCTTGGTCCTGGCCGGCTCCCTGCTGGCCGGCCTGCCCGAACCGCGGGGCGCCGTGGGCGTCCTGGCCGGCAAGGGGCCCTCGGCGTACGCCGCCCTGCTGGCCGGCCTCTACAGCGGTGTCACCGTCGTACCGCTCCAGCCCGGCTTCCCCGCCGCCCGCACCCGGCGGATGGCCGAGGTCGCCGGCGTCACCGCGCTGCTCGCCGACGACGACGCCCTGCCCGCCCTGACCGCCCTGCACACCGAGGGCGTCACCCTGCCGACCCTGTTCGCACCCGGAGGACACCCGCAGCCGGCGCTCGCCGCCGACCCGGACAGCGCCCTGAAGACCCCGATGCCCGCCCGGCCCTCCGACATCGCCTACGTCCTGTTCACCTCGGGGTCCACCGGACGGCCCAAGGGCGTGCCGGTCACCCACGCCAACACCGCGCACTACTTCGGACTGCTCGACGAGCGCTACGACTTCGGACCCGAGGACGTCTTCTCGGGCACCTTCGACCTCAACTTCGACTGCGCGATGTTCGACCTGTTCTGCGCCTGGGGCGCGGGCGCCACCCTCGTCCCCATCCCGCCCCGGGCGTACGCGCGCCTGCCGGAGTTCGCGGCCGGCCACGGCCTGACGGTGTGGTTCTCGACGCCCAGCGCGATCACCCTGGTACGGCGCACCGGCGGGCTCGGCCCGGGCGTGCTGGCGTCGCTGCGGTGGAGCTTCTTCGCGGGGGAGGCGCTCAGCCGCAGGGACGCCGAGGACTAGGCCACCGCCGCGCCGGGCGCCACGGTGGAGAACCTGTACGGCCCCACCGAACTCACCATCACCATCACCGCACAGCGCTGGACGCCGGGCCGCCACCCGAACGACATGGTGCCCATCGGCGCCGTGCACCCCGGCCACCGGACGCTGCTGCTGGACCCCTCCGGGGCGCCCGCCACCGGCGACGAGGGCGAACTGTGTGTCGCCGGACCCCAGTTGACGCCCGGCTATCTCGACCCGGCCGACGACCGGGGGCGGTTCCTGGAGCACGACGGCCACCGCTTCTACCGCACCGGCGACCGCGTGCGGCGCGCCGCCGACGGCGGCTGGATCTACCTCGGCCGCCGGGACGCCCAGGTGCAGGTGCACGGCATCCGGGTGGAACTCGCCGAGGTGGACGCCGCCGCCCGCACCTGCCCCGGCGTCGAGGACGCCGTCACCGTGGCGGTGCCCGTCGACGGCACGGTGGAACTGGCCGTCTTCCACACCGGCGCGCCCGTGCCGCCCGCCCGCCTCGCCCGCCACCTGCGCGAGACGCTGCCGGCCCCGGTCGTCCCGCGCGCCTACCACCACCTGGACGCGCTCCCCCTCAACGCCAACCGCAAGACCGACCGCAGGCAGCTCGCGTCCCGGGCCACGGCCCTGCGGTCCGCCGGGACGCCGAGCCCACACGAAAGGCGGCAGACGTCGCAGTGAACGGTCAACCCACCGCGCAGGCCCGTACCGACGCCCGGGTCCACGACCTGCTGGACGAGGCCACCGCCGAGCGGCCCGACGCCCCGGCGGTCACCGACGCCACCGGCCGCTGGACCTACCGGGAACTCGCCGGCCACAGCCACGCCGTAGACGCCTGGCTGGAGGGCCACGGCATCGGCCACGGCGACCGGGTCCTCGTCCAACTGCCCAGCACCCGCGAGCTGGTCGCCCTGCTGTACGGCACCGCCCGCCGGGGCGCCGTCCTCGTCCCCGTCAACACCGGCATGAAGGACTTCCACCTGCGGGCGGTCGTCGAGAACTCCGAGCCCGCCCTCGTCGTCGTCCCCGACACCGCCGTGCGGCGCATCACCGCCCTCGCCGACGGCGTGCCGGTGCTCGGACTCGGCGAGGCCTGGCAGGGCATCACCTCCCTGCGCGCCCGGGGCGTGCACTCCGGTGGCGCCGAGGTGACGCCCGGGGACATCGCCGTCCTCGTCTACACCTCCGGCTCCACCGCCGCCCCGAAGGCGGTGATCTGCCCGCACGGCGCCATGGTCTTCGCCACCGAGGCCATCAACCTCGAACTCGGCTACCGCCCCGACGACGTGGTGTTCTGCCGCTTCCCCATCTCCTGGGACTACGGCCTCTACAAGGTGCTGCTCACCGCGGCCGGGCGCAGCGAACTCGTGCTGGCCGACGGCGAGTCCGACCTGGTGCTGCTGCGCCGCATCCGGGAGACCGGGGCCACCGTCGTCCCCATCGTGCCGTCGCTGGCCACCATGATCTGCGCCCTCGCCGCACGCGACCCCGGCCGCGAGTCCCGGGTGCGCATGTTCACCAACACCGGTGCCGCGCTGCCGAAGTCCACCGCCGACGGGCTGCGCGCCGCGTTCCCCGGCGCCGAGGTGGTCGTCCAGTTCGGGCAGACCGAGTGCAAGCGGGTCTCCGTGCTGCCGCCCGCCCACCAGGACGCCAAGCCCGACTCGGTCGGCCGCCCGCTGCCCGGCACCCGCGCCTTCGCCGTGGACGAGGACGGCCACCCGCTGCCGCCGCACCGGACCGGCGAGATCGTGGTCGAGGGCCCGCACGTCATGCCCGGCTACTGGCGGGCGCCCGAGCAGACCGCCCGCGCCTTCCGGCGCGCGCCCGACGGCGGACTGCGCCTGCACACCGGCGACTTCGGCCATGTGGACGAGGACGGCTTCCTGTACTACGAGGGCCGCCGCGACGACATGTTCAAGCACAAGGGCGTCCGGATGAGCACCACCGAGATCGAGAGCGCCGCCATGGACGTCCCCGGTGTCCGCGCCGCGGCCGTCGTCCCGCCCGCCGAGGGCCGCGCGCTCGCGGTGTTCGCCGAGGGCGACATCGATCCGCACACCCTGCTCAAGGAGCTGTCGCTGCGCCTGGAGCCCGCCAAGGTGCCCGCCGTGAGCCGGGTCGTGGACGAGCTGCCGCTGACCCCGCACGGCAAGCACGACCGCAAGCGACTCGCCCGCCTCCTGGAAGGAACCGCCCCGTGACCGCCCCCGAGGAACTCGCCGGGCGCTTCGGCACCCCGGCCTACGTCTACGACCTGGACCGGGTGGCGGCGGCCCGCGACGACCTGTTCGCCGCGCTGCCCGAGCAGGTCGAGGTGTTCTACGCCGCCAAGGCCAACCCGCACCCCGAACTCCTGCGCGAACTGCGGGCGGGCGGCACCCGCGGCTGCCGTGCCGAGATCAGCTCCGTCGGCGAACTCGACGCGGCCCTGCGCGCCGGCTTCCCCGGCGACCGGATCCTCTACACCGGCCCCGCCAAGACCACCGAGGAGATCACCGAGGCCCTCACCCGGGGCGTCCGCCTGTTCTCCACCGAGTCCCCCGGCGACCTGCGCCGCGTCGGCGAGAGCGCCCTCGAACTGGGCCTCACCGCCGACTGCCTGCTCCGCGTCAACAACGCCACCGGCGCCGCCGCCACCAGCATCCGCATGACCGGCGTACCCTCCCAGTTCGGCTTCGACAGCGAGACCCTGCCCGCCCTCGCCGCCGACCTGCGCGAGGTCCCCGGCACCACCCTCGCCGGACTGCACTTCTTCCCGCTCAGCAGCGCCAAGGACGAGGCCAGCCTGATCGCCGAGTTCCGGCACACGATCGCCTGCGCCGCCGCCCTCCAGGAGAGCCTCGGCGTCACCTTCCGCTTCCTCGACATCGGCGGCGGATTCGCCTCCCCCTACGCGGTCCAGGGCGAGCGGCCCGTCTACGGCACCCTGCGCGCCGCCCTCACCGAGGCACTGGACGCGCACTTCCCCGGCTGGCGCGCCGGCGCCCCCCAGGTGGCCTGCGAGTCCGGCCGCTACCTGGTCGCCGACAGCGGCACCCTGCTCACGAGCGTCGTCAATGTCAAGGACAGCCGCGACCAGCGCTATGTGCTGCTGGACGCCGGCATCAACACCTTCGGCGGCATGTCCGGACTCGGCCGCATCATGCCCGTCTCCGTGGAACCGCACGAGTCCACCGGCGCCGACGGTGTTCCGGCCAACCTCGCCGGACCGCTGTGCACCCCGGGCGACCTGCTCGGCCGGAACGTGCCGCTGCCCGACCCGGCACCGGACGACCTGCTCACCGTGCCCAACGCCGGCGCCTACGGGCCCACCGCCAGCCTGCTGATGTTCCTCGGCCGGCCCGCGCCCGCCGAGATCGTCGTACGCGGCGACGCCCTGGTCTCGGTCTCCCGCATCGAGCACACCCGCACCTACGACCACGGACAGGCCCTGTGATGAGCCCCTTCCCGACCACCCCCGACCCCGGCGCCCGGCCCGTCCTGGTGGCCGGCGGCATCTCCGACTCCCACACCTGGAACCTCGTCTACCTGCACCTCCTGCTGGAGGAGCACGGGCAGCGCGTGGTCAACCTCGGGCCCTGCGTCCCCGAGGACCTGCTCATCGCCGAGGCCCTGCACAGGCGCCCCGCGCTCATCGTGGTCAGCAGCGTCAACGGCCACGGCTACCACGACGGCATGCGCACCGTCGCCCGGCTGCGCGAGCACCCCGAACTCGACGCCGTGCCCGTGGTCATCGGCGGCAAGCTCGGCATCGAGGGGCCTCCCGGCGAGGAGGAGGTGGCCGCGCTGCGCGCCGCCGGCTACGACGCGGTGTTCGACGACAGCCCCGCCGGTGTCGCCGCCTTCCGGCGGACGCTGGCGGCGCTGCCGCAGCGGGCCCTGGTGTGAGCGGCGTCGGGTTCGGCGCGTTCGTGCGCCGGGCCCACGACGCCGGCCGGCTGGTGGTCCAGCCCCGGATGGGCATGAGCAGCCCGGAACGGATGCGGGCCGGGCTGCTCGCCACCCGGGACACCGCCGCGACCACCGTCGGCACCATCACCCTGGACAGCTACACCCGCGTCGGTGACCTGGACTCCGCCCGACTGGCCGTCCTGGAGGGCGTGCCGCTCAACGGCTACCCGATCGCCGGCCACGAGAGAGCCACCACCCGCGCCGTCCTCGACGGCATCCACGGCCCCGGCTTCCCGGTCCAGGTCCGGCACGGCTCGGCCGCCCCGCAGCACATCTTCCGCGCCCTGACCGCCGTCGGCCTGGACGCCTCCGAGGGCGGCCCGGTCTCCTACTGCCTGCCCTACGGCCGGGTCCCGCTGCGCGACTCCGTCGGCCACTGGCGGGCGTCCTGCGAACTGCTCGCCGCTCTGCGCGATTCGGGCGCCGAACCGCACCTGGAGACCTTCGGCGGCTGCATCCTCGGCCAGCTCTGCCCGCCCGGCCTGCTCGTCGCGGTCAGTGTCCTGGAGGCGATGTTCTTCCACCGGCACGGCATCCGCAGCATTTCGGTGAGTTACGCCCAGCAGACCGATCCGCGCCAGGACGCGGAAGCCGTCGCCGCGTTGCGCACCCTGTGCGCGCGCTTCCTCCCGCACACCGAATGGCACGTCGTCGTCTACGCCTACATGGGACTGTTCCCGGAAACCGAGCACGGCGCCTACGCGTTGCTCGGAAAAGCGGCCGAACTCGCCGTCGCCAGCGGTTCGGAACGGCTCATCGTGAAAACCGTCGCGGAATCCCGCCGTATTCCGACCGTCGCCGAGAACGTCGCCGCGCTGGAACACGCGGCGGCCGTCGCCGCCCGCACCGCCCGCGCCCCCCTGGAGGGCACCGGCACGCAGACGTACGCCGAGGCAACTGCCCTGGTGGAGGCGGTGTTGGCGTTGGACGACGACCTCGGCCGGGCCCTGTTGACGGCGTTCGCCACCGGATGCCTGGACGTGCCCTACTGTCTGCATCCCGACAACGCCGGATTCAGCCGGAGTTACATCGACGCGGACGGCCGGCTGTGCTGGTCCGACATCGGAAAGATGCCCCTGACCGGGATAGCCGACGTCCGCCCCGCCCGGGCCATCACCTCCGACGAACTGCTCGGCGCGCTGTCCCATGTCCGCCGTCGCTACGACCGCTACGACCAAGGTGAACCGGCCGTTCTGTAACCGGCCCACCCCTAGGGGTGCTTAAGGGTGTGGCCTTTCCGAGGCCGTCACTAGCGTGGGGAAAAAGGTGAGGAGAACCGGTGTCGGCCGAAAGTGGAGATGCGTGGATGAACGGGCCCGGATCCGATTCAGCCCTGGGACGACGGCTCGCCGGGACCGTCCCCGCCCGTCGGCGCAGGCTGGTCACCGAACTGGTGCGCACGGCCGCCACCGAGGCGATCGAGGCGGCCCGGCCGGGGACGGTGGACGCGCTCGACGCGGACACCCCGTTCGCCGCGCAGGGCCTCGACTCGCTCGCCGCGGTCGACCTGCACCGCCGGCTGACCGAACGCACCGGCCTGGACCTGCCGGTCGGCCTCGCCTACGACTGCCCCACCGTCCACGACCTGACCGACCGGCTGCTCGCCGAGGTCCACGGCACCCCGGCGAAGCGGCCCGAGGCGCCGCAGGCCGGCCGCGCGGCCGACGACGAGCCGATCGCCGTCGTCGGCATCGGCTGCCGCTTCCCCGGCGGCATCGACACCCCCGAGGCGCTGTGGCGGCTGCTCACCGAGGGCGGCGACGTGCTGTCCGGCTTCCCGCGCGACCGCGGCTGGGACCTCGACGCCCTCTACGATGAGGACCCCGAAGTACCCGGCAGCTCCTACGTCCGCCACGGCGGATTCCTCGACACCGCCACCGGATTCGACGCCGACTTCTTCGGCATCAGCCCCCGCGAGGCACTGGGCATGGACCCCCAGCAGCGGCTCGTGCTGGAGACCTCCTGGCAGGCCCTGGAGGACGCCGGCATCGACCCGGCCGGGCTGCGCGGCACCCCGGCCGGCATGTTCTTCGGCGCCGAGGTCCAGGAGTACGGGCCCCGCCTGCACGACGCCCCGGACGGCCTCGACGCCTACCTGCTGGCCGGCAACACCTCCAGCGTCATCTCCGGCCGCGTCGCCTACGTCCTGGGCGC
Source organism: Streptomyces pyxinicus (assembly GCF_024753135.1). Lineage (GTDB taxonomy): Bacteria > Actinomycetota > Actinomycetes > Streptomycetales > Streptomycetaceae > Streptomyces > Streptomyces pyxinicus. The sequence continues at coordinate 74,998 of NZ_JANUGP010000012.1, read as the reverse complement.
CGAAGGACCGGCCGTCACCGTCGACACCGCCTGCTCCGGCTCGCTGGTCGCCGTCCACCTGGCGTGCCGCTCTCTGCGCCAGGGGGAGTCCACGCTCGCGCTCGCGGGCGGCGTCGCCGTCATGGGCGGCCCCGGCGTGTTCACCGCCTTCAGCCGGCAGCGGGGCCTCGCCCCCGACGGACGCTGCAAGGCGTTCGCCGCCGCGGCCGACGGCACCGGCTTCGCCGAGGGCGTCGGCGTCCTCGTCCTGGAACGGCTGAGCGACGCCCGCCGGGCCGGACACCGGGTCCTGGCCGTCGTCCGGGGCAGCGCCGTCAACTCCGACGGCGCCTCCAACGGCCTCACCGCGCCCAACGGCACCGCGCAGCAACGGCTGATCCGGCAGGCCCTCGCCGACGCCGGACTCGCTCCGGCGGACGTCGACCTGGTCGAGGCGCACGGCACCGGCACCCGGCTCGGCGACCCCATCGAGGCCACCGCCCTGCTCGCCGTCTACGGCCAGGACCGTGCCGAACCGCTGCGGCTGGGCTCCGTCAAGTCCAACCTCGGACACACCCAGGCCGCCTCCGGCGTCGCCGGGATGATCAAGGCGATCCTCGCCCTGCGGCACGGCGAGATCCCGGCGACCCTGCACGTCGACGCCCCCACCCCGGCCGTCAACTGGTCCTCCGGCGCCGTGGAACTCGTCACCGCACGGCAGACCTGGCCCGACACCGGCCGGGTACGGCGGGCCGGCGTGTCCTCGTTCGGCGTAAGCGGCACCAACGCGCACGTCATCCTGGAGCAGCCGGAACCCGCCCCCACCGACACGGACAGCCACCCGGAGCCGGTCGCCGGCGCCCCGCTGCCCTTCCTCCTGTCCGCACGCGGAACGGCGGCCCTGCGCGCCCGCGCCGCCGACCTGCTGCCCCTGCTCGACGCCACCGACCCGCTGGACCTCGCCCACTCCCTGGCCACCACCCGGACCGCCCTGCCCGACCGCGCCGTCCTCGTCGCCGCCGACCGCACCGAACTCCGGTCCCTCCTGGCCGACCTGGCCTCCGGAGCCACCCCGCCCACCGCCCGCGCCGACGGCGAACTCGGCTTCCTGTTCACCGGGCAGGGCAGCCAGCGGCTCGGCATGGGCCGCGAACTCGCCGCCACCCAACCGGCGTTCGCCGACGCCCTGGACGAGATCTGCGCCCACTTCGACCTCCAGCTCGAACACCCGCTGCGGGACGTCCTGTTCGCGGAGCCCGGGGGCCCCGAGGACGGGCTGCTGCACCGCACCGAGTACGCGCAGCCCGCCCTCTTCGCCGTCGAAGTCGCCCTGTACCGCCTGCTGGAGAGCTGGGGCCTCACCCCCGACCAGCTCGCCGGGCACTCCGTCGGCGAGATCGCCGCCGCCCATGTCGCCGGTGTGCTCACCCTCCAGGACGCCACCATCCTGGTCGCCGCGCGCGGCCGGCTCATGCAGCGGCTCCCCGAGGGGGGTGCCATGATCGCGGTCCGCGCCCCCGAGGCGGAGGTCGCGCCGCTGCTCACGCCGCGCACCGGGATCGCCGCCGTCAACGGGCCCGCCGCCGTGGTCGTCTCCGGGGACGCGGCCGACGTGGAGCGCATCGCCGCGGACCTCGCCGCCCGCGGTCACGACACCAAGCGGCTGCGGGTGAGCCACGCTTTCCACTCGCCGCTGATGGAACCGATGCTGGCCGAGTTCCGGCGCGTCGTCCACGTCCTGGACTACGCCGAGCCGGCGCTGCCCGTGGTCTCCACCGTCACCGGCGCGCCCGTCAGCACCGAACTGTGCGACCCCGAGTACTGGGTGGAGCACGTCCGCGCCCGGGTCCGCTTCCACGATGCCGTGCGCGCCCTCGCCGGCGCCGGGGTGCGCACGTTCCTGGAGGTCGGCCCGGACGCCGTCCTGTCCGCCATGGGCCCCGACTGCGCCGACACGCCCGGCACCGCGTTCCTGCCGGTGCTGCGGCGCGAGCGGCCCGAGACCCGCGAGGCCCTGACCGCACTCGCCGCCGCCCACGCCCGGGGCGTCCCCGTCGACTGGCGGCGGCACTTCGACGGGCTCGGCGGCCGGCGCGTCGACCTGCCCCGCTACCCCTTCCAGCGGCGCCGGTTCTGGCTGGAGCAGCGCGCCGCCACCGACGCCACGGGCCTCGGCCAGCTCCCGGCCGGCCATCCGCTGCTGGCGGCCGTGGTCGCCGTCGGCGCCGAGGGCGTCGTCCTCACCGGACGGCTGTCCACCCGTACCCAGCCGTGGCTCGCCGACCACGTCATCGCCGGGCGGGTGCTCTTCCCCGGCACCGGGTTCGTGGAACTCGCCCTGCGCGCGGGAGGTCACGTCGGCGCGCTCGGCCTGGAGGAACTGACCCTGGGCGCCCCGCTCGTGCTCGGCGCCGAGGAGGACGTCGCCGTACAGGTCGCCGTCGGCGAACCGGACGGCACCGGACGCCGGAGCGTCACCGTCCACACCCGCGCCGACGCATCCGCCGCCTGGACGCGGCACGCGGCGGGCGTCCTGACCACCGCTGCCTCCGTGCCGCCGGCCGGCCTCGACGCCTGGCCGCCCGAGGGCGCCCGACCGCTCGACACCGAGGGCGTCTACGCGAATCTCGCCGACCAGGGCTACGGCTACGGGCCCGCCTTCCAGGGGCTGCGCGCCGCCTGGCGGCACGGTGACGAGGTGTACGCCGAGGTCGCCCTGCCCGGACCGGCCGCCGCCGAGGCCACCGGGTTCGGTCTGCACCCGGCGCTGCTCGACGCCGCCCTGCACGCCGCCGACCTCGACACGCCGGCCCGCCCCGAGGTGCTGGTGCCGTTCGCCTGGACCGGCGTCACCCTGCACGCCACCGGCGCGTCCGCCCTGCGGGTGCGGATCACCCGGCGCGGCGCCGACACCCTCGCCCTGCGCCTCGCCGACCCCACCGGCGCCCCCGTGGCCGACATCGAGGGCCTCACCTCCCGCCCCGTACCGGCGAGCGACGTCCTGTACGGGGTGCGGTGGACGCCGTACCCCCGGCCGGCCGGCGTCGAACCTCTCCGGGTCGCGGTCCTGGACGGCGACCCCGACACCTCGGCGGACGCGGTGGCGCACCTGGTGCCCGGCCCCGCGATTGCCGCCGCCGGCGCGGCCCGCGACCACGTCCTCGGCGTGCTGGGACTGCTGCGCACCTGGCAGACGGACGAGCGTCTCACCGGCGCCCGGCTGGTCGTCGTCACCCCGCCCGACAGCCCCGCGCACGCGGCCGTCCGCGGCCTGGTGCGCTCCGCCCAGGCCGAGAACCCCGGCCGGTACGTCCTCGTCGAGCACGACGCCGTGCCGCCGGATGCCGACCTGCGCGCGATCCTCGCCACGGGTGAGCCCGAACTCTCCTTGCAGGATGGCAAGTTGAGCGTCCCGCGACTCGCCGTCCAGCCCCCTGAGGAGCCCGCACCCGTCGCCGACTGGGGCACCGTCCTCGTCACCGGCGGCACCGGCGGCCTCGGCGCACTGCTCGCCCGGCACCTGGTGACCGCCCACGGTGTACGCAGCCTGCTGCTGGCCGGACGCCGGGGTGCGGCGCCCGGACTGGAGGCTGAGCTGGCCTCGTTGGGCGCCGAGGTCACCGTCGCCGCCTGCGACGTCGGGGACCGTGACGCGCTGCGCCGGCTGCTCGCGAAGCACCCCGTCGACTCCGTCGTGCACGCGGCCGGCACCGTGCGCGACGGCATCGTGGACAGCCTCACCGACGAGATGGTGGACGAGGTGTTCCACGCCAAGGCGCTCGGCGCCTGGCACCTGCACGAGCTGACCCGGGATCGCGACCTCGCCCACTTCGTGCTGTTCTCCTCCCTCGCCGCCGTCCTCGACGGCCCCGGTCAGGGCAACTACGCCGCCGCCAACGCCTACCTGGACGCCCTCGCCGCCCACCGCGCCGCCCTCGGGCTGCCCGCCACCGCGCTCGCCTGGGGCCTGTGGGACACCGGCAGCGGCATGGGCGCCGCCCTGGACGACGCGGCCCGGCAGCGCATCGCCGGGTACGGCGTCCCCGGCCTCACCGCCGAACGTTCCCTGCGCCTGTTCGACGCCGCCCTCCGCTCCCGCGCGCCGCACCTGCTACCCGTGCAGCTCGACACCGCCGCCGTACGGCGCCGCCCCGACGGCATACCGCCCCTGCTCACCGGCCTCGTCCGGCCCACCGCGCCACCTGCCGCGCCCGCCGCCACGGGCGGGCGTCTCGCCGAGCTGCCCGCCGCCGACCGCGAGCGCGCCGTCCTCACCCTGGTGCGCACCGAGGTGGCGGCCGTCCTGCGCCACGACGGCCCCTCCGCCATCGACCCCGGCCGCGCCTTCACCGACCTCGGCTTCGACTCGCTCGCGGCCGTCGAACTGCGCAACCGGCTCACCACCGCGACCGGGCTGCGGCTGCCCGCCACCCTCGTCTTCGACCACCCCACCTCCCACGCCCTCGCCGACCACATCCGCGCCACCGTCTTCGGCACCGACACCGACACCGACACCGGCCCCGGCACCCGGCACGCACCCGTCCGGCGGGCCGAGGACGACGACCCGATCGTGATCGTCGGCATGAGCTGCCGCTACCCGGGCGGGGTGCGCTCCCCGGAGGACCTGTGGCGGCTCGTCGCCGACGGAGTCGACGCGGTGGGCGGGTTCCCGGCCGACCGCGGCTGGGACGCCGACGCGCTCTACGACCCGGAGCCCGGCACCCCCGGCCGCACCTACACCCGTGAGGGCGCCTTCCTGTACGACGCGGCCGAGTTCGACGCCGGCTTCTTCGGCATCGGCCCCCGCGAGGCCACCGCCATGGACCCCCAGCAGCGGCTGCTGCTGGAGGTGTCCTGGGAGGCGCTGGAGCGTTCCGCCATCGACCCGCAGCGGCTGCGCGGCTCCCGCACCGGTGTGTTCGCGGGCGTCATGTACCACGACTACGGCACCTGGCTCGCCGAGGTGCCCGACGACCTCGCCGCCTACCTCGGCAACGGCAGCCTCGGCAGCGTCGTCTCCGGCCGCGTCGCCTACGCTCTCGGACTGGAGGGCCCGGCGGTCACCGTGGACACCGCCTGCTCCTCCTCGCTGGTCACCCTGCACCTGGCCGCGCAGGCGCTGCGGCAGGGGGAGTGCGACCTCGCCCTGGCCGGCGGTGTCACCGTCATGTCCACGCCGGACACCTTCGTCGACTTCGCCCGGCAGCGCGGCCTCGCCGCCGACGGCCGCTGCAAGTCCTTCGCCCAGGGCGCGGACGGCACCGGCTGGGGCGAGGGCGTCGGCGTCCTGGTCGTGGAACGCCTCTCCGACGCCCGCCGCCACGGCCACCAGGTCCTCGCCGTCGTCCGCGGCTCCGCCGTCAACTCCGACGGCGCCTCCAACGGGCTCACCGCCCCCAACGGCCCCTCCCAGCAGCGCGTCATCCGCGCCGCCCTGGCCGCCGCCGGGCTCACCCCGGCCGACGTCGACGCCGTCGAGGCCCACGGCACCGGCACCACCCTCGGCGACCCCATCGAGGCGGGGGCCCTGCTCGCCACCTACGGCCAGGACCGCGCCGAGCCGCTCTGGCTGGGCTCCGTCAAGTCGAACATGGGGCACACCCAGGCCGCCGCCGGCGTCGCCGGGATCATCAAGATGGTGCTGGCGATGCGCCACGGCGAACTGCCGCGCACCCTGCACGTGGACGAGCCGTCCCACCAGGTCGACTGGAGCGCCGGTGCCGTGGCCCTGCTCACCGAGCGGCGGCCGTGGCCCGCCACCGGCCGGGCACGGCGGGCCGGGGTGTCCTCGTTCGGGATCAGCGGCACCAACGCCCATGTGATCCTGGAGGAGTTCACCGCCCCCGAGTCCCCGGAGCCCGACCCCGCCGCCCGCCCGCCGGTGCTGGCCCTCCCGGTCTCCGCCCGCTCGCCCGAGTCGCTGCGCGGCCAGGCCCGCCGCCTGCTCGACCTGACCGGCACCGACCCGGCCGACCTCGGTCCGGCCCTGGCCACCACCCGCGCGACGCACCCGCACCGCGCCGTCGTCCTCGCCACCGGCGCCGGGCAGGCGGCCGCCGCCCTGGACGCCCTGGCCCACGGCACCGACGCACCCGGACTCCTCGTCACCGGCTCCGCAACCGACGGCGGCCTCGCCTACCTGTTCTCCGGCCAGGGCGCCCAGCGTCCGGGCATGGGCCGCGACTGGTACGACGCCTTCCCCGTCTACGCCGAGCACTTCGACCGCGCCGCCGCCCTCTTCGACAAACACCTCGAACGGCCGCTGGCCGACGTCGTGTTCGGGGACGACACCGAGACCCTGGAGCGCACCGCCTACACCCAGGCCGCCCTGTTCACCACCCAAGTCGCCCTCTACCGGCTGCTGGAGTCCTTCGGGCTGCGCCCCGACCTGCTGGCCGGCCACTCCGTCGGCGAGTTCGCCGCCGCGCACGCCGCCGGCGTCTGGTCCTTGCAGGACGCCGTCACCGCCGTCGCCGCCCGGGGCCGGCTGATGGGCGCCCTTCCCGAGGGCGGCGCCATGATCGCCGTACCGGCCACCGAGGACGAGGTCGCCCCGCTGCTCGGCGACCGGGCCGGGCTCGCCGCCGTCAACGGACCGCGTGCCGTGGTGATCTCCGGCGACGAGGACGCCGTCACCGAGGTCGCCGCGCACTTCGCCAACACCCGCAGGCTGCGCGTCTCGCACGCCTTCCACTCGCCCCGCATGGAACCTGTGCTGGACTCCATCCGCGAGGTCATGGCCGGCCTCACGGCGGCCGAACCGGCCGTGCCGATCGTCTCCACCCTCACCGGCGCCCCGGCCACCACCGCCGAACTGGGCTCCGCCGACTACTGGGTACGGCACGTGCGCGGCACCGTGCGCTTCGCCGACGCCGTCACCACCCTGGCCGCCCGGGGCGCCGACACCTTCCTCGAACTCGGTGCCGCGCCCGTCCTCACCGCGCTGGGCCCGGACTGCCTGCCCGACGCCGAGGACACCGCGTTCGTGGCCGCCGCCCGCAAGGACACCGCGCCGCTGCCCGCGCTGCTCGCCGCCCTGGCCGCCGTCCACACCCGCGGCTCGGACGTCGACTGGGCGGTGCTGTACGGCACGTACGCCGGCCGCCGGGTCGACCTGCCCACCTACGCCTTCGACCACCGCCGTCACTGGCTGCCCACGCCGGCGGTGGCCGCCGGGGACGCGGCCGGACACGGCCTCGCCGCCGTGGACCACCCGCTGCTCAGCGCCCGCCTCGACCTCCCCGGCGACGCCGGGACCCTGCTCACCGGCCGGGTCTCCACCACCACCCACCCCGTCCTCGCCGAACACGCGGTCCTGGGCACGGTGTTGGTGCCCGGCGCCGCCCTGGTCGACCTCGCCCTGTACGCCGGACACCTCACCGGGCGCCCCGCCCTGGAGGAACTGACCCTCCAGGCGCCGCTCGTGCTGGACGGCGACACCGCCGTACACCTCCGGGTCGCGACCCGCGCCGACGGCACCGTGGAGATCCACTCCCGCGCCGAGGACGCCCCCGCCGACGACCCCTGGACCCGGCACGCCGCCGGCACCCTCACCGACACCGCCGCCGAGCCCGGCTCCCTGTCCGGCGCCTGGCCGCCGGCCGGTGCCGTCCCCCTCGACGTCACCGGCCTCTACCCCCGCCTGCACAGCGAGGGTTACGACTACGGCCCCGTCTTCCAGGGCGTACGGGCCGCCTGGCGGCACGGCGGCACCCTGCTCGCCGACCTCGAACTCCCCGACAGCGCCCGCCAGGACGCCGCCCGGCACACCCTCCACCCGGCGCTGCTGGACTCCGCCCTGCACGTCACCTCGCTGGCGGACACCGAGCAGGCCCCCGGCGCGGACGGCGCACTCGCCCTGCCCTTCGCCTGGACCGGAGTCGCCTCGCACGCGCCGGCCTCCCTCGCCGCCCGCGTCCGGGTCACCCCCGGCGCCGACGGCACCCGCATCGAGCTGGCGGACACCGGGGGCCGGCCGCTGGCCACCGTCGCGTCCTACGCCACCCGGCCCGTCACCGCCGACCGGCTGGCCCCACGCCGCGGGCGGCACCTGTACACCGTCACCGGCGAACCGCTGCCGCCTGCCGCCGGCCGCCCCGACCGCCGTACCTGGGCGGTGCTCGGCGACGACGACCTCGGACTCGGCGCCCCCCTCCACCCCCGCCTGGACGCGCTCGGCACCACCGTGCCGGACGCCGTCATCCTGCCCGTCACCGCCCCGCGCGCCGAAGGCGGCCAACTGCCGGGCGCCGTGCGGACGGTGCTGGCCCGCACCCTGGAGGCGCTGCGGGCGTGGACGGCCGACGAGCGGTACACCGGATCGGTGCTGGTCGTCCTCGCCGGGGGCGCGCTCGCCGACGCGCCGGTGCGGGGGCTGGTGCGGGCCGCGCAGGCCGAGGATCCCGGCCGGATCCTGCTCGTCACCCGGTCCGGGCCCGACACCGCCGTACCGGACCGGGCCGCGCTCGCCGCCCTGCTCGACTCCGGGGAACCGGAGGTGCGGTGGAGCGACGGCCGGGCGTACGCACCCCGGCTGGTCCGCGCCGAGGACACCGACGCGCCCGCGCCGCGGCGGCCCTGGGGCACCGTGCTGATCACCGGCGGCACCGGCGGGCTCGGCGCCCTGGTCGCCCGCCACCTGGCCACCCGGCACGGCGTCACCCGCCTGGTGCTGGCCGGCCGCCGCGGCCCCGGGGCACCCGGCGCGGCACAACTCCAGCACGAGCTGAGGGAGTCGGGCGCGACGGCGGAGGTCGTCGCCTGTGACGTCTCCGACCGTGCCGCGCTCGCCGCGCTGCTCGCCGCCCACCCCGTCGACAGCGTCGTCCACACCGCCGGCGTCCTGGACGACGGCCTCGTCACGTCCCTCACGCCGGCCCGCCTGGACACCGTGCTGCGGCCCAAGGCGGACGCCGCCTGGCACCTGCACGAGCTGACCCGGGACCGGGACCTCGCCCACTTCGTGCTGTTCTCCTCGGCCGCCGGCACCCTCGACGCCTCCGGCCAGGGCAACTACGCCGCCGCCAACGTCTTCCTCGACGCCCTCGCCGCCCACCGCGCCGCTCTCGGCCTGCCCGCCACCTCCCTGGCCTGGGGCCTGTGGTCGGGCGGCGGCATGGGCGCCGGCCTGGACACCGCCGAGGTCCAGCGGATCGCCCGCTCCGGCATCGGCGCGCTCGACCCCGGCGAGGGGCTGGAGCTGTTCGACGCGGCCGTGGCGTCCGGCAGCCCGGCCCTGGTGCCGGTACGCCTCGACACCGCCGCCCTGCGCAGGCGCGGCGACGACGTCCCGGCCGTCCTGCGCACCCTCGCCGGCGCCGGCGCCCGCCCCGCCCGCGACGACCGGGCCCGCACGCTCGGCGAACGGCTCGCCGAACTGCCCGCCGCCGACCACGCGCACACCGTGCTGGAGGCGGTCCGTACCGAGGTCGCCGCCGTCCTCGGTCATGCCGGGCCCGCCGCCGTGGAACCGCGCCGCGCCTTCACCGACCTCGGTTTCGACTCGCTCGCCGCCGTCGAACTGCGCAACCGCCTGAACGCGGTGAGCGGACTGCGCCTGCCCGCCACCTCGATCTTCGACCACCCCACGCCCGCCGCACTCGCCGGCCACCTCCTCGAACGGCTGCTGCCGGAACCGCGGGACCCCGAGCCGGCCGCCGCCACACCCGGCGACGACGCGCTCGGCGCCCTCATCTCCCGTATCCCCGTCGCTCGCATCCGCGCGGCCGGCCTGCTCGACGGCCTCCTCGCACTGTCCGAGCCCGTCACCGCCACCGCGCCCGCCGACCCGGTGCTGGACATCAAGTCCATGGCCGTCGCCGACCTGGTACGTGCCGCGCTCGACCGCAGCGGCGGCACGTGATCCCACCCCGGTGCCGGCCGACGCGCCGCGTCCGGCACCCGGTCACCACCCCACCGGCGCACCCCCCGCCGCGTCACCAGCGCCACCGAGCCAGCAGGGAGCGACACCGACCGTGGACACATCCGTCGAGCAGATCGTCGAGGCGCTGCGCGAGTCATTGCTTGAGAACGAGCGGCTGCGGCGGGAGAACGCCGACATCACCGAGGCGGCCCGGGAGCCCGTCGCCATCGTCGCGATGAGCTGCCGCTACCCCGGTGGCGTCAGCACCCCCGAGGAGCTGTGGCGGCTGGTCGACGCCGGCACGGACGCCGTCGGCGACTTCCCCGACGACCGCGGCTGGGACGTCGACGCCATCTACGACCCCGACCCCGACGCCCCCGGCCGCACTCACGTCCGCGAGGGCGGCTTCCTGTACGGCGCTGCCGGGTTCGACCCCGGCTTCTTCGGCATCAGCCCGCGCGAGGCCCTCGCCATGGACCCCCAGCAACGGCTGCTGCTGGAGACCGCCTGGGAGGCCTTCGAACGCGCCGGCATCGACCCGGGCACCCTGCGCGGCACCCGCACCGGCATCTACGCCGGCGTCATGTACCACGACTACGGCAGCTGGCTCACCGACGTCCCCGAGGGCGTCGAGGGCTACCTCGGCAACGGCAACCTGGGCAGCGTCGCCTCCGGCCGGGTCTCCTACACCCTCGGTCTGGAGGGGCCCGCCGTCACCGTCGACACTGCCTGCTCCTCCTCGCTGGTCGCCCTGCACCTCGCCGTGCAGGCCCTGCGCACCGGCGAGAGCGACCTCGCCCTCGCGGGCGGTGTGACGGTCATGTCCACCCCGGACACCTTCATCGACTTCTCCCGGCAGCGCGGCCTCGCGGCCGACGGCCGCTGCAAGTCCTTCGCCGACGGCGCGGACGGCACCGGCTGGGGCGAGGGCGCCGGCCTGCTGCTCCTGGAACGGCTCGCCGACGCCCGCCGCCACGGGCACCGGGTGCTGGCCGTGGTGCGCGGTACGGCGGTCAACCAGGACGGCGCCTCCAACGGGCTCACCGCCCCCAACGGCCCCTCCCAGCAGCGCGTCATCCGCGCCGCCCTCGCCGACGCCCGCCTGGAACCCCGCCAGGTGCACGCCGTCGAGGCCCACGGCACCGGCACCCCGCTCGGCGACCCCATCGAGGCGGGAGCCCTGCTCGCGACCTACGGCCAGGGCCGCGCGGAACCCCTGTGGCTGGGCTCGGTCAAGTCCAACATCGGGCACACCCAGGCCGCCGCCGGGGTCGCGGGGGTCATCAAGATGGTGATGGCCATGCGGCACGGCCGGCTGCCGAAGACCCTGCACGCCGACCACCCCACCTCCCAGGTCGACTGGGCGGCCGGCGCCGTCGAACTGCTCGCCGAGGCCCGCGACTGGCCCGCCGACGGAGAGCCCCGCCGCGCGGCCGTCTCCTCCTTCGGCATCAGCGGCACCAACGCCCACGTCATCGTCGAGGCCGCACCCGAACCAGAGCCCCGCCCCGGGGAACCCGCCTGGACCGGTCCGCTCCCGCTGGTGCTGTCCGGCAAGACCCCCCAGGGGCTCGCCGCCCAGGCCCGCCGCCTCCTCGACCACCTCGCCACCGGCACCGACCCGGTGCCCGACGTGGCCCACACCCTCGCCACCGGCCGGGCCGCACTGGACGAGCGCGCCGTCGTCACCGGCGCCGGCCTGCCCGCCCTCACCGCCGGACTCACCGCCCTCGCCGAGGGCGCCGACACCGCGCCGAACGTGGTGCGCGGCCGGCCGGCGGGGGAGTCCCGCACCGTGTTCGTCTTCCCCGGCCAGGGCTCCCAGTGGACCGGCATGGCCGCCGAACTGCTCGACGGCTCACCGGTGTTCGCGGCCCGCATGGCCGAGTGCGCCGAAGCCCTCGCACCCGTCACCGACTGGGACCTGATCGAGACCGTGCGCTCCCGGCAACCGCTGGACCGCGTGGACGTCGTCCAGCCCGTGCTCTGGGCGATCATGGTCTCGCTGGCCGCGCTGTGGCGCGCGCACGGCGTCCACCCCGCCGGGGTCGTCGGCCACTCCCAGGGCGAGATCGCCGCCGCCTGCGTCGCCGGCGCGCTCTCCCTCCCGGACGGCGCCCGCGTGGTGGCGCTGCGCAGCCAGGCCATCGCCCGCGACCTGTCCGGGCGGGGCGGCATGATGTCGGTGGCCCTGCCCGAGGACCGGGTACGCGAGCTGATCGCCGGCCACGACGGGCGCGTGTCGGTGGCCGCCGTCAACGGCGCCGCCTCCGTGGTGCTGTCCGGCGACGCCGACGCCCTGGACGCGCTCCGGGACGCGATCGTGGCCGACGGCGGCCGGGCCAAACGGCTCCCGGTGGACTACGCCTCGCACAGCGCGCACGTCGAGTCCATCCGGGACCGGCTCCTCGCCGACCTCGCGGACGTGCGCCCCCGGCCCGCCGAGGTGCCGTTCTACTCCACCGTCACCGGGGACCGCGCCGACACCACCGGCCTGGACGCCGGCTACTGGTACACCAACCTGCGCCAGAGCGTGCTCTTCGAACCGGCCACCCGGGCCCTGCTGGAGGCCGGGTACGGGGTGTTCGTGGAGTGCGGCCCGCACCCGGTGCTGCTGCACTCCCTCGCCGAGACCGCCGACACGGCCGGCGCCGACCTCATCGGACTCGGCTCGCTGCGCCGCGACGACGGCGGCCCCGAGCGGGTCCTGACCGCCCTCGGCGAGGCCTTCGTCGCGGGCGTCCCCGTCGACTGGTCGGCCGTCTTCGCCGGCCTGCCGGTACGCCCCGCCGACCTGCCCACCTACGCCTTCCAGCGCGAGCGGTACTGGCTCGGCCGGTCCGCCACCGCCGGGGACGTCACCGCCGCCGGGCTCGCCACCACCGGCCACCCGCTGCTGGGCGCCGCCGTGCCCGTCGCCGAGGGCGGCACCCTGTTCACCGGCCGCCTCTGCGTCGCCACCCACCCGTGGCTCGCCGACCACGCCGTGTCCGGCACCCCCCTGCTGCCGGGCACCGCCCTGGTCGAGCTGGCCCTCGGCGCCGGGCGCGACCTCGGCTGGGGGCACCTGGCCGAACTCACCCTCCAGGCACCGCTGATCCTCCCCGAGCGGGGCGCCGTGCAGCTCCAACTGCACGTGGCCGCCGCCGACGCCACCGGGCACCGCGCACTCACCGTGCACTCCCGGCCCGAAAGCACCGAGGGCGCCGAGGAGACCGTCTGGACGCCGCACGCCACCGGGCTGCTCGCCCCGGGGACCGCCCCGCCCGCCTTCGACCTCACGGCCTGGCCGCCCCCGGGCGCCGTCCCGGTACCCGTCGAGGACGCCTACGCCCGCCTCGCCGGGCTCGGTTACGACTACGGCCCCGCCTTCCAGGGCCTGCGCGCCGCCTGGCGGCGCGGCGAGGAGACCTTCGCCGAGGTCGAACTCCCGGTCGAGGCAGGCGGGTTCGCGCTGCACCCGGCCCTGTTCGACGCCGCCCTGCACGCCGACGGCCTCGGCGGTGACGCGCCGGGCGGTGCCCGGCTGCCGTTCACCTGGACCGGCGTCTCGCTGTACGCGGCCAGCGCGAGCGCCCTGCGGGTCCGCCTGCACGGTACCGACACCCTGTCCCTCCAGCTCGCCGACCCGGCCGGCGCCCCGGTCGCGGAGGTCGAGGCCCTGGTCTCCCGCCCCGTCGACCCGGCCGCCCTCGCCCCGTCCGCCCGCGTGGCCGACCTGTACCGCCTGGACTGGCCCGCCCTGCCGGTCCCCGCCGCGCCCGCACCCGAGTACGCCGTCCTGGGCGACAGCCCCCTCGAACCGGTGCCCGGCTGGGTGGTGCTGCCGGCCGGCGGCGACGACGAGCCGATCGGCGGCGCCCACCGCGCGACCGAACGGGTCCTGACCGCCGTACAGGACTGGCTCGCCGACGAACGCACGGCGCACGCACGCCTGTTGGTGCTCACCCGGGGTGCCGTGGCGGTGGGGGAGGAGGACGTCACCGACCTGGCGGGCGCCGCCGTGTGGGGCCTGGTGCGGGCAGCGCAGGGCGAACACCCGGGCCGTTTCGTGCTGGTGGACCGCCCCGACGGCGACGCCGCCGCCGTGACCGCGGCGGCCGCGAGCGGAGAACCCCAACTCGCCCTGCGCGAGGGCACGGTGCACACGCCCCGGCTCACCCGCGCCACCGTGGGCGGCCCGGCGCCGGCCCTCGACCCCGACGGCACGGTCCTGATCACCGGCGGCACCGGTGTGCTCGGCGCCCTCGTCGCCCGGCACCTGGTGGCCGAGCACGGGATACGCCACCTGGTGCTGGCCGGCCGCAGCGGCACCGCCGCCGAGGACTTCACCGGCCTGGACGCCGAGATCACCGTCGCCCGCTGCGACGCCGCCGACCGGGACCAACTGGCCGCTCTCATCACCGGGATACCGGCCGCCCACGCGCTGACGGCGGTCGTACACCTGGCCGGCACCCTCGACGACGGACTGGTCACCGACCAGACCCCGGCCCGCCTGGACGCCGTACTGCGCCCCAAGGCCGACGCCGCCTGGCACCTGCACGAGCTCACCCGCGACCTGGACCTCGCCGCGTTCGTGCTGTTCTCCTCGGCCGCCGGCACCGTGGACGGCGCCGGGCAGTCCGGCTACGCCGCCGCGAACGCCTTCCTCGACGCCCTCGCCGTCCACCGCCGCGCCCTCGGTCTGCCCGCACACTCCCTGGCCTGGGGATTCTGGGAGCAGCGCACCGGCCTGACCGCCCACCTCACCGACGCCGACATCGAGCGCATGGCCCGGGCCGGCGTCCGACCCCTGCCCACCGAGGACGGCCTGCGCCTGCTGGACGCCGCCCTGGCCTGCGCCGATCCGCTGCTGGTCCCGATCGGCCTGGACCCGGCCGCCCTGCGCCGCGCCGGCGACGTCCCGGCCGTCCTGCGCGCCCTGGTGCCCGCCCCGGCCCTGCGCACCGCGGCCGGCCGGGCGGGCGACGCCTCCTTCGCCGACCGGCTCGCCGCCCTCGGCCCCGCCGAACGCGACGCGGCCCTCACGGAACTGGTCCGCACCCACGTCGCCGCCGTCCTCGGCCACGGCGACGACATGACCCTCGACCCGCGCCGCTCCTTCCGCGAGTCCGGCTTCGACTCCCTCACCGCCGTCGAACTCCGCAACCGCCTCGGAGGCGCCGTCGGCCTGCGCCTGCCCGCCACCCTCGTCTTCGACCATCCGGACGCGGGTGCCCTCGTGGCCCACCTGAGGTCCGAACTCCTCGGTGCCGAGGCCGAGTCCGGGGACACCCCGGCCATCCGCGAGGTGGACGAGCCGGTCGCGATCGTCGCCATGGCCTGCCGCTACCCCGGTGGCGTCAGCACCCCCGAGGACCTGTGGCGGCTGCTCGCCGACGGCGGCGACGGCATCGGCGCCTTCCCCGCCGACCGCGGCTGGGACCTCGACGCCCTGTACGACCCGGAACCCGGCAAGGCCGGCCACTCCGCCACCCGGACGGGCGGATTCCTGTACGACGCCGCCGACTTCGACCCCGACTTCTTCGGCATCGGCCCCCGCGAGGCCCTCGCCATGGACCCGCAGCAGCGGCTGCTGCTGGAGACGTCCTGGGAGGCGCTGGAGCGGGCCGGCATCGACCCGCACGCCGTGCGCGGCAGCCGTACCGGTGTCTTCGCGGGCGTCATGTACCACGACTACGGCAGCCGCCTGCACCGGGTCCCGGAGTCCGTGCGCGACTACCTGGGCAACGGCAGCCTCGGCAGCGTGGCCTCCGGCCGGGTCGCCTACGCCCTCGGCCTGGAGGGCCCGACCCTCACCGTCGACACGGCCTGCTCCTCGTCGCTGGTCGCGCTGCACCTGGCCGCGCAGGCGCTGCGGCAGGGCGAGTGCACCCTCGCCCTGGCCGGCGGGGTCTCGGTGATGTCGACCGTCGACACGTTCGTGGACTTCAGCAGGCAGCGCAACCTCGCCGCCGACGGCCACGCCAAGTCCTTCGCCGACGCCGCCGACGGCACGGCCCTGTCCGAGGGCGCCGGCATGCTCGTCCTGGAGCGCCTGTCGGACGCCCGCCGCCACGGCCACCCGGTGCTCGCGCTGGTCCGGGGCAGCGCGGTGAACCAGGACGGCGCCTCCAACGGCCTGACCGCCCCCAACGGTCCCTCTCAACAGCGCGTGATCCGGCAGGCGTTGGCGTCCGCGGGGCTGTCGCCCGCCGACGTGGACGCCGTGGAGGCGCACGGCACGGGCACGACCCTGGGCGACCCGATCGAGGCCCAGGCCCTGCTCGCGACCTACGGCCAGGACCGTGCGGAGCCCCTGTGGCTGGGCTCGGTCAAGTCCAACATCGGGCACACCCAGGCCGCCGCCGGTGTCGCGGGCGTCATGAAGATGGTGCTGGCGATGCGCCACGGTGTGCTGCCGCGCACCCTGCACGTGGACCGGCCGTCCACCCAGGTCGACTGGGACGCGGGCCGGGTCAGCCTGCTGACGGAGGACCGGCCGTGGCCGGACACCGGCCGCCCGCGCCGCGCCGGCGTGTCGTCCTTCGGGATCAGCGGCACCAACGTGCACACCGTCATCGAGGAGGCACCGGCCGAGGACCCCGCGCCCGGCGCGCCCCCGGCACCGCCACTGCCGCTGGTGGTCTCCGGCGCCACCCCCGAGGCCCTCGCCGCGCAGGCCGCCCGGCTGCGCGCGGTCGCCGGCCGGCCACTGCCCGACCTCGCCCGCTCCCTGGCCACCGGCCGCGCCGCGCTCACCCACCGGGCCGCGCTCGTGGCCCGCGACGAGGACGAACTCTGGTCAGCCCTGGACGCGTTGGCCGGCGGTGCCGCCTCGGACAGCGTGATCAGCGGCCGGCCCGTCGCGGGCGGGACCGCCGTCCTGTTCACCGGGCAGGGCGCGCAGCGCGTCGGCATGGGACGCGGCCTGTACGACGCCCACCCCGCCTTCCGGGAGGCGCTCGACGCCGCCTGCCAGGCCCTCGACGCCCACCTCGACCGCCCGCTGCGGGACGTGATGTGGGCCGGGCCCGGCACCGGCGAGGCGGCCCTGCTCGACCACACCGTCTACACCCAGAGCGCCCTGTTCGCCGTGGAAGTCGCCCTGTACCGGCTGCTGGAAGCCTACGGCGTGCGCCCCGACTGGCTCGCCGGGCACTCCATCGGCGAGCTGGCCGCCGCCCATGCGGCCGGGGTCTGGGAGCTGGCGGACGCCGCCCGGCTGGTGGCCGCGCGCGGCCGGCTGATGCAGGCCCTGCCCGCGGGCGGCGCGATGCTCGCCGTCGACGCCACCGAGGCGGAGGTGCTGCCCCACCTCGGCCCCGAGGTGTCCCTCGCCGCCGTCAACGGGCCGCGCGCGGTGGTGGTCTCCGGCACCGAGGCCGCCGTCACCGCCGTCGCCGAGGCCTTCGCCGGACGCCGTACCAAACGGCTGCGGGTCAGCCACGCCTTCCACTCGCCGCTGATGGACCCGATGCTCGCCGAGTTCGAGAAGACCGCCCGCGACCTCACCTACGCGCCGCCCACCCTGCCCGTCGTCTCCGACGTCACGGGGGCCCGGGCCGGCGCGGACGAGCTGTGCGACCCCGCCTACTGGGTCCGGCACGTCCGCGAGACGGTCCGCTTCGGGGACGGTGTCAGGGCGCTGGAGGCCCACGGGGTGCGCACCTTCCTCGAACTCGGCCCCGACGCCGCCCTCACCCCGATGGGCGCGCAGGCCGTCACGGACCCCGAACGCGTCCTGTTCGTCCCGGCGTTGCGCCGCGACCGCGACGAGCAGCGGACCTTCGCCGCCCTGCTCGGCACCGCCCACGTCCGCGGGGCGGCCGTCGACTGGCAGCGCGCGTTCGCCGGCACCGGCGCCCGCCGCACCGACCTGCCGACCTACCCCTTCCAGCGCCGCCGGCTGTGGCTGGACGACGAGCCCGGCGCGAGGGGCGACGCGGGCGGACTCGGCCAGGCCCCGGCCGGACACCCGCTGCTCGGGGCCGCGCTGCGACTCGCCGACGAGGACCGCCTCGCCCTGACCGGACGCCTCTCCCTGGCCACCCACCCCTGGCTCGCCGACCACGCCGTGGCGGGCGTCGTCCTGGTGCCCGGCAGTGCCTTCGTCGAACTGGCCGTGCAGGCCGGCGACCGCACCGGCTGCCCGCAGGTCGCGGAACTCACCCTGGAACGGCCCCTGGTGCTGCCCGCACACGGCGCGGTCCACCTCCAGGTGGCAGCCACCGCCCCGGACGCGGACGGCCGCCGCCGGCTCACCGTGCACGCCCGCCCGGAGGGCTCCGACGGCGCGTGGACCCGGCACGCCACCGGTGTCCTCGCCCCGCGCACCGCGCCGGAACCGGCCCCCGAGCCGGCCTGGCCGCCCGCCGGAGCCACCCCGGTGGACGTCACCGGCACCTACGACCACCTGGCCGAGCAGGGCTACCACTACGGCCCGCGGTTCCGCTGCCTGCGCGGCGCCTGGCGGCTCGGCGCGGAGGTCTGCGCCGAACTCGCCCTGCCCGAACCGGAATCGGCCGACGGCTTCGCCCTGCACCCGGCCCTGCTCGACGCCACCCTGCACGCCATCGACCTGCTCGACGGCCAGGACCCGACCGTCATGACCCTGCCCTTCTCCTGGGAGGGCGTCACCCTGCACGCGGCCGGCGCCACGGCACTGCGCCTGCGCCTGACCCCGCACGGCCCGGACCACCTGACCCTGCGCCTGTACGACGGCACCGGCGCGCCCGTCGCCGAGGTGGCCGCGCTGCGCGTCCGCCAGGTCACCGCCGACCAGCTGCACGCGGCGACCCCGGCACCCGGCGACCTGTTCCGGGTGCGCTGGACCGCCCGCCCGCTCAGCGCCGCGGGCCCGGCACCGGAGCCCCGCGCCGTCACCGCCGATCCGCGGGGCGGCGGCGACCCGCCGACGCTGGCCCGCGAGACCGCCGTACGCACCCTGGCCGCCCTGCGGGCATACCTGGCCGAGGCGCCCGACGAGCGGCCCCTGGCGGTCCTCACCCGCTCCGCCGTCGCCGTCCACGCCGACGAGACGCCCGATCCGGCGCAGGCCGTGGTCTGGGGCCTGGTGCGGGCCGCGGCCGTCGAGCACCCCGGCCGGTTCGTCCTCGTCGACACCGACGACGCCCCCGCCTCCGTCGCCGCCCTGCCCGCCGCCGTGGCCGCCGGGGCCCCCGAACTCGCCCTGCGCGAAGGCACCTTGCATGTGCCGGAGCTGGCCGGGCTCGGTGCCGCGGAGCCCGGCGAGGGGCCCGCCCTCGACCCGGACGGCACCGTCCTCGTCACCGGCGGCACCGGAAGCCTCGGCCGTCTGCTGGCCCGGCACCTGGTCACCCGGCACGGGGTCCGGCACCTGCTGCTGGCCGGCCGCACCGGACGCCTCCCGGACCCCGCCGCACGGGACGACCTCACCGCCCTCGGCGCCACGGTGACCGTCACCGCCTGCGACGTCACCGACCGCGCGGCACTCGCCGCCCTGCTGGAGTCCGTGCCCGGCGAGCACCCGCTGACCGCCGTGGTGCACGCCGCCGGCGTCCTGGACGACGGCCTGGTCACCGACCTCACCCCCGAGCGTCTGGAAGCGGTCCTGCGCCCCAAGGCCGACGCCGCCTGGCACCTGCACGAACTCACCCGCGACCTCGGCCTCGCCGCGTTCGTGCTGTTCTCCTCCGCCGCCGGCACCCTGGGCGCGGCCGGCCAGGCCAACTACGCGGCGGCCAACGCCTTCCTGGACGCCCTGGCCGTCCGCCGGCACGCCGAGAAGCTGCCGGCGCTCTCGCTCGGCTGGGGCCTGTGGGACACCGGGGAGGGCATGGCGGCCGGCCTCGGCGCGACCGGGCTGCGCCGGCTGGCCCGCGACGGCATCCTGCCGCTGCCCGCCGACCGGGCCCTGGCCCTCTTCGACCGGGCCCTCACGGCCGGCACCGACCCGGTGCTGCTCCCGGTCCGCGTCCAGATCACCGAGGACGCCCCGGCCCTGGTACGGGCCCTCGCCCCGGCGGCCGTACGGCGCACCGCGCGGGCGGCCACCCACACGCCGGCGCCCGCCGAACCGCTGCCGCGGCGGCTGGCCGGGCTCGGCGCGCCCGACGCCCTCAAGGTGCTGGTGGAGGCGGTGTGCGGGCACGCCGCCGATGTCCTCGGCCACGGTTCGGGCACCGCCGTCGACCCGCACCGGCCGCTGGGCGACCTGGGCGTCGACTCGCTCGCGGCCCTGGAGCTGCGCAACCGGCTCGGCGCCGACACCGGCCTGCGCCTGTCCACCACCCTCACCTTCGACTACCCGACCTGCGACGCCCTCGCCCGCCACCTCTTCGAGGAACTCGGCGGGGACACCTCCGGCGGCCTCGACATCGAGGCGGAGGTGCTGCGGCTGGAGGAGGCGCTGGGCGCGGCCCTGGACCCGGCCGCCGTGGACGAGGAGCAGCGCGCCCGGGTCGCGGCCCGGCTGCGCACCCTGAGCGCGCGATGGGACGGCCCGGGGGAGTGGCCGGCGGACACCGGCACCCGGCCGAGCGCCGGCACCGGCCTGGAATCCGCCACCGCCGACGAGCTGTTCGGCATCCTGGACGACGAACTCGGCACGTTCGGCTGACCGACGGCGAAGGCCCCGGACACCCGCCGCCAGGTGTCCGGGGCCCTCGTCGTTCTCCGGGGAGAGGGCTCAGCTGGCGGTGGGGTGGGTGTTGGCCCAGCGGTCCGACAGCTTCGGTATGCGGTGCTCCAGCATCTTCGACGGCAGCTCCGAGCGGCTGGCCACGTTGAGCTTGCGGTAGACCCGGGTGAGATGCTGCTCGACAGTGCTGATGGTGACGTGCAGCCGGGTGCTGATCTCGCGGTTGGTGTAGCCGAGCGCGGCCAGCCCCGCGACCCGGCACTCGGCGTCGCTGAGCAGGGCGGGCGCGGCCTCGGCCGCCGGGCTCTCGGTCCGCGCCGGCTCCTCCAGCAGGTGCGCGTCGACCGGCGACTCGATACGGCAGGCCTCGGCCTCGGTGGCCGCCTGCCGCGCCACCAGCCGGGCGCGGGCGTACTCGCCCAACTCGTAGTGCGCCGCCGACAGATCGGCGTACGCCTGGGCCAGCGCGTAGCGGTCACCGCACGCCTTGAGCAGATCGATCGACTCGCGCAGCAGCGAGGCCCGCCGGTGCGGCTTGCAGGTGGCGGCGAGCAGCCGCAGCGCTGTGGCGCGGGCCCGGGAACTGTGCCCGCCGGGCAGCCGCAACTGCTCCTCCGCCCACTCCCGCGCGGTACGGGCCTTGCCGATCCGCAAATTGGCCAGCGCCAGGTCGGAACGCCAGGGGATGCCCTTCTGGAGGCTCGGGTTGCCCTCCCGGAGCAACTGCCCGCACGCCTCGAAGTCGTTGAGCGCGGCGAACGGCCGCCCGGTGGCCAGTTGGTGGTGCCCCCGGGCGCGCAGGTACTGGATCCCGAACACGGTCCGGAACATCGCCTCCGGCACGTCCTGGCCGAGCAGTTCCTCGGCACGGGCGTAGGAGCCCATCGCGGTGTGCGCGAAGACCGCCGTCGACAGCGGCAGACCGATCAGCACCCCCCAGCTCGGGGCACGCAGCGTGCCGAGCGCCGCGTGCGCGGCCTGCGCCGCGGTGGTCACGTCGCCCCGCAACAGGGCGATCTCGGCCCGGATGGCGCCCAGGACGGCCTGCCAGGTCGTCGCCCGCCGCTCCACGGCGCGCTGGAGAAGGGCGTCACAGACCTGCGCCGCCGTCGCCGGCCGGTCCGCGTGCGCGATCGCGAGCAGCGACATCGCGACCAACTCCAGGTTGAGATAGTCGAGTTGGTAGCCCTGGAGGGCCTGGGCGAGAGCGGCGGCCGAGTCGTCCGTGGCCTCGCCGCCGACCAGCGCCGCGACCCGGGCGGACAAGGCGCCGGTCCCGGCGGCGGTACGGGTGTGCACGGGGCGTCGGCGCGCCTCCGAGCCCCCGCCCTGACCGGACCTGCCGGGCAGGGCGACGCCGTAGAACCACTGTCGTACGAATTCCACCTCGGCGACGACCTGGGCGTCCGCCGGCGACTGCGCGTGGACGAGGCTGGCGATGGTCTGGACGGCCAGCTCGGTGTCGCCCTTCCACAGCATGTACCGCAGCACGGTGGCGGTGTCCCGCATGGTCAGCCGCCCCTCCAGGGCGGCCTGGCGTAACGGCTGGAGGTGGGGTCCGGCCGCCGCCGGGTTGGTGCGCCACTGCGCCCGGGCGAGGGCCGCCGACAGCGCGTGCCGTTCGCCCTCCTCGGCGCACTCGCGCAGGACCAGGCCCAGATAGGCGGTGCAGCGCGCCACGTCGTCGGCGGCCAGCGCCTGCTCGGCAGCGGCGCGCAGGATTCCCGTGCCCCAGCCGCCGGGGACCAGCCCGGCCGCGTGCAGATGACGTGCCACCTCCAGGGCGGACGCACCCGAGCGGTACAGGGCGTGCGCGATCCGGCCGTGCAGGTCGGCGCGCTCGCCGGAGTCCATGTCCTCCAGCACCGCCGCGGCGCCGGTCGGGTGCCGGAAGGAGTGCCCGTCCAGCAGGCCCGAGGAGTTGAGGGCGTCCACCGCCTCCTGGACACCGGCCGGCGTGGTGCCGGTCAGCTCGGCGACCGGGACGGTTCCGGTGGCACAGCCGAGCGCGGCGAGCACCCGGGCCACCCGGAGGTGTCCGGTGTTGCCCCGGTGCAGCAGGGACAGCACCGCCTGGCGGTAGGCGGAGGCGGCGACGGGCGGCCCGATCTCGGGGCCGAGCCGGGTGCTGTCGTCGAGCAGCGCGTGCACCAGGAGCGGGCTGCCGGCGGTGGCCCGGTGGTAGGCGTCGCGGACCTCGTCCGGCACCGGCCGTCCGGCCTGCGCGGCGAGCAGCTCGCCGACGTGCGCCTCCGGCAGCGGGGCCAGCCGGATGCGCCGGTGCGGCAGGCGCAGCAGCTCGGTGTGCGCCGCCGAGCGGACCCGGCCCAAATCCCCCGACGTCGCGCACACCACGAGCACGCTCCGGAGCCGGCCGCGGCGCAGCAGCTGGACGAGGGTCCGCAACGAGGGCCGGTCCATGGCGTGGGCGTCGTCCACGGCGACGACGAGAGGACGCCCGTCGTCCGCCAGCCGCAGCAAATCCTCCGCCTCCGCGCTCACCTCGGGCGAGGGCGCGCCCGGTTCCGGTCCCCGGGCCCCGGCATCGCGCGCGAGCTGCGCCAGCAGACTGCTGGGCCGGTCCCGCTCCTCCGAGCCGGCCGTACCGGCGAGTATGCGGGCATCGGCCCTGTCCAGCGTGGTGAGGAATTCGTGCAGCAACTGGGTCTTGCCCGATCCCGGGCCGCCCGCGATGATCACGAGCCGGCCGTGCCCCCGCGCGCTCTCGGTGAACGCTTCACCCAAAGCGCGCAGTTCTCTCGAACGTCCGAAAAGATGCATCGTAGGATCCCCCCTGATTCCTTTTTCGAGTGCGGTCGTGCACCGCTTTCCCGTGTGCCGGGACGATGCCGGGCGACGGTACGGAAAGGATTCTGTGAAGGCCGTGACGCCTTCACGAAGGCGGCGCGCCGGACTTTTCCCGGTGTGGGCGAACGGCCCGTGACGGGCTGCGGAACAAGGGCGGAACCGGTCGGTCAGGCCGTCCGTCCCCACCCGGGTGCGCCCCGGGAATTCGGCCACCTATTTCCGGCCGTCTGCTGTGTTTCCGGATTCCGCTTTTTGCCGGGATTTTCCGGGTGGCCGACCGATCAACAAGAGAAGCTCATAGCAGAAAGGAACGCTAGCTGTCTAGAACAACCGTGTCAACCGGGTCTCCTCGGCCTCCCTTGCCTACCTCTCGGACAGTCCGCGTGTGTGCCCCTTTACAGTCATTTAATTTACTGGCCAGTCAAAGAAAGGGACCGGACGCGGCCAATCGTGACATCGGTCACGAGAAAGCGCTTACTGCGCCCGCTCGGGCACCACGGGTCACCTGGAAACCCCCTGCCCTTCCGGTTCCGCTTTCCCGGCTGCCCACCGCTCGGGTGGCGATCGTCATACGACGCTCCGGGCGCCCCTGTCCGAAACCGGCACCGTCGACCGTGCCGACCGGGCGGCCACGACCTGTGCCTTCCCGCACCGGCCGCACGCGCACCCGGCCACGCGCCCACGGCAGCCGGCCGAGGGCGCCGCCTCGACGCACCGAACCAGCCAAAGGTCAGTCGGTCGGGCGCCTCGGATCCCGCAGGGGCTCACGGGCCTCACGGGTGGGGTCCTTCACCGGAGCCTGTTCCTGAACGGAGCCGGGGGCGTCCCGGTCCGGAGCGGCCGGGCTCCGGGGGCTCTGCGGGGGCGGCGGCGGGTTCTGGTCGCCGGGGGCGCCGGCGCCGGCCGGCGGCAGCCGCAGGGCGAGCAGGGCGGTGTCGTCACCGCTGGGCGAGAGCCGTTCCAGCAGTTGGTCGCAGAAGACGTCGACGGTCGTCTCGGGCAGCCCCCGGGCCAGGACGCCGGCGTGGTGGCGGAGCTTGGCCATACCGGCGTCGATCGGGCGCCCCCGGCTCTCGACCAGACCGTCGGTGTAGAAGAGCAGGGTCGCCTCCGGCGGCAGATCCTCGTGCGTGTCCGGCCAGCTCAGCCCCAGGTGCAGGGTGGCGCTCATGCCGATGAGCGGCCCGTGTCCGCCGGTGAGGAAGCGGGTCTCCCCCTCGCGTGTGACCAGCAGCGGCGGCGGATGGCCGGCGTTCACCCAGCGCAGCCGCCACGGCCCGCCCTCCGGGCCCTCGACCCGGGCGAAGACGAGGGTGGCCATGGGAGCGTCACTGGTGTGCGTCACCGCCTCGTCCAGCCTGCGCATGATCATGCTGGGCGGCTCGACATGCGTCCAGGCCAGCGCCCGCAGCATGTTGCGCACCTCCGCCATGTGCGCCGCCGCCTGGAGGTCGTGGCCCACCACGTCCCCGATGACCAGCGCCATGACCCCGTCCGCGAGCAGGAAGGCGTCGTACCAGTCGCCGCCGATCTCCATGGCGCTCTGCGCGGGCAGATAGCGGGCGGCCATCCGCAGATGGTCGACCTGGGGCAACGGGGCGAGCAGCTGACGCTGCATCGTCTCGGCGACGTCCCGCTGCTCGTCGTAGAGCCGGGTGTTGTCCAGGACCAGGGCCAGCCGCCCGCTGATGTCGGCGAGGAGGCGTACCTCGGCCTCGCCGAGGCCGGGGCCGTCGCCGCAGCGGGCGACGGTCAGCATGCCGTAGTCGCGCCGGCGGGAGTGGACCGGGACCACGGTGGCGCAGGCCCCGCCCAGTTGCTGGAACAGGACGCGGTGGCTCGCGGCCAGCGGCGCGCGGGCACGGTGCACCTCGTCGGCGGTCACCCGGAACGGCTCGTCCCCCCGGGCGGCCTCCCGCCGCTGCCGCTCGGCCGGCTGGGGCAGCGGTCCCTCCAGGCGCTTCGCCAGGTCGGGCTGGGCCGGGACGCACACGGCGACGCGCTCCAGGGCCCCGGACCCGGCCGCCACCAGGTCGAGGGCGGCCCAGTCCCCGAGGTCGGGCACCAGCAGCGGCAGCAGCCGGTGGGCCACGGCGCCGGCGTCCATGCTGGAGATCAGCGCGGTGGAGACGTCCGCCAGGAGGTTCAGCCGGTCGGTCAGCGCCTCCAGGGCGGCCATGTGGGCGGCCGCCCGTCGCTCGGCGTCACGGTGCGCGCTGTAGTCGCTGAAGACGACCACCAGCCCGGCCTGCCGGTCCTTGAGCGCGAGGGGCGTGGTGGTCCAGATGATCGGCACGGTGGTGCCGTCGCCCCGCAGGAAGTACTCGTCGCTGCCCTCCTCCGCGTCCCGGTTGCCCAGCAGCGGGGTCCGCAACAGGCACCGCTCACGGGGCACGGGGCTGCCGTCCGGCCGGCGGTGCAGCAGGTCGTGCGCGTCACGGCCGAGCATGTCGGCCATCGTGCGGGCCAGCAGCCGCTCCGCCCACGGGTTGACGTAGGTGATGAGCCCGGCCGAGTCCATCGTGAAGACACCCGCGCCGAGGTCGCGCAGGACGGTTCCCGCGAAGTCGGGATCCAAGGCCTCGTCCGATCCGGTCATGCGCTACCGCTCCTCGTGGCCCGGCTTCCTTGTAGCAGACCACACCGCGCACCTCCCGGCGACAGTGGTGCGCTGCCCGGGCGTACGGGCCCCGTCCCGGATCGGCATCGGCGTCGGCAACGGCGTCGGCGTCGGCGTCGGCAAGATCCGGTCATCTCGGCAGTGCCCGGCAGGCGGGCCCGGTGCCCGCCCCATGGTCGAGCTTCGGACGATCGAGACGACCGGCATTCGGCTCCACATCGCCGAACAGGGCGCTGGGGGAGGAGACGGCGTGTGCCGTGGAGCGACCGCTGCCGCACGCAGCCCGACGCCGCCCCGCACACGACGGCCGCCGGCACTGCACGATCGCCGTGCCGGCGCCCGCGTCATCTTGCGGCCGCGAAGGGTGAGTCACGGGCAGCCGGTGCCGGGATCGGGACGAGCGCGGGCGGGAGTGACGGCATCGGTCGCGGGTGACAGCGGATGGCCTCGGCGGGCAGGATGAGGCCGGTCGCGCGCAGGGCGTGGACGCGGGTGAGGAAGGCCGCGCCGTGCAGCAGACGGGCGGCGACGACGGCGGCGCGGCGGTGCTGCGGCTCGGCCAGCGCGGTGCCGGCGGTCCACGCGTTGAAGGCGCCCATGGCGGGGCCGCACCAGATCTGCCAGTGCGCGGCGTGGTCCGTCTCTCCCCGGGTGGCCCGGCGTGAGGCCATGGCGAGATACCAGCGGAACACCAGCGCCATCCGGTGCTTCGCGTCCCCGTCCGCGCGGGTCAGTTCGTGCGGGGCCCGGGTCCGCAGGAACGCGGCGGTCTCTTCCCACACTTCGGTCAGCGGCCGGCCCAGGACGGTGGTCTCCAGGCGGCGCACCTGGTGGGCGGGGAGCGCGTCGAGGCCGTCGTGGTCGCGGTAGAGGCGGTAGAGGTAGCCGGCGTGCTGGGCGAACCGCGTGCCCCTGGTGAGGACCTGGACGGTACCGCCCTGTTCGAACAGGTCCGCGGCCGGGGCCATGGTCACGTCGGTGGGCCCGGCCTCGGCCAGCAGCCGCTTGACCTCGGCGGAGGTGCCCGCCTCGACGCACGCCTGGTTGACGGAGCCGGTCACCACGTAGTCCGCGCCGGCGGCGAAGGCCGCGGCGACCGCGTGCGGGGTGCCGATGCCGCCGGCGGCCCCGATCCGCACCGGTGGGCGGTCCGGTAGCGCGAGGTCGTCGCGCAGGGCCGCGATCAGCGGGAGGACCACGGTCAGCGGCCTGCGGTCGGTGTGGCCACCGGAGTCGGCCTCCACGGTGACGTCGTCGGCGACCGGTACCCGGTCCGCCAGGGCGGCCTGTTCGGCGCCGATGTGCCCCGCCCGGACCAGTTCGGCCACCAGCGCCGCGGGCGCGGGGCACAGGAAGAGCCGGGCGATCTCCGGGCGGGAGACCTTGGCGATCAGGCGGTGCCCGGCGACCACCGACCCGTCCGGGCCCCGGCGCAGCCCGCTGAGCCGGTAGCGCAGCAGGTCCGGGGTGAGCTGCACGAAGGCGGACGCCTCCACGCAGCGCACGCCGTGGCGCAGGAGGAGATCGACGCAGTGCCGCTCCAGCTGGGGTGCGCTGGGGCTGTGGATGAGGTTGCAGGCGTACGGCCGGCCGTCGAGGAGTCGGCGCAGCTCGCTCAGGGCGTCGTCGAGCCGGTCGGGTGCCAGGCCCGCGGCGCCGAAGGAGGCGAGGTACCCGGCGCGGGCCAGGGCCGACACCAGGTCGACGGAGGCGATACCGACGGCCATGGCACCGGCCAGGTAGGCGGCGGCGACGCCGTGATGGGCGCGGAAGGCGGGTGCGCCGAGCCGCTCGACGGGGAGGGGTGGGGCGTAGGCGAGCAAAGGGCGCGCCGCGGTGGGCCGGTCGTGGGTCAGCCGGGGGTCGTGCGGCGGGCCGGTGACGTAGCAGGGGCGGTCCAGGGCGTCGAGGACGGCCCGCAGCTCTGCCGGGCTCTGCGGCGCGGTCACCGGGCGTGTCCGGTGCCGGTGCCTTCTCCCGCCAGGCGTACCTGGTGGCGGGCGATGGCGTGGTGGGCGGCCAGCACGGCCGCGTGGGCCCGCTGGATCTGCTCGGTGAGCAGGAGGGCGGAGGCGCGGGGCGTGCCGGTTGCCGTGATCAGGGCAGGTGCGCCGGGTGCGGGAGCGGCGGTGCTCGTCGGTGCGGTGTCCTCGGCGAGCAGGGTGTGCAGCGGGGTGCCGTCGAAGGCCAGTTCAGACACGGAGGGCACCTTCCGGGGTGGTGGGGCCGGTGCTGGGGGGCGTCGGCGCGGCGGCCTGTACCGGGCGGGCGGCCGAGGACGGCGATGTCGGAGCCGCCGGCGTGGTGCTCGCGCGCAGGCGGGACAGCATCTCGTCCGGGGTGAGGTTGACGAGGGTCACACCGCTCCAGCGCTGGAGGACCTCGCCGCCCGGGGCGCAGGCCGTCACGGTGCAGTGGGCGTCCACCGGGGTGGTGCCCTCCAGTTCGGCGACGACCAGGAAGGGCGCGTCGTCGGGCAGCGGGGCGAACAGTTCCACGCTGCGGACGCTGAGCGGGGCGCAGGCCCGCTGGTGGTGGGAGCGCACCAGCAGTGCCGCGGCTTGGAGCAGCAGGTCGCTCAGACCGGGGTCGTACAGCGGGGTGGCGAAGGCACCGGCGGACAGGGCGGGGGCCGGCATCCGGGCGCCGAGGACGAGCCGGTCGTGGGTCTCGGACAGGACGTCGCGCAGACCGGTGAGGGCGCGGCCGTGGAAGAGGAAGCCCTCCTCGTAGGCCGGGTGGGGCGGCCCCCCGAGGCGGCTCGCGGGAAGTGTGAGGGGAACCGGTGGTGCCGGGGGTTCGGTGCTCCAGGTGTAGTCGGCCTCGTAGAAGAGGCGCGGCGGCCCGTCGGCGGCCTCGATGGTGAGGTGGGCGCCGGTGCCGTGTTGGTTCCGTACGGCGACCGCGGTGACCAGGTCGGGCTGGCTGCCGTCGAAGAAGAGGCCGCGGCGCACCCGGAAGTCGTGACAGGTATGGATGCGGGTGTGGCCGCCGAGGGCCCGTTCGAGGACGTTCAGGCCCCAGCCGACGGCGGCGGTCAGGGGCAGCAGCGGGACACCGCTGAAGCTGTGGTCGCGCAGGACGGATTCGTCGCGCGTGCCGCGCAGGCAACGGGTGGCGCGGACGGTGTCCGGGAGACGGTCGGTGCGCCGGACCGGGGCGGTGGTGGGGCCGATCACCGCGACGGCGTCCGCGGCGGAAGCCGTCCGGGTGAGATCCAGCAGCTGGGCGCAGCCCTCCGTGCGCGTGAGGACGGGTACGCCCTGGCTGCGGAACAGCTCGGCCACGGGGGTGGCCATCCCGCCGTCCCAGGGGCCCCAGACCAGCGAGGTGACCCGGGTGGCGGGCCGGGCGGCCTTGACCGCGCAGGCGTAGCGGACCAGGGACTCGTTGGCCAGCGCGTAGTCGGACTGGCGGATGTTGCCCCAGTAGCCGGTGATCGAGGAGAAGACCATCAGATGGCGTAGCCGGTCTTGGTCGAGCAAGCCCATCAGCTGGTGCAGGCCGGTGAGTTTGGTGCTCACGACGCGTGCCACGGCATCCGGTGTCTTTTCGCGCAGCGGCTTGTCACCGAGGACACCGGCCGCGTGGACGATGCCGGTGATGCGCGGGACGTGTGGGGCGAGAGCCTTCGCGGCGGCGCCGGGCTCCAGGAGGTCGGCGCTGACGTAGTCGACGGTGACGCCGTCGGCGCGCAGCTCGGCGAGGAGCTGGGTGATCTCCGTCGCGCGCGCGTCCGGACCGTGCGGAGTCCCCTGCCACGCGGACGGCAGGGGAGTGCGGCCCAGGAGGACGAATCCGCAGCGGTGGGCCCGGGCGAGGGCTCGGACGCACCAGGCGGTGATGCCGGAGGCGCCGCCGGACACGAGCAGGACATCGTCCTCGCTCAGACCGGGGGTGGCGGGGTCCTGCGGCAGGACGCTCGCGTCCGGTTCGGCGGCGAGTGCCGTGGTACGGCGGCCGGACCGGTCGTGGCCGGCCTCCCGTACGTCGGTCGCGGTGTCGGCCAGCTCCGCGAGGAAGGTGCCGGCGGCCTCCGGGCCGCTGAGGGCGGGGTCGAGGTCGAGGGCGCGGCAGAACAGCGTGGGCGCCTCCAGCGCCACGGTCTTGACCAGTCCGGCCAGTCCGCCGGCGAGCGCGGCGATCGGGTCGCCTCCGGAACCGCGGTGTCCCAGGGCGCCGTCGAGCCGGGTGACGGTGAGGAACGCGGCCCGGCTTCCGGTGCGGGCGCTCTCCTCCAGGCCCGGGCAGGTGTGCTTGGCGAGCAGGACACTGTGCTGGAGCCGCGCCACGAGGATGTCCGGGTCGGCGTCCGCGTCTCGGTCGACCGGCTGGAGGACCAGGTGCGGCGGGCCGTCCGGGGCGGTGACGGCGCCCAGCCCGGCGGTGAGGGCCGCTTCGCTCCAGTCGGCCAGCACGTGTCGGCCGTCCCGGGGCGCGGTGCCGGGCAGGCCGAGGTGGCGTACCTGCCAGCCGGAGGTGCGCAGCGCGTCGCCGAGCGTTGCCGCGAGGGACCCGCCGTCGTCGACGAGCAGGGCCCGGCGGTCGGCGGGGAAGAGGGTGTCGCAGGTGTCGGGCGCGGGCAGCCGGCGCAGGGTGACGTAGGTGCGTGCGACGGGGGGCGGGCCGCTGTCCTCCGGCCCGACGCCCCAGGTGATGGCGCTGGTCCCCTTGTCGGCCAGGATCGAACGGAACTTCTGGCTCATTTCGCCGACCGTGCGCGCCGAGCTGAACTCGAACAGTTGCTCTCGGCTGATGACGGGGTAGCGCTGCCAGATCGCGGAGGCGATCTCGACCTGCTTGAGTGAGTCGATGCCGAGGTCTTCCTGGATGTACAGGTCGGGTTCGAGCTGGTGTGCGTCGTAGCCGGTGCGTTCGGCGATGATCTCCAGGAAGGCTCGTTCGACCTCGGCCGGGGCCAGGTCCTCCAGGCCGGTGGGCGTGTGAGCGGCCGAGGGATTCTCCGCTCCGGTGCCGTCGCGCAGGGAGCGTACGGCCCCCCAGCGGTCGCCGGAGTCGCCGCGGTCGCCGTCGGCCGGTTTGCGGCCCGCCGGGACGGCGGCGTGGGGATGCTCCGATGCCCTGTCGGAGAAGTGCTCGTACCCGGCTTCCGCTGCGGTTTCCGGTTCGGCCGGGCTGACGTGCGGGGCCGCGGTGCCGGCGGCGGTCGGCGTGAGCAGGGTGGTGACCACCTCGCCCGCCCGGGTGTGGGCCTCGCCCATGGCCAGGCCGTGCTGGGTGAGGGCCTGGACGGCCTCGAAGAGCGGCGCGGCGTCGCCGCCCCCGTGGGTTGCGGTGTCCAGCAGCCGGGTCAGCTCCTGGGCGGTGTGCAACTGGCTGTCGAGGTACCGGACATGGGCGTCGAGATGCGCCGCTGCCGCCTCCGCGAGCGTGGCGTGGACGCCGGGTGCCGGCTGCCGTGGGGACGGCCTGGCTGACACCGCCGCCGGAGCCGGAGCGGGGCCCGAGGCCGGGGGTGCCGGGGAGGGCAGTGCCGCGCGGGCGGCTTCCTGGCGGTCCTGGAAGGCGAAGTTGGGGCCGTGCAGGGTGCGGGTCACCGTGGACACGGGGTCAGGAGCCGGGGGCGGCGGCGCGTCGTAGCGGTTGATGCCGGTCAGGGGCAGGCCGAGCACGGCCAGGCGCAGGGCCGCCGACTTCAGGGCCGCCGCCGAGTCGCCGGCGCGGTCGGCCGTGTCGCAGGAGACGACTCGCACGGGCCGCCCGGCGAGCGTACGCCTGACCAGTCCGGCGAGGATGTTCCGGGGCCCGAACTCCACGAACACGGTGACGCCGTCGTCGTGCAGCTCCCGCAGGCGGCCCGCGAAGTCGACGGGTGCGGTGAGCTGGTCCACCAGGGTCGCGCGGTCGGCGTCGGCCCCCCTGCCGTAGCGCGCCCCCTCGGCACCGGCGTGGACGGCAATGGCGGGAGCGGCGAACGGAGTCGTGGCGCAGGCGGCGGCGAAGGGCGCCCGGGCGTGGGCGACGAGCGGGGTGTGGAAGGCGGCGGCCACCGGCAGGCGCAGCGCCGCGACGCCGGCCGTACGGCAGACGTCCAGGAACGCCTCGACGGCGGGCGCCGGTCCGGCCACCACCTGCTCGTCGGGCGCGTTGGCGTTGGCCATCCGCACCTCGGGATGGCTGTCGAGCAGGTCCCGTACCCGCTGCGGGCCGGCGTGGACGGCGGCCATGGCACCGGCGTCGCCGCCCTCGGCCGCGGTCGCGGCCAGGGCGGTGCCGCGCGCGCGGGTGAGGGTGAGGAATCCGGCGCGGTCGAGCACGCCCGCGGCGTGCAGGGCTGTGACCTCGCCGTAGCTGTGGCCGAGGACGGCGCACGGGGCGAACCCCAGCTCCGACAGGAAGTCCCACTGTCCCAAGGACAGTGCCCCGACCCCCAATTGGGCGTGGTCGGGGCGACGCAGGCGGTCCTCGGCGGCCCGCTCGCGTTCGGCCTTGGGCGGCGGGAAGACGGCGTCCGCGAGGGTGTCGCCACCGTCACAGAGGGCGTTGGCGTCGTCGAAGGCACGGCGCACCGCGGGCACGGCGAGGGCCGCGGCGGCGCCCATGCCGACGTACTGGCTGCCCTGCCCGGCGAACAGGGCGGCGGCGCGGACCTCGCCGGCGAGCGCGTGGCGCCGGTAGTGGATTCCGTCGGGGTGCTCCCACTCCTCCTGTCCGGGTTCGGCGCGCAGGTGCCGTACGGCCGAGTCGAGCAGGTCGCCGTAGCGGTCGCCCGGGGGGCAGACGAAGCCGATCCGGGCGTGCCCGGCGGGTGCGGGTGCCGGGTCCGCCGGTGCGCCGGACGTCAGCTTGGCGAGCAGGAGTTCCGGGGTGGCGGCGTGCCACAGGTGGGCGGCCGGCAGCTCGTGGGCGGCCCGGGGAACCGGCGGGGCACCGTCGGGCAGGTGTTCCTCCAGTACGGCGTGGTAGTTGACGCCGCCGAAGCCGAACGCGGAGACACCGGCCCGGCGGACGGGCCGTTCGGGGTCGCGGATCCAGGGCCGGGTGCGGGTGCTGAGGTAGAGGGGGGTGCCCGCGCGGGTCAGGGCAGGGGCGGGGGCCGTGACGCCGATGGTGGGCGGCAGCACCTTGTGGTGCAGGGCGAGTACCGCCTTGATGAGACCGGCCGCGCCCGCCGCCGCTTTGGTGTGCCCGACCTGGGACTTGACGCTGCCGACCGCGACGCTGGCGGGGCGCGCGCCGGACGACACGAGGGAGTCGAGCGCCTCGATCTCCACGCTGTCCCCGGCGGGAGTGCCGGTGCCGTGGGCCTCGATGAGGCCGACGCTGTGCGGGGGGCAGCCGGCGTCGTCGTAGGCGGCGCGCAGGGCTCGCAACTGGCCCTGGCCGCAAGGGGCGTAGATGCTTTTGGCGCGTCCGTCGCTGGAACTGCCCAGGCCGCGCAGGACGGCATAGACGCGGTCACCGTCGCGTTCGGCGTCGGCGAGCCGCTTCAGGACCAGCATGCCCAGGCCTTCGCCGAGGAGGGTGCCGTCGCTGTCGGCGTCGAAGGGGCGCACCCGGCTGCTCGGGGACAGCGCCGGGGTCTTGCTGAAGCACATGAAGGTCAGCAGGCCGTTGTCGGCGTCGGCGCCGCCGGTGATCATCACATCGGCGCGGCGGGAGAGGAGTTCGTCGGCGGCGGCGCGGACGGCGGCCAGGGAGGAGGCGCAGGCGGCGTCCACGGTGTGGTTGACCGCGCCCAGGTCGAAGCGGTTGGCGATGCGGCCGGAGACGATGTTGCCGAGGGTGCCGGGGAAGGAGTCCTCGGTCCACTCGGGCAGGGACCCCAGGAAGTCGCCGACGAGCGCGTCGGTGTCAGCCGGCGACAGGCCGCGGCGCAGTGCGATGTCGCGCACGTGCCCCGCCCACAGCCGGGCGGCGAGCGGGATGAGAGTGGAGTTGACGCCGCACACGCCCAGGACGACCCCGGTGCGGGCGGGATCGTGCCACCGGTCGCGTCCGTGGGCGGCGTCGCGCAGCGCGGCCTGCGCGACGCGCAGGCTGAGCAGTTGCACCAGCCCTACGGAGTCCACGCTGCGCGGCGGCATCCCGAAGGCGAGGGGGTCGAACCGCTGGGGGGCGAGGAAGCCGCCGCGCCGGGCGTAGACCTTGTCGGGGGCGAACATGTCCGGGTCGTAGTGTTCCTCGACGTCCCACCAGGCGGCGGGTACCTCGCCGGTGCAGTCACGGCCGGCCACCACCGCGCGCCAGAAGCCCCGCAGGTCGTCCGCTTCGGGGAACATGCCGCCCAGGCCGATGACGGCCAGCGGGTCATGTGCCATACGGCGGTCGGGTTCGATCATGACCGGTGTACCTCGCTTCACGGCATGGGGTGCGGGGACGCGACCGGGCGGGAAGGCGGCGCAGCACGAGGCCGCCGAGCCGGGACGCTGCCTTAAACGACGGCTTCGCGTCCCGGGTACGCGCGGCGGCGGCGAGTGCGGGCGTAAATCACCTGGTCGGCGGAGCGGAGGAGGTCTGCCCGGCGGTGTCCGCCCGTTCGGGCGCCGACGCGTGCGGTACCGGCAGTGCCGGTCCTGGGGACTGAGCGGCCACGGCTCGGTGCCAGGTGTCCAGGCCCAGCCGCCCGCGCAGCCGTGCCAGTCCGCGCGGTGCCCACCAGTTGGCCGTTCCGGTGAGGACCAGCAGGGCCGGGACCAGGACGCCGCGCACCACGGTCGCGTCGACCAGGACCGCCAGCGCCAGGCCACACCCCATGAGCTTGAGCAGGGTGATGCCGGAACCGGCCAGCGGGAGCAGTGCCACCGCGACCACAGCCGCCGCCGCGGTGATCACCCGACCGGTGGAGGAAACCGCACCGAGCACGGCAGCGCGGTGGTCGCCGTGCCGCCGGTACCCCTCCTCGACCCGGGAGACCAGGAAGAGTTCGTAGTCGACCGACAGGGCGAACGCCACGGCGAACATCAGCACCGGCACCGACGTCTCCAGCTCCCCGGTGACGGTGAAGTGCCCGAGCAGACCCCGCAGATGACCTTCCTGGAACACCCACACCATGGCCCCGAACGAGGCCCCCAGGCTCACCGCGCCGGTCAGCACCGTCTTGAGCGGGATGAGGACCGAGCCGGTGAACAGGAAGAGCAGGAGCAGCACGCCGGCCACGATCAGGGTGCCCGCGAGGGGCAGGGCGCCGAGGACGGCGTCCTGGGTGTCGAGGACCCGGGCGGGCCGCCCGGCGACACGGGCCCCGCCGCCCGGCGCGGGCAGCGCTCGCAGACGTTCCACGAGGGCGCGGTCGTGTGCCGGCCCGTGCGCGGGCAGGACGGCCAGCCAACTGGCGCCCTCGGCGACGAACGGCAGCGAGTCGGGGCCGGCCTGTGCGACCTGGCGCCCCTCGCGATAGGTGCCGGTTCCGGTGACGACCTCCCGCACGTCGCCGAGCGCGGACACCCGGGTCGCGTACGCGTCGAGCCGGTCCGCCTGCTCCAGCGCGTCGACATGGGGCAGGACGACGGCGAGCGTGCGGTTCCAGGGCAGGTCGAACTCCGCCTCGACGCGCCGTGCGGTGGCGTGCGACTCGGTGGCGGCGGGCAGCACCCGCTCGTCGGTGGCGCCGAACCGCACCTGCGCGAACGGCAGTGCCAGGGTCGCCAGGAGGACGACCGCTCCCAGGGCGGCCCACAGGGGCCGTGCGGTGGCGGCACGGGCGATCCGCGACCAGAGTGCCGAGCCGTCGGCCGGACCGCGCCGCAGCCGGGCGAACAGGTCGCCGCCCACGAGGCGGTCACCCAGGAGCACGAGCAGGGCGGGCAGCACGAGGACCGTGGCCAGCGCGGCGCACACCACCACGCTCACCCCGGCCACCGTGAGCGACCGCAGGAATCCCACCGGGAACAGCAGCAGCGTGCTCAGGCACAGGACGACGGTGGCCGCCGAGTAGCGCACGCACCGCCCCACCGTGCGCAGGGCGAGCACGACGCACTCGGCGGGGTCGGCGTGCGTGCCGCGCTCCTCGCGGTACCGGGTGACGACGAACAGGGCGTAGTCCACGGCCAGTCCGAATCCCAGCGCCGTGGTCACGTTGGCCGCGAACACCGACACCGGCATGAAGAGCAGTACGACCCGCAGCACGGCGAAGGCCCCGGCCACCGCCAGCGCGCCGATCAGCACCGGCAGCAGGGCCGCGGCCACCGAGCCGAACGCGAGCAGCAGCACCAGGGCCGTCAGAGGTGCGCCGATCAGTTCGGCGCGGAGGAGTTCGGTCCGGCTGAGCTGGGTGGCCTGGGCCATGACCCAGGCCGTCCCGGTGGCGCTGACCTCGACCCCCGGCCGGTGCCGGGTGAGGTGCGGGACGAGTGCGGCGGCGGTGCGCGCGGCCTGGTTCTCGTCACCGCGCAGGTCCAGGGTGATCAGTGCGGAGCGGTGGTCGCCGGACAGCAGCCGTTCCTGCCCCGTCGTCCAGTACGACAGAGCCTCGCGCACGCCGGGGCGGCCGGCCGCCTCACGGGTCAGGGCCCGCCCGAGCGCGGCGGCCGGCCGGCCGGTGGCCGGTCCCGGGAAGCGCGCCAACAGGACGACGTCGGGCACAGGGGCGTCGAAGCGGCGGGCCAACTCGCCCTCGGCGCGGACGGCTTCGGTGCCGGAGGCGATGTAGCCGCCGCTGGAGAAGGCGCCCGTGCCGCCGACGGCGGCGAGCACACACAGCAGTCCGGTCACGGCCGCCGCGCACACCACCCGCCAGGGCCGGGCGACGACGCGACGGACAAGGGCCTCGGACCACGGGGTACGGCCGGAGGGGACACGGGCTGACGGTGGGGTTCGCTGTGGCATGTTGGCCCCTTCTCGGTGCCGGGGGCGGCGCCGGGGGATCGGCGCGGCTCTGCCGACGACCAACGATTCCTGGGCCGAACAAGTGACGAAACCACATCCAACGTGGTGACAGCGCAACGAAGCCACTAGCTTCCGACACAGCGGGATCAGCTCGGACATACCCGCCTGTGCAACGCCTCGAAGGAGTACGTCGATGCATCGTGGAACCCGTACCGAATACCGCCCGGCACGCGTCTTGCTGGCGGCCGTCGTCACCCTGCTGGCGACCGTCGTCACCGGCCCGGCGGCCACCGCCGCCCCGGACGCCGCGCCATCGGCCCGAGCGGCGGCCACCCTGCGCTGCTCGCTGCGCACCGCCTCGCCGGTCACCTTCTCTCCCGCGGTGTCCGGCACCCCACGCAACGTCACGGCACGGGGCACCGTCAACCTGAACGGGTGCACGTCCCCCGACGGCCGCCGGAAGAGCATCCGTTCGGGTCGGCTGACCGTGCGGGGCAGTGGCCGGGCCACCTGCTCGCGGGTGTCCGGGGTGCGCGGCTCGGCCACCGTCACCTGGTATTCGGGGGCGGGGCGCACCGGGCGGGTCGTGGGACGCTCGGCCGTCACCCCCGCGGCGGCCGGCGTGAGCGGCTACACGCCGCTCGACTCCTTCCTCAGCGGTCGGATCACCTCGGGCCCGATGGCCGGCCGGCACATCACCGGCCGGGCGGCGCCCACCACGAACGTCAGCTCCTGCTACGGCCGGGGCCTGCGCAGCGTGGGCCTGCGCGGTACCGTCACCGTGAGCTAGTACTCCAGCGGCGGTTCGTGTCCTGAGCCGGTTCCTGCCGTCGGCCGCGTACGGCGGGGACGGTTGGCGCTCAGAGGCGGGCCGCGCAGCCGGAGCCGGAGTTCGCGCGGGTGGCGCCGGAGGTCCAGGCCTCCACAACTGGGCCGCCGCACGCGGGAGATCGGAGCCTTCGACGGCGACCGGCCCGCCCGCCGGCCCCCGGACACTCTCCCGCGCCGTGCCCCACCCCACCTCGGAGCGGTCGTCCGCGCACTGCGCTGGTTCCGCCGGCGCAAGACGGCGCCAAGCGATCGCCCGCCGCTGCCGCTACCGAAGAAGAGCCAGCTACTACGCTCGCCCCATGGTCGAGCATCGGATGATCGAGACGAACGGCATTCGGCTGCACATCGCCGAGCAGGGCAGCGGCCCCCTGGTGGTGCTGCTCCACGGCTTCCCCGAGTCCTGGCGTTCGTGGCAACACCAGTTCGGGCCGCTGGCCGACGCGGGGTTCCGGGTGGTCGCCCCGGACCAGCGCGGCTACGGGAGCAGCGACCACCCGGAGGACGTCGACGCGTACACGATCCTGCACCTGGTCGGGGACGTCGTCGGCCTGGTGCGGGCGCTGGGGGAGGAGACGGCGTACGTCGTCGGGCACGACTGGGGCGCGCCCGTCGCCTGGCACACCGCCCTCCTCCGCCCGGACCTGGTGCGCGGCGTGGCCGGGCTGAGTGTGCCACCCCCCTTCCGCGGGACGCGTCCCCCGCTGGCGGCCATGGAGGAGCGGTACGGCGGCCGGTTCTACTGGAACTACTTCAACCGTCCCGGGGTGGCCGACGCCGAGTTCGGCGGGGACACCCGTACCGCGCTGCGGAAGTTCGTGTACTGGGCCTCCGGTGACGCCCCCGGCGCGGGCGAGGGCCGGCAGCCGCTGGTCGACCCCGAGCGCGGCTGGCTGGCGGCCATGCCGGAGCCCGACACGATGCCGGACTGGTTCACCGAGGACGACGTCGACGCGCTCACCGAGAGCTTCGCCGGGGGATTCACCGGGGCGCTCAACTGGTACCGCAACCTGGACCGCAACTGGGAACTCACCGCCGCCTGGCAGGGCGCCGTCGTCACCCCGCCCGCCCTGTACGTCTACGGCGACCGCGACATCGTCCCGGCGTTCCCCGGCACACCCGAACTGATCGCCCGGCTCC
Source organism: Streptomyces pyxinicus (assembly GCF_024753135.1). Taxonomy (GTDB): domain Bacteria; phylum Actinomycetota; class Actinomycetes; order Streptomycetales; family Streptomycetaceae; genus Streptomyces; species Streptomyces pyxinicus. The sequence continues at coordinate 36,370 of NZ_JANUGP010000012.1, read as the reverse complement.
CCGAGCTGATGCCGAACCTGCGATCCCGGCCGCTCGCACTGCCGGGCTGCGGCCACTGGACCCAGCAGGAGCGCCCCGAGGAAGTGAACACGGCACTGATCGAGTTCCTCACGTCCCTCGCGTGACCCCGGCGCGGGCGGGTCCGTCGGCCGCCCTCGCTCGCCGTGCCCCGTCCGGACATGTCACCTAAAATACCCGTATGACTACAAAGCGTAAGGAAGTCGCCGCGGTCATAGCCGCCGCGGCCGCGACCGGCGCCCTGCTCACGGGATGCGGCGCCGGTACCGACGACAGTGCCGCCGAGACCGGTGCCGCCGAGGCGGCGCAGGTGGCCGCGCCGTCGATGTCGCCCTCGCCGTCGGCGACCGCGAGCGCCCTCACCGAGGACCAGGCGGAGCGCAAGGCGCTCGTCCCGAAGGCCAAGACCGGGTACGACGAGGCGCTGCGCACCGCGGTCGCGGCGGTGCCCAAGTCCAAGCCGGTGTCGATCGAACTCAAGGGCCCGGCGAATCAGCCCAGTTGGCAGGCGGAGGTCGCCACCACCGACGGCGTGGCCCACACCGTCCGCATCGACGCGGCGAACGGCAAGGCCGGCCCGGCGCAGACGAAGTCGGACCAGGACAGCGGCGACCGCCGCGAACTCGCCGACCGGCTGGACAAGGCGAAGGTGACCGCGCAGCAGGCCGCCCAGACCGCCACCGGCAAGACCAAGGGCACCGTCACCGCCGTCGAACTGGGCGACACCGACAACGGCACCCTGAAGTGGTCCGTCGACGTCGTGTCCACCACCGACTGGAACAAGACCACGTACGACATCGACGCCACCAACCGCAAGATCCTGCGCGAGCACGTCGACCGCGACTGACCTGCCGTACCGCCGCGAACCGGCCTGTGGTTGGCTGGTCGCGGGCGCGGGTTGTGGTGCGGGTGAGGTTCTGTGGTGAGATGTGGTGATGCGTACCCCCCACATACCTGCGCATCCGCTCACCCCGTCCGACGAGCCACGGCCGGACCCGGTCCCGCGGCGGGCCAGCCCGTACGACGAGCTGGCCGCGCTGGCGGACGACCCGTCGGACGACCTCACCCCCCGGCCCGCCCCGGTGGCACCGGACGACGACGCCGGCGAGCCCTGGGCCCCGCCCAATCACCGGCGCGGCAGCCGCCGCCGCAACCGGGCCACCGGCCTGCCCGTCGTGGTCCGGGTGCTGGCCTGGACCCTCGCCCTCGCCTGCCTGGTCACCCTCGCCGACCGGTGGGCGCTGCTCTACGCCGAACGCAAGGCCTCCGAGCGGCTCAAGGACCAGCTGCACCTGGCCGCCGCGCCCGAGGTGCGGATCGGCGGCTTCCCGTTCCTGACCCAGGTGGCCGCACAGCGCCTGGACTCGGTCCAGGTCACCGTGCCGGACATCCCGGCCCGCCGGGTCACCCTCACCCGGGTCTCCGCCACCGCCCGCGACATCCGCGTCGACGGGGACGGGCCGACCGCGATCCGCGGCGCCCTGGTCCGGCAGGTGCACGGCCGGGTCCTGCTGTCCTTCGCCGACATGAACCGCGAACTCGGCGCCTCCCAGGTGACGTTCACCCCTCACGGGCCGAGCGGCATCCGGGCGCACGGCGATCTGCGCGTCGCGGGACGGGACGTCCGGGTCCGGGCCGACGCCCGCATCCGGCGCGACGGAGACCGCGGCATCGCCACCTCGGTCGGCGGCATCCGCCTGGACATCGGCGACCTCGCCACGTACCGCCCCGGCACCCGGCCGAGCGAGGGCCTGCACCTGACCCCCGCCTCGGCCCGCCGGGTCAGCCGGGAGGCGAGCCGTATCCGGGCCCTGCTGGGCGTCCCGCAGGTCGTGCGGCGGCTGGGCGTGCCGGACGGCACGGTCCGCGCGGCCCTGCGCGACGAGGACGCGCTGCACCGGCTGACCGGGGCGCCGCGCTTCCTGCACGACCTGACCCGGGTGAACCTGGTCGACGTCGCGCTCGCCCACCCCGCCCTGCTCAAGCGGCTGGGCCTGGACCTGTCCCTCCTGACCGCGCTGACGAAGCTGACCCGCCCGCAGGTCGCCGAGCGCTTCGCCTTCTCCTTCGAGCTCCCGAAGCCGCCGACCGGCGCCCTGCGGCTGGAGGACGTGACGGTGGGCCGGGACGGCATCCACGCCGACGTACGCGGATCGGGCCTGCTGCTGGGCCACTGACACCGGGTTGGGCCGTATGCCGCGTCCGGATGCGGCCCCTCCCGGTGCCGCCGCAGGATCGCGGTCATGCAGATACTCAAGGAGACCCGGCACACCGGACGACGGGTGTGCGCGGGGGTACGTCGGGGCGTGGGCGTGGCCGCCGTCTGCGGTGTGCTGGCGGTGACCGGTACGGCATGTGACGGGGCGGCAGGTCGCCAGGCCCCCGGAGGCGCGCCCGGTGCGGCGTCCGCGTCGCCCGGCCGGGTGGTGGGCGCCCGGCTCCCCGGTGTCGGGGACCGGATGTGGAGTCAGGTCCCGGCGGACAGCGGACAGGCGGTGGTCGTCTACGGCGAGAGCCCCGACTCGCCCGAGAGCACCGCCGTGCTCTACGAGAGGCGGGGCCCGTCCTGGGAGCGGACGGCGAGCTGGCCCGCGCACAACGGCCGGCTCGGCTGGACGACGGACCACCGCATGGACGACGAGCAGAGCCCCGTCGGCGTGTTCACCCTCACCGACGCCGGCGGCTCGCTCGCCGACCCCGGCAGCCGGCTGCGGTACTGGCAGGACGACAACGCCTTCGTGACGATGCTCAACCCGGGCGAGACCCACACGCACGACTTCGACTACGTCATCGCCATCGACTACAACCGGCTCAGAGGCGTCCCGCCCTTCGACTGGAGCCGCCCCGACGGGGTGGAGCGGGGCGGCGGCATCTGGCTGCACCTGGACCACGGTGACGGCACGTCGGCGTGCGTGAGCCTGCCGGAGGCGGGCATGAAGACTCTCCTGCGCACCCTGGATCCGACCCGGCGTCCCGTCGTGGTGATGGGGGACCGGGACCGGCTGGCGTCCTGACGACCGGTTTCCGGCGGCCGGGAACCGGTGTCCGAGCGCCGCCCGGTCGGGGTGATCGCCGGCACCCTTCACGGGCCCCCGGCACCACGACAGGGTGCGTACTGCCGGACTTGCCGGTTGTGAGGCTTGCGTGTGCGTTCCGAGGGCGGCTTGCGTATGGCCGGTGGCGTGCGAGACGGTTGCCGTACGGCATCTTTTTCCCGAGGCTGGAAGGTGGTGGGGTGCGCACGGCGCGTGCCTCCTTTTGTGTCTGTCTCCCGCGGTTCCTCCGCCCGCCCACCCGACGTCGACCCGAGGGTCGGCGCCACGTGGACCGAAGCTCCCTGTCCCGTCCTCGTCGTCGACCGGTACGGCGGGCTCGTACGGATCAACGGGGCGGCCCGCGCCCTGCTGCCCGACGCCGAGTGCGGTGACCGGCTGCACGAACGGGTCCCGTCCTGGCTGTGGGGCGCGCACCAGCGCATGGGCGAAGGCCCCCACGACGGCTCCCTCGGCACGGCGACCGGGCGGATCAACGGCCGCTTCGTCGAGGCGCACCCCACCCCCGTCGGCGAGGGCGAGGTGGTCTGGTGGCTGATCGACGAGACCGACCGGCGCCTGGCCGAGACCGCGCTGAGCAACGCCCGGCTGCGCTCGGAGATCCTCTCCGAGGTCTCCAGCGCGCTGCTGTCCACCCTGAACGTGCCGCGCTGTACGGAGGTGGCCGCCTCCATGGCCGCGGAACATCTCGCCGAAGCCGCCGTCCTCGTCGCTCCGCCCCAGGGCCGGCGGCACCCCCTGACCTACGCGCGCCGCGGCGGCCCGGTCACCCAGGTCACCCGTCAGGTGGACGTCTCCGGCGTACCCGGCCTCGCCGAGGCGCTGCAGGGGTTCCCGCCGGTGCCGGCCCGCTGGATCGATCCGGGTGCCATCCCGGACTGGGTGATCCCCGACGGGTTCTCCGGGGCGGTCGGCTCCGTGATCGTCACCCCGCTGCCCGGCCACGGAGTCCCCGCGGGCGCGCTCATCCTGCTGCGCTCCAGTACCGAGCAGGTCTTCACCGAGGGCGAGGAGGTCTTCGCCCGGCTCTTCGCCGCCCGCGCCGGCGCCGCCCTCTCCGCCGCCCGCCTCTACACCGAACAGGCCACCGTCACGGCCACGTTGATGCAGGAACTGCTGCCGCCCCGGCTGACCGGTGTGCACGGGGTGGAGTACGCCGGCGGCTACCGCGCGGCCAAGGACCACGAGCGGGTCGGCGGCGACTTCTACGACGTGCACCCCGGTGCCGACCCCTCGCAGGAGACCCTCGTGGTCCTCGGCGACGTCGCCGGCAAGGGGCTGGACGCGGCGGTGCTCACCGGGAAGATCCGCAACACCCTGCACGCCCTGCTGCCGCTCGCCGGAAACCACCAGCGGGTGCTCGACCTGCTCAACGGCGCCCTGCTGACCTCCCGGCACACCCGCTTCGCGACCCTGGTGCTGGCGTCCGTACGGCGCCGGGGCGGTCAGGTGCGGCTGCGGCTGACCAGCGCCGGGCATCTGCCGCCGCTCATCACCCGGGCCGACGGCACGGTGGAGGAGGTCGCCACCCAAGGCACCCTGGTGGGCGCCCTGCCGACCGTGAAGGCCCGTACCGTGGAGACGGTGCTGTCGCCGGGGGAGACCTGCCTGCTCTACACCGACGGCATCACCGAGGCCCGCGGCGGCCCCCTGGGCGACGAGCTCTTCGGCGAGCACCGGCTGCGCCGGGCCTTCGGCGAGAGCGCCGGCATCCCGGCGGAAGCGGTCGTGGAACGCGTGCAGATGCTCGTCTCCGGCTGGCTCGGCACCGGCCGGCACGACGACATGGCCGCCGTGGCCATCAGCGCTCCCGCCACGGGTGCGCTGACCCTGGTGGGCGGGCACGCGGAGGCAGGCGGGCACACGGGCGGTCCGGGAAGCAGGAGGATCACGTGACAGTGGCACGGCCCAGCGCCGCCGGTCTGGCCGACCGGCTGTGGCAGGCCGTCGTCCAGGGAGACGAGCGCTCGGCGGCCGGGCTGCTCCACGACGCCCTGGCCGACGGGACGGACGAGGAGACGCTCCTTCTGGAGGTCATCGCGCCCGTCCAAGAGAAGGTCGGCGTCGAATGGGCCGCCGACCGCATCACCGTGGCCCAGGAACACGCCGCCACCGCCATCAACGAACGGGTCGTCGCCTCCCTCGCGCACCGCCGGCCCGGTCGCCCGACCGGCGCACCGGGGCGCGGCCGGGTCACGGTGAGCTGCGTCGACGGCGAGTGGCACGCCTTCCCGGCCCGGCTCGTCGCCGAGGTGCTGACCCTGCACGGCTGGCGGGTCGACTTCCTGGGCGCCCAGACCCCGACCCCGCATCTGGTCGCCCACCTGCACCACACCGGACCCGACGCCGTCCTGCTGTCCGGGTCGATCCCCACCCACCTGCCGACGGCACACGCCGCCATCACCGCCTGCCAGGCCGTCGGCGTACCCGTGCTGGCCGGGGGGCGCGCCTTCGGTCCCGACGGCCGCTACGCCCGCACCCTGCGCGCCGACCGCTGGGCGGCCGACGCGCGCGGCGCGGTGAGCGCGCTCGACGCCGGCCTGGGGCGCCCGGACGCGTCCGCGACCCGGCAGCAGCTGGACGACCTGCCGCACCTGGCCGACCAGGAGTACACGATGGTCGCGCAGTCACGCGCGCAACTCGTCAAGCAGACCCTGGTGGACCTGGAGAACCGCTTCCCCGCCCTGCGGAGCTACAGCGACTTCCAGCGCGAGCGCACCGCCGAGGACATCGCGCACATAGTCGACTTCCTGGCCACCGCGCTCTACGTCGACGACGCCGAGCTGTTCACGTCGTTCCTCACCTGGACCGCCGACATCCTCGGCGCCCGCCATGTCCCCGCCCACTCCCTCGTGGCGAGCCTGGACCTTCTGTCCGGCCAACTGCGCGACTTCCCCCGCGCGGGCAAGCTGCTCCACGAGGGCGTCGCGGCCCTGGGCGAGCACTCCGACCGTCCCGTCCCCGGCCCGGACAGCCACGTATGACCTCTCTTTCACCTGCCGAGTTCGCCCTGTCCTTCTTCCGCGAACCCGCCACGCTGACCGTGCGGGTGTGCGGCGAGCTGGACTACGACACGAGCGAGGACCTCGTCGACGCCGTCGTGGCGCGTCTGGAGGAGGGTCCCCCGCCCCGCGAGGTACGCCTCGACTTCGGCGCCCTGACGTGGATCGACTCCTCGGGCCTGGCCGCGCTGCTGATGATCCATCGCCGTACCGACTCCGCCGGGGCCGTCCTGCGCCTGGAGAACCGGCCCGGCTTCCTGGAGCGCCTGCTGCACGTCACGAACGTCCTGGAGCACCTGACCGCCCCCGCCTCGGGCGGCCGGGGGTGAGCCGGCGCTCAGGACTCCAGGCCGACCAGGTCCCAGGGGTTCGGGCCCGTGCCCTCGCACCACGCCCGCAACTCCTGGCCGTTCACGCAGAGGATCCCGCACTCAGCGGCGTACTCCAGGGCCGGCGCGGTGTAGTCGCTCGTGGTGACGACCACGGCTATGTCGGCCTCGTGGATGGTGAAGCAGGTCCCCCCGAAACGCTGCATGTCCTGCGAGCCGACCTTGTTCTCCTCGCAGTACTGCTTGCACTGGACGACCAGGAGCCGTCCGTCCGGCGTGCGGCCGACGACGTCCGCCCCCAGGTCGCCGGCGCCGCCCACCACCTCCACCTGCCGGCAGCCGTCCCGCTCGCACAAGTCGGCTATGGCCCGCTCGAACCCGTCGGGATCGAGCGCGGTGTAGTCGACCGGACCGAGCGGGACGGTCGCCGACTCGGCCGTCAGGGCCGTCGTGGGGTCGGCTCCGAGCGTGGCCGTACCGGTACCGGCGACGGTGAACTCGCACGGCTCCGCCGGTACCGGCGCCGGTGCGACGGAGGGGCCGGGCGCGGCCGCCACCGGGTCGCGGAGACTGTCCGACGCCCGCTCGGCCGCCTGCTCCAGGGCGACGGCCGCCCGCCGCGCGTATCTCGCCGCGGAGAACCGGCGCCACCTCGGCCGGACCGCCACGACGGTCGCGAGGCCCAGCAGCCCCAGGATCACGGCCCACAACGGGCGGTGCGCCACTACGTCGGCCGCGGTGCGCGCCGCGAACGCGAGGACGCACAGGGCGATGGCCAGCAGCAGGAAGAACAGGGCCGTCGCCCGCAGGTCGAAGCGTCGGTCACGGTGGACAGGCCGAACAGGGCGAACAGGGCGCAGGGGCACGGTCATGCCGGTTTCCTCCCGGGGCGACAACGAAGATCGGTTGTCTACGGGTGCCCAAGATCGTCGGCTGTCGAACGCGGGAGGATTCGCGTGCCTCAAGCCCAACGGGTACGGCGCGTACGCCGCCTGACGTCCTGTCGGTTCAGGGCGCCGTGCGCCAGGCGCTCACCAGCTTCCCGAGCGTGCCGGTGTTCCAGTCCAGACGCAGTACGGCCAGATCGTCGGTGTGCCGGTCGGCGTTGAGGGTCCGGGTCCGGTTGATGAGCTGGTCGAGGTGGGTGCCGGGGTCGGGCGCGTGGATCCGGTCGATGATCCCCAGCAGGCCCTCCACTCCGAGCCGGGCTCCCGCACTGTCCGCGAAGCCCTCGATGAGCCCGTCGGTGTAGGCGATCAGGGCGCCGCGCGCGGGCAGTTCGAGGGTGGTCGAGGGCCACTTCCCGAGTCCGGGCGCGATGCCGAGGGCGATGCCGTGGGCCGCCGCGACCTGCTGGGTGTGGTCCGGGGTCACCATGAGGGGCTCGTGGTGGCCGGCCAGGTGCAGCGTCATGGTCGCCGCGTCCGGGTCGAGGGTGATGAGGGTGCAGGTGGTGAACAGGTCGCTGTTGGCCCGTTCCGCGATGTGTATCTGCTCCAGGAGGTGGAGCAGCTGCTGGTCGCGGTGGCCGCCGAGGGTCAGGGCACGCCAGGCGATGCGCAGGCAGACGCCGAGCGCCGCCGCGTCGGGGCCGTGTCCGCTGACGTCTCCGATGACCGCGTGCACCTGTCCGTCGTCGGTTTGCACGACGTCCAGGAAGTCGCCGCCCAGCAGGGCCTGGGCGCGCCCCGGGTAGTAGCGGCTGGAGGCGGTGACGGCGTCGGAGGACAGCAGGGGCTCGGGCAGCAGCCCGCGCTCCAGACGCGCGTTCTCCTCCGCGCGCAGCCGGCCGATCTGGAGGGCGGCGTTGGCCCGCTCGGCCTGCTTCCGCTCGACGGCGTAGCGGACGGCGCGCTGCATCAGGTCCGGCTCGACCTTGCCCTTGATCAGGTAGTCCTGGGCGCCGGCCGCGAGGGCGTCGACACCGGCGCGCGGCTCGTCCAGTCCGGTCAGGACGATGATGGCGGCATGGGTGTCCCCCTGGATCGCCTGCACCGTCTCCACGCCGGAGGCGTCGGGCAGGTGCAGGTCGAGCAGGACGCAGTCGACGGCGTCCGCCGCCAGCGTCACGCGTGCCTCGGCGGCGGACCGGCAGCGCGCGAGGGTGTGCGGCAGACCGGTGTCGTGCAGCAGTTCCTCGACCAGGAGGGCGTCCCCGTCGTCGTCCTCCACCAGCAGGACCCGGAACTGCTCCGCGCGGCCCAGGAGTTGATCGGTCACGGCTGTGTCCTTCGCTCCGAAGGCGCCGCTGCGGTCCCGGCGACGGGCAGGGTGAAGACGATACGGGTGCCCGGCGTGTGCTCGGAGTCGATCCCGATCCGTCCGCCGTGGAACTCCACGACCTTCTTGCACATCGCCAGCCCGATGCCGGTGCCCGGGTAGGCGTCCTTGGTGTGCAGCCGCTGGAAGAGGACGAAGACCTTCTCCCGGAACTCCGGTGCGATGCCGATGCCGTTGTCCGCCACCGCGAACTCCCACTCGTCGCCCTCGCGCCCGGCGCTGACGTGGATGCGCGGCGGCCGGTCGGGGCTGCGGAACTTGACGGCGTTCGACAGCAGGTTCTGCCAGAGCATGCCGAGCTGGGTGCTGTCCCCGACCACGGTGGGCAGCGTGTCGTGGGTGATCTCGGCGCCGGTCTCCTCGACTGTCACGCTGAGATTCTCCACGGTCCGGCCGAAGACCGCCTCCAGATCGACGGTCTGGTGGTCGTTGTGCACCCGGCCGACCCGGGAGAACGCGAGCAGGTCGTTGATGAGGACCTGCATACGGTTGGCGCCGTCGACGGCGAACGCGATGTACTGGTCGGCCTTCGCGTCGAGCTGGCCGCCGTAGCGCCGCTGGAGGAGCTGGGTGAAGCTCGACACCTTGCGCAGCGGCTCCTGGAGGTCGTGCGAGGCGACGTAGGCGAACTGCTCCAGCTCCGTGTTGGACCGCCGCAGGTCCTCCGCCTGCTCGTCCAGCAGCCGGCGGGAGCGCTCGGTGTACTCCAGCTCCTCCACCAGCCTGCGGCGCATCGAGTCGACGTCGGCGGCCAGGGCGCGCAGGTCGGCCGGGCCGGTGCCGGTGATGGCGCGGTCGAAGCGGCCCTGGGCCACGTCACGGGCGGCCGAGCCGAGCCGGGTGAGCGGGCCGGTGACGCCCCGCCGCAGCCCCTCGAAGACCAGGGCCGCCACCACGAGGATCACAAGGGCGATGACGGCGAACACCCAGTTCCGAAGATTCTGCGCGTGGCGCAGGTCGTCGCTCGCCGCTGCCCGTTCGTCCTGGAGGTGGGCCTGCTGGCGGGTCATCGTGCGGCGCAGGGCGTCGAACAGGGACTTGCCCTCCGTCGCCCGCCGGGCGGCGAGCCGCACCGCCTCCGCCGCCGGGGACTTCGACACGGGGACGGCTATGCGCTGCTGCCAGGCCTCGGCGCGCTTCTCCACGGCGGCCAGGTCGGCGCGGGCCCGCGGGTCGTGCTCAACCAGGGGGCGCAGCCGCCGCAGGGCCGTCTGCTCGTCGGCCGTGCCCTGTGTGTAAGGCTGGAGGAAGTCCGCGCGCCCCGACAGGCCGTACCCGCGCGTCCCGGTCTCCTGGTTGATCAGGGCGCTCTCCAGCCGGATCGCCTCGATCAGGGCGGGTGAGCGGCTGTCGACCAGCTCGGCCGTGATCCGCGACGTGCGCCACATCGCCCAGCCGCCCAGGGAGCCCAGCACAGCGAGGACGACCATGGTCGTGGCCACACCGGTCCGCAGCCAGCGCCGGGTGGTCCAGCCGGAGAGTGCTCCCTGGTCGTCGGACGGGTCGGTGTTCATAGCGGTCTGCTTCGCTCCCTCGGATAGGGCATAGTTGTCATGTGGCAAGCACACTGTACCCATGGCAGGACAACACATGTTGTCCCATCTCGGGCCCACAGCCTAGGGTGGATCCATGCCTGGTCCCGCCCGCACGCCACACCCGCCTGGGGAGACGGCCGCGCTCGTGACCCAGGTGGTGGACGAACTCGCCCGGCGTCTCGCCCTGGACGGCCTCCACCCGACGGGGGAACCGGTGGAGGCGGCCGTCGAGGCCCGCCGGCGAGCACTGACGCGGCTGGGCGTCCTGCGCCGCGTGCGGCAGGCCGTCCGACAGCTGGAAGACCAGGCGGCCCACGTGACGGCCGAGAGCGGCGCAGGACATCCCGAGATCGGCCAGGCCGTCGGCATGAGCCGGCAAGGAGCCCGACGGCGCCGGCCCGGTCTGACGAGCAACCGCATCACCCCCCCGACCCCGCATCCAGAACTCCGGAGTTCGTGACCCATGGCTGCTGCCGCCACCCGCCCCTACGACGTTCTGCTCGTCGAGGACGACGTCGCCGACGCGATGCTCATCCAGGACGCCCTCGCCGAGCGCGGTACCCGCAACCTGACCCAGGTCTCCGACGGTATGGCGGCCCTGGACTACCTGCGCGACCCCGCGAACGAGCGGCCCGACCTCATCGTGCTCGACCTGAACATGCCGCGCATGAACGGACGGGAGTTCCTCGCGGTGGTGAAGGAGGACGCCGAGCTGCGCACCATCCCCGTCGTGGTGCTGACCACGTCCGCGGCGCCCGACGACGTCACCGGCGCCTACCACCACCACGCCAACGCGTACGTCACCAAGCCGGTGAACCTGGAGGAGTTCGAGGCGGCGGTCCGCAGCATCGACAGCTTCTACCTCGACATCGCGGTCAAGCCCCCCAAGGAGTAGCCGCGCGCCACCGGCCCCGGCGCCGCCGGGGCCGGTTCAGCCGTGCCGCAGCAGCTCCGTGACGACCTCGTCCCAGTGGATGAGGGTGCCCTCCGTGCCCGCCGGTACCGCGGCGAACGTCCCGGCGAGCCAGCCGCGCAGCGGCGCGGCCGGCACGTACAGCACCGCGGCCCCCTCCCGGCCCCGCAGCACGATCCGCACCGTTCCCGGGCCGTGACAGGCGCAGGGCGGGCAGACGCGCACGTTGCCCTCACCGGTGGGAGTACGCAGCCCGCCGCGCAGCTGGTCCCGCGAGAGGAACCACGGCGGCACCGCCTCGGAGGCCCCGTGGAAGTCCAGCCGCACGGCCAGCGGATCGGCCGGGTCGTACCCCAGCCGGACCCCGACCGGCACAGCCGCCGCGGCGCCGAGAACCAGCTGGACGGTCAGATCGAGGTACGGACGCTCGGTCCGGTCGGTCGGGTTCATGACGCCTCTCGGAGATGAGGGGGAACGACGCGTCCCGGATCGTGCGGAGATCCCGCGCCCTGTGCGGGGGACCGACCGCGGCACCCTTTCCCGGGCGCGCGGCATCACACCCCGACGACAACGGGGCGGCTGCCCCGTCGGCCGCCCGGCAATACGGGGCCGTCCGGGTGAACCACCCGGTGCCGGCCCCCTCGGCTGCCCGGACGGTCACCGGCACCGACGAGGTCGCCCGGCGCTCCCTCGACCGTAGCGGGGTTCCGGGCGGGGCACCTCCGGGCGACGCCCGTCATCGCCGTACGGCGTCCCTGGCCGCTGGTCGGCATGGCCGCGCGCCGCTCGCCGTCGGTTGTGGCGGCGCCCCGTCACCCGACCGGCCCGTGCCCCCGGGCGCATCCAGGGGTCTCGCTCGCACCGTAGAAGAGGGACGACAGGCGTCGTGTGAGCGGTGTGACAGCGAGTGGGCAGGTGACGGTAGGGATCATGGGCGATGACGACACCACCTCGGGCGCGGAGCGGACGGACAGCGGGCTGACCTGTCTGGTGACCGGTGCCACCGGGTACATCGGCGGCCGGCTGGTCCCGGAACTGCTCGACGCGGGACACCGGGTGCGCTGCCTGGTCCGTACCCCGGACAAGCTGCGGGACCACCCGTGGGCCGGCCGGGTGGAGATCGTCAGGGGCGACGTGACCGACCCCGGGTCGGTGGCGGCGGCGATGCGCGGTGTGGACGTGGCCTACTACCTCGTGCACGCCCTCGGCACCGGACGCGGGTTCGAGGACACCGACCGGAAGGCGGCCCGCGTCTTCGGCGAGCAGGCGCACCTCGCGGGCGTCGGCCGGCTCGTCTACCTCGGCGGTCTGACCCCCGCCTCGGTGCCCGAGCGGGAACTCTCGCCGCACCTGCGCTCCCGCGCCGAGGTCGGCCGCATCCTGCTCGACTCCGGTGTGCCGACCGCCGTCCTGCGGGCCGCCGTGATCATCGGGTCCGGCTCCGCCAGCTTCGAGATGCTGCGCTACCTGACCGAGCGGCTGCCGGTGATGGTCACCCCCCGCTGGGTGCACACCCGGATCCAGCCGATCGCCGTACGCGACGTCCTGCGTCTGCTGGCCGGCTGCGCCACCCTCCCGCCCGACGTCAACCGCGCCTTCGACATCGGCGGCCCCGACGTGCTGACGTACCTCGACATGATGCGCGGCTACGCGGCCGTGGCCGGGCTGCCCCGGCGGCTCATCGTGCCCGTGCCCGTGCTCACCCCCGGGCTGTCCAGCCACTGGGTCGGCCTGGTGACCCCGGTCCCCGCCTCCATCGCCCGCCCCCTGACCGAGTCCCTGCGGCACGAGGTGGTCTGCCGGGACCACGACATCGAACGGTACGTACCCGACCCGCCCGGCCACCCCATCGGCTTCCACCGCGCCGTCGCCCTCGCCCTCCAGCGCATCCAGGACGCCCAGGTCGTCACCCGGTGGTCCTCCGCCGCCGTCCCCGGAGCGCCCAGCGACCCGCTGCCCACCGACCCCGACTGGGCGGGCGGCAGCCTCTACACCGACGAACGCGAACGCGTGGCCGCCGTACCGCCCGAAGCGCTGTGGGACGTCGTCGAGGGCATCGGAGGCGAGAACGGCTGGTACTCCTTCCCGCTGGCCTGGGCGGTACGCGGCTGGCTCGACCGCCTCGTGGGCGGCGTCGGCCTGCGCCGGGGCCGCCGCGACGCCCGGCGGCTGCGGGTCGGCGACTCGCTGGACTTCTGGCGGGTCGAGGAGATCGAACGCGGCCGGCTGCTGCGGCTCCGCGCCGAGATGCGGCTGCCCGGCCTGGCCTGGCTGGAGATGCGGGTGGACGGCGCGGACGGCGAACCCGTCCGGTACCGGCAGCGCGCCCTGTTCCACCCGCGCGGACTGCTCGGCCAGCTCTACTGGTGGAGCGTGTCCCCCTTCCACGCGGTCGTCTTCGGCGGCATGGCCCGCAACATCGTCCGGGCCGCCGAACGCACCGCGTCCGCGCGGCACCCCCGGCCGGGTGCATCCAGCGCGCCGGCCGGGACCGAAGACAGGAGCGTCCGTACCGGTTCCCGACGCTCCACCGGAAGAAGCTGACGCTCATGCACGTCTCGGTCGTCCTGTTCACCGGCGATCTCCGCCTGTACGACCATCCGCCGCTGCGCGCGGCCCTGGACGCCGCCGACGCCGTCGTCCCGCTGTTCGTCCGGGACCGCGCGGTCGAGGCGGCCGGCTTCGCCGCGCCCAACCGGTCGGCCTTCCTCGCGGACTGCCTCCGGGACCTGGACGCCTCGCTGCGCGACCGGGGCGGCCGGCTCGTGGTGCGCTCCGGCGACCTGGTCGAGGAGGTGTGCCGGGTGGTGACCGAGGCGGACGCCGACGAGGTGCACATGTCGGCCGGACACAGCGCGTTCGCCGCGCACCGCGAGGAGCGGCTGCGCGCGGCCCTGGAGGAGGCGGGCCGCCGGCTCTTCGTGCACGACGCGGTGACGGTCGTCGTACCGCCCGGAGCGGCCACCCCGGCCTCCTCCGACCACTTCGCCGTCTTCACCCCGTACTACCGGCGCTGGACGCAAGAGCACCTGCGGCCCGTCACCGGACCGCCGCGCAAGGTGCCGGTGCCCGAGGACGTGAAGGGCGAGGCGCTTCCCGTGCGCGACGAGACCACCGGCCTCTCCCCGAAGCTGCCGCCGGGCGGCGAGAGCGCGGCCCGCAAACAGGTGACCGCCTACTGGCGCCGGGGCCTCGGCGCCTACGCCGACACCCACGACGACCTGGCCGCCGACGCCACCTCCCGGCTCTCCGCCCCTCTGCACTTCGGCACGCTGTCCCCCACCGAGCTGGTGCAGCGGGCGCGCAAGTCCGGCGGGACCGGCGCCGAGGCGTTCGTCCGGCAGCTGGCCTGGCGCGACTTCCACCGCCAGGTGCTCGCCGCGCGGCCCCGGGCGGCCCACGACGACTACCGGTCCAAGCACGACCGCTGGCGCACGGAGCGCACCGCCGGCGCCGACATCGACGCCTGGCGCGAGGGCCGCACCGGCTACCCGGTCGTCGACGCCGCGATGCGGCAACTGCGCGAGGAGGGCTGGATGCACAACCGCGCCCGGCTCCTCACCGCCAGCTTCCTGACCAAGACGCTCTACGTCGACTGGCGGATCGGCGCCGCCCACTTCCTGCACTGGCTGGTCGACGGGGACCTCGCCAACAACCAGCTCAACTGGCAGTGGATGGCCGGCACGGGCACCGACACCCGCCCCAACCGGGTCCTCAACCCGGTCACCCAGGGCAAGAAGTACGACCCCGAGGGCGCCTACGTCCACCGGTGGGTCCCCGAACTCGCCGAGGTGGCAGCCCCGTTGGTGCACGAGCCGTGGAAGCTGCCCGAACCGGACCGGGCCGCCCTGGACTACCCCGGCCCGGTCGTCGGACTCGCCGACGGCCTGGACCGCTTCCGGCGCGCCCGCGGCAAGCAGCCGTGACCGGGACGGCACCGGCCCACTGGCTCTTCGGCGACCAGCTCGGCCCGCACTTCCTCACCCCCGGCGCGGGCGGCCCCGGCCGGGACGCACCGGTGGTGATGATCGAGTCCCGCGCGGTGTTCCGCCGCCACCGCTTCCACCGGGCCAAGGCCCACCTGGTGCTGTCCGCGATGCGCCACCGCGCCGCCGAGCTGGACGGCCGGGTCCGCTACATGCGCGCCGAGACCTACCGCGAGGGGCTGCGCGAGGCCGTCGGCGACGCACCGGTGACCGTCCACCACCCCACCTCGTACGCCGCCGCCCGCCTGGTCCGCGCCCTGCCCGGCGTGCGCGTCCTGCCCGCGCGCGGCTTCCTGCTGCCGCACGAGGACTTCCGCGTCTGGGCGGACGGGCACGGCGGCGGCCGGCTGCGGCAGGAGGACTTCTACCACTGGGTACGCCGCGCGCTGGACCTGCTGATGGACGGCGACACCCCGGCCGGCGGGCACTGGAACCACGACCACGCCAACCGCGAGCCACCGCCCCGCAAGACCGCCACGCTCGGCGCCCCCGCGCCGTACCGGCCGCGCGAGGACGACATCGACGCGGAGGTCCGGGCCGACCTGGACCGCTGGGAGCGCGAGGAGGGCATCCGCTTCGTCGGCCGCGACGGCCCCCGCCTGTTCCCCGCCTCCCGCCGCGAGGCACTGGCCGCGCTGCGGCGGTTCACCGAGCACCGGCTCGCCGGGTTCGGCCCGCACGAGGACGCCATGCTCGCCGCCGACCCGGTGATGAGCCACAGCCTGCTGTCGTCCTCCCTCAACCTCGGTCTGCTCGACCCCGCCGAGTGCGTGACGGCCGCCGAGGACGCCTGGCGCGCCGGCCGCGCCCCCGTCAACAGCGCCGAGGGGTTCGTCCGGCAGATCGCCGGCTGGCGGGAGTACGTCTGGCAGCTCTACTGGTACTTCGGCGACGACTACCGCCACCGCAACGCGCTGCGCCACGACGCCCCGCTGCCCGACTGGTTCCGGGAGCTGGACGCGGACGCCGTCACCGCCCGCTGCCTGGCCACCGTCCTCGCCCAGGTACGCGACACCGGCTGGACGCACCACATCCCCCGGCTGATGGTGCTGGGCGGCTTCGCCCTCCAGCGCGGCTGGGACCCGCGCGAGCTGACCGACTGGTTCCACCGCGGCTTCGTCGACGGCTACGACTGGGTCATGGTGCCCAACGTCACCGGCATGTCCCAGTACGCCGACGGCGGCCGGATGACGACCAAGCCGTACACCTCGGGCGGCGCCTACATCCACCGCATGAGCGACCTGTGCGCCGGCTGCGCCTACCGCCCCACCGACCGCA
Source organism: Streptomyces pyxinicus (assembly GCF_024753135.1). Lineage (GTDB taxonomy): Bacteria > Actinomycetota > Actinomycetes > Streptomycetales > Streptomycetaceae > Streptomyces > Streptomyces pyxinicus. The sequence goes on along the minus strand of NZ_JANUGP010000012.1, from coordinate 19,976 downwards.
CCGGCGACCGGGCCTGCCCCTACACCACCGGGTACTGGTCCTTCGCCCACCGCCACCGCGCCCTGCTGGCCGGCAACCAGCGCACCGTACGCGCCGTCCAGGGCCTGGACCGGCTCGGCGACCTGGACGACGTCCTGGCCACCGACCGGCGCTGGGACGAGGCGCCGCCCTGACCCGGCCCCGGTCGGCTCACCGGCCGCCGCTCGCCCGTGCCGCCGCCCATCGCAAGGGGGCCGAGCGGCCCCGGTCGGGCACCGTCCACAGGGCGTGCCCGCGCAGTCCCCACCGGCCCAGCAGCGTGTTGGCGGCCAGGAAACCGCTGGTGGCCGCCCGCTCCATCAGGGCCACGGGCAGACCGGTGCGGACCGTGTCGCCCGCGACGACCAGACCGGGCGTCGGGGTGCCCACCGTCGGCCGGTCGGCGTACCCGCCGACCGGGAACAGCGGGCAGTCGGCGCGCCACTCGTGCCGGGCGTCGACCACCCGGGCCTCGCCCGTCTCCGGATAGACCCGGCGCAGTTCGGCGAGGAGTTCCCGCTGCGTGGCCGCCCGGTCGGTGTCCCCGGGGCTCTCGGGCAGCGCGTAGGCGTGCAGTTCCAGGACCGAGCCGCCGGTGCGGGCGGCCCACCGCGCGGCCTCGCCCTCCCAGTCGCTGAGCACGCTGACGTTGTCCAGCGGGCCGTACCCGCTGGTGCCCAGGAACCCCGGCCGGCCGGGGCGCACGGGCCGGTCCAGCCACAGCCGGGAGACCAGGAACGGCGGCGCGGTCCGCAGCCGCGCGATCCGCTCCCGCCACCCGGCGTCCCCGAGCCCCCCGGACCGCTCCACCAGCGCGCGCAGCCCCGCCGGGTCGAGCGCGAGCACCACCGCGTCGTACGCCTCCGCACCCGCCGGGGAGACCACGGTGAAGCCGCCCGCAGACCCGACCGCGACCTCCCCGACCGCGGTGCCGGTGCGCACCCGCGCGCCGAGCCGGTCCAGCCGCTCCGCCAGCGGGTCCCACAGCGCCTGCGGGAACGGCTCGCGGGGCACGTCGAACAGCAGGCCCTCGGCCGAGCCGAGGAAGTAGACGTGGAACATCAGCGCCATCTCCGCCGCCGACAGCCGCCGGGGATCGGCGAAGAAGCTGCGCGAGAACACCTCGAACGCCAGGTGCCGCGCCGCCGCCGGGAACCCGATCGCCTCCAGGAAGTCGAAGGCGCTGACCCGGTCCAGCCGCTCGTACACCCCGGGCACCCGCACGTCCAGCAGCGGCAGCGCGGCCCGCGGGTTCATCCCGGCCAGATCGCGGACCGTGAACGAGTTGCTCAGCGCGACGAAGCCGAGCGCGCTCAGCGGCGGGGTGCGCGGCACCCGCCGGAAGCTGTCCCGCCGGCCGCTGCCGTGCCGCAGCGGGTAGTCGGGCAGGCCGGTCAGCCGGCACAGGGCGGGGTCGGTACGGCGCAGCAGGGCGCGCAGGTTGTAGTACTGCCGGAAGAAGGCGTGGAAGCCCCGGCTCATCGTCACCGTCGTACCGTCCGCCAGCCGGGTCGGCCACCCCGCCAGCCGGCCGCCGAGCCGGCCGTCCCGCTCGTACAGGGTGACCGCCACCCCGCGCTCGGCCAGCGCCGTGGCCGCGGTGAGCCCGGCGATGCCGCCCCCGACGACCGCCACGCGCGGCACGCCGTCCGCTTCGGCGCGCGCGGCGCCGGGCGGTGCGGGCAGCAGCCGGGCCCGCCGGTCCCGGCCGGGACGGGGCACAGGTCCGCCGCCGTCGGGGAGGCCGGTCATCGCCCCGCCTCCCCGGCGTCGGCGGCCGGGCGCCGGGCGACCACGGTGTGGGTGATGCCGGTCTGCCAGCCCGGCAACGGCAGGAGCCGCACCCGGTCGAACCCCGAGCGCCGCACCCGGTCGGCCAGTTCGCCGGCCGTGTCGAAGGCGACGACACCGCGCCACAGGTGCCGGTAGAGCGGGCCGTCGCCGAGCAGCGAGGCGACCGGCAGCACGCAGCCGCCGACCACCGCCGTCCACACCGCCCGGTGCGCCGGATGCCCGCTGAGCGCGTACTCGTGCACCGCCAGCCGGCCGTACGGGGCCAGCAGACCGTACGCGTGGGCGAGTACGGCGTCCGGGTCGGCGGTGTTGCGCAGCAGGTACGCGGCGAACACCGCGTCGAACGGGCCCCGCACCCCGGCCTCGGCCAGCCGCTCCACCGGCGCGTGCACGAACCGCACCGGACGCGGCCAGGGCCGCCGGGAGGCCTCGCGCAGCATCCCGGCGGAGGCGTCGACGGCGGTGAGGTCCGCGCCGGGCAGTACGGCGGCCAGCGCGGCCGTCGAGGCGCCCGTGCCGCAGCCGAGATCCAGCACCCGCAGCCCCGCGCCGCCGTCGGGCAGGCCCAGGCGCCGGGCGGACCGGCGCAGGTGCGCGTGGTAGCCGGGGTTGGCGGCCACCAGCGTGTCGTAGCTGCGGGCCGCGTGGTCGAACGCGGCGGCCAGGTCGGCGTCGCGCAGTACGGTCATGCCATCTCCTGAGGGGTCGTCGTACGGGGGAGCCGGGCGGTCGGGGAGGGGCGGCGCGGGGTGAACGGCAGGGCGACGGCCGAGCCGAGCATCGCGGCGACGGGCACGTGCAGCCCGATGGACAGGTCCTCCGGCAGGCTGGTGCGCCCGTCCAGGAAGCGCAGCAGGCGGGGTGCGGGCACCCGGGCGAACAGCCGGGTGAAGAACTCCGGGCCGTCCACCCGGCCGCGGTCGAGGGCGTGCAGCAGGACGGCGTCCATCAGCCGGGACCTGGCCGAGTGGGGGAGCGGGGGCAGCGGCTCGCGTCCCGCGTACAGCGCGGCGGCCACGGCGGCGGTCTGCCGCTGCACGGCGCTGAAGGTGTAGCCGGTCGCGGGCCGGGTGGCCCCGGCCGCAGCCCCGATCCGGAACACGCGCGCCGCGCTCCGCCGGGAGAAGTCGGCGTCCGTCATCGGGATGACACCTTGCTCGCACTCCGTGACCCGGTGCTCGCCGACCCCCAGGACGCCGGTGAGGTAGTGCCGCAGCGCGCCGTCGTACGCGTCCCGGCCGAGCACGCGCCCGGAGAACTCCGTGTACTCCACCAGCGCCCGGTCCGGGGCGGTCGGCAGCACATAGCCGAACGACAGGCCGTGCTCCGGCTGCGGCGTGCGGAAGTCCATGAACTCCACGGTCGTGGGGTCGAACACCGGCTCCCGGGTGCGGACGAACCAGCCGCGGAAGTGCTGGAGCAGCGTCGTGCGGGCCGGCGGCAGCCGCGCCGGCGGCCGGGAGTCGAACACCCAGCGGGCACGTACCGTCACCGGCCGGCCGTCGGCGCCCAGGGCGTGCACCAGCGCGCCGCCCGGCACGGACTCGACGCGCTCCACGACGGCCTCGACGGTCCGCACCCACCGGCTCCCCGCGAGCGCCCGGCCCGCCAGTTCTTCGAACGCCTCCGAGCGCAGCATCTTGTAGCGCAGGGGCGCGATGCCGGCCCGCACGGTCCGGTCGCCGGAGCGCACCCGCAGCCGGTCCCAGCAGGCGGTCAGCGCCGCGTCGTACGGGCCGGCCCCCGCCTCCCACCAGCACCAGGTGCGCCGGGGCGCCCGCAGCGGGCCGGGCGGCGCCGCCAGCAGCACCGCCGTGACCGCGCGCCCGGCCGCGGGCGGCGCCGCCAGCCGCAGCGCCAGCGACAGCCCCGCGGCCCCGGCGCCCACGACGGCGACATCCGACTCCACCCGCACGGCGGCTCCCTTCCCGGGCCGGTCGATCCGGCCAGTCTTCCCGGCCACCGGCCCCGGCGGATGCAGCCGGGAGCGTGTCGGGCGCCAGGGGGCCCCTTGGACCCGCATGTCCACCGGACGGCGCATCCACGGACGCGATCCGCGCGGAATGTGTCACGGCACAGGAGCACGACACAGAACACGACACCGGACATGCGACGGCGGCAGCGGGCACGGGCGAGGGGCCCGGTCCGACGTACGGCGAGAGGATTCGTGATGCGTTCCACCCAGGCGATCGGCCGCCCACCGGCGGACGCGCACCACCGCATGCCGGCCGGGGCAGGCCCCCGAGGCGGCGGGCAGCCGGCCGTCCCGCCGGACACCTTCGCCGTGGACGCCGACGTCCCCGGCGCCGTGGTACGCGAACTGCGCGCCCTGCTCGCCGAGCGCCTGGCCGCCGGCCACGCGCTGGAACCGGTGTTCGCCGAGGACATCGCCGAACGCGTCGCCCGCTTCACGCTGGCCGGCGGACGCCGCATCCGCCCACGGCTGCTGTGGTGGTCCCTGCGGGCCTGCGGCGGGGGAGAGACGGCCCAGGCACGCGCGGCGCTGCGGGTGATGGCGGCACTCGAACTCATCCAGACCTGCGCCCTGGTCCACGACGACCTGATGGACCGGGCGGCCACCCGGCGCGGCGCACCGGCGCTGCACGCCGACGTGGCCGAGCAGTACACCGGTACGGCGTCGCCGCCCCGGGCACGGTGGCTCGGCGCGTCCGCCGCCACGCTCGCCGGGGACCTCGCGCTCGCCTGGGCGGACGACGTGCTGACCGAGGTGCTGCTGGACTCCGGGCTCCCCGGGGGCACCGCACACCGGCTCCAGCGGGCGTGGCGCACCCTGCGCACCGAGATGGTCGCCGGGCAGTACCTCGACGTGCAGGGCCAGGCCGCCGGGGTGCGCACCCTCGCCCGGTCGATCCGCGCCGCCTGCCTCAAGAGCGCCCGCTACACGGTGCAACGGCCGCTGGAACTGGGCGCGGTGCTCGCCGGCGCCGACCCGTCCACCACCGAGGCCCTCGGCCGGGCGGGGCGCGACGCCGGCCTCGCCTTCCAACTGCGCGACGACCTGGACGACCTCTTCGCCGACCCCCGGAGCACCGGCAAACCGTCCGGCGGGGACGTACGCGAGGGCAAGCCCGCCTACCCGCCGGCGGCGGCCCGGGCCCTCGCGACCGCGGCCGGTGACCGGCACGCGCTCGACGTCCTGGACCGCGCGGAGGGCCGCGCCGACCTCACCGAGCGCGAACTGGCCGAGGTACGCAGGGTCCTCGTCGACACCGGCGCCCGCGACCTCGTGGAGACCCGCATCAACCGGCTCACCGCACAGTCCCTGCGCCGGCTCGACGCCACCGCCCTCGAACCCCGGGCCGCGGCCCGCCTGCGCGCCCTGCTGACCGAGGTCACCGGGGCGCCCGGACACCCGCCGGAGCCGGGCGGCCCACGCGGGCAGCGGTCCGGGTCTGCCGGTTCGTCCGGATGCCGGTCCGAGTCGGGTGGGTCGGCTGGTGGCCGGTCTGAGTCGGGTGGGTCGGCTGGTGGCCGGTCTGAATCGGTCGGTTCGTATGGGCCCGGGTCTGAGTCGGTGGGTCCGTCTGGGCCCCGGTTCGAGTCGGTCGGCTCGCCGGGACAGCGGTTGGAGCAGGCGGGTCCGTCCGGGTCCCGGTCCGAGTCGGTCGGTCCGTCCGGATGCCGGTCCGAGTCGGCTGGTCCGTCCGGGTCTTTGCCGGAATCGGTCGGTCCGTCCGGACACCGGTCCGAGTCGGCTGGTCCGTCCGGGCCTTTGCCGGAATTGGTCGGTCCGTCCGGGCACCTGCCCGAGCCGGCCGGCCCGCCGGGATACCCGTCGGAGCAGGCTGCTCCGTCCGGGCACCGACCCGAACCAGTGGGTTCGCCAGAACACCGGCCCGAACCGGTCGGGCCGCCCCGACACCCGGCAGCGGCCGACGGCCCGACCCCGGTCACGCCCCTGCCCGCCGACGGAGCGGAGGCGGGCCGGTGAGCAGGACCATCCCGGGACCCACCGACCACGTGGTGGTCGTCGGCGCCGGACTGGCCGGCCTGTCCGCCGCCCTGCACCTGCTCGGCGCCGGCCGTCGCGTCACCGTGGTCGAACGCGACCCGGGACCCGGCGGCCGGGCCGGCCGGCTGGACCTCGGCGGGTACCGCGTCGACACCGGCCCCACCGTCCTCACCATGCCGGAGATCGCCGACGAGGCGTTCGCCGCGGTCGGCACCTCGCTGCGTGAACGCGTCGAGCTGATCGCCCTGCACCCCGCCTACCGGGCCCGTTTCGCCGACGGCAGCACCCTCGACGTGCACACCGACCCCGAGGCGATGGAGGCGGAGGTAGAACGCTTCGCGGGCGCCGCCGACGCCGCCGGCTACCGGCGGCTGCGGCACTGGCTGCACCAGCTGTACCGCGCGGAACGGGGCCGCTTCCTCGACGCCGACTTCGACAGCCCCCGGCAACTGCTCACCCCCGGTCTGCTGCGGCTCGCCGCGCTCGGCGGCTTCGGCCGCTGGGAGGCCGGCGTCGCCCGGCACCTGCGCGACGAGCGGCTGCGCCGGGTCTTCACCTTCCAGGCCCTGTACGCGGGCGTCCCGCCCGAACGCGCCCTGGCCGCCTACGCGGTGATCGCCTACATGGACACCGTCGCCGGCGTCCACTTCCCGCGCGGCGGCATGCACGCCCTGCCCCGGGCGATGGCCGACGCGGCGCGAGAGGCGGGCGCGGACTTCCACTACGGGCAGCGCGTGACCCGCCTGGAACGGTCCGGGGACCGCGTCACCGCCGTTGTCACCGACGCCGAACGCATCCCCTGCGACGCCGTGGTCCTCACCCCCGACCTGCCGGTCACCTACCGCCTGCTGGGCCGCACCCCGCGCCGCCCGGCCCGGCTGCGGCACGCCCCCTCGGCGGTGGTCCTGCACGCCGGCTGCGACCGCACCTGGCCCGAACTGGCCCACCACACCCTGTCCTTCGGCCACGCCTGGCGGGACACGTTCCGCCAGCTGACCCATGACGGCGAGCTGATGTCCGACCCCTCCCTGCTGATCACCAGGCCCACCGCCACCGACCCCGCCCTGGCCCCGCCGGGCCGCCACCTGCACTACGTCCTCGCCCCCTGCCCCAACACCGACATCGGCCCCGCCACCACCGACTGGACCGCGCTCGGCCCCCGCTACCGGGACAGCCTGCTGCGCGAACTCGACCGCCGGGGACTCACCGGCATCGCCTCGGCCATCGAACACGAGTGCCTGGTGACCCCCGCCGACTGGGCCGCCCAGGGCCACGCGGCCGGCACGCCCTTCTCCGCCGCGCACACCTTCGCCCAGACCGGCCCCTTCCGCCCGCGCAACCTGGTACGCGGCACCGCCAACGCCGTCCTCGCCGGCTGCGGCACCACCCCCGGCGTCGGAGTGCCGCCCGTGCTGCTGTCCGGCAAGCTGGCCGCCGCCCGCGTCACCGGCACCGGGCGCCCCCGCGCCGTACCCGCCGTCACGGGTACCTCCCGTCCCGCGGAAGGAGCCCGCACGTGACCGACCGCGAACTCGACGCCGCCGGCATCACCGACCCGCGGCTGCGCGCCGCCTACACCCACTGCCGCGCGCTCAACGCCCGGCACGGCCGCACCTACTTCCTCGCCACCCGCCTGCTGCCCCCGGCCCGGCGCCCCGCCGTACACGCCCTGTACGGCTTCGCCCGCTGGGCCGACGACATCGTGGACGCGCTCGACGGCACCCCCGGCGCACCGGCCGGGGACGAGACGCTCCGGCGGACCGCCGCGCTGGACCGGCTGAGCGGCGACCTGACCCGGGGGCTGGCCGGCGGGCCCGGCGCCGCGCCGGTGGTCAGGGCCCTGGCCGACACCAGCGAGCGGTACGCCGTCGACCACCGCCACTTCACCGACTTCCTCGCGGCCATGCGCAGCGACCTGACCGTCACCGAGTACGCGGACTACGGCGCGCTGCGCGGCTACATGCACGGCTCGGCCGCGGTGATCGGCCTCCAGATGCTCCCCGTCCTCGGTACCGTCGTCCCCCGCGAGGAGGCCGCCCCCTACGCCGCCGAACTCGGCGTCGCCTTCCAGCTGACCAACTTCCTGCGCGACGTCGGCGAGGACCTCGACCGGGGCCGGATCTACCTGCCGCAGGATCTGCTCGCCGCGCACGGGGTCGACCGGGACCTGCTGCGCCACTGCCGCGACACCGGCCGCGACGACCGCCGGATCACCGCGGCCCTGCGCGCGTTCGGCTCGCTCACCCGGGACGCCTACCGGCGCGCGGCCCCCGGCGTCCCGATGCTCGACCCGGTCGCCCGGCCCTGCATCCGCACCGCGTTCGTGCTCTACGGCGGCATCCTCGACGCCGTCGCCGCCGACGGCTGGGCGGCGCTGCACCGCAGGGCCGCGGTGCCCCGCAGGCGCCGCGCGCTCGTCGCCGCCGACGGACTGCTCCGGGTCACCGCAGCCCGCCTCGCCGCCCGCCGCACGCCCCCGGACACCCCCACCCCGACCCCGCGCCCGACCACCCCCTTGAAGGAGGCCGCGTGACCTTCCAGCCCCCGCCCCGGCTGCGGCTGCGCCGTGCCCCTGTCGACTGGGTGCGGCAGCGGCCGATTCGGCGTGCGGCCCGGCCAGGGCTGATCGCCGATGCCGTGACAGGGGCGGGAGCCCGGCTCACCGGCGGGCGGACCCCCGCCCCGACCACCCCCTTGAAGGAGGCCACGTGACCTACCAGCCCCCGCCCCGGCGCGCCCGCCTGCCCCTGCGGCTGCGCCGGGACCCCGTCGACTGGGCGCGGCAGCGGCCGACCTGGCGTGCGGCCCGGCCCGCGCTGATCGCCGACGCCCTCAAGCGGGCGGGGGCCCGGCCGACCGGTAACTGGTACGTCGTCGGCGCCTCGCGCGAGCTGCGCGCCGACCGGCCGCTCGCCCGGACCGTCGGCGGCCGGGAGGTGGTCGTCTGGCGCGACCCGGGAGGCCGTCTCGTCGCCGGACCCGGTGTCTGCCCGCACCTCGGCGCGCCGCTCGGCGAGAGCCCGGTGCGGTGCGGCACCCTCGTCTGCCACTGGCACGGACTCGCCCTGGACGGCGGGCCGTTCGCCGGCTGGGAACCCTGGCCCGCCCACGACGACGGGGTACTGGTGTGGGTACGCCTCGACGCCGTCGGGGGCGAGGCGCCGACCCACCTGCCCACGGTGCCCGGGCGTCCGGCGGCGGCCGGCGCGCTGGCCGCCGTGTACACCGGTACGGGCGTCTGCGAACCGGAGGACGTCGTCGCCAACCGCCTGGACCCCTGGCACGGGTCCTGGTTCCACCCGTACTCCTTCGTCGACCTGACGGTCCTCGGCACCCCGGAAGCCGGCGACGGACATGACGCGTTCACCGTCGACGTCTCCTTCAAGGTCGCCGGCCGGCTGGTGGTCCCGGTCCGGGCGGAGTTCACGGCACCCGGCCCCCGTACGGTCGTCATGCGCATCACCGACGGCGAGGGCGCGGGCTCCGTGGTGGAGACCCACGCGACACCCCTGGGGCCCGACGCCCTGGGCAGGCCGCGCACGGCGGTGGTAGAAGCCGTCGTGGCCACCTCCGGACGCCCCGGCTTCGCCCTCGCCCGCCGCGCCGCCCCGCTGCTGCGCCCCCTGGTCCGCTACACCTCGGGCCGCCTGTGGCGCGACGACCTCGCGTACGCCGAACGCCGCTGGACCCTGCGCTCCACGGGCCGCTTCCCGGGCTGAGAGGGCGCACGTCCCGGAGCGGAGGGAGTGCCGGTAGCTGAGGGACGTCGAAACGTGCGGGAACCCGGCGTCCTCAGTCCCGACCCGGCGACGGACGTCGTACCGCGCCGTCCGCTCCGGACAGCGTGCTCAGCGTGCGGACGGCCTCCGCGAGGCCCGTGCAGCGCAGGAAGCCCTCGGCCGTCCGGCGGCTCCAGCCGGGGCCCGCCGGGAGGACCAGCGGCCGTCGGCGCGCACCGGCCGGGCCCCAGCGCAGGTCGCCGACGTGCCGGGCCAGCGGCATGGACGCCGTCGAACGGCTCTGCGCCCACAGCACGACGGCGGCCGGACCGGTGCGCCGGACACACGCCAGCAACGCCTCCACCGGGACGGCGGCGCCCAGCATCCGCGTCGGCACGCCCTGCCCCTCCAGTGCCGCTTCGAGCGCCTCCAACGGCAGCGAGTGCTGCTCGCCGGGCACACAGGCCAGCACCACCGGGTCGCCGCCCACGGGATCCGCCGCGTGCGGCAGCACCAGGTTCGCCCGGCGCAGGGTGGTGGAGATCTGCCAGGACAGCAGGTGCTCCACCTCCACGTAACGGTCCCCGGACGACTCCCACTTGCGGCCCACGGCCCGCAACGTCGGCACCATCACCTCCTCCCACGCCCCGATCAGCCCGTGCTGCCCGACCGCGTCCAGCAGCCGGCTCGCCAGCTCCGGGGCGTCCAGACGCACCGCGGCCCGCGCCAGCCCCCGGCACTCCTGGCGCACGTCGCCCAGCGGCAGCCCACCGCCCGGGCCACCGCGCCGGGGCGTGACGCCGGCCGGCACCGCCGCCGCCCGGGGCACCGGGGAAGCAGCCGAAACGCGCTCGCCGTGCGTGAGGCGGGCCACCCGGGCCGCCTCTGCCGGAGGCGCGCCGGCCGCCGCCAGCCGGCACATCTCCTCCACCATTGCCACGTCCCGCGGGCTCCACCGCCGGTGCCGGCCCTCCGCGCGCGAGGCCGGGCCCAGCCCGTAACGCCGGTCCCAGGAACGGAGCGTGGTGGGGGAGACCCCCAGGCGCCGGGCCACCGCGCCCGTGGTCAGACCGGCCTGCGGCGCCAGGCCCTCCTTGTCCGCTCCGTCACCTGCGTAGCCCACACGCACCTCCGTACCCCACACGCTCCACGGTATCCGATGCGTAATCGATGCGAGTTGTCGACGGCTTCGGCGCCGCCGCAGGCTGAACGCACCGGACGGCGGCACGTCCGCCGCCGCACCGGCGACGCCATCCCGGCTCAGGAGGAAGCACGTGGTCATGGACCGTTCCCCGGCCGCACCGACGACCGTCACCGGGTCCCCCTCCGGCCCGTGCCCCACGCCGGCGGGCGCCGACGACGCGACCTGGTCCGCGCTGCACCGGCAGTGGGGCGGGCTGGTCCACGGACTGGCCCATCAGGCGCTCGGTGACCCCCGCGAGGCGGAGGACGTGGCGCAACAGGTGTTCACGGACGCCTGGCGCGGCCGGCACACCTACGTCGCCGAGCGGGGCACTCCGGCCGCCTGGCTCGTCGGCATCACCCGGCGCAAGGTGGCCGACGCGCTGGCCGCCCGGGCCCGCCGCGCCCGGCTCGTCGCCGCGGCCGGCGAACAGGCCGCCGTGCGGGTCCCCGAGGACGGGGGCGATCCCGACGCCGCCCTGGACCGGCTCGTCGTGGGCCGGGCGCTGGGACGGCTCACCGCGCAGCAGCGCGAGGTGCTGCACCTCGCCTACTACGAGGACCTGACCCAGGCGCAGATCGCCCGCGTCACCGGCTGGCCGCTCGGCACCGTCAAGAGCCACACCCGGCGCGGTCTCGACCGGCTGCGCGGCTGCCTGGCGGACGAGGGCGTCGCCGTGGCCTGACGCGCGGAACCGATGCGACAACGGTGACGCCGGGGCGGTCGGACCGTACGGGCGAACGCGCCCGCGGTGGAGCCTCCCCCGTGGGCGGGCTCGCCCCGCGCGACCGAAGAGTGACAGGATGACGCAATGCAGTGGGAGTCAGGGACCGTCGTGCGGGTCATCCGGCACGAACGCGTCTTCGAGGTCACCGTGCGCGGTGAGATGGACTACGACGAGAGCGACCTGCTCGGCGCCGCGTGGGACGAGGCGGACGAGCACGCCCTGCCCGTCACGGTGGTCGACCTGACGCTGCTCACGTTCGGCGACAGCCAGCTGCTGCGCTCGCTCCTCGACGCGCACCAGCGCCACCGGGCGACCGACCGGGCCTTCGTCCTCCTCGGCCCGCTGCACGAGTCCGTCACCCGGCTGCTCACCATCAGCGGCACCTACGACCACTTCACCATCACCGAGTCCCGTGACGCGGCCCTGCGCAGCGCCGGTGGCTGACGACCCGGACCTCGATCCCGAGGGCACGACCGCCGCGCCAGGACCCGGCATGGACTCCGTGAAGCCGGGTACGAACCACCAGGTGAACGTAGTGCACACGGCCTGTACGGCGTCCGGTGCCCGCACGGGCGGCGCGGACACCGCGGGCCCCGCACCACTCCGGGCCGACGTGACACTCGACGGAGGCGTCGGCTGTATCGCCGAGTCCCGGCGCCATACCGAGCGGTTCCTCACCCGCGCCCAGGTCGAACACGGCGTCCCGGTGTCCGAGCGAGCGCACGACGTCTCCAAGCTGGTCGTCAGCGAACTGGTCACCAACGCCTGCAAGTACGCCCCCGGACCCATCGGCCTGCGGCTGCGCGTCGTCGGCACGCAGGTGGAGCTGTCCGTCCAGGATCGCGAGATCCTGCTGCCGGCACCCCGTGGCGCCGACCCCGACCGCGTCGGCCGGCACGGTCTGGAGATCGTCCTCGCCGTCACCGAGTCCTTCGCGGTGACGCGTGAGCCGCGCGGCAAGAGGGTCACCGTCCGTATCGCGCTCACCGACGACGCGGCAGCCCGCTAGCGCCCACTCCGCCTCTGCCCCGGCCCGCCCCCGCCGTCCGGGCGCCTCCCTGTGCCCTGCGGGCGGCTCATCCACCGGACCTCGGCCCCGCACATCCCTACTGTTGCCGTTTGACAACTATGGCCGCCAGGCAACAAAGTAGCCTTGTCCAACGTGCGCGGGGAGGAACTGGGATGCTCCGGTCAGCGGAGGCCGCTCCGTGTGCGGGCGACGGCCGGCAGGTGGTGTCGGTGACGAGCGGGACGGCTCAGGCGGTCCGGGAACCGGAACCCTGCGCGTCGTCGTGTATCTGCGCGGCGGCCACGGCGCAGAACGCCTCCAGCCCCTCCGCGAGCGCGGCCCGCTTGGCCGCCGGCATCAGGTCCAGGACCGCCCGCAGTTCCGCCTCGCGCCGCGCCCGCAGGTCGGCGAGGAACGCACGCCCCCGCACGCTCAGCCGCAGCCGCACCTCGCGCCGGTCCTCCGGACTGCTCTCGCGGTCCACGAAGCCGATCGCCTGGAGCCGGTCGAACAGCCGGCTGGTCGCCGGCGGCGTCGAGGCGAGGGACTCGGCGAGCGTGCGCATGTTGATGCCGTCGTGGTGCTCCAGGATGTGCAGGAGGCGCAGCTGGGACGCGGAAGCCGGGGCGGTCGAGGCGCGGCCCCACAGGACTTCCAGCAGCTCCGCGGCCGTGGAGGTCACGCGCGCGATCTCGTCGGGCTCCGGGCGGCGGTGGAAGGCAGTCACGGTCACACTCTCGCAGGTACTGGGGTGTGCGTCAGCGTACTAGGTGCGGGTGCCGCAGACGGAGGTCTCACGCGACCGGCGCGTGGCTCGGGAACAGTCGCCTCGGCAGTGAGGCACACACGTTGTCCTGCGAAAGATTGGTTCGTTTCCCATCGTGAACAGATTCCCCGCCGCCGAACGCGCCCTGCGGGCAGCGGCCCCCCACGAACTGCCCGGCGTGCTGCGCCGCGTACTGACCGACCAGTACGCGGCACAGGCCGTGGAGCTGTTCATGGCGGACTACGGACTGACCGTGCTGCAACCGGTGCCCGGCTCCCAGCCGGCCCCGCAGCCGGTGCCGGTGCACAGCAGTCCGGCAGGGCGCGCGTTCGCCTCCCAGCAGCCCCGCACCGAGAGCGCCCGGGACGGCCGGGTGCTGCTGCACCTCCCGGTCACCGTGCGCGGAGACCGGATCGGCGTGCTGTCCGTGACCCTGCCGGACGAGGACGAGGCCCGTCGGCACGAGGCCGAACTCGCCGAGATCGCCGAGGTGTTGGGGCGCGAGGTGCTCGTCGCCGACCGCGACACCGACCTGTACCGGCGGGCCCGGCGCAGGGACCGGCTCACCCTCGCCGCCGAGATGCAGTGGCAACTGCTCCCGGGCCGCGCGTGCTCGCGCCGGGAGTACGACCTGGCCGCTCAACTGGAGCCCGCCTACGCGGTCTTCGGCGACAACTACGACTGGTCGGCCACCGCCGACCATCTGATGCTCTACGTCACCAACGGCATGGGCGAGGGGATAGAGGCGTCCCTGCTGACGAACCTCGCCATCAACGCCCTGCGCAACGCGCGCCGGGCCGGCATCTCCATCGCGGACCAGGCCGCCCTCGCCGACCAGGCCGTGTACGCCCACTACCGGGGCCGCTGCTACCTGTCCGTCCTGATGTTCGACTTCGACCTGGACACCGGCCGGGTGAGCGTGGTCGACGCCGGCTCGCCCCGGCTGCTGCGGCTGCGCGGCGGTGCCGTGGAGCGGGTCGCCTTCGACGCCCAGCTGCCGCTCGGCATGTTCGAGGAGACCGACTACGTGGCACAGGAGTTCCACGTCGAGCCCGGCGACCGGCTCGTCTTCGTCAGCGACGGCGTGCACGCCGCGGCCTCCCCCAAGGGCGAGGAGTACGGCGAGGCCGCGCTCGCCCGGGCCCTCCAGGCCACCCGTCTGCTGCCCGCGGCGGAGGTGCCCGGCGCCATCCTGCGCGAGCTGACCAGCCATCGCGGCGCGGCCGCGCCCGAGGACGACGCGCTCGTCGTCTGCCTGGACTGGCGAGGGAGGCCGGACGGCGGCTGACCGGCCGGCCGGCGGGTGACCGGACGGCGGTCCGGAGCGGGCCGCGGTGCGGGGGCCCGCGTTACTGTGGAGGCCGTCGAGTGGAGAGGGTGGACGCAGTGGAAGCCTCCGACGCCTGGCGCTCCGCGGAGAGCCGCCTGCGCGCGGTACCTCCTCACGCACTCGTCGCCACCGCCTGCGATCTGCTGGCCGGTCTCGTCGGCGCCCAGGACATCACCCTCCTCATGGCCGACTACGGGCAGACCGTCCTGCAACCGGTGACGGACCGGCCCCGCGCTGGGCCTCCCGTGCCCGCCCACGAAGGCCCCCTCGGTGTCGCCTTCGACGGCCAGAGCCCGGTGGTGGAGCCCCTCGGCGACGACTCCTGCCAGGTGCACCTGCCGCTCGGCGTCCGCGGCGACCGGCTCGGCATCCTCACCGTGCGGCTGCCCGCCGACCTGGCGAGCCCCGCCACCGTCCTGCGGCTCCACGACCTGGCCGGCGCCCTGGCCCGCGAGGTGACCACCGCCGACCGCGACACCGACCTGTTCCTCAAGGCCCGCCGCACCCGCCGCCTCACGCTCGCCGCCGAGATGCAGTGGCAGCTGCTGCCCGGACACGGCTGCGCCCGCGCCGAGTACGTGATCGGCGCACACCTGGAGCCCGCGTACGCCGTCGGCGGGGACAACTTCGACTGGTCCGCCGACGCCGACCGTCTCGTCCTCACCCTCACCGACGGCATGGGGCAGGGGATGGGTGCCTCCCAGCTGACCAGTCTCGCCGTGGGCGCCCTGCGCAACGCCCGGCGCGGCGGGGTGAGCCTCGCCGACCAGGCCGCCCTCGCCGACCAGGCCGTCTACGCCCAGTACGGCGGCCAGGCCTACGCGCCGACGCTGCTGCTCGGCTTCGACCTGGACACCGGCACCGTGCAGGCCGTCGACGCCGGCTCCCCGCAGCTCTTCCTGCTGCGGGGGGAGCGGGCCGAGCGGATCGCACTGGACGCCCAGCTCCCGCTCGGCATGTTCGAGGAGACGGCGTACGAGGCCGAGACCTTCCAGCTCCGGCCGGGTGACCGGCTCGTCGTGGTGAGCACGGGCGTGCACGGCGCACGCTCGGCGAGCGGCGAGGTCTTCGGCGAGCGCGGCCTGCACCAGGTGCTCGGCGCCACCCGGGCCGTACCCCCGAACGAGGCGGCGCGTGCCGTCGTCGCCGGCCTGACCGGGCACTTCGGCAGCGAGGAACTGCTGTCGGACGCGGCCGTCGTCTGCCTCGACTGGAAGGGCCGCTGAGACCGGCGCAGCCGTTCGGCACTACGTCCGCCGCGGCGGCCCGGTCTCCCCGCCCGGCCCGTTCCCTGGCTCCCGGCGCTCCTGGGCGCGCAGGAACGTGCCCATGACGCGCACCAGCTCGGCCCGGTCGGTGTCGTCCATCCTGGCCAGCGCGGTGGTGAGGGCCCGTACCCGCTCGGCGGTGACCTCCGTGAGCAGTCGCCGGCCCCGCGCGGTGAGGGTCAGCTTCACCTCGCGGCGTTTGCGGGGATGCAGCACTCTTTCGAGCAGTCCGGCGGCCTCCAGGCGGTCGCACAGCCGGCTCGCCGTGGGCAGGCCGATGTCCATGCGGTCCGCGAGCGCGGTGAGGTTGAGGCCCGGGACGGCCTCCAGGACGCGCAGGCATCTCAGCTGGTGGGGTGACAGGCGCAGGCTCGCCGCCTGAGCGGCGCTGGACCACAGGACCGCGAGACTGTCCACGGCACGGGCGATCTCCAGTGCGGCCGCTTCGGGGCCGTCGTCGCCTGAGCGTGCCGGGTCGTCTCCGTCATCACCGAGACGCGTCACGAGCACATCACTTCGGGGAACCTCTGGGCCGGTCGGACAACAACCTTATGCGAACGCAGTACCCGCCCCCTCGCCGGACAAGCGGTGCCGTCGGGGGACGCGGCACCGCGCACCGGCACGGTCGCGGACACTCACCATGATCCTGCCCCGGGGGTGTCCGGGGAAGGCGGTTTCCCCGAGCCGGTGAGCCGGCCGGCGAAGGGTTCCCGCCCGGCCGTCATCGCGGGTCCGCGTGCACGACCACGGCGTACGAGCCCAGGCCGACGAGGCGTTCCCCGGAAATGTCCCCCAGCGCTGTGTACAGGGTGAGGACGCGGCCTGAGACAGGGTCGAAGGCGACGTCCTTCACCGTACCGTGCTCGGCGCCGTACTCGGTCAGGACCCGGTGACCGACGGCCTCCCGGTGTTCGGGCGCCTCACGCGGCCCCGCCTCCACGGCGGCCCGGGAGCGGACGATCACGGCGTCGCGCCCCACCGAGGCCACCGCGTCCCAGCCGACGACCTCGCACTCCCTGGCCGCCCCGGACAGCCGCAGACAGGCGATGCTCCGGGTGCGGGCGTCGATGGTCAGTTCGCTCACCTTCCCGAGCGCCGAAGCCTCGTCGGCGGTGATCACGGGAAGGCCCCTGGCCTGGGTGAAGAGCATCATGCGCGGCCTCCTTCGTCGAGCGGGGCGGCGTGCGTGCCGCCCGGCCTGCCCTGCGCCTCGAACGCCTCGACCTGACCACCGAAACTGGGCAGGTCCGCGGCGACGAAGTGACTCGCCGAGACGGGGACCACCAGCGCCTCCCCGGAGACGGCCAGCGTCTGGCCGCGCGGGATGAACACCTTGCGCCGTTCGGGATCGAAGTGGGCGTTGGCCGCGACCTCGAAGCCGACCACGCGTCCGCTGGTCCCGGTCTCGACCACCAGGTCGCGCACCGTGCCGATCTCGGTGCCCTCGTCGGTGAGCACCGGGGCGCCGATCACCCCGCCGGACGCCGATCCGCCGGAACGCATGACCGCCTTGCGGTCCTCCAGCACCGCCTCGGACGGGATCATCACGGCCGCGGGTCCCACGGCGTGCACCCCGGAGAACGGCAGGCTCCGCTTCAGCGGTCCGGCCAGCAGGCCCCGGCCGCTCAGGGTGAAGCCGGTGATCCGGCCGGCCCCGGCGTCGAACACGGTGTCCTTGATCCGTGCCACGGCCTCGCCGCTCAGCGTCACGACCTCCCGTTTGGTCAGCTCGGAGGCGAGCGCCAGCCCGGTCACCGGCCGCCTCCCCGTCCGCTCGGGCGGCCCGCCCGCACCGCGATCACCGTCCCGGAACGGCGTTTTGACTGCACCCCCACCGTCACGGCCGAGACCAGCCCCACCACCGCGATCACCGCCACCAGCCAGACCCACCAGGCCATCGCCGCCCTCCTTCGCGGACGTGCTACCGCTTCCTCGGGCTTCCGGTTGCCCGCAGAAGGGCCGGACACGCCTGCGCATCCGGGGAGGTCGAGACACGGTTGAGCCGGCGGCCGACCGGGCACTCGGCGGCGGCACGCGCGGCACGGCACCGAGGGAGCGCGATGAACGAGTACCAGGATGGTCCCGACCGGCGGCACCGCCGCCCCGAGGGCGTCTCGGACAAGACCGTCGAGGCGCTCGGAGCGCTGTCGAAGGCCTGGGAGACCACCGAGCGGGCCCGCGGTCAGCTCTACGGCTTCCACCAGCTCACCGGCGGCGCCGACCTCGAACTCGACCGGGCGGTACGGCTGCTGCGCGAGGCCGGCCACCCCGAATGGGCCGACAAGGTCGAGACCGAGATCCTGGGCCGCAACGTCATCCCCGGCCACTGGACCTTCCAGGTCGTCGAGGCCTACGACGACACGTACTACCGCCCGTTCCGGCAACTGGAGCGCAGCGCGGTGACCGAACTCGCCCAGGGCCGCGACCACCTGTACGAGGCCGAACTCAAGGAAACCCGCCGCACCCCGGGCCACCCCGGCCACACCGCGCGCCCCCCGGCCGCGGGCGACTGACTGCGGGGGCGTCCTCGGCCTCCCGCCCCTCATGGTGGCCGGGGGCCGGCGTGGCCGCGGTGGGGCGTAGCGCTGGGCGGTGCCGGACTCGCCCGCGAGTGGCGTGGTGTGGTGCTGGGACGCGGAGCGCGGGGGCCGGCCTCGCCCAAGCCCGGCCACCGCGCCCCCCCCGGCCGCGGGCGACCGACGGAACGCGGGCGATTGACGGCGGCGGGGGTGCCCTCAGTCCCCGGACCGCGCGGTGGTGTGCAGGTCCTCCAGGGCGTCCAGGACGACGGTGCGGCGGTGCCAGGAGAGCCAGCGGCCGACCGTGGCCGCGGTGTCCCGGAGGGCGTCGTGCCGGGCAGGGGCGAAGTCGCCCGCGAGCGGCGTGGCGTGATGCGAGGAGATCACCGCCAGCAGCGCACCGCGCTCGTCCGGCACCGGTACCCCGTGGCAGGCCCGGCTGCCCGCCTGGAGGATCACCCGCCGGGACACCTCGTCCAGACCGTCGTCCACCGCGACGTCGTGGACGGTGACCTGGCGTCCGTCCCGGGCCGCCGCGGCCCAGGCGGTGCCGGTGAGGTCGACGAAGGCGAAGAAGTCGGCGAAGTCGCCGTCCAGCCCGACCTGCCGCTCCAGGCGCAGCAAGCCGCTCTCGGCGAGCTGCACGGTGCCCCGCTCCGCCCCGGTGACCTCCAGGACCCGGGTGAGACCGGCGGCGAACACCTCGCCCTGCAACGTGGCCGAGGAGCCGTTGTGCCGCACCAGCCGGAGCCCGGTGAGCGGCGGAGCGCTGCCGCGCACCCGGCCGGGGAACCAGCGGAGCGCCCCGGGTGCCGGTCCGGGCACGCGGTCGACGGCGTCGGCGAGGGTGTGGAGCTTGATGTTGTGCGTCTGCGAGCCGCGCTTGAGCAGCTCGAAACCCTCGTCGAGGGTGGAAAGCCGGTACCGTTCCTTCAGGATGCCCTGGGCGGCCGAGACGGCCGAGCGGGCCAGCATCCTGTTGCGCAGCGCGATGTTCTCGCGCCACAGCTGACGTTCGTCGGGCAGTGACGCCCTCGGCTGACCAAGACAAACCGCGCGCGTGCCGGTTTCCTGGCTCACGGAGGATGGCCCCTTTCGCTTGGGTTGGCAGGCTTCGTCTCGCGAGGCATGCGAGAAGGAGTGCCTTGTTTCCCAAGCACTGCCCCGAGTCTAACTCGTTGCCACATGGCAATGAACCGGACGTGGCCGCGGCCGGAGCGTCTCAGCCGCAGGCACGGGCGTACGCGGCGCCCCGCCGGTGATCGTCGGCGATCTGGGCCGCCCGGACGGCCGTGACGACACCGCTCTCCAGGCCGCAACTGCACCGCACCACCGCGCGCCCGGTCGGCTCGTGCTCGACCCAGCCGCCGGGATGGATGCTCTCACGGGTGATGCCCTGGACGAAGGCCGCGTGTTCCACCATGTGCCCATGCTCGCCGCGGAAACGCGTCCTGGCCCGGGGTGATGACGCGAACGGGTGGTGCTCACGGGACTCGGCGGCCGTCGGCGGCGATTTGCTGTAAGTGGCGGGCATGAGGGCAGGATGAGGGGGTAAACGCGCGATCGTCGGCCGTTCGGTGGCCGGCGACTGCGGACGACTCGACTCCGGAAGGGGCACGGCATGGCGCTCACGAGCACGGCGGCGGTGGACACACGGACGGCATCCGGGG
>NZ_JANUGP010000011.1 GCF_024753135.1 Streptomyces pyxinicus | reverse complement strand
TCACCCGAAGCCGCCCCGGAGCGAAGATCCCCCGGTTCGTTTCGGCACCGCGGATGTCAGGCCTTTCACCGTGCCCGCCCATCACTCCTGCGGTAAGGGCTCGCCGATCTTCGCCGCCGTGAGCATCAAGTCCGACAGAGCCATGAGATCGATCAGCCGGCGGCGAATGAGTACAGGTACTCAGCCACTCAGTCCCCGCACTCATGTGCTTGAGGGGCCGGTTAATTAGAGTGACGCACCGCGGCGACACAACACGTCACGACACACACCAGCGCCGCCGCGAGAAGGGGGAGGACCAGCACTGATGGCGTGGGACGAGTGGGAGCGGCTCAAGGCGAGTACGGCCCAGCGGATGCAGATCGACCACCTGGCCGATCCGGCGGACGGAGGATCGAGCAGTGCCCCAGGCGGGTCGGCTCCTGATCTGAAGGCGTCGAAGGGTCCGTGGACCAAGGCTTCCGGTGTGGCTCAGGACTTGCGGACGGTCACGAACGCGGGGCTGACGGAACTCAAGACGGCCCACGAGGGTGTCAAGGGCGGAACCGACGGCTTCACCTCCACCGCCGCGCTGAACGAGATCCTTCCCACCTGGGAGAAGCGGCTGACCTCGGTGCGCGACGAGTGCGACCGGCTGCACGGCGCGCTCGCCAAGTCCGGCCGGGACTTCGGCGAGATCGATCCCGCCGTCGCCGGCAAGGTCAGCGGCGTGCACGTCGGCGACAACAAGCCCGATTGGGCGCGGTGAGGCGAGCGTGCCCACATGGCAGCAGCTGCGCGACGCGAAGTTCACCGAGTACGAGCGAGCCGCCGACGGCTGGAGCACGGTCAGCAACCGGTCCGACGCCGCACGCACCCGGGCCGACCAGGAGATGGCCGGCCCGCTCCGCGCCACGCAGAAGGGTGAGGCGCAGACCTCGGCCGAGCGGGATCTGACACAGCTTGGCCGGAACTACCAGTACCTCCACAGCGAATGCGGTCTCGTCCGTACGGCCCTGAACGCTCTCGCCTCCGAACTGTCCGCGGCGCAGAAGAAGTTGAAGCAGGCCCTCGACGACGCGGCTGATCTCGAGTTCACGGTCAACGAGGACGGCTCGGTCGAGTATCCGAGGAGCGCCGACCTGCCTCTGGCTCCCCGTACCTCCTCCGGCACCGGAGTCGCCAAGTCGGGCGCCCCGGTGCCCTACCTGCCCGGCGCAGGCGAGGCGGACGGCGACCCCAACAAGGGCGAGGCCGAGGACATCGCCGAGCGCATCTCTCAGGCGGTGACCAGCGCCACGGAGACCGACAACCGGTACGCGAAGATACTGCGCGAACTGAAAGCGCCGGACGGCTTGGTCGTGACCGACGACATGCTCCTGGACGAGGCCCACGACATGGGCGATGTCCAGAAGACAGTAGGCACCTACCTCGGCAAGGACAGCATTCCGCATGGCAGGTCCCCAGTCGCCAACAGGACATGGTGGGACGGCCTCACGCAAGAGGAGCGCGAGGAGTACCAGACGCTGTATCCGGCAGAGATCGGTGCGCTCGACGGCATACCGAGCGTGGTCCGCGACTCGTCCAACCGGATCGTGCTGGACGAGTCGCGTGTCCAGGTGAAGAGCGAGCTCGACGCACTGGGTCCGGAGCCCTCCAAGACAGTCGTCACCGCAGGCGGAGTGATGCGTAATCCGGAGTGGACCGCTTGGCAGGCCATGGGGGGCGGGCGGCTCAAGGGACAGCTCGACGGTATGAAGGCCATCCAGGCCCGCTTGGACCAGACGGGCATCGACGGCTTGCCACCGGCTTACCTGCTGGGCTTCGACACCAAGGACAACGGTCACGCCATCGTGGCGAACGGCAACCCGGATACGGCGGACAACACGGCCGTCTATGTGCCGGGGACGAAGTCGAAGCTGGCGGGGGCCGAAGGGGACATCAGACGCATGACGCGGGTGTGGAAGGAGGCCAACAGCATGTCGGTCAGCCAGTCGACCTCAACGATCACGTGGATCGGATACGACGCCCCGCAGAGCATCACCCCCGAAGCCATGGAGAAGCACTGGGCCTATGAGGGCGCACCCAAGCTCAATAATTTCCTGGACGGTCTTCAGACAGTCCAGGGCGGCCCGGACGCCAGCCACACCACCGTCATCGGCCACAGTTACGGATCCACCACCGTGGGCGCCGCGTCCAAAGCCTCCGGGCACTTCGCCGCGGATGACATCGTCGTGGCGGGCAGCCCCGGCATGCTGGTCGGCGACGCGAGCGATCTGGACGTCGGCAAGAGCCATGTGTGGTCCGAGGCCGCGAGCGACGACTTGGTCCCGCTGGGCGGCAAAGTCGCGCACCTCGGTGGCTACAAGTGGGGCGTCCAGACTTTCCACGGGCTGCCGTACGATGCCGGTTACGTCCAGACGGTCCCCTCGGACGAGGCATTCGACGCCCACCGGATGCACGTCGACACCAGCGGTCACAGCGGTTACTGGGACGAAGACAAGGACAGCCTCAAGAACCAGGCAGCGGTAGTCGTCGGCCGCTATGACAAGGTCCAGGAGGACCATTGATTCCCTCCTCCCGTCGCCGCTCCTGGGGCAATCGGTTTGGCATCGCGGTCACCGTCACCATCCTCTCCCTCATCGGAACAGGTTGCTCGAACACCATGGATCACAAGGCAGACGCCGCGGCGGCGCACGAGACGACCCGCTCGAAGCCCACCGTCCTCGACGTGGACGAAGCTCGTGAGAAGGCGAAAGCCGTATCCAGCCAGATCTACGAGTTGATCAACATCCCCTCCGGCAAGGCCACTGAGCCGGGCCCGAGTATCTCCACCTGTGACCAGGACCCCGAGCACCTCTATCAGACCGTTCACCCGTGGTCGGTCTACGGCGTGCCCGAGAACGAGTTGAAGGCGGGCTTCCAGCGGCTGCGGAACGGTCTTCCCGGGAAAGGATGGAAGATCGTCCAGTACGGCCCGGACAAGAGCCGGGACAAGACCCTCCAACTCACCGCGGACTCCGAGACCGAGCCCTTCTCCGTGAACGCAGAACTCTGGGTATCGAGCCCGACAGCCGGTCACGAGAAGGAACCGAAGATCCTGATCAACATCGTCTCCGGCTGCTGGCGGGCTCCCAAGGGCACTGACCTCAAAAGCCAGTACTGATCACGGCCAGGGGCTCCGTCTGCCGGGCCGCGTTCACGCGATGCGGCGGCCTGCTCTCTTTGTTCCGATTCCGGCTCTCAGCCAGAACGCGGGGGCCCGCCCCGCCCCCGACAGGGGGGCTGTCCCCAGTGCGCGGGAGCCGGCGCGCTTCCTAGGGTGAGGGGCATGACCACACTGGACCCGCGGGACGCCGGCCTCGGACAGGACGCGGATCTCCGCAAGGACCTCGACGCCACCGTGCGGGCACGCCGGGAGCTGGGCGAGGAGTACGACTCCGCGCTCGTGGACTCCTTCCTGGAGAAGGTCGAGCAGCGGATCGACGGTGCGGTGGATCGGCGGGTGCGCCGGCAGCTCGCCGAGCAGCAGATGGCGGCGGCCCGCGACACCCGGCGGTCCAGGCCGGCCGACGCCGACACCTGGGCCGAGCGCCACGGCTTCGCCCTGATCACCCTGGTGCTGACGATCCCGCTGTCCGCGATCGCCGGCGCCTTCGCGGGGCTGCCCGGGGTCATCGCCGCCTGGGTCGGGATCGTCGGGGTCAACGCGGTCCAGGCGGCCCGCCTCGACCCCGGCCTGTTCACCGGCCGCCGCGCCGAGGGCCGTACGGAACAGGGCGACTGACCCGGCGTCACTCCACCGTGACGGACTTGGCGAGGTTGCGCGGCTGGTCCACCTCGTTGCCCCGGGCGGTGGCCAGCTCGCAGGCGAAGACCTGGAGCGGCACCGTGGCCACCAGCGGCTGGAGCAGCGTCGGCGTCGCCGGGATGCGGATGAGGTGGTCGGCGTACGGGACCACCGCCTCGTCGCCCTCCTCGGCGATGACGATGGTGCGGGCGCCCCGGGCCCGGATCTCCTGGATGTTGGAGACGATCTTGTCGTGCAGGACGGACCGGCCGCGCGGCGACGGCACGACCACGACGACCGGCAGGTCCTCCTCGATCAGCGCGATCGGCCCGTGCTTCAGCTCGCCCGCCGCGAAGCCCTCGGCGTGCATGTAGGCGAGTTCCTTGAGCTTCAGGGCGCCTTCGAGGGCGACCGGGTAGCCGACGTGCCGGCCCAGGAAGAGGACCGTGTCCTTGGCGGCGAGGGTGCGGGCGAGCGCACGTACCGGCTCCATGGTCTCCAGGACCCGGTCGACCTCCTCCGAGATCCGGGACAGGTCCCGGATGACGGCCTGGATCTCGTCCCCCCACTTGGTGCCGCGCACCTGGCCCAGATAGAGGGCGACGAGGTAGCAGGCCACCAGCTGGGTCAGGAACGCCTTGGTGG
This sequence comes from Streptomyces pyxinicus, assembly GCF_024753135.1. Taxonomy (GTDB): domain Bacteria; phylum Actinomycetota; class Actinomycetes; order Streptomycetales; family Streptomycetaceae; genus Streptomyces; species Streptomyces pyxinicus. Next base: position 211,245 of record NZ_JANUGP010000011.1, on the reverse strand, counting down.
AGGCGACGGCGACCTCGGGCCCCGCGTGCGTGTAGAGCACCGCGTCCGACTCGCGCGGGATGGTGGAGCCGTTGGTGTTGCAGATCGCCAGCACCTTGGAGCCCTGCTCGCGGGCGTGCCGCAGCGCCATCAGGGTGTCCATGGTCTCGCCGGACTGGGAGATGGCGATGACCAGGGAGCGGCCGTCCAGGATCGGGTCCCGGTAGCGGAACTCGCTCGCCAGCTCCACCTCGCACGGCATCCGCGTCCAGTGCTCGATGGCGTACTTGGCGATCAGCCCCGCGTGGAAGGCCGTACCGCAGGCGACGATGACGACCTTGTCGACCTCGCGCAGCTCCTGCGGGCTGATGCGGACCTCGTCCAGCGTCAGCGAACCGGACGGGTCGATGCGTCCGAGGAGGGTGTCGGCGACCGCCTTGGGCTGCTCGGCGATCTCCTTGAGCATGAAGTAGTCGTAGCCGCCCTTCTCGGCGGCCGAGGCGTCCCAGTCCACGTGGTAGGAGCGGACCTCGGCGGGACGGCCGTCGAAGCCGGTCACCGTGACACCGTCCCGGCGCAGCTCCACCACCTGGTCCTGGCCCAGCTCGATCGCGGAGCGGGTGTGGGCGATGAACGCGGCGACGTCGGAGGCCAGGAACGCCTCGCCCTCGCCGACGCCGACCACCAGCGGCGAGTTCCGGCGGGCGCCGACGACCAGGTCCGGCGCGTCGGCGTGCACCGCGACCAGGGTGAACGCGCCCTCCAGCCGCCGACACACCAGCCGCATCGCCTCCGCCAGGTCACCGGTCGCCGAGAACTCCTCGGCCAGCAGATGCGCGACGACCTCGGTGTCCGTCTCGGAGGTCAGCTCGTGCCCCCGCTCGGCCAGCTCCGCCCGCAGCACCGCGAAGTTCTCGATGATGCCGTTGTGCACCACCGCGACCCGGCCCGCGTTGTCCAGGTGCGGATGGGCGTTGCCGTCCGTCGGACCGCCGTGCGTGGCCCAACGGGTGTGCCCGACCCCCGTCGAACCCGTCGGCAACGGCCCCTCGACCAGCGCCTTCTCCAGGTTGACCAGTTTCCCGGCCTTCTTCGCCGCGGCCAGCCCCCCGTCCGCGAGCACGGCGACCCCCGCCGAGTCGTACCCCCGGTACTCCAGCCGCTTCAGCCCGGCCATCACGACATCGAGCGCCGACTGCGACCCTACGTATCCCACGATTCCGCACATGAGCGGCAGCCTACGATCCGAACGCGACCGTAAACGGCCACAGCCTGCCCGAAACCGGAAATTCCCACCGGGGCACCAAGGGCAAGTCCGGCAAGGACATCGTTCGCGCGACAGACTGCAGCGTCACGAAGAGACAGAGCGTCGGGACGAAAGCACGATCCGAAAAGAGATCTCCGTGAAGATTGAGTTGACAGACGACCAGGCGCTCGTCCTGTCCGACTGGATGAGTCGTGTCATGCATCGGGCGGAATTCTCGGCGCTCGTCGATGACCGCGCCGTCTGGTCCGCCCTGTTCAAGATCAACGGAACGCTGGAAACACGAGTGTCATCGATCTTCGACTCCTCCTACTCCGACCAGTTGGCAGCAGCTCGCCAGCGGCTGATCAGTGAGCTTGGGGAATTCGGCGAACAGTGATGCGGCACGGTCAGCAGGCCACCGACCGGATGCCGGCGCCCGCCCACACGTGACGCACCCCACCCCACCGCCCCGTTCAAACTCCGTTAACAATGGACTGTGATCTCACCGGTCTCCTCGATGCCCCGGAGCGCCCACCGGCACAGGCCGGAGGCGACTCCCTTCGTCGACCTCACGCGTGCCGAGTGGAGTGCGCTGCGCGACAAGACGCCGCTGCCGCTCACCGCCGAGGAGGTGGAGAAGCTGCGCGGGCTCGGCGACGTCATCGACCTCGACGAGGTGCGGGACGTCTATCTCCCGCTGTCCCGGCTCCTCAACCTCTACGTCGGCGCCACGGACGGACTCAGAGGCGCGCTGAACACCTTCCTCGGCGAGCAGGGCTCCCAGTCCGGCACCCCCTTCGTCATAGGGGTCGCCGGGTCGGTGGCCGTCGGCAAGTCCACCGTCGCCCGGCTCCTGCGGGCCCTGCTGTCGCGCTGGCCCGAACACCCGCGCGTGGAGCTGGTCACCACGGACGGCTTCCTGCTGCCCACCCGGGAACTGGAGGCCCGCGGCCTGATGTCCCGCAAGGGCTTCCCCGAGTCCTACGACCGCCGCGCCCTCACCCGCTTCGTCGCCGACATCAAGGCCGGCAAGGCCGAGGTGACCGCGCCCGTCTACTCCCACCTGATCTACGACATCGTCCCCGACCAGCGGCTCACCGTCCGCCGCCCGGACATCCTGATCGTCGAGGGACTGAACGTCCTCCAGCCCGCCCTGCCCGGCGAGGACGGCCGCACCCGGGTCGGTCTCGCCGACTACTTCGACTTCAGCGTGTACGTCGACGCCGCCGGCGACGACATCGAGCGCTGGTACCTCAACCGCTTCCGCAAACTGCGCCGGACGGCCTTCCAGGACCCGGACTCGTACTTCCGCAAGTACACCCAGGTGTCCGAGGAGGAGGCCCTCGACTACGCCCGCACCCTGTGGCGGACCATCAACAGGCCCAACCTGGTCGAGAACATCGCCCCCACCCGGGGCCGCGCCACCCTGGTCGTCCGCAAGGGCCCAGACCACAAGGTGCAGCGGCTGCGGCTGCGCAAGCTGTGACGCGCACCGGGAAGAAGGGCTCATCTGTTAGACAGGCGCCATGCTGCATCTGCGCCTGATCACCCCGGCCGGGACGACGGACGAGGTGGTGCGCCTGATCGAGAGTACGGTCGGCACCGCCCACCTCGTCGTCCTTCCCGGCGCCGCCCGCGACCCCGCCGGGGACCTCGTCCTGTGCGACGTGGCGCGCGAGGCCGGCGACGGCCTGCTCACCGCGCTGCGCGCGTTGGGCCTGGACCGCACCGGCTCCATCGCGCTGGAGAACATCGACCTCTCCCTGTCCCGGCGCGCGGACCGGGCCGAGGAGGAGGCGCCCGGTGAGGGCGCGGACGCGGTGCTGTGGGAGGGGCTGACCGACGCGACCCACGAGGAGTCGACCCTGTCGGTCACCTACGTCGCCTTCATCACCCTGGCCACGATGATCGCGGCCTGCGGTGTCGTCCTGGACAACGCGATCCTGATCGTCGGCGCGATGGCGGTCGGCCCGGAGTTCGGTCCCTTGGCCGGTATCTGCACGGCCCTGGTGCGGCGGCACCCGCGGCTGGCGTGGCGGTCGGCGGTGGCGCTGCTGGTGGGCTTCGCGGTGGCGATGGCGCTGACCGCCGGCTTCAGCCTGTTCATGGACGCCGTAGGCCTGTTCAGCAAGGCCCGGCTGGAGGCCGACCGCCCCAACACCGGCTTCATCTACGCCCCGGACTGGTTCTCGTTCATCGTGGCGGTCCTCGCCGGCATCGCCGGCACCCTGTCCCTGACCTCCGCCAAGTCCGGTGCCCTGGTCGGCGTCGCGATCTCCGTGACGACGGTGCCGGCCGCCGCCAACGCGGCCGTGGCGCTCGTCTACGGCGACACCGACCAGACCGCGCGCTCCTCGGAGCAACTCCTGCTGAACCTGGCCGGCATCGTCATCGCCGGCACCCTCACGCTGCTCGCCCAGAAGTACTTCTGGCAGCGCCGGGCCGCATAGGGAACTAGCCCAGCGCCGACTTCACCGCGTCCGCCAGCCGGCCGGCCACGGAGCGGGCCTGCTCGATGTCGGCGGCCTCGACCATCACCCGCACAAGCGGCTCGGTGCCGGAGGGCCGCAGCAGCACCCGGCCGGTCTCGCCCAGCTCCCGCTCGGCCTCGCCGACCGCGGCGGCCAGGTCGGCGGAGGTGCGCACCCGGGACTTGTCGACGTCCGGCACGTTGATCAGCACCTGCGGCAACCGCTCCATCACGGAGGCCAGGTCCCGCAGCGTCCGGCCGGTCTCGGCGACCCGCGCCGCCAGCAGCAGCCCGGTCAGCGTGCCGTCACCGGTGGTCGCGTGGTCGAGGACGATGACGTGCCCGGACTGCTCGCCGCCCAGGGCGAAGCCGTGCTCCTTCATCTCCTCCAGCACGTACCGGTCGCCGACGGCGGTCTGCACGAGCCGGATGCCGGCCTTCTCCATCGCCAGTGTGAAGCCCAGGTTGGACATCACCGTGGCCACGACGGTGTCGGACCGCAGCGCTCCGTGCTCCCGCATCGCCAGCGCGAGCACCGAGAGGATCTGGTCGCCGTCGATCTCCTCGCCGGTGTGGTCCACGGCCAGGCAGCGGTCCGCGTCCCCGTCGTGCGCGATGCCGAAATGCGCGCCGTGCTCGACCACGGCGGCCGTCAGCTTCTCCAGGTGGGTCGAGCCGCACCCGTCGTTGATGTTGAGCCCGTCCGGCTCGGCGCCGATCGTGACGATCTCGGCGCCCGCCCGGGAGAACGCCTCCGGCGAGACCCCCGAGGCCGCGCCGTGCGCTTCGTCCAGGACGATCTTCAGCCCGTCCAGCCGGTTGGGCAGCACCGACAGCAGATGGCCGACGTACTGCTCGAAGCCCTCCTCGTACGACCGCACCCGGCCGACTCCGGCGCCCGTGGGCCGCTGCCAGGGCTCGCCGTGCCGGTGGGAGTCGTAGACGGCCTCGATCCGGTCCTCCAGCTCGTCGGCCAGTTTGTGGCCGCCCCGGGCGAAGAACTTGACGCCGTTGTCCGGCATGGCGTTGTGGCTGGCGGAGAGCATGACCCCCAGGTCGGCGCCGAGCGCGCCGGTGAGGTGGGCGACGGCGGGCGTCGGCAGCACCCCGACCCGCAGCACGTCCACGCCCGCGCTGGCGAGGCCCGCGACCACCGCGGCCTCCAGGAACTCCCCGGACGCCCGCGGGTCCCGCCCGACCACCGCGGTCGGCCGGTGGCCCGCGAAGGTGCCCGCCTCGGCCAGCACATGCGCCGCGGCCACGGAGAGGCCGAGGGCCAGCTCGGCCGTCAGATCCGCGTTGGCGACACCGCGCACGCCGTCCGTGCCGAAGAGTCGTCCCACTTGTCCTCCTGAGGAAGCGTCCTTGCTGCCCTGCATGGTGGCAGACGCCAGGTCATCCGATCACACCAGCCTTTGAGCGTCTTGTGTCGTTATACGCCCTTGGCCGGGATAAACGAACGCCCCGGTGGCACATGTGGCGTGCCGCCGGGGCGTTCGGAGTACGAGCAGGCAGCTGCTGTTTAGCGCTTGCTGTACTGCGGGGCCTTACGGGCCTTCTTCAGACCGGCCTTCTTGCGCTCGACCGCACGGTCGTCGCGCTTGAGGAAGCCGGCCTTCTTCAGCGGGCCGCGGTTGTTGTCGACGTCGGCCTCGTTCAGGGCGCGGGCGACACCGAGGCGCAGGGCACCGGCCTGGCCGGAGACACCGCCACCGGCGATGCGGGCGACCACGTCGTAACGGCCTTCCAGCTCAAGCACCTTGAAGGGCTCGTTGACTTCCTGCTGGTGCACCTTGTTCGGGAAGTAGTCCTCAAGGGTGCGGCCGTTGATCTTCCACTTGCCGGTGCCCGGGACGATCCGGACGCGGGCGATGGCGTTCTTGCGGCGGCCCAGGCCGGCGGCCGGCTGGGGCTCGCCGAAGCGGGAGGCCATGGACTCCGAGGTGTACTCACCCTCGACGGGGACCTCGGACTCGGTGGTGTAGCTGTCGATGTCAAGCTCTTCGAGCGGCTGCTCGGCAGTGGTCTCGGCCACGATTCTCCTCAGATTCTCTGCTGGTCTTGGGGGTGGCCGGAATTACTGCGCGACCTGGGTGATCTCGAACGGCACCGGCTGCTGGGCGCCGTGCGGGTGCTGGTCACCCTTGTAGACCTTCAGCTTCGAGAGCATCTGACGGCCCAGGGAGTTCTTGGGGAGCATGCCCTTGACGGCCTTTTCGACGGCCTTCTCGGGGTTCTTGTCCAGCAGCTCGTCGTAGCGGACGGAGCGCAGACCACCCGGGTAGCCGGAGTGGCGGTACGCCATCTTCTGGGTCCGCTTGTTGCCGGACAGGTGCACCTTGTCGGCGTTGATGATGATGACGAAGTCACCAGCGTCGACGTGCGGCGCGTAGATCGGCTTGTGCTTGCCGCGGAGAAGGGTCGCCGCGGTGGTGGCGAGACGGCCGAGGACAACGTCCTGGGCGTCGATGACGTGCCACTGGCGCGTCACATCGCCGGGCTTGGGGCTGTACGTACGCACGGTTCGTAGCCTTCGCTTCGAGTGAATGGTCCTGAACAGGTCACCGAAACGATCACGACAGCCTCGACCGCACCGCGGTGACGCAAACCGCGTGCTGATCGCTGGTCATCGGCCCGGTGGACCGGTGTAAGGGCCCGTCCCGTGAGAATGAGCAAGCCAATACACAACGAAGAAGCAGGTTACCTGGACGCCCCCGGAAGGGTCAAAACGAGGCAGGCCACCCGAGGGACCGCGCCCCCTTGCGCCCCCGTCTAAGATGCGCCCCATGAGTTACGGGCAGGGGGGACCCCAGTCTCAGTGGGATCCCTGGAAACCGAATTCCCAGCAGCCCTGGAACAGCGGCGACGACGGGACACCCGACTGGGCCGCGCTCGCGGAGGCCTCGGAGACGCGCACCAAGCGCCGCAAGGTGCTGTTCGTCGTCGGCGGCGCGCTGGCCGCGGTGGCGGTGGGCACCGCCGTCGCGCTCGCCGTCGTGTCCGCGAACGGCGACGACCAGGCCTCGGGCAGCCCCACCGGCGTGCCCGCCGGCGCCTCGCTGCCCGGCGGTTCGGGCAGTGCGGCGCCGTCCTTCGAACCCACCAGCGCCCCGCCGCCGCTGGACCCGAAGGACTTCATATCCAGTGCCGGGAAGGACACCGCGCCCCTCGGCGCCGGCACCCTCTTCCCCGGCACCCAGCTCACCGTGGGCGGCACGGTGTACAAGAAGGGGCCGACGGCCGACACCAAGAACTGCGCCACCGGCGCCGGCGGCACCCTGCCCAAGGCACTCACCGCCAACAACTGCACCCGTCTGATCCGCGCCACCTACATCAAGGGCGACATCGCTGTCACCGTCGGTGTGGCCCTGTTCGACACCGAGGCGCGGGCGACGAAGACCAAGGCCGGCACCGACGACCGCAGCATCGTCCGCTCGCTGTTCGGCAAGGGCGTCAAGCCGTTCTGCGACGGCGCCTTCTGCCGCTCGACCCGCAACGCCTACGGCCGCTACGCCTACTTCACGATCGCCGGCTTCACCGACGGCAAGAACGTCACCGACAAGGACACCAAGGTCTTCCGCGCCGGTGACGACCTGGCCGAGTTCACCTTCCGGCAGATCCACCGCCGCGGTGAGGCACAGGCCTCGGCGGCGGCGGACCGGTAGTTCAGCAGCACCCCGCCGACGGCAGCGAGCGCCGGTTGCGCGCCTCCTTGTTCCGCGCGGCCAGCAGCTCGTCGGCGGGGTACCCGACCTCCTCCAGCGTCAGCCCGTGCGGCCGTACGACGTGTACGGCGGAGTCGCGCACCCCGGCGGCCAGCACCTTCCCGGGCCACTCCGGGCCGCGGTGGCCGTCGCCGACGAACAGCAGCGCGCCGATCAGCGAGCGCACCATGTTGTGGCAGAACGCGTCGGCCCGCACCGTCGCCGTGACGACCCCGTCCGCGCCCCGCACCAGGCTCAGCTCCTGGAGCGTGCGGATGGTGGTCGCGCCCTCCCGCCTCTTGCAGTACGCGGCGAAGTCGTGCTCCCCCAGCAGCGCCCGCGCCGCCTCGTTCATGGCGTCCACGTCGAGCGGCCAGTCGTGCCAGAGCACATGGCCGCGCAGCAGCGGATCCACTCCCCCGGGGTTGTCGGTCACCCGGTACGCGTAGCGGCGCCAGATCGCCGAGAACCGGGCGTTGAAGCCCGCCGGCGCCTCGGCCAGCCGCCAGACGCGGACGTCCTTGGGCAGCCGCCCGGCGAGCCGCTTGAGCAGCTTCTCGCGGTGCTCGGCCCACAGCTCCCCCGGCAGGTCGACGTGCGCCACCTGACCGCGCGCGTGCACGCCGGCGTCGGTCCGTCCGGCCACGGTCAGTTCGGGGGTCTCCTTCGAGCGGGTCACCGTACGCAGCGCGTCCTCGATCTCGCCCTGCACGGTCCGCCGGCCGCCGGCCTGCTTGGCCCAGCCGTGGAAGTCGCTGCCGTCGTAGGAGAGGTCGAGGCGGATCCGCACGTGCCCGGGCTGTACTTCGTCACTCACACAGAAATCCTCTCAGCAACGGAGAAGCGGGCCCGCTCCCGAAAAGGAACGGACCCGCTTACCGCTTCAGGCAGAGCCTCAGGCGTCCTTCGACTCCTCGGCAGCGGCCTCCTCGGCCGGCGCCTCGGTGGTCTCGGCGGCCTTGGCCTCGTCGGCCTCCTTGACCGCGCGCTTGGTGGCGGCCTCGGCCTCACCCACGGCGTTCTGCTGCACGGTCAGCGCCTCGACCAGCTCGATGACGGCCATGGGCGCGTTGTCGCCACGGCGGTTACCGATCTTGGTGATGCGGGTGTAGCCACCGGGGCGGTTCTCGTAGCGCGGGCCGATCTCGGTGAAGAGCGTGTGGACGATGCTCTTGTCCGTGATCACCTGGAGCACCTGACGGCGGTTGTGAAGGTCGCCCTTCTTCGCCTTGGTGACCAGACGCTCGGCGTACGGGCGCAGGCGGCGGGCCTTCGCCTCGGTGGTGGTGATGCGGCCGTGCTCGAAGAGGCTCTTCGCCAGGTTGGCGAGGAGGAGCTTCTCGTGCGCGGCGCTGCCGCCCAGACGGGCACCCTTGGTGGGCTTCGGCATGATGATTCTCCTGTGTGTCTGCCCCGGCCGTGTCAGGTACCGGAGTCAGTATCCGAGCAGACGGTTGTCTGTCGAAGATCCGGGAGCCCTCGCGGACTCCCGGAGTGTGTGGCACCGAATCAGTACTGCTCGGTCTCCACGAAGCCCGCGTCCGCGTCGTCGTCGGCGCCGAAGGCGTCCGCGGCGGCGGTCGGGTCGAATCCGGGCGGGCTGTCCTTGAGGGCCAGGCCCATGCCGGCCAGCTTCGCCTTGACCTCATCGATGGACTTCGCACCGAAGTTGCGGATGTCCAGCAGGTCGGCCTCGGAGCGGGCGACCAGCTCACCCACGGAGTGGATGCCCTCGCGCTTGAGGCAGTTGTACGACCGAACGGTGAGCTCCAGCTCCTCGATCGGCAGCGCCAGGTCGGCGGCCAGGGCGGCGTCCGTCGGGGACGGGCCCATGTCGATGCCCTCGGCGTCGATGTTCAGCTCGCGGGCGAGACCGAACAGCTCGACCAGGGTCTTACCGGCGGAGGCCATGGCGTCGCGGGGACGCATCGCCTGCTTGGTCTCGACGTCGACGATCAGCTTGTCGAAGTCGGTGCGCTGCTCGACACGCGTGGCCTCGACCTTGTAGGTGACCTTGAGAACCGGCGAGTAGATGGAGTCGACCGGGATACGGCCGATCTCCTGGCCCACCTGCTTGTTCTGCACGGCGGAGACGTAGCCGCGACCGCGCTCGACGGTCAGCTCCATCTCCAGCTTGCCCTTGCCGTTCAGCGTGGCGAGGACCAGGTCGGGGTTGTGCACCTCGACACCGGCCGGGGGCGCGATGTCGGCGGCGGTGACCAGACCCGGGCCCTGCTTGCGCAGGTACATCACGACCGGCTCGTCGTGCTCCGAGGAGACGACCAGCTGCTTGATGTTGAGGATCAGGTCGGTGACGTCGTCCTTGACGCCCGGCACGGTGGTGAACTCGTGCAGGACGCCGTCGATGCGGATGCTGGTGACAGCGGCACCGGGGATCGACGACAGGAGGGTGCGGCGGAGGGAGTTGCCGAGGGTGTAACCGAAGCCCGGCTCCAGCGGCTCGATGACGAACCGGGAGCGGAACTCGTCGACGACCTCTTCGGTCAACGAGGGACGCTGAGCGATCAGCATGGTGATGTGATCCTTCAGTCAGGGGCGCCCGCTATTTGACGCCCGACTCTGTACTGCAAGGGTACGGGCGGTACGGCCTCAGCGAGGAAGCCGTACCGCCCGGAACCGCGAAACCGGCGGAGCGCTGCGCGTCAGACGCGGCGGCGCTTCGGCGGGCGGCAGCCGTTGTGCGGGGTCGGGGTGACGTCCTGGATGGAGCCGACCTCAAGACCCGTGGCCTGCAGGGAGCGGATCGCGGTCTCACGACCGGAGCCCGGGCCCTTGACGAACACGTCGACCTTGCGCATGCCGTGCTCCTGAGCGCGGCGAGCAGCCGACTCGGCGGCCATCTGCGCGGCGAACGGCGTGGACTTCCGGGAGCCCTTGAAGCCGACGTGGCCGGCGGAGGCCCAGGAGATCACGTTGCCCGACGGGTCCGTGATGGAGACGATCGTGTTGTTGAACGTGCTCTTGATGTGCGCGTGGCCGTGAGCGACGTTCTTCTTTTCCTTGCGGCGCACCTTCTTGGCAGCGCCCTGACGTCCCTTGGGGGGCATCTACTAACTCCTACGGGAGGTGGTCGGTCCTACAGCGAAGACCGTGGACAGGTGTCCGCTGCGGACTACTTCTTGCCCGGCTTCTTCTTGCCGGCGATGGCGCGACGCGGGCCCTTGCGGGTGCGGGCGTTGGTGCTGGTGCGCTGACCGCGGACGGGCAGACCGCGACGGTGACGGAGACCCTGGTAGCAGCCGATCTCGACCTTGCGGCGGATGTCGGCCTGGATCTCGCGACGGAGGTCACCCTCGGTCTTGATGTTGTTGTCGACGTACTCGCGGATCGCGACGAGCTGCTCTTCGCTCAGGTCGCGGACGCGGGTGTTCGGGTCGACGCCGGTCGCAGCCAGCGTCTCCTGCGAGAGGGTCCGGCCGATGCCGAACACGTAGGTGAGGGCGACCTCCACGCGCTTTTCGCGCGGGATGTCAACACCGGAAACGCGTGCCATTCAATGGCTCCAGTTGATCTTCGGAGGTCTTCCACAGGACCGGCTCCCGGCCGCCGTACCAGGTACGAACCGGGTCCCCGGCCTCCGAGCCGGGGGTGTCAAGCCGAGACGGCTTGGGTCCTGCGTATGAACATATTCAGCTTGCGTCGCGCGAATCTCTGCGATGGATGCAGAGGGATCGGTCGTGCGTCAGCCCTGGCGCTGCTTGTGGCGCGGGTTCTCGCAGATGACCATGACCCGACCGTGACGGCGGATCACCCTGCACTTGTCGCAGATCTTCTTGACGCTCGGCTTGACCTTCATGGGGTGAGGTTCTCCGGGTCAGTGCCATCGCACCGGGCGGGCCCGGGGCGCGGGCAAGATCTACTTGTATCGGTAGACGATCCGGCCACGCGTCAGGTCGTACGGAGACAGCTCCACCACGACCCGGTCGTCAGGGAGGATGCGGATGTAGTGCATACGCATCTTGCCGCTGATGTGTGCCAGAACCTGGTGGCCGTTCTGGAGCTCGACCTTGAACATCGCGTTCGGAAGAGACTCGACGACAGTGCCCTCGATCTCGATGGCACCTTGCTTCTTGGCCACGCTTCGCCCTTCGAATCGACTACCTTGATCGACTCACGGGCGTTCCCTGGATCCCCTTGCGGGGCGCATGCGGACATGCGGGTGCACGAGAGCCGACGAGTCAGTCTACGTCGCCACCCCAGGAAAGGCGAATCGAGAAAGTCTGCCCCACGAAGGTGATCCCTACGCCAGCGGATCGGGAGCGACCTGCACCCCGTACTCCGCCAGCTTCGCCCTGCCGCCGTCCACGGCCGTCAGGACCAGGGGGCCCTGCTCGGTCAGGGCGATGGAGTGCTCCCAGTGGGAGGACCAGGTGCCGTCGGTGGTGATGACGGTCCAGTCGTCCTGGAGGACCTTGGTGCGGGGGGTGCCGAGGGAGACCATCGGCTCGATCGCGAGGCAGAAGCCGGGGACCAGCTTGGGGCCCTTGCCGCGGCGCCGGTCGACGTAGTTCAGCAGGTGCGGGTCCATGTGCATCTCGGTGCCGATGCCGTGGCCGCCGTAGTCCTCGATGATCCCGTACTTGCCGCCGCCGGGCTTGGGCTGGCGGCGGATGTAGGTCTCGATGGCCCGGGAGATGTCGACGAGCCGGTTGCCCTGCTTCATCGCGGCGATGCCGGCCCACATGGACTCTTCCGTCACCCGGGACAGCTCGACCAGCTCGGGGGCGTGACCGGAGCCGACGAACGCGGTGTACGCGGCGTCGCCGTGCCAGCCCTCCACGATCGCGCCGCAGTCGATGGAGATGATGTCGCCGTCCTTGAGGACGACGTCGTCGGAGGGGATGCCGTGCACGACCACGTCGTTCACCGAGGTGCAGATCGTCGCCGGGAAGCCGCCGTAGCCGAGGAAGTTCGACTTGGCGCCGTGCTCGGCGAGCACCTTGCGGGCGACCTCGTCCAGGTCCTTCGTGGAGGCACCGGGCACGGCCGCCTCCCGGGTGGCCGCGTGGATGGCGGCTACGACCAGGCCCGCCGCACGCATCTTGGCGATCTGCTCGGGCGTCTTGATCTGCACCATGGGGGCCTGCGCTCTCCGTCACTCACGTCGGCTGGATTACCTACACAACAGTACGGCCGCGACGCCCGGGAGGACGCCGCGGCCGGAAGGACCGCGCTCTACTTGTTCTCGGCCTTCTCGCGCTGCAGCGCCTGGAGCGCCCGCTGCGTGATCTCGTCCACGGGACCCAGGGAGGAGATCGTCACGACCAGGCCCTGTGCCTTGTAGTAGTCGATGATCGGCTCGGTCTGCGTGTGGTAGACCTCCAGCCGGGTGCGCACGGTGTCCTCGGAGTCGTCGTCGCGCTGGTACAGCTCGCCGCCGCAGACGTCGCAGACACCCTCCGTCTTCGGCGGGCTGTACGTCACGTGGAAGACGTGGGAGGAGTCGTTACGGCAGATGCGCCGGCCGGCGATCCGCTTGACGACCTCGTCCTCGGGGACCTCCAGGTCCAGCACCGCGTCCAGGGTGATGCGCTCGGACTCCAGCAGCTGGTCCAGCGCCTCGGCCTGCGACACGTTGCGCGGGAAGCCGTCCAGCAGGAAGCCGTTCACCGCGTCGGGCTGCTCCATGCGGTCCTTGGCCATCGCGATGGTGACCTCGTCCGGCACCAGCTCGCCGCGGTCCATGTAGGACTTCGCCAGCTTGCCCAGCTCGGTCTGCTGGCTGATGTTGGCGCGGAACAGGTCTCCCGTGGAGATGTGCGGGACGGCCAGCTGCTCTGCCAGCCGGACAGCCTGCGTTCCCTTACCGGCACCCGGCGGCCCGACGAGGACGATACGCATCAGCGGAGGAACCCTTCGTAATTGCGCTGCTGGAGCTGGCTCTCGATCTGCTTCACCGTCTCAAGACCGACACCCACGATGATCAGGATGCTGGTACCACCGAACGGGAAGTTCTGGCTTGCCCCGAAGCCCACCAACGCCATTGTCGGTACGAGAGCGATCAGACCCAGATACAGCGAACCCGGCCAGGTGATCCGGTTGAGCACGTAGCTCAGGTACTCAGCGGTCGGTCGGCCAGCCCGGATGCCCGGGATGAAGCCACCATACTTCTTCATGTTGTCGGCGACTTCCTCGGGGTTGAAGGAGATCGCCACGTAGAAGAACGCGAAGAACACGATGAGCAAAAAGTACGCCGTGATGTAAATCGGGTGGTCGCCCTTGGTCAGGTTCTGCTCGACCCAGGTCTTCCAGCCCGAGTTGCCGCCCGCGAACTGCGCCACGAGTGCCGGGATGTAGAGCAGCGACGAGGCGAAGATGACCGGGATCACACCCGCCTGGTTCACCTTGAGCGGGATGTACGTGGACGTACCGCCGTAGGAGCGCCGGCCGATCATGCGCTTGGCGTACTGCACCGGGATGCGGCGCTGGGCCTGCTCGACGAAGACGACCAGCGCGACCATGACCAGACCGACCAGGATCACGGTGCCGAACTCGATCCAGCCGCCGGCCAGGCTGCCCTGCTTCTTGATGGCCCACAGCGAGGACGGGAAGGAGGCGGCGATCGAGATGAACATCAGGATCGACATGCCGTTGCCGATGCCGCGGTCGGTGATCAGCTCACCGAGCCACATCACGATGGCCGTACCGGCGGTCATGGTGATGACCATGGTGATGGTCGTGAAGATCGCCTGGTCCGGGACGATGCTCGACGCCGCCGAGCAGCTGCTGAACAGCGCGCCGCTGCGGGCGGTGGCCACCAGGCCAGTGCCCTGGAGGATGGCGAGCGCCACCGTGAGGTACCGGGTGTACTGCGTGATCTTCGCCGTGCCGGCCTGGCCCTCCTTCTTCAGGGCCTCCAGGCGCGGGATGACCACGGTCAGCAGCTGAAGGATGATGCTGGCCGTGATGTACGGCATGATGCCGAGCGCGAAGACCGTGATCTGCAGCAGCGCGCCGCCGCTGAACATGTTGACCAGCCCGAAGAGGCCCTGGTTACCGGAGGCCTCCTTGACGCACTGCTGGACGGCCTTGTAGTTGACCCCCGGGATCGGGACGTGGGTACCCACCCGGTACACCACGATGATGGCCAGCGTGAAGAGCAGCTTCTTGCGCAGGTCGGGCGTCCTGAACGCCCGGGCGAACGCGGTGAGCACGGTGCCTCCTGCGACCCCCGCGCAACTGCGTCAAGGGTGACGGTCTTGAGGTTCGACGAATACGAAAAAGAACAGTGCAGGCCACCTTACCGGCGACACTGCCTCCCTAGGAACGACCAACCGGGGATACCCCATTGTGAGGTATCCCCGGTGGGATCGTTTACGTCATCGACGCGTCGTCCGAAGGACTCAGACGAGCTCGGTGACCGTGCCGCCGGCGGCGGTGATCTTCTCCTTGGCGGAGCCGGAGACGGCGTCGACCGTCACCTGCAGCGCCACGGAGATCTCACCCTGGCCGAGGACCTTGACGAGGCTGTTCTTGCGAACGGCACCCTTGGCCACCAGACCCTCGACCGTGACCTCGCCACCCTCGGGGTAGAGCGCGGCCAGCTTGTCGAGGTTCACGACCTGGAACTCGGTCTTGAACGGGTTCTTGAAGCCCTTCAGCTTCGGGAGGCGCATGTGGAGGGGCATCTGCCCACCCTCGAAGCGCTCCGGAACCTGGTAACGAGCCTTGGTGCCCTTGGTACCACGACCGGCCGTCTTACCCTTCGACGCCTCACCACGACCCACACGGGTCTTGGCGGTCTTGGCGCCCGGGGCGGGACGGAGGTTGTGGATCTTGAGCGGGTTCTGCTCCGCCATGATCAGTCGACCTCCTCGACCGTCACGAGGTGGCGGACGGTGTGCACCATGCCGCGGAACTCGGGGCGGTCCTCCTTGACGACCTGCGTGTTGATGCCCTTGAGACCAAGGGAACGCAGGGTGTCACGGTGGTTCTGCTTGCTGCCGATGTAGGACTTCACCTGCGTGATCTTGAGCTGAGCCATGATCACGCACCCGCCCCGGCACGTGCGCGCAGCAGGGCCGCGGGAGCGACGTCCTCAAGCGGCAGACCGCGGCGGGCCGCGACCTCCTCGGGACGCTGCAGGCCCTTGAGGGCCGCCACGGTCGCGTGCACGATGTTGATCGCGTTGTCGGAGCCGAGCGACTTCGACAGGATGTCGTGGATACCGGCGCACTCGAGCACGGCGCGCACCGGACCACCGGCGATAACACCGGTACCCGGGGACGCGGGCTTGAGCAGCACGACGCCGGCAGCCTTCTCACCCTGGATCGGGTGCGGGATGGTGCCCTGGATACGGGGGACCTTGAAGAAGTGCTTCTTGGCCTCCTCCACACCCTTGGCGATGGCGGCCGGCACCTCCTTGGCCTTGCCGTAACCGACACCCACGGTGCCGTCACCGTCGCCCACCACGACCAGCGCGGTGAAGCTGAAGCGACGACCACCCTTCACAACCTTGGCGACTCGGTTGATCGCGACGACACGCTCGACGTACGCGGTCTTCTCGGCGGCAGCAGCGCCGCCGTCACGGCCCTTCCGGTCCCGCCGCTCGCCGCCACCGGCACCGCCACCGCGGCGCTGGGGTCCAGCCATTGGATTTACCTCTCTCTTTTCCGCTAGCTACGGCGGCTCAGAACCTGAGCCCGGCCTCGCGGGCGGCGTCCGCCAGGGCAGCGATGCGCCCGGCGTACTGGTTGCCACCACGGTCGAACACGACAGCCTCGACACCGGCGGCCTTGGCGCGCTCGGCGACCAGGGCGCCGACCTGCTTGGCCTGCGCGGACTTGTCGCCCTCGCCACCGCGGATCGAGCTGTCCAGCGTGGACGCCGAAGCCAGGGTGTGGCCCTTGAGGTCGTCGATCACCTGCGCCACGATGTGGCGGTTGGAGCGGGTCACGACCAGACGCGGACGCTCCGCCGTACCGGAGATGTTCTTGCGGATCCGGATGTGGCGGCGCTTGATCGCGGCGCGCTTGTAGGCGTCGCCCTTGAGGATCTTCTGTCCGTATGCCATGGCTTACTTACCCGCCTTTCCGACCTTGCGGCGGATGACTTCGCCCTCGTACTTGACGCCCTTGGCCTTGTACGGGTCGGGCTTGCGCAGCTTGCGGATGTTGGCCGCAACCTCGCCGACCTTCTGCTTGTCGATGCCCTCGACCGAGAACCGGGTGGGGGCCTCCACCTTGAAGGTGATGCCCTCGGGGGCCTCGACGGTGATCGGGTGGCTGTAGCCGAGCGCGAACTCAAGGTTCGAGCCCTTGGCGGTCACGCGGTAACCGACACCACTGATCTCGAGCTTCTTCACGTAACCCTGGGTCACGCCGGTGATCATGTTCGCCACCAGCGTGCGGGACAGGCCGTGGAGGGCCTTGTTCTGACGCTCGTCGTTGGGGCGCGTCACCTGCAGGGTGCCGTCCTCGCCCTTGACGACCTCGATCGGCGACGCGACGGTGTGGGTCAGCGAGCCCTTGGGGCCCTTGACCGCGACCGTGCGGCCGTCGATGGTGACGTCCACGCCGGCGGGAACCGCGATGGGGAGCTTGCCGATTCGCGACATAGCTGTTTCCTCCGTTCCCTTCTGCTACCAGACGTAGGCGAGGACTTCCCCACCCACGCCCTTCTTGCCGGCCTGCTTGTCGGTGAGGAGCCCGTGCGACGTGGAGATGATCGCCACGCCGAGGCCGCCCAGCACCTTCGGCAGGTTGGTGGACTTCGCGTACACCCGGAGACCGGGCTTGGAGATCCGCTTGATGCCCGCGATGGAGCGCTCACGGTTGGGGCCGAACTTCAGCTCCAGGACGAGGTTCTTGCCGACCTCGGCGTCCTCGACCTTCCAGCCCGTGATGAAGCCCTCCTGCTGGAGGATCTCCGCGATGTGAGACTTGATCTTCGATGCCGGCATCGTCACGGAGTCGTGGTACGCCGAGTTCGCGTTCCGCAGACGGGTCAGCATGTCTGCGATCGGATCAGTCATGGTCATGAATTGGCCTGTGGCCTTTCTCGCCGGGGTTTCCTATATGCGCCATCCCTCTCCCCGTACATGGACGGGACGGGTGCGGTGCGGGGACCTACGGCGTAGTAAGTCGATCCAGGGCGGCAGAGGCCCAACCCTCCTAGCCTAAGCCATGAGAGCGGGAGCCTCTGCCGACCCAGTTGCTTACCGAGAGGTCCAGTAATCCCTGAAAGGGGGGATTACCAGGAGCTCTTGGTCACGCCCGGCAGCTCGCCACGGTGAGCCATCTCACGAAGGCACACGCGGCACAGGCCGAACTTGCGGTAGACGGAGTGCGGACGGCCGCAGCGCTGGCAGCGGGTGTAGCCACGCACACCGAACTTGGGCTTGCGAGCAGCCTTAGCGATCAGAGCCTTCTTCGCCATCTCGCTCACGCCTCCTTGAACGGGAAGCCGAGGTGACGAAGGAGCGCGCGGCCCTCAGCGTCGTTGGTCGCCGTGGTGACCACGGTGATGTCCATACCCCGGACGCGGTCGATCTTGTCCTGGTCGATCTCGTGGAACATGACCTGCTCCGTGAGACCGAAGGTGTAGTTGCCACGGCCGTCGAACTGCTTGGGGGACAGGCCGCGGAAGTCGCGGATGCGCGGGAGCGCGAGCGACAGGGTGCGGTCCAGGAACTCCCACATGCGGTCGCCACGGAGCGTGACGTGGGCACCGATCGGCTGTCCCTCACGCAGCTTGAACTGCGCGATGGACTTGCGGGCCTTGGTGACGGCCGGCTTCTGACCGGTGATCGTGGTGAGGTCGCGGATGGCGCCCTCGATCAGCTTGGAGTCGCGGGCGGCGTCGCCCACACCCATGTTGACCACGATCTTGACGAGGCCGGGAACCTGCATGACGTTCGCGTACTTGAACTCGTCACGCAGCTTGCCCGCGATCTCCTCGCGGTACTTCTGCTTCAGACGCGGAGTGGTGGTGGTAGCCATCAGATGTCCTCACCCGTCCGCTTGGCAACGCGGATCTTGTTGCCCTCGTCGTCGAAGCGGTAACCGACGCGCGTGACGACCTTGTCGCCGTCCTTCTCCACGACCAGCTGGACGTTGGAGACGTGGATCGGGGCCTCGGTGGTCACGATGCCGCCGGCCTGGGAACCGCTGGCGGTCGGGCCGGCCTTGGTGTGCTTCTTGACCCGGTTGACACCCTCGACCAGGACGCGCTCCTCGCGCGGGTAAGCGGCAATGACCTTGCCCTGCTTGCCCTTGTCCTTGCCGGTGATGACCTGGACCAGGTCGCCCTTCTTGATCTTCATGCTTACAGCACCTCCGGCGCGAGCGAGATGATCTTCATGAACTTCTTCTCGCGCAGCTCACGGCCGACCGGGCCGAAGATACGGGTGCCGCGAGGGTCGCCGTCGTTCTTCAGAATGACGGCGGCGTTCTCGTCGAAGCGGATGTACGAGCCGTCCGGACGACGGCGCTCCTTGACGGTGCGAACGATGACCGCCTTGACGACGTCACCCTTCTTCACGTTGCCGCCGGGGATCGCGTCCTTGACGGTGGCGACGATGACGTCACCGATGCCCGCGTAGCGGCGACCGGAGCCACCGAGCACACGGATGCAAAGGATCTCCTTCGCACCAGTGTTGTCGGCGACACGCAGTCGCGACTCCTGCTGGATCACGTCTATCTCCTGTTTGTCTGCCGGTTCCCGGCAGGGGTCCTGTTACCGGACCCCTGCCGAGCCTGGCGGAACTGTCCTGCGAGGCAGCTGCCCCGCAGGAATTGCTACTTGGCCTTTTCGAGGATCTCGACGACGCGCCAGCGCTTCGTCGCGGACAGCGGCCGGGTCTCCATGAGGAGGACACGGTCGCCGACGCCCGCGGCGTTCTGCTCGTCGTGCGCCTTGAGCTTGTTGGTACGGCGGATGACCTTGCCGTACAGCGCGTGCTTGACGCGGTCCTCGACGGCGACGACGACGGTCTTGTCCATCTTGTCGCTGACGACGAGACCCTCACGGGTCTTGCGGAAGCCGCGGGCCTCTGCAGTCTGCTCAGTCACGTTGCTCTCACTCATCAGGCGCTCTCCACCGTCTCGATGCCCAGCTCGCGCTCACGCATCAGGGTGTAGATCCGCGCGATGTCCTTACGGACGGCCTTGAGCCGACCGTGGTTCTCGAGCTGGCCCGTCGCCGCCTGGAAGCGGAGGTTGAACAGCTCTTCCTTGGCCTCGCGGAGCTTCGCCAGAAGCTCCTCGTTGCCCAGCTCGCGCAGCTCGGACGCCTTGGTACCGGCCGACATCACGCTTCACCTGCCTCGCGCTTGACGATCCGGCACTTCATCGGCAGCTTGTGGGCCGCACGAGTCAGCGCCTCACGGGCGATCTTCTCGTTGGGGTACGACAGCTCGAACATGACGCGTCCGGGCTTGACGTTGGCGATCCACCACTCCGGCGAACCCTTACCGGAACCCATGCGGGTCTCGGCCGGCTTCTTGGTGAGGGGACGGTCCGGGTAGATGTTGATCCAGACCTTGCCGCCACGCTTGATGTGGCGGGTCATCGCGATACGGGCCGCCTCGATCTGGCGGTTCGTCACGTAGGCCGGGGTCAGCGCCTGGATACCGTACTCGCCGAACGCAACCTGCGTGCCACCCTTGGCCATGCCGTTGCGCTTCGGGTGGTGCTGCTTGCGGTGCTTGACCCTACGGGGGATCAGCATGACGGTCAGGCCTCCGTTCCGGTGCTCTCAGCCGGAGCGGCGGCGGGAGCCTCGGCCTTGGGGGCCTCGGCGCCGGCAGCCTGCTGCGGCTTGCGACCGCGCCGCTCGCCACCGCGGCCACCACGGGCCGGGCGGTCGGCACCGCCACGGGCCGGGCGGTTACCCGCACGGGCCGCAGCGTTCTCGGCGCGGACCTCGGCGATGTTCTTGACGTCGCCCTTGTAGATCCAGACCTTCACGCCGATGCGGCCGAAGGTCGTCTTGGCCTCGAAGAAGCCGTAGTCCACGTTCGCGCGGAGCGTGTGCAGGGGCACACGGCCCTCGCGGTAGAACTCCGAGCGGGACATCTCGGCGCCACCGAGGCGGCCGCCGCACTGGATCTTGATGCCCTTGGCGCCGGCCTTCATCGCCGACTGCATGCTCTTGCGCATGGCACGGCGGAAGGAGACGCGGGAGGAGAGCTGCTCGGCCACGGCCTGGGCAACCAGCTGAGCGTCGGTCTCGGGGTTCTTGACCTCGAGGATGTTCAGCTGGACCTGCTTGCCGGTGAGCTTCTCGAGGTCGCCGCGGATGCGGTCGGCCTCGGCGCCACGGCGGCCGATGACGATGCCCGGACGAGCGGTGTGGATGTCCACCCGCACGCGGTCACGGGTGCGCTCGATCTCCACCTTGGAGATGCCGGCGCGCTCCATGCCGGACGTCATCATCCGACGGATGGCGACGTCTTCCTTGACGTAGTCCTTGTACAGCTTGTCGGCGTACCAACGCGACTTGAAGTCGGTCGTGACACCGAGCCGGAACCCGTGCGGGTTTACCTTCTGGCCCATTACCGGGTTCCTTCCTTGCTGCTGACGACCACGGTGATGTGGCTGGTCCGCTTGCGGATCCGGTAGGCACGGCCCTGGGCGCGCGGACGGAACCGCTTCAGGGTCGGGCCCTCGTCGACGTAGGCCTCGGAGATGACGAGGCTGTCGGCGTCGGTGTGGTCGTAGTTGTGCGCGGCGTTGGCAATGGCGCTGTCGAGCACCTTGCCCACCGGCACGGAGGCGGCCTGCGGAGCGAATCGCAGGACGGCCTGGGCCTCCGTGGCGTCCATGCCACGGATGAGGTCCACCACGCGGCGGGCCTTCATGGGCGTGACGCGGATGTACCGCGCCTGGGCCCTGGCTTCCATGGTTGTCCTTCCAGTTACTTACGTGTCTGTTGCGATCCGCGCCTAGCGGCGCTTCGACTTCCGGTCGTCCTTGACGTGACCCCGGAAGGTACGCGTCGGCGAGAACTCGCCGAGCTTGTGACCGACCATCGACTCGGTGACGAACACCGGGATGTGGGTCTTGCCGTTGTGCACCGCGAGCGTGTGGCCCAGCATGGCCGGGACGATCATGGAGCGACGGGACCAGGTCTTGATGACGTTCTTGGTGCCGGCTTCGTTCTGGGCGTCCACCTTCTTGATCAGGTGGTCGTCGACGAAGGGCCCCTTCTTCAGGCTACGAGGCATCTCAACCCGTCCTTAGCGCTTCTTGTTCGTCTTGCGGCGGCGGACGATGTACTTGTTCGACGCCTTCTTGGGCGAACGAGTACGGCCTTCCTTCTTGCCCCACGGGGACACGGGGTGACGGCCACCGGAGGTCCGGCCCTCGCCACCACCGTGCGGGTGGTCGACCGGGTTCATGACGACACCACGGACGGTCGGGCGAACGCCCAGCCACCGCTTGCGGCCCGCCTTGCCCCAGTTGATGTTGCTCTGCTCGGCGTTGCCGACCTCGCCGATGGTGGCGCGGCAGCGCACGTCGACCAGGCGCACCTCACCGGAGGGCATGCGGAGGTGGGCCATGGAGCCCTCCTTCGCGAGCAGCTGCACCGAGGCACCGGCCGAGCGGGCGAACTTGGCGCCGCCGCCCGGACGCAGCTCGATGGCGTGCAGCGTCGTACCGACCGGGATGTTGCGCAGGGCGAGGTTGTTGCCCGGCTTGATGTCGGCCCCGGGACCGTTCTCGACGCGGTCGCCCTGCTGCAGGTTGCGCGGGGCGAGGATGTAGCGCTTCTCGCCGTCCGCGTAGTGCAGCAGCGCGATGCGCGCGGTGCGGTTGGGGTCGTACTCGATGTGCGCGACCTTCGCCGGCACGCCGTCCTTGTCGTGACGACGGAAGTCGATCACTCGGTAGGCGCGCTTGTGTCCGCCACCCTGGTGGCGAACGGTCACACGACCGGCGTTGTTACGGCCGCCCTTGCTGTGCAGCGGGCGGACCAGCGACTTCTCCGGCGTGGACCGCGTGACCTCGACGAAGTCGGCGACGCTGGCGCCACGACGGCCCGGCGTAGTCGGCTTGTACTTGCGGATTCCCATTTCTCAGTCCTCGTCCGATATCGGACGATCCGGACCGCCCTCAGGCGGTCGGACCGCCGAAGATGTCGATACGGTCGCCCTCGGCGAGGGTCACGATCGCGCGCTTGCTGCCGGCACGCTGACCGAAGCCGGTCTTCGTGCGCTTGCGCTTGCCCTGGCGGTTGATCGTGTTGACCCCGGTGACCTTGACCGAGAAGACCGCCTGGACGGCCTGCTTGATCTGGGTCTTGTTGGCGTTCGGGTCGACGATGAACGTGTACTTGTTCTCGTCGAGGAGCGCGTAGCTCTTCTCCGAGACGACCGGCTTCAGCAGGACGTCACGGGGGTCCGTGTACGACTTGCTCAGCGGGGTCTCGACGGTGTTCTTGCCCTCGGTGGCGTGGCGGCGTGCCTTGGCGACGCGCGCGGCCTTGGCGGCCTTGGCGGCCTTCGAGGCGATGCTCGGGTGACGCGTAGCCATCAGGCTTCGCTCCCTTCGGTGTCGTTGGCCGTGTTCGGGCCGGCGACGAAGGACTCGAAAGCGGCCTGGGTGAAGACCACGTCGTCCGAGACGAGAACGTCGTACGTGTTCAGCTGGCCCGGCTCCAGGATGTGGACCTGGGGCAGGTTGCGGGCGGACAGCCACGCGGCCTCGTCGGCGCGCTCGACGACCAGGAGCAGGTTCTTGCGCTCCGAGATCTTGCCGAACAGCGTCCGGGCGGCCTTGGTGCTGGCGGTCTCGCCCTCGACCACGCCGGAGACGACGTGGATGCGGTTGTGGCGCGCCCGGTCGGTGAGGGCGTGGCGCAGGGCCGCGGCCTTCATCTTCTTCGGGGTGCGCTGCGAGTAGTCACGCGGCTGCGGGCCGTGGACGACGCCACCGCCGGCGAACTGCGGGGCGCGGGTCGAGCCCTGACGGGCGCGGCCGGTGCCCTTCTGGCGATACGGCTTCTTGCCGCCACCACGGACTTCGCCGCGGGTCTTGGTCTTGTGCGTGCCCTGACGGGCAGCGGCCAGCTGCGCGACGACGACCTGGTGGATCAGCGGGATGCTGATCTTCTCCACGTCGAAGATCTCCGCGGGGAGCTCGACGGAACCGGCCTTGTCGCCCGCCGGCGAAAGGATGTCAACAGTGCTCATCGGTTACCTCAGGCCCCCTTGGCCGCGGTGCGGACCAGGACGAGGCCGCCGTTCGGACCGGGAACCGCGCCCTTGATGAGCAGCAGACCCTTCTCCGCGTCAACGGCGTGGACGGTCAGGTTCTGGGTGGTGACCCGCTCGTTGCCCATACGACCCGCCATGCGGAGGCCCTTGAACACACGGCCCGGGGTGGCGCAGCCACCGATGGAACCGGGGGAGCGGTGCTTGCGCTGGGTGCCGTGTCCGGCGCCGAGGCCCTTGAAGTTGTGACGCTTCATGACACCGGCGAAGCCCTTGCCCTTGCTCTTGCCGGTCACGTCCACCTTGACGCCCGCCTCGAAGACCTCAGCGGAGATCTCCTGGCCCAGCGTGTACTCGGAGGCGTCCGCGGTGCGGATCTCGACGAGGTGGCGGCGGGGGGTGACGTCGGCCTTGGCGAAGTGGCCCTTGAGGGGCTTGTTCACCTTGCGCGGGTCGATCTCGCCGAACGCGATCTGGACGGACTCGTAGCCGTCGACGTCGTTCGTGCGGACCTGGGTGACGACATTGGGGCCGGCCTTGACGACGGTGACCGGAACAACACGGTTGTTCTCGTCCCACACCTGCGTCATGCCGAGCTTCTCGCCCAGGATGCCCTTGATCTGCTTAGCCATTCTCAGATCACCAGCCCTCAGAGCTTGATCTCGATGTCGACACCGGCCGGGAGGTCGAGTCGCATCAGAGAGTCAACGGTCTTGGGGGTCGGGTCGAGGATGTCGATCAGGCGCTTGTGCGTGCGCATCTCGAAGTGCTCGCGCGAGTCCTTGTACTTGTGCGGCGACTTGATGACGCAGTACACGTTCTTCTCAGTGGGCAGCGGCACCGGGCCCGCGACCGACGCACCAGTGCGGGTCACCGTCTCGACGATCTTCTTCGCCGAGGAGTCGATGACCTCGTGGTCGTAGGCCTTGAGCCGGATGCGGATCTTCTGTCCCGCCATGGCTACTCAGTAGTCCTGTCTCTTCTAACGCTCCGGAACCCGGGGTTCCCTTTCGTCGACCTCCGACCCACGCGGTCGGGCGTGTCGCGCTCCCGCTGACACGGATGTCCCTTGTCCGAACATCCCTGACATCCCTGCGGGGGAATGCGACGGCCCTTCCGGAACCGCGGACCGGGGGCCTCGGGCCCACCGGGCGCCTGGCCGGTGCCGCACCACACTTCCCGGAAGATTCCCGTACGTCCGCCCCAGCGCTGCCTCAGTGGCAGTTAGGGCGACGAGTACTGTGGGACTCGCTTCCGGTCCCCCCGGCGGGAGGCGCGCAGCATCAACACTCGACCGAGCAACTCGGACAGTCTGCCATATGGGGCACCCGCCTGGCCAATCGAGCGGTAGAGATTACCCCGGGAGTGACGTAGGTCAAACCGGGGGTGGGCACGTGGCGCGGTCATCGAGAAGTCGCTCAGAAATGTTCCACCTCTTGGCCGGCCGGGACCTGGTAGCAGCCGGAGACGACATGGAGGCTCAGCTTCGGCGGGTCGTTCTCGGCCATCCGGACGATGTTGACGCCGGTCCGCTGCTGATCGTTTTCGGCGGTCAGATTGACGTTCCTGTTCTTGCTGGTGTCCGGGCCGTACGTGACGATCTTCCAGCCGTGCTCGGGCAGCTCGGCCCTGAGCCGTTCCATCGCCACGTCGAGATCCTTTGCCGACGCCGGGTAGAAGCTCCACCAGTGGAAGATCCGGAAGTGGGTCTTCGTGTCCTTGCCCGAGCACTCCGCGACGAACGGACGGCTGTCGGACGTCTTCCCTTTGACGCCGATCAGGTCGTAGATGCCGCTGGACAGCTTCTCCATCGCATCGGAGGCGGCACGCGAGGTACGCGTACCGGCGGACGGAGTGGCGTCGGAGTCCTTCTCAGTCACGCCGCACCCAGTGAGGGTGGCCATTGCGAGGGACAGGGCGAGCAGAACCGGCCTCCGCCGCAGCCCCCTACGTCCGCTGCGGAAATCGCACCCATGCGCAGACAGAGGGGACTCTGACCAGCGGGACGGGCAGCGGCTGTGCGGCCTAAGCCATCGGACCATGCTGAGACCCCATGGCGGGACCGGACGGCGGCGGGCCCCACGCCGGGTGCGGGGCCCAGCCGGCGGTGAGCCTGCGGCGGTGGCGGTTGCGGCGGACGGCCGTGACGACGCTGATGGCCACGGCACCGGCGACAGCGGCGAGGAAGCAGCCGATCGCCGCGAAGATGCCGCCGACCGTGGAGCCGACCTCCGGCTTCTCCCCGAGCGCGAACTCCGCCGGCCGCTCGGAGGTGCAGGTGATCGCGTAGTCACCGGTGCTGCCGGGCCTGACTTCGAAGACACGCTCCCAGGTGCGGGACCCCAGAGTGACGCGGAAGCCGCTGTCCGGCTGGGTCATCGACCCGTCACGCAACTCCGGAATCCGGCACTCGACGTGCCCTTGCCCGGACTGGGAGACGTAGATCGCCTTGGTCTCCCCCTGGACGAGGTGGAACGTCCGCGCGTCTCCTTCGGAGAAGCTCCGCTCGGTGTCGACGGAGTTCACCGCGTCCCGCACGGTCACCACGATGACGGTGACACCGGCCGCGCTGAGCAGGAGCGCGAGCAGCGCGGCCACGAGGTACCAGACGCGCCGGGGCCGCAGATCTTTCGCCGGTATGTTCACAGTGCCGCGTAGGACAGGAAGGCGGTCCAGGTGGTGGGGGTGACGGTGAGGCAGGGGCTGGCCGTGTCCTTGGAGTCGCGGATGTGGATGGTGGTGGGGGTGGGGGCGACTTCGAGGCAGTCGCCGGGTTCGCTGCTGTCGCTGTAGCTGCTCTTGAACCAGGCGAGGGCCGTCTCGACGCAGTCGCCGGGTTCGCTGCTGCTGCTGTAGCTGCTCTTGAACCAGCGAAGTTCCGCGGTGCTCATAGTCTCCCCAGCGCTTGCTCGATGAACTTCTGCGACGCCCTCGGCGTGAGAGCTTGCGCCCGGATCATGCCATAGCGCAGTTCGAGGATCCGAAGATCCTTGGGGTTCGAGACCGGGCGCCCGTTGAACGCGCCATCGGACCGTCCGATCGCCGTGCCGTCAGCGAACTTCAGCACTTCGACCAGACCCGACGCCCCGGCGTTCTCCTCTTGGCGAGTCGGCATGATCTGAAGAGTGACGTTCCTCAACTGCGCCACCTCCAGGAGGTGTTCGAGTTGTCGGCGCAGCACCATCTTCCCACCGTAGGGCCGTTCGAGTGTCACCTGTTCCTGGACGAAGCTGAGTGTCGGCGCGGGATCCCGGTCGAAGACGGCCTTTCGAGCCATGCGCGCGGCGGTCTCGCGCTCCATGACGTCTTCGCTGAGCGCGGGCTGCCTCATGCCGAACAGCGCTCGCGCGTACTCCGGCGTTTGGAGGAGACCATGGATGTTGTGGCTGCCGTAGAGCAGCATCTCCACCGCCCGCTCCTCCAGGTCCGCCAGATCGCGCACCTTCTTCGGGTAGCGGGCCCGCCGCATGTCCTCCATGAAGGCCCTCAGGTGACCCCGCGCCCTCAGTAAGGTGTCAGCCCTGTCGAGGAACTCCGGGCGAGGGATCCGGGCACCGCGCTCGATCTTGCGGATCATGTCCTCGCCGTAGCCCAGAGCCTCGGCCAGTTCGGCCACCGTCAGGCCGGCCGCCTCCCGGCACACGCGGAGCAACCGCGCCACCGCCTGGACCACCGGCTCGATCTCGTCGCCGGGCTCGACGTCCCAGCCCGCCTCGTCCACGCCTTCGCTCATGTCTCCTCCTCCGGTCGCGTCCGTACCCCTTGACAACGTCCGAGACAGCCGAGACAGCCGAGACAGCCGAGACAAACCGGGGACAGTGGCCGTACGTGCAGCTCCAGTTACTCCCCCACGGAAGCACGCTCCGCCACGCTCGGTGACATGAACGGCAACATCGACGACTACAGCGTCCGCCTGTCCCCCACCCCACGCGGCGCCCGGCTGGCCCGGCTGCTCACGGAACAGCAACTCCGGTCGTGGGGACTGCCCGTGGAGTCGGCGACGCAGATCGTGGCCGAGCTGGCGGCGAACGCGGCGACGCACGGCCGCGTGCCCGGACGCGACTTCCAGCTCCAGCTCTACGTCGTGGCGGACATGCTCCGCATCGAGGTGACGGACACGTACGGTGACCGCCTCCCGCACCTCAACGAGCCCTCGTTGGACGGCGAGTCGGGACGCGGACTGATCCTCGTGGAGGCGCTCGCCCACCGCTGGGGCGTGAGTCCGGGACGGCCGCCGCGCAAGACGGTGTGGGCCGAGGTCCGCGTCGGGCGACCGGAACCCGGTTTCCCGGGTGTCGGGGCCACGGGCGGTCTTCCCCGAGCAAAGAAACAAGGGTGAAAGGACCCTGCCAAGCCCCACCCCTCCCGCCCGTCGGAGCGGCCTCACCCTCGCGGGTGAATATGACGAAGTGGACTAGATTTTCGCCCTGTTGCCTGCCTTACGCTCAGCGCGACAGAGCCCGGACATGAGACGGCCCCCGCCGGGAGTAGCGATCCCAGTGCGAGGGCCTGACCACCAAGGAAGTCGACCCTTCCCGATGGACACACAGCACACTAGCGCGCCCACACGCTCCCGGTCCCGCATTGCGGGCAACAAGCACCCGAACCGGGGGCTGATCCACGACCACACCCGGCACACCGCCCGCTTCACGGTGATCGGCAACCACCTCGCCCAGCACCCGGAACTCTCGCTGCTGGCGATCGGCCTGGGCTGCCACATCCAGTCGTTACCGAAGGGCGCGCTGGTCGACATCAAGTCCCTCGCCGCGCGCTTCCCGGAGGGCACGACGCGTATCGCCGCGGCGCTGCGCGAGCTGGAGACGCACGGCTACCTGCGCCGCGAACGGGTCCGCGTCCCGGACGGCCGCATCGTGACCCGCACGGTGTCGTGCAACCAGCCCGGCGGGTCACCGGCTACGGCTCCCCGCGCGGCCAGGCCCGCACGGCGCGCCGCCCTGCCCGCCGTACCGAAGCCGACGCACCCCGCGCCCGCCCTGCTCCAGGCGGCCACGGACGTCCTCACCGGCCTGCGCCGGACGGACCCACGCCTGCTCCTCTCCGCCACGGACGCGGAGCACCTGGTGCCAGGGGTGGCGGCATGGCTGGAACGCGACGTGACACCGGGCGCCGTACGCCACGCCCTGACCACGGGACTCCCCCCGGACCCCCTGACCCGCCCGGCCGCCCTCCTGGCCCACCGCCTGACGAACCAGCTCCCACCGATCCCACCCTTCCGCACCCCCGCCTCTCCCCCAACGGTCCGCCACCCCCTACGAAACTGCGACGGCTGCGACCGCGCCTACCGGGGAGCCGACGCCGGGGGGCGCTGCGGGGACTGCCGCACGCCGGTCGACCGATGACGGCCAGGAAGACCACACAACATGCCCGCACGCCCCCACCCCAGCCGCCCCGAACCGACTCCGGACGCCTTGCGGGCCACCCTCGCCGTCGTCGCTCCCGAGCGCCTGGCAGAGATGCAGCGGACGAAGGACGAGGCGTTCGCCCTGGCCGTGGAGTGGCAGTCGCTCAGCCCCGTGCGGAGCTGGGTCCTGGCCTGGGCCCGGGACATCGAGATCGCCCGCCGCCCCGACCTCACCGACCGCCGCGCCCGTGCCGAGCAGGACCTTGAACACGAAGACCCGGCCATCGTCAGAGCAGCCCTGCGCGAGCTGAGCGCGGTGCTGGACGAGGCGATGAAGGCCGTACGCGCTTGAGCGTGCAGATCACCGACCCTGCGGAGGCCGCCTAGCATGAAAGCGACGATCCTTGCCCCTGGGCACAGAGGAGGAGCGAGCGCCATGACCATCGCACCGGACGACGCACACCAGGGCGCCTCTCACCTGTACCTGACCATGAGGGACGTCGTGCAGTCGATGGACGACGTCGTACCGGGGAAGTTCGAGATCACCAAGGAAGGGATCGTCCACGACATGATGTCGCCCGGGGGACCGCACGAGGTCACAGCCGCTCACATCAGCCGGCGCCTGGAGCGGGTGATGCCGGACGAGCTGCTGGCCCACACCGGCACGCCGGATGTCGAGGACGAGCCCGAGGGCATCATGCGCCACCCTGACGTCACGGTGATCGCCTGGACCGATCTCGACGTCGAGGGCTCCCTCGCTCCCCGTACGATCGTCGCCGCGATCGAGGTCGTGTCCCGCGCCAACCCGGAGAACGACTGGACGGGCAAGCTGCGCGACTACCCCCTGATCGGCATCCCGGTCTACGCGATCTTCGACCCCCGCACCGGCACCGGCGCCGTCTTCACGGACATCCACCCCACCCCCGACGGCCCCCGCTACGCCACCCGCAAGGACTTCGTCTACGGCGAGGACGTCACGATCGCCGACTGGACCATCTCGACGGAGGGCCTGCCGCTCTACCCGTAGAGTGCCGGAAATCGGGAGCCCGCCGCTCCGAGGACACTCCCCTGGCCCGGGTCCTCACCCCGCGCGGCACCCGACGCTGGAGCCGGGGTTCACCCGAGCCGTTCTGGATCGAGGCCGGCGCGGACGGCGGCCCGCTGTGCTCCGTGCGTCCGGACGGCCCGGATGCCCACGACGTCCACGCGTCCGACGGCAGCCCGCCGGCCCGCGTCACCCGCCGCCCCGACGCCTGGCTCGCCCACGCGCTGGCCGTACTCCACACCTGGCACCGCGAACGCTGACAGCCGACGCGAAAGAGGCCCGTACGACCGAAGTCGTACGGGCCTCTCGAAGGTCTGAGACCTTCAGGTCAGGTGACCTTCAAGCAAGCGGACTTACTTGACGATCTTGGTGACCTGGCCGGCGCCCACCGTGCGACCACCCTCACGGATGGCGAACTTCAGGCCCTCCTCCATGGCGATGGGCTGGATCAGCGCCACCGACATCTCGGTGTTGTCGCCCGGCATGACCATCTCGGTGCCCTCGGGGAGGGTCACGACGCCGGTCACGTCCGTGGTACGGAAGTAGAACTGCGGGCGGTAGTTGTTGAAGAACGGCGTGTGACGGCCACCCTCGTCCTTGGACAGGATGTACGCCTGAGCCTCGAACTCCGTGTGCGGGGTGACCGAGCCCGGCTTGATGATGACCTGGCCGCGCTCGACGTCCTCGCGCTTGATGCCGCGGAGCAGCAGGCCGACGTTCTCACCGGCCTGGCCCTCGTCGAGCAGCTTGCGGAACATCTCGATACCGGTGACCGTGGTGGTGGTCTTCTCGGTCTTGATGCCGATGATGTCGACGGTCTCGTTGACCTTGAGGATGCCGCGCTCGATACGACCGGTGACGACGGTGCCACGACCGGTGATCGTGAAGACGTCCTCGATCGGCATGAGGAACGGCTTGTCGACGTCGCGCTCCGGCTGCGGGATCGACTCGTCGACGGCCTTCATCAGGTTGAGGACGGAGTCCACCCACTCCTGCTCGCCCTCGAGGGCCTTGAGCGCGGAGACCTTGACGACCGGAACGTCGTCGCCGGGGAACTCGTACTCGGTGAGGAGCTCACGGACCTCGAGCTCGACGAGCTCCAGGATCTCCTCGTCGTCCACCATGTCGGCCTTGTTCAGGGCGACGACGATGTACGGGACGCCGACCTGGCGGGCCAGGAGCACGTGCTCCTTGGTCTGCGGCATCGGGCCGTCGGTGGCGGCGACCACCAGGATCGCGCCGTCCATCTGCGCGGCACCGGTGATCATGTTCTTGATGTAGTCCGCGTGACCCGGGCAGTCGACGTGGGCGTAGTGACGCGCCTCGGTCTGGTACTCGACGTGCGCGATGGAGATGGTGATACCGCGCTGGCGCTCCTCGGGCGCCTTGTCGATGTTGTCGAACGGGGTGGCCTCGTTCAGGTCCGGGTACGCGTCGTGCAGCACCTTGGTAATGGCGGCCGTGAGGGTCGTCTTACCGTGGTCGATGTGACCGATGGTGCCGATGTTGACGTGCGGCTTAGTCCGCTCGAACTTCGCCTTCGCCACTGGGGTCCTCCTGTGGAGTGGTTCTGTACGCCTTACTTCATCGGCGCCAGGTGATCTTTGCTGTAAAGGCCCGGAACCCGGGGGCATTCCGTCCGCGTTCGCGGGGGAATGCCCCTGGAGGCTCCGGAGTCAAGCCTACGGCGTGTGAACGCGGTGCGTTACTCGCCCTTGGCCTTCGCGATGATCTCCTCGGCGACGTTCCGCGGAACCTCGGCGTAGGAGTCGAACTGCATCGAGTAGCTTGCGCGACCCGACGTCTTGCTACGGAGGTCGCCGACGTAGCCGAACATCTCCGACAGGGGCACGAGGCCCTTCACGACGCGGGCACCAGCCCGCTCCTCCATGGCCTGGATCTGGCCACGGCGGGAGTTGATGTCACCGATGACCTCGCCCATGTAGTCCTCGGGCGTGGTGACCTCGACGGCCATCATCGGCTCGAGCAGCACGGGGCTGGCCTTGCGCGCGGCCTCCTTGAAGGCCTGCGAACCGGCGATCTTGAAGGCGAGCTCGGAGGAGTCGACCTCGTGGTAGCCACCGTCGTGGAGGATGACGCGGACGCCGGTCATCTCGTAGCCGGCCAGGATGCCGAACTGCATGGCCTCCTGCGCACCCGCGTCGACCGAAGGGATGTACTCCTTCGGGATGCGGCCACCGGTCACCTTGTTCACGAACTCGTACGAGGTGTCGCCACCCTCAAGCGGCTCGATGCCGATCTGCACCTTCGCGAACTGACCGGTACCACCGGTCTGCTTCTTGTGGGTGTAGTCGACGCGCTCGACGGCCTTGCGGATCGTCTCGCGGTAGGCCACCTGCGGCTTGCCGACGTTGGCCTCGACCTTGAACTCACGGCGCATACGGTCGACCAGCACCTCAAGGTGCAGCTCGCCCATACCACCGATGATGGTCTGGCCGGTCTCCTCGTCCGAGTGGACCTGGAACGACGGGTCCTCCTCGGCCAGGCGCTGGATCGCGACGCCGAGCTTCTCCTGGTCGCCCTTCGACTTGGGCTCGATGGCGACCTGGATGACCGGCGCCGGGAAGTCCATGGACTCCAGGATGACCGGGTTCTTGTCGTCGGACAGCGTCTCACCGGTGGTGGTCTGCTTCAGGCCCATGACGGCGACGATGTCGCCGGCGCCCACCGACTCGATCTCCTCACGCTTGTTGGCGTGCATGCGGTAGATCTTGCCGATGCGCTCCTTCTTGCCCTTGACGGAGTTCAGCACCGCGGTGCCGGACTCCAGGCGGCCCGAGTAGACCCGGACGAAGGTGAGCTTGCCGAGGTGCGGGTCGCTCATGATCTTGAACGCCAGCGCCGAGAGGGGCTCCTCGTCGGACGGCTTGCGCTTGACGACGACCTCGGGGTCCTTGACGTCGTGGCCCTCGATGGCCTCGATGTCGACCGGGGACGGCAGGTAGCGCACGACCGCGTCGAGCAGGGGCTGGACGCCCTTGTTCTTGAACGCGGTACCGCAGAACACCGGGGTCACGGTGGTGCCGGTGCCCTTGCCGGACGCGATGGTGATACGACGGATCGCGGCGTACAGCTGCTCCACGGAAGGCTCCTGGCCCTCCAGGTACAGCTCCATGATCTCTTCGTCGTTCTCGGCCACGGCCTCCAGCAGCTTGCCGCGGTACTCCTCGGCAGCCTCGGTGTGCGTGTCCGGGATGTCGACGGTGTCGTACATCTCGCCCTTGGTGGCCTCGGCGGACCAGACCAGGGCCTTCATCGTCACGAGGTCGATGACGCCCTTGAAGTCGGCCTCGGCACCGATCGGCAGCTGCATCACGATCGGCTGAGCGCCGAGGCGGTCAGAGATCATGTCGACGCAGCGGTGGAACTCGGCACCGGTCCGGTCGAGCTTGTTGACGAAGCAGATGCGCGGGACGCCGTAGCGGTCCGCCTGACGCCACACCGTCTCGGACTGGGGCTCGACACCGGCGACGCCGTCGAACACCGTCACGGCACCGTCGAGCACGCGCAGGGAGCGCTCCACCTCGACGGTGAAGTCGACGTGACCCGGGGTGTCGATGATGTTGATGGTGTGGTCGACGTCTTCGAGCGGCCAGTGACAGGTGGTGGCAGCAGAGGTGATCGTGATGCCACGCTCCTGCTCCTGCTCCATCCAGTCCATGGTGGCAGCGCCGTCGTGGACCTCACCGATCTTGTAGGACACACCGGTGTAGAACAGGATCCGCTCGGTGGTGGTCGTCTTGCCCGCGTCGATGTGGGCCATGATCCCGATGTTGCGGACCTTGGCCAGGTCAAGTGAAGTGGTAGCCATAAGGCTTCAGTCTTCTCTCGGTCTCGATGTGGGTAGCGACTACCAGCGGTAGTGCGCGAAGGCCTTGTTGGACTCGGCCATCTTGTGGGTGTCCTCGCGCTTCTTCACGGCCGCACCGAGGCCGTTCGAGGCGTCGAGAAGCTCGTTGAGGAGACGCTCGGTCATGGTCTTCTCGCGACGGGCGCGGGAGTAACCGACCAGCCAGCGCAGCGCCAGGGTGTTGGCGCGGCCGGGCTTGACCTCGATCGGCACCTGGTAGGTGGCGCCACCGACACGGCGGGACTTGACCTCAAGGGTCGGCTTGATGTTCTCCAGCGCGCGCTTCAGCGTGATGACCGGGTCGTTGCTGGTCTTCTCGCGCAGGCCCTCCATGGCGCCGTACACGATGCGCTCGGCGGTGGAGCGCTTGCCGTTCAGCAGCACCTTGTTGATCAGGGAGGTCACCAGAGGAGAGCCGTAGACCGGGTCGATGATGACCGGGCGCTTCGGGGCGGGGCCCTTACGAGGCATTCTTACTTCTCCTTCTTGGCGCCGTAGCGGCTGCGGGCCTGCTTGCGGTTCTTGACACCCTGGGTGTCAAGGGAACCGCGGATGATCTTGTAGCGAACACCGGGCAGGTCCTTCACACGGCCGCCGCGCACGAGCACGATGGAGTGCTCCTGCAGGTTGTGTCCCTCACCCGGAATGTAAGCGGTGACCTCGATCCCGCTGGTCAGACGCACACGCGCGACCTTACGCAGGGCCGAGTTCGGCTTCTTCGGGGTGGTCGTGAACACACGCGTGCAGACGCCACGACGCTGAGGGGAACCCTCAAGTGCGGGCGTCTTGTTCTTTTCGACCTTGTCCTGCCGGCCCTTGCGGACCAGCTGCTGGATCGTAGGCACTACTTCTCCGGTTTCTGTGTGCCGATGGGTACAGCTAACCTGGAACGTCGCCGACCCACGCGGTCGGGTGTGTCGAATCCGGCAGACCCTCGCCGCCAGGGGCGAGAAGGGCGCGGATCACGGTGGCCGATCACGGCTCACGATGCGGTCTGAAGGCACGCACCAGAGCCAGGGCACACCCCAGGCACAAGGTCTGAGCGTACCTACCTCATTCGCTGCGGTCAAAACAAATGGGCGGGGCCCGGCGACCTGCGGGGACCGGAGCGAGGCCGGAGCCCCCGCCACCCTCTCTGCCATGCGCCGACCCGGGTGTCAAGCACCCTGATCGCGCCACCTATTAGTTCTTGCGAACGACGTGCAGGTGTCTGATAAGTTCGCTGCTAATGGATCGGCCGGTACAAAAAACCGTGACCGTCGTCCAGCCCGCGCCACAAGCGCGTCCATACGGAAAGGACCTACCGAATGAGCCGGGGCTCGTTCCCTGCCGCACCTCCGGAGCCGGATCTGCGGTCCGTGATGCGGCTCTTCCCGACCGGCGTCGCCGTCCTGACCACCGGAGAGGGCGCCGATACCGTCGCCACGACGGTCAACTCCCTGACCTCCGTCACCCTCAGCCCGCCCACCCTCCTGGTGTCCCTGCTGAAGGCCTCCCGGGCACACCTGCTGGCCTCCACCACGGGCGGGTTCCGGCTGCACCTGCTGGCCGGCGAGCAGGAGCCGCTGGCCCGCCTCTTCGCCTCGCAGGCCAAGCCCACCGGCGACGCGCTCGCCTCCCACTTCGACCCCGCCGACCCCGCGGGCCCGGTCCTCACCGGCTCGCTCGCCACCCTGACCTGCACGGTGAGCGCCGTGTACCCCGAGGGCGACCACTGTCTGTTCCTCGGCCGGGTCACGGCGACGCGCGAAAGCGCCGGGAGCCGGGCGGCCCTGCTGTTCCACCACGGCCGTATGACCACGACATGAGCGGCACCGTCCGAGCCGTCCGGGGCGCGACCGGCGTCCGCGCCGACACCCGCCAGGACATCCGCACGGCGACCGAGGACCTGGTCCGCGAACTGCTGGGGCACAACGGCCTGGCGGCCGCCGACGTCGAGGCCCTCTTCTTCACCGTCACACCCGACCTCACCGCCGACATCCCGCCGCTCGTCCTCCAGGAGCGGGGCGTCCTGAACGTGCCGTGCCTGTGCTCCGCCGAACCCCGCTGGGACGGGGAGATGCCGCGGGTGATCCGGGTGATGGCCTTGGTCCACGCGGACCGGGACGCCTCCCTCGAACCCGTCTATCTGTCCGGAGCGGCCGCCACCCGGCCCTGACCGGTTCGCGCGCGGGACCGGGCCGGACGGCGCGCCACGCGCACCCGCCCGCCCTGGCTGTTCCGTCGGCGCCCGTCGGCGTTCCGCCACTGTTTCACCGCTTTTCACTGTTTTCAGGGGGAATTTCATGACCGAAACCGTGCTTGCGGCCTCCGCCGCAGCCGCCGATCCGGCATCCGGCCTCGCTTTGGACGACGCGCTCGCGGCCGTCCGGCGCGCGCTCGGTGACGACCCGGAGCGGATCGTGCGCGCACCCGAGCCCGGCGGGAACGTCTCGGACTTCGCCGGCCGCCTGCTGCCGGCCATGATCCGCCCGGCGCACGCCGGACAGGTGCCGGACGTGGTGCGGGCCTTCGCCCGGCCCGACGCCCCACCGCTGCACGCCGTGTCCACCGGCCGCAACTGGGGCCTCGGTTCCCGGGAGGCCGCGCACGACGGGGCGGTACGACTGGAGCTGGACGGCCTGGACCGCATCCGTGAACTGGACGTCGAGGCGGGTCACGCCGTCGTGGAGCCGGGCGTCACCCAGCTCCGGCTGACGTCGGAGCTGACCGGCGGTCCCCGGATGCTGAACGTCACGGCCTCCTCCGGGCACTCCAGCGTGCTCGGCAACGCCCTGGACCGCGGTGTCGGACTGCGCCGGCAGCGCACCGACGACCTGGTCGGCCTGGAGGTGGTCCTGCCGGACGGCGAGGTGATCCGGGTCGGCTGGTGGCCCGGCGCACGCTCGGCCGGCCTGCCCACGGCCGGACTGGCCCCGAACCCGTACGGCCTCGGCCCCTCCCTGCTGCACCTGTTCACCCAGTCGCCGTTCGGCATCGTCACCGCCGGTGTCGTCCGGCTGCTGCCCCGGCCCGAGGCCCAGCGGGTGCTGCGGCTGGCGTTCGACCGCGACCGGCTGGCCGCCGCCGTCGACGAACTGCGCCACTGGCACGTCCAGGGCCTGGTGCACGGGGTGCTCAAGATCTACGACACCACCTCCGCGACGACCTACGGCACGGCCGGCGGCCCCGGCGGATACCTCACCCACATCGCGCTCGGCGGTACGGCCGCCGTGGCGGACGCGATGACCGGCGAGGTGCGCCGGCGGGCGGACGCCTCCGGGCTGTTCACCTCCTTCGCCCGCTCGGACCAGGAGCCCCCGGCCGCCGACGACGTGGTCGCACGGGTGGTGGAGCACGGCTACGCGGGCAGCGTGGCGCACCACGAGGAGATGCTGCGCTCGGCCGTCGGCCGGGACGCGGAGCTGGTGGACGGCGAGGGAGGCGGCTGGATCTTCTTCCTGCCGCTGGTGCCCTTCACCGGCCGGGACGTGACCGCGGCACTGCGGCTGCTGGACCAGGTGCACGAGGAGACCGGGATACGCCCCGGGGCCACGGTCAACGCGCTGGACGCCGATGTGATCGACCTCGTCGTGTCCCTGCGCTTCCCCCGCGAGGGCACCGGCCCCCGGCAGGCACACGCCGCCCTGGACCGGCTCTACGAGCTGTTCGGCGCCGCCGGCTACCTGCCGTACCGACTGGACGTCGACCACGGCGACTGGGCCGGCCGGCTCACCGACCCCGGAGCCCTCGCCCTCACCCGACGGCTGCGGGACGCCGTCGATCCGCACCGGGTGATCGCCCCCGGCCGCTACGTCTGACCACCGCAGAAAGGCCCGACCAAGCCATGAGCACCACGACCACCGGCACAGCCGTGCCCGCAACCGCCGTGACCGAGACCGCCGTGACCGAGACCAGCGTGCCCCGGACCGCCGACGCGATCCTCGCCCGCGCCCGCGAGCTGCGGCCCCTCCTGCGCGAGAACTCCGCCCGGATCGAGGAGCACCGGCGGCTCCCCGAGGACATCGTCGCGCTGCTGCGCGGCGCCGGGGTGTTCCGCGCCGCCATGCCCCGGGACTGGGGCGGCCCGGAACTGACGTCCATGGAGCAGACCCGGCTGATCGAGACCATCGCCTACGGCGACGTGTCGGCGGCCTGGTGCTCGATGATCGGTATGGATTCCGGCATCTACTCCGGCTTCCTCGACCAGGACGTCGCCCGCCGCCTCTACCCCTCCCTCGACCTGGCCCAGTCCGGGTGGATCTACCCGCAGGGCCGGGCCGAGCGGGTCGAGGGCGGCTACCTGGTCTCGGGCCGCTGGCGGTTCGGCTCCGGCTCCACGCACTGCGATGTGCTCGCGGCCGGCTGCACGGTGCACGAGAACGGCGAGCCCGTCATCGACCCGGCGACCGGCAAGGGGCTGTGGCGCGTGATGCTGGCGCCCCCGCGGTCCTACGAGAGCATCGACACCTGGCACACCACGGGGCTGGCCGGATCGGGCTCGGTGGACTACGAGGTGCGGGACCTGTTCGTGCCACAGGAGCACTCGTTCTCCTTCGCCGAGCCGGTGCGCAAGGGCCCGCTGCACGACGCCCCCGACGCGATCCTGCGCAAGATGGCGGGCATTCCGCTCGGCCTGGGGCGGGCGGCCCTGGATCACGTCCGGGAACTCGCCGCCCAGCGGGTCGACCGGGAGACCGGCACGCCCTGGGCGCGGGATGTGCGGGTGCAGCAGACCGTCGCCGAGCTGGAGATGGAACTGACGGCTGCCCGGGCGGCCGTCTACACCACGCTGGAGCGGCAGTGGACGGCGCTGGAGCGCGGCGCGGAGCGCGGCGCCGACGAGCGGGTGGAGACCGCGCTCGCCCGCTACCACGCCTTCCGCACCGCTCGCCGGATCGTGCACCGCCTCTTCGACCTCGTCGGCGGGGCCTCCGTCTACCGGCGCAGTTCGCCGATGGACCGCTGGCTGCGGGATGCGAACACCATGTGCCAGCACGCCGTCGCCCAGGACTCGATCCTCCAGCTGACCGGCAACGTGCTGCTCGGTGGCCGGTCCTCCTCGCCCTTCTTCTAGACCGTTCCTCTCTCGGATCGGAGTCCCGCCATGACCGAATCCATACGCGTGGTGCTGTTCTCGGAGGTCAACTCCAAGCTCGGCGCCCCCTTCCTCGACATGCTGCACGGCCACCCGCTCGTCGAACTGGCGGCCGTGGTCACCAGCGCACCCGGCCGCACCTGCGGCTACTTCGACGCCGATGCCGACCAGGTGGACCTGGAGCAGCGGGCCACCGCTCTGGGCGTACCCGTGCTGCGCCCGCACGACGTCAACAGCCCCGAGGTCGTGGAGCGGGTGCGCCAACTCGCCCCCGACTACCTGATCGTGGGCAACTTCCAGCGCATCCTGAAGCCGCGACTGCTCGCGACGCCCAAGGTGACCTGCGTCAACTTCCATCCGAGCCCGCTGCCCCGGTACGCCGGCCTCGCGCCCTTCTACTGGATGGTGCGCAACGGCGAGACCGACGGTGCGGTCACCGCCATCGAGATGGCGCCGGGGCTGGACACCGGCGCCATCATCGCCCAGCACCGCACCCCGCTGACCGGCAGGGAGACGGCACTTGAGCTGCGTACCGTCCAGGAGCGGGCCAATGTGCTCATGCTGCTCGACCTGATACCGCAGCTCGTGGAGCGCAGCTTCCCGCGGGTCCCCCAGGACCCGGCCGGGCGTTCGTACTTCTCCCGGCCCGGCGAGGACGACTACCGCCTGGACTTCGCCTGTTCGACGCACGAGGTCTCCTGCCACGTCCGGGCCGGCTACCGGCACCCGGGGGCCTTCGCCGTGACCACGGCCGGTGAGCGCGTGCCGGTGCTGTCGGTCGACGCGGCGGTGCCGCAGGAGCTGCCGACTGCCGCCCCGGGCACCGTGCGCCGGGTCGGCGCCCGTCTCTTCGTGGCGTGCCGGGACGGCTGGCTCCGGCTGCTGACCGTCGAACGGGACGGCCAGGAGGTGCCCGCGCAGGCGCATCCGGCGCTGACGGACGGCCAGTCGCTCTCCGCCTCCGCGCTGCAGTCCACCTGAGATCCCGAGAACGCCCGAGAGCCCCAGATCCCGAGAAAGAGAGCATCCGATGTCGCTGCTGGAGCAGCAGAACACCGACAAGCCCCCCATCGTGCGCAAGGTGCTGCACGTCCCCGCCGGGCAGGGGCCGTCGGTGTGGCTGAACGGGGACGTCTACTCCGTCAAGGTCGGCCACGAGGAGTCGGCCGGCTCTCTGGCCGTGCTGGAGGCGTCGGTGCCGCCCGGCGGCGGCCCGCCACTGCACGACCACCGGCACGAGGACGAGGCGTTCTACCTCATCGAGGGCGAACTGGAGATCTACGCCGACGGCGAGACGTACCAGGTGCGGGCCGGGGACTTCGTGTTCGTGCCGCGCGGGACGGTGCACGGCTTCCGGAACACCGGTCTGCACCCGGCCAAGCAGCTGCTGCTGTTCACGCCCGGCGGCTTCGAGCGGTTCTTCCTGGAGGCCGGCAAGGAGGCGGTGCGGGGCGAGGACATCCCGGTGTTCGACCCGGCGGACAATCCCCGCGCCAAGGAGATCGCCGAGCAGTACGGCTCGTACCAGGCGTGAGCGCCGGCCGAGCAGGGACCGAACAGGGACGAGGAGACACGGAGAACCGATGAGCGAGCAGTTGAGCGGCAAGGTCGCCCTGGTCACCGGCGGAAGCCGGGGCATCGGGGCCGCCATCGCGCTGCGGCTGGCCGAGGACGGGGCCGACGTGGCCCTGACCTACCGGTCGGGCGCCGGGGCGGCGGCGGCCGTCGCGGACCGCATCCGCGAGAAGACGGGGCGCCGGGTGCTCGCCCTCCAGGCGGACGCCGAGGACGCCGAGGCCGTCGAGAGGGCGGTGGAGGAGACCGTCCGTGAGCTGGGACGGCTGGACGTCCTCGTCAACAACGCCGGGGTGTACGACCCGGACCTGCACGGGATCGAGCAGGTGCCGGTCGAGACGGTGGACCGCATTCTCGCGGTGAACACCCGGGCGCCGCTGCTCGCCGCCCGGGCGGCGGCGCGGCACCTGCCCGAGGGCGGCCGGATCGTCAACATCGGTTCCTGCCTGGGCGAGCGGGTGCCCTCGGCCGGTTTCGCGGCGTACGCGGCCAGCAAGGCGGCGATCACCGGGCTGACCAAGGGGCTGGCACGGGACCTCGGGCCGCGCGGCATCACCGTCAACGAGGTCGCGCCGGGTGCCACGGACACCGACATGAACCCGGCGGACGGTCCGAACGCCGCCCACCAGAAGGGTCAGTCGCCGCTCGGCCGGTACGGCCAGGCCGAGGAGATCGCCGCCGCGGTGGCCTACCTGGCCTCTCCCTCGGCCGGCTACACCAATGGCGCCCGGCTGGGCGTGGACGGCGGCAGCACGGTCTGACCGCCCCCCGTGACCGCGGGTCCGGTCCCGCACATCCCCCGCCGGGACCGGACCCGCGCCGCTTTTGAGTCGGTCATTCCATAACTGCTACCATGCCGGACATGGGCCGACCACGACAGTTCGACGAGGACAGGGCCGTAGAGGCGGCGTGCCGCGTCTTCTGGACCAAGGGCTACGAGGCCACGTCCACCCAGGACCTGTGCGAGGCCACCGGGCTCGGCCGCAGCAGCATCTACAACACCTTCAAGTCCAAGAACGACCTGTTCCGCCGGGCGCTGTCACACTACGTCGACACGATGACCGCCCGGCAGATCGAGGTGCTCGGCGAGGAGGGCCCCAGCGCGCTGGAGCGCCTGGAGTCCTTCCTGACCGTGATTCTGGACGGCGAGATGGAGAACCGGCGTGACGGCTACGGCTCCGGCTGCTTCACCGTCAACACCATCACCAGCCTGGCCGCCAACGACCCGCACATCGCCGCGATCCTGGAGAAGGACCTGCAGCGGCGGCTGTTCTCGCTGCGGACCGTCGTCGAACAGGGCAGGCGGGACGGATCGGTCACCTCGGACCGCCCGGCCGAGGGACTCGCCTGGTACCTGACCTCCGTGATCTCGGGAATGCGGGTGGCCGCGCAGTCCGGCGCGGACCGGCCGGTCCTGGACCAGGTCGCCCGCACGGGCCTGGACGCCCTGCGGGCCGGCGCGACCGTCTGAGCATTCCCGCCCCCGCTCTCCGGCGGACTCGGGGGCGACGCACGCGCCAATTTTGTACAGATCAGTCCAATAAACGCAACAGCACGACACCACCCACACACCGACCGAGGAGCCCCCTCCATGCCCAAGTCCGTCTATCTGATGGCCCTTGGCATCTTCGCCATGGTCACCA
This sequence comes from Streptomyces pyxinicus, assembly GCF_024753135.1. Lineage (GTDB taxonomy): Bacteria > Actinomycetota > Actinomycetes > Streptomycetales > Streptomycetaceae > Streptomyces > Streptomyces pyxinicus. The sequence continues at coordinate 169,096 of NZ_JANUGP010000011.1, read as the reverse complement.
GCGAGTTCCTGGTCGGCGGCCTGATGCCGCAGATCGCCGATGATCTGCACGTCTCCATCCCCCAGGTCGGCTATCTGATCACGGCGTTCGCACTCGCCATGGCGGTCGGCGGCCCCTTCGCCACGGTCGCCGTCCTCAAGCTCCGGCCCAAGGCCGCGCTGCTCACCCTGTTCGTCGTGTTCCTGGTCGGCAACGTGCTGGCCGGGGTCGCCACCACCTACTGGCTGATGCTGGTGGCCCGCCTGATCACCGGCACCGCCTCCGCCGCCTTCTTCGGTGTGTCCCTCTCCGTCGTCGCCCAGATCACCACACCGGAGCTGCGCGGCCGGGCCACCGGAGTGGCCATGCAGGGCCTGATGGTCGGCACCCTGCTCGGACTGCCGCTGTCCACCCTGATCGGCGAGCGGTGGGGCTGGCGGGCCGGCTTCGTGGCCGTCGGCGTCATCACCGTGATCGCCGCCGTGGCGACCATGGCCGCCGTACCCCCGCTCGGCCACGCCGAGGACGCCGGGGACGTACGGGAGGAGCTGGCCGCCTTCCGCAGCGGCCGGCTGTGGTTCGTCCTCAGCACCTCCACGCTCATCATCGGCGCCACCTTCGCCGCCTTCTCGTACTTCACGCCCATCCTGACCGACGTCACCGGCTTCTCCCGGGGCATCGTGCCACTGCTGCTGCTGGCGTACGGCGCCGCCACCGTGATCGGCAACGCCGTGGTCGCCCGGTTCGCCGACACCCACACCATCCGGGTCCTGGCCCTCGGCGTCTCGCTCAACATCGTGTTCCTGGTCTGCTTCGCCCTGCTCGCCGACGTCAAGGCGCCGGCCCTGGCCGCCATGATGGGGATCGGCCTCGTCGGGGTCACCATGAACCCCGCGATGATCAGCCGGGTCCAGCGCACCGCCAACGCCCGCCCGCTGGTCAACACCGTGCACTCCTCGTGCATCACCCTGGGCGTGGTCATCGGCTCCTGGCTCGGCGGCCTCGGCATCGGCGGCTACGGTCTGCGCGCCCCCCTGTGGCTGGGCGCGGTCCTCGCCGTCGCCGCCCTGCTGACCCTGCTGCCCGACCTCGCCGCCCTGCGCCGGCCCGCCCCGGCACCGGCCCCGGACCGCGAGGTGCAACCCGCCCGCTGACGTCCCCCGCACACGCCGAAGGGCGGCCACCCCCGGTGGGGGTGGCCGCCCTTCGGACTGCCCGCCTACTGGTTGTACGGACCGTAGTCGTAGTCCTCCAGCGGAACGGCCTGGCCGGAGCCGGTGCCGAACGGCGAGTAGTCGATGTCGTCGTAGCCGACGGCCGAGTACATCGCGGCCTTGGCCTCCTCGGTCGGCTCCACCCGGATGTTGCGGTAGCGGGACAGGCCCGTACCGGCCGGGATGAGCTTACCGATGATGACGTTCTCCTTGAGGCCGATGAGGCTGTCGGACTTGGCGTTGATCGCCGCGTCCGTCAGGACTCGGGTCGTCTCCTGGAAGGAGGCGGCCGACAGCCAGGACTCCGTCGCCAGCGAGGCCTTGGTGATACCCATCAGCTGCGGACGACCGGAGGCGGGGTGACCGCCCTCCTGGACCACCCGACGGTTCTCCTGCTCGAACTTCGAGCGCTCGACCAGCTCGCCGGGCAGCAGCTCGGCGTCGCCCGACTCGATGATCGTCACACGGCGCAGCATCTGCCGGATGATGATCTCGATGTGCTTGTCGTGGATCGACACACCCTGCGAGTTGTAGACCTTCTGGACCTCGCCGACCAGGTGGACCTGGACGGCACGCTGGCCCAGGATGCGCAGCACGTCGTGCGGGTTGGTGGCACCCACGGTGAGCTGCTGGCCCACCTCGACGTGCTCGCCCTCGCGGACCAGGACCTTGGCGCGCTTCGAGATCGGGAACGCCGTCTCGTCGCTGCCGTCGTCCGGGGTGACGACCAGCTTCTTGGTCTTCTCGGTCTCCTCGATCCGGACGCGGCCGGAGGCCTCGGAGATCGGGGCGACACCCTTCGGGGTACGGGCCTCGAAGAGCTCGACGACACGCGGCAGACCCTGGGTGATGTCGTCACCGGCCACACCACCGGTGTGGAAGGTACGCATCGTCAGCTGGGTGCCGGGCTCACCGATGGACTGGGCGGCGATGATGCCGACCGCCTCACCGATGTCGACCAGCTTGCCGGTGGCCAGCGAACGGCCGTAGCACATCGCGCAGGTGCCGACGTGCGACTCGCAGGTCAGGATCGAGCGGGTCTTGACCTCCTCGATGCCGTGGTGCACGAGCTGGTCGATGAGCACGTCGCCCAGGTCCACGTTGGCCGGCGCGATCACCTTGCCGTCGATGACGACGTCCTCGGCGAGCATGCGGGCGTAGACGCTGGTCTCGACGTCGTCCGCCTTGCGCAGCACACCGTCGGCGCCGCGGCTCGCGATCCGCAGCTTCAGACCGCGCTCGGTGCCGCAGTCCTCCTCGCGGATGATGACGTCCTGCGAGACGTCCACCAGACGACGGGTCAGGTAACCCGAGTCGGCGGTACGCAGGGCGGTGTCCGCCAGACCCTTACGGGCACCGTGCGTGGAGATGAAGTACTCCAGCACGGACAGGCCCTCACGGAAGGACGCCTTGATCGGACGCGGGATGGTCTCGTTCTTCGCGTTCGACACCAGACCACGCATACCGGCGATCTGCCGCATCTGCATCATGTTTCCTCGGGCACCCGAGTCAACCATCATGAAGATGGGGTTCGTCTTGGGGAAGTTCTCGTTCATCGCCTCGGCGACCTCGTTGGTCGCCTTGGTCCAGATCGCGATGAGCTCCTGCGTGCGCTCTTCCTTGGTGATCAGACCGCGCTCGTACTGCTTCTGGACCTTCTCGTCCTGCGCCTCGTACCCGCGGACGATCTCCTTCTTCGCCTCGGGGACGACGACGTCGGAGATGGCCACGGTGACACCGGAACGGGTCGCCCAGTAGAAGCCGGACGCCTTCAGGTTGTCGAGCGTCGCCGCCACGATGACCTTGGGGTAGCGCTCGGCCAGGTCGTTGACGATCTCGGAGAGCTGCTTCTTGCCCACCGAGTAGTCGACGAACGGGTAGTCCTCGGGCAGCAGCTCGTTGAAGAGCGCGCGGCCCAGGGTGGTGCGCAGGCGGAACGAGTCACCCTGCTGCCACTCGGGCTCACCCTCCTCGCGGGCCGGCGGCATCCAGCCGCGCGGCGGGATGGTGCCCACCGGGAAGCGGATGTCGATCTGCGACTGCAGCGCCAGCTCGCCGGCGTCGAACGCCATGATCGCCTCGGCCGTGGAGCCGAACGCGCGGCCCTCGCCCTTGGTGTCACGCAGCTCGCCGTCGGTGGTGAGGAAGAACAGACCGAGGACCATGTCCTGGGTCGGCATCGTCACCGGGCGGCCGTCGGCCGGCTTGAGGATGTTGTTCGAGGACAGCATCAGGATGCGGGCCTCGGCCTGCGCCTCCGCGGACAGCGGCAGGTGCACGGCCATCTGGTCACCGTCGAAGTCCGCGTTGAACGCGGTGCAGACGAGCGGGTGGATCTGGATGGCCTTGCCCTCGACCAGCTGCGGCTCGAAGGCCTGGATGCCGAGGCGGTGCAGGGTGGGCGCACGGTTCAGCAGCACCGGGTGCTCGGCGATGACCTCTTCGAGGACGTCGTACACCACGGTGCGGCCGCGCTCGACCATGCGCTTGGCCGACTTGATGTTCTGCGCGTGGTTCAGGTCGACCAGGCGCTTCATCACGAACGGCTTGAACAGCTCCAGGGCCATCGCCTTGGGCAGACCGCACTGGTGCAGCTTGAGCTGCGGGCCGACGACGATGACGGAACGCGCCGAGTAGTCGACTCGCTTGCCGAGCAGGTTCTGGCGGAAACGGCCCTGCTTGCCCTTCAGCATGTCGCTGAGGGACTTCAGCGGACGGTTGCCGGGGCCCGTGACCGGGCGGCCGCGGCGGCCGTTGTCGAAGAGGGCGTCGACCGCCTCCTGGAGCATGCGCTTCTCGTTGTTCACGATGATCTCGGGCGCGCCGAGGTCGAGAAGCCGCTTCAGGCGGTTGTTGCGGTTGATGACACGGCGGTACAGGTCGTTCAGGTCGGAGGTCGCGAAGCGGCCACCGTCCAGCTGCACCATCGGACGCAGGTCCGGCGGGATGACCGGGACGCAGTCCAGGACCATGCCCTTGGGGCTGTTGGACGTCTGCAGGAACGCGGAGACGACCTTGAGCCGCTTCAGGGCGCGGGTCTTCTTCTGGCCCTTGCCGGTGCGGATGATCTCGCGGAGGCGCTCGGCCTCCTCGTCGAGGTCGAAGGACTCCAGGCGCTTCTGCAGCGCCGCGGCACCCATCGAGCCGTCGAAGTACGTGCCGAAGCGGTCCCGCAGCTCGCGGTAGAGCAGCTCGTCGCCCTCCAGGTCCTGGACCTTGAGGTTCTTGAACCGGTTCCACACCTCGTCGAGACGGTCGATCTCGCGCTGCGCGCGGTCGCGCAGCTGCTTCATCTCGCGCTCGGCACCCTCGCGCACCTTGCGGCGCACGTCGGCCTTGGCGCCCTCGGCCTCCAGCTCGGCCAGGTCGGTCTCAAGCTTCTTGGCGCGGCCTTCGAGGTCGGCGTCGCGACGGTTCTCGATCTGCTGGCGCTCGACCGAGACGTGCGCCTCCAGGGAGGGCAGGTCGCGGGTACGGCGCTCCTCGTCGACGTACGTGATCATGTACGCCGCGAAGTAGATGACCTTCTCCAGGTCCTTCGGGGCGAGGTCCAGCAGGTAGCCCAGCCGGGACGGGACGCCCTTGAAGTACCAGATGTGGGTGACGGGGGCGGCCAGCTCGATGTGGCCCATCCGCTCACGGCGCACCTTGGCGCGCGTGACCTCGACGCCACAGCGCTCGCAGATGATGCCCTTGAAGCGGACGCGCTTGTACTTGCCGCAGTAGCACTCCCAGTCCCGGGTCGGACCGAAGATCTTCTCGCAGAAGAGCCCGTCCTTTTCCGGCTTGAGGGTGCGGTAGTTGATGGTCTCGGGCTTCTTGACCTCGCCGTGGCTCCACTGACGGATGTCGTCAGCGGTGGCCAGGCCGATCCGGAGCTCGTCGAAGAAGTTGACGTCGAGCACTATGCGTCAATCCCTCTCAGGGTCGAAAGTCTGTGGTCTGAAACGGGGGCCTGGGGGTCGGCGGGGGCCACGCGCGGTGGCGCGGCCCCTGCCGGACTCCCGTCAGACCTCTTCGACGCTGCTCGGCTCGCGCCGGGACAGGTCGATGCCGAGCTCCTCCGCAGCGCGGAAGACGTCCTCGTCGGTGTCGCGCATCTCGATGGACATACCGTCGCTGGACAGCACCTCCACGTTCAGGCAGAGCGACTGCATCTCCTTGATGAGCACCTTGAAGGACTCGGGGATGCCGGGCTCGGGGATGTTCTCGCCCTTGACGATGGCCTCGTAGACCTTCACGCGGCCGGTGACGTCGTCGGACTTGATGGTCAGCAGCTCCTGGAGGGCGTACGCGGCGCCGTAGGCCTCCAGGGCCCACACCTCCATCTCGCCGAAGCGCTGGCCGCCGAACTGCGCCTTACCACCCAGCGGCTGCTGGGTGATCATGGAGTACGGACCGGTCGAGCGGGCGTGCAGCTTGTCGTCGACCAGGTGGTGCAGCTTCAGGATGTACATGTAGCCGACCGAGATCGGGTCCGGGAACGGCTCACCGCTGCGGCCGTCGAACAGCCGCGCCTTGCCGGACGGGAGGACCAGGCGGTCGCCGTCGCGGTTCGGGATGGTGTGCTGCAGCAGACCCGCCAGCTCGTCCTCGCGGGCACCGTCGAAGACCGGGGTCGCGACGTTGGTGCGCGGGGCGACCTGGTCGGCGCCGATGGCCTGGAGGCGCTGGGCCCACTCGTCCGCGAGGCCGGAGACGTCCCAGCCGCGGCTGGCGAGCCAGCCGAGGTGGATCTCCAGGACCTGTCCCGGGTTCATTCGGGACGGCACACCCAGCGGGTTCAGGATGATGTCGACCGGGGTGCCGTCCTCCAGGAACGGCATGTCCTCGATCGGCAGGATCTTGGAGATGACACCCTTGTTGCCGTGCCGGCCGGCGAGCTTGTCACCGTCGGTGATCTTGCGCTTCTGCGCGACGTAGACGCGGACCAGCTGGTTCACGCCCGGCGGCAGCTCGTCGCCCTCCTCGCGGTCGAAGACGCGGACGCCGATGACCTTGCCGATCTCGCCGTGCGGGACCTTCAGCGAGGTGTCACGGACCTCACGGGCCTTCTCACCGAAGATGGCGCGCAGCAGGCGCTCCTCCGGGGTCAGCTCGGTCTCGCCCTTGGGCGTGACCTTGCCGACCAGGATGTCGCCGGCGACGACGTCGGCACCGATGCGGATGATGCCGCGCTCGTCGAGGTCGGCGAGGACCTCCTCGGAGACGTTCGGGATGTCCCGGGTGATCTCCTCGGGGCCGAGCTTGGTGTCACGGGCGTCGACCTCGTGCTCCTCGATGTGGATCGAGGAGAGGACGTCGTCCTGCACGAGGCGCTGCGACAGGATGATCGCGTCCTCGTAGTTGTGACCCTCCCACGGCATGAACGCCACGAGCAGGTTCTTGCCGAGGGCCATCTCGCCGTTCTGGGTGGCCGGGCCGTCGGCGAGGACCTGGCCCTCGACGAGGCGGTCGCCCTCGTTGACGATGACCTTCTGGTTGACCGAGGTGCCCTGGTTGGACCGGGAGAACTTGGCCAGGCGGTACGTGATGTACGTGCCGTCGTCGTTGGCGGTGGTGATGTAGTCCGCGGAGACCTCCTGGACCACACCGTCCTTCTCGGCCTTGACCACGTCGCCGGCGTCGGCCGCGGAGCGGTACTCCATGCCGGTGCCGACGAGCGGCGACTCGGACTTGATGAGCGGCACGGCCTGCCGCATCATGTTCGCGCCCATGAGGGCACGGTTGGCGTCGTCGTGCTCCAGGAAGGGGATCATGGCGGTCGCGACCGACACCATCTGGCGCGGCGAGACGTCCATGTAGTCCACGTCGTCCGGCGCGACGTAGTCGACCTCGCCGCCGCGGCGGCGGACCAGGACGCGGGCCTCCTCGAACCGCATGTCGTCGTTGAGCGGCGCGTTGGCCTGCGCGATGACGAAGCGGTCCTCCTCGTCGGCGGTCAGGTAGTCGACCTCGTCGGAGACCTGGCCGTCGATGACCTTGCGGTACGGCGTCTCGATGAAACCGAACGCGTTGACCCGGCCGTAGGAGGCGAGCGAGCCGATCAGACCGATGTTCGGGCCTTCGGGCGTCTCGATCGGGCACATGCGGCCGTAGTGCGAGGGGTGGACGTCACGGACCTCGAAGCCGGCCCGCTCACGGGAGAGACCACCCGGGCCGAGGGCGTTCAGACGACGCTTGTGCGTCAGCCCCGACAGCGGGTTGTTCTGGTCCATGAACTGGGACAGCTGGCTGGTGCCGAAGAACTCCTTGATGGAGGCGACGACCGGCCGGATGTTGATCAGCGTCTGCGGCGTGATCGCCTCGACGTCCTGGGTGGTCATGCGCTCGCGCACGACGCGCTCCATACGGGCGAGACCCGTACGGACCTGGTTCTGGATCAGCTCGCCGACGCTGCGGATGCGGCGGTTGCCGAAGTGGTCGATGTCGTCGGTCTCGACGATGATGTTGCGGCCCGACTCGCCGACCGTCTCGGTCTCACCGGCGTGCAGCTTCACCAGGTACTTGATGGTGGCGATGATGTCGTCGGTGGTGAGCACGCCGGCGTCCAGCGGCTCGTCCGCGCCGAGCTTCTTGTTCACCTTGTAGCGGCCGACCTTGGCGAGGTCGTAGCGCTTGGAGTTGAAGTAGAGGTTCTCCAGCAGCGTCTGCGCGGCCTCACGCGTGGGGGGCTCGCCCGGACGCAGCTTGCGGTAGATGTCGAGCAGCGCGTCGTCCTGGCCCTGGGTGTGGTCCTTCTCCAGGGTGGCGCGCATCGACTCGTACTCGCCGAACTCCTCAAGGATCTGCTCGGTGGTCCAGCCGAGCGCCTTCAGGAGGACGGTGACCGACTGCTTGCGCTTGCGGTCGATGCGCACACCGACCATGTCGCGCTTGTCGATTTCCATCTCCAGCCAGGCACCCCGGGACGGGATGATCTTGGCGGAGAAGATGTCCTTGTCGGACGTCTTGTCGATGGAGGAGTCGAAGTAGACACCGGGGGAACGGACCAGCTGCGACACCACGACACGCTCGGTGCCGTTGATGACGAAGGTGCCCTTGTTCGTCATGAGCGGGAAGTCGCCCATGAAGACCGTCTGGGACTTGATCTCACCGGTCTCGTTGTTGGTGAACTCGGCGGTGACGAAGAGCGGGGCGGCGTACGTGAAGTCGCGCTCCTTGCACTCGTCGATCGAGTTCTTCGGCGGCTCGAAGCGGTGGTCCCGGAACGTCAGCGACATCGACCCGGAGAAGTCCTCGATCGGGGAGATCTCCTCGAAGATCTCCTCCAGACCGGACTTGGTGGGGACGTCCTGACCGTTCTCCAGAGCCTCCTCGACCCGAGTCTGCCAAGCGGTGTTGCCGAGCAGCCAGTCAAAGCTCTCGGTCTGCAGCGCGAGCAGGTTCGGAACCTCAAGAGGCTCCTTGATCTTTGCAAAGGAGATGCGCAGCGGGGCGGTGCTGGCGCCGTTGTTCGTATTCGCGGTCGAGGCATTGCGCGAGGCGGCCAAGAGGGGGTCCTTCCGAGGGCTCGGACTCACTACGCGCGTGCCGGCCCCTCTCCCACACAGAGACGGAAACCCCAGGTCAGAGGAGTTTTGTCATCGGTGCTCGGGTGAGGGCAGACCCCTGGTGACGGGCAGGGGACAGCTAACAGGCAGCGCAAAGGGTCAGTGTAGCCACTTGGCACACTGATGTCCAGCTCGGGTTTTTCGCGACCCTCGTTGTGCTCACCGCTCTTGTCAACGCCCTCGGCATGCTGCCCTCAACGCACGTTGATACTGCCCTCTTCGTCGCCGATCCATGCCTCGGATTCGGATCCTTGTGACGACGCGTCCTGAGAATTGCGCGCTGCGTGCGGTTCGTCAAGGCCTCTCAGTCCAAACGAGTCCGGCCGGAGACACGACGAAGATCACCATACCCCCCGCCGTCGCGAGTGCAAGGCAACCGAGGTCGTCCTCCGAAGACGCCGAAGAGCGACCACCCGGTTGGATGATCGCTCTTCGGTGCGTCCGCGTTACAGCCCCGAGGAGCCGTTCTCAGCGCGCGTTCGAGCCCTGGGGGCCCGAGAGGTGTTACTTGACCTCGACGGAGGCGCCGGCGCCCTTGAGGGACTCGGCGGCCTTCTCCGCGGCTTCCTTGCTGACCTTCTCGAGGACCGGCTTCGGGGTGCCGTCGACGAGGTCCTTGGCCTCCTTCAGACCCAGCGAGGTCAGCTCACGCACGACCTTGATGACCTGGATCTTCTTGTCGCCGGCGCCGGTGAGGATGACGTCGAACTCGTCCTTCTCCTCCTCGGCCTCGGCGGCGGCGCCACCAGCGGCACCACCGGCGACGACGACCGGCGCGGCAGCGGCGGCGGTGACGTCGAACTTGTCCTCGAAGGCCTTCACGAACTCGGAGAGCTCGATGAGGGTCATCTCCTCGAACTGGGCAAGCAGCTCGTCCTGGGTGAGCTTCGCCATGATGGCGGTCCTTCCACTCAATCGGCAGGTGCCGGATGTACTGGATAAGGCGGGCGTACGTCGGCCCGCTGCGACCCTCGCCGCGTCAGGCGGCCAGGATCAGAAAGCGAGCCGAATTACTCGGCACCGCCCTGCTCGGCCTGCTTGGCGCGGAGCGCGTCCACGGTGCGGACGAGCTTCGACGGCAGCGCCTGGAAGACGGAGGCAGCCTGGGACTGCTTCGCCTTGAAGGCACCGGCCAGCTTGCTGAGCAGAACCTCGCGGGACTCGAGGTCCGCAAGCTTCTTGATCTCGTCGGCGGACAGCGCCTTGCCGTCAAGGACACCGCCCTTGATGACGAGATTCGGGTTGTCCTTGGCGAAGTCACGGAGACCCTTCGCCGACTCCACCGGGTCACCGGTGACGAAGGCGACAGCCGTCGGACCAGCGAAGAGCTGGTCGTCCAGCGTGATCCCGGCCTCGTTGGCCGCAATCTTGGTCAGCGTGTTCTTCACCACGGCGTACTGGGCGTTCTCACCGAGCGACCGGCGCAGCGTCTTGAGCTGCGCCACGGTGAGACCGCGGTACTCGGTCAGCACGGCGGCGTTGGAGCTGCGGAACTTGTCCGTCAGCTCGGCAACCGCGGCAGCCTTCTCGGGCGTCGCCATAGAGCCTCGGCCTCCTTCCGGGTGATTCTGACCGCGCGGACCCGAAGGAGGACTGGGCAAAACGAAACGCCCCGGCGCAGGCGCTCGGGGCGGACTCGACCGGCCGCACACGCGCTCGGCGCGTGCACTCCGGGAGTTCTTCCACTGACACCTGCGCGGGTCGCCCACTTTTCAGCGGATCCTTCGGCCACCGCGCCCTCGTACTAGCGCGCGGCAACGACCAGCGGTCTTTGGCTTCGATGGAAGAGTACGGGACCGGGGCGGCCCCGAGCAAATCGGGCCGTCCCGGTCCTTCGGGGGGAGGCAGTCAGGAGCTGATGCCGCCCGTGGTGCCCGCCACGGTGCCGCCGCCGGACTTGAGCAGATCGGTGAAGTCCCTGGTGTCGGAGGCCGGCGGCGCCTCGACTCCGACCTTGACGCCGTAGTCGCTGTAGTACGTGGTGTTGGTCATGGCGCCGTTGGCCGTGGCCGCCTTCTCGGTCTTCTTGACGAGCAGGTTCTCGTCGTCGATCCAGATGTCGACGGTGTCGGTGGTGACGCCGGCCTGGCTGAGCTGCTTCTTCAGGGCGTCCAGCTGTGCGGCGCTGAGGTTGCTGCTCCTGCCCGCGAGTCCGGCCACGTCCACCCGGCCCGAGTAGTGCGTGGTGCGGGTGCCGGAGACGGTCTCCTGGCCGACCTTCCTGACGTCGCCGGAGGCCAGCAGCATCCGCACCGCCTGGGTGGGGGTGGAGTTCTGGAGCTGGTCCTTCATGTACGCCCCGGAGGCGCCGCCGAGCTTGGCGAGGTCGTCGTAGGAGTACTTCAGCCAGTGCTTGCCGCCGGACTGCCGGGCGTAGGCGTCGCTCATGTGCGCGTAGTAGGCGTCCTGGAGATAGCGGGCCTCCATCGACGCGGAGCCGGCCTTGCGCATCGCCTCGGCCAGCTGGCCGCCCGTGTAGGTGACCGTGAGGGTGCCCTTGAGGCCGTCGCTCCAGGCGAGGGTGCCGTCGGCCTTCAGCGCCATGAGGTCGCCCAGGGTCGTGGTGGAGCGCACCTTGGCCGAATCGGCCTTGCCGGTGGACTTCTCCACGGAACGCAGCGCGGCGATGGGGCTGACGTGGATCGCGCCCCCGCCGGCCGCCTTGTCACCGCCCGAGGAGCCGCAGGCGGCCACACCCGTCAGTGCGGCGGCCACCGCGATCGACAGCCCGGTCCGGCGCACGGTCGTGTTCTTCATCCAGTCCCCCTGTTTCAAGTCCCGTCGCCCGCACCGTAGCCCAGGCCCCTGACAGTCATACGAAGATCGCATGAAGAAAGGACGGGCCCCGCACCCGAAAGGTTGCGGGACCCGTCCTTCGATACGCGTACCTGACGCGGCTACCGGAGTGAGCGGAAGGCTCAGACGGCGGCCGGGTCCTCCTCGGTGAGGAGGTTGCGGGTGCGGTTCGGGTCGACCGGGATGCCGGGGCCGATCGTGGTGGTGATGGCGGCCTTCTTGATGTACCGGCCCTTGGCGGCGGACGGCTTCAGACGGAGGATCTCCTCCAGCGCGGCGCCGTAGTTCTCCACCAGCTTGCTGTCGTCGAACGACGTCTTGCCGATGATGAAGTGCAGGTTCGAGTGCTTGTCGACGCGGAACTCGATCTTGCCGCCCTTGATCTCGGTGACGGCCTTGGCGGTGTCGGGGGTGACGGTGCCGGTCTTCGGGTTCGGCATCAGACCACGCGGGCCGAGCACGCGGCCGAGGCGGCCGACCTTGCCCATGAGGTCCGGGGTGGCGACGACGGCGTCGAAGTCCAGACGGCCCTTCGACACCTCGTCGATCAGCTCGTCGGCGCCGACGATGTCGGCGCCCGCGGCACGCGCGGCCTCGGCACGGTCACCGGTCGCGAAGACCAGGACCCGGGCGGTCTTGCCGGTGCCGTGCGGGAGGTTCACGGTGCCACGGACCATCTGGTCGGCCTTGCGCGGGTCGACACCCAGACGGAAGGCGACCTCGACGGTGCCGTCGAACTTGGACGTGGAGGTCTCCTTGGCGAGACGGACGGCCTCGAGCGGGGCGTACAGCTTCTCCCGGTCGACCTTGGCGTCCGCAGCGCGGAGAGCCTTGCTGCGCTTGCTCACAACTTGCTCCTGTGTGTTCTGAAAGGAGTCGTGGTGTACGGGCCGAGCAGGCCCTGCCACGTGCGGCCGACTGGGGCCGCATGACTGCTGGGGGAGGGTCAGCCCTCGACCGTGACGCCCATGGAACGCGCGGTGCCGGCGATGATCTTCGAGGCCGCGTCCAGGTCGTTGGCGTTGAGGTCGGGCAGCTTGGTCTGGGCGATCTCGCGGACCTGCGCCTCGGTGATCTTGGCAACCTTGGTCTTGTGCGGCTCGCCGGAGCCCTTCTCGATGCCCGCGGCCTTGAGGATCATCTTGGCGGCCGGCGGCGTCTTGGTGATGAAGGTGAAGGAACGGTCCTCGTAGACCGTGATCTCCACCGGGATGACCCAACCGCGCTGCGACTCGGTCGCGGCGTTGTAGGCCTTGCAGAACTCCATGATGTTCACGCCGTGCTGGCCCAGCGCGGGGCCGACCGGCGGGGCCGGGTTGGCGGCGCCGGCCTGGATCTGGAGCTTGATGAGCCCCGTGACCTTCTTCTTCTTGGGAGGCATGCTCTCTCCGGGTCCTTACTGAGAGGTTGATTGCCATCCGTGCCTCGGACCTGCGCCCATCGGGGCAAGATCACACAGATGGCATACCGCACCACGATAGCCGGTGCCCCCTCCAGACCGGAAATCGCCCTGGTCACCCGGTCTGCGCGGACCCCTCCGGACGCCGGTCGCGCAGCACCCGTACGGCCCCGGCGGACAGCGCGAGCAGGGTCGCGGCGCCCGGTACGGCGAGCAGCGCGGCGACGGTCCCCCGCCCGGTCTCCTCAGCGAGCGCGACCCGCCCCGGCTCCCCGGGCGCGTGCCGTACGGCCACCGTGTCGCCCTCGGCGTGGCCGTGCGCGCGCGTGCCCGGCGGCAGTTCGACGGTCAGCCGCTCCCCCGCGACCGGGAAGGTGACCCGGCACCCGCCCAGGACACAGGTCCCGGCATGGAAGGTGGCCTCGGCCGGCTCGGCGCCCCGCAGTCCGGCGCGCAGCCAGGCGGCGGGGACGAAGACGGCGTACGCCAGCAGCAGCGCGGCCCCGAGGGCGAGGAGGCGGACACGGCGAAGGCGCCCCGGACCGGTGTGTACCGGCGGGGCGCCCTCGAAGGCCGTGCTCAGTTCTTCTGGATCTGGTCGAAGGACAGCTCGACCGGGGTCTCGCGGCCGAAGATCTCCACCAGGCCCTTGACCTTCTTGGAGTCGGCGTTGATCTCGTTGATGGTCGCCTGGAGGGTGGCGAAGGGGCCGTCGGTGACGGTGACCGAGTCGCCGACCTCGAAGTCCAGCACCTGGACCTCGACCTTGCGCTGCGGGGCGGGCTTGCCCTCGGCCTCGGCGGCCTCGCGGGCGGCCTTCTCCTCGGCCTCCGGGGCGAGCATCTTGACGATCTCGTCCAGGGTCAGCGGGTACGGGTCGTAGGCGTTGCCGACGAAGCCGGTGACACCCGGGGTGTTGCGGACGACGCCCCAGGACTCGTTGGTCAGGTCCATGCGGACCAGGACGTAACCCGGCAGCTTGTTCTGCTTGATCGTCTTGCGGTCGCCGTTCTTGATCTGGACGACCTCTTCCTGCGGCACCTCGGCCTGGAAGATGTAGTCCTCGACGTTCAGCGAGACGGCGCGCTGCTCCAGGTTGGTCTTCACGCGGTTCTCGTAACCGGCGTAGGTGTGGATGACGTACCACTCGCCGGGCAGGGTGCGCAGTTCCTCGCGCAGGGCGGCGACGGGGTCGACCGGCTCGGCCGGCTCCTCCTCGGCGGCCTCGGCCGCGTCCTCGTCCTCTGCGCTCTCGTCGGCGTCGGCGCTCTCATCGGCGTCGGCGTCGGTGCTCTCGTCGTCCTCGACGTGCAGCGCGGCCTCCTCGGCCGGCTCGCCCGCCTCGGCCTCGGCAGCCTCGAACTCGTCCTGCTCGTCCGCGCCCTCGACGATGTCGAGCTCGTCGTCGGCCGTCTCGGCAGCCTGCCCGCGGGGCTCGATGGCGTCGTCGTTCAGGTTCGGGTCAGACACGATGGCTGCTTCTTCCTGGATACATAGGGGTGGAACATGCGAAAACGGGCGCCGGTACCACGGCGCCCTTCGCTCTCGGCTCAGCCGAAGACGTACTTGGCCGCGTGGTTGAGCCCATAGTCAATCACGGTCACCAGGGCGATCATGATGGCGACGAAGAAGATCACCACGGTCGTGTACGACGTCAGCTGATTGCGCGACGGCCAGACGACCTTGCGCAGCTCCGCGATGATCTGGCGGTAGAAGGTGGCCAGGCGCTTCAGCGGGCCCTTCTTGGCGCGCTTGCCGCCCTTGCGGGCCTTCTTCTCCGGCACCTCGTCCTGGGCATCAGGCGTGTCGATGGAGCCCACGGCGTCCGTCATAATCCTCACCTGATCCCGGGTCGTGGCCGTGCCGCGCCCGGTTTCTGAGCCGCACGGCGGTGCATTGCTGTACGTACATGCGCACACATCCTGGCGGTGTGTGTAGCAGGGCCGGAGGGACTTGAACCCCCAACCGCCGGTTTTGGAGACCGGTGCTCTACCAATTGAGCTACGACCCTTTGTGTGCCCCCCAACGTACCGCATCCGACCGGATGCTCGGTGTGCACCGGTCACGGCGGCTGCTGAAGGCCAACGAGGTGAGAGTGTACGTGGTCCGGGGCCCGGCGTCGAACAGAAAGAGCCCGTCCGGGGCGGCCCGGTCGAAGATCGTCCTGGCCGGGGACCGGATTCGGACCCGTGTTCACGCCTCGACCCGTTGCTGTTCAGTCTGTGAAACCCGTGTGCCGGGGGCGTTTCCGGTCTGGAACCATGGGCTCCATGAGCGCTGCAACCCCACCCACCGAGCGCCGGGTCTCCGCCCGAGTCGGCGCGATCTCCGAGTCCGCCACCCTCGCCGTGGACGCCAAGGCCAAGGCCCTGAAGGCCGCCGGGCGTCCGGTGATCGGCTTCGGCGCCGGTGAGCCCGACTTCCCGACCCCGGACTACATCGTCGAGGCGGCCGTCGAGGCCTGCAAGAACCCCAAGTACCACCGCTACACGCCGGCCGGCGGTCTGCCCGAGCTGAAGGCCGCGATCGCCGCCAAGACGCTGCGCGACTCCGGCTGGGAGCCGGACGTCTCGCAGATCCTCGTCACCAACGGCGGCAAGCAGGCCATCTACGAGGCGTTCGCCGCCATCCTCGACCCGGGCGACGAGGTCATCGTCCCGGCGCCGTACTGGACGACGTACCCGGAGTCGATCCGGCTGGCCGGCGGCGTCCCGGTGGAGGTCGTCGCCGACGAGACCACCGGCTACCGCGTCACCGTGGAGCAGCTGGAGGCCGCCCGCACGGAGAAGACGAAGGTCGTGCTCTTCGTCTCCCCCTCCAACCCGACCGGCGCGGTGTACTCCGAGGCCGAGACCGAGGCGATCGGCCGCTGGATCGCCGAGCACGGCCTGTGGGTGCTCACCGACGAGATCTACGAGCACCTGGTCTACGGCGACGCCGCCGCGGTGTCCCTGCCGGCTCTCCTGCCCGAGCTGCGCGACAAGTGCGTCGTGGTCAACGGGGTGGCGAAGACGTACGCCATGACCGGCTGGCGGGTGGGCTGGGTCATCGGCCCCAAGGACGTGGTCAAGGCGGCGACCAACCTCCAGTCGCACGCCACCTCGAACGTCTCCAACGTGGCCCAGGTGGCCGCCCTGGCCGCGGTCTCCGGTGACCTGAAGGCCGTCGCCGAGATGCGCGAGGCCTTCGACCGGCGCCGCCGGACCGTCGTACGGATGCTCAACGAGATCGACGGCGTCCTCTGCCCCGAGCCCGAGGGCGCCTTCTACGCCTACCCGTCGGTCAAGGCGCTGCTCGGCAAGGAGATCCGCGGCAAGCGCCCGCGGGACACGGTCGAGCTGGCCGCGCTGATCCTGGAGGAGGCCGAGGTCGCGGTCGTCCCGGGCGAGGCCTTCGGCACGCCGGGCTATCTGCGGCTGTCGTACGCGCTCGGTGACGAGGACCTCGTCGAGGGCGTCAGCCGGATCCAGAAGCTGCTGGCGGAGGCGCGGGACTGACGTCCTCCTCCGCCCCCGCACGGCCGCCCGCGCATGTCGTGGGCGGCCGTGTTCGTTTGTGCGAGCAAGACCACGAACGGGGAAACGGCTACCGGTCGGGCGGCCTCGTACGGCAGGATCCTGGGATGGAGCGTGTACGTGACCTCTCTGAGCTGCCGAAAGCCCATCTGCACCTGCACTTCACCGGTTCGATGCGACCGGGGACCGTCCTGGAGCTGGCCGACCAGCACGGCGTACGGCTGCCCGACGCCCTGACCGAGGCGCTGACCAGCGGTGAACCGCCCCGGCTGCGCGCCACCGACGAGCGCGGCTGGTTCCGTTTCCAGCGGCTGTACGACGCGGCGCGCTCCTGCCTGCGGGAGCCGGAGGACATCCGGCGCCTGGTCCGCGAGGCCGCCGAGGAGGACGTCAGGGACGGTTCGGGCTGGCTGGAGATCCAGGTGGACCCGACGTCGTACGCGCCCCGGCTGGGCGGCCTGATCCCGACGCTGGAGATCATCCTGGAGGCGGTGGAGACGACGTCCCGGGAGACCGGCCTCGGCATGCGGGTCCTGGTCGCCGCGAACCGCATGAAGCACCCGCTGGACGCGCGGACCCTGGCCCGGCTCGCGGTGCGGTACGCGGACCGGGGCGTGGTCGGCTTCGGGCTGTCCAACGACGAGCGGCGGGGCATGGCGCGGGACTTCGACCGGGCCTTCCACATCGCGCGCGAGGGCGGTCTGCTGTCGGCCCCGCACGGCGGCGAGCTGACCGGCGCGGCCTCGGTGCGGGACTGCCTGGACGACCTGCACGCCACCCGGATCGGGCACGGGGTGCGGGCGGCGGAGGACCCGCGGCTGCTGAAGCGGCTGGCCGACCGGCAGGTGACCTGCGAGGTCTGCCCGGCCTCCAACGTGGCGCTCGGCGTCTACGAGAAGCCCGAGGACGTCCCGCTGCGCACCCTGTTCGAGGCGGGCGTCCCGATGGCGCTCGGCGCCGACGACCCGCTGCTGTTCGGCTCCCGGCTGGCCGCCCAGTACGAGATCGCCCGCCACTCCCACGGCTTCTCGGACGCCGAACTGGCGGAACTGGCCCGCCAGTCGATCCGCGGCTCGGCCGCCCCGGAGGACGTCAGGAACCGGCTGCTGGCGGGCGTGGACGCCTGGCTGGCCGCTCCGCCGGCCTGAACCGCCCCGGCGCCTGCCCCTAGAGGTCCGCGCCGACGGTCACCGGCTCGTTGACGAGGGTGATGCCGAAGGCCTCGCGGACGCCGACGACGACCTCGCGGGCCAGGGCCAGCAGGTCCTCGGTGGTGGCGCCGCCGCGGTTGGTGAGCGCGAGGGTGTGCTTGGTGGAGATGCGGGCGGGTCCGGAGCCGTAGCCCTTGGTGAAGCCGGCCTTGTCGATCAGCCAGGCCGCGGAGGTCTTCCGGCGGCCCTCCCCCGCCGGGTGGCCGGGCGGCTCGGCGTCCGCGCCCAGCCGCTCGCGCACGCGCGCGTGGAACGCGGCGAACTCCTCCTCGGTGAGGATCGGGTTGGTGAAGAAGGAGCCCGCCGACCAGGTGTCGTGGTCCTCGGGGTCGAGGACCATGCCCTTGCCCGCGCGCAGCTTCAGCACGGTCTCCCGGGCGTCGGCCAGCGGCACCCGGTCCCCCGGCTCCACGCCGAGCGCGCGGGCCACCTCCGCGTACCTGACCGGCGCCGACATCCCGGCCGCGTCCTCCAGCTCGAAGCGCACGCGCAGCACCACATGGCGCTCGGGGTCGGCCTTGAAGCGGCTGTGCCGGTACGAGAAGTCGCAGTCCGCGTTGTCGAGGGTGACGGTCTCGCCGGTGCGCCGGTCGTAGGCGACCACCTCGGAGATGGTCGCGGAGACCTCCTGGCCGTAGGCGCCGACGTTCTGGATCGGTGTGGCGCCCGCGGAGCCGGGGATGCCGGCCAGGCACTCGATCCCGGCGAGCCCGGCCTCGACGGTACGGGCGACGGCGTCGCTCCACACCTCGCCGGCCGCCAGCTCCAGCGTCGTACCGCGCAGTTCGACACCGCGCGTGGCGATGCGCAGGGCGGTGCCGTCGAAGCCCTTGTCGCCGATGACCAGGTTCGACCCGCCGCCGACGACCAGCAGCGGGGTGCCGCTCTCGTCGGCCTCGCGGACGGCGGCGATCACCTCGGCATCGGTCGCCGCGGTGACGAGCCGGGCAGCGGGACCGCCCAGCCGGAAGGTGGTCAGCGGGGCGAGGGGGGCGTCGTGGAGTACCTGCACGGGGCCAAGCGTACGAGACGGGTCCGGCAGCGGCGGTACGCACCTGGGCGGGGGCCTGTCGCGGGACAGCGGGCGTACGGAGGAGGGCGCCCCCTTGTGGAGGACGCCCCCTGCCGGCGGTGCGCCGTCAGGCCAGGCGTACGACCGCCCGGGACATGCCCAGCACCTTCTGGCCGGCGCTCATGGCCGTGAGGTCGACGCGGACGGTGCGGTCGTCCAGCTTGGCCGCCACCTTGCCGCTCACCTCGATCAGGGCGCCCTGGTCGTCGTTCGGGACGACGACGGGCTTGGTGAAGCGGACGCCGTACTCCACGACCGCTCCCGGGTCGCCGAGCCAGTCGGTGACCACCCGGGCCGCCTCGGCCATGGTGAACATGCCGTGCGCGATGACGTCCGGCAGGCCGACCTCCTTGGCGAACTTCTCGTTCCAGTGGATCGGGTTGAAGTCGCCCGAGGCACCCGCGTAGCGCACCAGCGTGGCGCGGGTCACCGGGAAGGTCTGCGCCGGCAGCTCGGTGCCGACCTCGACGTCGTCGTACGCGATCTTGGCGGTCATCAGGTCCTCACGCCTCCTCGGCCGCGCGGGCCACGAGCTTGGTCCAGGCGGTCACGACGTGCTCGCCCGCCTCGTCGCGCACCTCACCGCGGATGTCCAGGATGTCGTTGCCCGCGAGGGACTTGATCGCCTCGATGGTGGACGTGACGGTGAGCCGGTCGCCGGCCCGCACCGGGCGGCTGTAGGCGAACTTCTGGTCGCCGTGCACCACGCGGCTGTAGTCCAGGCCGAGCTGCGGGTCCTCGACGACCTGGCCGGCGGCGCGGAAGGTGATGGAGAACACGAAGGTCGGCGGGGCGATCACATCGGAATGACCGAACGCCTTGGCGGCCTCCGGGTCCGTGTACACCGGGTTGGCCTCCCCGACCGCCTCGGCGAATTCGCGGATCTTCTCCCGGCCCACCTCGTAGGGGGCGGTGGGCGGGTAGGTCCGTCCCACGAAGGACTGGTCGAGCGCCATGGCCCGGCACCTCCTGATCTCTGCTGTGATGGCCCCAAAGTAGCCGGGCCGGGCCGACCACTCGGGCCGGCGGGCGCGGGCCGGTGAAAACGCCGTGAGGCCGCCCCCCGAAGGGGACGGCCTCACGGACGAGCCTTTTTATCGCGTTTCGCGGTGCGCGGTGTGCGCATTGCAACGCGGGCAGTGCTTCTTCATCTCCAGACGATCCGGGTTGTTACGCCGGTTCTTCTTGGTGATGTAGTTCCGCTCCTTGCACTCCACGCAGGCCAGCGTGATCTTCGGGCGGACGTCGGTGGCAGCCACGTGAGTGCTCCTAAGACGAACGGATGGACTTGTTCAACGCAAGAAAGAGTAGCCGATCGAAGGACCGACCCCGCAATCGGCTACTGTCAGTAGCGGTGACCGGACTTGAACCGGTGACACAGCGATTATGAGCCGCTTGCTCTACCGACTGAGCTACACCGCTGTGATGCGATCGGGCCCCGCCTTTCGACGGGAACCTCTCACACCAGAGCCCCAAAACGGAATCGAACCGTTGACCTTCTCCTTACCATGGAGACGCTCTGCCGACTGAGCTATTGGGGCGAGCGAGGAAGACATTACACGGTCCGCCGCCGTTCGCCCAAATCCGTATCCGTCCGCCCCGGACGCCCCCTTCCGGAGCCCTCCCCGGGGCCTCCCGAGCCCCGGCGGGCCCACGGGAAACGCCCCGACACCGGGCTCCCCCGCGCGCGGGAGCAGCGCGTGGCTCCAGGGGCGGGCCACGCCGGTACGACTATTGCGCTCCTGCACGGCCCGCGCGGCTCGCGACCCTAGGCTCGACCCGCGTGATCTTGAGGCACCGCCTCCGGTCGTCACGCACTTCCCGGCCCACGGCCCCGACCCTGGAGCGCGATGCCCGACAGCCAGCCGCAGCCCCACCCGCCGTCGGACTCCCCGGGGTCCTCCGGAGCGTCCGACCCGGGCCCCCTGCTGCTGTGCGGGGCGCGGCTCACCGACGGCCGGACCGTGGACGTACGGCTGGGCGGCGGGCGCATCGAGGCGGTGGGCACGGCCGGCAGCCTCACGCCGGGTCCGGCGCGCCCGGCCGGCACGCGCGTCGACCTCGGCGGCTACCTCCTCCTGCCGGCCCCGGTGGAACCGCACGCGCACGGCGACACCGCCCTGACCGCCGAGCGGCCGGGCCCGGTGTCGTACGCCCCCGACGACGTCCAGCGCCGGGCGACGGAGGCGGCCCTGCTGCAACTCGGGCACGGCGCGACGGCCACGCGCGCGCACGTGCGCGTGGGCGACGTCCAGGGGCTCGGCGCGCTGGGCGCGGTCCTGCACGCCCGGCGCTCGCTGCGGGGGCTCGCGGAACTGACGACGGTGGCGATGCCCCGGCTGCTGACCGGCGCGGCCGGGGCCGACGGGCTGGCGATGCTGCGCGACGCGGTGAAGATGGGCGCCTCGGTGGTCGGCGGCTGCCCGGACCTGGACCCCGATCCGACGGGCTACGTGGAAGCCGTCCTGGAGGTGGCGTCCGAACACGGCTGCCCGGTGGACCTGCACACGGACGCCGCCGACCCGGCCAGGTTGTCCCGGCTCGCGGCCATGGCGGGGGGCCTGCGCCCCGGCGTGACGATCGGACCGTGCGCCGGTCTCGCGCGCCTGCCCGCGGACGCCGCCGGCCGCGTGGCGGACCAGCTCGCGGCGGCCGGCGTCTCGGTCGTGTGCCTGCCCCAGGGCGGCTGCGGCAGCGCCGACCGGCAGGGCACGGCTCCGGTACGGCTGCTGCGCGCGGCCGGGGTGCGGGTGGCGGCCGGCAGCGGTGCCCTGCGCGACGTGGCCAACCCGGTGGGCCGCGGCGACCCGCTGGAGGCCGCCTACCTGCTGGCGTCCGCCCACGGCCTGCGCCCCGAGGACGCCTACGCCGCCGTGTCCACCGCCGCCCGCGCCGTCCTGGGCCTGCCGGACGTGCGCGTCGAGGCGGGGTTCCCGGCGGAACTCCTCGCCGTGCGCGGCGACCACCTGCCCGGCGCGCTCTCCCTCGCCTACAGCCGCATCGTGGTGCACCGCGGCCGGGTGGTGTCCCGCACCAGCGCGGTCCGCGAGTACTGCTCCTCGGCGGCAGCGGCGGAACTGGGGCTGCCCAGGCAGGGGCGGAAGGAGTTGTCGTAGCCGGGTTGTCGTGGCCGGGTTGTCGTGGCCGGCATGCGGCCTGCTCCGGTCACACCGGTCAACCCGTGCGGCGGATGCGTCTCTTCGGGCGTACGGTCGGAATCATGCGCATTGTCATCGCTGGTGGTCATGGTCAGATCGCGCTGCGGCTGGAGCGGCTGCTCTCCGCGCGCGGGGACGAGGTCGCGGGAATCATCCGGAAGGCCGAGCAGGGCGACGATCTGCGGGCGGCGGGCGCCGAACCGGTGCTGCTCGACCTGGAGTCGGCGTCGGTGGACGAGGTCGCGGCGCGTCTGGAGGGCGCGGACGCGGCGGTGTTCGCGGCCGGCGCGGGCCCGGGCAGCGGTACGGGCCGCAAGGACACGGTGGACCGGGGCGCGGCGGTGCTGTTCGCCGACGCGGCCGTGCGGGCCGGCGTACGCCGCTTCGTGATGGTGTCCTCGATGGGCGCGGACGCCGCGCACCAGGGGGACGAGGTCTTCGACGTGTACCTGCGCGCCAAGGGCGAGGCGGATGCCCACGTGTCCCGGCAGCGGGCGCTGGACTGGACGATCCTGCGCCCCGGCTCGCTGACGGACGACGCGGGCACCGGCCTGGTCCGGCTGGAGGCGCACACCGGCCGCGGCCCGGTTCCCCGGGACGACGTGGCGGCCGTGCTCGCGGAGCTGGTGGACACGTCGGCGACGGCGGGTCTGACCCTGGAGCTGGTCGGCGGTTCGACACCGGTGTCCGTCGCGGTGAAGTCGGTGGCCGGGAACTGAGGTCCGGTCACATCCGTCAGCCGGCCTGCCGCCGCGTCAGAACAGCGGCAGCTGCCCGGGGAAGTCCGGCACGGCGTACCCGTCCAACGACGGCTGTACGGCACCCAGTTGCGCCGCCTGGCGGGACCCGGTACAGGAGACCAGTTCGCCGTTCCCGCGCGCGCCGGGCGGGTCGTGGCGGGCGAAACGGCCTGCCACGACGGCGATTTCACGGCGGCAGACGGGACAGGTTCGGCGTCGGGAGGACATGCCGCCAGTCTGCCCGTACCCGGGCGCGGCCGGCACCGCCGTCACGAGCGCGTCTCCGCTTCCCACCGGTCCGGCCCCACCCCGCGCCAGTCGATGAGCGGCGAGTCCGCCACCTCCTCGGGCTCGATCTCCAGCCCGGCCCGGCGCAGGAACTCCACCAGGTCCCGCACGTCGTGCGCGAGCCCGAGGATCTCGCCGTCCACCCGCACCCGGCGCCCGCCGGTCGGGGACGGCAGGTGCACGATGATCGGTCGCTTCCCGGCCATGCCTCCAGCATCGTCCGGCCCACCGGCACCCGCACCTGGGCCGTACCACTCGTCCGACGGTTGTTTATCGCTCACGCGTTCGATTCTAGTGCGGTCGGCGGCGAAACACTGTGACCGTCCGCTCATAACCGGTGGGCTACGCTGTGCGGCTATGAATACCGGGACGGCCTCGCGCCACACATGGATCGGTGACCCGGGGCTCTTCTGAGCGCCGTACGGGCCGGTTCGTGCCCGCCGTTCAATCGAGGTTCTCGCGCTGCCGCGCGGGCTCCACCTCCGTCGTGTTGATCACAGGTTCTGCACCTCAACCACGACAGGAGGATTCATGCCCATCAAGTCTCTGCGGATTCCCACTGCGGCCGGCCAGGCCGACGCGTTCGCCGCCTTCCCCGACCACGGGGAGCGGCACCCAGGGGTGCTGATGTACGCGGACGGCTTCGGCATCCGGCCCGTGCTGCGGGAGATGGCCCGCGAGCTGGCCGGGCACGGCTACTACGTGCTCGTCCCCAACTCCTTCTACCGGCACGGCCCGGCGCCGCTGGTCGAGCTTCCCGAGTACATCGGAGAAGGGGTCCGGCCCGCGGTCTTCGCCCAGCTGATGCCCCTGATCGAGGCACACACCGCCGAGCGCGTCCTGCGCGACGCCGACGCCTACCTCAGGTTCCTCACCACCCAGCCCGAGGTCGGCGCCGGACCGGTCGCGGTGACCGGCTACTGCATAGGCGGCCTCTATGCGATGCGCACCGCCGCGGCCCACCCCGACCAGGTAGCGGCCGTTGCCGCGTTCCACGGCCCCGTGGGTGTCGATGGAGCAGATCTCTTCTCCCGACTCACCGCCCAGGTCCACCTCGGCCACGCCGAAGGCGACGTGACGCCTGAGACCCTCGGCGAGCTCAACCAGGCCCTGGATGCGGCCGGTGTCGGCTACACCTCCGAGGTCTACCCCGGCACCATCCATGGCTTCACCATGTCCGACACCGACGCTTTCAGCGCCCCCGGGCTGCAGCGCCACTGGGATCGCCTGCTCTCCCTTTTGGACCGCGCCCTGAGCAACACCTGAGGCTCCAACTCGTAAGGCAAGCCTGGAACGGAGCCGAGGCCGCAGTGGCCAACCATCTCTGAGAAGAAGGGCCAACCACCGTCGAGGACTCACCGCTCACCAACAGCCCTCCCGACGCCTCTGGCCACTCACCGCTGAAGGTCACAAGCCCCCGCCCGGTCGCCACGCGCCCTGTCAGAGACTGCCGAGCAGCAGCAGCCGCTCGGCGCTCACCGAGTCGGGGTCGGCGTGGTAGACGACGACCAGTTGGCGGGTCTGGGGGCGGGACAGCTTCTCGTAGCGCAGGTCGAGTGGGCCGACGACCGGGTGGTCGAAGCGGGTGCGGCCGGTGTCGCGGCGGCGGACCTCGCGGCGGGCCCACAGGGTGCTGAACCGGTCGCTGGCGACGGTGAGTTCGCCGATGGTCTCCAGCAGTTCCGGATCGGCGTCGTCGAGGTCCAGCATGGCGCGCAGCCCGGAGACGGCCTTGGCGGTCATGTCGTCCCACTGCGGGTACAGGCTGCGCATCTCGGGTTCGAGGAAGGCGGCGCGCAGCGGGTTGTGGCCCACGGCGAAGAAGGGGCACAGCAGCGTCGCGAGCCGGTTGGCGGCGACGACGCGTCCGCCGGGCCCCTGGGCGTAGGCGGGCGTCGCCGGCCAGCTGTCCAGGAGGGGCTGGAGGTCGCCCTGGTCGCCCCGCGCGCGTGCCCGCCGTCTGCGGGCGGGCGGCGCGGGGTGGGCGAGGCGGTGCAGATAGGCGACCGCGTCCTCGTCGAGCTGGAGCGCGGCGGCGATCCCGGCGAGGATCTGGTCGGAGGGGTTGAGATTGCGGCCCTGCTCCAGCCGCAGGTAGTACTCGGGGCTGATGCCGGCGAGCTGGGCCACCTCCTCCCGGCGCAGCCCGGGCACCCGCCGCCGCTCGCCCACGGGCAGCCCCGCCTGCTCGGGACTGATCCGCGCGCGCCGGGCTCGCAGGAACTCCCCCAGGGTGTCGGTCATGTCGTACGCCACGCGTCCGACGCTAGTCGCCAAGACCACCGAGGACACCGAGGCGGATCAGACTCTCCGCGCTGGCGGTGACCGCGTCCTCGTTCGAGCGCGGGGACCAGCCCAGTTCCTCGCGCGCCTTGGCGTTGGAGGCCCGGCGTACGACGCCCAGTTGGGGCACGGCCGCCCGCAGCGCAGGATCGAAGCGGGCCAGCAGGCGCAGCAGCCGGGGCGGCGCCGTGAAGCGGGGAGCCCTCGCCGCGCTCTCGCCCAGCCGGGCTCGCAGGGTACGGGCGATCCCGGGGAAGGAGATCGGCTCGCCGGCGAGCGCCAGGTACCGCTGCCCGGCCGCCCGGGGCGCGGCCATGGCCCGCAGGTGCAGGTCGGCCACGTCCCGCACGTCGACGGTGTTGGTCCATACGGGCGGCGCGGCGCGCATCCGGCCGGTCAGCATCGCGCGGACGATGTCGACGGACGCGGCGTAGTCCGGCCCGAGGACGGGTCCGAAGATGCCGACGGGGTTCACCACGGTCAGCTCCATGCCGCCGCCCTCGGCCGCGACGAAGTCCCAGGCGGCCCGTTCGGCGATCGCCTTGGACTTGACGTACGCGCTCACCCCGGGGCCCGCGGTGTCCGTCCAGTCCGCCTCGGTGAAGACGCGCGAGGTGTCGCCGTGTCCGTATCCCACCGCCGCGAAGGAGGAGGTCAGCACCGTGCGCCGGACGCCGGCGTCCCGGGCGGCGCGCAGGACGCGTAGCGCCCCGTCGCGGGCCGGGACGATCACCTCGTCCTCGTCGTCCGGCTGCGCGCCGGGGAACGGCGAGGCCATGTGCAGCACGTGGTCGGCGCCGGCGACGGCCCGGTCCCAGCCGCGGTCGGAGGTCAGATCCGCCTCCACCCAGGAGACGCGGTCCGCGTCCGGGGCCCCGGCCACGGCGAGCATCCGCTCGACGTCGGCCCGCCGCGCCGCCGCGCGCAGCGTGGTGGTGACGGTGTGTCCGGCGGACAGCAGCCGGGCGATCGTGTGGGACGCCAGGAAGCCGGTCCCACCGGTGACGAGTACGTGTGCCATGCCTCCAGACTCACCGGACGGCCTACCCGGTTCCAGGCCCCCCGGACACCAGTACCGCGAGGGACAGCCTGACGTCCGTCCCCCCGGCACGCACGACGACAAGGGCCCGTGATCCGCTTTCACGGATCACGGGCCCTTGTTTCCCGTGTGGCGGCGCCAGGATTCGAACCTGGGAAGGCTGAGCCGGCAGATTTACAGTCTGCTCCCTTTGGCCGCTCGGGCACACCGCCGGGGTCGCTGCCCGTCGAACTCCGCTCGCGGCGGTGTTCCCCGGCAACGACGTAAACAATACCCGATGCGCGGGGGTGCTCCGCCACCCGATTGATCTCCGCCCGTGGGCTCGCGGGGTGGCTAGGCTGGTGCGGATGCGGCCCGGCTGGACGCCGGGTCCGGCGGCCCCGCCGCACGCCGGCACGCACCCGAACAGCACCCCGATACAAGGAGCCACAGGACATGGCCGACTCCAGTTTCGACATCGTCTCGAAGGTCGAGCGGCAGGAGGTCGACAACGCCCTCAACCAGGCCGCCAAGGAGATCTCGCAGCGCTACGACTTCAAGGGCGTGGGCGCCTCGATCTCGTGGTCCGGGGAGAAGATCCTCATGGAGGCGAACTCCGAGGACCGGGTCAACGCCGTCCTCGACGTCTTCCAGTCCAAGCTGGTCAAGCGCGGTATCTCGCTGAAGGCGCTCGACGCGGGCGAGCCCCAGCTCTCCGGCAAGGAGTACAAGATCTTCGCGTCGATCGAGGAGGGCATCTCCCAGGACAACGCGAAGAAGGTGGCGAAGATCATCCGCGACGAGGGCCCCAAGGGCGTGAAGGCCCAGGTCCAGGGCGAGGAGCTGCGCGTCAGCTCCAAGAGCCGCGACGACCTGCAGACCATCATCGCCCTGCTCAAGGGCAAGGACTTCGACTTCGCGCTGCAGTTCGTCAACTACCGGTAGAGCGACCTCGACGTACGGAAAGGGTGGGCTCCCCCCGAGCGGGTGCCCACCCTTCCGCAGCGCCGATACCGCGTTCAGTCCCGCGAGTTGCCGAACAGGATGCGGTAGGCGATCAGCAGCACCAGGGAGCCTCCGATGGCCGCGGCCCAGGTGGCACCGTCGTAGAAGTGCTTGCTGATCGGGTGGTCCAGCCAGCGGGCCGATATCCAGCCGCCGAGGAACGCGCCCGCGACACCGATCAGGGTCGTGCCGATGAAGCCGCCCGGGTCGCGGCCCGGCAGCAGGACCTTGGCGATGGCTCCGGCCAGCAGTCCCAGGATGATCCAGCTGATGATGCCCATGCCGTGAACCTGCCCTCCCGCGCGGTGCTCGTACTGCCCGGTTCCTGAGAATTCGGTGAGGAACCGGGCTTCGCGCGTCCGTTCGTGCTCTGTCGGGAGAGAAGACGCCTACGGGCCGTACGTCGGTTGCGGCGATCGGTTCAGCGCGTGGCGAACGGCTGGTCCGAGGGGACGATCTCGCGGCCCAGGGGCAGCAGCGAGACCGGGATGAGCTTGAAGTTCGCGATGCCGAACGGGATGCCGATGATCGTCAGGCACAGCGCGATGCCGGTGGCGATGTGGGCGAGGGCCAGCCACCAGCCGGCCAGGATCAGCCACAGGACGTTGCCCAGGCAGGAGGCGCCGCCCGCGTCGCGGCGCTCGACCGTGGTGTACCCGAAGGGCCAGAGCGCGTAGAGCCCGATGCGGAAGGCGGCTATGCCGAAGGGGATGCCGATGATCGTGACGCAGAGGAGCGCGCCGGCGAGCAGGTAGGCGAGGAACAGCCAGAAGCCGCTCAGGATCAGCCAAATGACGTTGAGAATGGTCTTCACCGGGGGCGACCTGCCATCTTCTCTAGCCGGGAGATGCGCTCCGCCATCGGCGGGTGGGTGGAGAACATCTTGGACAGCCCCTGGCCGGGGCGGAACGGGTTGGCGATCATCATGTGGCTCGCCGTCTCGATCCGGGGCTCGGGGGGCAGCGGGAGCTGCTGGGTGCCGGTCTCCAGCTTGCGCAGCGCGCCGGCGAGGGCGAGCGGGTCGCCGGTGAGCTGGGCGCCGGACGCGTCCGCCTCGTACTCCCGGGAGCGGCTGATGGCGAGCTGGATGAGGGTGGCCGCGAGCGGGCCCAGGATGATGATCAGGAGCATGCCGAACAGGCCCGGGCCGTCGTCGTCGTCCGAGCGGCCGATCGGGATGAGCCAGGCGAAGTTCACCAGGAACATGATCACCGAGGCGAGGGCCCCGGCGACCGAGGAGATGAGGATGTCCCGGTTGTAGACGTGGCTCAGTTCGTGGCCGATGACGCCGCGCAGCTCGCGCTCGTCCAGCAGGCGCATGATGCCCTCGGTGCAGCACACCGCGGCGTTGCGCGGGTTGCGGCCGGTGGCGAAGGCGTTGGGTGCCTCGGTCGGGGAGATGTACAGCCGGGGCATGGGCTGGCGGGCCTGCGTGGACAGCTCGCGCACCATCCGGTAGAGCGCCGGGGCCTCGAACTCGCTGACCGGGCGGGCGCGCATGGCGCGCAGGGCCAGCTTGTCGCTGTTCCAGTACGCGTACGCGTTCGTCCCGAGGGCGACGAGGACCGCGACGATCAGTCCGGTGCGGCCGAAGAAGCTGCCGATGGCGATGATGAGTGCGGACAGCCCCCCGAGGAGTACGGCGGTCCTGAGCCCGTTGTGCCGGCGGTGCACGGTGCGCCCTCCAAATCCTGCTCTGGGGAACACTTCGGTCCAGTGGACCCTCCCGCCTGTGACAACGCCAGGCGGCGGCCATGAGTTCCCCGGGGTGTGCGGGGGCGCGTACCGGCCGTACGGGTGACGTGCGGATTCGGCCCTCCCGCGCGCGTGCCGGCACCGGTGTCCCCCGCGCGCGGGACGTGTCTTCCGGGCGTCTCAGAACAGGCCGGTCGTGGCGAACCGCAGCACCAGCTGGGGCGCCCCGGACAGGGCGACACCCGCGACTCCGGTCAGGGCGAGGGCGGCCGTGAGGGGGGCCGGGACGCGGTGGCCAGCGGGCTCGCCCTCGGGAGTGCGGAACAGCAGGGCCGTCCACCGGAGGTAGTAGACGAGGGCGATGACGACGTTGACGGCCATGACGACGGCGAGCCAGCCCAGGCCCGCGTCCACGGCCGCCGAGAACACGGTGACCTTGGCGAACAGGCCGATGACGCCGGGCGGGAGTCCGGCCAGACACAGCAGGAAGAAGGCCAGCAGGAGGGCAGTTACGGGGTTCGAGGCGTACAGGCCGCGGTAGTCGGTGATCCGGTTGCCGGTCCTGGTACGGCCCACCAGGGCGGCCACGGCGAAGGCGCCGAGGTTCACGGCGGCGTACATCAGGGCGTAGGCGACGGTGGAGCCGATCGCCCTGCCGGGGTCCTCGGCGTATCCGGCGGCGGCGATCGGTACGAGGAGGTAGCCGGCCTGGCCGACGGAGGACCAGGCGAGCAGCCGTACCGCGCTGTACGCGCGCGTGGCCCGCTGGCGCAGGGCGCCGGCATTGCCGACGGTCATGGTGAGGGCGGCCAGGACGGCGAGCGCGGGCCCCCAGACGTCGGCGTACGACGGGAACGCGACGACGGTGACGAGGATCAGGCCGGAGAAGCCGACCGCCTTGCCGACGACGGAGAGGTAGGCGGCGACGGGCAGGGGCGCGCCCGCATAGGTGTCGGGCACCCAGAGGTGGAAGGGCACGGCGGCCGTCTTGAAGGCGAAGCCGACCAGGGTGAGGACGACGCCGGTCTGGGCGAGGGTGTGCAACTGACCGTCGACGTGGGTGAGGCGCTGGGCTACCTCGGTGAGGTAGAGGGTGCCGGTGGTGGCGTAGACGAAGCTGACGCCCAGCAGGCTGACCGCGGTGGCGGTGACGGAGGACAGGAAGAACTTCAGGGCGGCCTCGGAGGACCGCTTGTCGCCGAGCCGGATGCCGACGAGGGCGAAGGCGGGCAGGGAGGCGACCTCCAGGGCGACGATCAGGGTGGCCAGGTCGCGGGCGGCGGGCAGCAGGGCGGCGCCGGCGGCGGAGGACAGCAGCAGGAACCAGAACTCGCCGGGCGGGACGCGCCGCCGGTCGTCGTGCAGGTCGTTGACCGAGAGCAGGGCCGCGAGCAGGGCGCCGCCGAGGACCAGGAACTGGACGACGAGCGTGAAGTGGTCGGCGGTGTAGCTGCACGCGCGCGTGCCGTCCTGCCGGCAGAAGGTGCCGCGGTCGCCGTCCAGCAGCGGGAGCAGCATGAGGGCGGCGGCGGCCAGGGCGGCGACCGAGACCCAGCCGAGGACGGCCTTGCGGGCCTCGGGCAGGAAGAGGTCGGCGACGAGGACGCCGAGCGCCACCACGGCGGCGATGGCCGGCGGGGCGATCGCGAGCCAGTCGACGGACTGGACCAGCGACTCGGCAAGCGGCTGGGCGCTCATCGGGTGCCTCCTGCGAGGAGCTGCTGCACGGCCGGGTCGGAGAGGCCGAGCAGGGCCTTGGGCCACAGCCCGGCGAGGACGGTGAGGGTGACGAGCGGGGTCCAGGCGGCGAACTCGTAGCCGCGCACATCGGCGAGGGCGGGGGTCTCCCGCTCGGCGCCGCCCATGCAGACCCGGCGGACCACGATCAGCATGTACGCGGCGGTCAGCAGGGTGCCGAGGGCGCCGACGGCCATGAAGGTGAGGTAGGCGGGCCTGCTGAGCCCGGCGGCGGGCCGGAACGCGCCGAACAGGGCCAGCATCTCGCCCCAGAACCCGGCGAGTCCGGGCAGGCCGAGGGAGGCGACGGCACCGAAGGCGAGCAGGCCGCCGAGGCGGGGGGCCCGGCCGTAGAGGGCGGCGCCGGTCTCCTCGGCGAGGGTGTCGAGGTCGGTGCTGCCGGTGCGGTCCTTGAGGGCGCCGACCAGGAAGAAGAGCAGCCCGGTGATGAGGCCGTGGGCGATGTTGGCGAACAGGGCGCCGTTGACGCCGGTCGGGGTCACGGTGGCGATGCCCAGCAGGACGAAGCCCATGTGGCCGACGGAGGAGTAGGCGATCAGCCGCTTCAGGTCGCCCTTGGCGCCGCGCTTGGCGAGGGCCAGGCAGGCCAGGGAGCCGTAGACGATCCCGACGACGGCGAACGCGGCGAGGTAGGGCGCGAAGGTGTGGACGCCGTGCGGCGCGACCGGCAGCAGGATCCGCACGAACCCGTACGTGCCCATCTTCAGCAGCACGCCGGCCAGCAGGACCGAGCCGACGGTCGGGGCGGCGGTGTGGGCGTCGGGCAGCCAGCTGTGCAGCGGCCACATCGGGGTCTTCACGGCGAGCCCGATCCCGATCGCCAGAACCGCGATGACCTGCACGGACGCGGTGAGCGACCGGCCGTTGTCAGTGGCGAGTGCCACCATGTCGAAGGTGCCCGCCTTGATTCCGATCAGGAGCAGGCCGAGCAGCATGACCACGGAGCCGAGCAGCGTGAACAGGATGAACTTCCACGCGGCCCGGGTCCGGCCCTCGCCGCCCCAGCGGGCGATGAGGAAGTACATCGGGATCAGCACGGTCTCGAAGGCGAGGAAGAACAGCAGCAGGTCGAGGACGGCGAAGCTCGCGAGGGTGCCGGACTCCAGCAGGAGCAGCAGGGCGACGAACGCCTTCGGGCCCGGTCCCGTGGGCGGCTTGAAGTACGAGTAGAGCGCGCACAGGAAGGTCAGCAGCGCGGTCAGGACGACGAGGGGGAGCGAGATGCCGTCGATGCCGAGGTGGATCCGCACGTCGAGCGCGGGGATCCAGCTGATGTCCGTCGTGGCCTGCATCGTCGACGGGTGGTCGTGGTCGAAGCCGAGCGCCAGGGCGATCGCGGCGATGAGGATCGCGCCGGTCACGGTGACGCCGTGGCGCAGCACGGCCTGCCCGGGCGACTTCCCCTTCAGTCCGGGCGGGGCGGGCAGGAGGGCGGCGGCGGCGCCGAGGAGCGGGCCGACGACGACGAACGCCAGAAGGAACTGCATCACGGACTCGTTGATATCGATCACGCCTGCTCACGCTCCGGTCGCGACGAGGACGACGGCGACCGCCAGGACGACGGTGCCGGCGAGCAGCGCGCTCACATAGGTCTGCACATTGCCGGTCTGCGCACGCCGTACGGCGGCTCCGAGGAGCCGGGGCAGCGCGGCGGCGGCGCTGACGTAGGTGTCGACGACCTCGCGGTCGAGGAACCGGACCAGGCCGGCCGCGGCCTGGACCGGGCGGACGAACAGCGCCGCGTAGAGCGCGTCCAGGTGGAAGCCGGCGGCCGCGTGCCGGTGCAGGCGGCCGAGCAGCAGCCGTCCGGGGTCGGCCGGGTCGGGGGCGCCGGCGATGTCGCCGTAGGCCGGGGTGTGGGTGGCGATGGCCTCGGCCTCGACCAGTCCGGCGTCGCCCTCGGGGTGCGCGGCGACGGCGCCGAGCGGACTGCGGGCGGCCAGCGGGGAGGTGCGCTGCCAGGCGCCGTAGGTGAGCAGGCCGCCGACCGCGGCGAGGCCGGTGCCGAGGATCGAGGTGAGGAGGGTCGGAGTCAGGGCGTGGCCGTCGAACCAGCCGGGCAGCGAGCGGTAGGCGAACCCGCCGAAGGCCAGGGAGGGGACGGCGAGCACCCACAGCACGACGGTCATCGTCAGGGGCTGGCGGCCGTGGTCGGGGGCCTCGGCGCCCTTGCCGCGGAAGGCCAGCAGCCACAGCCGGGTGGCGTAGGCCGCGGTGAGCAGGGCGGTGGCCAGTCCGGCGACGAGGACGATCCAGCCCGCCGCGCCGGGCACGTGCGGGGCACGGCCGTCCAGGGCGTGTTCGGCGGCGCCGAGGACGGACTCCTTGGAGAAGAAGCCGCTGAAGGGCGGGATCGCGGCGAGCGCGAGCAGCGCCACGGTCATCGTCCAGTAGGCGTCCGAGACGCGGTCGCGCAGGCCGCGCATCCGGGACATGGCGGCGAGCGAGTTGGTGCCTGCGGCGTGGATGACGACACCGGCCGCGAGGAAGAGCAGCGCCTTGAAGGCGCCGTGGGACAGGAGGTGGAAGACGGCGGCACCGCGGTCGCCGACGGCGAGGGCGCCGGTCATGTAGCCGAGCTGGCCGATCGTCGAGTAGGCGAGGACGCGCTTGATGTCGTCCTGGGCCAGGGCGGCGAGCGCGGACCCGGCCATGGTCACGGCGGCCATGACGGCGAGGACCACCATCGCGGCCCCGGAGGCCTCGAAGACCGGGAGGAGGCGGGCGACGAAGTAGACACCGGCGGCGACCATCGTCGCGGCGTGGATCAGCGCGGAGACGGGCGTCGGGCCGGCCATCGCGTCGGGGAGCCAGGTGTGCAGCGGGAACTGGGCCGACTTGCCCGCGACACCCGCGAGCAGCAGCAGCGCGATCACGGTCGGGTGGTCGAGGCCGCCGCTCGCGACGGTGCCGAGGACCCGGGTGACGCGGAAGGACCCGGCGTCGGTGCCGAGGGCGAACAGGCCGATCAGGAACGGCACGTCGCCGAGCTTGGTGACCAGGAAGGCCTTCAGGGAGGCGGCGCGGGCCTCGGGGGTCTCCCAGTAGTGACCGACGAGGAAGTAGGAGCAGATGCCCATGACTTCCCAGCCGACCAGCAGCACGACCAGGTCGCCCGAGTAGACGACGAGGAGCATCGCGGAGGTGAACAGGGAGACGAGAGCGGCGTAGGAGGGGTAGCGCGGGTCGTCGCGCAGGTAGCCGGTGGAGTAGATCTGCACGCAGGTCGCGACGAAGGCGACCAGGACGGCGACGAGCGCGGCGAATCCGTCGATGTCCAGGGCCAGTTCGACCGGTACCGAGCCGGTGGGCGTCAGTTCGGTGTGCGCCTCGATGACGGTCCCGCCGCCCTGGCGGGCGGCGACCAGGGCCGCGAGCACGAGCGCGGCCAGCGGCGGCAGCACGGCGAGCGGGCGGACGAAGCCGGGTGCGGTACGGCCGAGCAGCAGGCCGGCGACGGCGCCGAGGAACGGCAGGAGGGGGACGAGGACGGCGAGGGTGGTCGTGGTCACGCGGTGGCCTCAGCCTTCTCGGCCGCGGGGGTGTCGGGGTGCTCGCCGTCGGGACCGTCGGGTCCCTCGGCGGTGTCGCGGAGCCTGTCGATGTCGGAGGTGCCGCGGTTGCGGTACACGGCGAGGACGATGGCCAGGCCGATGCCGATCTCGGCGGCGGCGACGGCGATGGTGAAGAGGGTCAGCGCCTGGCCGGAGTGCAGGGTGTCCCGGGCGGTCCGGCTGAGCCAGACGTCGAAGGCGACGAGGTTGAGGTTGACGGCGTTGAGCATCAGCTCGACCGACATCAGGACCAGGATCGCGTTGCGGCGGGCGAGGACGCCGTAGAGACCGACGCAGAACAGGAGGGCGGAGAGGACGGCGGGGTAGGCGAGGTGCATCAGCGGGCGCCTTCCTGGTCGCCGGGGGGTGCCGCGGGGGTGGTGGCGGTTGCCGTGGGGGCGCCGGGGGTTGCCGTGGGGGTGGTGCGGGTTGCCGCTGGGGCGGTGGCGGTGACCGGGCCGGCGTTCGGATCGCTGGTCGGTCCGGTATTCGGCTCGGCGTCCGCCTTGGCCTTGCGGGAGAGGACGATCGCGCCGACCAGGGCCGCGAGGAGCAGGACGGAGAGGGCCTCGAAGGGCAGTACCCAGTGCCGGAAGAGGCTCTGGCCGGTGACGGCGGTGGTGCCGGCGGCCGGGCCGTCCAGGTCGATCCAGGTGGCGCGGAAGGCGTCGACGACCACCCAGACCAGGGCGCCGGCGGCGGCCACGGCGACGGCGAGGGCGGCCCAGCGGTTGCCGGAGTCGGCGTCCGGGGAGCGGCCGATCGGGGCCTTGGTGAGCATCAGTCCGAACAGCAGGAGGACGACGACGGAACCGACGTAGATCAGTACCTGGACCCAGGCGATGAACTCGGCGGTGAGCAGCAGGTACTCCACGGCGAGGCCGCCGAGGGCGACCACCAGCCACAGGGCGGCGTGCACGAGCTGCCGGGTGGTGACGGTGACCAGCGCGGCGCCGAAGGTGACCAGGCCGACGAGCAGGAAGGCGATCTCGACGCCGGTCGGGGACAGGAAGCCGTGCGGGGCCGCGGCGAGGCTCACGGCGGGGACGGGGCTCACGCGTCGCCCTCCCGGGGTTCGGCCTGGGCGGCGGCGGCCAGCTTCTCGGCGGTCTTGCGGGCGGCGGCGATCTCCTTGGGCTCCTCCGCGCCGGGGTCCAGGGCGGGCGGGGCCGGGACGGTCCACATCCACTCGCGGAGCTTGTCCCGCTCGTGGGTGAGGTCGCGGATGTCGGTCTCGGCGTACTCGAACTCCGGGGACCAGAACAGGGCGTCGAAGGGGCAGACCTCGATGCAGATACCGCAGTACATGCACAGGGAGAAGTCGATGGCGAACCGGTCGAGGACGTTGCGGCTGCGCTCGCGCCCGCCCGGGGCGGCCGGCGGGACGGTCTCCTTGTGGGAGTCGATGTAGATGCACCAGTCGGGGCACTCGCGGGCGCACAGCATGCAGACGGTGCAGTTCTCCTCGAACAGGCCGATCACCCCGCGGGTGCGGGGCGGCAGTTCGGGCAGGGCGTCCGGGTACTGCTCGGTGACCGTCTTCCGCGTCATCGTGCGCAGGGTGACGGCCAGGCCCTTGGCGAGGCCGGAGCCGGGGATCGGGGGCATTAGGAGATCACCACCTTGATGACGCCGGTGAGGGCGATCTGGGCGAGGGACAGGGGGACGAGGAGGGTCCAGGAGAACTTCTGGAGCTGGTCCTCGCGCAGCCGGGGGTAGGTGACGCGGAGCCAGATGACGAGGAACGCGAGGACCGCGGTCTTCAGCAGGGTCCACAGCCAGCCCAGGCCGTCGGCGCCCCACGGGCCGTGCCAGCCGCCCAGGAAGAGGACGGTGGTCAGGCCGCACAGGACGACGATCCCGGCGTACTCGGCGAGCAGGAACAGGGCGAAGCGCAGGCCGGTGTACTCGGTGTAGGCGCCGAAGATGATCTCCGAGTCGGCGACGGGCATGTCGAACGGCGGGCGCTGGAGTTCGGCGAGGCCGGCCACGAAGAAGACGAGGGCGCCGGTGATCTGCCAGGGCAGCCACCACCAGTGGAAGGCGGCCACGATGCCCGGCAGGGACACGGTGCCGGCGGCCATCGCGACGGAGGCCGCGGTGAGCAGCATCGGCAGTTCGTAGGCGAGCAGTTGGGCGGCGGTGCGCAGGCCGCCCAGGAGGGAGAACTTGTTGGCGCTGGCCCAGCCGGCCATGAGGGAGCCGAGGACGCCGACGCCCATCACCGCGAGCACGAAGAACACGCCGGCGTCGAGGACCTGGCCGACGGCGCCCTCGCCCGGGCCGATCGGGATGGCGAGCAGGACGAGGAGGTAGGGCAGCAGGGCCACGGCGGGGGCGAGCTGGAAGACGCGGCGGTCGGCGCCGGCCGGGACCACGTCCTCCTTCTGCGCGAACTTCACGCCGTCGGCGATGAGCTGGGCCCAGCCGTGGAAGCCGCCGGCGTACATCGGGCCGAGCCTGCCCTGCATGTGGGCCATCACCTTGTGCTCGGTCTGGCCGACGATCAGGGGGAAGGTGAGGAAGACGACGAAGACGACCAGGAGTCGCAGGGCGACGTCCAGAACGTCGTTCACTGCGGGCCTCCTGCGGGGGGTTCGGGGGTGGGGGGCTTGCCGTCCGGTTTCGGGGCCGGCTCGCGTTCGCGCTTCGGGTCCGGTGCGGGCTGCTCCTCCGTCGGCTCCGGTTCGTCGAAGGCCGGGCGGGCGTGGTGCCAGGGGGCGTCCGCGCTACGGGGGGCCGTGGTGCGGCGGCCGGGGCTGTCCAGGTCCGGCGGCTGGGCCGGTTCCGTGGGCTCGGCCGGTTCCCTGGGCTCCGGGGCGGGGTCGCGCTGCGAGGACGATCCTTCCGAGGCGCTGCGGGCGCGGCGCGGGCGGGCCGGGGCGGACGGCTGGGCAGATGGCGGGGCGGGGCCCGGTTCGTGCGCGACCGAGGCCTCGGCGGCCGGGCCCGGCGCGGCCGATGCCGTGGCCGCGTCGTCCTCGGTCGCCGCCTGCTTCCGGTTCGCCGCGGTCTCGGCCCCGGCATCGGGTGCCGTCTGGCTCGCCGAACCCTGACTGGCGCTGCGCGTCCGGCGTGGTCGGGCGGGAGCGGGAGCGGCGGGGGCCTCGGCAGGGGTGGCGGGGGTGGCGGGGGCCTCGGCAGGGGTGGCGGCCTCGCCGGTCTGGCTCGCCGAGCCGGCCGCCGCCGTACGGGTGCGCCGTACGGGACGTTCGCCGGTGGCGCCGGCCGGGCGGGCCGCGCCACGGGCCGGGCGGGCCGGGGCCGGTGGGAGCTGGCCCTTCAGGGGCCCCCACTCGTTGGGGTCGGGTACGCCCGGCGGGAGCATCTGGCGGCGCTTGGGCCCGCCGTGCTCGGACTCGCCGGGTTCCTTCGCGCCGGGCCAGGCCTTGGCGACGCGGGCGGCGAGGACGAAGTCCTTGCGCAGGGGGTGGCCCTCGAAGGTCTCCGGGAGGAGGAGGTGCTCCAGGCCCGGGTGGCCCTCGAAGACCACGCCGAACATCTCGTGGGTCTCGCGCTCGTGCCAGCCGGCGCCCGCGTAGACGTCGACGGCCGAGGGCAGCGCCGGCGCCTCGTGCGGGACCGTCGTCCGGACGAGCAGCCGGCGGACCGGGCCGAGCGCCACGACGTGCGCGGAGATCCGGAAGCCCGTGCCGGGTTCGTCTACGGCGCTCAGCCAGTCGAAGTAGGTGCACGACAGGGTCGTACGGGCCGTCTCCAGGGCGGTGAGCCAGGCGGACGGCGGGACGTCCACGGTCAGCACGTCGTACGACTCCTCGGCCACCGCGTCGGGGCCGAACAGTTCCTCGGCGGGGGCGGGCAGCCAGCCGGCCGTGCTCATCGCGCGTCCCCCTCGCCGGCCGGGGCGGGCGGCGGTACCAGGCCGCTCTGGAGGGCCGCCGCCGACGGACGGGCCTCGGCGGTGCCGTACCGCTCCCCCAGGGACTCGCGGGCGATCTTCTCCTGGAGCTTGAGGATGCCCTGGAGGAGGGCCTCGGGGCGGGGCGGGCAGCCGGGTACGTAGACGTCGACGGGGATGATCTGGTCGACGCCCTTGGTGACGGAGTAGGAGTCCCAGTAGGGGCCGCCGCAGTTGGAGCAGGCGCCGAAGGAGATGACGTACTTCGGTTCGGGCATCTGCTCGTACAGCCGCTTCACGGCCGGGGCCATCTTGTCCGTGACCGTGCCCGAGACCACCATCAGGTCGGCCTGGCGGGGGCCCGGCGCGAAGGGGATGACACCGAGCCGGATGAAGTCGTGGCGGGCCATCGACGCGGCGATGAACTCGATCGCGCAGCAGGCGAGGCCGAAGTTGAAGACCCAGAGCGAGTAGCGGCGGCCCCAGTTCAGGACGACCTTCATCGGCTCGGGTGCCAGCCGGGCCAGCGCGCCCAGCCGCTTCGGCTCCGGCAGGTGGACCGGCTCCCGCAAGTGGACCGGCTCGGACGGTGCGGGGTTCACGTCCATGCCAGGACGCCCTTCTTGTATGCGTACAGCAGGCCGACGGCGAGGAAGCCGAGGAAGACGAACATCTCCACGAGGGTCGTCGCGCCGTAGCCGGGGGCGGCGAAGACGGTCGCCCAGGGGAAGAGGAAGATCGAGTCGACGGCGAAGATCACGTAGAGGAAGGCGTAGACGTAGTAGCGGACCTGGGTGTGGGCCCAGCCCTCGCCGACGGGGTCGACGCCGCACTCGTAGGTCAGCAGCTTCTCGGGGGTCGGTACGACCGGGCGCAGCAGGCGGCCGGCGCCGAAGGCGACCGCGACGAACAGCACGCCGACGACGGCGAGCAGACCGACGACCGTATAGGACCGGAAGTAGCCGGCCGCGACGGTGTGCGCCGCGGCGAGCGGCGCGTCCCCCAACGTCTCCCGCACCGTCCGTTCCTCGCTCTCTGACCTCGTGGCGTCTCGTGACTTCTCGTGGCTTCCCGTGACTTCTCGTGACTCGGGTGAGTCCTGTGACGCGGTGTGCTTCGAGAGTCCGTACGCACGGGAGTCTAGGCCCTGATAAAGAAGCGGTAAGCAGCCCGTCACACCCTGGGACGCGGGTCCGGCGCCCGGGGTGGGGATTTCCCCCGGGGGCGGAGGGCGGCCCACCGCATGGCGCGCGGGGCGCGGCGCACGGCAGGCTGACTGTCATGACCGCTTCCCGCTCCGCCGCCGACCGCGGCGACGGCACCGTCCGTTCCGACGGCATCGTCCACCTCGACGGCACCGACTCTCAGCCGCGCGTCCGGCCGGCCCTCGACGCGCGTGTCCGGCCGGCCCTCGACGTGCGCACCTGGAAGGAGATCGCGCATCTCCTGCTGAATCTGCCGGTGGCGGTGTTCGGCTTCGTCTACGCGGTCACGGTGGTGTGCACCGGCGGGGCGCTCACCCTGACCGTGATCGGTCTGCCGGTGCTCGCGCTGTCCCTGCTGGGTGCCCGGCAGCTCGGCAAGCTGGAGCGGGCCCGGGCCCGGCGGCTGCTTGGGGTGCGGGTGGAGGAGCCGTCGCCGCTGCCGCTCGCCCGGAGTGAGGGGCTGGTGCCCCGGCTGTGGATGGCACTGAAGGACCCGGTGGGCTGGCGGACCCTGCTGTACGACGCGATCCGGCTGCCCTGGGGCATCTTCACCTTCTGCCTGACGCTGGCCTCGCTGTTCGTGCTGTGGCCGGTGCTGCCGTACCTCACCCGGGGGCTGACCAACGTGGACCGGGCGATGGTACGGGGGTTGCTGTCGCCCTCGGACGAGCTGGAGCGCCGGATCGCCGAACTGGAGTCCGACCGGGGTGTCGTGGTGGACACGGCCGCGGCGGACCTGCGGCGGATCGAGCGGGACCTGCACGACGGGGCGCAGGCGCGGCTGGTCAACCTGGCGATGGGGCTCGGTCTGGCCAAGGAGAAGCTGCTGGAGGACCCGGACACGGCGGCGGCGATGGTGGACGAGGCGCACGGCGAGGTGAAGCTGGCCCTCCAGGAGCTGCGCGACCTGGCCCGGGGCATCCACCCGGCCGTCCTGACCGACCGGGGCCTGGACGCGGCCCTGTCCTCGGTCGCCGCCCGCTGCACGGTGCCGGTGAAGGTGACGGTGGACCTGGCGTCCCGGCCCGCCGAGGCCATCGAGGGCATCGCCTACTTCACCGTCTCCGAACTCCTGCAGAACATCAGCAAGCACAGCGGCGCCCGGACCGCCTCGGTGGACGTGTGGCGCACCGAGAACCGGCTGCTCATCCAGGTCCAGGACGACGGCCGGGGCGGCGCCCGCCTCGACACCGGCAGCGGTATGCGCGGGCTCGCGGAGCGGCTGGGCGCGGTGGACGGCCTGTTCGTGGTCGACTCCCCGGCCGGCGGCCCGACCGTGGTCACGGCGGAGCTGCCCTGGCGGGACCGGACGGCGTGACCGCACCCCACCCGAGGTAGGGAAAACCCCCGCCCCGAGACGCCGACGGCCGTCATGGTCCCGGAGCCCGCCGCACAGGACTCTGGAGATACGGCCGGCACACCGGTCGGAGCACCGGCACACAACCCGCACACGACAAGGACAGGACGGCATCTCCATGGCCACGGACTACGCACAGGGGTATCGGCACGGGCAGCCCGCCCGGAACGGTCACCGGGTGCCCGCCGCGCTGCGGGCGCCGTTCGAGGGGCGCAGCTGGCGGGAGTTCGGGTACGTGCTGCTGAGCCTGCCGATCTCGATCGCGCTGTTCACCTGGACGGTCACGATGGCCTCGCTGGGCGCCGGGCTGCTGGTCACCTTCCTCGGCATCCCGGTGCTGGCGGCGGCCCTGCTCGGCTGCCGGGGCTTCGGTGTGCTGGAGCGGGCGCGGGCGCGGGGTCTGCTCGGCCTGGACGTGGCCGCCCCGGAGCCGCCGCGGACGCGCAAGCCGGGCGCCTTCGCGTGGATGGGCGCGGTCCTCAAGAGCGGCGCCTCCTGGCGGCACCTGCTGTACGCGCTCGTCCAGTTCCCCTGGGCGGTGTTCTCCTTCTCGGTGGCGGTGGCCTTCTGGACCTGCGGCTGGACCCTGCTGTCGTACCCGCTGTGGTTCTGGGTGTTCCCGGCGTACGCCGGCACCGGCGGCATCCAGCTCTACGGCGACGCGCACCACAGCGTCTATCTGGACAACCCCTTCGAGATCACCGTCACGGCGCTGGTCGGTCTGCTGTTCACGCTGGTCACGCCCTGGCTGGTGCGGGCCCTGACCACGGTGGACGGCCTGCTGGTGCGCGGCCTGCTCGGGCCGTCGCCGCTCTCGGCGCGGGTGGAGGAACTGGAGTCGGACCGGGGCGTCGTGGTGGACACGGCCGCCGCCGACCTGCGCCGTATCGAGCGGGACCTGCACGACGGGGCGCAGGCCCGGCTGGTGGGCCTGGCGATGGACCTGGGGCTGGCGAAGGAGAAGCTCAAGGAGGACCCGCGCGCGGCGGCGGCGATGGTGGACGAGGCGCACGGCGAGGTGAAGACGGCCCTGCGGGAGCTGCGCGACCTGGCCCGGGGCATCCACCCGGCCGTCCTGACCGACCGGGGCCTGGACGCGGCCCTGTCCTCGGTCGCCGCCCGCTGCACGGTGCCGGTACGGGTCGACGTCGACCTGCCCGCGCGGCCGGCCCCGGCCATCGAGGGCATCGCCTACTTCACCGTCTGCGAACTCCTGCAGAACATCAGCAAGCACAGCCGGGCCCGGTCGGCGTCGGTGGACGTGTGGCGCGCGGAGGACCGGCTGCTGCTCCAGGTGACCGATGACGGTGTGGGCGGCGCGGACGCCTCCGGCGGCTCGGGCCTGGCCGGGCTCGCCGGACGCCTGGACGCGGTGGACGGCGTGCTGCTCGTGGACTCCCCCGCCGGCGGCCCCACCCGGGTGATCGCGGAACTGCCCTGGCGGACGTCGCTCTGACCGCCCCCCGCACCGCCCGGCGCTCCAGCAGCGCTCCGGGCGGTGCCGCGCGTTTGCTGGGATGCTGGGCCTCGGTACGGACGCGTGCGGTGGACGCACGCCGTCGCCGGAGCGGGCTCATGGGGGGACGGAAGAAGCGTGGCGGACGTGGAGGACAGGGTGCGGGTGGTCATCGCCGAGGACTCGGTGCTGCTCAGAGAGGGCCTGACCCGGCTGCTGACCGACCGCGGGCACGAGGTGGTGGCCGGTGTCGGGGACGCGGAGGCGCTGGTGAAGACCATCGCCGACCTGGACGGGCAGGGGATGCTGCCCGACGTGGTGGTGGCGGACGTACGGATGCCGCCGACGCACACCGACGAGGGGGTGCGGGCCGCGGTGGCCCTGCGCAAGGCGCGCCCGGGGCTCGGGGTGCTGGTGCTGTCGCAGTACGTGGAGGAGCGTTACGCCACCGAACTGCTGGCCGGTTCCAGCCGGGGCGTGGGCT
This sequence comes from Streptomyces pyxinicus, assembly GCF_024753135.1. Taxonomy (GTDB): domain Bacteria; phylum Actinomycetota; class Actinomycetes; order Streptomycetales; family Streptomycetaceae; genus Streptomyces; species Streptomyces pyxinicus. The sequence continues at coordinate 126,497 of NZ_JANUGP010000011.1, read as the reverse complement.
ATCTGCTCAAGGACCGGGTCGCGGAGGTCCGGGAGTTCGTGGACGCGGTGGTGCGGGTGGCCCGGGGCGGTACGGCGCTCGATCCCGAGGTGGTCGCGCAGTTGCTCGGCCGCAGCCGCAAGCAGGCCGTGCTGACGGGGCTCACGCCGCGCGAGCGCGAGGTGCTCGGCCTGATGGCGGAGGGCCGTACGAACTCGGCGATCGCCCGGCAGCTGGTGGTCAGCGACGGGGCCGTGGAGAAGCACGTCAGCAACATCTTCCTCAAGCTCGGCCTGGCCCCGAGCGACGGCGACCACCGCCGGGTGCTGGCCGTACTGACGTATCTGAACTCGTAGCCACCGGGTGCCGGCCGTACTGACATATCCGAACTCGTGACCGTACCGGCGTACCCGGACTCGTAGCCGCCGGCGGCCGGCCGGGCACCCCCTGTGCCCCCTGTCCGCCCCCAGCCGTCCGCCGTTCGACGGGTACGGGGAGGGGCGCGAGGGGATGATCGGGGGGCGCACGGAGCGTGTGCGCGGGGGGTCCGGCAGCGAGGCGTTACATGATGGGGGGATCCAGCGCGAGAGGCCGTCCCGAGACGCCGTCCGTTCCCCGGATGGCCCCGGGAAGGCGACCCTGACCGACGTAGGGTTGATCCTGGGATGGTCCGCGGGACAGACCACGCCCCGGACAGCCGCCTCGAAGGAGGTCCAGTTCAGTGACCAGCCAGGTCAGCAGCCCAACGGAGCAGGCCGACGAAGCCGTCGTGGGAGAACAGCGCAAACCGGGCGGAGCGAAGGACGTGCGGCGCCTGGACCGGGTGATCATCCGGTTCGCGGGGGACTCGGGTGACGGTATGCAGCTCACCGGGGACCGTTTCACCTCGGAGACCGCGTCCTTCGGCAACGATCTGTCCACCCTTCCGAACTTCCCGGCCGAGATCCGGGCGCCCGCCGGGACCCTGCCGGGTGTCTCGTCCTTCCAGCTGCACTTCGCCGACCACGACATCCTGACCCCGGGTGACGCGCCCAACGTGCTGGTCGCGATGAACCCGGCGGCGTTGCGAGCCAACATCGGCGACCTGCCGCGCGGCGCGGAGATCATCGTCAACACCGACGAGTTCACCAAGCGGGCCCTGCAGAAGGTCGGCTACGACGCCGATCCCCTCCAGGACGGCAGCCTGGCGGGCTACAGCCTGCATCCGGTGCCGTTGACGACGCTGACGGTGGAGGCGCTGAAGGAGTTCGGCCTGTCGCGCAAGGAGGCCGAGCGGAGCAAGAACATGTTCGCGCTGGGTCTGCTGTCGTGGATGTACCACCGGCCGACGGAGGGCACGGAGCGGTTCCTGCGGTCGAAGTTCGCGAAGAAGCCGGCGATCGCGGAGGCGAACGTCGCGGCGTTCCGGGCGGGCTGGAACTTCGGGGAGACGACGGAGGACTTCGCCGTCTCCTACGAGGTCGCCCCGGCCGCGGCGGCGTTCCCGGTGGGCACCTACCGCAACATCTCCGGGAACCTGGCCCTGGCCTACGGTCTGATCGCCGCGTCCCGGCAGGCGGGCCTGCCGCTGTTCCTGGGCTCGTACCCGATCACGCCCGCCTCGGACATCCTGCACGAGCTGAGCCGGCACAAGAACTTCCGGGTGCGGACCTTCCAGGCGGAGGACGAGATCGCGGGGATCGGCGCGGCACTGGGCGCGGCGTTCGGCGGCTCCCTCGCCGTGACCACCACCTCCGGACCCGGGGTCGCGCTCAAGAGCGAGACGGTCGGTCTGGCGGTGTCGCTGGAACTGCCGCTGCTCATCGTGGACATCCAGCGCGGCGGCCCCTCCACCGGCCTGCCGACGAAGACCGAGCAGGCGGACCTGTTGCAGGCGATGTACGGCCGCAACGGCGAGGCCCCGGTCCCGATCGTCGCGCCGAAGACCCCGGCGGACTGCTTCGACGCCGCCCTGGAAGCCGCCCGTATCGCCCTCACCTACCGGACCCCGGTGTTCCTGCTCTCCGACGGGTACCTGGCGAACGGGTCGGAGCCGTGGCGCATCCCCGAGCCGGCGGAGCTGCCGGATCTGACGGTGTCCTTCGCGGCCGGCCCCAACCACACCCTGGCCGACGGCAGCGAGGTGTTCTGGCCCTACAAGCGCGACCCCGAGACGCTGGCCCGCCCCTGGGCGATCCCGGGCACGCCCGGCCTCGAACACCGCATCGGCGGCATCGAGAAGCAGGACGGCACCGGCAACATCTCCTACGACCCCGACAACCACGACTTCATGGTCCGCACCCGGCAGGCCAAGATCGACGGCATCACCGTCCCGGACGTCGAGGTGGACGACCCGGACGGGGCGCGCACCCTGGTGCTGGGCTGGGGCTCGACCTACGGCCCCATCACCGCGGCGGTACGGCGGCTGCGCCGCGCCGGGGAACGGGTGGCGCAGGCGCATCTGCGGCACCTGAACCCCTTCCCGGCCAACCTCGGCGACGTCCTCAAGGGGTACGAGCGGGTGGTGGTCCCGGAGATGAACCTGGGCCAGCTCGCCACCCTGATCCGGGCCCGGTACCTCGTCGACGCCCGCCCCCACAACCAGGTCAACGGCATGCCGTTCAAGGCGGAACAGCTCGCCGCGGCGCTGAAGGAGGCCATCGATGACTGACATCGCCGGCAACACCCTGCTGCACCTGGTCCCCAAGGCCACCGCCCAGCAGACGATGAAGGACTTCAAGACCGACCAGGAAGTCCGCTGGTGCCCCGGCTGCGGCGACTACGCCATCCTCGCCGCCGTCCAGTCCTTCATGCCCGAGTTGCGGCTCGCCCGCGAGAACACCGTCTTCGTCTCCGGCATCGGCTGCTCCTCCCGCTTCCCCTACTACATGAACACCTACGGGATGCACTCGATCCACGGCCGCGCCCCCGCCATCGCGACCGGCCTGGCCGCCTCCCGCCCCGATCTGAGCGTCTGGGTCGTCACCGGCGACGGCGACGCCCTCTCCATCGGCGGCAACCACCTCATCCACGCGCTGCGCCGCAACGTCAACCTCAAGATCCTGCTGTTCAACAACCGGATCTACGGCCTCACCAAGGGCCAGTACTCCCCCACCTCGGAGACCGGCAAGGTCACCAAGTCCACGCCGATGGGGTCCCTGGACGCCCCCTTCAACCCGGTGTCGCTGGCCATCGGGGCGGAGGCGTCGTTCGTGGCCCGGACCATCGACTCCGACCGCAAGCACCTCACCGAGACTCTCCGCGCCGCCGCCGCGCACCCGGGCACCGCTCTCATCGAGATCTACCAGAACTGCAACATCTTCAACGACGGCGCCTTCGACGCCCTCAAGGACCGCCGGCAGGCCGACGAGGCACTCATCCGCCTCGAACACGGCCGGCCGATCCGCTTCGGCACCGACGACGGCCGCGGTGTCGTCCGCGACCGGCACACCGGCGACCTCCAGGTCGTCGACGTGACCGCGGAGAACGCGGCGGACCTCGTCGTCCACGACGCGCACCACGCGTCCCCCACCACCGCGTTCGCCCTGTCCCGGCTCGCCGACCCCGACACCCTGCACCACACCCCCATCGGGGTCTTCCGCTCCGTCCAACGCCCCGTCTACGACGCCCAGATGAGCGACCAACTCGACACCGCCGTCCAACAGCACGGCAAGGGCGACCTCGCCGCGCTCCTCGCCGGCGCCGACACCTGGACCGTCGTCGGCTGACGGACGCGCCTGCTCAGGAGGCCCGGGACCGGAGTTCCCGGGCCTCGTCGTAGTCCCGGCGAGCCTGCTCCACCGCGTCCATGCGGTGGTGGGTCCAGCGGGCGAGGGCACGCACCTGCTCGGCCGCCTCGACGCCGAGAGCGGTGAGCGAGTAGTCGACGCGGGGCGGGATGACCGGCTTGGCGTCCCGGTGCACCAGGCCGTCGCGCTCCAGGGTCTGGAGGGTCTGGGCGAGCATCTTCTCGCTGACGCGGCCCACCTCGCTGATGGCCCGGCGCAGCTCGCTGAACCTGCGCGAGCCCTCCAGCAGCTCGATCAGGACGAGCACGCCCCAGCGGCTGGTGACGTGTTCGAGGACCAGCCGGTACGGGCACACGGCCTCGGCGTCGGCTCCGGTGCGGCCCCTCGTGTTGCTTACTGCCATGCCAGTACCTTACTTCAAAGTGGGTACTTTCGCTTGGTTAGCGCACGCCCTAGGGTGAGTGCCATACCCCCTACGTGATGTCCCCTGCGAGGAGCACCGAACCATGAGCATCGTCGTCACCGGAGCCACCGGACACCTCGGCCGCCTCGTCGTGGCCCAGCTGCTGGAGAAGATCCCGGCCGAGCAGATCACCGCGGTCGTGCGCGACGAGACGAAGGCCGCCGACCTCGCGGCCCGCGGTGTGCGGGTCGCCACCGCCGACTACAACGCGCCCGAGACCTTCGACGGCCTGTTCGCGGCCGGTGACAAGGTCCTGCTGATCTCGGGCAACGAGTTCGCCAAGGGCCGGGTCGCGCAGCACACGGTCGTCATCGAGGCGGCCAAGGCGGCGGGCGTGGCGCTGCTCGCGTACACCTCCGCGCCGAGCAGCCTGACGGCCGCGCTGGCCGACGACCACCGGGCCACCGAGAAGGTGCTGCTCGCCTCCGGTCTGCCGTACACGCTGCTGCGCAACGGCTGGTACCACGAGAACTACACCGAGAACCTGGCCCCGGTGCTGGAGCACGACGCGGTCGTGGCGGCGGCCGGCGAGGGCCGGGTGTCCTCCGCCGCCCGCGCCGACTACGCCGCCGCCGCGGTCGCGGTGCTGACCGGCGAGGGGCACGAGAACCGGACGTACGAGCTGGGCGGCGACGAGGCGTGGAGCTTCGCCGAGTACGCGGCCGAGCTGAGCCGGCAGACCGGCCGGGAGATCGTCTACAACGCCGTCACCGGCGAGGTCATGCGGGGCATCCTGACCGGCGCGGGGCTGCCCGAGCCGCTGGCCACGCTCTTCGTCGGCGTGGACGCCTCGATCGCCGAGGGCGAGCTGGTCGTCGCCACCGGCGACCTCTCCCGGCTGACCGGCCGTCCGACCACCCCGCTGGCGGAGGCGATCGCGGTCGCACTGAAGGGCTGATTTCCCGGGCTGAGTTCCCGGGCTGAAGTCACGGCCCCGGCGGCTGTCATGACCGTATGCCGATACGGGCATGACAGCCGGGACCGTCCGGCGCTACCTTCGTTCTCGCGCGGATGTGCGATGCCGCGTACGTGGGACACCGCGAACGCGGGGCGCCGCTCGCGGGGGACGAGAGGAGTGCCCGTGGCCGAGACGTCCAAGGGCGAGCACCGGACAGGCCTGCTGAACGGTTTCGCCGCCTACGGCATGTGGGGCCTGGTCCCCCTGTTCTGGCCGCTGCTCAAGCCCGCGGGGGCGCTGGAGATCCTCGCCCACCGCATGGTCTGGTCGCTGTTCTTCGTCGCCGGGGCGCTGCTCTTCGTACGGCGCTGGGCGTGGGCCGGCGAACTGCTGCGCCAGCCGCGCCGCCTCGGGCTGGTGGCCGTCGCGGCGGCCGTCATCACCGTCAACTGGGGCGTCTACATCTGGGCCGTGAACTCCGGCCATGTCGTCGAGGCCTCCCTCGGGTACTTCATCAACCCGCTGGTCACCATCGCGATGGGGGTACTGCTGCTCAAGGAGCGGCTGCGGCCCGTGCAGTGGGTGGCGGTCGGCACCGGCCTCGCCGCCGTGGTCGTCCTGACCATCGGCTACGGCCGCCCGCCGTGGATCTCGCTCGTCCTGGCCTTCTCCTTCGCCACCTACGGCCTCGTGAAGAAGAAGGTCGGCCTCGGCGGGGTCGAGTCGCTGGCCGCCGAGACCACGATCCAGTTCCTGCCCGCCCTCGGCTACCTGGCCTGGCTGATCGCGCACGGCGACGCGAGCTTCGCCGCCCACGGCACCGGGCACGCCGTCCTGCTCGCCTCCACGGGCCTCGTCACGGCGCTGCCGCTGGTCTGCTTCGGCGCGGCGGCGATCCGGGTGCCGCTGTCCACGCTCGGCCTGCTCCAGTACCTGGCGCCCGTCTTCCAGTTCCTGCTCGGCATCTTCTACTTCCACGAGGCCATGCCGCCCGAGCGCTGGGCCGGCTTCGCACTGGTCTGGATCGCGCTGATCCTGCTGACGGGCGACGCGCTGCGCACGGCACACCGGGGCGCCCGGGAGCTGGCCCTGGCTTGGGACACCGCCCGGGCCGCGCGGCGGACGGCACCTTCGCAGAGCGAGCCGGACCCGGAGGCGGCACGGCCGTAGCGGCGCGGAATCGGCTCGTCCGCCGGGTGGGCGCGGCTATAAGTGGTGGCCATGACCGAGACACCCGCGCCTCCGCCCGCCCCGCTGCACTGGAAGCTGGTCGTCGACGCCGGCGACCCGCACGCCCAGGCCGACTTCTGGGCCGCCGCGCTGCACTACACCGCCGAGGACAACAGCGCGCTGATCGAGCGGCTGCTGTCGCTGGGCGCCCTGCCCGGCGCGGCCACCGTCGAGTACCACGGCCGCCTGGCCTTCCGTGACCTGGTCGCCGTACGGCACCCCGAGGACCCGTACGACCCGGACAGCGGCACCGGCCTCGGCCGACGGCTGCTGTTCCAGCGCGTGCCGGAGCCGAAGACCACCAAGAACCGCCTCCACCTGGACCTGCATCCCGACGCCGGCCGGCGGGAGGCGGAAGTGGCCCGGCTGACGGCGCTGGGCGCGCGGGTGCTGGACGAGGTGACGGAACCCTCCGGGTCGTGGGTGGTGCTGGCGGACCCGGAGGGCAACGAATTGTGCGTGCACTGAGGTGCCGTCAGGCGCCCCCGCTCAGGCCCGGGCCGCTCGCTCGGTGAGGCGGGTCATGCGGGCGCGGGCGGACTGGAGTGGGCCCGGGTCGGTGGCGGCGGGGCCGGGCTCCGCGCCGAGTTCGGTCCACAGGTCGATGAGGTCGCGGCCCATGCGCAGTCCCTCCTCGGGGTCGCGTACCGCGCGCCAGGCGGTGGCCGCGCTGCGTACGTTGCCGTACGCGGCCTCCGGGTCGAGGGCCTGGCGGCGCAGCCGGGCGAGGTCCAGGGACAGCCGGAAGGCGCGGGCCGGGTCGTCCGCCAGGTAGGCGATGTAGGCGCGCAGTTCGCGCAGGTGCAGCACCTCGGGGTGGCGCGGGCCCAGCACGCCGGTCGCCTCGGTGGTCGTACGGTCGGCGAGTTCGGCCGCCGCCTCGATACGGCCCGCCCGCACGGCCTCGTTGATCCGGGTCATCGGCTCCGTGAGCAGCTCGGCGCCCTCGACCGTCTCGGTGACCGGCCCGTCCCCGAACATCGCTTCGGCCACGGCGTCGAAGCCCCGGGCGGGGGTGTGGGCGCGGGGCGGCTCCGGCTCGACGGGCACGAAGGCGGGGGTGGGGGCAGGCACCGGGAGGGGTTCCGGGGCCGCGGGTACGAAGGCGGGCGGGGCGACGGGTGCCGGGACGGCGTGGGCCGGGGGGAAGGCGGGTGTCGCCACGTCCATCACCGGCGGCGGGCCGAACTGCCCGGTGGGCATTCCGGCGGTCCCCACCGGTGTCTCGGGCGCGGGCACCCGGGCCGGTTCGCCGGTCGTCCGGCTGGAGCCGTCGGCCGAGACCTCCAGCGGGACGACGCAGCCGGCGTCCTCGTCGTGGATCGTGGCCCTTATCGGGGCGCCCAGGCTGATGGCCAGGCGCTTAAGGTGGTTCAGGACCGCCTGCTGGATCCGCTCGCCGGGGGCCGCCACGACCGGGGCGCCGCCCACCGACGCGCTCCCCGCGGCTGACACCCGCACGGCCACCACGGCCGGGTGTCCCACGGGCTCCTGCGCCCGCTTCTTCTCGAAGCTGAGTCGAGCCATCGTGCTTCCTCACTCCCCCGGCGTCGCGATCCGGTCGTACGCGTCCTGCTCACCAGTGTGTCGGGTCTCCGTCGCCTCCGGCGTCACCGCGACGTCACAGCCTCGCACCAGCGCCACCCCGAACCACCCCACGCCCCGGTCGGCATAGGCGCTGGCCCTAATTGCTTGCATGCGCATAAGATGCACACGACTTTATTCGGGCTAGACCGCCTGGGGGACCCATGACCCGCCGCTTCCTCTTCGTCCTCGGCAGCTCCCGCGCCGAAGGCAACACCGAACTGCTCGCCCGCCGGGCCGCCGAACAGCTTCCGGGTGACGTCGAACAGCGCTGGATCAGCCTCGCCGAGCACCCGCTGCCGGACTTCACGGACCTGCGCCATGACAGCGACTACGTCCGGCCGGCCCCGGACAGCACCGCCGGTCGGCTGCTGGACGCCACGCTCGCCGCCACGGACCTGGTGATCGCCTCACCGCTCTACTGGTACTCGGTGTCCGGCCTGACCAAGACCTACCTCGACCACTGGGCCGGCTGGCTGCGCACCCCCGGCATCGACTTCAAGGCCACGATGGCCGGCCGCACGCTCTGGGGTGTCGCCGCGCTGGCCGGCGAGGAGGCCTCCATCGCCGACCCCTACGTGGGAACCCTGCGCAACTCGGCCGCCTACCTGGGGATGCGGTTCGGCGGGGTGCTGCTGGGCAACGGCACCGACCGCGGCGACGTCCTGCGCGACAAGGAGGCGCTGACCCGCGCCAAGACGTTCTTCGCCGAGGACGCGCCCCTCGCCCGCTTCCCCTACGTGAGCGCCTGAGGGGTGCGGCGCGCGCGGCTCAGGCGCTGATGTCCTTCGCCGTGAAGCGCGCCCAGGCCGCCGAGCCGAACACCGCGGCGTACAGGGCCTGGAGGCCCAGGTTCCTGACCAGGTCGTCCCAGTAGACGGGGTCGCGCATCAGGTCGGCGAAGGACAGCCAGTAGTGCGGGAAGAGATACGGCTGGATCGCGTGCAACTGCGGGATCTGGTCGAGGATCTGGACGGTGATGAGCAGGCCGACAGTGGTCGCCATCGCCGCGATGCCGCTGTTGGTGAGCGTCGACACGAACAGGCCGAGGGCCGCAACGCCCACCAGTGAGGCGGCGACGACCAGGGCGATCAGCAGGGCCCGGCCGAGTCCCTCGGTGAAGCTGATCCGGGTGCCGGAGATGGTCGTCAGCTCGCCCAGCGGGAACAGCAGGGCGCCGACGATCAGCGCCGAGACGGCCACCACCAGGGTCGCGAGGACACAGAAGGCCATCACGGTCGCGTACTTGGTGAGCAGCAGCCGGGTGCGGCCGGCCGGGGCGACCAGCAGATAGCGCAGGGTGCCCGCGCCCGCCTCGCCGGCGATCGCGTCGCCCGCGACGACGCCGACCGCCATCGGCAGGAAGAACGGCAGCGTGGCGGCCAGTGCCGTGAACACCAGGAACAGGCCGTTGTTGGTGATCTGCGCGAGGAACGCCGGTCCCTCGCCGCCCCCGCCCGCCGTCGAACCGTCCCCGGTCTCGATCCGCACCGCGATCCCGACCAGCACCGGGACCGCCGCCAGCACCCCGAGCAGGGCGAGGGTGCGCCAGCGGCGCAGGGTGGTGCCCAGCTCGCTGCGCAGCAACCCGAACGTCCACAGGGGGCTCGGCCGCCGGTCGGCCGGTGCCGGCGCCGTCTCAGCCCGCGACATCGAAGCCCTCCCCGGTCAGTGCCACGAACGCGTCCTCCAGCGAGGCCCGTTCGACGGTCAGGCCCCGGACCCGGACACCCGCGGCGACCAGGGCCGCGGTCACCTCGGCGAGGTCCCGGGCCGGTGGCTCACCGGTGACCCGCTCGCCGTCGGCGGTGACGTCCCCGACGCCCTGCTCCTTGAGCACCCGGGCCGCCTCCGCCGGGTCGGGAGTGGTCACCACCAGCCGCCCGCGCGCCCCGGCCGCCAACTCGGCCACCTCCCCCTGGGTGACGAGCCTGCCCTGGGCCATGACGGCCGCGTGCGTGCACACCTGCTCGATCTCGTCGAGGAGGTGGGAGGAGAGGAAGACGGTCGTGCCGTCGGCGGCCAATTCCCTGACCAGGGCCCGGATCTCGCGCATGCCCTGCGGGTCGAGGCCGTTGGTCGGCTCGTCCAGGACGAGCAACCGGCGCGGCCGGAGCAGCGCTGCGGCCAGGCCCAGGCGCTGCTTCATGCCGAGCGAGTACGCCCGCGCCTTCTTGCCCGCCGCCGCCCCGAGACCGACCCGCTCCAGCGCGGCGGCGACGCGGGTGCGCCGGGTGCGGGGATCGGCGGTCGGATCGGCGGCGTCGTAGCGCAGCAGGTTGTCCCGGCCGGACAGGAAGCCGTACAGCGCCGGGCCCTCGATCAGGGCGCCGACCTGCGGCAGGACGGTGCGGGCCGCGCGGGGCATGGGCCGGCCCAGCACCCGGGCGGTGCCGGCGGTCGGCTCGATCAGGCCCATCAGCATGCGGATGGTGGTGGTCTTCCCGGAGCCGTTGGGGCCGAGGAAGCCGAAGACGCTGCCCGCCGGGACGGTCAGGTCGAGACCGTCCACGGCGAGTTGTCCGCCGCGGTAGCGCTTGGTGAGGCCGCGCGTGGCGATCACGCTCTCCCGGTCCGCGTCCGGTCCGCGCCCGGCCGCGCGCTCCGCGGTGGACGGTACGTCCATCGACTCCCCCTCGCCTCCTGATGCCCGGAAGGGTTGCTTCCCCGTGCCCGGAAGGGTTCTCTCCCCGCGCCCGGAAGGGTTACTTCCCCGCGTCCGCCGCCTTCACCAGGGCCTCCTTGGTCACCGCGCCGGCGTAGACCTTGCCGTCGTCGGTGATCAGGGCGTTGACCAGGCGGGTGGAGAACACCGTGCCCTTGCCGAACTTCCCGGAGACCTGGTCGCCCAGCGAGCCGAGGAAGCCGCCGAGGTCGCCGCCCTCGGAGCCGGTGGGCAGGCCGCCCTTGGCGCCGGTGTCGAAGGTGGCGACGGCCGTCCAGCCCTTGCCGAGGACCTTGGCCCCCTCGGCGCCCGCCAGGCGCTTGCCGAGATCCTGGCCGCCCTTCGGCGCGTGCTCGCGCGCCCCGGCGTCCTCGTCCTCGGTGACCTTGGCGCCCTTGGGCGGGGTGAAGTCGAAGGTGGCGGCGGCCGGGCGGTCGAAGGAGACCCGGGTGAAGCCGACGTCCAGGACGGCGGCGCCGCCGCTCTTCGGGGTGAGCGTGAACTTCAGCGGCATGCCGGTCTTCGCGTCCACGTCGATGGTGACCGCGCCGACCGTGGTGCCGGACTGCTTCGGCTTGACCAGCAGCTTGTAGGCGTCGCGGCCGGCGACCTGGGCGGTGCCGTCGACGGTGACGGAGGTGGTGTCGTCCACCGACTTCAGGATCTCGTCGGCGAAGCCCTTGGGCGTGGGCGACTCCGCCCGGTGGTCCGCGCCCTTGCCGGCGGCAGCCGTGGTGGAGTGGTAGACCTCGTCGCTCTTGCTGTCGTAGCCCCAGACGTCCTTGCCGTCGTGGACGAGGCTCCACTCGGCGCCCCGCTCCAGCAGGGAGAGCTTCTGCCGGTCGGGGCCGTCGGCGGCGACGCGCAGCGTGTGCGTGCCGCTCGCCAGCTCGGTCAGCCGGGCCTGCGGGTCGGCGGAGGAGCCGTCGCCGGAGCCCTGGCCGGCGCCGGAGACGAGGCTGTTCTCCAGGCCGCCGAGGTCGGGCAGGCCGAGGTCGGTGGTGATCTTCACGGTGCCGGACAGCTGCTGCACGTCCGACTTGGCGATCTTGTTGATGAGCTGCTGCGCGGTGATCTTCGGCAGGTCCGGGTCCCCGGAGTCGGCGAGCGCCGGGACCAGCCCGATCGTGACCGCCGCGACTCCCACCACCGCGACCGGAACGGCGTACCGCGCGGCCTTGCGGCGGCGCGAGGGCGCGTCCTCGTCCCGGGCGGCGGCCAGTGCGTCGTCGGATTCGTACGGTGCCATGTGTGCCTTACCTCCGTCGTCGGCGGCGGCTGCCTCACGCTGGTCCACCCTGAGCCGCCATTCTCACCCCAATCGGTGAGGAGTGGTGAAGTCCGTGCTCACCATCTGACCAAATCGGCCGTGCGGAAGCGTCAGACCACGGAGCCAACTCCGGGTACGCCTGCGGTATGACACGTGGGGGAGCGCGGCTCCCCCGACCCGTAGGGGTCGCGGGGGGCCGGTGACTCAGCCGGCTCGGTGGACCACCGCGTCGCACAGCTCCAGCAGGGCCGCCTTCGCGTCGCACTCCGGCAGCGGGGCGAGCACGGCCCGGGCCTCCTCCGCGTACCGGACGGTGTCCCGGCGGGCCTGCTCCAGGGCGGGGTGGGCGCGCAGCGCGGACAGCGCCTCGGCGTGCCGGACGTCGTCGCTGAGGTCGGAGTCCAGCAGCTCGCACAGCGCGAGGTCCTCGGGCAGCCCGAGGCGGGCGGCCCGCTCGCGCAGCCGGAGCACGGGCAGGGTGGGGATGCCCTCGCGCAGGTCGGTGCCGGGGGTCTTGCCGGACTCGTGGGAGTCGGAGGCGATGTCCAGGACGTCGTCGGCGAGCTGGAAGGCGACGCCGAGGCGTTCGCCGTACTGGGTGAGCACGTCGACGACCCGCTCGCCGGCGCCGGACATCATCGCGCCGAACCGGCAGGAGACGGCGACCAGCGAGCCGGTCTTGCCGCCGAGGACGTCCAGGTAGTGCTCGACCGGGTCGCGGCCGTCCGTCGGGCCCGCGGTCTCCAGGATCTGGCCGGTGACCAGCCGTTCGAAGGCGAGGGCCTGGACCCGGACCGCCTCGGGGCCGAGGTCGGCGAGGATGTGGGAGGCGCGGGCGAACAGGAAGTCGCCGGTGAGGACCGCGACGGAGTTGCCCCAGCGGGTGTTGGCGCTGTCCACGCCGCGCCGCACGGAGGCCTCGTCCATGACGTCGTCGTGGTACAGCGTGGCGAGGTGGGTCAGCTCCACGACCACGGCCGAGGGCACGACACCGGGCGCGTAGGGGTCGCCGAACTGCGCCGCGAGCATCACCAGCAGCGGCCGGAACCGCTTGCCGCCGGCCCGCACCAAGTGCTGGGCGGCACCCGTGATGAAGGGGACCTCGCTCTTGGTGGCTTCGAGCAGGCCTTCCTCGACAGCCGTCAATCCGGCCTGGACATCGGCTTCCAGAGCCTGGTCCCGCACGCTCAGCCCGAACGGCCCGACGACGGTCACGAGGGGTCTCCTGTCTGCTGGTGTCTGCTGGCGATTACACGGTTTGTCGATGTGTCGCTGCCCTCACTCAAGTCAGCGTATCCGGTCCTGTTTCGATCACCGATAGCGCCCACCGGTCCAGCCCGGGCAGTACCGGATCATGACCGGTATGGCCCCGATCGGACAGCAAGGACGGACATTTATTCACTTAACACCTGAAATCCCTCTTGTCTGATTTGCTGCGCTTTGCTATTTCGTGAATTGGGTCACGGGGACCCTTCGCCGGGGCCCCTCGCCCGGACCCCCCTCTCCCCTTGCCCGGTAAGCGAGTTGAGTATTGGCAACCGCAAAGGATCAAGTACCGCATTCGCCATCGATCAAGGTCAAATAGTGCGTTGTGTGAATCCGGTACTTGTTCCCGACATGTGCTCTCGCATACGTTCCGGGCCGTCGGGCGGATCGCCGAATCCTGCCACCGCCCGCGTAACCCATCGAACTCATTCGCTTGGCAGGAGCGGGGGAACCAGGTAAGTCGCCGGACCGGTCGGCACACGTCGACCGGACCGGCTAGGGGTGAAGCCGTGTCCCCGGACCCGGCCGGGCACCTCCCCGCCCGAACCCGACAGCTCACCTCGCAGGCGACGGAGAGGAACTTCCCCATGCCTGCTGCCGCCCAGCCCCGCCGTGTCCGCACCAGCCGCCTCGCCCGCAAGCTCGCCGTCGTGGGCACCGGCGCCGCCGTACTGGCCCTGCCGCTCATCGGCGCCACCAGCGCCTCCGCGGCCACCCCGGCCGCCGTCACGGCGTCCACCACCCCCGCCGGTTACCCGAACACCCTCGACGGCTGGATCCGCGAGTCCCTCGCGATCATGGCCCAGAAGGGCATCCCGGGCACCTACAACGGGATCTACCGCAACATCATCCGCGAGTCCTCGGGCAACCCGAACGCCATCAACCTGTGGGACTCCAACGCCGCCAAGGGCATCCCGTCCAAGGGCCTGCTCCAGGTGATCGACCCGACGTTCAACGCGTACCACGTGTCCGGAACGTCCTTCAACATCTACGACCCGGTCGCCAACATCACCGCCGCCTGCAACTACGCGGCCGCGCGGTACGGCTCGATCGACAACGTGTTCGGCGCGTACTGAGCCACGCACGGCGACACGGCCGGCCGGCACGTGGTGCCCGACGGGCCGGGGCGCACCGGGACCTGACGGACCGGCGCGCACCGGCCCCCGGGCGGACCGTCAGGTCTCCGGGCGTCCGGCCGCCAGGTGTCCGGTCACCGCTCCGGGAAGAGTCTTTCGAGGACGACGGCGATGCCGTCGTCCTCGTTCGACATCGTGACCTCGTCGGCCACCGCCTTGAGTTCGGGATGCGCGTCGGCCATCGCGACCCCGTGCCCGGCCCAGGCCAGCATGGGGATGTCGTTGGGCATGTCCCCGAAGGCCAGCGCCTGTGCGGCGGCGATCCCGAGCCACTCGGCGGCCAGCGCGAGGCCGGACGCCTTGGTCACCCCGCACGGCTGCAGCTCCACCGTGCCCGGCCCCGACATGGTGACGGTCGCCAGCGAGTCCACCGCCGCCCGCGCCACGGCCGCCAACTCGTCGTCGGACAGCGTGGCGTGGCGCAGCAGCACCTTGCTGATGGGCGCCCGCCACAGGTCGTCGCGCCGCTCGACCCGGACCGCGGGCAGGGTCGGGTGGGGCATCACGTACCCGGGCTCGATGAGGGTGAGGCCGTCCACACCGTCCTGGTCGACGGCCGCGTAGACCTGCCCCAGCTCCGCCTCGATCTTGCCGAGCGCGGTCTCGGCCAGCTCCCGGTCCAGCCGCTGCGACCACAGCAGCCGGTCCGATCCGGCGTCGTACACCTGGGCGCCCTGGCCGCACACCGCGAGGCCCGTGCAGCCCAGCTCGGCCAGCAGCGGCCGGACCCGCGGCGCCGGGCGGCCCGTGACCACCAGGTGCCGGGCGCCCGCCCGCGCCGCCCGCGCGAGCGCGGCCCGTGACCGGTCGGAGACGCTGTCGTCGCCGCGCAGCAGCGTTCCGTCCAGGTCGGTGGCGATCAGGGCGTAGGCGGGGGTGGCTCGCATGATCAGAGAATACGGACCCCGAGGGCGGCCGACTCAGCGCCTGCTCCCTGCACTTACCTGCTGGTCAGTCCCACGTCGGGCCCGCGGAACCAGTGCCGGCCGACCTCGTACCGCGTCACCCGTGGGCCGCGGCCAGGTGCCCGGCCAGGCGCGGGGAGGCGTACGCCGTGCCGCACACGAAGCGCATCACCGGGCCGTACGACGACGCCGCCGGCAGCCCCGTGAAGTAGAGGCCCGGTATCGAGGAGACGAAGCCGGGGCCGAGCCTCGGTGTGCCGCGGCTGACCACGAGGCCGGTACGCGGCCCGGGGCCGAGGAAGTCCAGGGCGGCGACGTCGACGCGGTAGCCGGTGGCGGCGATGACGTGGTCGGCGGTGA
The DNA here is from genome assembly GCF_024753135.1 of Streptomyces pyxinicus. Taxonomy (GTDB): domain Bacteria; phylum Actinomycetota; class Actinomycetes; order Streptomycetales; family Streptomycetaceae; genus Streptomyces; species Streptomyces pyxinicus. The sequence continues at coordinate 111,013 of NZ_JANUGP010000011.1, read as the reverse complement.
GGTGCTCGGTCCGGCCGGCGTGGGTGCGGACGGTGAGGACCGGGCCGCCGTCCCGCACCTCGGCGCCGGTCAGCCGCTCGACCTCTTGGACCTGGACGGCGCCCTCGAAGCGCTCGCGCAGCCACCAGGCGCCCAGCGGGCCCAGCACCCGGCGGACCAGGAGGTGCCGGGCCGGCTCGGGCAGGAAGCGGTAGGGGTGCGGGTGGTGGCTGAGCGCCCACAGCGACCAGGCCCGGCCGAACGGGGACTCGGGGCGCAGTCTCGGCTGCTTCCAGGGCGGCGCGCCGAAGGCGACCCGGCCGCGCCCGCGCGCCACCACCCGCACCCGGGCGCCCGCCTCCGCCGCGAGCGTCGCCGTCTCCAGCGCGGACTGGCCGGCGCCGATCACGATCAGCTCCTGACCGGCGAACCGGCCGAGGTCGTGGTGCTGGGCGCTGTGCGAGACCGGTCCGGCCGGGGCCGGCCCGTCGGCCGCCACCGCCAGCTCCGGTGGCAGGTGGGCGAGCCCGGACAGGCCGGTGGCGACGACGACCGCGCGCGCGGTGAACAGCTCGCCCGAGTCCAGCTTCAGGTCGAAGCCGCCCGCTGCGGCACGGTCGACGGAGACGACCCGCACCTGCTCAAGACCGGGCACCAGGCGCTGCCGGAACCACTCGCCGTAGCCGATGAAGGTGTCCACCGGGATGATGTCCTCGTCGGTCACCAGGCGGCGGACACCGGCCGCGTCGCAGTAGTCGGCGAGGGTGTGGCCGGGCTGGGGGCAGTCGAGGCTGGAGGCGGCGGGGGTCGACTTCAGGAGCATGCCCTCGGGCATGTGGTCGCGCCAGCTGACCATGGGGTCGCCGAAGACGCGGACGGGGATGCCGCGCGCCCGCAGATGGGCGGCGGTGGACAGGCCGAACGGCCCGGCCCCGATGACTGCGACGGGTTGGATCACGAAGTCCCTCCCCAGAGACACGGTGTGCCACCACAGGGGTGACCTGGCCTACTTCGTGGCTGTGCTGCCGCCGCGGCGGTGGGTCCGCCACAGCTGGTACAGGTGCTTCGCGCCCGGACGCGCGAAGCGGGCGAGCATCGTGAGGAACGGCAGCGGGTCGTCACCCGCGAACCAGGCCAGCTCCGTCCCGCTCGCCCGCGCCGGTGCGTGCGGCGTCGTGTAACCGCCGCGGCGGTAGGCGAGGAGGGCCGGGAGGTCGATGTTCTCCACGACATAGCGGTGGCCGGTGCGCTGTTCTCCCTCCGGGACGGGGCGGCCGGTCAGGTCGAGGTGCAGGGCCCGCACGACGTCCACCCCCGCCTCGCTCTCGAAGAGGCGGAACTGGGCGCCCACGCGCGGATTGAAGTCGAGCAGTTTGTACTGTCCGTCGCGCCGGTCGAAACGCAGGTCGAGATCGACGACGCCGGTGAAGCCGATCTCTTTGACGAAACGAGCGGCGAGGTCGGCGAGTTCCGGATTGTCCACGACGTACGCGTGCGCCGTCATGCCCGCGTGCGGCGGCCAGGAGCGCACCTTGACCCCGGTGAACAGGGCGAGCGGCTGGGAGTCCCGGTCGAAGCAGGCGTGCACGATCCAGTCCTCGGCCTGCTCGCGGGGCAGGTACTCCTGGAGGATCACGCCCGGCTCCGGGCCCCAGTCCCGGGCGAGCGCCAGCAGGCCGGCCCGGGTGGCGACCCTGGTGGTGCCGTGCACGGCCGGCCTGCTGCGCCGGACGAAGGCCTCCCGGTTCTTGGCCACCACCGGGAAGCGCGCGGTCTCCGCGAAGGCGACCACGTCGTCGTACGAGCGCGGGAACGCGGCCGAGGGGCTCGCGATGCCGTGCTCCACGCACAGTTCGTGCAGCCCCTGCTTGCTGGCGAGCCGGCGGGGCAGCGCGGGGTCGACCCGCGGGAAGAGGAAGGGCCCGGCCAGTTCGGCCTGGTGCTCGGCGATCAGGACGGCCGCTTCCTCGTCCGTCGGGATCAGCACGCTCGGGCGTCCGATCCGGCCGCCGATGCGCAGCAGGCCCTCGACCAGGCGGGCCGGGTCCTCGGCGCCGGTCGTCGGCCACACGAAGGCCTTCTTCAGATACCGCGACGCGGCGGCCGGCGTGTACGGGTCCTCGGTGACGGCGTACATCGGCACGCCCAGCCGGCCCAGGCTGCGGATGGCGCCGACGCCGCCGTGGTGCAGCGGGTAGTCGCCGAACTTGACGACCAGCCCCGGTACGTCGCGGTCGGCCTCGAACGGCACACCTGCGGTGTGTTCGGCCACGGGTCCCCCCACGTGTCCCCCACGGAACGGACCCTCCCCGCCCGTGCCCCAAGGACGCTAAGCCGGAATCGCCGCCCCCGACAAGGGCTTTTGGGACATTGCCAATCCTTTGGACACGGACCGGGCAACCCCGCGCCAACCCGTCGCGACCAGCGCGGCTCGCCCGGCGAAGGTCGCCCGGGAATCACTGCCCACGACACGCGTCCCGGCCGTAACGTGTGCGGCGACCACGTGGAACGCAGCGCCATGCATGGCCCGGATGAGAGCGAGGCAGTACCCCATGCCCCCCTTCGACGTCCCCGAGGGCGACCCCTTCGGCCCGCACAACCTTCCCTACGGCGTGTTCTCGCCCTCCGGCAGCACGGAGCGGAGGGTCGGCGTCCGGATCGGGGACCACGTCCTCGACGCGGGCGCCGCGGCCACCGCGCTCGGCTCGCCGTACGCCGCCCTGCTCGCGCGGCCCACCCTCAACCCGCTGCTGGCGGCCGGGCACACCACCTGGGCGGGGGTGCGGGCCGCGCTGACGGAATGGGTGACGGAACCCGCGCACCGGTCCCTGCTCGAACCGCTGTGCCACCCGCTGTCCTCGGTGACCCTGCACCTGCCCTTCGAGGTCGCCGACTACGTCGACTTCTACGCCTCGGAGAACCACGCCCGCAACGTCGGCCAGATCTTCCGCCCGGACGCCGAGGACTCCCTCACCCCCAACTGGAAGCATCTGCCCATCGGTTACCACGGCCGTTCGGGCACGGTCGTCGTCTCCGGCACGGACGTCGTCCGCCCGTCCGGGCAGCGCAAGGGTCCCGGTGACCCCGCCCCGGTCTTCGGCCCCTCGATCCGGCTGGACATCGAGGCGGAGGTCGGCTTCGTCGTGGGCACACCTTCCGCGCAGGGCAGCCCGGTCCCGCTCGGCGCCTACCGGGAGCATGTCTTCGGCCTGTGCCTCCTCAACGACTGGTCCGCCCGCGACCTCCAGGCCTGGGAGTACGTCCCGCTCGGCCCCTTCCTCGGCAAGTCCTTCGCGACCTCCGTCTCGGCCTGGATCACCCCGCTGGCGGCGCTGGAACACGCGCGCGTGACCCCGCCCGAGCGCACCCACCCGCTGCTGCCCTACCTGGACGACTCCGCCCCCGGCATCGAGCCGGGCGGCTACGACCTGCGCGTCTCGATCGCGGTCAACGGCCAGGTCGTCTCCGAGCCGCCCTTCTCCACCATGTACTGGACGGCCGCCCAGCAGCTGGCCCACATGACGGTCAACGGCGCCTCGCTGCGCACCGGCGACCTGTATGGCTCGGGCACCGTGAGCGGACCCGAGGCCGGCCAGCGCGGCTCACTGCTGGAGCTGACCTGGAACGGCCGCGAGCCGCTGGAACTCCCGGACGGCAAGCGGGCCTTCCTGGAGGACGGCGACGTGGTGACACTGACGGCATGGGCACCCGGCGAGGACGGTCACCGGGTGGGACTCGGCGAGGTCAGCGGGCGGGTTGTGTCGGGCTGAGGTCCGGAGGGGTCGGCGGCGGGGAGGCTCGGCGGCGGGTGGGGCTCGGCGGCGGAGCGGGGGGTCGGCAACAGGGCGCGGTGTCGGGGGCGGGGGTGGGGCCTGGGCGGCGGGGCTCGGTGTCGGCGGAGGGACGGAGGCGCCGGGGGCCGGCCGCCCCCCCGCCCGGGATCCACACCCGCACGAGTCCGGCTCGAAGGCGCGTGAACAGCTCGCCGCCGACACCTGACCCGACGGGCCCCCGCGCGTCATACTGACGGGACCGGCACCACCCGAGGCGCCCCGGCCCCTCACCCCCGCACCACCCGACACCCGCGCACCTCTCCGACCAGGAACCGGAGCCCCGGCATGACCGTCTGCCTGCTCCTGCTGAGCGTCGTCGTCCTCACGGCCGCCGTCCCGGCGCCGCGTGCGCTGACCCGGGCCGCCTGGCCCGAGCGGGAACCCGTGGTCGCGCTGTGGGTGTGGCAGTGCCTCGTCGCCACCGTGCTGCTGTGCTGTCTGACCGCGCTGGTCCTGGGCGCGGCGGCCGTCTTCCACACCGTGCGCGACCGGGTCTTCGCCCCCGCTCCGCCCGCCGTCACCGCTGCCTACGACCTGTCCGCCGCGCCGGTGTGGGCCACCGCCCTCACCGTGCTGCTGGCCTGCGGGGCGGCCTGGACGACGGCGATGCTCGGCCGGGAACTCGCCGAGGCCCGGCGCAGCCGCGGCCAGGCCCGCGCCCAGCTGCGCGAACGCGCCCCCGACCTGCCGGCCGGGCTGCCCGCGGCACGCGGTCCGATGCTGGTGCTGGAGGACGAGTACCCGGACGCCTGGTGGATGCCGGGGCACCCGCCGCAACTGGTCGTCACCACCGGCGCCCTGCACCGCCTCACCGACCCCCAGCTCGACGCCGTCCTCACCCACGAGCGCGGTCACGCCCGGGCCCGGCACGACTGGCTGCTGCACCTGTCCACGGCGCTCGCCACGGGCTTTCCACGGGTCCCCCTCTTCTCCCACTTCTGCGACCAGACGCACCGCCTGGTCGAGCTGGCTGCCGACGACACCGCCTCCCGGCGCTGCGGCCACCTCACCACGGCCCTCGCGCTGATCGAGCTGAACCAGCACCGGGGCGTGCTGTCCTGCGCCTCCAGCCGCCGCCTGCTCGGCGAGCGCGTGGACCGCCTGCTGGAGCCGCCGCCCCGGCTGCTGCGCCGGCACCGGGCCCTGACCACGACGGTGGCCACGCTGGTCCCGCTGCTCCCCCTGCTGATCACCTTCGCCCCGGGTCTGACGGCCCTGGGCTGACGGCGACCCGGCCGTGTGGCTGACGGCGTCTCAGCCCTGAGGCCTTCGGCGGCTCAGCCCGGGACGCGGCGCGGCTGCCGGCTATATCCAGTCGTCCGGCTCCGGCTCGGGCTCCGCGTCCGGCTCCGGCCAGGCGGCGTCGTCCGGCGCCTCGCCACCGGCAGCCCCCTTCGGAGCGTCCAGCGCGGACAGCACCTCCAGCACGCCCTCGCCGTACGTGGCCAGCTTCTTCTCGCCCACGCCGCTCACCGTGCCCAGGTCGCGCACGGAGGTGGGCCGGAGGGAAACGATCTCTCGGAGCGTGGCGTCATGGAAGATGACGTACGCGGGGACGCCCTGCTCCCGGGCCTGCTCGGCGCGCCAGGCGCGCAGGGCCTCGAAGGCGGGCAGCAGCTCCGCGGGCAGCTCGATCGCGGCGGCCTTGGCCTTGCGCTCGCCCCCGGAGCCACCGCCCGAACGGGACCGGGAGGCGGCTGGCTTCTTCGGCTCCTTGCGCAGCGGCACCTCGCGCTCCTGCCGCAGCACGGTGCCGCTCGCCTCGGTGAGCACCAGCGTGCCGTACTCCCCCTCGACCGCGAGCAGGCCCTGGGCGAGGAGCTGGCGGATGGCGCCCCGCCACTCGCCCTCGGAGAGGTCGGCGCCGATACCGAAGACCGACAACTGGTCGTGGTCGAACTGGATGACCTTGGCGGTGCGCTTGCCGAGCAGGATGTCGATGATCTGCACCGCGCCGAACTTCTGTCCGCGCTCGCGCTGCAGCCGCACCACCGTCGAGAGCACCTTCTGCGCGGCGACCGTGCCGTCCCAGGTTTCGGGTGGGGTGAGGCAGGTGTCGCAGTTGCCGCAGGCCGCCGCGTCGGGGTCCTGGCCGAAGTAGGCGAGGAGCTGGCCGCGCCGGCACCGGGCCGTCTCGCACAGGGCGAGCATGGAGTCCAGGTGGGCGGAGGCCCGGCGGCGGAACGCCTCGTCGCTCTCGCCGGACTGGATCAGCTTGCGCTGCTGTATGACGTCGTTGAGGCCGTAGGCCATCCAGGCCGTGGAGGGCAGGCCGTCGCGGCCGGCGCGGCCGGTCTCCTGGTAGTAGCCCTCGATGGACTTGGGCAGGTCCAGGTGGGCGACGAAGCGCACATCGGGCTTGTCGATGCCCATGCCGAAGGCGATGGTCGCCACGACGACCAGGCCGTCCTCGCGCAGGAACCGGGACTGGTGGGTGGCGCGGGTGCCCGCGTCCAGACCGGCGTGGTACGGGACGGCGTCGATGCCGTTGGCGGTGAGGAACTCCGCCGTGCGCTCGACCGAGTTGCGCGAGAGGCAGTAGACGATGCCGGCGTCGCCCGCGTGTTCCTCGCGCAGGAAGGCGAGGAGCTGCTTTCTGGGGTCGGCCTTGGGCACGATCCGGTACTGGATGTTGGGCCGGTCGAAGCTGGCGACGAAGTGGCGGGCCGTCGGCAGGTGCAGCCGCTGGGTGATCTCCTGGTGGGTGGCGTGGGTCGCCGTGGCGGTCAGGGCGATGCGCGGCACGTCCGGCCAGCGCTCGCCGAGCAGGCTCAGGGCGAGGTAGTCGGGGCGGAAGTCGTGGCCCCACTGGGAGACGCAGTGCGCCTCGTCGATGGCGAAGACGGAGATCTTGCCGCGGGAGAGGAGGTCGAGTGTGCCCTCCAGACGCAGCCGCTCCGGGGCCAGATAGAGCAGGTCCAGCTCGCCGGCGAGGAACTCGGCCTCGACCATGCGCCGCTCGTCGAAGTCCTGCGTGGAGTTGACGAAGCCGGCCCGCACACCGAGCGCGCGCAGGGCGTCCACCTGGTCCTGCATGAGGGCGATCAGCGGGGACACGACCACGCCGGTGCCGGGGCGGACCAGGGCCGGGATCTGGTAGCACAGCGACTTGCCGCCGCCGGTCGGCATGAGGACGACGGCGTCGCCGCCCGCCGCCACGTGCTCGATGATCTCGCCCTGCTCGCCCCGGAAGGCCTCGTATCCGAAGACCCGGTGCAGTGTGGCCAGCGCCTCGCTGTCGGCCGTGCCCGGCCCGTCGGTCATCGTCGGCATCTCCTTGATCCCACCCGTCACGCTCATCGCCCTGTCCCCTGTCGGTCCCCCGTGTGTCGCTCCTCGACCACTGCCTCCACGATAGGGGCCCGCACCGACAGCCTCGGAGTTATCCACAGGCTCACCCTCACGGGCGACGGAATCCGGTCGCGTACGGGCACACCACTGCCCGGCGCCCCCAGACAGGGACGCCGGGCAGTGCTGTGTACTCAAGGACGGCTCAGCGGACGAAGACTCCCGCCTGGTTCGCCAGGTCCAGGAAGTACTGGGGGGCCACGCCGAGGACCAGGGTGGCTGCCACGCCCACCGCGATCGCCGTCGTCGTCAGCGGGGAGGGGACGGCCACGGTGGGGCCCTCGGGCCTCGGCTCGCTGAAGAACATCAGGACGATCACGCGGATGTAGAAGAACGCGGCGATCGCCGAGGAGAGCACGCCGACCACGACCAGCGGCACCGCGCCGCCGTCCGCCGCCGCCTTGAAGACCGCGAACTTCCCGGCGAAGCCGGAGGTCAGCGGGATGCCGGCGAAGGCGAGCAGGAAGACCGCGAACACCGCCGCGACCAGCGGGGAGCGGCGGCCGAGGCCCGCCCACTTGGACAGGTGGGTCGCCTCGCCGCCCGCGTCGCGCACCAGTGCGACCACGGCGAACGCGCCGATCGTCACGAAGGAGTACCCGGCCAGGTAGAAGAGGACCGAGGACACGCCGTCCTTGGAGGTGGCGATGACACCCGCGAGGATGAATCCGGCGTGTGCGATGGACGAGTACGCCAGCAGCCGCTTGATGTCGGTCTGCGTGATCGCGACGATCGCGCCGCCCAGCATCGTGATGATCGCCACGGCCCACATGACCGGCCGCCAGTCCCAGCGCAGGCCCGGCAGCACGACGTAGAGCAGCCGCAGCAGGGCGCCGAACGCCGCGACCTTGGTCGCCGCCGCCATGAAGCCGGTCACCGGGGTCGGCGCGCCCTGGTACACGTCCGGGGTCCACATGTGGAACGGCACCGCGCCCACCTTGAACAGCAGGCCCATCACGAGCAGCGCGCTGCCGAGCAGCAGCAGCGCGTCGTTGCCCATCGTGCCGGCGAGCGCCGGGTCGACGTTGGTGACGGTGCCGTCGACGACCTGGGCGATGCGCGCGTAGGACACGGAGCCCGCGTAGCCGTACAGCAGGGCGATGCCGAACAGGGTGAACGCGGAGGCGAACGCGCCGAGCAGGAAGTACTTGACCGCGGCCTCCTGCGACATCAGCCGCTTGCGGCGGGCCACCGCGCACAGCAGGTACAGCGGCAGGGAGAAGACCTCCAGGGCCACGAACAGCGTCAGCAGGTCGTTGGCCGCCGGGAACACCAGCATGCCCGCGATCGCGAAGAGCAGCAGCGGGAACACCTCGGTGGTGGTGAACCCGGCCCGGATCGCGGCCTTCTCGCTGTCGCTGCCGGGCACGGAGGCGGCCTGCGCGGCGAAGGAGTCCACCCGGTTGCCGTGCGCCTCCGGGTCGAGCCGCCGTTCGGCGAAGGTGAACAGGCCGACCAGACCGGCCAGCAGAATGGTGCCCTGGAGGAACAGGGCGGGTCCGTCGACGGCGACGGCGCCCATGGCCGCGATGTGCGCCTTGGTGGTGCCGTACCCGTCGGCCGCCAGCGCGACGACCGCGGCGAACGCGGCACACAGCGCTACGGCGGAGACGAACACCTGCGCGTAGTAGCGGCCCTTGCGCGGCACGAAGGCCTCGATCAGCACCCCCACCAGGGCCGCGCCGACGACGATCAGGGTCGGCGAGAGCTGTCCGTACTCGATCTTCGGCGCGTCGATCTTGGAGATCGGGTCGGCCGCGGTTGTCCACAGGCTGTGGACGGCTGCTGCGCTCACTTGGCCGCCTCCACCTCGGGCTTGGGGTCCTTCTTCTGGACGTCGGACATGGTCTGCTTGACCGCCGGGTTGACGATGTCCGTCACCGGCTTCGGATAGACACCCAGGAAGATCAGCAGCACGATCAGCGGGGCGACCACCACCAGCTCACGCGCCCGCAGGTCGGGCATGGCCGAGACCTCGGGCTTCACCGGGCCCGTCATCGTGCGCTGGTAGAGCACGAGGGTGTAGAGCGCGGCGAGGACGATGCCGAAGGTGGCCACGACGCCGATCGCCGGATAGCGCGTGAAGGTGCCGACCAGCACCAGGAACTCGCTGACGAACGGCGCGAGACCGGGCAGCGACAGGGTGGCGAGGCCGCCGATCAGGAAGGTGCCGGCGAGCACCGGGGCGACCTTCTGCACCCCGCCGTAGTCGGCGATGAGCCGCGAGCCGCGCCGGGAGATCAGGAAGCCGGCGACCAGCATCAGCGCGGCCGTGGAGATGCCGTGGTTGACCATGTAGAGCGTGGCGCCGGACTGGCCCTGGCTGGTCATCGCGAAGATGCCCAGGACGATGAAGCCGAAGTGCGAGATCGACGCGTACGCCACCAGGCGCTTGATGTCGCGCTGGCCGACGGCGAGCAGCGCGCCGTAGACGATGCTGATCACGGCGAGGACGAGGATCACCGGCGTCGCCCACTTGCTGGCCTCCGGGAAGAGCTGGAGGCAGAAGCGGAGCATCGCGAAGGTGCCCACCTTGTCGACCACCGCGGTGATGAGCACGGCGACCGGGGCGGTGGACTCCTGCATGGCGTTGGGCAGCCAGGTGTGCAGCGGCCACAGCGGCGCCTTCACCGCGAAGGCGAAGAAGAAGCCGAGGAACAGCCAGCGTTCGGTGCTCGTCGCCATGTGCAGCGTGCCGTTGGCCCGGGCCTGGGCGATCTCGGCGAGGGAGAAGTTCCCGGCGACCACGTAGAGACCGATCACCGCGGCCAGCATGATCAGACCGCCGACCAGGTTGTAGAGGAGGAACTTCACCGCCGCGTACGACCGCTGCGTGGCCGCCGCCTCCTCGCCGTGCTCGTGGGCACGGTCCCCGAAGCCGCCGATGAGGAAGTACATCGGGATCAGCATGGCTTCGAAGAAGATGTAGAAGACGAAGACGTCCGTGGCCTCGAACGAGATGATCACCATCGCCTCGACCGCCAGGATCAGCGCGAAGAAGCCCTGGGTGGGCCGCCAGCGGCGGCTGCCGGTCTCCAGCGGGTCGGCGTCGTGCCAGCCGGCCAGCACGATGAACGGGATGAGCAGCGCGGTCAGCGCGATCAGCGCCACGGCGATGCCGTCCACGCCCAGTTCGTACCGCACCCCGAACGCCTTGATCCAGGCGTGGGACTCGGTGAGCTGGTAGCGGGCGCCGTCCGGGTCGAAGCGGACCAGGACGACGACCGCCAGGGCGAGCGTGGCGAGCGAGACCAGCAGCGCCAGCCACTTGGCGGCGGTGCGCCGCGCGGCCGGTACGGCGGCCGTGGCGACGGCCCCGAGGGCCGGGAGCGCCGCCGTCGCTGTCAGCAGAGGAAAGGACATCGGTATCAGACCGCCCTCATCAGCAGGGTCGCGGCGACCAGGAGGGCCGCACCGCCGAACATCGAGACCGCGTAGGAGCGGGCGAAGCCGTTCTGGAGCCGGCGCAGCCGTCCGGAGAGGCCGCCGAAGCCGGCCGCCGTGCCGTTGACGACGCCGTCGACCAGGGTGTGGTCGACGTACACCAGGGAGCGCGTGAGGTGCTCGCCGCCGCGCACCAGGACGACGTGGTTGAGGTCGTCCTGGTACAGGTCGCGGCGGGCCGCGCGGGTGAGCAGCGAACCGCGCGGGGCGACGGCCGGGACGGGCTTGCGGCCGTACTGCGCCCAGGCGATGGCGACACCGGCGACCAGGCAGACCATGGTCGCGCCGGTGACGGTGGCGGCGCTCAGCGGCGAGTCGCCCTCGCTGTGGCCGGTGACGGGCTCCAGCCAGTGCAGGAAGCGGTCGCCGACGCTGAAGAAGGCGCCGCCGAAGACCGAGCCGACGGCCAGCACGATCATCGGGATCGTCATGACCTTCGGGGACTCGTGCGGGTGCGGCTCGGCGTGCTCGCCCTGGTGCTCGGCGGCCGGTTCCGCGCTGGGCGCCTCCGGGGAGCGGGTCGGCCGGCTGCGCCAGCGTTCCTCGCCGAAGAACGTCATCAGCATCACGCGCGTCATGTAGAAGGCGGTGATGGCCGCGCCCAGCAGGGCCGCGCCGCCGAGGATCCAGCCCTCGGTGCCGCCCTTGGCGAAGGCTGCCTCGATGATCTTGTCCTTGGAGAAGAAGCCGGACAGGCCCGGGAAGCCGATGATCGCCAGATAGCCGAGGCCGAAGGTGACGAAGGTGACCGGCATGTAGGTGCGCAGGCCGCCGTACTTGCGCATATCGACCTCGTCGTTCATGCCGTGCATGACGCTGCCGGCGCCGAGGAACAGCCCGGCTTTGAAGAAACCGTGCGTCACCAGGTGCATGATCGCGAAGACGTAGCCGACGGGGCCGAGACCGGCCGCCAGCACCATGTAGCCGATCTGCGACATGGTCGAGCCGGCCAGCGCCTTCTTGATGTCGTCCTTGGCGCAACCGACGATCGCACCGAAGAGCAGCGTGACCGCGCCGACGACGGTGACGACGAGCTGGGCGTCGGGGGCGGCGTTGAAGACGGCGGCGGAGCGGACGATCAGGTAGACACCCGCGGTCACCATGGTCGCGGCGTGGATCAGGGCCGAGACCGGGGTCGGACCCTCCATCGCGTCCCCGAGCCAGGACTGGAGCGGCACCTGTGCCGACTTGCCGCAGGCGGCGAGCAGCAGCATGAGGGCGATCGCGGTCAGCTTGCCCTCGGAGGCGCTGCCGGCGTGGTCGAGGACCGGGCCGAAGGCGAAGGTCCCGAACGTCGTGAACAGCAGCATGATCGCGATGGACAGGCCCACGTCACCGACCCGGTTGACCAGGAAGGCCTTCTTGGCGGCCGTGGCGGCGCTGGGCTTGTGCTGCCAGAAGCCGATCAGCAGGTAGGAGGCGAGGCCGACGCCCTCCCAGCCGACGTACAGCAGCAGGTAGTTGTCGGCGAGGACGAGCAGCAGCATCGCCGCGAGGAACAGGTTCAGATAGCCGAAGAAGCGGCGCCGGCGCTCGTCGTGCGCCATGTACCCGACCGAGTACAGGTGGATCAGCGAGCCGACGCCCGTGATCAGCAGCACGAATGTCATCGAGAGCTGGTCCAGGCGGAAGGTGACGTCCGCCTGGAAGCTCTCGACCGGGACCCAGGTCCACAGGTGTTGGATCAGCGTGCGGTGTTCGGCGTTCCGGCCGAGCAGGCCGGCGAAGAGGACCAGGCCGATCACGAAGGAGGCGGTCGACAGCAGGGTGCCGATCCAGTGGCCGACGCGGTCCAGGCGCCGGCCGCCGACCAGCAGGACGGCCGCTCCGAGCAGGGGCGCCGCGATGAGCAGCGCGATCAGTTTCTCCACGATTCTTCCGACCCCTTACAGCTTCATCAGGCTGGCGTCGTCGACCGAGGCCGAGTGGCGGGTGCGGAACAGCGACACGATGATCGCGAGACCCACCACGACCTCCGCCGCGGCGACGACCATCGTGAAGAAGGCGATGATCTGGCCGTCGAGGTTGCCGTGCATCCGGGAGAAGACGACGAACGCGAGGTTGCAGGCGTTCAGCATCAGCTCGACGCACATGAAGACCACGATGGCGTTGCGGCGGATCAGGACGCCGGTCGCGCCGATCGTGAACAACAGGGCGGCGAGGTAGAGGTAGTTGACCGGGTTCACTTCGACGCCTCCTCGGTCCGCTTGAACGTCGCCGGCCGGATCTCGGTGCGCTCCAGGCGTTCCTCCGCGCGCTGCTCCAGCGCCCGCAGGTCGTTCAGCGCCTCGGTGGAGACGTCGCGGATCTGGCCGCGCTCGCGCAGTGTCTTGCTGACGGTCAGCTCCGAGGGCGTGCCGTCCGGCAGCAGGCCCGCGATGTCCACCGCGTTGTGCCGGGCGTAGACACCCGGGGCGGGCAGCGGCGGCACGTGCCGGCCTTCGCGGACGCGCTGTTCGGCCAGCTCGCGCTGGGTCTTCGCGCGCTCGGTGCGCTCGCGGTGGGTGAGCACCATGGCGCCGACGGCGGCCGTGATCAACAGGGCGCCGGTGATCTCGAAGGCGAACACGTACTTGGTGAAGATGAGGGAGGCGAGGCCCTCCACGTTGCCGTTCGCGTTCGCCTGGCCGGTGCCGTCGAACTCCTTCAGCGAGGCGTTGCCGATGCCGGCGAACAGCAGGATGCCGAAGCCGAGCCCGCTCAGCAGGGCCAGCCAGCGCTGGCCCTTGATGGTCTCCTTCAGCGAGTCCGCGGCCGTGACGCCGACCAGCATCACCACGAACAGGAACAGCATCATGATCGCGCCGGTGTAGACGACGATCTGCACGATGCCCAGGAAGTAGGCGCCGTTGGCGAGGTAGAACACCGCCAGGACGATCATGGTGCCGGCCAGGCTGAGCGCGCTGTGCACGGCCTTCCTCATGAAGACGGTGGACAGGGCGCCGACGACCGCGACGGTCCCGAGGACCCAGAACTGGAAGGCCTCACCGGTGGAGGTGGTGTAGGCGGCGAGCTGCTGCGCGCTCATCGGCCGACCACCTTCTCCGAGGCGGGCTCGTCCTCACCGACGGTGGACGCGGCCTCCTGCGGGACCTCGCCCCGGGAGACGGCGGCCTGCGGGACCGTGCCGGGTGCGGCGTGCGTCACCAGGCCCCGGTAGTAGTCCTGTTCGTCGGTCCCGGGGAAGATCGCGTGCGGTGTCTCGACCATGCCCTCCTCCAGGCCGGCCAGCAACTGCTCCTTGGTGTAGATGAGGTTGGCGCGGCTGGAGTCCGCCAGCTCGAACTCGTTGGTCATCGTCAGCGCGCGCGTGGGGCACGCCTCGATGCACAGCCCGCACAGGATGCAGCGGGCGTAGTTGATCTGGTAGACGCGGCCGTACCGCTCGCCCGGCGAGTAGCGCTCCTCGTCGGTGTTGTCGGCGCCCTCGACATAGATGGCGTCGGCGGGGCAGGCCCAGGCGCACAGCTCGCAGCCGACGCACTTCTCCAGGCCGTCCGGATGGCGGTTGAGCTGGTGCCGTCCGTGGAACCGCGGAGCCGTGGTCTTCTTCTGCTCCGGGTACTGCTCGGTCAGCCGCTTCTTGAACATGGCCTTGAAGGTCACGCCGAAGCCGGCCACGGGGTTCTGGAAACCGGGCTTGGTCTCCTTGGGTTCCTCAGTCATCGGACGCCTCCTTTCCATCCGTAGATCCGTCACTGACAGTGTCCACCCCGCCACTGACAATCAGCTCCCGCTCCCGGCGCGGGCGGCGCCTGGGCACCGGCGGCAACTCCTGTCCGGGCAGTGGCGGTACCGGGAATCCGCCCGCCATCGGGTCGAATCCGAGCTGCTCGGCGGCCGGCTGCTCGGCCTTGCGGCCCTTCTCGCGGAACAGGTCGGCGACGAAGGAGACCAGCAGCAGGGCCAGGACGCCGCCGCCGACGTAGAGCGCGATGTCGGCGAAGTCGTAGTTCTCGTTGCGCAGTGCCCGCACGCTCGCGACGAGCATCAGCCAGACCACCGAGACCGGGATGAGGACCTTCCAGCCGAGCTTCATCAGCTGGTCGTAGCGGACCCGCGGGAGCGTGCCGCGCAGCCAGATGAAGAAGAACAGCAGCAGCTGGACCTTGACGACGAACCAGAGCAGCGGCCACCAGCCGTGGTTGGCGCCCGCCCAGAAGCCGCTGACCGGCCAGGGGGCACGCCAGCCGCCGAGGAAGAGGGTGGTCGACACGGCCGAGACCGTCACCATGTTCACGTACTCGGCGAGCATGAACATCGCGAACTTGATGGACGAGTACTCGGTGTTGAAGCCGCCGACCAGGTCGCCCTCGGACTCCGGCATGTCGAACGGGGCGCGGTTGGTCTCCCCGATCATCGTGACGATGTAGATCAGGAAGGACACCGGCAGCAGCAGGATGTACCAGCGGTCGTGCTGCTGTTCCACGATCGTGGACGTCGACATCGATCCCGAGTAGAGGAACACCGACGCGAAGGCGGCGCCCATCGCGATCTCGTAGGAGATCATCTGCGCGCAGGAGCGCAGGCCGCCGAGGAGCGGGTAGGTGGAGCCGGAACTCCAGCCCGCGAGCACGATGCCGTAGATGCCGACGGAGGCGACCGCGAGGATGTAGAGCATCGCGATCGGCAGGTCGGTGAGCTGCATCGCGGTGCGGTGGCCGAAGACCGAGATCTCGCCCCCGGACGGTCCGAAGGGGATCACCGCGATCGCCATGAAGGCCGGGATGGCCGCGACGATCGGCGCGAGGACGTACACCGCCTTGTCCGCGCGTTTGACGACGACGTCCTCCTTGAGCATCAGCTTCACACCGTCGGCGAGCGACTGGAGCATGCCCCAGGGGCCGTGCCGGTTGGGTCCGATGCGCAACTGCATCCAGGCGACGACCTTGCGTTCCCAGACGATGGAGAACAGCACGGTCACCATCAGGAACGCGAAGCAGAAGACGGCCTTGACGACGACGAGCCACCAGGGGTCGCGGCCGAACATCGAGAGGTCTTCCGCGGCGAGGTACGGGCTCATGCCTCCACCTCCTTGGGGGCCCCCTCGGCGAACGCCGCCGGGCCGATACGGACGAGGGAACCGGGCTGTGCCCCGGTGTCGGAGGCGACGCCGGCGCCCGCGGAGTTCAGCGGGAGCCACACCACCCGGTCGGGCATCTCGGTGATCCGCAGCGGCAGTTCGACGCTGCCGGCGGGGCCGGTGACGGCGAGCGCCTCGCCGTCCTTGACGCCCGCCTCGGCGGCCGTCGCGGCCGACACGCGCGCGTGGGCGGTGTGCCGGGTGCCGGCGAGCGCCTCGTCGCCCTGCTGGAGCAGGCCCCGGTCGAGCAGCAGCCGGTGGCCCGCGAGCACGGCCTCTCCGGCGGCCGGGCGGGGCAGTACGCCCCCGGACTCGGCGGGCGCCGAGGCGCGCGCTCCGTCCCAGGGGCCGAGCCGGTCGATCTCCGCGCGCGTGGTGCGCAGATCGGGCAGCCCCAGGTGGACGTCCATGGCGTCGGCCAGCATCTGGAGGACGCGGGCGTCGGCGGGGGCGAGCCGGCGGGTCATCTGGTCGGGCTTGAGCGCGGCCTCGAAGAACCGCACCCGGCCCTCCCAGTTGAGGAAGGTGCCCGCCTTCTCGGCGACCGCGGCGACCGGCAGGACGACGTCGGCGCGCTCGGTGACCTCGCCGGGCCGCAGCTCCAGCGACACCAGGAAGCCGACGCTGTCGAGCGCCTCACGCGCGCGTGCCGGGTCGGGCAGGTCGGCGACCTCGACGCCGGCGACGACCAGCGCCGAGAGTTCGCCGGTGGCGGCGGACTCGACGATCTGGTGGGTGTCGCGGCCGTAGCGCGCGGGGAGTTCGGCGAGCCCCCAGACGGCGGCGACCTCCTCCCGCGCGCGCGGGTCGGTCGCCGGCCGGCCGCCCGGCAGCAGCGCGGGCAGCGCGCCCGCCTCGATCGCGCCGCGCTCTCCGGCCCGGCGCGGGATCCACACCAACCGCGCGCCGGTCGCGGTGGCCGCGCGTACGGCGGCCGTCAGGCCGCCGGCGACCGAGGCGAGCCGCTCGCCGACGACGATGACCGCGCCGTCCGCGCGCAGCGCCGAGGCGGCCAGGGTGCCGGACGCCTCCAGGCCGGTGCCGCTCGCGAGGGCGTCCAGCCACTCGGTCTCGGTGCCCGGCGCGGCCGGCAGCAGGGTGCCGCCCGCCTTCTCCAGGCCCCGGGTGGCGTGCGTGGCCAGCGCGAACACCTGCTGCTTGTGCTTGCGCCAGGCCTTGCGCAGCCGCAGGAAGACGCCGGGCGCCTCCTCCTCGGACTCGAAGCCGACGAGCAGCACCGCGGGCGCCTGCTCCAGCGCGGTGTACGTGACCCCGGTGCCGTCGAGGTCCCGGCCGCGGCCCGCCACGCGGGCGGCGAGGAAGTCGGCCTCCTCGGCGCTGTGCACGCGCGCGCGGAAGTCGATGTCGTTGCTGTCGAGCGCCACGCGCGCGAACTTGCTGTACGCGTAGGCGTCCTCGACGGTCAGCCGGCCGCCGACCAGGACCCCGGCCCGGGAGCGGGCGGCGGTCAGGCCGCGGGCCGCCGCTTCCAGGGCCTCCGGCCAGGACGCGGGCTCCAGGACGCCCCCGGCGTTGCGGACGAGGGGCGTCTCCAGGCGGTCGCGCTGCTGCGCGTAGCGGAACCCGAAGCGTCCCTTGTCGCAGATCCACTCCTCGTTGACCTCGGGCTCGTTGGCCGCGAGCCGCCGCATGACCTTGCCGCGCCGGTGGTCGGTGCGGGTGGCGCAGCCGCCCGCGCAGTGCTCGCAGACCGAGGGCGAGGAGATCAGGTCGAAGGGGCGGGAGCGGAACCGGTAGGCCGCGGAGGTCAGGGCGCCGACCGGGCAGATCTGGATGGTGTTGCCGGAGAAGTACGACTCGAAGGGGTCGCCCTCGCCGGTGCCGACCTGCTGGAGCGCGCCCCGCTCGACCAGCTCGATCATCGGGTCGCCGGCGACCTGGTTGGAGAAGCGGGTGCACCGGGCGCACAGCACGCACCGCTCGCGGTCGAGCAGGACCTGCGTGGAGATCGGTACGGGCTTCTCGTAGGTGCGCTTGCGGCCCTCGAAGCGGGACTCGGCGTTGCCGTGCGACATGGCCTGGTTCTGCAGCGGGCACTCGCCGCCCTTGTCGCAGACCGGGCAGTCCAGCGGGTGGTTGATGAGCAGCAGCTCCATCACGCCGTGCTGGGCCTTCTCGGCGACCGGCGAGGTGAGCTGCGTCTTCACCACCATGCCGTCGGTGCAGGTGATGGTGCAGGACGCCATCGGCTTGCGCTGGCCCTCGACCTCGACGATGCACTGGCGGCAGGCGCCGGCCGGGTCGAGGAGGGGGTGGTCGCAGAACCGCGGGATCTCGATGCCGAGCTGTTCGGCGGCCCGGATGACCAGGGTGCCCTTGGGCACGCTGATCTCGATGCCGTCGATCGTCAGCGTGACGAGGTCCTCCGGCGGGACCGCCGCCTGGCCCCCTCCCGAGGGGGCGCTGGTGGTCACGGTCATGCGTTCACCTCCGGGCGGTCCGCCCAGGCCGTCGACTTGGCCGGGTCGAAGGGGCAGCCCCGGCCCGTGATGTGCTCCTCGTACTCCTCGCGGAAGTACGTGAGCGAGGAGAAGATGGGGGACGCGGCGCCGTCGCCGAGGGCGCAGAACGACTTGCCGTTGATGTTGTCGGCGATGTCGTTCAGCTTGTCGAGGTCGGACATCACGCCCTTGCCGGCCTCGATGTCCCGCAGCAACTGCACCAGCCAGTACGTCCCTTCGCGGCAGGGTGTGCACTTGCCGCAGGACTCGTGGGCGTAGAACTCGGTCCAGCGGGTCACCGCCCGCACCACGCAGGTCGTCTCGTCGAAGCACTGCAGGGCCTTGGTGCCGAGCATGGAACCGGCGGCCCCGACCCCTTCGTAGTCGAGGGGGACGTCGAGGTGCTCGTCGGTGAACATCGGCGTCGAGGAGCCGCCCGGCGTCCAGAACTTCAGGCGGTGGCCGGACCGCATCCCGCCGCTCATGTCGAGGAGCTGGCGGAGCGTGATGCCGAGCGGGGCCTCGTACTGGCCGGGGCTCGCGACATGGCCGCTGAGCGAGTAGAGCGTGAAGCCCGGGGACTTCTCGCTGCCCATCGACCTGAACCAGTCTTTCCCGTTTTTCAGGATCGCGGGAACCGACGCGATCGACTCGACGTTATTCACCACAGTCGGGCAGGCGTAGAGCCCTTCGACGGCAGGGAAAGGGGGACGCAGTCGCGGTTGACCACGGCGGCCTTCGAGCGAGTCGAGCAGCGCGGTCTCCTCACCGCAGATGTACGCGCCGGCGCCGGCGTGCACGGTGAGATCGAGGTCGAGCCCGCTGCCCAGGATGTTCTCGCCGAGGTAGCCCGCCGCGTAGGCCTCGCGCACGGCCTCGTGCAACCGCCGCAGGACGGGGACGACCTCGCCCCGCAGATAGATGAAGGCATGCGACGACCTGATGGCGTAACACGCGATGACGATGCCCTCGATGAGGCTGTGCGGGTTCGCGAAGAGGAGCGGGATGTCCTTGCAGGTACCGGGCTCCGATTCGTCGGCGTTGACAACTAGATAGTGCGGTTTTCCATCACCCTGCGGAATGAACTGCCACTTCATTCCGGTCGGGAACCCCGCGCCGCCGCGCCCGCGCAGACCGGACTCCTTGACGTACGCGATCAGGTCGTCCGGTGACATGGCGAGTGCCGTGCGGAGCCCCTCGTACCCCTCGTGCCTCCGGTAGACGTCGAGCGACCAGGACCGGTCCTCGTCCCAGAAGGCCGACAGCACGGGTGCGAGCAGCTTCTCCGGGCTCGTGTCCTTGACCTCGGGTACCACGGTCATCACTCCCCCTCCTCGGCGGTCGGCCCTGCCGGGTGGGCCGGGTCGGAGGCCGATGTCTCCTGCGGCGCGTCGTGAGAGCTGAGGTGCTCGGACGGCGACGGTTCGGGCGTCCGGTCCTGCGGTTCGTCCTGCGGACCGCCGTCGCGCGGATGGACCACGCGCGCGGGTGCGGCCTCTCCCCTTGCCAGGCGAAGGCCCACCAGCGACGCGGGTCCCGCACTGCCGCCCTCCTCGACGGCCCCGGGCCGCTCGTCGGGGAAGCCGGCCAGAATCCGCGCGGTCTCCTTGAAGGTGCACAGCCGCGCCCCGCGCGTGGGCTCGACGGGCTGCCCCGCGCGCAGGTCGTCGACCAGGCGCTTGGCGCCGGCCGGGGTCTGGTTGTCGAAGAACTCCCAGTTGACCATCACGACCGGCGCGAAGTCGCAGGCCGCGTTGCACTCGATGTGCTCCAGGGTGACCTTGCCGTCGTCGGTGGTCTCGCCGTTGCCGACGCCGAGGTGCTCCTGGAGGGTCTCGAAGATCTCGTCGCCGCCCATCACCGCGCACAGCGTGTTGGTGCACACGCCGACCTGGTAGTCACCGGACGGCTTGCGCCGGTACATGGAGTAGAAGGTGGCGACGGCGGTGACCTCGGCCGTCGTCAGGTCCAGCATGTCCGCGCAGAACCGCATCCCGGTGCGCGTGACGTGGCCTTCTTCCGACTGCACGAGGTGGAGCAGGGGCAGCAGGGCGGACCGGGAGTCCGGGTAGCGCGCGATCACCTCGCGCGCGTCGGCCTCCAGCCGGGCCCGGACCTCGTCCGGGTAGGCGGGTGAGGGCAGTTCCGGCATGCCCAGGCTGACGCCCCGCTCCGAGGAACTGGTGGTCACCGGTCGACGCCTCCCATCACGGGGTCGATGGACGCGACGGCGACGATGACGTCGGCGACCTGGCCGCCCTCGCACATCGCCGCCACGGCCTGAAGGTTGGTGAAGGACGGGTCCCGGAAGTGGACCCGGTAGGGGCGGGTGCCGCCGTCGGAGACGGCGTGCACCCCGAGCTCGCCCTTGGGCGACTCGACGGCCGCGTAGGCCTGTCCGGGCGGCACCCGGAAGCCCTCGGTGACCAGCTTGAAGTGGTGGATCAGGGCCTCCATGGAGGTGCCCATGATCTTCTTGATGTGGTCGAGGGAGTTGCCGAGTCCGTCCGGGCCCAGGGCGAGCTGGGCGGGCCAGGCGATCTTCTTGTCGGCGACCATGACCGGGCCGGGCTGGAGCCGGTCCAGGCACTGCTCGATGATGCCGAGCGACTGGCGCATCTCCTCCAGGCGGACCAGGAAGCGGCCGTAGGAGTCGCAGCTGTCGGCGGTCGGGATCTCGAAGTCGTAGGTCTCGTAGCCGCAGTAGGGCTGGGCCTTGCGCAGGTCGTGCGGCAGGCCGGCGGAGCGCAGGATCGGGCCGGTGGCGCCGAGGGCCATGCAGCCGGCCAGGTCGAGGTAGCCGACGTCCTGCATGCGGGCCTTGAAGATGGGGTTCCCGGTGGCGAGCTTGTCGTACTCCGGGAGGTTCTTGTGCATCTTCTTCACGAAGGCGCGGATCTGGTCCACCGCGCCGGGCGGCAGGTCCTGGGCGAGGCCGCCGGGGCGGATGTACGCGTGGTTCATCCGCAGGCCGGTGATGAGTTCGTAGAGGTCGAGAATCATTTCACGATCACGGAAGCCGTAGATCATGATCGTGGTGGCGCCCAGCTCCATGCCGCCGGTGGCGATGCACACCAGGTGGGAGGAGAGCCGGTTCAGCTCCATCAGGAGCACCCGGATGACGCTGGCGCGGTCGGTGATCTGGTCCTCGATGCCGAGGAGCTTCTCGACGGCGAGGCAGTAGCCGGTCTCGTTGAAGAAGGACGTCAGGTAGTCCATGCGCGTGACGAAGGTGGTGCCCTGCGTCCACGTGCGGAATTCGAGGTTCTTCTCGATGCCGGTGTGCAGGTAGCCGATGCCGCAGCGGGCCTCGGTGACCGTCTCGCCCTCGATCTCCAGGATCAGGCGGAGCACCCCGTGGGTGGAGGGGTGCTGGGGACCCATGTTGACGACGATGCGCTCGTCGTCGGCGCGGGCCGCGGACTGGACGACCTCGTCCCAGTCGCCACCGGTGACCGTGTAGACGGTTCCCTCGGTGGTCTCGCGTGCCGATGCTGACTGCGTGCTCACGAGTACGACCTCCGCTGGTCCGGAGCCGGGATCTGGGCGCCCTTGTACTCGACGGCGATGCCGCCGAGGGGGTAGTCCTTGCGCTGCGGGTGGCCCTGCCAGTCGTCCGGCATCATGATCCGGGTCAGGGCCGGGTGACCGTCGAAGACGATCCCGAAGAAGTCGTAGGTCTCGCGCTCGTGCCAGTCGTTGGTCGGGTAGACCGGCACCAGGGACGGGACGCGCGGGTCGCCGTCGGGGGCGCTGACCTCCAGCCGGATCAGCCGGTTGTGGGTGATCGAGCGCAGGTGGTAGACGGCGTGCAGCTCGCGGCCCGTGTCGTGCGGGTAGTGGACGCCGCTGACGCCGGTGCACAGTTCGAAGCGCAGGGCGGGGTCGTCGCGCAGGGTGCGGGCGACGCGGAGCAGGTGCTCGCGCTCGATGTGGAAGGTCAGCTCGTCGCGGTCGACGACCGTCTTCTCGATGGCGTTCTCGGGCAGCAGGCCCTGTTCCTCCAGGGCGCCCTCCAGCTCGTCGGCGACCTCGTCGAACCAGCCGCCGTAGGGGCGGGTGGCCGGTCCGGGGAGCCGGACGGAGCGGACCAGGCCGCCGTAGCCGGAGGTGTCGCCGCCGTTGTTCGCGCCGAACATGCCGCGCTGGACGCGGATCTCCTCACCGCCCTGGCCGCGCTGGCCGGGGAGGTTGGACGCGGAGAGGTCCTTCTCGGGGTTCACCCCGTCCGCGGACCCGTTCGCGCCGTCCGCGGACCCGTTCGCGCCGTTGTGGCCGTGGGCGTCGCTCACCGCAGCAGCCCCTTCATCTCGATGGTGGGCAGGGCCTTGAGGGCCGCCTCCTCCGCCTCGCGGGCCGCTTCCCGCGCGTTCACGCCGAGCTTGCTGGACTGGATCTTCTGGTGGAGCTTGAGGATCGCGTCCATGAGCATCTCGGGGCGCGGCGGGCAGCCGGGCAGATAGATGTCGACCGGCACGATGTGGTCGACGCCCTGGACGATCGCGTAGTTGTTGAACATGCCGCCCGAGGAGGCGCAGACGCCCATGGAGATCACCCACTTGGGGCTGGGCATCTGGTCGTAGACCTGCCGGAGGACCGGCGCCATCTTCTGGCTGACCCGGCCGGCGACGATCATCAGGTCCGCCTGGCGCGGCGAGCCGCGGAAGACCTCCATGCCGAAGCGCGCCAGGTCGTAGCGGCCGGCGCCGGTGGTCATCATCTCGATGGCGCAGCAGGCGAGGCCGAAGGTGGCGGGGAAGACGGACGCCTTGCGCACCCAGCCCGCGGCCTGCTCGACGGTGGTCAGCAGGAATCCGCTCGGCAGTTTTTCTTCGAGTCCCATGTCGTTAAAGGCCCCTCAGTCCCATTCCAGGCCGCCGCGCCGCCATACGTACGCGTACGCGACGAAGACGGTGAGCACGAAGAGCAGCATCTCCACGAGCCCGAAGATCCCCAGGGCGTCGAAGGTGACGGCCCAGGGGTAGAGGAAGACGATCTCGATGTCGAAGACGATGAAGAGCATCGCCGTCAGGTAGTACTTGATGGGGAAGCGCCCGCCGCCGGCCGGCGTGGGGGTCGGCTCGATACCGCACTCGTAGGCTTCGAGCTTGGCGCGGTTGTACCGCTTCGGACCGATCAGCGTGGCCATGACCACGGAGAAGATCGCAAAGCCTGCCCCGAGGGCTCCCAGTACGAGGATGGGCGCATACGCGTTCACCGCTCCTCGCTCCTCTCAGTCGGCGCTGACTGCTGGCGGTTGCACTGGGCTCACTCGCGCCTCACCGGTCCCACGAACCCCGCCCGTCCCGGCGAAGATCGAGAACATGTGAAGCAGGTCACAAGCCCAACTGCCTCGCATCCTATGCCTGCCGCTCTGTGATCTGCGACACGGGGTATTCCACAAGCTTTGTGATCTCCACCACCTGACGAAGGATCATGAAGCCGGATGATGAGTGATCTTCATACGCGAAGCGTTCAGTTGATCACCAGAAGTGACATTCTCGCCCGTCGCCGCAGGCCAGAGGGGTCGCCTCAATATCAATAGAGTTCCGGCGCATGCAAATTGGCACTGGACACCGTCGCCTGGTAGGGGGGCCCGTTCACACGTCGGAGGGAGAAGCGGGGGCCGATGTGGACGGGGCCGGGGCGCGTGCGCGCGTTCACGAGCCCCGCGCGCACCGGACGCCTCCCCTCCGGAGACCGTTCCGTGACCTCCGCCACATCGATGAGAGGCGGATGAGAACCGGGCTTGGCCAACCAACCCAACCGGTGGTAGGCGTGGGGCAATTCGGACGTAATGATCAAAGACCGTGATCAAGGGCTTGATCACGGTCGTCCGCAATGTCCGTTACGGCGTCAATAAAGGGCGACACGCCCGGCATTCGGGGGGTCCACTGAACAACTGTGGCGCACCACACGTTTCTTGAAGATATGAAGGAGCCCCTGGTACCGGTTGTTCCCATGCCCCACACCGCTCACATACGCAGCCACCGGAAGCCCCGCCGCAGCGCGTCGTCCCTCGCGATGCGGGCCGGAGTTGCCGGTGGCGTCCTCAGCACCCTGGCAGTCGCCGGGGCGTCCGGATCGGCGAACGCTGCCGAGCCGGTGACGCAGACCCTCGAACTGCCCACCCTGACGGCCGACCTGGCCGCCCAGGCCGCGAAGTCCGCGGACGCCACCCAGCAGGCGGCCGCGAACTACCAGCTCCAGGCCGAGCGCGACTCGGCCGCCGCGAAGGCCGCGAAGCAGGCCAAGGCGGACCTCGCCGACGCGCGGCACAAGGCCGCCGCGGCCAAGAAGAAGGCCGAGGAGGCCGCGCGCAAGCAGGCCGCCGCCCGCGCGAACCGCAGCGCGGAGCGCACGACGCTGTCCGCCTCGGCGGACACCGGCAGCACCAGCGCCTCGACGACCTCCACCGGCAGCTCCACGGCGACCGGTTCGGCCGCCGCCGTCGTCAGCTTCGTGAAGGCGCAGATCGGCAAGGCGTACGTCTCCGGCGCCACCGGCCCGTCCGCCTACGACTGCTCGGGCCTCGTGCAGTCGGCCTTCAAGCAGGTCGGCGTCAGCCTGCCGCGCGTCTCGCAGGACCAGTCCACCGCCGGCACCCAGGTCTCGCTGGACAACCTCCAGCCGGGCGACATCCTGTACTGGGGCAGCGCGGGCAGCGCGTACCACGTAGCGGTGTACGTGGGCGACGGCATGTTCGTCGGCGCGCAGAACCCCTCCACCGGCGTCGCGGAGAAGCCCCTCTCCTACGACCCGCCCACCGGCGCCGTGCGGGTGCTCTGACCCCACCCCGCACCGCGCTACGCGCGTAAGGGCCGCAGCCGCTCGGTGGCTGCGGCCCTCGCGCGTTCCGGCGCTCCCCCGTGCCCGGCATCCCTGACATGCTCGGCCCGGGCCGCCGGGCAGCGAGCGGTACGGCGCATCGCCGAGGTCGTCGACGACATGTTCCGCACCCTGTACGTCGCCGACGGCGCCGGACTGGCGGCGGATCAGGTCGGGGCGGGTGTCCGTCTTTTCGGGTACGACTGCCTCGATGACGAAGGAGTCCGGCATGTCGGACACGTGGTCGACCCGGCGGGACGAGGTTCGCGCCCGCCGGGCCGCCAAGGCGGAGGCGTCGAGGTTCTCCTAGCGGCGGGTCACGCCTTCGGCGCCACCTTGCTCAAGCCGTTGATGATGCGGTCCATCGCGTCGCCGCCCGTCGGGTCGGTGAGGTTGGCCAGGAGTTTCAGGGTGAACTTCATCAGCATGGGGTGGCTGAGGCCGCGCTGGGCGGCGATCTGCATGACCTTCGGGTTGCCGATGAGCTTCACGAAGGCGCGGCCGAGGGTGTAGTAGCCGCCGTAGGTGTCCTTGAGGACGCGCGGGTAGCGCTGGAGGGCGATCTCGCGCTGGGCGGGGGTGGCCCGGGCGTGGGCCTGGACGATGACGTCAGCGGCGATCTGGCCGGATTCCATGGCGTAGGCGATGCCTTCGCCGTTGAAGGGGTTCACCAGGCCGCCGGCGTCGCCGACGAGCAGCAGCCCGCGGGTGTAGTGCGGCTGGCGGTTGAAGGCCATGGGCAGGGCGGCGCCGCGGATCGGACCGGTCATGTTCTCCGGGGTGTAGCCCCAGTCCTCGGGCATGGAGGCGCACCAGGTCTTGAGGATCTCGCGCCAGTCCAGCTCCTTGAAGGAGGCGGAGGTGTTGAGGACGCCGAGGCCGACGTTGGAGGTGCCGTCGCCCATGCCGAAGATCCAGCCGTAGCCGGGCAGCAGCCGGTCCTGGTCGCCGCGCCGGTCCCACAGCTCCAGCCAGGACTCCAGGTAGTCGTCCTCGTGGCGGGGGGAGGTGAAGTAGGTGCGCACGGCGACGCCCATGGGGCGGTCCTCGCGGCGGTGCAGGCCCATCGCGAGGGAGAGCCGGGTGGAGTTGCCGTCGGCGGCGACGACGAGCGGCGCCCGGAAGGTGACCTCGCGCTTCTCCTCGCCGAGTTTGGCGGTCACGCCGGTGATCCGGCCGGTGCGGTCGTCGAGGACCGGGCCGGTCACGTTGCACCGCTCGAAGAGGCGGGCGCCGGCCTTCTGGGCGTTGTGGGCGAGCTGCTCGTCGAAGTCGTCGCGTTTGCGGACCAGTCCGTAGTTCGGGTAGGACGCGAGATCCGGCCAGTCGAGCTGGAGGCGGGAGCCGCCGCCGATGATGCGCAGGCCCTTGTTGCGCAGCCAGCCGGCCTCCTCGGAGATGTCGATGCCCATGGCGACGAGCTGCTTGACCGCGCGCGGGGTGAGGCCGTCGCCGCACACCTTCTCGCGCGGGAACTCGGTCTTCTCCAGGAGCAGGACGTCGAGACCGGCCCTGGCGAGGTGGTACGCGGTCGTGGAGCCGGCAGGCCCCGCGCCGACGACGATCACATCGGCGGTGTTTTCGGAGAGGGGCTCGGTCACGGCGGGATCTCCCCAAGGTTCGGAATATGCGTGCCGACCGGCACTGGACATGGGCAGTCTATTCAGCGGAATTGATCAACCGGCTGAAGGGCTGCCCCGTGAACGGACCTCTCCCCGTCGTACGGCTGCGCGTTCCCACCCACGAGGACGCGGTCGCCTGGCACCGGGTCTTCGCCGACCCCGAGGTGATGGAGTTCCACGGCGGCCGGCCGGCGGCGCTGTCGGTGTACGAGGAACTCACTGCGCGCCAGCGGCGGCACGACGCCGAGCAGGGCTTCTGCCTGTGGACGGTGCTGGACGAGGACGGCGGGGTCGTCGGGTTCACCGGCGCCCAGCCCTGGCGGCCGGACTGGGGCCCGGTGGGCGAGGTGGAGATCGGCTGGCGGCTCGGCCGCGCGCACTGGGGCAAGGGGTACGTCACCGCCGCCGCGCGCGAGACGCTGACGCGGGTGCGGGCGGCCGGGGTCGCCGAGGTGGTGGCGATGGTGCGGCCGGGCAACGCGCGGTCGATCGCGGTGACCCGCAGACTCGGGATGCGGCCGGCGGAGACCTACCCGCACCCGACGCTGGACGAGGACGCGCTCTGCTTCCGACTCGCCATCGATGACAGAGAGTAGTTGTCTGTCACAGAAAGCCATCGACTCCTTCCCGGGCCGGACGCACGGGAGTTACCCTTCCAGTACCGCTGGGGGTGACATCTGTGCGTATAACACCCAAAACACCCGAGGTGCGCGTGCCTCGTCTGGTCGGTCTGATGGCCGTGGACGCGCGCGAAACGGCACGGGCCCGGGGCCTGTTCCTCAACGCGCCGGACCGCCCGGACTTCCCGCACACGGTCGTGGACTACGTCGTACGGCAGTACCCGCCGCCCGGCGCCGAGGTGCCGCCGGACTCGATGGTCTACGTGTGGTTCGACTTCGGGGAGGGCGAGGGCGGCGGAGGCGTGCGCGAGCCCCGCATCCCCCGGCCACCGGGCGGCGGGGTCCGGCGGGAACTGGGCGAGCCGGGCGACGCGTTCGAGATGATCAACCGCTGAGTGCGGCGGCCGGGCTCAGCTCTCCTTGAAGCCCCGGTGCAGGGCGACGACGCCGCCGGTGAGGTTGCGCCACGCGACCCTGCTCCAGCCGGCCGCGCGCAGCCGCTCGGCCAGCGCGGGCTGGTCGGGCCAGGCGCGGATGGACTCGGCGAGGTAGACGTAGGCGTCGGGGCTGGAGGAGACCGCGCGGGCCACCGGGGGCAGCGCGCGCATCAGGTACTCGGTGTAGACGGTGCGGAACGGCGCCCAGGTGGGGTGCGAGAACTCGCAGATCACCACGCGTCCGCCGGGCCGGGTGACCCGGTGCATCTCGCGCAGGGCCGCGTCGAAGTCCTGCACGTTGCGCAGGCCGAAGGAGATCGTGACGGCGTCGAAGGTGTCGTCCCGGAACGGCAGCCTGGTCGCGTCGCCGGCCGTGAAGGGCAGCCAGGTGTGCTTCTTCTTGCCGACCTGGAGCATGCCGAGGGAGAAGTCGCAGGGCACGACGTAGGCGCCGGCCTGCGCGAAGGGCAGCGAGGAGGTCGCCGTACCGGCCGCGAGGTCGAGGATCTTCTGGGCGGGGCGGGCGTCCACCGCCCGCGCCACCTCCTTGCGCCAGCGGCGGTCCTGGCCGAGCGAGAGCACGTCGTTGGTCAGGTCGTACCGTTCCGCCACGTCGTCGAACATCGAGGCGACTTCGTGCGGCTGCTTGTTCAGGGAAGCGCGGGTCACCGGATCATTGTCGCAGCCGGGCCGGCGGGGCCGGCACGCAGCCGGGTCAGCGGCGCCGGAACACCAGCCGGCCGGCCAGCACCGTCGCCACACAGGTGCCCGCTCCCCGTTCGGCGAGCCGCGCCTCGTCGGGCACGTCGAACACGGCGAACCGGGCGGCCGAGCCGGGCCGGGGGGCGGGCGCGAACACGACCGGCACTCCGGCGGCGAACGGGTCGAGGGACGGCACCCCGGCCGGGCGGTCGGCACGGTCCACGAGCACCAGGCCGGTGCGCTGGACGGCGTCCCGAACC
This sequence comes from Streptomyces pyxinicus, assembly GCF_024753135.1. Taxonomy (GTDB): domain Bacteria; phylum Actinomycetota; class Actinomycetes; order Streptomycetales; family Streptomycetaceae; genus Streptomyces; species Streptomyces pyxinicus. The sequence goes on along the minus strand of NZ_JANUGP010000011.1, from coordinate 82,395 downwards.
ACGCGGTGGCGCAGCGGCTCGCAGGCCGCCGCGACCGTGCCGTGGGCCAGCATCCGCTGGGCGCCGCGCCGGGCGCTCGCGCCCCGGCGGGTGTCGTCGAGGGCCGGCGCGTCGAGCGCGGCACCGGTCAGCGGCTCGGTGCCCAGCTCGTCGGCCTCGCGCGGGTCCGGGTGGTAGGCACCCTCCAGCAGCTCCGTGCCGTGCACGTTGACCAGGCCGGGCATGAGGATGCCCGGCCAGGCGCGCACCCGCGCCCGCGGGTAGGCGGCGGACAGCTCCGGCAGCGTCCCGGTGGCCGCGATCAGCTCACCCTCGACGGCGAGGGCGCGGCCCCGGGAGTCCGCGTGAATCGTCAGCAACGCGCGCTCAGTTGGATGCCAGCAGCTTCAGCTCGGGGTGGGCCGTGCCGCCCTCGATGGCCGTGGAGGAGATGTGGGAGACCACGCGGTCGTCGACCGGGTCGTTCGCCGGGTCGTCGTGCACGACCAGGTGCTCGTAGGTCGTGGCGCGCTGCGCCGGGACGCGGCCCGCCTTGCGGATCAGGTCGATGATCTCCAGCCGGTTGGAGCGGTGCTTGGCGCCGGCCGAGGAGACCACGTTCTCCTCCAGCATGATCGAGCCGAGGTCGTCCGCGCCGTAGTGCAGGGACAGCTGGCCGGTCTCCTTGCCGGTGGTCAGCCAGGAGCCCTGGATGTGCTGGACGTTGTCCAGGAACAGCCGGGCCACGGCGATCATCCGCAGGTACTCGAAGAGGGTCGCCTGGGTGCGGCCCTTCAGGTGGTTGTTCTCGGGCTGGTAGGTGTACGGGATGAAGGCGCGGAAGCCGCCCGTGCGGTCCTGCACGTCCCGGATCATCCGCAGGTGCTCGATGCGCTCGGCGTTGGTCTCGCCGGTGCCCATCAGCATGGTGGAGGTGGACTCCACGCCCAGCCGGTGCGCGGTCTCCATGATCTCCAGCCAGCGCTCGCCGCTCTCCTTCAGCGGGGCGATGGCCTTGCGCGGCCGCTCGGGCAGCAGCTCGGCGCCGGCACCCGCGAAGGAGTCCAGGCCGGCCTGGTGGATGCGGGTGATGGCCTCCTCGACCGACACCTTGGAGATCCGGGCCATGTGCTCGACCTCGGACGCGCCCAGCGAGTGGATCACCAGCTGCGGGAAGGCGTCCTTGATGGCCTTGAAGTGCGTCTCGTAGTACTCGACGCCGTAGTCCGGGTGGTGGCCGCCCTGGAACATGATCTGGGTGCCGCCCAGCTCGACCGTCTCCGCGCAGCGGCGCAGGATGTCGTCCAGGTCGCGGGTCCAGCCCTTGTCCTTGTCCTTGGGGGCCGCGTAGAAGGCGCAGAACCTGCACGCCGTGACGCACACGTTCGTGTAGTTGATGTTCCGCTCGATGATGTACGTCGCGATGTGCTCGGTACCGGCGTACCGGCGGCGGCGCACGGTGTCGGCGGCGGTACCGAGGGCGTGCAGCGGGGCGTCGCGGTAGAGGGCGACGGCCTCTTCGGGGGTGATCCGTCCGCCGGCCGCGGCACGGTCGAGGACGGACTGGAGGTCGGCCTTCTCGGTCACCGGTGGGGCCCTTTCGTCAAGGGGGCGGAGGGACCGGACCAGCGTACGCCAGCCGTTTCCACCCGCGGACCGCAGGCCGCGCACCCACCGGTCGTCAGGCCGCGTACGCGCCGATCAGCAGCCCGGCCAGGACACCGGCCAGCAGGAACGGGCCGAACGGTACGGCCGTCTTGCGCCCCGCCCGGCCCACCGCGACGAGCGCGCCGCCGTACAGCGCGCCGAGCAGGAACCCGGCGAAGGTGCCGAGCAGCACGGTGGGCCAGCCGTACCAGCCGAGGACGGCGCCCGCGCCGAGGGCGAGCTTGACGTCGCCGAAGCCCATGCCGGACGGGTTGACGAGGTACAGCACCGCGTAGCCGGCGCCGAGCGCGAGGGCGCCGTACAGCGCGGTCGGCCAGTGGCCGGCGTGCTCGGGCAGCAGCGCGGCCAGGCCCAGCAGGGCGAGCGCGGCGGCGGCGAGCGGCAGGGTCAGCGGGTCGGGCAGCCGCCGTACCCGCAGGTCGACGGCGGCGAGCAGGACGCCGACCGGCGCGAGCAGCAGCCACACCGCCAGCTCGGGCCGGGTGCCGGTGGCGGCGGCGAGGGCGGCGCAGACGAGGGCGGTGGCGGTCGCGAGGAGGGGGGCGGAGGGGCGGTACGGCGGGTCGCTGTCGGGCGGCTCCGCGCACCGGGCGCACCCCGCCCCGCCCAGCCAGCCGCGCAGCGGGTGCCGGCCGCCGGGGCAGCGGGTGCGCCAGGGCTCGTCCGGCGCCACGGCGAAGCGGTACGCGGCGCGGGGCAGCAGGACGCCGGCCGACGCGCCCCACAGCGCGGCGAGGAGCACCAGCACCCCGGTGCCAATCAACGGACCCTCGCCATCCGGGAGACGGGGTTGCCCTCGGCCGAACTGTCGGACGTGTAGCGCAGGTCGTCGCCGACCGGGGTCAACTCCACTTGATGAGGGGATGGGTTGCAGCCGGAGTGGTTGCCCTCGGCGCCGGTGGAGATGGCGAGGACCTGGGTCTTCGTCACCTTCTTCAGGGTGAGGACGTCGGTGCAGACGGCGCCGATCTGGTCGGTCCCCCGGAGCCTGCCCAGTTCCTCGCCGGTACGGGCCTGGTGGACGGTGAGCCGGAAGGTGCCCAGGGGCAGGGTGCCGTCGAGCGCGGTGGCCGGGCCCTCCCAGGTGCCGAGGTAGCGGGCGGGGACGGTGCCGGTGCCGCTGGGCGTGGGGCTGCCCGTGGCGGTGTGCCCGGACTGCTCGGCGCCCGCCTCGGAGTCCGGGCCGCTCCGGTCCGACCAGGGCCGCAGCAGGGCGCCGGCGCCCACGGACCCGGCGACCAGCGCACCGGCGACGGCCGGCGCGACCGTGCAGCTGACCCGCCGCCCCCGGCCGCCGCGCGCCGGCCCGGAGTCCGCCGCGACCCGGAACGAGACCCGCCCGGTCGCGTCCCGGGGCGGCGGTACGGCGGCGGCGCCCGGTGCCCCCTCCGTACCGGAAGGCCCCCTCACCGGCGCCGGTCCGAACACCCCCGCGCCGGAGGCGGCCGGGACGGCGCCCTCCACCGAGGACCGGGTGAAGGCCACCGGACCCGAGCGCGGCCCGGTGTCCGTGTCCAGGTTGAGGAGGCGTACGGCGCTCCGGCTGACCTGTTCGACCAGGGGGCCCGGGAGCCAGCCGGCGGCGATCAGGCGGGCGGGGCCCTCGGGGGCGAGGCGGCGGCCGGCCTCGGCCGGGGCGGGGCGGGACGCGGGGTCCTTGGCCAGGCAGGCCGCCGTCAGCTCGCGCAACGGGCCGTCGAGGGGGCCGAGTTCGGGCTCCTCGTGGACCACCTGGTAGAGCAGCGCGGCCGAGGTGCCGCCGCGGAAGGGGGGCTCGCCGGTCGCGGCGAAGGCGAGGACCGCGCCGAGGGAGAAGACGTCGGCCGCGCCGGTGACGCCCTTGCCGAGGATCTGCTCGGGCGCCATGTAGCCCGGGGAGCCGACCGACACCCCGGTGGAGGTCAGGGACGCGGTGTCCGCCAGGGCGCGGGCGATGCCGAAGTCGATGAGGAGGGGGCCGTCGAGGGTGAGCAGGACGTTGGACGGCTTGACGTCCCGGTGTACGAGACCCAGCTCGTGCACGGCCGCGAGCGCCTCGGCGAGGCCCGCGCCGAGCGCCCGTACGGTGTGCGCGGGCAGCGGGCCGCCGTCGGTGACGGCGGCGGTGAGGGAGGGGCCGGCCACGTACGCGGTGGCCACCCAGGGCACCGGGGCGTCCGGGTCCGCGTCCAGGACGGGCGCGGTCCAGGCGCCGCCGACCCGGCGCGCGGCCGCCACCTCACGCCGGAACCGGGCGCGGAACCGCTCGTCCAGCGCGAGGTGCGGGTGCACGATCTTCACGGCGACCGTGCGCCCGCCGGCGCTGCGGCCGAGGTAGACCCGGCCCATGCCGCCGGCTCCGAGCCGGCCGAGCAGCCGGTAGGGCCCGGCCTCGGCCGGTTCGCCGGCTTCCAGCGGCTGCATGGCGCACTCTCCCCCCGACGCCCGATGGCAGCAGGGTAGTGACTCGCCCCTATGGGCGCAGCAGGTCCACGGTCGCGTCCGCTCTACGGCCGCAGCAGGTCCACCGTCACGTCCGCCGGGAAGCCCGTGGTGGGTCCGACCCGGCGGGCGAACTCGGTGACGGCCGCGAGCTGCGGCGTGCCGAAGCTGAAGTCGAGGGTGGTGAAGTACTGCTGCAGGGTCGCCTCGTCGAAGGCCTCCCAGCGGGCCGCCTGCTCGGCGACCTTGCCGACCTCCTCCAGGGAGAGGTTGCGGGAGGCGAGGAACGCCTCGTGGACCTTGCGGGTGATGAGCGGCTCGCGCTCCAGGTAGTCCCGGCGGGCCGCCCACACCGCGAAGACGAACGGCAGCCCGGTCCACTCCTTCCAGAGCGAGCCGAGGTCGTGCACCTGGAGGCCGTAGCGCGGGCCGTCGAGCAGGTTGGCGCGCAGGGCCGCGTCGCCGATCAGTACGGCGGCCTCGGCCTCCTGCATCATCAGGCTGAGGTCGGGCGGGCAGGTGTAGTAGTCGGGACGCACCCCGTAGCGCTCGGCGAGCAGCAACTGGGCGAGGCGGACGGAGGTGCGGGAGGTGGAGCCGAGGGCGACCCGGGCGCCGTCCAGCCGGTCGAGGGGGAGCTGGGAGACGATCACGCAGGACATCACCGGGCCGTCGCAGCCGACGGCGATGTCCGGGAAGGCGACGAGGTCGTCGGCGTTGCGCAGGAACTCGACCAGGGTGATGGGGCCGATGTCGAGGTCGCCGCGCACGAGCTGCTCGCTGAGCTTCTCCGGGGTGTCCTTGGTCAGCTCGAAGTCGAGGAGCGTGCCGGTTCTCGCGAGCCCCCAGTAGAGGGGCAGGCAGTTCAGGAACTGGATGTGGCCGACGCGCGGCCGGGTGCGAGAATTGTCCACATCGGGACAGTAGCCCCCGTGCGGTACGGTGCCGGTACCGGCCCCGCCACCAGACGGAGTAGGGACGGTTCAAACCTCCGGGTGAAGTGATCTTGACCTCTATTGCTTTCGGCTGGCCGCGTGCTAGGCTCGCCGCAAGTTGCAGTTTGGTTTCCCTTGCAGTACAGAGCCTGCGGAGCATGTGACCGCGGGCTCTCGTCGTTTTCAGAGTTATGCATTGTGCAGCACCGTTTCGCACTAGCAGGTTCTGGAGCAGGGCAACCCTTTTGAGCCCAAGGAGGGCTTATGGCTACCGGAACCGTGAAGTGGTTCAACGCCGAAAAGGGCTTTGGCTTCATCGCCCAGGAGGGCGGCGGCCCCGACGTCTTCGTCCACTACTCCGCGATCAACGCCCAGGGATTCCGTTCCCTGGAGGAGAACCAGGCGGTCTCCTTCGACGTGACGCAGGGCCCGAAGGGTCCGCAGGCGGAGAACGTCACCCCCGTCTGATCACTGCCTGATCGCAGAACCTGAGTGCAGCACCCAAGGAGTCCCGTGCCTTCCGGCAACGGGACTCCTGCCTTTTTCGCCTTTTTCCCTCCTAATCGCCCGGCGCGAGGCCCGAGCGGGCCGACCGGTGCTCCGCGACCGTGTCCGCGAAGGCGCGGGCCGGGGGGCTGAGGGCGTCCCAGCGGCGGACCGCCCAGCCGACCGGGAGGGGGCGCAGGGCGGGGAGCGGAATGAGGCGCAGCGGGCCCGTGCCGGGGGCCGGCAGGCCGGGGACGGCCGGGACCACCGCCCGGCCGACGCCCAGCTCGGCCAGCAGGAGGGCGGTGTCCCAGTCGGCGACGCTCGGGTCGTGGCCGAGCCGTACGCCCAGCTCCGCGCAGGCCGCCTCCAGGTGGGCCGCGGACGTGGAGTTGGGCGGCAGCCGGATCGGGCGGACCTCGGCGAGGGCGGCGGGGTCGAGGCGGGGGCGGCCGGCGAGCGGGTCGTCGGCGCGGACCGCCAGCAGCCAGGGCAGCTCCGCGACCGTGCGCTGCTCGATGCCCCGCACCGGCGGCCCGACGGTGATCCAGGCCAGGTCCAGCGTGCCGTCCGCCAGCGCGTCGAAGGTGCCCCGGCCCGAACTGACCGTGCGGAAGTCCAGGTTGACCTGGGGGCGGCGGCGGCGGAACGTGACCACCGCGTCGGACATGAAGTGCCGGACGGTGGTGGCGCCGGTGGCGACCCGGACGTGTCCGCTGTGCCCGTCGAGCAGGTCGCGCAGCCGGCCCACGGCGAGGTCGAGGCCGTTGATGCCCTCGGCCGCCGCCTCTTCGAGTATCCGGCCGGCCTGGGTGGGGACCACTCCGCGCGGCTGCCGCTCCAGCAGGGCCACGCCCGTCTCCCGCTCCAGCCGCTTCACGTGCTGGCTGACGGCGGACTGGGTGCGGCCCAGGTCCCGGGCCACCGAACTGAGGCTGCCCGCGCGGCACACGGCCACGAACACACGGAGGTCGTCCAGGGTCACAACATCCAAGCTAACACTTGGGTTTGACGAGGAAACCCAAGGATTGACTGGCCGCCGGGGGCGTACGAGGATCGGTGGCGGGCCGCGACCGACCCAGGCGGCAACCCGCTCCGCGCCCCGCTGAGTCCGGACCGAGGCGGGATCCACGGGGAGCGGGTGCCGACCGTTCACCGGGTCGCGCGGCCCGCCCGGCGCCCGTACTCCGCCCGAATCAACGCTCGTACAGGGACTCGATCTCCTTCGAGAGGTCCCGCGCGATCCGGTCCCGGCGGAGTTTCATCGACGGGGTCAGGTGGCCCGTCTCCTCGGTGAAGTCGGCCGGCAGGACGGTGAAGCGGCGGATCGACTCCGGGCGGGAGACCAGCTTGTTCGCCTCGTCCAGGGCCCGTTGCAGGACCGCGCGCAACTCCTTGTCGTCCAGTAGGAGTTCCACCGGCACCGGGTGCTTGCCGAGCATCCGGCGCCAGTGCGTGAGGCCGTCCGGGTCGAGGGTGATCAGGGCCGCGACGTACGGGCGGCCGTCGCCGACCAGCATCACCTGGGAGATCAGCGGGTGCTGGCGCAGCCAGTTCTCCAGCGGGGCCGGGGCCACCGACTTGCCGCCCGCCGTGATCAGCAGTTCCTTCTTGCGGCCGGTGATGGTCAGATAGCCCTCGTCGTCCAGCTCGCCGATGTCGCCGGTCGGCAGCCAGCCGTCCCGGGTCGCCGGGACGACGCCGCCGGCCTGAGGGTCCCAGTAGCCGCGCAGCACGTGGTCGCCGGCGAGCAGGATCTCGCCGTCCGCCGCGATCCGCACCCGGGTGCCGGGCAGCGGCCAGCCGACGGTGCCCAGGCGGGGCTTGAGCGGCGGGGTGACCGTGGCGGCGCCGGTCGTCTCCGTGAGGCCGTAACCCTCGAAGATCTCGATGCCGGCGCCCGCGTAGAAGGCGGCCAGGCGGCGGCCGAGCGGGGAGCCGCCGCAGATGGCGTACCGGACCCGGCCGCCCATCGCGGCGCGGATGCGGCGGTAGACCAGGGGGTCGTAGCAGGCGCGGGACGTCTTCAGGGCCCGGGACGGGCCGGGGCCGGTACCGGTCTGGCGGGCCTCCAGCGCCTCGCCGTAGCGCCGGGCCACGGCCGTCGCCCGGTCGAACACCGCGCCCCGGCCGCCGACCTCGGCCTTGGCCCGCGCGGAGTTGAACACCTTCTCCAGCAGGTAGGGGATGGTCAGCAGGCAGGTCGGCCGGAACGCGGCCAGGTCCGGCAGCAGGTCCTCGGCGGCCAGGCTGGGGGCGTGGCCGAGGCGGACCCGGGCGCGGACGCAGGCGATGGCCACCATGCGACCGAAGACATGGGACATGGGCAGGAAGAGCAGCACCGAGGGCTCGTCGTCCCTGGCCTTGAACACCGGGTGGAGCAGCTCGATCGCGTTGTCCACCTCGGCGAAGAAGTTGCCGTGCGAGAGAGCGCAGCCCTTGGGGCGGCCGGTGGTGCCCGAGGTGTAGACGAGCGTGGCGAGGGTGTCGGGGCCCAGCATGCCCCGGCGTACGGCGACTTCGGCCTCCGGCACCCGCGCGCCTGCCTCGGCCAGGCGGTCCACATGGTCCTTGTCCATCACCCACAGGTGGCGCAGGTCGGGCAGGTGCGGAAGCTCGGGGCCGAGGGCGGCGGCCTGGCCGGCGGTCTCGGTGACGAGGGCGACGGCGCCGGAGTCGTACAGGATCCAGCGCGTCTGGAAGACCGAGGAGGTCGGGTACACCGGGACCGTGACCAGGCCGGCGGCCCAGGCGGCGAAGTCGAGCAGCGTCCACTCGTAGCGGGTGCGGGCCATGACGGCGATCCGGTCGCCGGGCTGGAGGCCCTCGGCGATCAGGCCCCGGGCCACGGCGAGCACCTCGGCGGCGAAGGCGGCGGCCGGTACGTCCGTCCAGTGGCCCTCGCGGTCCCGGCGGCTGAGGACGGTGGCGCCGGGGGCCGCCGCCGCGTTGTCGAACGGCAGGTCGGCGAGGGAGCCGTGGGTCACGGGTGGCGCGAAGGGCGGTACGGCGGCCTCGCGTACGGCGCCGTCCAGGCGGCGGGTGTGCGGCTCGACGAGGAGGGGGCGGCCGTCGTGGTCCGTGGCGGCGACGGGGACGTTCCGGTGCGGTGGGGTGGACACGGGCGGCTCCTCGGGACGTACGGGTCCGTGCCGGGCTTCGGCGGTACCGGGTGGCGTGCGGGTTCGGGGGGTGCCGGGTGCTCCTGCTGCCGACGCGGGGCCGCGCCCCGGACCCCGGCCACGCCCAACCCGCCACCCGGTCCGGTCAAGGGCGCTCCAGGATCGCCGTCACGCCCTGCCCGCCCGCCGCGCAGACGGAGATCAGGCCCCGGCCCGGACCCCGGCGCTCCGACAGGAGTTTCGCCAGGGTCGCCACGATGCGGGCGCCGGTCGCCGCGAAGGGGTGGCCCGTGGCCAGGGAGGAACCGGCGACGTTCAGGCGGGCGCGGTCCACCGGCGGCAGCCCCCGCTGCTCCCAGGCCGCCAGCGTGGCCAGCACCTGGGAGGCGAAGGCCTCGTGGACCTCGATCAGGTCGACGTCGGACAGCGACAGCCCGGTGCGCTCCAGCAGCCGCGGGACCGCGTGGGCCGGGGCCATCAGCAGGCCGTCCTTGCCGTCGGCCACGTCGCCGTGCGGGAAGTCGACGGCGGCCGTCTCGTACGCGGTCAGGTAGGCCTGCGGGGCCAGGCCGCGCGCCTCGGCCCACTCCTCGCTCGCCAGCAGCACGAGGGCCGCGCCGTCGGTGAGGGGGGTGGAGTTGCCGGCGGTCATGGTGGGATCGGGGTGGCCGAGGCCGAACACCGGGTTCAGGCGGGCGAGTTGGCCGGGGGTCGAGTCGGGGCGCAGGTTCTGGTCGCGGGCCAGGCCCCGGAAGGGGATCACCAGGTCGTCGAAGAAGCCCAGTTCGTAGGCGGCGGCCAGCCGCTGGTGGCTGGTGGCCGCCAGTTCGTCCTGCGCCGCGCGGCCGATGCCCCAGGCGCGGGCCGTCACCGCCGCGTGCTCGCCCATCGACAGGCCCGTGCGCGGCTCCGCGTTGCGGGGGATGTCGGGGACCAGGTGGGCGGGGCGGACGCGGGCCAGGGCCTTCAGGCGGGCGGCCGTCGAGCGGGCCCGGCGGGCTTCGAGGAGGATGCGGCGCAGGTGGTCGTTGACGCCGAGGGGCGCGTCGCTGGCCGTGTCCGCGCCGCCCGCGACCGCCGACTCCGTCTGCCCGAGGGCGATCTTGTTGGCGGCGGCGATGACGGCCTGCAGTCCGGTGCCGCAGGCCTGCTGGAGGTCGTAGGCGGGGGTGCGCGGGTCCAGGCGGGAGCCGAGGACGGTCTCGCGGGCGAGGTTGAAGTCCCGGCTGTGCTTGAGGACCGCCCCGGCGACGAACTCGCCCACCGCGCCCGCCCCTTGGAGGCCGAAGCGGTCGGACAGGCCGTTCAGGGCCGCCGTGAGCATCTCCTGGTCGGAGGCGGTGGCGTAGGGGCCGTCGGAGCGGGCGAACGGGAGGCGGGTGCCGCCGACGACCGCGACCCGGCGGGCCCGGGGTGGCTCCAGGGGACTCATCCGGCTCCGCTCCTCACCCGTCGCGGTGGCTTCACCCACGGCGGTGGCCCACCTCTGCTTACCTCCGGTAACCTTACTCCAGAGTAAGGAAATACCAGCCCCTCGGCACCGAACCCGCACGGGAGTCGCACATGGCCGACCGCTATCTGAGCCTCACCGGCACGGCGCCGGGCCGCTTCCTCACCCGCCGCCTGGGCCTGCCCCAGCCGGCCGAGCTGCGCCGCTGGTCGACCGAACACCCCGTACTGCCGGGCCCGTTGCTGCACCTCACGGCCGGCACCTCCGCCCTGGACCTCGCCCCCGTCCTCGACCGCACCGGCCTGCCCCGGGACGGAACCGGCACCCCGGCCGCCGTCGTCCTGGACGCCACCGGAGTCCGGGACGTCGACGCCCTCGCCGGGGTCCACGCCGCCCTGCACCCCGTCGTACGGTCCCTCGTCACCAGCGGCCGGGTGCTGGTGCTGGGCGCCCCGCTCGACCCGGCCGACCACCACCAGGCCGCCGCCCAGCAGGCGTTGGAGGGCTTCACCCGCTCCCTCGGCAAGGAGATCGGGCGGGGCAGGACCGTCAACCTGGTACGGCTCACGGACCCGGCGGCGGCCGAGTCCACCCTGCGCTTCCTGCTCTCCCCCAGGTCGGCCTACGTCAGCGGCCAGGTGATCGAGGTGGCCGGCGGCCCGGTCACCGCGCCGGCCGACTGGGAGCGCCCGCTCACCGGACGGACCGCGCTGGTCACGGGGGCCGCCCGGGGCATCGGAGAGGCCGTCGCCGGGGCGCTGGCGCGGGACGGCGCCCATGTCGTCGTCCTGGACGTGCCCGCCGCCGAGGCCGACGCCCGCCGGGTCGCCGAACGGCTCGGCGGCACCGCCCTCGCCCTCGACATCACCGCCGCCGACGCCGGTGAGCGGATCGCCGCCGCGCTCCCCGCCGACCTCGACGTCCTCGTCCACAACGCGGGCATCACCCGGGACCGGCGCCTGGCCAACATGCCCGCCGAGCGCTGGAGTCCGGTCCTGGAGGTCAACCTCGGCAGCGTGCTGCGCGGCACCGACGCGCTGCTCGCCAAGGGCGCCTTGCGCGAGGGCGGCCGGATCGTGGCCACCGCCTCCATCGCCGGGCTCGCGGGCAACGCGGGCCAGACCAACTACGGCGCGAGCAAGGCGGGCATCGTGGGTCTCGTACGGTCCCTCGCGCCGCGCGCGCTGGCCGAGCACGGGGTGACGGTGAACGCGGTGGCGCCCGGGTTCATCGAGACCCGGATGACGGCCGCCGTCCCGCTGGTCATCCGGGAGGCCGGGCGCCGGATGAACTCCCTGGCGCAGGGCGGGCTGCCCGTGGACGTCGCCGAGACCACGGCCTGGCTCGCGCATCCCGCCTCCGGCGCGGTCAACGGCCAGGTCGTCCGGGTGTGCGGCCAGTCGCTGCTGGGGGCCTGATGAACGCCGTCACGCTGACCTCCCCACCCGCGCTGGCCCCGCTGCTGGCCCGGGGCGCCCTGCACTCCCCCTTCAAACGGCCCGCGCCCGACGCCGACTTCCCGCGCACCCGGCTGGTGCTGCCGGGTCTGCGGGTCGACCTGGCGAAGCTGGCGGCGTACGAACGGGTGTGCGGCTTCGCCTGCGCCGGGGACGCGCTGCCGGTCACCTATCCGCACGTGCTCGGCTTCCCGCTGGCCATGCGGCTGATGAGCGGCCGGGACTTCCCGCTGCCACTGCTCGGCCTGGTGCACACGTCCATCGAGATCGTCCGCCGTGGCGTGACGCCCGCGACCAGCACGTACGAACTGGCCGTTGCTGTGAAGGAGTTGGTCCCGCACCGGCGCGGCACCGAGGCCGTCGTGCTGACCGAACTGCGGTCGGGGGACGCGGTGGTGTGGGAGTCCCGCAGTACCTATCTGGCCCGGCACCGCACGCTCGCCTCGGCGGGGGCCGGGGGTGGTACCGCCGCCGACGCGACGCTGCCGGTCGTCGAGGAGTGGCGGCTCGGCGGGGACGTGGGACGGCGGTACGGGGCGGTGTCCGGCGACCGCAACCCGATCCACCTGTACCCGCTCACCGCCCGGCTCTTCGGCTTCCCCCGCGCCATCGCCCATGGCATGTGGACGGTGGCCCGCTGCCTGGCCGCCCACGGCACTCCTCAGACGGCGGTGGTCCGGGCCCGCTTCCTGGCACCGGTGCTGCTGCCGGGGGCGGTGACGTACGGCGCGGACGGGACGGGGCGGTTCGAGTTGCGGGGTGGAGGTGGGGGCGAGCAGCTTCATGTCGCCGGGGAGGTGCGGGCGGGGTAGGGGCGGGGGGTGGAGGTGGGCTGCCGGGTGCGGGTGCGTGGGGGTTGCTCGCGCAGTTCCCCGCGCCCCTGAGGGAGCTGCAGTGAGCCGACCTCAGGGGCGCGGGGAACTGCGCGACCAGCCACGAACTACCCGCATCCGGCATTCCACACCACACCGCTACCCCTCCCCCGCCGGCGGCACCCACCCCCGCCCCTCCCTCAGGGCACCCAGCCCCGACCAGGCGAAGTTCATCAGCGTGGCCGCCGCCTGCCGGGCGGTGACGCCGGGGGTGGTGTTGGCCCACGCCGCGAGGGACTCGGCCGCCCCCACCAACGCCTCGGCGAGACCGGCGACCTCGCGCTCGGGGAGGTCGGGATCGCGGTGGGCCTCCCTCGCCGCGACCGCGATCAGCCGGGTCACGAACGCGACGATCTCCTCGCGCATCGCGGCGACCTCGGCCGCGAACGGCTCCCCGTGCGTGCGGGCCTGCGACCGGAGCACCGACCAGCCGTCGGGGTGCTCGGCGGTGTGCGCGAAGAACGCCCGCAGTCCCTCCCAGAGTTGCCGGTCGGCGGGCAGGTCCGGACGGACTCCCTCGCGCACCGCCCGGGTCAGCGCGGTGGCCTCCCGGCGGAGGCACGCGGTGAACAGGTCTTCCTTGGAGTTCAGGTACAGATACACCAACGGCTTGGACACGCCCGCCAGTTCGGCGATCTCGTCCATCGAGGCGGCCCGGTACCCCCGCCGGCCGAAGATCCGTACGGCGGCGTCGAGCATCTGCCGCTCCCGCACCGCACGCGGCATCCGCTTGGTCTTCACGGCACCCATGGCGGCAAGCCTAATCGGGCGCCCGCCCCCCGCGAGGCCCCCGCGAGGTCAGGAAGCCTGGCGCTGCACGTGCCCGGCGTCCTCGGTGTCCTCCTGGCTGCGGTTGGCCTCCAGGTTGGCCTTCATCCGCTCGACCCGGCCGGCGACCCGTACGGAGGCCCGGTCCCGCTCCTTGCGCAGCACCACCCAGCTGATCGGCGCGGACAGCACCAGGGCCAGCAGCAGGACCCAGAAGAAGTTGGCGTTGCCGGCGCCGTAGCCGCGCGGGAAGATCCCGGAGTAGACGGCTCCCCAGACGACCACGAGGCAGCCGGCGAAGATGCCGAGGCGCATCAGCGTGTAGCGGAGCATCTCAATCCACTCTTCCCTGTCATACGAACGGTCGGACAACCCATATCGGGCATCGTCCAGTGAAGCACGCCCGATCGGCGATCTTCGCAGGGGGTGGCGGGCCTCACGTCAGCGGCAGCAGCATGGTGATGTCGTCGCGGTCGTCGTCGGCGCCGCAGCGGATGGCGCCGGGCACCCGGCCGACCTCCTTGTAGCCGCAGGAGCCGTAGAAGCGCTCCAGGCCGAGGCCGCCCCGGCAGCCGAGCCGGATCGCCTCGATGCCGTCGAAGGAGCGGGCCGCGTCCTCGGCCGCCGTCATCAGGTCGCGACCGTACCCCTGGCCCTGGTGCCGGGGGTGGACCATCACCGTGTAGAGCCACACCCAGTGCCGTTGGAGCCGGTGCGTGTTGAAGGAGAAGAAGGCGGTCGCCGCCACCGCGCCCGCCTCGTCGTGCCCGACCAGCAGCCGGTGCCGGCCCTCGGCCATGGCCGCGAGGTGCCGCACCAGGTCGGGGCGTATCTCCTCGCGGCTCACGGGCGCCACGAAGCCGACGGCTCCGCCCGCGTTGCTGACGTCCGTCCACAGGTCGAGGACGCCGTCGCGCAGGGCGGGGGTGACCGCGGGGTCCAGGGTGAAGGTAAGGGGCATGCGGGGATGGTATCTATTACGCCAGGGTGCGTACAGCCACTTTAAGATCGGCCAGCAGACCTTGGTAGGCGTCCTCACGGTCGTCGGCCCGCAGCACGGCCGACGGATGCACGGTGGGGACGAGCCGCTCGGGGCGGCCGTGGATCTCCCGTTCCAGCACGGTGCCGCGCACCTCGCCGACCCGGAACGACGAGCCCAACAGCGCCTTGCCGGCCGTCGCGCCCAGCACCACGATCAGCTCGGGTTCCACGAGCGCCAGCTCCGCCGCCAGCCAGGGGCCGCAGGCCGTCATCTCGCGCAGGCTGGGGGACTTGTGGATACGGCGCTTGCGGGGCTCGGCCCGGGTGAACTTGAAATGCTTGACGGCGTTGGTGACGTACGTCTCGGCGGGGTCGATGCCGGCCTCCGCGAGGGCCTGGTCCAGCAGCTTTCCGGCCGGCCCGACGAACGGCCTGCCCTGCCGGTCCTCCTGGTCGCCGGGCTGCTCCCCGACGAGCATCACGCGGGCGTCGGTGTTCCCGGCACCGAAGACGGTCTGCGTGGCGTCCCTGTGCAGGGGGCAGCCGTGGCAGCCGGCGGCGGCTTCGCGGAGACCCGGGAGACCGGCGCCCTCGGGGACGAACGGCTCCGCGGTGTACTGGTCCTCGGGTGCCTTGGTGCCGGGCATGGCCGCCGGGTACCCCTCGGTGGTGCGGGGGAACCGAGGGGTGGGTTCGGTCTCCGGCCGGGATCCCGTCCTCAGACCCGCATCGGCTGCGGAGCGTCACGTCGCGCCGGGTCCGGGCCCTCGTACTCGCGGATGATCTCGTAGCGCGTGTTGCGTTCCACCGGGCGGAAGCCCGCGTCGCGGATCAGGTCGAGCAGGTCCTCGCGGGTCAGCTTGTTCGGCGTGCCGTAGTTGTCCGCGTCGTGGGTGATCTTGTACTCCACGACCGAGCCGTCCATGTCGTCGGCGCCGTGCTGGAGGGCGAGCTGGGCGGTCTGCACGCCGTGCATGACCCAGAAGACCTTCACGTGCGGGACGTTGTCGAACAGCAGCCGGGAGACGGCGAAGGTCTTCAGCGCCTCGGCGCCGGTGGCCATCTGGGTGCGCGCCTGGAGGCGGTTGCGGACCTTGCCGTCCTGCATGTCCACGAAGTCGTGCTGGTAGCGCAGCGGGATGAAGACCTGGAAGCCGCCGGTCTCGTCCTGGAGTTCCCGCAGCCGCAGCACGTGGTCGACCCGGTGCCGGGGCTCCTCGATGTGGCCGTAGAGCATGGTGCACGGGGTCTTCAGACCCTTCTCGTGCGCCAGCCGGTGGATGCGGGACCAGTCCTCCCAGTGGGTGCGGTGGTCCACGATGTGCTGCCGGACCTCCCAGTCGAAGATCTCCGCGCCGCCGCCGGTCAGCGACTCCAGGCCCGCGTCGATCAGCTCGTCCAGGATCTCGGAGGCCGACAGTCCGCTGATCGTCTCGAAGTGGTGGATCTCCGTCGCCGTGAACGCCTTCAGGGAGACGTCCGGCAGGGCGGCCTTCAGCTCGCGCAGGGAGCGCGGGTAGTACCGCCAGGGCAGGTTCGGGTGCAGGCCGTTGACGATGTGCAGCTCGGTGAGGTTCTCCGACTCCATCGCCTTGGCGAGCTTGACGGCCTCCTCGATGCGCATCGTGTACGCGTCCTTCTCGCCCGGCTTGCGCTGGAACGAGCAGTAGGCGCAGGAGGCCGTGCACACGTTGGTCATGTTGAGGTGCCGGTTGACGTTGAAGTGGACCACGTCACCGTTCTTGCGGGTCCGCACCTCGTGCGCGAGGCCACCGAGCCAGGCCAGGTCGTCCGACGCGTACAGCGCGATGCCGTCCTCGCGGGTCAGCCGCTCACCGGAACGGACCTTCTCCTCCAGCTCGCGCTTGAGCCCGACGTCCATGCCCACACCTTTCTCCGACAGCTCGGCCAACGGTATCCCTAGACCTCTTCGGGCAACTCGCCGACCCGGTTCTCCCACTTCGTGGACAGCACGATCGTGGTACGGGTGCGCGAGACGCCCTTGGTGCCGCTCAGCCGGCGGATCGTCTTCTCCAGCCCGTCCACGTCCGTGGAGCGCACCTTGAGCATGAAGGAGTCGTCGCCGGCGATGAACCAGCAGTCCTCGATCTCCGGCAGGTCCCGCAGCCGCTGCGCGACGTCCTCGTGGTCGGCGGCGTCGGACAGCGAGATGCCGATCAGGGCGATGACCCCGAGGCCGAGCGAGGCCGAGTCGACCGTGGCGCGGTACCCGGTGATGACACCGGCCGCCTCCAGCCGGTTGATGCGGTCGGTGACACTGGGTCCCGACAGGCCGACGAGGCGTCCCAGCTCGGCGTAGGAGGCCCGGCCGTTCTCTCTCAGGGCCTGGATGAGCTGCCTGTCCACCGCGTCCATGCGATCGAAGCCTTCCGGTGAAGAGTTCCGAGGTGAAGTGAAGCGAAGTGATGAGAGGTGCTGAGGGTTCTACTGGTCGGGCCGGCCGACGCCCAGGTCGCCCCGCCACCGCCGGTACAGCTGGTGCCCGACGCCGGCCGCGTCCAGCACCCGTCCGGCGACGAAGTCCACCAGGTCCTGGATGTGCGTGGCGCCCGCGTAGAAGGCGGGCGAGGCCGGTACGACCGTGGCGCCGGCGTCGTCCAGCGTGACGAGGTGCCGCAGGGTCTGGCCGTTCAGCGGGGTCTCGCGCACCGCGACGACGAGGGTGCGGCGTTCCTTCAGGGTGACGCTCGCCGTCCGCTGGAGGAGGTCCTTGGACAGGCCGAGGGCGACCCCGGCCACGCAGGCGGTTGAGGCGGGCACGATCAGCATGCCCTTGGCCGGGTACGACCCGGAGGACGGCCCGGCCGCGAGGTCGCCGGCGGGCCAGTACCGGACGCCGCTGACGTCCACGTCGAAGGTGCCGGGCTTGCCGTCGGCGCCCCGGGCCAGCCACTCCCGCAGGTCCTCCTGCCAGTGGGCGTCCCGGAAGGCGATCCCGGTCTCGTCCAGCAGGGTCAGCCGCGAGGCCCGGCTGACCACCAGGTCCACCGCCTCGCCGGCCGCCAGCAGGCCTCGCAGCACGGCAGCCGCGTACGGCGTCCCGGAAGCTCCGGACACCCCCACGATCCAAGGCACGCGCTGCGATTCTCCTGCGTTCACACCTTGAGCGTACCGGTGGGTCGGGGATCGCTCAGGAGGGGTTGCCCGCCTCGGGGTCCACGGGCAGCCGGCTGGTGTCCAGCGTGAGGCTCGCGAGCTTCGTCTCCACGGTCAGCTCGCCCCCATACGCAAGCGTGTCCCGGCCCAGGTATCCGTCCGGTCCGGGGTTCCACAGCGTGTGGAGGTGCCCGGTGCGCGGATCGAAAATCAGGTAGTTCGGGATGCCGCGAGCCGCGTACTGCTTGTTCTTGACCTCGTAGTCGTTGCGGACGCTGCTCGGAGAGACCACCTCGATCGCCAGTTCCACGAGATCGGGCGGATAGCAGGTGAGGTTGCGGTTCTTCTCGGCCGCCGGAATGACGGCGAGGTCCGGACAGAACTCGAAGTCGTCGCTGAAGGGGATCGCCACATCGCTGATGAAGCCCCACTCCGGACCGAGCTGTGCTTCGAGCTGAGCCCACAACCTCATGATCGTCTCGTTGTGGAACGGCCTGAGTGGACTCATCACGATGCTGCCCTCGACAATCTCCGTCACATAGCCGGGGAACATGTCCTCCAGCTTGCTGAGCTGCGAGTGCAGGCGGTCGATGCCCGAGACGGTCACGCTGGCCTCCCTGGGGTCCTGCCCTCGATGGTAGGCCGCACGGTAGTCAGACGGTCAGACCCCGGACCAGGAGGTCGAGCAGCGCGCACACGAACAGGGCAATGCCGATGAACCCGTTGACGCTGAAGAACGCCCGGTTCAGGCGGGACAGGTCGTGCGGGCGGACGATGCGGTGCTCGTAGACGAAGGCGCCCGCGACGACCAGCAGGCCCAGCCAGAAGAACGCGCCGGCGTGGGTGGCGAGGGCGTACCAGACGAACAGGGCCGTGGTGACGGTGTGGCAGGCCCGCGCGCCCCAGATCGCCGCCGGGATGCCGAAGCGGGCCGGCACCGACCGGACGCCGATCTCGCGGTCGGTGTCCACGTCCTGGCAGGCGTAGATCAGGTCGAAGCCGCCGATCCAGACGCCGACGGCGAGCCCGAGGATCACCGCGTCCCAGGACCAGGTGCCGGAGACGGCGAGCCAGCCGCCGATCGGGCCCATGGCCTGGGCGAGACCGAGGATGGCCTGCGGGAAGTTCGTGAACCGCTTGCCGTAGGGGTAGACCACCATCGGGACCACGGCCACCGGCGCGAGGGCCAGGCACAGCGGGTTGAGCAGGGCCGCCGCGCCGAGGAAGACCACCAGGGCGACGACGGCGCCGGTCCAGGCGTGCCGGACGGACATCGCACCGGTCACCAGCTCGCGGTGCGCGGTGCGCGGGTTCCGGGCGTCGATCTCGCGGTCGATGATCCGGTTGACGGCCATCGCGAACGTGCGCAGGCCGACCATGCAGACGGTGACCAGCAGCAGCCGGCCCCAGTGGATGTTCTCGTCCCACTGGAACATCGCGGTGAGCGCGGCGATGTAGGCGAAGGGCAGCGCGAAGATGGAGTGCTCGATCATCACCAGGCGCAGGAACGCCTTCGTGCGGCCCGGCTGCCGTGGGATCGCGGCGGAGGCGCTGGTCACAGGCCGTACTCCTTCCAGCGGCGGTCCACCAGGGCCGCCGTATCCGGGTCCGAGAGGACCATCTCGGGCCATCCGCCGTCGCGGGTGTAGCCCTCCTCCGGCCATTTCCGGGTGGCGTCGATGCCCGCCTTGCCGCCCCAGAACTGCTGGTAGGAGGCATGGTCCAGGTGGTCGACGGGGCCTTCTACGACGGTGAGGTCGCGGGCGTAGTCGGTGTTGCCGAGGGCCCGCCAGGCGACCTCGTGGAGGTCGTGGACGTCGCAGTCGGCGTCCACCACCACGATCAGTTTCGTCAGGGACATCATGTGCGCCCCCCACACCGCGTGCATCACCTTCTGCGCGTGCTTCGGGTACTTCTTGTCGATCGAGACGATCGCGCAGTTGTGGAAGCCGCCGGCCTCGGGGAGGTGGTAGTCCACGATGTCCGGGACGATGATCTTGAGCAGCGGCAGGAAGAACCGCTCCGTGGCGCGGCCGAGCGGGCCGTCCTCGGTGGGCGGGCGGCCGACGACGATCGACTGGAGCAGCGGCCGCTTTCGCATGGTGACGCAGTCGATGGTCAGTGCCGGGAAGGGCTCCTGCGGGGTGTAGAAGCCGGTGTGGTCGCCGAAGGGGCCCTCGGGCAGCATCTCGCCGGGCTCCAGCCAGCCCTCCAGGACGACCTCGGCGTTCGCCGGGACCTGGAGCGGGACCGTCTTGCAGTCGACCATCTCGATCCGCTTGCCCGCGAGGAACCCGGCGAACAGGTACTCGTCGATGTCGCCGGGCAGCGGCGCGGTGGAGGCGTAGGTGACGGCGGGCGGGCAGCCGAAGGCGATCGCGACCGGCAGCCGCTCGCCCCGGCGGGCGGCCACCTGGTAGTGGTTGCGGCTGTCCTTGTGGATCTGCCAGTGCATGCCGATGGTGCGCCGGTCGTGCCGCTGGAGCCGGTACAGGCCCAGGTTGCGGATGCCGGTCTCCGGGTCCTTGGTGTGGGTCAGGCCCAGGTTGAAGAAGGAGCCGCCGTCCTGGGGCCAGGTGAACAGCGCCGGGAGCCGGTCGAGGTCGACGTCGTCGCCGCGCAGGACCACTTCCTGCACGGGGGCGTTGTCGGGCTTGACCTTCCGCGGCGGCACGTGGGCCATCGCGCCGAGCTTGCCGAAGGCCTCGCGCACGCCGACGAAGCCGTGCGGCAGCTCGGGGCGGAGCAGGCCGCCGATCTTCTCGGAGATCTCGCCGTACGACGTCAGGCCCAGCGCCTTCAGCAGCCGGCGGTCGGTGCCGAAGACGTTCATCGCCAGTGGCATCGCGGAGCCCCTGACGTTCTCGAAGAGCAGCGCCGGGCCGCCCGCCTTCTGCACCCGGTCGACGATCTCCCCGACTTCCAGGTGGGGGTCGACCTCGGCCTTGATGCGCTTGAGGTCACCCTCGCGCTCCAGCGCCCGCAGCAGGGAGCGAAGATCGTCGTAAGCCATGTGCCCCAGTATCGGCCACCGGCTACCCGGGACCGGTCACCGGGGCGGGTTCCGCGGGGGCGGGGGCCGCCGGACCGCGGCGCCGGGGCGGCGGGACGCGCCCGCTGCGGGCCGCCGACGGGGCCGAGGACGACAGGAACGGCACGGCAGAGAGCGGGACAGGCCACCCGGCCGGGCCCGCGCGACCCGGGAGCGGTCGCCGGGGCGAGGCAGACGCCGGCCGCCGACCGGCGGGGGCGGGGGCCGCCGGGCCGAGGGCGCCGGGGCGGCAGGACGCGCCCGCTGCGAGCCGCCGACGGGGCCGAGGACGACAGGAACGGCACGGCAGAGGACGGGACAGGCCACCCGGCCGGACCCGCGCGACCCGGGAGCGGCCACCGGAGCGAGGCAGACGCCAGCCGCCGACCGGCGGGGGCGGGGGCCGCCGGGCCGCGGCGCCGTGTCGCACCGGCCGCCGACCGCGAGGCCGTGCCCCGGCGCCGTGTGGCACCGGCCGGGACGGCGAGCCGGCGCGGTGCGGCCTCGGCGGGCCGCTCGGGAGGGCGAGGAGCGGGACGGGCGACGCCGTCCTGCGCACCCGCTACCCTGGCCCGGTCACCGGGGCCGTCTCACACTGTCGGGAGAGCGCACGACCATGCTCAGGTATCTGCCCGTCCTGCTGGTCCTGGCGCTGTGGATCTACGCGTTCGTGGACTGTCTGAACACCCCGGAGGACGACGTCCGCCATCTGCCCAAGGTGGTGTGGGTGATCATCGTGCTGCTCTTCGGCGAGGTGCTGGTCGGTCCGGTCGCCTGGCTGGTCACCGGCAAGGTGCGCCACGGCGCGGGGCGGCGGAGCGCGGGCGGCGGCTGGGTGGCGCCGGACGACAACCCGGAGTTCCTGAAGTCCCTGGAGAAGCCGAAGAGCGACGACTGAGCCGTGGAACTCCGGCTGCTCGTCACCTTCGAGAAGGTCGCCACCGTCCTCAGCTTCACCCGGGCCGCGACCGAGCTGTCGTACGCCCAGTCCAGTGTGACCGGTCAGGTCCGCGCCCTGGAGTCGTCCCTCGGGGTGGAGCTGTTCGACCGGCTCGGCAGCCGCATCCGGCTCACCGACGCGGGTGCGCGGCTGCTGCCGTACGCCCGGCAGATCATCGAGCTGTCCGAGGAGGCCCGCGCGGCCGTCACCGAGCCGGCCGAGCCGTCGGGCACGCTGACCGTCGGCACCATGGAGTCGCTGACCTCCTACCGGCTGCCGCCGCTGCTGGAGTACTTCCACCACCGCCACCCGAAGGTGCGGATCGCGCTGCGCACCACCATCGGCGACGAGACCCGGCAGGCGCTGCGCCAGGGCACCTACGACGTCGGGTTCCTGATGGAGGAGCGGACCGCGCACCCGGGCCTGGAGACGGCCGTGCTGGCGGTGGAGCCGCTGGCGCTGGTCGCGGCGCCCGGGCACCCGCTGACCGGGCGGCCGGTGACGACGGCCGACCTGACCGGCCGCGCCCTGCTGGCGACCGAGCCGGGGTGCGCCTACCGGGACCTGTTCGAGCGGGAGCTGGCGGCGCTGGAACCGGTGGAGTTCATGGAGTTCGGCACGATCGAGGCGACCAAGCGCGCGGCGGCGGCCGGCCTCGGGGTGGCGTTGCTGCCCGAGGTGACGGTCGCCGCCGAACTCGCGGAGGGCTCCCTGGTACGGCTCGCCTGGGAGCCGCCGTTCACGCTTCGGACGCAGCTGGCGTGGCGGTCCGGGAAGCGGCTTCCGGCGCACGTGCGGCTGTTCGTGGAGCAGGCGCGGCAGCTGGTGTCCGGGCCAGGGTGACCTTGAGGCTGGCGGCCACGATCAGCGGGACGCCGAGGGCCTGGACGAGCCCGATGTGGTGGCCGTAGACCGCCCAGTCCATGACCATGGCGACGGCCGGATAGACGAAGGCGAGGACGGCGATCTTTGCGGTGGGCAGCTTGGCGTAGGCGGCGTACATCAGGACGTACATCACGCCGGTGTGGATGAGGCCGAGCCCGGCCAGCCAGCCCCAGTCCCAGCCGGTGCCGCGCATCGCGCCGAAGTCGGCGAAGGGCAGCAGCAGCGGGATGCCGACCAGGACCTGCACGAGGGCGATCAGGTGCGGACGGACACCGGTGATGCGCTTGGTGACCAGGGTGGACAGGCCGTAGAGCAGGGCGGCGAGCAGGGCCTGCCCGATGCCGGTGAGGTAGGAGCCGCCGCCGGTGAAGTCGGCCGGGGTGACGCCGGAGACCAGGACCAGGCCCGCGAAGGCGACCCCGATCCAGCCGGCCTTGGCGGCGGTCAGGCGCTCGCGGAACAGCAGGGCGCCGAGCAGCACCACGTAGAACGGCTGGGTGTGGTAGACGACCGTCGCCACCGAGATGGACGTGTTGCGGTACGACTCGAAGAGCAGCACCCAGTTGAAGACGATGAACACCCCGCCGAGCACGGCGAGCCCGAGGGTGCGCGGGGTGAAGCCGTGGCCGCGCAGCCAGCCGCGGGCGACGACGTAGGTGCCCAGCGCCAGGGCGCCGAACAGGACACGGAAGAAGACGACGTTGAAGGGCGAGGCGCCCGACTCGACGACGAAGAGCCCGAGGGTGCCGGAGAGCACCATCGCGATCGTCAGCTGGGCCGTGCCCTTGTTCTCTGGGGTCATGCCCATGACGCTACGAGCGGATGAAGGCGCAGGTCCACGCGCTGCTGGGGCGTCCTGCCGATACCCCCATCGGCGCCGCCGATAGCGGCAGGTGGCGGGTCGCGGTACGACTATCACCCGAAGTCGACTGGTCACCGTCCGTTATTCAGTCCCGCGTTCGGCTCGCCATCCGTTCCGTTGAAATGAGCGCGACGGGCATGTCCCGGGCGCGTCCGACGGCATTGCCTTAGAGGGGGGTCCGCTTTCCGGGGCCCCTTCTGCGATGGGAGACGCGTGCGAATCACTGACATCCAGCGCTGCGAGGTCCGGCCGGGACGGCTCGTCGAGTGGACGCTGAGCCCGGCGACCGTGGCGGTGGCGACCGCCCTGCCGGAGGACTCCCGGCGGCCGGCCTACATCCAGGAGTCGCACATCAGGACGGCCCGGTCCGTGCGCGAGGACGGGCTGTTCGTGCCGACCTGGCTCGGCACCGCCTTCGACGTGCCCGGCCCGGTCGACCTCGACGTGCTCGGGGAGGCGCTGCGGGCCTGGACCGTGCGGCACGAGACGCTGCGCAGCGGCTTCCGCTGGGCCGGCGAGGAGCTGCGCCGGTTCACCCTCGACGCCGACGACGTCTCCCTGACCCGGACCGAGGCGGGCGACTTCGCCGACGCCGACGCGCTGGTCCGCCATCTCCAGGACCGTTTCGACACCGTCGCGGACGCGCTGCGCTGGCCCAACCTGATCTACACGGCGGTCGTCCGGGAGGACGGCGCGAGCGTGTACCTGGCCTTCGACCACAGCAACGTCGACGCCTACTCGCTGAACCGGATCCCCGCCGAGGTCAACGAGCTGTACGCGGCGGCCCTCGCCGGCACCGCGCCCGAGCGGCCCGCGCCGACGGCGAGCTACGTCGACTTCTGCGAGATCGAGCGGGCGGACGCGGACGGCATCGACGGCCGGCACGCGGTCGTCGGCCGCTGGCGCGAGTTCATCCAGCGCTGCGACGGGATGCTGCCGGGCTTCCCGGTCGACCTCGGCCTGGAGCCGGGCGGCCCGCTGCCCCGGCAGCAGATGCTGAGCGAGCCGCTGGCGGACACGGCGGAGGCGGCGGCGTTCGAGGCGTACTGCCGGCCCTACGGCGGCAGCCTGGTCGGGCTGCTGGCCGCGACCGCGCTGATCGTGCAGGAGCTGGGCGGGCAGTCGGTGTACCGGACGGTGGTGCCGTTCCACACCCGGGTGAAGTCCCGCTGGAGCGACTCGGTCGGCTGGTACGTGGGCGGCGCCCCGATCGAGGTGCCGGTCGGCCCCTCCTCCGGCTTCCCGGAGACCCTGCGGGCGGTGCGGGCCGAGCTGCAGGCGAACCGGCCGCTGTCCCGGCTGCCGCTGGCCCGGGTGCTGAGCCTGCTCGGCGCGGACTTCCGGCCGACCTCCCCCGACCTGTACTCGATCGTCTCCTACGTGGACACCCGGGCCATCCCGGGCGCCGAGCGCTGGCGGGAGCTGCGGGCGCACGGCCTGCTGCGGGTGTCGTACGGCGACCAGGTCTGCGTGTGGGTGAACCGGCTGCCGGAGGGGCTGTGGCTGGCGAGCCGCTACCCGGACACGGACGTGGCCGCGAAGAACCTGCGGCTGTACGTGGAGCGGCTGCGGGACCACATCGCCTCGGTGGCCCACGGCAGCCTGCCGGCGGTCTGCTGAGCCGCGGGCTGCTAGGTGAACTGACCGGGCAGGGGGCTGGCGCCCTCCTCCGCCGGGGGTTCCGGGACGGCCAGGGCGTCGATCAGCCGTGCGAACCGGGTGTGCCAGCCGGACTGGGACTCCCCCTCGCCCTGGAACTCGTGGGTGAAGCGCAGCGCGCACCCCCGGCTCCCGTCCCGCTCCAGGTGGAACCGCAGCCGGCCGCCCGGCTCCAGGGTGTACTCGGCGACCCGGTCCACGTCCCACGCGGTGACCCGCCCGCTGCCCAGCTCACCGAGGGTGACCGCGCCGTCGAGGCGGGGCTCCAGCGCGTCGACGGCGGTGCACCAGCCCCCGAGCCCCTCGGGGGTGGCCACCGCCGACCAGACGTCCTCCATGGAGCGCGGCAGGCGCACCAGGAAGTGGAGGATGTGCGTGTCCCCGTGGGTCTGGCTGATGCCGTGTTCGACGGGTTTGCCGGGTCCCGCGGGATCACCGGGTCCGGCGGGTTCGATGGAACCGCTCATGACATCAGTGTCGCCGACCCGGCGGTCACACGCCCGCGTAGGAGTGCTTGCCGCTGACGAAGATGTTGACGCCGTAGTAGTTGAACAGCCAGCAGCCGAAGGCGATCATCGCCAGGTAGGCGGCCTTGCGGCCCTTCCAGCCGGCGGTGGCGCGGGCGTGCAGGTAGCCGGCGTAGGCGACCCAGGTGATGAAGGACCAGGTCTCCTTCGGGTCCCAGTTCCAGTACCGGCCCCAGGCGTCGCCCGCCCAGATCGCGCCCGCGATGATCGTGAACGTCCACAGCGGGAAGACGGCCGCGTTGACCCGGTAGGCGAACTTGTCCAGGGAGGCGGAGGCGGGCAGCCGCTCCAGCACCGAGGTCGCGAAGGCGCCGGGCTCGCCGCCGGTCTGGAGCTTGTTCTCGTACGAGTCCTTGAACAGGTACAGGATCGTGGCGACCGCGCCGACGTAGAACACCGCGCCGCAGAAGATCGCGGTGGAGACGTGGATGTACAGCCAGTACGAGTGCAGGGCCGGCACCAGCTGGTCGCTCGCGGTGTAGAGGACGGTGACGGCGAGGCCGAGGTCCAGCAGGACCGTGGTGATCAGGAACAGGCCGAGCCAGCGCACGTTCTTCCGCAGGGCCAGCAGCGCCAGGTAGACGGCGACCGCGACCGTGGAGAAGGTGATGTTGAACTCGTACATGTTGCCCCACGGGGCGCGCTGCACGGAGGCCGCGCGGGTGGCGACGCCGGCCAGCTCCACGAGGAAGGCGAGCGCGGTGAGCGACACCGCGATCCGGCCGTAGAGGTCGCCCTGCACGTCCCCGCCGTGCGCGCCGGGCCCGTCCGGTACGTCCCGCTGGCCCGACGCCGCCCGCACCACGACCTTGGGCCGCTCCAGTACGGCCGTGCCGCCCGCCTGCTGGACGGTGACCGCGGGCGCCTTCCGGGCCGTCCCGGCCTGCTCGGTGAGCGCGGCGGCCGTACGGGCGACCTTGCTGCGGCTGCCGAACAGCCACTCGGCGATGTAGGCGAAGAAGGCCAGGGTGTAGACGGCCATCGACGAGTAGATCAGCGTGTTGCTGACACTCGCGAGGTGTTCGTTGGTTGCGGCGGCGAGAGTCACTTCTCAGCCCCTTCGGCAGGTACGGCGGAGGTTTCGGTGGAGTCGTCGTCGGGTTCCGGTGCCCCCGGCGCCCGGTCGTAGAGGGTGTCGGCGAGCCGGCCCAGTTCCTCGGGCACCTTGGCGGACTCGCTGCGGCCGAGCCCGGCCATCTCGACGACCGTCACGCCGTCGGCGCCGCGCACCGCCCGCACCCACACGCGGCGGCGCTGGATGAACAGGGAGCCGGCCAGACCGGCGATCGCGGCGAAGGCACCGCCGAGCGCCCAGCCGCCGCCCGGCTCCTGCACGATCTCGAAGCCGGCCCATTCCTTGACGTCCTTCTCGAACGTGATGGACCCGGCGCCGTTCGGCAGCTTCATCGTCTGGCCCGGCCGCAGCAGCTTCTTCAGCAGCTGGCCCTTGGCGTCCTTGAACGCCGTCATGTGCTTCTTGTCGAGCTGGTACACGCTCTGCGGGATGCCCGAGTTCACGCCCAGGTCGCCGTGGTAGGCGTTCACCGCGAGCAGCGGGTTCGCCAGCGCCGGGAACTGGGAGAGCATCGTGCCGCTCTTCGCGTCGAAGGTGGGCACGAAGAGCGCCTGGAAGGCGAGCTGCTCCGCCTTGCCCTGCGGGCTGCGGTAGCCGTCCATCACCTTCACCACGCCGTTGGAGGTGACGTTGCCGTCGAGCGGCAGCAGCGGCACGGCGTCGTGGAAGACCTCCTTGCCCTTGCCGTCCCGGACGGTGACGACGGGGGCGTAGCCGTGGCTGACCAGGTAGACCTTGGAGTCGTCGATCTTCAACGGCTCGTTGACCTTGACGGTGGTCGACTTCTCCTTGCCGTACGCGCCCTCGCGGTAGGCGATCCGGGCCTCGTAGGTGCGCGGCGTGCCCTTGTTCGGGCCGCTGGTCTCGTAGGTGCCCGTGAACTGCTTGAGGTCGAAGCTGAACGGCACCAGGTCGTCGTTGCCGAACAGGCTGCCGGACTTGAAGTCGTCGTACATCAGCAGCGTGTTGGAGAAGCCGTCGCCCTCCACCACCAGCTTGGTGCCGTCCGACTTGTACAGCTGGCCGGAGGCGAAGGCGACCAGCAGCACGATCAGCGCGATGTGGAAGACGAGGTTGCCCACCTCGCGCAGATAGCCCTTCTCGGCGGCGACGGCGTCACCGGCGACGTGGGCGCGGAAGCGGCGCTTCTTCAGCAGGTCGAGCGCGGCCTCGCGGACCCGCTCGGGGTCGGCCTCGGTGCGCCAGGTCGTGTACGCGGGCAGCCGGGTCAGCCGTTTGGGCGCGCCCGGCGGACGGCCGCGCAGCTGGCCGACGAACTGCCAGGTGCGCGGGACGATGCAGCCGATGAGGGAGACGAACAGCAGGATGTAGATCGCGGAGAACCACACCGAGCTGTAGACGTGGAAGAGGCCGAGCTTGTCGTAGAGCGGCCCGAGCGTCCTGTGGGCGGTGCGGAAGTCCTCGACCTTGCTCGCGTCGGCGGCGGTCTGCGGGATCAGCGAGCCCGGGATCGCGGCCAGTGAGAGCAGCAGGAGCAGCAGCAGCGCGACCCGCATGGAGGTCAGCTGCCGCCAGAACCAGCGGGCCCAGCCGATGACGCCGAGGCCCGGGGCGCTCGCCGTGTCCTCGCGTGGCGCGGTGGAGAGCTGGGAGCCGGCCGCTCCCAGGTCCTCCTGGTCCCGGCCGCCGTCGGTTTCGGTCTTGCTCATCGCTCAGATCCCCACATTGAAGCCGTCGGACCAGGTCTGCATCTGCTGCACCAGGCCGTTCCAGGCGCCGGTCAGCAGCAGCACACCGGTCACGATCATCATCGTGCCGCCGATGCGCATGACCCACACATAGTGGCGCTTGACCCAGCCGAAGGCGCCCAGGGCCTTGCGGAAGGCGACCGCGGTGAGCACGAAGGGGACGCCGAGGCCGAGGCAGTACACGATCATCAGCAGGGAGCCCCGCGCGGCGCTCGACTCCTGGAAGGAGAGGAAGTTGACCGCCGACAGGGTCGGGCCCATGCAGGGGGTCCAGCCGATGCCGAACAGCGCGCCCAGTATCGGCGCGCCCAGCAGGCCGCCGGTGGGCCGCTTGTGGAAGCGGAACTCGCGCATGGTGAACCAGGGCAGCAGGCCCATGAAGAAGACGCCCATGAGGATCATGAGCACGCCGAGCACCCGGGTCAGCATGCCCTGGTGGTCGAGCAGGTTCCGGCCGAAGTAGCCGAACAGGGCCCCGCTGGAGACGAAGACGGCGCTGAAGCCGAGCACGAAGAGCGCGGCACCGGCGACCATCCGGCCCCGGCGGGCCTCGGCCAGGTCGGTGCCGGCGACGCCGGTGACGTAGGAGAGGTAGCCGGGGACCAGCGGGAGCACACAGGGCGAGAAGAAGGAGACCAGCCCGGCGAGCAGGGCGATCGGCAGGGAGACCAGCAGGGCGCCGTGCATCACGGTCTCGTTCTGGCCGGTCTGGGCCAGCAGGAGGGTCGCGCTCACGTCACTTCTCCGCCAGGACCGGCTTGACCATCTTCAGCAGGGTCGCGTCGTCCAGCGGCTGCAGCGCGCGGGCCGCGACCTTCCCCTCCTTGTCGAGCACGAGCGTGGAGGGGATCAGCTGCGGGTTGAGGGTGCCCTTCTCGAAGCGGAGCATCAGCCTGCCCGTCGGGTCGTACAGGGACGGGTAGGCGATGTCGTTCTCCTTCTCGAAGGCGACCGCCGGGGTGGTGCTGGTGTCCCGGGTGTTGATGCCGACGAACTGCACGCCCTTGCCCGCGTACGCCTTGGACACCTTCGAGAAGTACTTCGCCTCCTCGCGGCACGGCCCGCACCAGGAGCCCCAGACGTTGAGGACGACGACCTTGCCCTTGTAGTCGGCGACGTCCAGCGTCCTGCCGTCGATGGTCTTGCCGGACAGCTCCGGGGCCGCGTCCCGCTTGCCCCGCGGCGCGGTGTCGATGCCGTTGTCACCGGTGACGAAGTGGGTGTCGCCCCCGCCACCGGAGACGCCGCCGTTGCCGCACGCGGACAGGGACAGGGCCGCGGCGGCCATGACGCCGAGCAGGACGGCGCGGCTACGGGTACTCATGTGAAAAGTTTCGCATGCCCGTCCCGCCGCCCTCGCCCACCCCCCTGCGGGGCGGAAAACCGCATTTCAGGGCGTATTTACACGGGATATTCCGGGCATCGCACCCCGAGTGGCCCCTACGCGGCGTTCGAGGAAGCCGACTTGGTGTTCCGGAGGAACTCCTTCCAGCCGCCGGTCGGTCGCTGGCCGACGCCGAGGGTGCGCAGCTTGGCGAGCACCTCGGGCTTCTGGACGTCCATCCAGTCCACGTACTGACGGAAGGAGACCAGGCGGACGTCGGCGCCCTTCTCCTTCTCGCGTGCGATGTGCTTGAAGGCCTCCTCGACGGAGTCCATGTAGATGCCGCCGTTCCACTGCTCGAAGTGGTTGCCGACGAAGAAGGGCGCCCGGTTCGTCTCGTATGCCCGCTTGAAGCCCGCTATGTAGGCACCGGCGGACTGCTTGCGCCAGCCCGGGTAGTTGGACGGCGGCGCCTTGGTCGAGTTGACCGACTGGTTGGCGAGCATGTTGTAGTCCATCGACAGGACCTCGAAGGAACGTCCGGGGAAAGGTATCTGCTGAAGGGGCAGGTCCCAGATCCCGAGCCGCTTCTCCGGCCACACCTGACGGCCGCCGGGCGAGGAGGCGTCGTAGCGCCAGCCCAGCTTGCGGGCGGTCGGCAGCAGGTTGTTCTGGCCCAGCAGACAGGGGGTGCGGCCGCCGACCAGCTCCTTGTCGTAGTCGAAGGGCAGCGCGGGCAGGTCGCTCCAGCCGGTGTTGGTCCGCCACTCCTTGACGAACGCCTTGGCCTGGCGGATCTCGCTGTCCCACTGCTGCGGGGTCCAGTTGCCGACCGAGCCGCCGCCGGCGCAGAAGTGCCCGTTGAAGTGGGTGCCGATCTCGTGGCCCTCCAGCCAGGCCCGGCGCACGTTGGTGAGGGTGGCCTTGATGTGCTCGTCGGTGAGGTAGCCGATGTCGGAGGCGCCGCGCGGGTTGTTCGGGGGCTCGTACAGCCGCTTCTTCGACTCGGGCAGCAGGTACAGCCCGGAGAGGAAGAAGGTCATGCTCGCGCCGTGTTCCTTGGCGAGGTCCAGGAAGCGCGGGAAGAGGCCGTTGCCCACCTCGCCGGCGCCGTCCCAGGAGAAGATCACGAACTGCGGCGGGGTCTGGCCGGGCTCCAGCGGCTCGGGCTTCGCCGGCTGGTGCGGCTGCTTGCCGGTGAAGGAGGTGGAGCCGTCGCCGAGGGGCCGCGCGCGAGGCGCGCCGCCCTGGCCGTCGCCCTGGCCTCCCTTGTCCTTTCCGGAACCGGCCGGGTGTCCGCCGGCGTCCGAGGACGTGGCACTCCCGCAGCCGGCGAGCCCGGCGGCCGCCGCCGCGCCCGCGCCGAGGCCGAGTGCTCCCCGCCGGGTAAGGGTCCGGGAGTTGGTGCGCATGGAGATCCCCGATCGTCGCGCCTGCTGGTGGTCACCCAGTCAGATGGCGTGACGAACGGGGAGGTTCCGTTGATTTATGTGTTTTTCCCAACGGATACCGCAAAGGCGCGCCAAGGCATACCAAGGCACACCAAACGGACCGTCAGACGACGGTGTCGGTCAGGCCGGTGCCGATCAGGCTCCGAAGGCCTTCCCCTGCGCCGTGCCCTTGCCCTTCTGCGGCTTCGCGCCGGCCCGCAGATGCGCCGGGACCAGGTCGATCGCGGGCTCGCTGTAGCCGACGGAGACGATCCTGTCACCCAAATATGTGAAAGTTGTCAGGGAGGCGAGGGTGCACTGCCGCTTGCGCGGGTCGTGCCACAGCCGGCGCCGCTCGACGTACGAGCGCACGATCCAGACCGGCAGCTGATGGCTGACCAGCACCGCCTCGTGCCCGCGCGCCCGGTCCTTGGCCGCGTTCAGCGCGCCCATCATCCGGACCACCTGGTCGACGTACGGCTCGCCCCAGGACGGCCGGAACGGGTTGACGAGGAACTTCCAGTTCTCCGGCCGCTGCAGGGCGCCGTCGCCCACACCGAAAGTCTTGCCCTGGAAGATGTTCTCGGCCTCGATCAGCCGCTCGTCGGTGTCCAGGTCGAGACCGTGCGCCTTGGCGATCGGGGCCGCCGTCTCCTGCGCCCGCTCCAGCGGGGAGGCGCACACGTACGTGACGTCGCGCGGGGCGAGGTGCTCGGCGACCCGGTCGGCCATGTGCCGGCCCAGCTCCGACAGGTGGTAGCCGGGCAGCCGCCCGTACAGGACCCCGTCGGGGTTCTCGACCTCGCCGTGCCGCATGACGTGGACGACGGTGACGTCCTTGTCCCTGCCGCTGACGTTGCTCTCGCTGTTGCTCACGCGGTGGCCTCCGCAGCCGCCCGGGCCGCCGCCGGAAGGGCGTCGGCGATCATCTGGATGGCCCGCTCGTCGTGGGCCGTGGACACGAACCAGGACTCGAAGGACGACGGCGGCAGATAGACGCCGTTCGCCAGCAGCGAGTGGAAGAACGCGGTGAAGCGGTACGACTCCTGCCGCTTGGCGTCCTCGTAGTTGCGCACCTGCCGGTCGGTGAAGAACACCGAGAACATGTTGGAGGCGGTCTGGAGCCGGTGCGCGACCCCCTCCTTGCTCAGCGCCTCGGTGACCAGCGACCTGATCTGCTCCGACACGGCGTCGACGGTGTCGTACGCCGCGTCGTCCAGCAGCCGCAGCTGGGCGAGGCCGGCGGCGGTGGCGACGGGGTTCCCGGAGAGCGTGCCGGCCTGGTAGACGGGCCCGGCGGGCGCGAGGTGCGCCATGACGTCCGCACGGCCCCCGAACGCGGCGGCGGGGAAGCCGCCGCCCATCACCTTGCCGAAGGTCATCAGGTCGGGCCTGACCCCGTCGACCCCGAACCACCCGGCACGGCTGGTCCGGAACCCGGTCATCACCTCGTCGGAGATGTACAGGGCGCCGTTCTTGTGGCAGGCGTCCCGCAGCCCCTGGTTGAAGCCGGGGGCGGGCGGCACGACGCCCATGTTGCCGGGCGAGGCCTCGGTGATCACACAGGCGATCTCGCCGGGGTGCCGGTGGAAGGCCTCCTGCACGGCCTCCAGGTCGTTGTACGGCAGCACGATCGTGTCGCCGGCCTGGGCGCCGGTGACGCCCGGGGTGTCGGGCAGCGCGAAGGTGGCGACACCGCTGCCCGCGGAGGCGAGCAGCGAGTCCACGTGCCCGTGGTAGCAGCCGGCGAACTTGATCACCTTGGCGCGCCGGGTGAACCCGCGGGCCAGCCGGATGGCGCTCATGGTCGCCTCGGTCCCGCTGCTGACCAGGCGGACCTGCTCGACGGGCTCGACCCGGGCGACGATCTCCTCGGCGAGCGCGACCTCGCCCTCGCCGGGCGTCCCGAAGGAGGTGCCGCGGCCGACGGCCTCCTGCACGGCGGCGATGACCTCGGGGTGCGAGTGCCCGAGGATCATGGGCCCCCAGGAGCACACCAGGTCGACGTACTCCCGCCCGTCGGCGTCGGTGAGGTAGGGGCCGTCGCCGGACACCATGAAACGGGGCGTGCCGCCGACGGCGCGGAAGGCGCGCACCGGCGAGTTGACCCCGCCGGGGGTGACGACGGAGGCGCGGTCGAAGAGCGCCTGGGAAGCGGGCGCGTCGTAGGGATAGGGCGTTTGGCTGGCGGCGCTCATGGCGTGCGGCTTCTCCGACTTCTCGGACTCCGGTTGCGTGGTGACCTCCCCAGGGTAGGCCGCGGCCTCCCGGGAGCACGGCCCGCCTCAAGATCGAAGCGCCGCCATCCGCCATCTGCGAGACTGAGAGCTGATACACACAGCTCTTACGCACGTAATGATCAGGGGCCGGTTGTTCCCCGTGGACTGTTGTTCCGCCGCACGTTTCGGCGGGCGGCCGTGGGGGAGGTCACTGAGACGATGATCGGGTTGCGCGGCGGGGACCACGCGTCCTAGAAAAGCAGTCGGGTGGAGATATGCATCGCGGTGGCGGACTGGGCGAGGGGACTGATGACCTGGGTCCTCGGCGTGCCCGGCGGGGAAGGCACCGGCGCGAAGCGGAGGAGACGACCGAGGCGCGTCAGACCGACGCCCGTCAGACACAGGGTATAGAGAGTGAGCCGGAGCGGGCCGAGCGGCCGGAGCGGTTCGACCGGGCCGAGCGGGCCGAGCGGTTCGACCGACCTGAGCGGGCCGAGCGGTCCGACCAGGCTGAGCGGCCTGAGCGGCGGCTCGACGGGGAGATCGACCGGGAGCCCGACTGGGAGACGACCGACCAGCGGCAGGGCCGTCGGCTGGGCCGGTCGGGCGACCGCCGGCTCGACCAGCGGGTGGACCGCCCCCGGGCGGGGAGCGGGAAGGGTGGTCGGGTGGGGGTGACGTACAAATACTTCGGCGCGCCGGACGGCGCGACCGCGGCCCGAGTTCCCATCTCCATGCGCCCCGAGGAACTCGGCGGCGACGAGCTGGGCATGAACGGCATGTTCACCAAGATCAAGCCGGAGACGATGGCCGCGATGGTCCTCACCGGCATCGAGGGCGTCCCCCTCCACAAGGTGCCCCCACTGGAACTGGTCGTCCTGCACCCCGACTACGCCGTCGTCAAGCTCCCCATGACGGTCGTCGACCCCCTGCGCGGCATCGGCGAGGAGGCGGTCGGCGCGGCAGCCTTCATCTGGTCGACGGTCCCGGACCGGGGCGGGCCGCGGGACGCTTTCAACGTGTACCAGTTGCTGCACGAGTGGCAGGACTTCAGCCATCGGTTGCACGAGGCGGGGCATCAGCCGTATTGCCTGGTGTGGCCGTGAGCTGGGTTTCTTGCGGGTTGGGCGGGGTCTTCGGGCCTCGGCCTTTCTGGTGCCGGCGGGGGGGGCAGGCAGCCAGGGGACAAAAGCGCTGATCACGTCGCCACGGACACCACAGGGGCGATGCCGGCGGCCCACTTGTCGACCGTGTTGAAGGCGGTCGGCGCAACCGCGATCGCGTCCGCGGGTGGCAGCGGCCGGGCCTCGCCGGGCGCCGCGCGCCAATTGGTCACGCATGGGCTCCGGGATGGTGGGCTTCTCTTTGGGCGGCCAGCTGACGGGCCAGCGCATCGGGCCCGATCCTGCTCAGAGCCCACAGGCTGCTGGATCGACGTGCCCACCGCCAGAGCGGGTCATCCACAGGGATGTGGAAGGGCAGCACTGGAATGCCGTGGGCGTGGAAGGGGCCGTCGTCGAGGTAACGCAGACCACCGGTGCCGCACAGATAGTGGGTACTGCCGGTGGCTGCCACCAGATCGGCGAGGCGCTCGGAGCGACCTTGCCGGGTTGGGATCTCGCTGCTGTCCAGCATCTTCCCCGACCAGCCGAGAACGCTGAGCAGGGCAATCGTCGATGTCCTCGCCAGGTCGGCCACACGATCCGACTCATCGAGCGCGTCCAGCGCCTCGGACACAGCACCCCAGTAGGGGCTGCGGCCGTAGTACTGGCGGACCAGAAGCTGGACCGTCCGGCGCGAGCGACGCGGATCAACGAGCCGTGCCTGGCTGATCAGCGTCGAGCGCCCATGGGGAAGGTGCGTCGGGAGCGTGAGCCACTGCTGTCGGGATGGATCGTCCAGGGCGGCGAGACGGGCGCGGTGCTGGTAGTCGCGCCGGGCGAACTGCACGTCGTCCAGGACGATCCACAGGTCGGCGGAGAACAGCTTCGCCAGCGTGGACAGCCGGGGAAACAGGTTCGGTTGGTGGATCGCGCACAGGCCGTCCGACGCATCGGCGCTGGGCGGCTCAGGTGCTGATGAGGCGGCTGTCGAAGCCGGCGCCCAGGAGGCGTTCGTAAGCGTCATACACATCCCCCGGTACGTCCTGCTCGACGGCGAAGCCAAGCTTCGGGTACTCGATCACCCGTTGCAGGTCGCCGACGAGCATGTCGACGACGAGCTTCTCGTCGCCGATGGACTTGATGTAGTCGTCCAACTCCAGCGGCTCGGAGGCGCACACGACCTCAGCCTCGGGCCACAACTTGCGGCAGGTCGCATACGAGCGGCGCTCCATGTACGGCTTGGAGATCAGCAGCAGCGACTGCACTTCCACCCTGGCTTCGGCCAGCAGCTCGCGGGAGAAGGTGATGTTCTGGCCGGTGTTTGCGGCCTTCGACTCCACGATGATCGCCTCGGCCGGCACCCCCAGGCTCAGCGCGTGCTCGCGGTAGTGGACGGCCTCGCCGCGCGGGAAGCGAGCGCGGGTGGTGGGGCTGTTGCCCCCGCTGAAGACCACGACCGGGAAAAGGCCAGCGCGAAAAAGGTCGACCGCAGCGGTCGCGACCCCGAGGTCGTGGCTGCCGAGGCCGATCGCCGCCGAGCAGGGCCGCAGCTCGTGGCCCATCTGGTGGTACTTCCAGATCAGCGTTGCGGCGTGGAACTGCTCGTCGGTGATCTGGCGCTGCTGGTGCTCCGGCACTGGTGCTCCCTGGCTCATCCTTGCTGGCCCTTTCGGATGCCCTCAATACTGCGCAGCTGGTGGCTCAGCCCGTACTGGCGGGCCACCTGTGCCGCCTGATCGAGGACGGACATCCCATCATTCCGGGTCGCCGCATCCGACAGAAGGATGTGCCCGTACGCGGTGTCCAGCCGCACCCGCTGCATCGGGGAGTCGACCGTGCCGGTGGTGCGCGCGATGCCGATGTAGTGCAGTGCCTGCTTCAGGTCGCCGGCACCGCGATGGGCCAGGGCCAGCTTCTGGTGGGCGACCGACCAGTCCTCCGGCTCGCCGAGGTCCTCGAAGGCACGAGTGGCTGCCGTCATGACGTTGGTGGCGTACTCGTTGTCACCCTCCTTGCTCAGCGCCGTACCCACCCACAGTCGTGCCCTGGCGCGGTCACGCGGGCTCAGGCGCTGGTCCCCGGCGAGGAGTTCGTAATGGCGAGCGGAGGATTCCCACTCGCCCGACATCTCCTGAACGACGGCCAGGGACAGCTCGATCTGAGCCACCCGGCGTGGGATGTCGAGCTCGGTGAACATGCCGCGGGCGGTCAGGTAGGAGTGGCGGGCGGAGAGTGGGCCGAGGATCGCACCTTGATCGCGCTGGAGGTCGCCCAGCAGCACGAGAGAACGGCCGTACAAATATCGGCCCTTGTCGTCCAGCTGCTGGGGTGCACGGCTGCCCAGCCAGCGGTTCAACAGGGTTGAGGCGAATGGGAAGTCCTGACGGCTGATGCAGACAACAGCGCGCTCGATATCCTCGGTCCAGGTCTCGTAGTTTGCTGACCGCGCGCTCTTCCGCTCGGGGAACAGCATCGCCTCGAAGCGGGCTTGGGCGGCGGAACCCGCCCGTGCGAGTGCGGTGTCGAGGATGGCCTGGGTGTCCGGACGGGGCTGTGTCTCCGCGCCGAGGCTCTCCCACTTTGCCACCGTGCGCAGCGCGACACCGAGGTGCTCGGCGAAAGCGCGCATGCTCATACGCAACGCGGCGCGCAGGGCGCTCGCCTCCCGACCTGTCCATTGCTGCACGCTGACCACGGATGACCTCCCTCCGCCACGCATAGAAGCACTGTCGGTGACGACGCGGGGTGGGAAGTGCAACGGAAGTACAGCAGCAGCTCATTTCGCGGCCGTTCACGACGGCCGACGCTATGGGGCATGGACGACGACCTCATCACCGAAGCCCGCCCCATCGCCTTCCCCCAGGTCTTCGGCTACCTACGCCGCGTCACCGGCGGGCTGCCCCGCCACGCGGCGCTCGTCGACTGCCTCACCGAGTACTGCGAACGGCACGAACTGGCCCTGTGCGGTGTCTTCACCGAACGCGACTCCACGGTGATCATCCGCTCCCCCGCTTTCGTCGGTCTGCTCGACGCGCTCGAACTCCCCGATACCTACGGTGCTGTGCTCCCGGCTCTCAGCCACCTCGGCCCGAAAAACCTCGGCACCGAGCGCCGAAGGCAGATAACAACAGCAGGCGCTCGTCTGATCGTGGTCCGCCGCCTCACGCCGACCTCGGAAGCCACCTCTTCGCTCGGCGCGAGCCACAGCTTCCGGCCGCCGGGGGATGCGTGATGTCCGTGCGCGATGCATTGCGAAGGGCTCCCATGGCGAACGACGTGCCGGGGCTGCGGCTGCTGAAGGTCGGCGACGGCTGGGACGTCGTGCGCACCTCCGCCGAGATCGGCCTCCTAGCCCTGGCCTACCTGCGCTGCATCGGTACTCCCGTCGGCCCCGTGCTCTACGACAGGCCCAACGGGCTTCTCTACTACGCCGTCCCGACCGGCACCGCGACCAGCTGGGACGATCTGCCGGTACGGCACCTCTCCACCAACTCCTGGCTCGTCGCACCCGGCCTGGAGCTGCTCGACGACTGGTTCGGCGGGTGGTGCGAGCTGCCTGACGACGACACCCTCACCGACACAGAGGCCCTCCGCGCTGCTCTCCAGCACCCCTACGTCGCCACGGCTCTGGAGACGGTTCGATGACCAGCCGCACGATCATCAACCACCAGGAGTGGACCCTCCGGCCCGACCGGGAACCCGACGCAGAACTCACCACGTACGCGATGCAGTGCGCGGTCTGTGGCGAGACCTCGCCGCCTAGCAACGACTTCGCCGACCCGCAGAGCTGGGTGTTCACGCATGGTGGCCGATCACCCGCCCGTGGAGGGCCTGGTGGAAGCCGTGAACGGTCGTCTCACCGCCCAGGTCACGCAGGGGGCCCGCTAGGACCGGACCACTGCCGATCGTGCTCGTGTCCGCCTCGTAAGGCTTCGCGATCGACGTGACCGTCTCGACACGCGCAGATCCACCCGGTGGAGGAGGCGAACGCCTTCGCGGTCCGCTTCCCGTCATGGCGGGAAGCCGAACCGGAAGCCACCGCGGCGCTGTGGCTGTAGGTCCCCTCGTTCCCGGGTCGGCACCCAGATGGCTCGTATCACCAGTCCGGAACGCTGCGCTAGCGCTCGGCGTAATGCAGGAACTGCCAGCCCAGCATGCCTGAAGCAAGCGTCTGCACGATGGAGGCGATCAGGAGCAAAGGGTCGACGGCGGCTCATGCACCACCTCCGAAACCACGCGGTTCCCGGCAGCCGCCAGGGCACATGAGCTCGGGAAACGGCGTTGACCAGTGAGAACCGCGGAGCCAAACTTCCCAGGTCAACGCAACATTTCCTGCGCAACCCCAGGTCATCGCCCTCCAGCCGCCATTCGCCGCACGAGTGGCAGGACTTCAGCCATCGGCCGCATGAGGCGGGGCATCAACCTTATTGCTGTCGGAGACAGTGTCACCGCACCGTTCTCACCAGAGGCTCCAGCAACTCCAGAGCCTCCTCCCAGTGGAAGTGGTCCGTCGCGCCGCCGGACTTTGGTCGGTGGGGTTCGTGGGAGCCGATCAGGATGCCCATCGACCGCAGCCGGTCGAGGCTCTGGCGGTAGGCGGGGTGGGCCGCCTGGGCGGCGTTGAGGTAGGGCAGGGCCGCGGTCGGGATGCCCATGCCGTGTGCCTCGCACAGGATGCCGAGGGCGAGGGTGTCGGAGATGCCGGCGGCCCATTTGTTGAGCGTGTTGAAGGTGGCGGGGGCGACGGCGATCGCGTCCGCCGGGGGCAGGGGGCGCGGGTCTCCCGGGGAACGCCAGGCGGAGCGGATCGGGTAGCCGGTCTGCGTCTCGATCGCCCTGGCGTCGATGAAGCCGAGTCCCTGCGGTGTGGCGACGACGCCGACGTCCCAGTTCGCCTCCTGGGCGGCGGTGATGAGCTTGCCGACGCCCGGGGCGATGCCCGCCGCGCACACGACGACGTAGAGGACGGGTTTCCTGTCCGGGGCGGGCGGTTCTTCGGTCATGTGGGGCTCCCAGTCAGAAGCTTCGGAAGCTTACGAGGCGGGGACCTCGTCGTCACCGTGGTGTGCGGCCGGGCCCCGCTAGCAGTACGGCGGCTGGTTGGTCAGGGACGCCGCCACCCGCATCCAGACGCCGAACTGGCGGTACAGGTCCGGGAGTCGGCCGGTCGCTCGGACCGTGCGGCTGTCGGTGGTGGTGACGCCGGGGATGCCGGGCAGGATCGCGGCCACCGAGGCGGACTGCCAGCGGACGGTGAGTGTGGAGAGGGTGGCCGGCGCCGGGGGGCTGGGTGGGAGGGAGGACAAGGAGTTGGTGACCGTCTCCTCGATGGCCTTGCGGGACTCCGCCTCCGGGCGCAGCTCGGCCGCGAAGCGGTCGTGGGCGTACTTCACCGGGACGGTGGCGACCGAGGCGTCCCAGTCCGTCATCTCCGCGCACGCCGCGTCGTCACCGGTGAGCGCCGCCACCGGTACGCCCAGCGCGGCGGCCGTGGCGTGGGCGAGGCCGATCTCGCCGACCGGGCGGCCGTCCAGCCACATGTCCTCGATCTCGTGCCCCATGAAGCTGTGGCTGAGCACACCCAGGGCGCCGGCGCGGGAGTGGTAGCCGACGCACAGCGCGGCGTCGTACTCCCCGGTAAGCCCCTCCAGCATGCCCATCCGCTTGGGCCTGCCGCGCACCAGCCGGGCGGCGGGGTGCAGGTGCTCGGGGTACAGGTTGCGCATCGGGCCGTGGGCGTCGTTGACGAGGATGTCGCAGGCGCCGGCCGTGAGGGCGCCGCGTACGGCGGCGTTCACGTCCTCGGCCATCATGGCGCGGCCCCGCTCGTAGTCCCGGCCGCCCGGCTGGACGTCCTCGGCGTCGACGAGCCCGGTGACGCCCTCCATGTCCACGCTGATGTAGATCCGCACGGCGTCCAACCTAACCGAGCCCGGCTGAGGTAGGTTCCCAACCGCCAAAGGTCGCGCGGCCGTTCATCGTCATACGTCTGGTCATCGGGGAAGTCATGTCATCGGGGGAAGTCATGCGGGAGACGGAGACGGAGCCCGGTGGGGAGGTCCCCGTCCGTCAGCTCGCGCCTACGCTGACCCTGCTGGTCGTCAGTCTGGTGGTCGCCGCGGTCGGGGTGTACGAGCTGTGCGGGTTCGGGCTGCACAGCCTCGACCGGCGCCCGCACCTGTTCAGCGACGGCCTCGCGACCGGCGGGGTGATCGTCGCCGCCGTGGCGGCCGGCGCGGCGGTGGGCAACCTGGCCTGGACACTGGCCGCCGCCCGGCGCCGTACCGGCTGCTGAGCCCGGGGGCTACGCCTGGTCTCAGGCGTCACCCGCCGGTCCCCCGCCGCCCACCGTGAACCCGATGACCGCCCCGCCCCCCTCGCGCCGGAAGGCGAACGGGGCGCCGCCGTGGGCCATGGCGACCTCGCGGACGATGGAGAGGCCGAGGCCCGAGCCGGGCAGGGAGCGGGCGTCGGCGGCGCGGTAGAAGCGATCGAAGATGCGGATCAGGTCGCCCTGGGCGATCCCGGGGCCCCGGTCCAGCACCTCCACCCGCACCGTCCCCGCCCGTACCGCCGGGGCCGTGCGTACCGTGGCGCCCGCGCGTACCGGCGTACCTGCCCGCGCCGCCGGCCCCGGCCGCGCCGCCGGCCCCGTCACCGCCACCTCGATCGGCGCCTTCCCGTCCGGGTCGAACTTCGCGGCGTTCTCGACCAGGTTGGAGACGGCCCGCTGGAGCATGCCGGGCCGGCCGTCGGCGCTCGTGTCGCCGCTCACCCGCAGCACGATGTCGCGCCCGGTGCGCCGCCGGGTCAGTCCCACCACGTCCTCGGCGAGGTCGGCGAGGTCCACCCGCTGGGGCGGCTCGGCGTCGGACTGGCCGGCGGCGAGGTCGACCAGCTCGTTGACCAGGTCGGTCAGCTCCCGCGCCTCCTGGCCGAGGTCGGCGACCAGCTCCTCCCGCGCGTCCGGCGGCAGTTCGTCGATGCGCCGCAGCAGGGAGATGTTGGTGCGCAGGGAGGTGAGCGGGGTGCGCAGCTCGTGCCCGGCGTCCTGCACCAGGCGCCGCTGGTCCTCCTCCGACTGGGCGAGCCGGCCCAGCATCCGGTCGAAGGCGCGCCCGAGCCGGCCCACCTCGTCCAGACCCGTGACCGGCACCTCGATGCCCAGC
Organism: Streptomyces pyxinicus; assembly: GCF_024753135.1. GTDB lineage: Bacteria > Actinomycetota > Actinomycetes > Streptomycetales > Streptomycetaceae > Streptomyces > Streptomyces pyxinicus. The sequence goes on along the minus strand of NZ_JANUGP010000011.1, from coordinate 41,206 downwards.
CGCCGGGTGCGGGCCACGTCCTCGGCGGCGGAGGTGAGGATCACCAGGCGCCGGGTGATCCGGCGGGCCAGCCACCAGCCGAACAGGCCGGCGCCCACCACGACCGCCGCCATCAGCACCAGCGTGCGCTGCTGGAGCGTGCGCAGCAGGTCCTCGGTGTCGCTGAACTCCTGCGCGACCTGCACCGCGCCGCGCCCGTCGCCGAGCGAGACGGTGGCGATGCGGAACAGGTCCTCGTCGACCCGTACGTCCTTGTACTGGACCACCTCCCCGGCCGCCCGCGCGACGGCCACGGCCCGGTCCCGGGCGGTGACGGGCAGTGCCGGGCTGCCGTGGTCCACGATCTGCCCGCGCGCGCCGAGCACCTGGACGTCGGTGCGGGCGGGCCGTACCAGGTCGTGCCCGGGGCGGGAGGAGGAGAAGTCGTCCGGCACCATCTCGTGCTGCCGCACCTCGCCCCGCACGTCCTGCACGACCTGCGTGAACACGGACTGCTGGTCGACCCGGACCAGCCGGGCGGCGGAGCTGTAGGACAGGATGCCGACGAGGACGGTGACGGCGGCGGTGACGGCCGCGAAGGAGAGGACGAAGGTGGTGCGCAGCGAGACGAGCCCCGGCCGGCGCAGCCCCGGCAGCCGCCGCGGGCGGCCCACTCAGTCCTCCCGCAGCACGTAACCCACGCCCCGCACGGTGTGGATGAGCTGCGGGGCGCCGGGCTCGTCCAGCTTGCGGCGCAGGTAGCCGACGTAGACGGCGAGGTTCTTGGAGCCGGGGCCGAAGTCGTAGCCCCAGATGCGGTCGTAGATGGTGGCGTGGTCGAGCACGATGCCGGTGTTGCGCACCAGCAGTTCCAGCAGCTCGAACTCGGTGCGGGTCAGCTCCAGCTCCCGCCCCCCGCGCCAGGCCCGGCGCGCCTGGAGGTCCATGCGCAGCCCGGCGGCCTCCAGCTGCCGGCCGGAGACGTGCACCTCGGACCGGCCGGTGCCCGCGGGGGCGGTGGCACCGGGGCCGGGCGGGGCGGGGACCGGGCTGGTACGGCGCAGCAGGGCGCGGAGCCGGGCGAAGACCTCCTCGACGTCGAAGGGCTTGACCACGTAGTCGTCGGCCCCGGCGTCCAGGCCCGCGATGCGGTCGGCGGTCTCCACGAGCGCGGTGAGCATCAGGATGGGGGTGCGGTCGCCCTCGGCGCGCAGCACCCGGCAGACCTGGAGGCCGTCGATGCCGGGCATCATCACGTCGAGGACCAGGACGTCCGGCGGGGTGCGGTGGGCCTGCGCCAGCGCCTCGACGCCGTCGGCGACCGCCGTCACCTCGTAGCCCTCCAGCGTCAGGGCACGCTCCAGGGCATGACGGATGGCACGGTCGTCTTCGGCGAGCAGCACAGTCTGGGGCACGCCTCCAGTCTGCCAATGCCTCCGGCGGTTCAGCGGGGTCGAGCGGGCCTACGATCACCCTTTTTACCCCCCTCTCACCGTCCCGGAGGCAACCGGCCCTTCACCGCCCCGGAGGTGACCGGCCACCCACCGCCCCGGAGGCAGCCGATCTCTCACCGCCCCGGCGGCAACCGGCCACCCGCCGGTACCCAAGCGGTCAGCCGCGCAGCGCCGTCAGATGTTCTGCGAACGGGACGATCTCGGGCCCGGTGGCGCGCGGAGCCGTCAGAGGCAACCGGCCACCCACCACCCCGAAGGCAACCAGCCACCCACCACCCCAGAGGCGACCGACCCCTCACCGCCCCAGAGGCAACCGGACACCGCCACCCCGAAGGCAACCGGCCACTGGCCACCCCGAAGGCAACCGACCCCTCACCGCCCCGAGGGCAACCGGCCACCCACCGGTACCCAGGCGGTCAGCCGCGCAGCGCCGCCAGCTGTTCGGCGAACGGGACGATCTCGGGCCCGGTGGCGCGCGGGGCCGTCTTCGGCAGCAGGGCCGCCAGCTCCTGTCCCGCCCGCTCGATCCGCTCGGCCAGTCCCTCGGCGCCCCAGTCCTCGGACGCCGCGTACACGCCGGTCGGTACGACGACGGCCCGCAGGTAGGCGAACAGCGGCCGCAGCGCGTGCTCCAGCACCAGCGAGTGCCGTCCCGTGCCGCCGGTCGCGCCGATCAGCACGGGCTTGCCGGCCAGCACGTCCTTGTCCAGCACGTCGAAGAACGACTTGAACAGTCCGCTGTACGACGCGCTGAACACCGGCGTGACGGCGATCAGCCCGTCCGCCCCGGCCACCGCGTCCTGCGCGGCGGCCAGCGCCTTGCCCGGGAAGCCGTTGGTGAGCTGGTGCGCGATCTCGACCGCGAGGTCCCGCAGCTCGACCACCTCGATGTCGAGCGGCGTGTCCCCGGCCGTGCGGCGGGCCACCGCCGCGGCCAGCCGGTCGGCCAGCAGCCGGGTGGAGGACGGGACGCTCAGTCCCGCCGATACGACGACGAGCTTCATACGGTGGTCGCCTCCTTCGCGGCGAGCAGGGACGAGTGGGTCGGCGCGTCCGGCACCTCGGCCGGCCGCCCCTTGGCGAACTCCTCGCGCAGTACCGGTACGACCTCCTCGCCCAGCAGGTCGAGCTGCTCCAGCACGGTCTTCAGCGGCAGCCCGGCGTGGTCCAGCAGGAAGAGCTGGCGCTGGTAGTCGCCGGCGTACTCCCGGAAGGCCAGCGTCTTCTCGATCACCTGCTGAGGGGAGCCGACGGTCAGCGGGGTCTGCTCGGTGAAGTCCTCCAGTGAAGGCCCGTGGCCGTACACCGGCGCGTTGTCGAAGTACGGGCGGAACTCGCGCACCGCGTCCTGCGAGTTGCTCCGCATGAACACCTGGCCGCCGAGCCCGACGATCGCCTGCTCGGGCGTGCCGTGCCCGTAGTGGGCGTACCGGGTCCGGTACAGCTCGACCATGCGCTTGGTGTGCTCGGCCGGCCAGAAGATGTTGTTGTGGAAGAACCCGTCGCCGTAGTAGGCCGCCTGCTCGGCGATCTCCGGCGAGCGGATGGAGCCGTGCCAGACGAACGGGGGGACGCCGTCCAGCGGGCGCGGGGTGGAGGTGAAGCTCTGCAGCGGGGTGCGGAACTTGCCCTCCCAGTCCACGACGTCCTCGCGCCACAGCCGGTGCAGCAGGGCGTAGTTCTCGACGGCGAGGTTGATGCCCTCGCGGATGTCCTTGCCGAACCAGGGGTAGACCGGGCCGGTGTTGCCGCGGCCCATCATGAGGTCCGTCCGGCCGTCGGCCAGGTGCTGGAGCATCGCGAAGTCCTCCGCGATCTTCACCGGGTCGTTGGTGGTGATCAGAGTGGTGGAGGTGGAGAGGATCAGCCGCTCCGTGCGGGCCGCTATGTAGCCGAGCATCGTGGTCGGGGACGACGGCACGAACGGCGGGTTGTGGTGCTCGCCGGTCGCGAAGACGTCCAGGCCGACCTCCTCGGCCTTCAGCGCGATGGCGACCATGGCCTTGATCCGCTCGCGCTCGGTCGGGGTGCGCCCCGTGGTGGGGTCCGGCGTGACGTCGCCGACCGTGAAGATCCCGAACTGCATGGTCGCTCACCTTCCAGGTTGTTGAGCGTTCAACTACAACCCGCCCAACGGTACCCGGTCCCCGGATATTCCGGCCCCCCGCCCCGCCTCTTCGCCGGGCAGCGAGGCGGTCTCGGCGCCGTACAGCTCGGCCGGGTCGAACCCCATGCCGGTGAAGTGCCCGGCCAGCTCCAGGGACAGCACGCCGTGCAGCCGCGTCCAGAACGCCAGCGCGCGGCGGAGCGCCGCCGGTGACCCTCCGGGAGCATCCGGCGGTCCGGCGGCCCCGCAGGCGTCGAGGAGTACGGCCGTGATCTCGCCGGTGACCCGGCGAGTGCTCTCGGGCGCCTCGCGGCCGGGCACCGGGGTGCCGTAGAGGAGGAAGTAGCGCTGCGGGTGCGCGAGGGCCCAGGCGCGCAGCGCCTCGGCCAGTCCGCCGGGCCCGGCGCCGGCCGCCGCGCCGGCGCGGAGGGTGGCGGTGAGGTCCCGGCAGGCGTCCCGGATCAGCTCGGCGAGCAGCGCGTCGCGGCCGGCGAAGTACCGGTAGAGGGCCGGGCCGGTCATGCCGAGCCGCCTGGCCAGGGCGTTGAGGGAGAGCGCGGACGGCCCGGCGGCGGCGATCTGCTCCCACGCGAGCCGCTTGGCCTCGTCGCGGACCTGGGCGCGGTAGCGCTCGCGCGGAGTCCGACCGCCCGTTCCCGCCACCGCGAAGCCCCCCACTCGTTGGTTAGAGGCTATCACTCTCCTTCTTGACTATCGCGGGAGCGCAGGTCTATAACTAATCACGGCAGTGAGACCCTCTAACGAAAGGTGGCCGTCATGGGCGGCGAAGGACGCGGCGAAGGACTCGTCGAGATCGTGCTCCCCGGCATCGTGGAGCCGGAGCAGCTCGGCATCCGGCACGGCGACATCCCGGCCCCCGGCCCCGGCCGGCTGGTCATCGCCATGGAGGCCACCGGTGTCTCCTTCGCCGAGCAGCAGATGCGCCGGGGCCGGTACTACGACCAGCCGCCCTTCCCCTTCGTCCCCGGCTACGACCTGGTGGGCACCGTCCACGCCACCGGCGAGGGCGTCGACCCCGCGCTCACCGGCCGCCGGATGGCCGTACTGACCAAGGTCGGCGGCTGGGCCAGCCATGTCGTCGTGGACGCGGCGGACGCCGTACCCGTGCCCGACGGGCTCTCCGCCGCCGAGGCCGAGACCGTGGTGGTCAACGGCATCACCGCCTGGCAGATGCTGCACCGCAAGGCCCGGATCCGCTCCGGGCAGACGATCCTGGTGCACGGCGCGAGCGGCGGCGTCGGCTCGGTCCTGGTGCAGTTGGCCCGCGCGGCCGGGGTGCGGGTGATCGGCACCGCCTCCGCCCGCCACCACGACGCCCTGCGCGCCCTGGACGTCACCCCGGTCGACTACCGCGCCGGCGACCTGCCCGGCCGCGTCCGCGCCCTCGCACCCGGCGGGGTGGACGCCGTCTTCGACCACGTCGGCGGCCGGAGCGTGATCGACTCCTGGCACCTGCTCGCCCCCGGCGGCACCCTCGTCGCCTACGGCAGCGCGTCCACCCGCGACGACACCGGCTCCAAGCAGTGGCCGGTGCTCAAGATCCTCGCCCGCACCTGGCTGTGGAACACCCTGCCCAACGGTCGCGGCGCCTGCTTCTACAACATCTGGGCCGGCCGCGCCCTCACCAGGAACCGCTTCCGCGCCCGGCTCCGGACCGACCTCACCCAGGTCTTCGACGCCCTCCGGCGCGGCGACGTCACGGCCCGCATCGCCGCCCGCCTCCCCCTCACCGAGGCCGCCCAGGCCCTCCGCCTCGCGGAATCCGGCACGGTCACGGGCAAGATCGTCCTGACGCCGTGAGGCCGTGAGGCCGTGACGCCCGGCTGCCCGGCCGCCCGGCCGCCCGTGCGAAGCTGCCGCCATGCCGATCCTCCGCTCCGCCGCCCTGTTCGTCGTCGCCGCCCTGTTCGAGATCGGCGGTGCCTGGCTGGTCTGGCAGGGGGTGCGCGAACACCGCGGCTGGGTGTGGATCACCGGTGGCATCCTCGCCCTCGGCGCCTACGGCTTCGTCGCCACCTTCCAGCCCGACGCCCACTTCGGCCGCATCCTCGCCGCCTACGGCGGGATCTTCGTGGCCGGCTCGATCCTGTGGGGCGTGGTCGCCGACGGCTACCGGCCCGACCGCTGGGACATCACCGGCGCGCTGGTCTGCCTCGCCGGAATGGCCGTGATCATGTGGGCGCCGAGGAACGGCGCCTGAGCCTCGCCTAGGCTGGGCGGGACCAGTCCCGCTCACCGCACCGCCCCCACGATCCCAGGAGTGCCCATGGCCACCGCAGCCCCGTCCGCCGCCTCCCGCATCGCTGTCATCACCGGTGCGAGCAGCGGCATCGGCGCCGCCACGGCCCGGCAGCTCGCCGCGGCCGGCTACCGCGTCGTCCTCACCGCCCGCCGCAAGGACCGCATCGAGGCGCTGGCCGAGGAGCTGACGCGGGCCGGGCACTCGGCGGTGGCGTACCAGCTCGACGTCACCGACCGCACGGCCGTGGACGAGTTCGCGACAGCCTTCGAGACGGTCGGCGTCCTGGTGAACAACGCGGGCGGCGCGCTCGGCGCGGACCCGGTGGCCACCGGCGACCCGGCGCAGTGGCGCGCGATGTACGAGACCAACGTCCTCGGCACCCTGAACATCACCCAGGCCCTGCTGCCCAAGCTGGAGGCGAGCGGCGACGGCGTGGTGGTCGTGGTCTCCTCCACGGCGGGCTTCTCCACCTACGAGGGCGGCGCCGGGTACGTGGCCGCCAAGCACGGCGAGCACGTCCTCGCCGAGACCCTGCGCCTGGAGATCGTCGGCCGCCCGGTCCGAGTCGTCGAGGTCGCGCCCGGCATGGTGAAGACCGAGGAGTTCGCCCTCACCCGCTTCGCCGGGGACCAGGAGAAGGCGGCCAAGGTCTACGCGGGCGTCGCCGAGCCCCTCAGCGCCGACGACGTGGCCGACACCATCACCTGGGCGGTCACCCGCCCGAGCCACGTGAACATCGACCTCCTGGTCGTCCGCCCTCGCGCCCAGGCCTCCAACTCCAAGGTCCACCGGGAACAGTGATGCCCGAAGAAGACTCCGCCGAGAAGCGCCGCCTGGCCCAGGAGACCAAGGACGAACGCCAGGTCTGGTACTTCCTCGCCTACTTCCTCTTCGGCATCCACTTCGTCGCCTTCGTCATGATCTACGCGGTCCGGCACGCGAAGTAGCGCGCGGACACGCGGAGAGGGCGGGCCGGTGCGTACCGGCCCGCCCTCTCCGCGTGTGCCGGGGCGTCAGCCCTTCACGCACACCACCTGCTTCAGCTTCGCCACGACCTCCACCAGGTCGCGCTGCTGGTCGATGACCTGGTCGATCGACTTGTAGGCGGCCGGGATCTCGTCCACGACACCGGAGTCCTTGCGGCACTCCACGCCCCGCGTCTGGTCCTCCAGGTCCCGCGTCGAGAAGCGCCGCTTGGCCGCGTTGCGGCTCATCCGCCGACCGGCGCCGTGCGAGGCCGAGTTGAAGGCGTGCTCGTTGCCGAGGCCCTTCACGATGTACGAGCCCGTACCCATCGAGCCCGGGATGATGCCGTAGTCCCCGGAGCCGGCCCGGATCGCGCCCTTGCGGGTCACCAGCAGGTCCATGCCGTCGTACCGCTCCTGCGCCACGTAGTTGTGGTGGCAGGAGATCTCCGGTTCGAAGGTCGGCTTCGCCTTCTTGAACTCCTTGCGGATCACGTTCTTCAGGAGCGCCATCATCAGGGTGCGGTTGTACCTGGCGTACTCCTGCGCCCAGAACAGGTCGTTGCGGTAGGCCGCCATCTGCGGGGTGTCCGCGACGAACACCGCGAGGTCGCGGTCGACCAGCCCCTGGTTGTGCGGGAGCTTCTGGGCCACGCCGATGTGGTGCTCGGCCAGTTCCTTGCCGATGTTGCGGGAACCGGAGTGCAGCATGAGCCAGACAGATCCGGTGGTATCTATGCAAATTTCGACAAAGTGGTTGCCCGAGCCGAGCGTTCCCATCTGCTTGTGCGCACGTTCCTGACGGAATCTGACCGCTTCGGCGACTCCGTCGAAGCGTCCCCAGAAGTCGTCCCAGCCGGCGGTCGCCAGGCCGTGGAAGTCTCCGGGCTCGACGGGGTCGTCGTGCATGCCCCGCCCCACCGGAATCACCCGCTCGACCCCCGACCGCAGCCGCGACAGATCCCCCGGCAGGTCGTCGGCCGTCAGGGACGTGCGGACCGCGGACATGCCGCAGCCGATGTCGACGCCGACCGCGGCGGGGCAGACGGCGTCCCGCATCGCGATGACCGAGCCGACCGTCGCGCCCTTGCCGTAGTGGACGTCCGGCATGACCGCCAGGCCCTTGATCCAGGGCAGGGTGGCCACGTTCTGGAGCTGGCGCAGGGCACCGTCCTCGACCGTCGCCGGGTCCGCCCACATCCGGATCGGGACCCTGGCGCCCGGTATCTCCACGTACGACATGTGTTCCTCGTTCCCCCGGAAAACAGTAATGGAATGCGCGAAAGCGACAAAAGGCAAATGCGGCGCCGAAGTCCACGGAACAGGGCACGGGACCGGCGTGCACGGCAGTGCGTGCGATACACATTGTCTCCAGGGAGCGCCCCGCGACGGCAAGCGAATAACCAGCGGGGACACTGGAGCACCAGGCGACCGGCCACCGCCGGACCGCCACCGTCGAGAGGAGCCCGACCGTGCCGCGCAAGGCGTACGTTTCCGGCACCGCCGCACTCCTCGCGGCGCTGCTGGCCGGCTGCACGAGCGGTTCCGGCGACGGCGGCGGGACGGACGACGCCAACCCGGGCGACACCGGCACGGCGACGGTCGCGGCCCAGCCCGGCAAGTACCGCACGCTGCCCGAGCCGTGCGCCGCGGCGGACCACGACACGCTCGACGCGCTGCTGCCCGGCATCAAGCAGCTCACCGACCCGGTGCAGCGGGACAAGGCCTACCAGGGCGAGGCGTCGCTCACCTACGACACCGACCGCAAGGTGGGCTGCCGTTGGAAGGTGGAGTCGGCCGAGGCCACCGACCACCTCTCGGTCGACTTCGAGCGCGTGGTGTCGTACGACAACGCGGTCAGCGACGACGACCAGGCGGCCCGGCTGTTCGGGGAGAAGGAGACGGCCGCCGACCTGCCGGAGCCGAGCGGTCCGGCCTCGACCGGGTCCTCCGCGCCCGGCTCGCCCAGCGCGTCCGCGACCGGCGGGCCCGGCGCCTCGACTTCGCCCTCGAACTCGCCGTCAGGGACACCGTCCGGGTCGTCGTCCGGGTCGTCGTCCGCCTCCGGTGCCGCGGGCGCGCCGAACGGTCTGCAGCCGCGCGCGCTGACCGATCTCGGTGACGAGGCGTATCTCGACGACGAGCTGAGCACGTCCGGTTCGACGGCGCAGCAGCGGACGGTGACTGTGGTGTTCCGCACGTCCAACGTCGTCGTCACGATCCAGTACGAGGAGCAGCCGTCGGCGACCGGAGCGGTCCCCGACAGCAAGGAAATGCAGGACAAGGCGCGTGATCTGGCCTCCCAACTGGATGACGCGCTGGGCGGTTGAGGGCCCTCGGCGGCTCGGGCGGGCCGGCCGGTGAAGCGGGGGAACGGCGACCGCGCGGTCCGCGCACCGCGTACCGTGGGGCCCCGCAGGAACCCGCACGACCACCGAGCGTCATGAGTGAAGGAACCATGCAGCGAGCTGACCAGCGAGACGACCGTGCCCAGCAAGGCCCGCGGGGCCGGCGAGCCAGGCGCCTGAGCCGCGCCCTTGTCTGTGCGGCAGCCGTGCCGGCGGTTCTGATCACCGCGGCCTGCTCCTCGGACTCGGACGACGCCAAGGACCAGGGCGGCAAGGGCGCGTCGGCGCAGCAGACGTCGGGCGCCTCGGGGCGGCCGTCGGCGAGCGCGTCGCCGACCGTGCAGGCGGCGAAGTACCGCAAGCTCCCGGACGCGTGCGCGGTGGTGACGAAGAAGACGCTGTCCGACCTGGCGCCGAAGGCGAAGTCCGGCAAGAAGGGCGGTTCGGACGATCCGTCCTCCCGTGCCTCCTGCGCCTGGAGCAGCCTGGACAACAACGGCGTGAAGGGCTCGCAGTTCCGCTGGCTGAACGTCTCCCTGCTCCGCTTCGACTCCGACACCGCGCGGGGTTCGGGCGAGGCGCAGGCGCACACGTACTACGGCGGGCAGGTCAAGGACGGCCAGTCGGTGGACGGCGCCAAGGCGGTCAAGGTCGTCCCGCTGTCCGGCACGGGCGACGAGGCGTCGGCGGTGCGTTACGACCTGAAGAAGAAGGAGGGCCTCTTCAAGCAGCAGACGCTGGTGGCCCGGGTCGAGAACGTCGTCGTCACGGTCGACTACAACGGTGCCGGTCTGGCGGGCGAGAAGACCCCGGACGCGGACGGTCTGACGAAGGACGCGCAGCGGGCGCTGAAGGACGCGGTGGCCGCCGTGTCGTCCGCCAACGGCGCTGGTTCCCCGTCGAGTTCACCGTCCCCGTCGTCCTCGGCGTCCTCCTCGGCACCCTCGTCGAAGGGCGCCTCCGCGTCGCCGTCGAAGAAGGCCTCCCCGTCGAAGTCGGCCGCGAAGAAGGACTGAGCCGGGGCCTCGGGGGCTGACCGGCACCACGTTCGCCGCACACGTGTGCCACTCTGTTGCGCGCAACAACACGCAAGGGGAGGGGAATACGAGTGGCCGCGCCACTGAAGCTGACCCGGATGCACCACGTCCTCATCGGCGTGGTCGTGACCGGCGCGCTGATCATCGCCGGCATCGGCTTCGCCGGTTCGTACGCGGCTGTCCGTGAGCTGGCCCTCAAGAAGGGCTTCGGGAACTTCTCCTACGTGTTCCCGATAGGCATCGACGCGGGCATCTGTGTCCTGCTGGCCCTGGATCTGCTGCTGACCTGGATCCGGATCCCCTTCCCCCTGCTGCGTCAGACGGCGTGGCTGCTGACGGCGGCGACGATCGCCTTCAACGGCGCGGCCGCCTGGCCGGACCCGCTGGGCACGGGCATGCACGCGGTGATCCCGGTGCTGTTCGTCGTCGCCGTCGAGGCGGCCCGGCACGCCATCGGCCGGATCGCGGACATCACCGCCGACAAGCACATGGAGGGCGTCCGCATCACCCGCTGGCTGCTCTCGCCGGTGCCGACGTTCCTGCTGTGGCGGCGGATGAAGCTGTGGGAGCTGCGCCGGTACGACCAGGTCATCAAGCTGGAGCAGGAGCGGCTGGTCTACCAGGCCCGGCTGCGCTCCCGTTTCGGCCGCGCCTGGCGCCGCAAGGCGCCGGTGGAGTCGCTGATGCCGCTGCGGCTCGCGCGGTACGGCGTGCCGCTGGCGGAGACGGCCCCGGCGGGGCTCGCGGCGGCGGGCATCGAGCCGGCGCTGCTGCCGCCGGCCCCGCCCCAGCAGCAGCCGGCGCCGGCGTTGGCCGCGCCGGCTCCCGCCGCCGGGCCGCAGGCGTCCGTCCCCCGGCAGGCGGCGGCGCCTCGCAACGAGCGCCGCCAGGAGGCGCCCGCGGACGAGGAGAGCCCCTGGTTCCAGGCGCCGCGCGAGATCGAGTACCAGGGCGGCTACGACCCGTCCTACGAGCCGCCCCCGGAGCCGCAGTACGAGCCGGAGGAGCAGTACGAGGACTGGTACGACGAGCAGCCCCCGGAGCGGTTCCAGCAGCCCTCCCCGGAGGAGACCGGCAGCTTCCCGATCCCGGTGGGCCCGAACCGCACCCGCGAGCTGGGCGACGGCGGCGGCCTCCCGGAGGCGGAGCCGACGACGGAGGACTACTTCCAGGTCTTCCGGAAGTCGATCGACGGCAGCTACCCGACGGGTGCGCAGCTGCGGGACGACGTGGAGGCGACCTACGGCGTGACGCTGCCCAAGGGGGAGGCGGAGCGGCTGGTGAAGATCTTCGCGGAGCGGCACTCCCGGGAGCTCCAGGAGGAGCACATCGCGTGACGGCGAACGGGACATGAGGAAGGGGCCCTCCGTGGGGAGGGCCCCTTCCTCATGTCCGGCCGGTGTCAGGCTCCGAGCAGCTCCCGCACCCGGTCCTGGCCGACGGCCAGCAGCAGGGTGGGTAGCCGGGGGCCGGTGTCCCGGCCGACCAGCAGGTGGTAGAGCAGGGCGAAGAAGGTCCGCTGGGCCGTCTTGATCTCCGGCGGCAGTTCCTTGGGCGTGGCGTCGGCGGAGAAGCCGGCCCGCACCTTGGGGACGCCGTAGACGAGGTGGGTGAGGCCGTCGAGGGACCAGTGCTCGGCGAGGCCGTCGAGCAGCAGTCGTACGGACTGCCGGGAGGGCTCGTCGAGGGACTTCAGCAGCTCGGTGTCGGGCTCGGCGCGCACGATGGTCCGCTGGTCGGCGGGGACCTGCGTGTTGATCCAGGCCTCGGCCTTGTCGTAGCGCGGGCGGGCCTCGTCCAGGGTGGTCAGCGGCTGCTCCGGGTCCAGCTCGGAGAGGATGCGCAGGGCCTGGTCGGTGTGGCCGGCGGTGATGTCGGCGACCGAGGCGAGCGTGCGGTACGGCAGCGGGCGCGCGGTCCTCGGCAGGTCACCGGCGGCGGTGCCGACCGCGCGGGTGTACGCGGCGACGTCACCGGGCAGCGCCGAGTCGTCGGCGACCTTGGCGGCGAGCTTGTCCCACTCGTCGTAGAGCCGCTGGATCTCCTGGTCGAAGGCGATCTTGAAGGACTGGTTGGGCCGGCGGCGGGCGTACAGCCAGCGCAGCAGCTGCGGCTCCATGATCTTCAGGGCGTCGGCCGGGGTGGGGACGCCGCCGCGCGAGGACGACATCTTGGCCATGCCGGAGATGCCGACGAAGGCGTACATCGGGCCGATCGGCCGCTCGCCGCCGAAGATGCCGACGATCTGCCCGCCGACCTGGAAGGAGGAGCCCGGCGAGGAGTGGTCGACGCCGCTGGGCTCGAAGACCACGCCCTCGTAGGCCCAGCGCATCGGCCAGTCGACCTTCCAGACCAGCTTGCCGCGGTTGAACTCGCTGAGCCGGACGGTCTCGGCGAAGCCGCACGCGGCGCAGGTGTACGCCAGCTCGGTGGTGTCGTCGTCGTAGGAGGTGACGGTCGTCAGGTCCTTGCCGCAGCCGCCGCAGTAGGGCTTGTACGGGAAGTACCCGGCGGAGCCGGAGCTGCCGTCGTCCTCGGCCGCGGCGCCGGAGCCCTCCTCGGCCTCCAGCTCGGCCGTGTCCACGGCCTTCTGCTGGGGCTTCTTGCCGGTCTTGGGCTTGGTGCGGTACTGGGCGAGGATCGCGTCGATGTCCCCTCGGTGCTTCATCGCGTGCAGGACCTGCTCGCGGTAGGCGCCGGAGGTGTACTGCACGGTCTGGCTGATGCCGTCGAACGCGACGCCCAGCTCGGCCAGCGACTCGGTCATCGCGGCCTTGAAGTGCTCGGACCAGTTCGGGTACGCGGAGCCCTTCGGGGCCGGCACCGAGGTCAGCGGCTTGCCGATGTGCTCGGCCCAGGACTCGTCGACGCCCTCGACACCGGCCGGGACCTTGCGGTAGCGGTCGTAGTCGTCCCAGGAGATCAGGTGCCGGACCTGGTGGCCGCGGCGGCGGACCTCGTCGGCGACCAGGTGCGGGGTCATGACCTCGCGCAGGTTGCCGAGGTGGATGGGGCCCGACGGGGAGAGGCCGGACGCGACCACGACCGGTTTGCCCGGGGCCCGGCGCTCCGACTCCTCGATGACCTCATCCGCGAAACGGGAGACCCAGTCGGTGGTCTCGGTGCTCTGAGCCACGATCGGCACGTCCTTCTTTCCTGAACGGGTGACACTCCATTGTCACAGACCGCATCGCGCCCGGGAAAACCGCTTTACCCCCCGTGGGATACTGACCGGGTCTATCCATCCCCACGAGGAGAACGGCACCCATCCCTATGGCCTCGGTCACGTCCCTCAGCGATTCCGTCCAGCAGCACCTCGCCTCCGCGCTCTCGGCCACCCTGCCGGAGGCCGCCGGAGCGGACCCGCTGCTGCGCCGAAGCGACCGGGCCGACTTCCAGGCCAACGGCATCCTGGCGCTCGCCAAGAAGGCGAAGGCGAACCCGCGGGAGCTGGCCGCGCGGGTGGTCGAGCGGGTCACGACGGGTGACGTGATCGAGGGCGTCGAGGTCTCCGGGCCCGGCTTCCTCAACCTCACGATCGCGGACCGGGCGATCACCGGGACGCTGGCCGCGCGGTACGCGGACGAGACGGGCCGCCTCGGCGTGCCGCTCGCCGGACACCCCGGCACCACGGTGATCGACTACGCGCAGCCGAACGTGGCCAAGGAGATGCACGTCGGCCATCTGCGGTCCGCGGTGATCGGTGACGCGGTGGTGCGGATGCTGGAGTTCACGGGCGAGAACGTGGTCCGCCGGCACCACATCGGCGACTGGGGCACCCAGTTCGGCATGCTGATCCAGTACCTGGACGAGCACCCGCACGAGCTGGACCACGGGAGCCACGGGGATCACGGGGACCAGCACGGGGACCAGGAGGACATCGCGGTCAGCGGCGAGGAGGCGATGTCCAACCTGGACCGCCTCTACAAGGCCGCGCGCCGGCTGTTCGACGCCGACGAGGAGTTCAAGACGCGGGCCCGCCGCCGGGTGGTGGACCTCCAGGCCGGCGAGCCGCAGACGCTGGCCATGTGGCAGAAGTTCGTGGACGAGTCGAAGATCTACTTCTTCTCCGTCTTCGAGAAGCTGGACATGGAGGTCCGGGACCCGGACATCGTCGGCGAGTCCGGCTACAACGACATGCTGGCCGAGACCTGCCGGCTGCTGGAGGAGTCCGGTGTCGCGGTGCGCTCGGAGGGCGCGCTGTGCGTGTTCTTCGACGACATCAAGGGCCCGGACGGCAACCCGGTCCCGCTGATCGTGCAGAAGTCCGACGGCGGCTACGGCTACGCGGCCACCGACCTGTCGGCGATCCGCGACCGCGTCTTCCACCTGAAGGCGGACACCCTGCTGTACGTGGTGGACGCCCGGCAGGCCCTGCACTTCCGGATGGTCTTCGAGACCGCCCGCCGGGCCGGCTGGCTGAACGACGACGTCACGGCCGCCCAGTTGGCCTTCGGCACGGTCCTCGGCAAGGACGGCAAGCCCTTCAAGACGCGTGAGGGCGAGACGGTCCGGCTGGTCGACCTGCTGGACGAGGCGATCGAGCGTGCCTCGGCGGTGGTCCGGGAGAAGGCGCGGGACCTGTCCGAGGCGGAGATCGCCGAGCGGGGCGCCCAGGTGGGCATCGGCGCGGTGAAGTACGCGGACCTGTCGACGTCGGCGAACCGGGACTACAAGTTCGACCTGGACCAGATGGTCTCGCTCAACGGCGACACCTCCGTCTACCTCCAGTACGCGTACGCCCGTATCCGCTCCATCCTGCGCAAGGCCGGCGAGGCCGGCCAGGCCGCCCCGGTCGCGCACCCGGAGCTGGAGCTGACGGAGGCGGAGCGGGCGCTGGGCCTGCACGCGGACGCGTTCGCGGAGACGGTGCGGGAGGCGGCGGCGGAGTACGCGCCGCACAAGCTGGCCGCGTACCTGTACCAGTTGGCGTCGCTGTACACGACGTTCTACGACAAGTGCCCGGTGCTGAAGGCCGAGACGCCGGCACAGGTCGAGAACCGTCTGTTCCTGTGCGACGTGACGGCCCGCACGCTGCACCAGGGCATGGCCCTGCTGGGCATCCGGACGCCGGAGAAGCTCTGACGGAGCCCTGCGGGGCCCCGTGTAGCCCGGATGTGTGAATCTGCCCGGAATCTTCTTCGGGGCGCTGAGCTGGGCAGATTCCCGTGTTGTCGGGCTGGCGGCCGATAAGCCATAACTCAGACGGTTTGACCCGCGTTTCACCGGGTGCGGGCGAGTGCCCGTGACGATGTCTGGGAGAGGCAGGGACCCTATGAACCGGGTGACCCGAAACAGTCTGATCGCCATCGCGGCCGCCTCGGGCGCGATGGCCGTGGCAGGTCCGGTGTACGCCGACTCGGCCGCGGACGGCACCGCGGTCGGCTCGCCCGGTGCGGTCTCCGGGAACACGCTGCAGTTGCCGGTGAGCGTCCCGGTGAACGCCTGCGGCAACACCGTGAACGTGGTGGGGCTGCTGAACCCCGCCTTCGGCAACAGGTGCGCCAACGTGGGGCACGGCGGGAGCGGCAAGGGCCACTCGGCGGGGTCCTCGACCTCGGGCGGCGCCACCGCCCAGTCGGGGACCCACGGTTCGGCGGGCGTGATCTCCGGCAACGGCGTGCAGCTGCCGGTGGACCTGCCGGTGAACGTCAGCGGCAACACCGTCGACGTGGTGGGCATCGGCAACCCCGTCTTCGGCAACACCTCGGTCAACGAGTCGCACCCGCGGCCCGAGCCGACGAAGCCGGCCCCGCCGCGGCACGTCGAGCCGCCGGCCAAGCCGCACACCCCGCCCGTGAAGCACACGGCGCCGCCCAAGCCGGCGCCGGTCGTGGAGCACCAGACGGTGGACACCCTCGCCCACACCGGTGCGGGCAACCCGTGGGCGCCGGCCGCCATGGGTGCCGTCTCGCTGCTCGGCGGCACGCTGCTGTACCGCCGCTTCCGGACCCGGACGGCCCGTCAGGAGGCCTGACGGCGGCCGGGGTCGGGGCGTTTCCCCGGGGCCGGCGCCGTTGTCAGTGCCGGCCTCTACAGTCGCGGGTATGGCGACTCTTCCCAACCCGCTGCCCCGGTTGGCCACCGATCCCAGTGGCCGTTCCCTGGGGCTGAGCCTGCCGCCGGGCAGGCTGGTCGACACGACGGACGACGGCCCCTGGCACGAACCGCTGCTGTGGCACGCGGAGAAGCCGGCCGCGCCGGGCACCTGGAAGGCGCTGGGCGTGCCGGCCTCCCGCGCCGGTCTGCTGCCGGTGCTGGTGGACGCCGGCGCGCACGGAGGCGGACCGGCCGGCTGGGAGCTGGCACCGGGGCTGATGTCGTACCCGGGGGACCACGACGCCGAGGACGTCCTCGCGGAGTACTGGGAGGACTGGGCGGAGGAGGGGGCCGGCGAGGAGCTGGCGCCCTTCGGCGCCGCGTGGCCGGGGCTCGCGCCGGCGGCGACGGCGACCGCCGGCCCGGACACCCGCGCGGCCCAGGTGTCCGACACCCTGACCGGTGCCGCGCCGGAGTGGTTCCGGGGGCCGCGGCTCGCCCTGGTACCGGCCCGCAGATCCGCCGACATACCCGCGGCGATCGGCTGGACCGGGCCGCTGAACCACGACGAGGACGTGGCCCGGCTGTGCGCGGTCCTGCGCTCCTGGGAGGACCGCTTCGGCGTCCGGGTGGTGGGGCTCGGCTTCGACGTCCTCGTGGTGTCCGTCGCGGCCCCGCCCACCGAGACCACCGTCGCAAAGGCGCTGGCCGCCGAGCACTTCGCCTTCTGCCCGGACGCCGTCACCGAGGACGGCCCGGGCAGCGTCGGCGACTACGCCAAGGGGCTGCTCAACTCGCCGACCTGGTCCTTCCGCTGGGACTGACCCGGGCCGGCCGTCACTCCGCCGGCTGCCATTCCTTGCCGCCGAGCTGGAAGACGTAGCCGGGCCGGCCGTTCGCGCCGCTGGTGCGGAACGGCCGGCCCTGGTCGTCGACGCGCAGCGTGCCGTGCCGCGTCCCGCTGGACCACGCCAGCTCCAGGTACCAGCTCACGTCGTACGCCGAGGCGTCGGCGGTGACGTACAGGACCTCGGGGTCGTTCCGGCTCACCTTGAACGGGAAGTCCCGGTGGCCGGACTTCGGGACGACGGCGGGGCGCATCGCGTCGAGGGCGACCGTGAAGGAGCGGGTGGGCACGCTGCCGCCGCAGCCGACACCGGGGTAGCCCATCGCGAAGTCGTTCCAGGCGAGGGGCGCCCGCCGGGACACCGGGTGCACGGTCAGGCTCTCCAGGACCACGGTGTCCGAGCCGGTGCCCTGCACAGTGAGCGCGACGTACTGCTCGCCGGCGGGCACCGCCCCGTGCCTGGCCACCCAGCCCGGCGCGTCCTGTTCCGCCGGCGGCGGGCGGACGCCGGCCGGGTCGCGGTCGACCAGGTAGTGCGGGGAGCAGGGGTCCTCCCAGGCGTAGGGGTGGGTGGTGACGGCGAGGGGCGGGGTGGCGGCGGCCGGGCCGTCGCCGCCGGCCGTGGCGCCCGGCGGTTCCTCGGCGGACCGGCTCGCGGACGGGGCGTTGCCGGAGGCGGAGGGCGCGGCCGGGGAGGGTGTGGCCGAGCGGGCCGCACTGCGCCGGGGGCCGGGGGTCGGCGTCCGGTGTCCCGGGGTGACGCCGCCGGCCGCGGCCGGGGTGTCCTTGCCGTCCCGTGCCCCGTCGTCGTGGGGGAGGTTGAGGACGAGCGCCGCGGTGCCGAGGAGCGCGAGCACGGTGGCGGCGGCGAGCAGGGCCATGCGGGTACGGGAGCGCCGCGCCGGGCGCCCGGTCACGGCCACCGGCCCGGTCACGGGGTCGGGCTCGTCGTCCGGTTCGGACGCGGACGCGGGCTCGGGTTCGGGTTCGGGTTCGGGGTGCACGTCCGGCACCGGTGCCACTACTGGTACTGGCACCGGCTCGGCCGGCTTCTCCCGCGCCGCCGGCTCTCTGCGCCCCCGCCCCGCGTCCGCCAGCACCCATCTGCGGTGCAGCTCCACCAGTTCCTCGGGCGTGGCCCGGCACAGTCGCGCGAGGCGCTCGACGGGCGCGTAGTCGGCCGGTACGGCGTCCCCGTTGCAGTAGCGGTGCAGCGTCGACGTGCTCATGTGCAGCCGCTTGGCGAGCGTGCCGTAGCTGTGCCCGGAGCGTTGCTTCAACTCCCCCAGCAGCTCGGCGAAATCACTCCCGAACGTGTCCTGCGACACCGTTCCTCCGTCCCCCCGCGTTCCACCCCGGCGTTCCAGAGGTGGGGCGTATGACCAGGTCAGAGCCTATGCGGGCGTTCCATCGTCCCGGATCGTCCGCCGGCCGTGGCGGCCGGGACGACTCGGCCCGCAGGCTGTTGGTCATCCAAGCACGCCGAAGGGCCCAGCCCGAAAGAGGACTTGCCATGCGTATGCGCCACATCCGTCTGTACGCCGCGACCGGTACCGCCGTGGCCGCTCTCGCCCTGACGGCCTGCGGGGGAGGCGGGACCGGTACGAAGGACGAGGGCGCCGCCCGGCCCCAGCCCACCACGGCGGCGAAGGCCACGACGGACGGCGGCACGAGTGCCGAAGCCGGCTCCGCTCCGGGCCACGCCACCAGCGTGTCCGCCCGCACGTCGGCGACGAAGCAGAAGGGCACCCAGCCGAAGGGCGCTCAGCCGAAGTCCACCGCGCTGCACCCCTGCAACGGCTCGAACACCAAGGTGACGGCCGCGCCGGTGTCCCGCCCGCTCAACCACCTGCTGCTCACCGCGAAGAACACCAGCGGCAAGAGCTGTGACCTGCTGTACTGGCCGACCCCGCGCTTCGACGACGCGCAGTGGGCGCCGGAGGTCATCAAGGACAGCCAGCCGCAGGCCGTGGTGACCCTGGCCCCGGGCGAGTCCGGGTACGCCGGTGTCCGGCTGTCGGCCGCCGACGGCAGCGGGCAGAACGGCACCACGGCCCACAAGCTGGAGGTGTACTTCGCGGGCAGCACGCCGGGCAGCAACTCGGCGCCCTCCGCGCACCCGGCGCTCACCGCGAAGGGCGTGTACTACGACTCCACACTGGCGATGACGTACTGGCAGAGCAGCGCGTCGGACGCGCTCACCTGGTAGTGCCCTCCAGGCGCCGCAGCCGCTGGGCGGCCTCGGTCGCCCAGTAGGTGAGGATGGTGCGCGCGCCGGCCCGCTTGATGCCGGTCAGGGTCTCCAGGATGGCCTGGTCCCGGTCGATCCAGCCCTTCTCGGCGGCGGCCTCCACCATCGCGTACTCGCCGGAGATCTGGTAGGCGGCGACCGGGACGTCCACGGCGTCCGCGACCCGGGCCAGGATGTCGAGGTACGGACCGGCCGGCTTCACCATGACCATGTCCGCGCCCTCGGCGAGATCCAGCTCCAGTTCCCGCAGGGACTCGCGCCAGTTGGCCGGGTCCTGCTGGTAGGTCTTGCGGTCGCCCTGGAGCGAGGAGGCGACGGCCTCCCGGAAGGGGCCGAAGAACGCCGAGGAATACTTGACGGTGTAGGCGAGGATGGCCACGTCCTCGCGGCCGATCTGGTCGAGGGCGTCGCGGATGACGCCGATCTGGCCGTCCATCATGCCGCTCGGGCCGACGACATGGGCGCCGGCGTC
Organism: Streptomyces pyxinicus; assembly: GCF_024753135.1. GTDB lineage: Bacteria > Actinomycetota > Actinomycetes > Streptomycetales > Streptomycetaceae > Streptomyces > Streptomyces pyxinicus. Next base: position 21,444 of record NZ_JANUGP010000011.1, on the reverse strand, counting down.
GGCCTGCACCTGGGCCATCTCGGCGTACCGCTCCAGGGTCGCGTCGTTGTCGACGCGGCCCTCGGCGTCCAGGACACCGCAGTGCCCGTGGTCGGTGAACTCGTCCAGGCACAGGTCGGACATGACGAGCAGGTCGTCGCCGACCTCGGCGCGCACGTCGCGCAGGGCGAGCTGGAGGATGCCGTCCGGGTCGGTGCCGACCGTGCCCCGGGCGTCCTTCTTGCCCTCCTCGGGCACGCCGAACAGCATGATCCCGGAGACCCCGGCCTCGACCGCCTCCAGCGCGGCCTTCTTCAGGCTGTCCCGGGTGTGCTGGAGGACGCCGGGCATGGCGCCGATCGGCACCGGCTCGCTCACGCCCTCCCGGACGAACGCCGGGAGGATGAAGTCGGCCGGGTGCAGCCGCGTCTCCGCGACCATCCGGCGCATGACGGGCGACGTCCGCAGCCGCCGGGGACGGGTACCGGGGAAGGATCCGTACTTCGACATGGCCTCTACGCTACGCCCGCCCCCGGGCCCCCGATGCCGACGCCCTGTCGGCCCCGCGGGCCCTGCTCAGGGGACGATGACCCGCCGTCCGCGCGCGTGCCCGGCCTGGCTGTCGGCGTGCGCCGCCGCGGCCTCGGTGAGCCGGTACACCTTCTCGACCGGGATGTGGAGCCTGCCCCGGACGATGAGGTCGGCGGCCTCGGCGAGCGCGTCCGGCACGCTCCCGGCCACGCCGGAGAACCGGACACCGTGCCGCGGCGCGTCGAGGTCGGCGATGGAGATCACCTTCCCCGGGTCGCCGGTCAGCTCGACGAGTTCGCGGATCACGCCCGAGCCGGCCAGGTCGAGCGCCGCGTCCACCCGCCCGAGCGCCCGGACCCGCTCGGTCCAGCCGTCGCCGTACGTGGTGGCGAGCGCGCCCAGGCCCCGCAGGTAGTCCTGGTTCGCGGCGCCGGCCGTGCCGATCACCGTGATGCCGCGCTCGCGGGCGATCTGGAGCACCGCCGAGCCGACTCCCCCGGCGGCGCCGCTGACCAGCAGCGTCTGGCCGGGCCGCACGCCGGCCTCGCGGAGGATGCGCAGCGCGGTCTCCGTCACGGAGGGGTAGCCGGCGGCCTCCTCGAATGTCAGTCCCTCGGGTATCCGGGCCCAGGCCGACAGCACGGCGAACTCGGCGTAGGTGCCGACGCCTTCACCGAACACGTGGTCCCCGATCTCGACCCCCTCGACACCCGCGCCGACCTCGTCCACCACCCCGGCGGCGTCGAGACCGACCCCGGAGGGCAGTTCGGTGGGATGGGCGCCGAGGACCTGGCCCTCCCGGATTCTCCAGTCGACGGGGTTCACACCCGCCGCCCGCACGGCGACGCGCACCTGCCCCGGGCCCGCGTGGGGCTCCTCGGCGTCGATCAACCGCAGCACGTCCGGACCACCGAACTCGGCGAAGCTCACTTTTCTCATGCCCCGAACATAACCCTAACCGTTAGCTTTTCACAACGGTTAGCTTTTCGAACCTGCTAGTTTCGGGCCATGACCGAGCCGCCCGGACGCCGTGAACGCAAGAAGGCCGCGACCCGCCGGAAGATCGCCGACACCGCCCTGCGGCTCTTCCTGGAACGCGGCTACGACGCGGTGGGCATCCGGGACGTGGCCGCCGCGGCCGACGTGGCCGTCACCACGGTCTTCGCCCACTTCGCCTCGAAAGAGGCCCTCGTCTTCGAACAGGACGAGGACTTCGAGCGAGGCCTGATCCGGGCGGTCACCGACCGGGCACCGCACGAGCCGCTCATGCCCGCCCTGCGCCGCGAGATCCACGCCCTGGTACGGCACTGCACGGCGGACGACGCGGCCCCGGTCTGGCGCCTGGTGGAGGAGACACCGGCCCTGCGGGAGTACGACGAGTCGATGCGGCTGCGCCACGCGGCGTCACTGGCGACGGCCATCGCCGCCGACCCGGAGCTGTCCCGGACCGCCACGGCCTGCCGCACCATCGCCCGGTTCGCGATCGACGCCTACTCCCTGGCCCGGGAAGCCGACGATCCGGAAGCGGCGGTGGACGAGATCTTCGGGATGATCGAGGCGGCCTGGGAGGTCACCGGCTCCGCCGCCTGATCCCCGGTGACGGCGAGATCCAGTTCCGCCCACACCGTCTTGCACGGCACCGGCCCCTCCCGCACACCCCAACGATCCGCCAACTGCTCGACCAGCAACAGCCCGTACCCGGACTCGCCGACCCCATCAGCGGCAGCCCCCTTCACCGGGAGCCGATCACCCCGGGGATCGGTCACCTCGATCCGCAGGACCCGCGCGTCGATGTTCGAGAGCGTGACCCGGAAGCCCCGGCCGCGCACCTTGCCGTGCAGCGCCGCGTTGGCCGCCAGCTCGGCGACGATCAGCCGGGCGGGGTCCAACGGCAGCCCCCAGGAGCGCAGTTGCTCGGTCGCGAGCAGACGGGCCAGCCGGGCGCCGCGCCGGGTTGCGGAGAGCGGCACGAAGAACTCGCGTTCCGTGTCGCGGTGGGTGGAGATTCGCTCATTCACGTGACTCAGCGTGGCCATGCGTGCTTAGCCTGTGAAGTACGGCACCCCGTGCGGGCAGTGGCTGTCCGCCCGACGTCCGGCTGTGTCCGGGCCGTACGGGGTGACCGATGACCGGCGTGACGGGTTGGACCGGGGAAGGGGCGCGGCATGGAGGCGGCGGACATGAGCGACTGGAACGTGGAGCCGGACGACGACGAGGCCGGAGCGGTGATCCGCACCGTCGCACGGCAACTGAAACTGTGGCGGGAGGCGGCCGGCCTCACCCAGGCGGAGTTCGGGACGGCGATCGGGTACGGCGAGGAACTGGTCTCCTCCGTGGAGCGCAGGCGGCGCATTCCCCGGCCGGAGTACCTGGACGCGGCCGACACGGCCCTGAACGCGGGCGGCAAGATCGCCGCGATGAAGGAGGACCTGGCGGAGATCCGCTACCCGAAGAAGGTCCGGGATTTGAAGAAGCTGGAGGCGGAGGCGGTCGAGCTGTGCGCCTACAACAACTCAGTGATTCAGGGGCTGTTGCAGACGGAAGAGTACATGCGCGCGTCGATGGCCACCCGGCGGCCCGCGTTCACGGAAGAGGCGCTGGAGCAGCAAGTGGCGGCGCGCCTGGCTCGTCAGGACATCCTCGCTGAAGCGCCGCCGCGAGTCTTCAGCTTCGTCCAGTGCGAGTCGACGCTGCGTCGTCCCATCGGTGGCACCATGGTCATGCGAAGGCAGCTCGAACACCTGCTGGCACTCGGCCGGTTCAGGAACGTCGACTTGCAGATCCTGCCTCTGGACCGCGAGGACAACGCCGGTCTCGCGGGTTCGTTCAGGCTGCTGCGGCTGCAGGACGGGAGCACCGTTGGACACAACGAGGTCCAGCTCGTCAGCCGTGTGATCAACGAACCGAAGGAAGCCCAGGTGCTGGACATGCGCTATGGGATCATCCGCGCACAGGCTCTCACCCCCCGGGAGTCACTGGCCTTCATCGAGAAAGTGCTGGGAGAAGAATGACCCACTGGATAAAGAGCAGCTACAGCACGCCTGACGGACCCGACTGCGTCGAGATGGCCACCGCCCCCGACCACATCCTCGTCCGCGACTCCAAGAACCCCGACGGCCCCCGCCTCGCCCTCACCCCCACCACCTGGGCGACCTTCCTCCCCTACGCGGCTGGAGAGAAATGACCCCCGCACCTACCCTGATCTGGGCGAAGAGCAGCTACAGCACGCCTGAGGGGCCTGACTGCATCGAGGTCGCCACCATCCCCGACCAGATCCTCGTCCGTGACTCCAAGAACCCCCACGGCCCCCGCCTCACCCTCACCCCCACCACCTGGGCGACCTTCCTCCCCTACGCCGTCCAGCGCTGACGGAACACAGAGGAAGACCGGCGGAGTGCCTCGGTGGCAAGAGGCACTCCGCCGTATCTCAGGTGGTCGAGCGGCGGCGGCGGGCGCCGGGGCGGCGTTCGCTGGGGCGGGTGACCGGGTCGCCCGACTCCAGGGCGGCGGCGCGGCGCTTCAGGCCGAAGTCGGCCAGGGCCTCCGCCAGCTTGTGGACGGACGGCTCCGGGGCCATGACGTCGACGCGCAGCCCGTGTTCCTCGGCCGTCTTGGCCGTCGCCGGACCGATGCAGGCGATCACCGTCACGTTGTGCGGCTTGCCCGCGATACCGACCAGGTTGCGGACCGTGGAGGACGAGGTGAAGAGCACCGCGTCGAAGCCGCCGCCCTTGATCGCCTCCCGGGTGTCGGCCGGCGGCGGCGAGGCGCGCACCGTCCGGTAGGCGGTGACGTCGTCCACTTCCCAGCCCAGCTCGATCAGTCCGGCCACCAGGGTCTCGGTGGCGATGTCCGCGCGGGGCAGGAAGACCCGGTCGATCGGGTCGAAGACCGGGTCGTAGGGCGGCCAGTCCTCCAGGAGGCCGGCCGCGGACTGCTCGCCGCTCGGCACCAGGTCCGGCTTCACGCCGAAGGCGATCAGCGCCCTGGCGGTCTGCTCGCCCACCGCGGCCACCTTGATCCCGGCGAAGGCGCGGGCGTCGAGGCCGTACTCCTCGAACTTCTCGCGCACCGCCTTGACCGCGTTGACCGAGGTGAAGGCGATCCACTCGTAGCGTCCGGTGACCAGGCCCTTGACCGCCCGCTCCATCTGCTGCGGGGTGCGCGGCGGTTCCACCGCGATGGTCGGGACCTCGTGCGGGACCGCGCCGTAGGACCGCAGCTGGTCGGAGAGCGAGGCCGCCTGCTCCTTCGTGCGCGGCACGAGCACCTTCCAGCCGAACAGCGGCTTGGACTCGAACCACGACAGCTGGTCGCGCCGGGCGGCGGCGGAACGCTCGCCGACCACGGCTATCACCGGGCGCCCGCCGTCCGGGGACGGCAGCACCTTCGCCTGCTTGAGGGTCTGCGCGATGGTGCCGAGCGTCGCCGTCCAGGTGCGCTGCCGGGTCGTCGTACCGGCGACCGTGACGGAGAGCGGGGTGTCGGGCTTGCGGCCCGCGGCGACCAGTTCGCCGGCCGCCGCGGCCACGGAGTCGAGCGTCGTCGACACCACCACCGTGCCGTCGGACGCGCCCACCTCCGCCCAGCAGCGGTCGGAGGCGGTCCGGGCGTCCACGAACCGGACGTCCGCGCCCTCGGCGTCCCGCAGCGGCACACCGGCGTAGGCGGGCACGCCGACCGCGGCCGCCACACCCGGTACGACCTCGAAGGGCACACCGGCGGCGGCGCAGGCGAGCATTTCGCCGGCCGCGTCCGTATCAAGTCCCGGGTCCCCGGAGACCGCACGGACGACCCGCCTGCCGCCCCGCACGGCCTCCATGACAAGATGAGCGGCATCCCGGGCAGGGGGCGGGACAGCGGCGGGCGCTGACGTGCCGTCAACGACCGTGAGCTGCGGCGTGCCCGTGCCCGGCGGCGCGACCGAGGAGGGATCGGCGTCCGTCCGTACGACGGAGACACCCTGTCGGGCGTGCGTCCGGATCACGTCGAGCACCTCGTGCTCGGCGACCAGGACGTCCGCGTGCGACAGCGCCTCCACGGCGCGCAGAGTCAGCAGTCCCGGATCCCCGGGTCCGGCACCCAGGAAGGTGACGTGACCGTGTTCCGGACCGGCGGGCAGAGTGGTGGGGCTCATCGTGCTCGCTCCCCCATAAGACCGGCCGCGCCCTGGGCGAGCATCTCGGTGGCGAGTTCGCGACCGAGTGCCAGCGCCTGGTCGTGCGCCTGGGGCACGGGACCGGTGGTGGACAGCTGCACCGTACGAGTGCCGTCGGTCGTGCCGACGACGCCCCGCAGGCGCATTTCCTTGACAGTCTGCCCGTCGCCCCGGAAGTCCCCGTCGGCCAGCGCGCCCACAGGTGCGCTGCAACCGGCCTCCAGGGCGGCGAGCAGTGACCGCTCGGCGGTGACGGCGACCCGGGTGAACGGGTCGTCGAGCTCGCCGAGCGCCGCGATCATGTCCGCGCGGTCCGCGGCACATTCGATCGCCAGTGCCCCCTGGCCGGGGGCGGGCAGAACCGTGTCGACCGACAGGAGGTCGGTCACCTCGTCGATCCGGCCGATCCGGTGGAGCCCGGCGGCGGCCAGCACGACCGCGTCCAGCTCCCCGGCCCGGACGTATCCGATCCGGGTGTCGACGTTGCCGCGGATCGGGACCGTCTCGATGTCCAGTCCGTGGGCGCGGGCGTACGCGTTCAGCTGCGCCATGCGGCGCGGCGAACCGGTGCCGATGCGCGCCCCGCGCGGCAGGTCGGTGAACTTCAGCGCGTCCCGCGCGACGATCGCGTCCCGGGGGTCCTCGCGCACCGGTACGGCGGCCAGGACCAGCTCCTCGGGCTGGGTGGTCGGGAGGTCCTTGAGCGAGTGAACCGCGAAGTCGACCTCACCGCGCACCAGCGCGTCCCGCAGCGCCGTCACGAAGACGCCGGTGCCGCCGATCTGCGCGAGGTGCTCGCGGGAGGTGTCGCCGTAGGTGGTGATCTCGACCAGCTCGACGGGCCGCCCGGTCAGCTGCCGGACCGCCTCCGCCACCTGGCCGGACTGGGCCATGGCGAGCTTGCTCCGCCTGGTCCCCAGTCGCAGTGCCTTCTCCGTCATGCCGGTCGGTCCTTGTCGTCTGTGCTGTCCTCGGCCCGGGAGACGGCGGCGACCGTCTCGGGGTCGAGGTCGAAGAGGGTGCGCAGCGCGTCCGCGTACCCGGCGCCGCCGGGCTCGGCCGCGAGCTGCTTGACCCGTACGGTCGGCGCGTGCAGCAGCTTGTCCACGACCCGGTGCACGGCCTGCCGGATCTCGCCGCGCTGGCGTGCGTCCAGGTCGGGCAGGCGGCCGTCGAGCCGGGTGATCTCGCCGGCGACGACGTCGGCGGCCATGGTGCGCAGCGCGACCACGGTCGGCGTGATGTGGGCCGCCCGCTGTGCCGCGCCGAAGGCCGCGACCTCGTCGGAGACGATACGCCGGACCTGGTCCACGTCGGTCGCCATCGGCGCGTCGGCGGAGGCCTCGGCGAGGGACTCGATGTCCACCAGCCGCACCCCGGCCAGCCGGTGCGCCGCCGCGTCGATGTCGCGGGGCATGGCCAGGTCGAGGAGGAAGAGGGCGGGCGCGGGCCGGGGGATCACGGCGAGCGGCTCGGGCTTGCGCAGCTCGGGGATGCGGCCGGCGGTGGCGGCGGTCGCGGCGAGCGCGGAGATCAGTTCGGCGTCCGCCTCGGGGGTACGGCGCTCGCGGCGGTCGACCGTGCCGCCCGCGACCCAGGCCGCGTGCTGCTCCAGGGTGGCCGCGTCCATGCCGGCCACGGCGGCCTCGCCGAGCACGGAGAACCCGGACTGCGCGGCGGCCAGGTCCAGCGGGCAGTTCTCGTCCGCGCCGGTGCCGGCCGGCGCGAGCGCCGCCTCGGCCTGCGCGGGCTCCTCGGGCGCGGCTGCCGGGGTCGCGGTGTCGGCGACGGGCCGCCCGGTGCGGTCCTCGACCGCCCGTGCGACCGCGTCCGCCGTGAGCACCAGGCCCGTCGCCCCGGTACAGGAGACGACGACGTCGGCACGTGTCAGCTCGTCGGGCACCGCGTCCATCCGCACCGCGCGGGCGGCCACGGAGGTGTCGTCGCCCTCGGTGAGTATCCGCGCGAGGCGCTCGGCGCGCTCGAAGGTGCGGTTGGCGACGACGACCTCGGCGATCCCGCAGCGCGCGAGGGTGGCCGCGGCCAGCGACGACATCGATCCGGCGCCGATCACCAGCGCCCGGCGGCCGGCCGCCCAGCCCTGTACGTCCCCGCCCGCGGCGAGCTGCTCCAGGCCGAAGGTGACCAGGGACTGCCCGGCGCGGTCGATGCCGGTCTCGGAGTGGGCGCGCTTGCCGACCCGGAGGGCCTGCTGGAACAGGTCGTTCAGCAGCCGGCCGGCGGTGTGCAGCTCCTGGGCGCGGGCCAGGGAGTCCTTGATCTGGCCGAGGATCTGGCCCTCGCCGACGACCATCGAGTCCAGTCCGCAGGCCACCGAGAACAGGTGGTGGACGGCCCGGTCCTCGTAGTGCACGTACAGATAGGGGGTCAGCTCTTCCAGGCCGACGCCGCTGTGCTGGGCGAGCAGCGTGGACAGCTCGGCGACACCGGCGTGGAACTTGTCCACATCGGCGTACAGCTCGATGCGGTTGCAGGTGGCGAGCACCGCGGCCTCGGTGGCGGGCTCGGCGGCGACCGTGTCGTGCAGCAGCTTGGTCTGGGCGTCCACGGCGAGCGCGGCCCGCTCCAGCACGCTGACCGGGGCGCTGCGGTGACTCAGTCCGACGACGAGGAGGCTCATGCCGGCATCACGGCGGGCACGTCCCCGTCGGGTCCCTGGTCGGCGGAGCCGTCGGCGGCCGTGCCCCGGGGGGTGGCGGCGGGTACGGCGCCGTCGCCGGCGGCGGTCTCCTCGCCGGCCTTGCGCTGCTCGTGGAAGGCGAGGATCTGCAGCTCGATGGAGAGGTCGACCTTGCGCACGTCGACGCCGTCCGGGACGGTCAGCACGGTCGGCGCGAAGTTCAGGATCGAGGTGACACCGGCGGCCACGAGCCGGTCGCAGACCGGCTGGGCGGCGCCGGCCGGGGTGGCGATGACGCCGATGGAGACGCCGTTGTCCTCGATGATCTTCTCGAGTTCGTCGGTGTGCCGCACCGGGATGCCGGCGACGGGCTTGCCCGCCATCGCCGGGTCGGCGTCGATGAGGGCGGCGACCCGGAAGCCGCGGGAGGCGAAGCCGCCGTAGTTGGCGAGGGCCGCGCCGAGGTTGCCGATACCGACGATGACGACGGGCCAGTCCTGGGTCAGGCCGAGTTCGCGGGAGATCTGGTAGACGAGGTATTCCACGTCGTAGCCGACACCGCGCGTTCCGTAGGAGCCCAGGTAGGAGAAGTCCTTGCGCAGCTTGGCGGAGTTGACCCCCGCCGCCGCGGCCAGTTCCTCGGAGGAGACCGTGGGGACCGAGCGCTCCGACAGTGCGGTCAGCGCGCGGAGGTACAGCGGAAGCCGGGCGACGGTGGCCTCGGGAATCCCTCGGCTACGGGTCGCCGGTCGGTGTGTTCGGCCAGTTGCCACGGTGCTCCTGCGGGTAGAGCGGGGCTGCAGGCGGTCATACGTCCCCGGACCGCCCCGTCGACAGCAGGCTATGTCTTTGTGAACGCGTGCACAAAGATGGTGTCCGATTTGCCCGGCAGAAGTGACCGGGGTCACGCGCCTTCGCCACCCTGGCCGGGAACCGACGGGCACACACCGATGTCCCTTCATTACTGGGGGCAAAACCGCACACACTCCTCACGAATCCCGCCCCCGAGACCAAACCGCCGTCGATCCTAAGCGACTTTCCGGCCGAGTTTGGACTAGTCGGTCAGTGCCCGGCGCAGCCGCTCCTCGTTCACGCGCCAGAAGGTGTGCTGTTCACCGTCGATCAGGACGACCGGGATCTGCTCCCAGTACCGCTCGTGCAGCGCCGCGTCCTCGGTGATGTCCCTCGGCTCCCAGGGCACGCCGAGGTCGCCGCACACCTTCTCGACGACGAGCTGGGCGTCGTCGCACAGATGGCAGCCGGGCTTGCGGACCAGGGTGACCAGCCGCTCACGGGGCTCGGCCTTGCGTCGGAAGAGGGGGCTCATGCCGGCCATTCTCCCGCGCGGGCCGGGCACGGCCCGACCCATGCCCCGCGCCCCCTTCAACGGCGGGTCGCGCAGAGTTCACGCCCTGCCAACCTCTCGACTCCGGAAGCACCCGGGGTACTGGCTATGCTCACGACATGGCCGCTCTCGGATGGCTCACTCCCCGTAGGCGCTCCGCCACGGCGCGGAGCGTGTTGGCAGGCGAGGCCTCGGCGGAGGCCGCCCGCAAATCCTCCCAGGAGGCGCTGGAGACAGCCGGGCCCGCCGCGGCGGAACCCGAGTTCCCGGTGTTCGGCGACACCAAGGCCGCCGCCTTCTTCGACCTGGACAACACCGTGATGCAGGGCGCGGCGTTGTTCCACTTCGGGCGGGGCCTGTACAAGCGGAAGTTCTTCGAGACCCGCGACTTGGCCCGGTTCGCCTGGCAGCAGGCCTGGTTCCGGCTGGCCGGCGTCGAGGACCCCGAGCACATGCAGGACGCCCGCGACTCCGCGCTCTCCATCGTCAAGGGCCACCGCGTCGCCGAACTGGAGACGATCGGCGAGGAGATCTACGACGAGTACATGGCCGACCGCATCTGGCCCGGTACCCGCGCCCTGGCCCAGGCCCACCTGGACGCCGGCCAGAAGGTGTGGCTGGTCACCGCCGCCCCCGTGGAGATCGCCCAGGTCATCGCCCGGCGCCTCGGCCTGACCGGCGCCCTCGGCACGGTCGCGGAGTCCGTCGACGGCGTCTACACCGGCAAGCTGGTCGGCGAGCCCCTGCACGGGCCCGCGAAGGCGGAGGCGGTCCGCGCGCTGGCCTCGGCGGAGGGGCTGGACCTCGCGCGCTGCGCGGCCTACAGCGACAGCCACAACGACATCCCGATGCTCTCGCTGGTCGGCCACCCCTACGCCATCAACCCGGACGCCAAGCTGCGCCGGCACGCCCGCGAGAAGGACTGGCGGCTCCGGGACTACCGCACCGGCCGCAAGGCCGCCAAGGTGGGCATCCCCGCGGCGGCGGGCGTCGGAGCGGTCGCCGGCGGCACCGCGGCGGCCATCGCCATAAGCCGACGGCGTCGCTAGGACCCGGTCGCACGCCCGCCGGCCCGCGCGCACGAATTATGCCGGGGCCATTTCAACTTGCCCTGGACTTCACCCAAACCCGTCGCCTTCCGCTCAACAACCGATCAACTTAGGGCACCCGATCGGACGTCAATCGGTTACAGAAGCGACGCAATCGATGATTTGAGCAACTCGGTGTAGCAGCGCCTGCACGAAGCGTTATTCTCCTCAGACGCAATCCGGTACCCCTCCGTCGCCACGACGGGTGAAAGGTCCCGCACTGCACGTGATGGAAGCTCTGCCTCTGGGAGTCCCGTGTACCCACACGTCGGGGTTGACGCCTCGGGCCTGGCTACGCTGCGCGCGACGGTCGCGACGGTCAAAGAGACGCTGCGCGGTCTCGTCCCCACCGCCGCGTACGCCGTCCCCGCCTTCGCCGCCGCCGCGCCCGTAGGCCCGTGCTACGCACTGGCCGACGGCGGCGCCGCGGTCGGCAGACGAGGGCGCTCCACCGGCGCCACGACCGCCCGCCGGCCCGCCGCGGACAGCGACAGCGCCCGGATGATGGACCTGGTCGAACGCGCCCAGGCCGGCGAGGCCGAGGCCTTCGGACGGCTCTACGACCAGTACAACGACACCGTCTACCGGTACATCTACTACCGCGTGGGCGGCAAGGCCACCGCCGAGGACCTCACGAGCGAGACCTTTCTGCGGGCGCTCCGCAGAATCGGGACCTTCACCTGGCAGGGCCGTGACTTCGGCGCCTGGCTCGTGACGATCGCCCGCAACCTCGTCGCCGACCACTTCAAGTCCAGCCGCTTCCGGCTGGAGGTCACCACCGGCGAGATGCTGGACGCCAACGAGGTCGAGCGCTCCCCGGAGGACTCGGTCCTGGAGTCGCTGTCGAACGCCGCCCTGCTGGACGCCGTGCGCCGGCTCAACCCGCAGCAGCAGGAGTGCGTGACGCTGCGCTTCCTCCAGGGGCTGTCGGTCGCGGAGACGGCCCGGGTCATGGGCAAGAACGAGGGTGCCATCAAGACCCTCCAGTACCGTGCCGTACGCACCCTGGCCCGGCTGCTGCCGGACGACGCGCGCTGAGCCGGGCGGCCCGCGTGCCACTCAGGGCGACACTCAACTCACTTCGCGTGAATGCGTGTTGTGTTTCCGAGTCGATCGTCCGGCGTCCGTAACCCAAGTGCCGCGCCAGTCGTTGTGCGGGATACAGGCTCCCTGTGGTCACGTCCTGGCCGACCCTGATCGCTCGATCGTGTGAAGTGGTCGCGGGCGTGCAACCCTCAGGACCCCCTGGGGAGTCGACCGTCATGACGAGAGGAGGTGCCGCCAGTGATCGCGAACGTATCGGCGCACCGGCGGGCGAACGCCTTCGCCCAGGCCCTGGAGGAGCAGTCCGACCGGGACCCGGCGGCCGAGCAGCCCGCGGCGGCGGCGGATTCACCGCCGACCGCCGAGGAGCGGACCGAGCAGGGTGCGCTGCTGACCCTGGCCGCCGGACTCGGCGAGCTGCCCAAGCCGGAGCTCGACCCGGAGGTCAAGGTCGTCCAGCGCGCCCAGCTGGTGGCCGCGATGGAGGCCATGTTCCGGGAGGGTGCGGGGGCGACGAACGCGTCGGTACCGGAACAGCGCAAGGCCAAGGGCGCGCACCGGGCCAGCCCGCTGGGCAAGCTCAGACCGCGTTCCCGGCTGACCAAGGGGCTCGCGGCGGGCGGGCTGAGCGTGGGCGTGGCCGCCGGGGCCTTCGGCGGGGTCGCCGCCGCGAGTTCCGACGCGCTGCCCGGCGACTCGCTGTACGGGCTCAAGCGAGGCATCGAGGACTTCAAGCTCAACTACCTGGCCGACGGCGACGACCAGCGCGGCCAGACCTACCTCGACCAGGCCTCCACCCGGCTCAGCGAGGCCCGCCGGCTGCTGGACCGCGGGCGCGGCGGCCATCTCGACCACGAGTCCATCGGCGAGATCCGGCGCACCCTGTCCGGCATGCGGCACGACGTCGCCGAGGGCCACCGCCTGCTGCACGCGGCGTACGAGGCCGACCCCCAGTCGCTGGGCCCCATCCAGGCGCTGTCCAGCTTCTCCCGGTCCCACCGCGAGGCGTGGAGCGCGGTCAGCCACAAGCTGCCCGTGCAGCTCGGGGACGTCAGAGACCAGGTGTCGTCGGTCTTCGAGGCCATAGACCAGGAAGTCGCCCCGTTGCAGTCGCTGCTGCCCCAGCCGTCGGGCCGGCCCGGCGACGGCAAGCGGCGGGGTCCGGGCTCGGCGTCCACGGGCAGCTCCGGCACCCACCGGTCGACCACCCCGAGCGCCGGCGGCCACTCCCCGTCCGCCGGCAAGCACGGCAGCACCGGCGACCCGAGCGGTCCGGCCACCGGCAGCGGCGGTGACGGTCTGATCGGCGGCGACACCGGCGGTCTGCTCCAGCCCCCGAAGCTCGGCGGCGACGGCACCACCCCGTCCGGCAAGGCCCCGACCCCGGCGGCCCCGGACGTCACCCTGCCCCCGCTGCTCCCGGGCCTGCTGCCCGGCCTGGGCATCGACGGCGAGGACGCCGAGTGACCCCGGTCTGACCGCGGCCGGTACGGCACGCGAAGGGGCGCCCCTTTCCCGAGCGGGGCGCCCCTTCGTCGTGAACAAGGGTCAGAAGAACACCGAGCGACGCTGCACCAGCAGCTTGTACAGCGTGTGCTGGATCTGCTCGCGCACCTGGTCGGTCAGGTTGAACATCAGCATCGGGTCCTCGGCCGCCTCCGGCGGATACCCGTCCGTGTGGATCGGCTCCCCGAACTGGATCGTCCACTTCGTCGGCAGCGGGATCGCGCCCAGCGGCCCCAGCCAGGGGAACGTCGGGGTCAGCGGGAAGTACGGGAAGCCCAGCAGCCGGGCCAGCGTCTTGGCGTTGCCGATCATCGGGTAGATCTCCTCGGCCCCGACGATCGAGCAGGGGATGATCGGCGCCCCCTGCCGCAGCGCGGTCGACACGAAGCCGCCCCGCCCGAACCGCTGGAGCTTGTACCGCTCGCTGAAGGGTTTCCCGATGCCCTTGAACCCCTCGGGCATCACCCCGACCAGCTCGCCCTGCGCCAGCAGCCGCTCCGCGTCCTCCGCGCAGGCCAGGGTGTGCCCGAGCTTGCGGGCCAGCTCGTTGACCACCGGCAGCACGAAGACCAGGTCGGCCGCGAGCAGCCGCAGGTGCCGCCCGGCCGGATGGTGGTCGTGCACGGCGACCTGCATCATCAGCCCGTCCAGCGGCAGCGTCCCGGAGTGGTTGGCGACGATCAGCGCCCCGCCCTTCGCCGGGATGTTCTCGACGCCCTTCACCTCGACCCGGAAGTACTTCTCGTACACCGGCCGCAGCATCGACATCAGGACCTGGTCGGTCAGTTCCTCGTCGTAACCGAAGTCGTCGACGTCGTACTCCCCGGTGAGCCGGCGCCGCAGGAACGCCAGCCCGGCCGCCACCCGGGCCTCCAGACCGCCACCGCCCGCCGGCTCGGCCGGCCCGTCCTCGCGGCTTTCCTCGCGGCGCACGGCACCGTCCTCCCGCGCCGGGCCCCGGCCCGGCAGGGACTGCACCTCCCCCAGTTCCCCGGCGTCCCCGGCCCCGCGCGCCCGCGCGCCCTCGCCGCCCGCGCGCCGGCCGCCCGGAGCCCGGCGGCGGGCCGGGCGCTGCCCGGCGTTCCCGCGCGACCGGTCGTCGTCGAACGGAATGACCTTGGCGTCCGCCATCGTTGCCGCTCTCCTCAGTTGGCGCTGTGCGTCGTGGGCCGGCCCGGGTTCCCCGCGGCCAGCGCGGCGACCCGGTCGACGGCTCCCGCGAGCGTCTCCGGCGGCGGCAGCCCCGGGCCCTGCCCGCGCGCGAAGTCCGCGAACGTCTCCGCGGTCGTGTGGGTGGGGGTGAAGCCGAGCGTCTCGCGCATCTGGACGGTGTCCACCACCCGCCCGTGGGTGAGCAGCCGGATCTGCTCGGGTGAGAAGTCCGTCATACCCAGCGTACGGACCAACGAGCCGGCCCAGGTGACCGCGGGCAGCAGCAGCGGCACGGTGGGGCGGCCGAGCCGCCGGGAGCACTGCGAGAGCAGCAGCACGCCGTCGCCGGCGATGTTGAAGGTGCCGCTGTTCAGCGTGCCCCGGCGCGGCTCGTGCGAGGCGAGCCGCAGCACCTCGACGACATCGTCCTCGTGCACGAACTGGAGCCGGGGGTCGTAGCCGAACACGGTCGGCAGGACGGGCAGTGAGAAGTACGAGGCGAGCGGGGTGTCCGCGTCGGGACCGAGGATGTTGGCGAACCGCAGCACGCAGACGGCGACGTCCGGGCGCCGCCGGGCGAAGCCGCGCACATACCCCTCGACCTCCACGGCGTCCTTCGCGAAGCCGCCGCTGGGCAGCGACTTGGCCGCGGTGGTCTCGGTGAAGACGGCCGGGTCGCGCGGCGCGGACCCGTAGACGTTCGTACTGGACTTCACCACCAGCCGCCGCAGGGCCGGCGACTTCTGGCAGGCGCCGAGGAGCTGCATGGTGCCGATGACGTTGGTCTCCTTGACCGAGGCCCGGCCGCCGCCGGCCAGGGCGGTACCCGTCACGTCCATGTGGACGACCGTGTCGGCGCCCGTCTCCGCGAGCACCCGGGCGATGCCCGGCTGCCGGATGTCGGCCTGGACGAATTCGGCGTCGCCCAGCGGGTGGGCCGGCGGCACCGCGTCCACGGCGATCACCCGCTCGACTCCCGGATCCCGCTGGACGCTCCGCACGAACCGGCCGCCGAGCTGCCGGGCCGCTCCGGTGACGAGCACGACCTTCGCCAAGACCAGCGCCTTCCTTCCCGCGTAACCCGCGTCCCGCGCTACCGGTACCCCGCGTTCCCGTGTGCGGCCAACTTAGCGGTTCGCCGTCGCGCTGTGACGACCCCCGATACGCGACCTGACCGAAAGTCCCCAGATGCCTGTGGCCCCCCACCGTCGGTCGGTGGGGGGCCACAGGGGCACGCCTGGCGGCGCCGCTTACTTCTTGTTGCGACGCTGAACGCGCGTGCGCTTGAGCAGCTTGCGGTGCTTCTTCTTGGCCATCCGCTTGCGCCGCTTCTTGATAACAGAGCCCACGACTACCCTCGCTCACTTCTCATCACTCGGTTGTTTGGGCGCCATGGGCCCACACGACCTACGAGGGGCTAGCCTACCCAACCGAGCGCCGAGGTCGTAATCGAGGGTGTTCCGGGCTCTTCCGGAAGCGCCGTCAGGCGGTTTCCACCCCCACATAGCTGTCACGGAGGTACTCGTGTACCGCTTGCTCCGGGACGCGGAACGACCGCCCCACCCGGATCGCGGGCAGATGACCGCTGTGCACCAGCCGGTACACGGTCATCTTGGACACTCGCATCACCGTGGCTACCTCCGCCACGGTCAGGAACTGGACCTCGTTCAGAGGCCTTTCGCCAGCTGCAGCCATGACACACCTGCACCTTCCGCACTCGACGGCCACCGGCTTCCCCTTCCGGTGACTCTTCGTCGTTGCGTGCTCACTCCCCAATGTAGGGGCGGGTGATGCGAGTGGGGAAGAGGTGCACCCATCATCGGCTACCGGGACAGACGGGCTTGTTCGAGTACGTAGCGGGCCAGTGGCAGGTAGTGGTCGGACCGGGCCCCGTCGGCAACCGGAACGGTGACAGCCACCCGTCCCTCCGCCTCCCCCACGAACGGCGCGGGATCGTCGCTGTCGGCCGGCCCGATCGCCGCGAACCCCAGCTGACCAGCGCCGCAGAGCCACCCGTGGTCCCCGACCACCAGCTCGGGAAGCGGCCCTCCGGACTCCGCCGCGGCCTCCAGCGCGACCCGAACCGGGAGCGGGGAATGGCTGTGGACACCCGGCTCACCACCGGGGCGCCCGGCTTCCGGTTCCCGCACCAGGGCAATCCCCCGTACGTAGTCGAGTCGGTGCGTACGTAGACCGAACCGGGTCAATATGTCGACACAGCGACCCTGCGCGGGGGTGAGAACCTCACATCCCGCCGCCGACAGGGCGTCCGCCAAGCCGGCGTAGAAGCCGAGCAGCCGCTCCGGATGCCCGGTGCCGAACAGCACCGGCCCGCCGCGCCGCGCCACCTCACCGATCCGGGCCGCGAAGGCGTCCAGCGCGGCCAGCGTCAGCGCCGGGTCGATCACATCCGCTCCCGAAGTATGCCGGGGATCGGCCGAAACCCCGCACCTCTCCGCCATCAACGCGAGCAGTTCCGGTCCGGTCCACGACCCTTCCGGATCAATCCCGATCAACACCCGGGGATCCCGCGCCGCGAACAGCCGATAACGCCGAAGACTCCCCTCCCGACCGGTCCCGACCACCCCGGCGAGCCGGGCCTCCAGCAGGTGGGCACGCAGGGCATCAGGGGTCAACACGAGAGCGATGGTGACGCATTGGCTCGACACCGGGCACGAGAACCCCGGGAATCCCGCACGGTCGGGCTAACGGCCGCCGGGCGGCGGGTGGCGGGCGGCGGGCGCCACGGCACCTGCCCGACCGACCGAGCCCCCCAGCCCGCCCGGCCCCACCGGCCGACCGAGCCCCACAGCCCGACCGAGCCTCACAACCCACCCGGCCCCACCAGCCGACCGAACCCCACAGCCCGACCGATCCCTCCAGCCGCCCGAGCCCCACAACCCGCCCGGCCCCTCCAGCCGACCGAACCGGGAGCGCCACGACGGCCGCCTCCGGCCGACCGAGCCCCGACGAGCGTTATCGGCATCCATCCAGCCGACCGAGACGGGTGGGCGGGTGGGCAAACGGGGGTCCAGGGGGCGGAGCCCCCTGGGACGGTCACGGCAGCAGGCCCCGCAGCGGAAACGCCGCCCGGCGCGTGGCGAGCACCGCCTGGTCCAACCGGTCCGCGGGATCGTACCCGGCGTCCCAGGACACCCACGACACCGGCCACCGCCCGTCCGTCATCCGCCGCGGCCCCAACTCCCGCGTCCGCGCGAACACCTCCTGCCGCCACCCCTCCGGAATCACCGTCTCCGGAGCGACCGGCCGACCCCCCGCGATCCCCACCAGATGCGTCCACGACCGCGGCACGACCTCCACCACCGCGTAACCGCCCCCGCCCAGCGCGATCCACTTCCCGTCCGCGTACTCGTGCGCCAGCTCGTGACACGCCACCTGCACCGCCCGCTGCGCGTCCAACGACACGGCGAGATGCGCGAGCGGGTCCTCGAAGTGCGTGTCCGCCCCGTGCTGCGACACCAGCACCTGCGGCCGGAACCCGGCCAGCAGCTCCGGCACCACCGCGTGGAACGCCCGTACCCACCCCGCGTCCCCGGTACCGGCCGGCAGCGCCACGTTCACCGCGGCCCCCTCCCCCGCCCCGGCGCCCGTCTCCTGCGGCCACCCGCTCCCCGGGAACAAGGTCCCGGGATGCTCGTGCAGCGAGATCGTCAGTACCCGCGGGTCCTCCCAGAACGCCGCCTGCACCCCGTCCCCGTGATGCACGTCCACGTCCACGTAGGCGACCCGCTCCGCCCCCAGCTCCAGCAACCGCGCGATGGCCAGCGCCGCGTCGTTGTAGACGCAGAACCCCGACGCGCCCCCGGGCATGGCGTGGTGCAGCCCGCCCGCGAAGTTCACGGCGTGGTCCGCGTCCCCCCGCCACACCGCCTCCGCGGCCCCCACCGACTGCCCGGCGATCAGCGCGGACACCTCGTGCATCCCGGCGAAGGCGGGGTCGTCGGTCGTCCCGAGCCCGTACGCCCCGCGCGCCGACCGCGGATCGGCGGACGCGGCCTTCACGGCGTCGATGTAGTCCTCCCGGTGGACCAGCCGCAGCGTCGACTCCCCGGCCGGCTTCGCGGCGACGACGTCCATCTCCCGGTCGAGCCCGAAGGCGCCGACCAGCTTCCGGGTCAGCTCCAGCCGGACCGGATCCATCGGATGGTCCGACCCGAAGTCATAGCCCGTTACTGCCTCGTCCCACATCAGCTGTGCGCGGCCGCTCATGCCCGCCACCGTATCGGTCCGGTTGAGCGGCGAACGACCGGGCGTACCCCAGCGTCACCAGGACCAACACCATCGGCACGAGCATCGCGCCCCGGTAGCTCCAGGTGTCCCCGAGCGCCCCCACCAGGGGCGAACCGATCAGGAAACCCACGTAGTTGAAGATGTTGAGCCGCGCGATCGCCGCGTCCGAGGCCCCCGGGAACAGCCGCCCGGCCGCGGCGAACGTCTGCGGCACCAGCACACACAGCCCGAGCCCCAGCAGGGTGAACCCGAGCATCCCGACCCACGCCCCCGGCGCCAGAGCCACCACCGCGAACCCGCCGGCCGCCACCAGCGAACCGAGCCGGACGACCGCCGCCGCGCCGAACCGCCGTACCCCGAAGTCCCCCAGGGTCCGCCCCGCCAGCGTGGTCACCATGTACACGTTGTACGGCACGGTCGCGAGCTGCTCCGAGCTGCCCAGCACGTCCTTCAGGTACTTCGCGCTCCAGTTGGAGACGGTCGAGTCGCCGATGTAGGCGAACGTCATGACCAGGCACAGCGGCAGCAGCAGCCGGAACACCACGGCCCCGCCCGCCGGCCCCCCGGCACCGTCCTCGGCAGCCGCCGTCCGCCCGTCGACGTACCACCGGCTCCCGATCAGCGTCCCCGGCAGCAGCACGGCCACCACCGGCAGGTACGACACCCACAGCGCGAGCCCCCAGTGCGCCCCCACCCAGGCCAGCGACGCCCCGAGAATCCCGCCCAGGCTGTACGCGGCATGGAAGCTGAGCATGATGCTGCGCCCGTACGACCGCTGGAGGCTCACCCCGAGCATGTTCATCGAGGCGTCCAGCGCCCCCACGGCCAGCCCGAACGCGCCGAGTGCCACGGCCACCGCGGCGATCCGCCCCTGTCCGCCGGCCCCGACCCCGAGCAGCGCCAGCAGCACCAGCGGCTGGGACCAGCGCAGCACCCGGCTGGGCCGTACCCGCTTCACCAGGTGCTCGGTCGCCACACTGCCGACGCCCGCCAGGACGGGCACGGCGGCCAGGAAGACCGGCAGCAGGGCGTCGGAGATGCCGTAGCGGTCCTGGATGGCCGGGATGCGCGTCACCAGCAGGGCGAACGCGACACCCTGGGCGAAGAACCCGAACGCCAGCGAGGCCCTACCGCGCCGCAGCACATCTGTCATGGCGGCGAGCGTAGGGCCCCGGGCTACCTGTGGGTAGGTCCAGCCAAAGATGAATTTCCTTCACCTTTGCCGTTCCGCCACCGGCCGGTCCTCAGGCGGCGACGGCCATCCCGGCCCGCTCCGCCTCCCGCGGCCGGCCGGCGGCCACCTCGGCGTCGACCAGCCGCTCCAGCGGCACCACGGCCACCCTGCCGCTGATCAGCACGGTGATCACCATCGTGCCGATCAGGATGACCGAGCCGAGCCACACCATGGTGTCCACGGGGAGCGTGTACGCCCCCACGATCCGCGCCACGCACTCGGTGAACAGCGCCACACCCCACACGACCGAGAACGCCTTCTCCCTGCTCCGGAAGGCCACCGACCCGGTCGCCGCACCGGACACGAGCCGCTCCCACGCGGCTTCCTTCTCGGCGTCGCCCTTGACGAGGAACGGCTTCAAGCCCTCGGTCATCATCGGCTTCCCGAGCGCCACGGAGACCAGGATGCCGAGGGCGACCGTGCTGCTGACCCCGCTGTCCTTGGCGAGCATCAGCCGGGGGTCACCGGAGACGAAGCTCAGCAGCAGCGAGACGACGTTCACCACCAGGATGAGCGCGGCCAGCGCGTTGGTCCGCCGCTCCCTGACCAGCCCCCACCCGGTCCGCGCCGCCGGCACCACGCTGCTCCAGGCGAGCGCGGCGAAGGTGCTCATCCCGGCCCCGTCCTTGAGGACGTAGTACGACCCGAGCGGCACCGCCACGTCGATGAGCAGCGGCCGGAAGTTCTCCAGCATGCTCGGGTTGTTCTTCTGCTTCCGGTTCTGGACCTGGTTCCCCGCGTTCTTCGTCATGCCCTCAGCTTCGTCGCCGCGGGGGGTCCGCCGACAGAAACGATCGTCCGGAGGTCCGCATGACAAATGTCAGGCCCCGCCCGATGCCACGGGTCATACCAGCAGGTCAGCCAAGTCTCCCAGGTCATCGAACAGTTGGTCCGCACCGGCGAGCCTGGCGGCGGGCGTCATCGCGGTGAAGCCGTACACGTCCATACCTGCGGCGACGGCGGCCTGCACCCCGAGCGGCGAATCCTCGATCACCAGGCACCGCCCCGGGGCGACCCCCATCCGCTCGGCCGCGTACAGGAAGAGGTCCGGCGCCGGCTTCCCCCGGCCCACGTCCTGCGAACTGAAGACCCGCTCTTCCGGGAACCACCGGTCGAGCCCGGTCGTCCGATGCCCGACCCTGATCCGCTCATGGCTCCCGGAGGAGGCCACGCAGTACGGCGTCCCGTCCGCCGCCAGCTTCTCCAGCACCCCGGCGACACCGGCCACCGGCTTCAACTCCCGCTCGAAGGCGGCGAAGACACGGGCGTGGAAGACGTCGTCGAAGTCCTCGGGGAGCCGCCGCCCGGTCCGCTCCAGCACCAGGTCGTGGATCCGGTGCATCGCCGAGCCCATGTAGTCCCGTATCGAGTCCTCGTACGACGTCGGGTGCCCCAGCTCGGTCAGATAGCCGGCCAGCAGCCGGTTGGAGATCGGCTCACTGTCCACGAGGACACCGTCGTTGTCGAAGATGATGAGGTCATAGCGCATAGCTCGACCCTAAAGGACCCGGAAGT
>NZ_JANUGP010000010.1 GCF_024753135.1 Streptomyces pyxinicus | reverse complement strand
GGGGGGGGGCGTGGAGTCACCGGTCGGCACCGGCGTGCGGGGCACCGGCTTGGCCGCCGCGCCGGTGTCGCCGGGTGCCTCGGCGTCCGGGGCAACGGCGTGCCGGCTGTCGGACCCGGCCGGTGCCGCCGGTTCGAGGGCCGCGCGGTGCAGGGCGGCGGTCCGGTGGCGGGCCGTCAGGAGGGCGGTCGTCATCGCCGGCACGGTCGGGTGGTCGTAGACCGCGACGGCCTCCAGACCGGCGCCGTGCCGTTCGTTGAGGTCGCGGACGACCTCGACAGCGCCGATCGAGTCCAGCCCCATCTCGGCGAAGGTCCGCTCGTCGTCGATCTCCTCCGGCCGCAGGTAGAGCACCTGGGCCAGGGAGGCGACGACATCGGCCCGCACCTCCGATGCGGAGGGCCCGGCGACGGCCTCCGGTGCCGGTGCCGGCTCGACTCGGGGCACCGGACCCGGAACCGGTGCCGGCTCGGCCTGCGGCACGGCCTCCGGTGCCGGTGCCGATTCGGCCGGGGGCACGGGCTCCGGGTCCCGCGCTGCAGTGTTCCCGGTCCCCCGGAACGCCTCCACCCGGGCGAAGTGCCCCCGGACCCGGTCGCGGGCCTCGGCGCCGAGCACCTCCTCGTGCATGCGGACCTCTTGCCCGACCACCTCGTCCAGCCGGGCCAGCACCCGGCCGGCCAGCTCCTGCTTCAGACGGCGTACGGCTCCCTCGGGACGGGCCGCGAGCGCGCGGGCGCGGTCCAGCGCGGCCGGCAGCACCTCACGGCGCGGCAGGACCGTCACCATGGCGCCGTGGCGGTGCAGTTCGGCTCCGGTCAGGGACCGGCCCGTGAGCATCATCTCGTCCGCGAGGGCCGAGCCGAACCGGCGTTCCAGGACATAGGTGGCCCCCATGCCGGGGGTGAAGCCGTAGGCGACGAAGTTGGCGCTGTAGACGCTCTCCTCGGCCAGCAGCACCACGTCGGCGTACAGCCCGAAGGCGAGGCCGCCGCCGGAGGCGTGCCCGTCGATCGCGGCCACCACGGGCCGGTCGCAGCGCAGCAGCCCCTCGTACACGAACGCCTGGTCGGTGAAGCGTCCGTCGCCGTCGGCCAGCGTCTCCAGGGCCTCGGCGGTGCCGCCCATGCTGAACACGCCGTCGGCGCCCGTGATCACCACGGCCTTGACGTCCGTGCGCGCGGCGACCGTGTCGAAGGCCTCGCGCAGGTCGCTCAGCAACCGCTCGGTGAACATGGGCGAGTTCATGCGGATGAGGCCGATCCCGCCGTCGAGGACGACGAGTTCGGCGCCGTCGTCGCGGGCGGGTGGCGTGGGAGCGGGTGTGGTGGCCGGGGCAGGGGCGGATACTGTGCCGCCGGGCGCGGCTTCCCGGTGGTCCGTGCCCACCGTCTTACCCGTCCATCCGCCGGGCCAGCAGCGCTCCTCGCGGAAGGGGTAGCCGGGCAGGGGGATGCGGCGGGGATGCGTGCCCGGCTCGGGCCCGCCGGCCTCGTCGGTCTCGCCCGCGACCCAGCGGCGCGCCCGGTCCTCCGGACTGTGCCCGGTGTCCGCCACCGCCCGTGCGGGTGAGACGGCGTCGGCCGACACGGTTCCCCGGTAGGCACGGGGGCCGGGTTCGGCTCCCTTGACCAGGCGTTCCAGGGCCGCGCGCAGTTCCGGGAGGCCGTCGGCGACGACGGCGAACCGGGCCGGCATCGCGGTGCGGCCCACCCGGAGTGTGTGGGCGAGGTCGTCGAGCCTCGGCAGGCCGTCCTCGCCCGGGCGGGTGGCCGCCGTGGCGAGGTCGGCCCAAGTCTCGGCGGCCTCGTCCAGCGTGGTCCCGGAGTGCACCGCTGCCGTGAACTCCTCGGCCAGGTCAGCTTGTTCGGCACCCTGAGCCAGGTCGTGGGCCAGGGCCAGGAGGGCCGCAGGGTCCAGGCCGAGATCCCCGAAGGTCTCGTCGCCGCCGAGGGACGTCTCGGGCACCGCGAGACGCCGGGCGACGAGGGACCGTACCGGCGCGGGCTCGGTCGTGACGACGTGCCGGGGGCGTTCCGGGTCGGGGGTGAGGAGGGCGAGCAGGGCGGACGCCCGGTCCCGCAGGGCCTCGTCGTCCTTGGCGGACAGCACGAACAGCCGGGGGCCGCGCGGTGCCGGCCGGGCCGGGACCTCCGGGGCCTCCTCCAGCACCAGGTGGGCGTTGGAGCCGCCCGCGCCGAAGGCGCTGATGCCGGCCAGCCGCCGGCCGCCGGACGGGCGCGGCCAGGGCGCGGCGGCGCGCTGCACGGCCAGCCGGCCGTCCCCGAAGTCAAGGTGCGGGTTGAGCGTGTCGGCGTGCAGCGAGGGTGCCAGGGCGCCGTGCCGGAACTGGAGGAGCAGCTTGGTGAGTCCGGCGATGCCGGCGGCGCTCTCCAGGTGGCCGATGTTGGTCTTCACCGATCCGACGGCCACGTGTTCCGGCCCGGGGCTGAAGGTGGCCAACGCGGTTCGTAGGCCGTCCAGTTCGATCGGGTCGCCGAGCGAGGTGCCGGTGCCGTGGGCCTCGACGTAGCCGAGGGCGCGCACGTCGGCGCCGGACTCGCGGACCGCGTCGGCGACGAGCGCGGCCTGCGCGGTGGGGCTGGGCACGGTGAACCCGCTGGTGCGGCCGCTGTGGTTGAGGCGGGCGGCGCGGATGACGGCGTGGATGTGGTCGCCGTCGGCGAGGGCCAGGTCCAGCGGCTTGAGCAGCACCGCCCCGACACCCTCGCCGGGTACGTAGCCGGTGCCGCCCTCGCCGAAGGCGCGGCACCTGCCGTCCCGGGACAGCCAGCGGCCACGGGCGAGTTGGAGGTACTTCTGCGGGTGCGGCATGACGTTGACGCCGCCGGCGAGGGCGAGGGTGCTCTCGCCCCGGCGCAGGCTCTCCACCGCGAGCTGTACGGCCGTCAGCGACGAGGAGCACGCGGTGTCGACGGCGATGCTCGGGCCGCGGAAGTCGAAGGTGTAGGAGACGCGGTTGGCGACGGAGGAGTGCAGGGCCACCGGGGCGGTCTCGTCGTCGGGGTCGGTCACGAACTGGAAGTGGTTCCACATGACGCCGGCGAAGACGCCGACCTGCTCGGCGGTGAGGGAGCCGGGCGGATACCCGGCGTCCTCCAGTGTCTGCCAGGCGATGGTCAGGAACAGCCGTTCCTGGGGGTCCATGCGCTCCGCCTCGCGGCGGGAGATGCCGAAGAACAGCGGGTCGAAGCGGTCCATGCCGGTGAGGAAGCCGCCCCAGCGGCCGTAGGTGCGGCCGGGCCGGCCGGGCTCGGGGTCGAAGAGGGCGTCGTGGTCCCAGCGGTCGGGCGGCACCTCGGTGACACAGTCCCGGCCGGCGGCCAGGTTGGCCCAGAAGGCGTCCAGGTCGGCGGCCTCGGGGTAGCGTCCGGCGACACCGACGATCGCGATGGGTTCGGGGGTCGTACGCGCGCCGCCGGGCGCGTGCCGGGCCACGGTGACCGACCGTTCCGTGGCCGCCTGTTCGGGCACGGGGGCGAACAGGTCCGTCGTCAGCGGTCCGGCCGCGGCTCCCTCGGCGTGTACGGCGTGTACGGCGACCAGCCGGGCCGGGGTGTCCGGCCGGGCCAGGCAGCCATCCAGCAGGGCGAGCGCGACCTCGGTGGGCAGGGGCCGCATCCCGGACTCGGCGGAGCGGGCGAGTGCGGCGGCGTCGGCGCGCATGCCGCCCTCGGCCCAGTAGGGCCAGGCGAGGGACAGGGTGCGTCCGGTGCGGGCGGGGTCGGCGGCGCGGTGGCCGGCGAAGGCGTCGAGGAAGGCGTTGGCGTAACCGTACGCGCACTGGCCGGTGTTGGGCAGGACCGCGGACAGCGAGGAGAACAGCACGAAGAGGGCCGGGTCGCTGTCGGCGGTGGCCCGGTCGAGGTGCAGGGTGCCGGCCAGCTTCGGGGCGAGCACGGCGCGGGTCTCGGCCGGGTCCCGGCGGAAGTGCAGGGCGTCGTCGGTGCGGCCGGCGCAGTGCAGGACCGCGTCGATACGGCCGTACAGCTCGCGGCAGCGGGCCGCGACGGCCTCGGCGTCCTCGCGTCGGGAGACGTCCGCCCGCACGTAGTGCGCCTCGCCGCCCCGTGCCGCGCAGCGGTCGAGCAGGGCGGTGACCGTGGCGTCGAGCGGCCGGGTCCCGCACAGCACCAGGCGGGCCCCCTGGGTGCCGGCCAGGTGTGCGGCGAGGAGCGAGCCGATGCCGCCCGCTCCGCCGGTGACCAGGCAGACGGCGCCCCGGGGCAGGGCAGGGGTGTCCGGTGCGTCGAGGGTGTGGGGCGTCAGGCGGCGCACCTGGCGCTCGCCGTCCCGGTGCCTGCTCTCGGTGTCCGCGCCGCCGTCGGCCGCCTCCGCGAGCAGGATGTCCGCGAGTTCCCCGGCGTCCGGCGCGCCGGCGACGAGCGTGCTCCGGCAGCGCAGGGCCGGGTTCTCGGCGGTGATGCCGCGGGCCAGGGCACCGACCGCGCTGTGCTGCGGGGCCGCGCCCTCGTCGGCGGCGCGGTACAGGAAGCGGAGTTGGCGGGTGGTGTCGGCGGGCCGGGCGGCCAGCGCGCCGGCGAGCGCCCAGACGACGTCGTAGCCGTCGGTGGTGTCGGCCGAGGGGCCGGGCGCGGGTGCGGGGCAGACGGCCAGGACCGTCGGGGTGGTGCCCTCGGCGGCGAGTTCGTCCAGCAGGCGGCCGAAGTCGGCGCGGCTGCCGGTGGGCAGGTGCCAGGTGTCGGGGCCGGTGCGCTCGTAGGTGAAGGCGGGCAGCACGTGCACCGTGCGCGATCCGGGGGCGGCGCGGTGGCGCAGGGCGTCGGGCAGCGCGGGGTCGGCGGTGACGACGAGCAGATCGCCGGGCGGCTGCTGGGCGCGGGTGGCGGCGAGGGGTATCCAGCGGGGGCGGTGGAGGGCGAGGCGGGCGGCGGACGCCGGTGGTGCCGGCGGCTCGTCGGCAGGCGCGTCCGTCGCGGCGGTCGGTGCCGTGGCGGTCGGTGCCGTGGCAGTCGGTGCCGTGGCAGTCGGTGCCGTGGCAGTCGGTGCCGTGGCAGTCGGTGCCGTGGCGGTCGGTGCCGTGGCGGCCCGGTCCTCGGCCGGCAGCGTGAGGGTGTGCCGCTGGGCCAGGTGGTGGGCGACGGAGGCGACGTCCGGGTGCTCGAAGAGCAGCGTCGGGTAGAGGCGGCCGTCGACGACCTTCTCCAGTTCGGCGCTCAGTGAGAGCAACGCGACCGAGTCCAGGCCGAGTTCGTAGAATCCCCGGCGGGGGTCGACGGTCTCCGGAGCCCGGCCCAGCAGGCCGCCGATCAGGGAGCGCACGTACGCGACCAGCCGCTGCTCGGGGTCGCCGGCCGCCTCGACGGCGGAGGCGGGCCGCTCCGGCGGTGCGGCCGGGGTGTCGGTGTCCAGGAGCCGGGTGATGAGCCCGGCGTGCCGTACCCGCTTGCAGCTGAGTTTGGTGAACTGGGCGACGAAGCGGCCCTGTTCGTCGTAGAGCAGGCAGTCGTTGTGCATCACGTCGCCGGACGGGGCGACGGTCTCGGCCGTCGGCACGTGCACCCAGCAGGGCCCGGTCACCGCGCGCGGGGCGCGGAACTCCGCGATGTAGACCGGGATGAACGGGTCGGGTCCGGGCGGCGGCCGGTGGCCGAAGGCGACGAGGGTGGCGGCGTCGAGCTTCGCCGGGTGCAGGTGGAAGGCGCTCTCCTGGTCCCGGGAGCCGGGGTCGAGTTCGAGGCGGGCCAGCAGGCCGCCCGTGTCGAGGCGGTGGAGGACGCCGAAGCCCATCATGGGCGGGCCGTGCTCGATGTCCTCGGTCCGGGCCTGCCGGTACAGCTCGGCCATGTCCCGGCTGGACTCGGCGCGGGTGAGCAGGGCGCGCGGGTCGATCGGCGGGGGCGGGGGTTCGTCGGTGAACTCCAGGCGGGCCGAGAAGTGTGGGCGCCAGCGGACACCGTCGGAAGCCGCCGCCGGGTCCGTGCCCGGTGCCATGACGGCGCCGGCCGCCGCCACGGGCCGGGAGCCGGTGGTGTCGGGGGCGCCGATCGTGACGCGGACGGCGAGGTCGCGTCCCGGGGCGGTGGCGATGGGCTCGGCGAAGAGCACGTCCCGCAGCACCGCGCGCTCGGTGTCCATCCCCCGCGCGCGCAGGATCCGGTACACGATGTCGAGGAAGGTCGCGCCCGGCATCACCGACACCTGGTGGATACGGTGGTTCTGCATGATGAAGTCGTCGTGCGGCAGCGAGAGGTGACACTCGATCGGGTCGTTCACGGCGTGGCTTCCCCCTCGTGTCCGAGCCGGCGGGCGGCGTCCTCGCGCAGCCGGGTCCGGTCCGTCTTCCCATGGGCGTTCAGCGGTGCGTCGGGCAGCCACCACAGGTGGCGGGGCAGCATGTAGGGCGGCAGGCGGTCGGCGAGCCGTTCGGCCAGGTGCGCGGTGTCGGGTTCGGTGTCGCCGAGCAGGTAGGCGACGAGCCGGGTGCCGCCGGGCGCGTCGAGCGCGAACGCGACGGCGTCGGTGCCGGAGGTGTCGCGCAGGGCGGCCTCCACCTCGCCGACCTCCACCCGGTAGCCGTTGACCTTCACCTGGGCGTCCTTGCGGCCGAGGTGGACCCAGCCGTGCGCGGTGGCGCGCACCTGGTCGCCGGTGCGGTACCAGCGCCGGCCGCCGTGGTGCAGGAACCGGCCCGCGTCCTGGGCCGGTTCGAGGTAGCCGCGGAACATCTGGGGCCCGGTCATGACGAGTTCGCCGGTGCCGTCGGCGGGCGAGCCGTCCGGGGCCAGGAGCATGGCCGCCATGCCGGGGTTCGGAGCGCCGATGGGTACGGTGGCGCCGTACGTCGGGTCGGACAGGTCCTGGTCCGGGTGCCAGCGGAACGCGGTGCAGGCGATGGTCAGTTCGGTGGGGCCGTAGATGTTGTCGAGGACGCCGTCGGGTGCGGCCCGCTGCCAGTAGCGGGCGGTGTCCACGAGCAGGGGCTCGCCGGCGAACACCGACTGGCGCAGGCCTCGCAGACTGCCGGGGGCGAGCCGGTCGGCGCGTTGCAGGCCGCGTGCGAGGCTGGGGGTGCTGTGCCAGACGGTCAGCGCGTACCGGCGCACCCAGCGTGCCGGGTCCAGGGCCTGGAGCCGGGACAGCACACAGACACAGGCGCCGCCGGCCCAGGCCGGGAAGATGTCGCACATCGCCAGGTCGAAGGTGGTCTCGTGGACCTGGCTGAAGCGGTCCTGGGGGCGGACGCCGTACCGGGAGAGCGAGGCGGCGAGGAACGCCGAGACGTTGCCGTGGCTGACGGGCACGCCCTTGGGGGTGCCGGTCGAGCCGGAGGTGAACAGGATGTAGGCGAGGTCGTCGGGGGTTCCGGCCGGTGGCCGCCACCCGTTACCGGCGCCGGGTTCGGACAGCTCGTCCGCCGTCAGGACGCGGGCCTCGCCGACGGCGCTCGGCAGCTTCGCGGGCAGGGCGGTACGGCCCGTGCCCGGGGCCAGCGCGACATGGACGGGTGCCGCCTCCACCAGCCGGGCCACCTGCCCCGCCGCGTCCGGGGCGGCGATCACCGCGCCGCAGCCCGCGGCCCGCAGCACGGCGGCGTTGCGGGCCGGCGGGTTCTCCGGGTTCAGCGGCACGGCGGGGGCGCCGGCGTACAGGGCGGCGAGCAGGCCGATGTACGCCTCGGGGGTCTTGGAGGCGAGCACGGCGACGGGCGCGCCGGTCTCACCGGCCGTGCCGATGGCGGCGGCCCAGGCGCGGGCGAGCGCGTCGACCTCGGTGTAGCTCCACGCACGGTCGAGGATGCGCAGCGCGGGTCCGTCGGGGTTGCGGGCGAGGCCGTCGGCGAACCAGTCGTGCAGCATCCGGGCGGCCCCCGGCAGGGTGCCCGGTTCGCCGCCGGTCACCGGTTCACCGGCCCTCACCGGCTCGCCGCCCGTCACCGGTCCGCCAGACAGCCGCTGACCACGCGCCACAGGTCGGCAGGGGTGGCGAAGCTGGCCGGGACGAGGGCGCCGTCGGGGAACTCGATGCCGTAGGCGTCCTCCAGCCGGGCGGAGAGGCCGACCATGCCGAGGGAGTCCAGGCCGTGCGCGGGCAACGGGACGTCGGCGCGCAGCGGAGCGGTCGGGGGGTAGTCGGTGAGTGCGGCCCTGACCAGCTTCTCGTAGGTCTCGTCCCAAGTCGTCGCCACGGTGCGCCTCGTCCTTCTCGTCGTCGCCGGGGTGGTGCCGGTGTGCCGGGTGAGCCGTGTCGGTGTGCACGCGTGCGGACGATTCCGGGGAACGTCGCGGAAAGGGCGTGCGGCCCGGTCGAGAGAAATCCGGCGCGGGGATGCTAACGACGGAATTTCCGCCACCGCAAGGGCGTCCGGGCACTTTTCCGGCGTGCGCACTATTGAGCAGAATTCCGGCCCGTATAGAGCGGACCATCGGGGATCTTCATTTTGTTTCCAGGCCCCGGGAATCAGGCCCTCGGCGGCGCCCGCCGGCACAGGAGGACGGTACGCATGCCGCAGCGTGTGCTGATCGCCGGTACGTCACCCCTCCTCGCGGGCCGGCTGGCCGCCCGCTGCCTGGCGGCCACGGAATCCGCCGGCACCGAGGTGGTCCTGCTGTCCGCCGCCCGGTCCCGGCCGGGGGCGCCCGCGCCGGACCGGCGGGAGCTGGCCGGGTTCGTGGCGCGGTGCGGCGGCGAGGAGCCGGAGGCCCCCGACGCGGGGCGGCTGACCGTGGTGTGCGCCGAGCCCGACTCCGTCGCCGCCGAACTGAAGGCCTGGACGGCGGAGCGGGTGTGGTGCGTGGTGCCGGGCTGGGACCGGTCACCGGTCCGCGGGGCACGCGCGGACGCCGTACTGGCCGGTGCGCTGCTCGCCGCACTGCCCGCCCTCGGGGCCACCGGCTACGCGCACGTGGGCCCGGACACGAGCCCCGACGCGGGCCGGGCGCACCGGTCGTACCGGGACCTGGAACGGCTGGCGGTGGAGGCGTGCCTGGACGCCGGGGTGTCCTGGCGGGTGCTGCGCACGGCGCCGGTGGTGGACGCCCGGGCGCCGGAGCTGGGCGAGTGCCCGCCGGGCCTGCACCGGCTGCTGTGGGCGCTGCACTCGGTGCGCGCCGAGGTCGGGGACCGGGCGCCGGACTGGTTCGAGCGGCATCCGCTGCGGGTGGCCGGGGTGGCGGGCCTCGGCCTGACCCTGCTGACGGCGGAACAGGCCGCCGGGGAACTCTGGCGGTCCGGCGCGCCCGGCGAACTGCCCGACGGATTCGCCACGGTGCCCCGGCCCGCCCCGGTCCCGCTGGCCGACGTGCTCGCCCGGGCCGGCGCCGTGCACGGCATCGACGTACGCCCGGTACCGGACCGCGCCGACTTCAGCGCCGCCGACCGCCTCCTGCACCTCCGCCTGACCGACGTACGCCGGGCGGCGGTACGGCTGCGGGACGCGGCGCCGGCATCCTCGGAGGCGCCTGCGCCGAGCCGGGCGGGGGCCGACGGGACGGTGTCCGGCGGGGCGGAAGCGAACGCGGGGCCGTCCGGCGCCGCGTGGTCCAGCGGCATGGCGCACGACACGGCACGGTCCGAGGCTGCCGGGCTCGACACGGCCGGGGTCCACGCGGCCGGCACCACGCCACCGGTGACCCCCGCGGCGCCCGCCACCGCACCGCCGCGCCCCCGGGAACCCTCCGCCGCCCCGAAACCGGCCCCGTGCGCCGACCACCCGGCACCCGTCAAGGCGGTCCAGCTCTCCCCGGGCAGGATGGACACCCCGGCCACCCCCCGGACGACAGAGGCCTCCGCACTCCCGCGGTCGTCCGCCGCCGGCGCCGACCCGGCCGCCCCCGTGTCGCTCTCCCCCGCCGACCAGTGGGAGCTGTTCGGTGCCGTGCGGGCCTGTCAGGCGCTGTCGGCGCCAAGGGGCCCGGCGTTGCGGCAGCGTGTCGTGGAGGTGGCCGGGCGGCCGCTCGTGCTGTTCGAGGGCGGGGCCGGCGAGGGGCCGCCGCTGCTCGTTCTGAACGCGCTCGGGCAGGGCCCCGGCTTCCTGACCCGGCTGTGCGCGCACCTGACCCCGCACCACCGCGTCGTCACCTGGCAGGTACGCGGCACCGAGCGGGACGATCCGGCCTGGGGCACCCGGCAGCAGCTCGGTGACATCGACGCCGTACTGGAAGCGGCCGGCGCCGAGCGCGCCCATCTGCTCGGCTGGTGCACCGGCGCCAAGATCGCCACGGCCTTCCAGCAGCACCGCCCCGAGGCCGTCGCCTCCCTCGTCTTCCTGAACGCCACGTTCCGGCAGAACGACCGCTGGGACGGCATGGACACCAAGTACGAGTCCGACCTCGCGGCGGTGTGCCGCGCGCTGGACCGCAGGCCCGACAAGGCCGCCCGGATGCTGGACCTGCTGGCCCCGGGCGCGGCGGGCGGCAAGGGCAGCCCGGGGGCGCGGGACGCCGGGGTGCTCGGAGTGCTCAGCAGGGCGCTCGCCGACGAGGTGCGGCGGCCCTTCCGGCACGCCGAGGTGCTCGTCCGGTACGCCCGGCAGCTCGTGGACCTGTGGCGGCTGGACTCGGCGGCACAGGCACCGCGGGTGGCCGTGCCCGCGCTGTTCGTCTGCTCGGAGTTCGACGGCATCTCCTCCCCCGCCCGGGCCCGCGAGGCCGCCCGGTGCTTCCCGCACGCGCGGTACGCGGAGCTGGCCGTCGCCGGTCACTACGCGCCGCACGACCGCCCCGCCCTGGTGGCGGAGCTGATCACGGAGTTCGTCCGCGCCCCGCACGAGGT
Organism: Streptomyces pyxinicus; assembly: GCF_024753135.1. Classification (GTDB taxonomy): domain Bacteria; phylum Actinomycetota; class Actinomycetes; order Streptomycetales; family Streptomycetaceae; genus Streptomyces; species Streptomyces pyxinicus. Next base: position 221,261 of record NZ_JANUGP010000010.1, on the reverse strand, counting down.
CGCCGACCTGGTGCGGTACGCGGAACTCAGCTGGCACATCGACACGGAAGGAACTGCGCGGTGACCGAGGCCAATGCCTTCGACCGGGTCGCGGACGACTACGACCGGATGCGGGGCGGAATGGAGCGCGGCAGGCAGGCCGCGGCACAGCTGGCCGGGGACCTGACCCCGGGTCCGGTGCTGGAGGTGGGCGTCGGCACGGGCATCGTGGCGGCGGGGCTGGCCGAGCTGGGCCACGAGGTGCACGGTGTCGACGTGTCGCCGCCGATGCTGGCGCGGGCCGCCGAGCGGCTGCCGGGCCGGGTCACGCTCGGGGACGCGCGGGCGCTGCCGTTCGCCGACGGCACGTTCGCCAACCTGGTCTTCACGCACGTCCTGCACCTGGTCGGGGACATGCCCCGGGTGCTCGGCGAGGCGGCGCGGGTGCTGCGTCCCGGGGGGCGGCTGCTCGCGGTGCACGGGGATCCGGCGGCCGATCCTGACGAGCTGGTCGCCGTACTGGACCGGCTGGCGGTGCTGCAACCGCCGCGCCCCGACACGCCCGAGCGCCTCGACGCGGCGGCGCGGGAGGCGGGACTGGAGCGGCTGCGGCACGAGTTCGCCCCGGACTACGAGCGGGCCACCACGCCCCGGCAGCTCCTGGAGAGCCTGGAGCGCCGGCTGCCGCCGTACCTGTGGGAGGTGGACGACGAGACCTGGGCGCGGGTCGTCGAGCCGGCGCTGGACGCGCTGCGCGCCCTACCCGACCCGGACCGCCCGCGAGTACAGCACTGGCGGGTGCACCGCAGCGTGTACGTCAGGAAGTGAGCCGTCGGCGGCCGAGCACGCGGGCCGGGGACGAGGGGCGGCCCGCCCCTCGTCCCCGGCCCGCGCCGCCGCGCCCGGTACCGGTCAGCGCGGTATGAGTTCGAACGCGATCGCCGGACGGCCGCCGAAGCGGGCCCCCATCGCCCGGGCCAGGCCGAGCAGCGGGCCGCGGACGTCGGTGACGGGCGGCTGCATGGCCGCCAGATAGCTCGCGTGGGCCTCCAGCGAGGCCACCGCCTGGTCGATGTGGTCGCTGACGTCGACGGCGTGGGTCGGCCGGGGCGAGTTGGAGACCGCCACGTAGCGGACGCCCTGCCAGGGGCCGGGACCGTCCTCGGGGAAGATCCAGCGGTTGGCCGCGTCGCCGACCGCGTCCAGCAGGGCGCGGCCGGTGTTGCGGTGGTCCGGCGAGTTCCAGCGGCCCGTGGAGGTGTGGTCGTGGTGGCAGAAGCCGATGACCAGCTCGGGGCGGTGGCGGCGGATCGCGGCGGCGAACTCGCGGCGCAGCTCGGCGGAGTACTCGATACGGCCGTCGGGATGGTCGAGGAACTCCACCCCGGCCGCTCCCACGACGGCCGCGCTGGCCCGCTGTTCCGCCTCGCGGACCTCGGCGGCCTTCTCGGGGGCCATCGAGTCGATACCGGCCTCGCCCCGGCTGGCCACCAGGTAGGTGACCGACTTCCCGGCCGCGGTCCAGCGCGCCACGGCGCCCGCGGCGCCGAATTCCATGTCGTCGGGATGCGCCACCACGGCGAGGGCGCGGGTCCAGTCCTCGGGCATTTCCTGGAATTCATCGCTCATGGCCCGAAGATAACAGCGCCCTTTCCGGTCCCGATAGCCTCGGAATTCTTTTCTCCGGTTCGCTCAATAGTGAGCAGAGCCGGCGGTTTCGAGGCGCGAGGATCCGGCTGATCCCCGTCGGCAGTCCGGCCACCGGTGCGCCGAGGTCCCGCGAACGAGAGGACAGCACATGCAGACGCAGTCGACCAGCACCATGACCTGGGATCCCTGGCAGCCGGCCCCCTACGAGCAGACGGAGGGCGCGCCGCTGCTGCTGCACGGCGAGGTGGCCAACCACTACACCGGGCACATCGAGGGCGAGGGCGTCCAGCAGGTCCTCATCGCCCTGTCCCCCGAGGGGGCGAGTGTGTTCACGGCGCTGGAGCGGGTGACCGGCCGGATCGGCGACCGCAGCGGCAGCTTCGTCCTCCAGGTCACCGGCACCACCGGCGGCGGCACGGCCAAGGCCACCCTGGAGGTGCTGGAGGGCTCCGGAACAGGCGGGCTGACCGGTTTGCGCGGTACCGGGACCTACTTCTGCGACAACCCGGGCCCGGACGGGTGTGCGACCGTCACACTGGACCACTCCTTCGAGTAGTCCCGGCGATCCGCGTGCGCCCGGGCCGGTCAGGGCCTAGGCTCACGAACGCCGGAGGTGCACACAGGAGTTGCCGGCGGACGTTGTCCGCGGGCGTTGCACGCCGAGACGATCATCGTCCTGAGGAAGGAAACCTTTCATGTCCCCCATTGGGAGCCTGGCAGCGGTCACCCTCGACGCGCCGGACCCGAAGGCCCTGGCCGAGTTCTACAGCGCCGTCACCGGCTGGCAGACGCTCTTCGCGAGCGAGGACTTCGCCTACATCGGCGCCCCGGACGGATCCAGCCGCATCGGTTTCCAGCGGGTCGAGAGCCTGAAGCAGCCCTCCTGGCCCGGTGACGACAAGCAGATGCACCTCGACTTCAGCGTCAGCGACCTGGACGAGTCGGTGGAGCGGCTGACCGCCCTGGGAGCGACCAAGCCGGACCACCAGCCGGGCGGCGAGAAGTGGGTCGTCCTGATCGACCCGGCCGGCCACCCGTTCTGCGTGACCACCATGGCCTGACGGCGCCTTCGCCCGTACGGCGCGAGGAGGCCGCGGCACCCGGACGGGTGCCGCGGCCTCCTCGTGTGCGTCTCAGTCCCCCCAGTACTGCGGCGTCAGGCAGCCGTCGTGCCCGCTGCCCTCCAGCATCAGGCTGTCCCAGCGGCCACCGCCCTGCTCCTTGGACACCCAGTCCTGCATGTAGGTCGCGCGTGGCGCCGTGGGGTCGGTGCGGGCGTCGATGCCCATGAGCTTGTACATCGTGCCCAGCGATTTCATGTGGATGAGGAAGTGCATCCGCTCCATGGTCCCGAAGAGTTCCTCGAAGACCAGCGCGGTGGCGTCCCCGCCGGCGTTCAGGTTGGTGTTCTCGGCGACCGTACGGGCGAACAGGCGTGCCTCGGCCCGGTACTTGTAGCTGAAGTCGACCACCCGGTGCATGATGACGCCGGCGGTGGCCGTGTTGAGGAGCTGGTCGGCGGGGACGGCGGTCTGGTGGTGCGCCGGCCGCACCTCGAACCAGGGCTCGTCCCGGTCGGCGGCCAGCGGGCTCATCGACGGGTCCTGGGCCATGGTCTGGGTGGCGGTGCCGAACATCCCCCAGCGGTGCGGGAACATCATGGTCTCCCGCACGCTGCCGGGCACGAACGCGGCCTGCCACTCCTCGGCCTGGTGGTGGGAGACATGGCCGCCGAGCACGCCGTCGCGGAAGTCGCGGGCGCCGCCCATGTGCACCAGCCGCTCGTAGTCCTCCAGGGACCGGAAGTGGATCAGCCAGTGCAGCCGGTCCTTGACGCCGAAGGTCTCCTCGTAGACGAACACCGTCGCGAGGCCCGGATGCTTGGTGTTGACGAACTCGGCGGCCTCGCGGGCCAGTCGGCGCGCGCTGTCGCCCTGTCCGGCGGCGATCTGCGCGACCCGCTCCACGACGACGCCGGCGTTCGCCGAGTGCAGGATCCGGTCCGCGGGCTGCGCGGTCTGGTGCCGGGCGGGCGGAACACCGGGCGTGCCGCTGTCCAGGGTCATGGGGCTCTCCTCGTGGGTGTCATGGGCGGGGTGCGGGATGTGGTGGCCCGGGCGGGGCGTAGGCGGCCAGGCGTTCGGCGAGGACCCGGGCCGCTCCGGTCATCAGCAGGTCAGCGACGCGTTCGACGTGCCGCTCCCGCCAGGGCTCCAGGGCGGTGCCGGCGACAAAGCGGTTGAAGGCGCCGGCCGCGGGCCCGCAGTGCACCTGGTAGTTGGCCCGTTCGGCGGGGTCGCCGTCCTGGGCGGCCCGGTTGGTGCGGGCGAAGTACGACTTGAACAGGAGGGCCATGCGGTGCCGGGGGTCCCGCTCGGCCCGTTCGATCTCGTGGGCGCGGCCGGTGTCCCGGTAGTGGGCGCACGTCTGTTTCCACGCCTGGTCCAGCGGGGCGCGCAGGCAGTCGCGCTCCAGCCAGGCGCGGGTGGCCTCGTCCAGGTCGTCCAGGCCGGTGTGGTGGCGGTAGAGCTGGTACAGCTTGTTGGCGCGGGCCGCGAACAGGGTTCCCTTGCGCACCACCTGGACACGGGAGCCGAGTTCGAACAGGTCGCCGGCGGGCGCGTACGCGGTGTCCTGCACGTCCAGGGCGGCCAGCAGGTCCTTCACGGCGTCCGAGGTGCCCGCCTCGGGTGTGCACTGGTTGACGGAGCCGGTGACCACGAAGTCGGCGCCGAGCACGAAGGCCGCCGCGACCGCCTCGGGGGTGCCGAGGCCCCCGCAGGCCCCGACCCGCAGGCGGCGGGCGTAGCCGTGCTGTGCCGTCAGCCGCTCGGCGAACGCGGCCGTCGTCGGCACCAGGGCCAGGCTGACACCGCCGTCGGTGTGACCGGCCGAGTCGCCCTCCACGCAGATGTCCTGCGCCACCGGCAGTCCGCCGGCCGCGTCGGCCTCGGCCGGGGTCAGCGCGCCCTGGCCGACCAGGCGCCGCAGCAGGTCCGCGGCGGGCGGTGCCATGAAGTGGGCGGCCACCTCGGGGCGTGAGCACTTGGCGACCAGGGTGCGTACGGCGACGGGTGTGCCGTCGGCGGCGCGGTGGGCGCCGGTGAACCGGAAGCGGACGAGTGCCGGGGTGACGGTGGTGAAGGCGGCGGCCTCCACGTGCCGCACGTCGTGCCGCAGCAGCAGGTCGGTCAGGGCGTCCTCGGCACCGGGACGGGTGAGGTCGTGCAGCAGGTTGACGCCGTAGCGGCCGTCGAGGCCGGGGGTGCGGGCGAGTTCGGTGAGCGCCTTCTCGACGGTGCCCGGGTCGAGTCCGCCGGCGCCGAAGTAGCCGCGCAGGCCGGCCCGTCCGAGCCGGGCGACCAGGGCCACGGAGGACACGCCCCGGAACATGCTGCCGGCGAGGTAGGCGTAGCGCACTGCGTGGTCCTGCCGGAACTCCGCGCTGCCGAGCCGGGCGGCGGCCGGGTCCCCTACGGGTTCCGGCTCCGGGGCGGAGGCGAGGGCGGGAGCCGGGGCGCGGGCGTCGCGTCGTGCCGGCGCCGCGACCGTGGCGGACACCGACGGGGACGTCGGCTGCGGCGCGGTCTCCTGTTCGGCCCGCACCGAGTCCCACATCGGCCGCAGCATGGGGCGCGGGCCGAACTCGCGGGCCTCGGTCACGCCCCGCCGGACGAGTTCGCGCAGGGTCTCGTGCCAGCGCACCGGGGCCGCGATCTGCCGGGCCAGCAGGTCCGCCACGCCGTCGGCCGGATAGGGCCGGCCGGTGACGTTGGCGAGCACGGGGATGCGCGGTGGCCGGAACTCGACGGTGTCCAGGAATGCGGCGAAGCGCTCCTGGGCCGGGCGCATGTGCCGGGAGTGGAAGGCGCCGCTGGTGGCCAGCGGGACGCAGCGGGCGCCCGGTGTCGCCCGGACGGCCGTGCGGACGGCCTTCATGGACTCGGCCGGCCCCGACACCACCACCTGGGTGGCGGTGTTGAGGTTGGCCAGGTCGACGTCGGCGGCCCCGCCGCGGTCGAGCAGGGCGCGCACGGCGTCGGGCGCGAGACCGACGACGGCCAGCATGGCGCCGCCGTCCGCCTCGCCCAGCAGTTCCCCGCGCCGGCACACGATCCGCAGGCCGGTCTCGAAGTCGAAACAGCCCGCGGCGAGCAGCGCGTTGTACTCGCCGAGGCTGTGTCCCGCGAGCACGTCGGGTGCCGGGCCCTCCGCCAGCGCCTCGGCGCAGGCGAGCGCGTTGACGACGTACAGCGCGGGCTGGGTCCACCGGGTGCGGTTCAGCCGGCCGTCGGGGTCGTCCAGGCACAGCGCGCGCACGGACTCGCCGAGGATCCGGTCGGCGGCCGTCACGTACGCGGGGAAGCGGTCGAAGAGCGCCTCCCCCATTCCGGCGCGCTGCGCCCCCTGGCCGGCGAAGAGCCAGGCTCTCACGCGCCCGGGTGGAGCTGGTACGGCAGCAGCACGGTGTCCTCGATGGTGCCGGGCACGAAGGAGCGGCCCCAGGTGCCGCCGCCCTTGGCGCCGGCGATGAACTGGCGCGTGCCGAGAGCCCGGAAGTCGTCGTCCGCGCGCTCCAGTTCGAGCAGTTCCTGGTAGGCGTCGAAGTCCTTGAAGTGGACGAGCCAGTGCAGCCGGTCCATCACGCCGAAGGTCTCCTCGTAGAGGTAGGAGGTGGCGCGGCCGGGCAGCTTGCGGTTGACCTCGTTCTGCCAGGCGAACGCGTACAGCCGGGCCTCCTTGCGGAACTCGTGCGAGGCCTGGCCGGTGCGGTGCACGGTCAGCAGCGCGTTCGCGGAGTGCAGCAGCTCGGTGTCGGACTGGCCGGTCTGCACCTTGGCGGGGTCGACCCAGAGTTCGCCGCTGTCGTGCTCGTCCTCCTCGTGCACGAGCCCGTGCTGCGGGACGAGGATGCGTTCGCGTACGGAGCCCTCGACGACGGCCCGGCCCCACACGCCGGCGCTGGCGTCCTCGGGCACGCGGTCGCTCTCCAGCATGTCGATCATCTTCTCGTCGTGATCGACCATGTGCAGGCTGATGGCGTAGTCGTTCGGGGTCTTCCAGTGGATCAGCCAGTGCACCCGATCCTGCTTGCCGAACGCCTCCTCGTAGAAGTAGAAGGAGGCGCCGTTGAGGTCGGACTGGTTCATGTAGGCGATCACGTCGGCGAAGAGCTTGCGGCCCTCGGCGCGGTGCTCGTACTTGAGCTGGGCGCTGCGGGCGATGGTGAAGCCCGAGTTGCCGGAGTGCAGCAGCTTGTCGGCGGGCACGGGGCTCTGGGCCGACGCGGGGCTGGGACCGGCCGCGCTCCGGGCTGTCCGCTGATCCATGGAATGGCCGTCCTTCCAGTGCGCAGAATGCGTGGCTCGTGCCGGACCTGGGAGGCCGGCGCGAGCCACGCTAGGCGGACCGCCGTGGTGGGGGCTGCACAACTTTGAGCAGGCGGGGAGGGGTCCCGCCGGCCCGCGCGGGGTCAGCCGGCCGCGGGGGCCTCCTGCGCCGGCTGCTCGGCGGCCGGGTCGCTCTTGCGGGGCATCTCCTTGAGGAACAGGGACACCACGAGGGCGACGCCGACCAGCAGCACGCACACCAGGAACATGTCGCCCATGGCGTGCGCGTAGCCGTCCAGGGCGTCTCCGCGCACCGGTTCGGGCAGCCGGTGCAGGGCCGTGACGCCCTGGTCGGCGGCGCGTGCCGCGTCCTGGCCGAGGTCGCCGAGCCGGTCGGTCACCCGGCTGGTGAGGACGGTTCCCAGGACCGCGACCCCGACGGCGGACCCCATGCGCTGGAAGAAGTTCGCGGCGCTGGTGGCCGCGCCGATGTCCTGCGGCGGCACGGAGTTCTGTACGGCGGTGATGACGGGCTGCATCACCAGGCCGACGCCGGCGCCGAACAGGAAGGCGTACAGGCCGACCTGCCAGTACGGGGTGCCGGCATCCAGCCGGGACAGCAGCAGCATGGTGACGACGAGCAGCGCGGACCCGGAGACGGGGAACACCTTGTACCGGCCGTTCTTGCTGATGAGCTGGCCGGAGGCGATGGAGGTGACGGTCAGCCCGAACATCGCGGGCAGCATGGCGAGTCCGGAGCGGGTGGAGGACATGCCCATCACGGCCTGGAAGTACAGCGGCAGGTAGACGATGCCGGCGAACATGGCGGCACCGGCGAGCAGTCCGAACAGGGCGCCGATGCCGAAGACCGGGTTGCGGAACAGCCGCAGCGGGATGACGGGTTCGGCCGCCCGGTTCTCCGCCCAGACGAACAGGACGCCGAGCGCGACGGCACCGGCGGCCAGCAGCAGCGAGCCGGGGGCGGCCCAACCGTAGGCGTCACCGGCCCAGTTGAGGTACAGCAGGGCGCACACGACCGCGCCGGCCACCAAGGCGGCGCCGGCGAAGTCGATGGTGTGCGGGCGCTGCGGACTGCGGATGCGCAGGCCGAGGGCGGTCGCGACCAGGGCGAGCACGCCGACCGGCACGTTGATGAGGAAGATCCAGCGCCAGCCCGGCCCGTCCGTGAACCAGCCGCCGACCAGTGGTCCGACGACGCTGGACAGGCCGAACACGGCCCCGAACATGCCCTGGTAGCGGCCCCGGCGCTCCGGCGGGACCACGTCGGCGATCACCGCGAGCGCCAGCACGAACAGCCCGCCCGCGCCGAGGCCCTGGATGCCGCGGAAGACGATGAGCTGCCAGATGCTCTGCGCGACGCCGCACAGCACGGACCCGACGACGAAGACGCCGATGGCGCACTGCACGACGGTCCGGCGGCCGTAGAGGTCGGACACCTTGCCCCACAGCGGGGTGACCGCCATGGAGGTGACCAGATAGACGGTCACCACCCAGGGCAGGCGTTCCAGACCGCCCAGTTCGCCGACGATGCTGGGCAGGGCGACGCTGACGACGGTCTGGTCCAGAGCCGACAGCAGCATCCCCGCCATCACACCGGCGATGGCCAGGGCGGCCTGGCGAGGGGTGGGCAGGGCCGGTGCCGCGTCCGCGGCCCCGGGGGGCGCCTCTGCGGAGTTGTCCATGGCGGGTGCTTCCTTCCGTGGGGGTGACGGGCGGCGGTGCGGGTGCGCTACGGCACCCGCACCGCCGGGCTGGATTCGGGAACGCCGTCCGTCACCTGGCGGGTGACGAAGCGCAGATCGAGGATGGCGGCGCGGGCGGGCGCGGGGCGGGACTCCGACCGGGGCACGGGGGCCGGGCGGGGTTGTGTCTCCGAGGCGGGAGCGCCCTCCGTCCGGCGCTCCAGCCACAGCCGCCGTCGTGCGTAGGCGGGCGCGGGCAGGGGCTGCCGTACCGGGACTCCCGCCGGCCGCGCGGCCGGGTCGAGGGCGGAGGCGACGAGGTGGGCGTTGGTGCCGCCGAGTCCGAAGGAGCTGATGCCGGCCACCCGCCGCTCGGGCGGTACGGTCCACGGTTCGGCCGCGGTCACGGGCCGGAACGGCGAGTGGGCGAAGTCGAAGCGCGGGTTGGGCGTCTCGCAGAACAGGGTGGGCGGCACCACCCCGTGCTCCAGGCTCAGCGCGACCTTGATCAGGCCCGCCACGCCGGCCGCGCTCAGCAGGTGGCCGACGTTGGCCTTCAGGCTGCCGATGGCGCAGCGGCCGTACGGCTCCTCGGCGCCCGCGAACGCGTCGGTGAGCGCCTTGAGTTCCATCGGGTCGCCGATCCTGGTGGCCGTCCCGTGTGCCTCCACCAGTCCGATCTCGTCGGCCCGGCGTCCGGCCGCGGCCAGGGCCTTGCGGACGACGTCGGTCTGGGCGGCCGGGTTCGGGGTGGTCGTGCCCATGGTGTGGCCGTCGTTGTTGACGGCGACCGCCTCGATCACCGCGTGCACGCGGTCGCCGTCGCGCAGGGCGGCGGCCAGCGGTTTCAGCAGGACGGCACCGCAGCCCTCCCCCGGCACGATGCCGTCCGCCCGCTCGTCGAACGGCCGGCAGCGACCAGTGGGCGACAGCACCCGTGCGGCACTGAACTCCAGGTAGGGCCGCTCGTCCAGCAGGATCTCCACCCCGCCGGCCAGGGCCACCTCCGCCTCCCCCGCCAGCACGCTGCGGCACGCCAGCTGCACGCTCACCAGGGAGGACGAACAGGCGCTGTCCACCACGAGGTTGGGGCCGCGGAAGTCGAAGCGGTGGGCGACCTGCGCGGCCAGGAAGTTCTGGTCGGACTGGAGCACGTCCGGGCGCAGCGGCGCGCGCAGCGGGTAGGAGGAGATCCGTCCGCCGACGAACACGCCCACGTCCCGGCCGCGCAGTTCCTCACCCCGGTAGCCGGCATCGGCCAGACAGTCCCGGGCGGCTTCGAGGAACAGCCTGATCCCCGGGTCCAGTACGGTCGCCTCGTCGTCGGTGAGCTGGAACGGGCCGGGGTCGAACAGGTCGAGCCCGTCGAGGAATCCGCCCCACTTCCCGGTGCTGCGGCCCAACTCGTGGTCGGGGCGGTAGTACGCCTCGGTGTCCCAGCGTTCGGCCGGCACCTCGGTGACGGCACAGTGGCCGTCGAGCAGGTTCCGCCAGAAGGCGGCGACGTCCGGCGCACCGGGGAAGCGTCCGGCCATGCCGATGACGGCGACCTTGCCTTCGGTACGGGGGTCGGCGGGGGCGGGGGACGCGGTGGCCGGTGCCGGGGCGGGTGCTGGTGTTGGTGTGGCCGGTTCGGGCTTCGGGGCGAGGCCGAGGGACGTCAGGTGGTCGTGCAGCTGCCGCACCGACGGATGCTCCAACAGCAGCGACGGCGGAAGACGCCGGCCCACGGCCTCCTCCACCCGCTCCAGCAACTCGCCCAGCATCACGGACTCCACACCCAGATCGGCGAAATCCGCCGTGACATCGAGATCGGTCTCCGGAGTACCGAGCACCGCACACACCAGCGGGACCAGCCAGCCGGGACCGCTCTCGGCGCGCGAGGGCGCCGGTTCCGGGGCGGGCGGTACAGGTACGGGTGCCGGTGTCGCGGGTTCGGGGTGCGGGGCGGGCGGCGCGGTCGGGGTCTCGGCCTGCCGCGTGTCCAGCAGGGTCTCGGCGTCGAAGGAGGCGTCCAGGGGGACGGCCGGCAGGACCGTGCCGCCCCAGGGCATGGCGATCACCTGCTCCAGGACGCGCAGCCCCGTCGCGTCGTCGACGGTGTCCAGGCCGACCGGGGCGCAGACGTTGTCCTTGCCGCGCGCCGCGCCGCTCTCGGTCCACATCGGCCAGGCGACGGAGCGGAAGTGGCCGCCGCCGGTGCGGACCCGGTGGCCGAGCACCAGGTCCGCCGCCGCGTTGGCCGCCGCGTAGTCGGTGACGCCGACGGCGAGGCGCGGGATCAGGGCGCAGGCCGAGGAGAACGCGACGAAGAAGTCGAGCCGGTCGCCCTCGCACAGGGCGGCCAGCGTCTCCAGGCCGTCGGCCTTCGGCGCGAAGGTGGCACGGACCGTGGTGGTGTCCTTGCCGACGAAGGCGGGCCGGCCGCCGCCGAGTCCGCCCGCGCAGTGCACCACACCGCCGAGCGGCCCGAGTTCGGACCGCACCCGGTCCAGGAAGGCGCCGAGGGCGGCCCGGTCGGTGAGCGGTCCGGTGTGCACCAGGACGCGCGCGCCGAGCTGTTCGAGGCGCCGTACGCCCGCGACGGCCTCCGCCTCGGCGGCACCGAGCGCCCCGGGGGTGTCCCACCGCTCGCGAGGGGGCAGTGGCCGGCCGCCGAGCACCGCGATCGCCCGGGCTCCGCGCTGGACGAGGTGCGCGGCGACCCGGGCGCCGATGCCCCGGGTGCCGCCGGTGACGACGTACGCACGGGCGGGGTCCGGGACGAGCGGGGTGTGCCGGGCCAGGGTGGGGCGCAGGACGGGTTCGTAGCGCAGTCCGTGCCGGTGGCAGATCTCGGCACGGACGCCGGTCCGGTGCCACTCGCCCCAGAGCGAGGCGGCCAGCCGTTCCGCGTCGGAGGTGAGCAGGTCGGTGTCGAGGACGGTGGTGTCCAGCCGCTGGTACTCGGCGCCGAGGCAGCGCAGGAAACCCGCCATGCGGGCGCCCGACGGGCAGGGTTCGGGTCCGTCGAGGTCCTGGAGCCCGCGCACCGCCTGAACGCCGCGCAGCCGGGCACCGGGCCGGGCGCCGATCAGCCGGCGGATCAGCAGCAGGCGGGCGGTCCAGGGGCCGGGGTCGGCGGGGTCGGTCCGGTCGAGGTCGGTGAGGTCGATCCAGCCGGCGATCACGGGGTGGCGGGCGAGCAGGCCGTCGGTGACGGCGTCGGCCTCGCTGTCGTCCCCGAACTGCCCTACCCCACCCGGGGAACGGCCATCGTCGTCGAACTCCCCCGGTCCGCGCGGGGATTGGCCGTCCTGGACGAGGACCGGGGCGACGGTTCCGGGCGGTGCTGTGCGGGCGAGCGCGTCGGCCACGGCCCGGGTCGCGGCGCCGTACAGGCACACCACGACGCCCTCCGCGGGACCGCTCCCGGCGGTCGCCTCGCCGGTGGGCAGCCATGCGCGGCGCAGCAACTCCACTTCTTCGGGCGCCTGTTGGGGAGCCGGTGTGGCCGAGGGGGTGGCGGGCCCGCTGGTGTCGTCCTCCTCGCGGATCCAGCACCGCATCCCGGCGAAGGGGTACGTCGGCAGGGAGATGACGCGCGGTGCGGCGCCGGCGTACAGCCGGGACCAGTCGACGGGTCCGCCGGTCGCCCAGTGCCGGGCGAGTGCGGCGAGGTCGGGGTCCGGGCCGTCCGGCAGCAGGCGCCCCTGGGGCCGGCCGCCGTGGGGTGCCCGGCCGCGTACGACGCCCTCGGCGCCCGCGTCCCGCCCGGCCGCGAACTCCGCCAGGCGGGCGGCGGCGTCCGCCGTGTCGGTGGCGACGAGCGCGAGGCGTTCGCGCAGTGGTTCGCGGCCGGCCTGGAGGGTCCAGGCGACGTCGGCGAGCGGCGCCGCGCCCGGGCGGCGCAGCCAGGAGGCGAGCCGGGACGCGGTGTCCCTCAGGCGCTGTTCGTCGTGTGCGGAGAGCACGAGCAGCCGGGGCGCCGGGTCGGTGTCCGTGCCCTGTCCGGCGGGGGCGGGGAACTCCTCCAGGACCACGTGGGCGATGGTGCCGCCGGCGCCGAAGGAGCTGATGCCCGCGCGTCGGGGGCGGGGTGCGCCGTCCGGCCCGGTCGGTCGCTGCCAGGGGGCGGCGGTGCGCTGGGCGCGGAAGGGCACGGTGTCCCAGTCGATGTTGGGGTTGAGCCGGTCCACGTGCAGGGTCGGGGCCAGGGTGCCGTGTTCGAGCTGGAGCAGGCACTTGGTGAGCGCGGCCATGCCGGCGGCGGCCTCGGCGTGCCCGATGACGGACTTCACCGAGCCGATCGGCAGCGAGCCCGCGGGACGGTCGTCGTCGCCGAAGACGCGGGTGAGTCCGTCGATCTCGACCGGGTCGCCGAGGGCGGTGCCGGCGCCGTGCGCCTCCACGTAGTCGATGTCGGCGGCCCGCAGTCCGGCGTCGGCGAGGGCGTCCCGGACGACCTGGCTCTGCGCGACGGGGGACGGCACGATGTAGCCGTTGGTGCGGCCGGCGTGCACCACGGCGGTGCCCCGGATCACCGCGCGCACCCGGTCGCCGTCGGCCAGGGCCCGGGCCAGTGGCTTCAGCACCAGCACGCCCACCGCCTCGGCCGGCACGAACCCGTCGCCGCCCTCGCCGAAGCTGCGGCAGCGCCGGGAACTGGAGGTCAGCGACATGAGCCGCTGCTGGACGAACTTGTTGGGGTGCAGGGAGAGGTTGACGGCCCCGGCGAGGGCGATCTCGCAGTCCCCCGCCCGTAGCGCGCGGACGGCCAGATGCAGGGCGGCCAGCGAGGAGGAGCACATGGTGTCGACGGCGAGGCTGGGGCCGTGCAGGTCGAGGATGTACGAGACCCGGTTGGCGATGTTGCCGAGCGCGCCGCCGCTGTAGGCGGGGCGTCCGCGCAGGGACTCCTCCACGCCGAAGAAGGCGTAGTCGGCGTACATGGCGCCCGCGTAGACGCCGACGCGCGACCCGTGCCGTTCGCGCAGCCGCTGCCGGGGGTGGGCGGCGTCCTCCAGGGCGGCCCAGGCCGTCTCCAGGAAGAGGCGTTCGTGGGGGTCCATGAGGGCGGCGTCGCGGGGGGTGATGCCGAACAGCAGCGGGTCGAAGCGGTCGACGCCGTCGAGGAAGCCGCCGGTCATGTCGTCGACGGGCCAGCCGGGCCGGTGCCGGTCGGCGGGCAGGCCGGTGACGCAGTCGTGTCCGGACCTCAGGTTGGCCCAGAAGGTCTCCAGGTCGGAGGCCTGCGGGTAGCGGCCCGCGACCCCGATGACGGCTATCGCGCCGTCGGTCTCCCCGCTCCCGGCTGTCGCGCCGCCGGTCTCCCCGCTCCCGGCTGTCGTGCCGTCAGCCTCCTCGACCGGAGCCGGGGACATCGGAGCCGATGCCCGAATCGGGGTCGACAGTGCCTCGGTCTGCGGGCGTTCGGCTTCCGGTGCCTGGCGCGGGGCGGCTCCGCAGCGGCGCACGGCGTCCTCCGCCACGTGGGCCATGTCGCCGTGCTCGAAGAACAGGGTGCGGCTGCCGACCCCCCAGTCCTCGGCGAGCAGGCGGTTGAGTTCGCCGATCTGGAGCGAGGTGAGCCCGTACTCCACGAAGGGCGTGTGGGCGTCGAGTTCGTCGCGGGGTATCCCGGACACCTCCGCGTACCGGTCCAGGAGGGCGGTCTCCAGGCGGGCCACGCGCGGGTCCGGGCCCGCGTCCGGCGCGGTGGCGGCGGCCGTTTCCGGCGCGGGCGGCGGGGTGGGCGCGTCGGTGGTGGTGAAGGGGTACACGGGCAGGGCGACGCGGGCGCGCGGGGTGCGCCAGTAGGTCTCCCAGGGCAAGTCGGCGCCCTGGGCCCACAGCCGGGCCGCCTCGGCGGCGGTCCCGGGCGAGCCGGCGGGGGCGCGGCCGGCCTGCCCGGTGTGGACGGCGGGATCGGGGCGGCCGGTGAGGAAGGCACCGAGCGCGGCGACGACACCGGCGAGGTCGGGGTGGACGACGGCCAGCCGGTGCCGCATGGGCACCCGGCCGGTCTGGGTGGTCCAGGCGACGTCGGCGGGGGCGGGCGCCCGGTCCTCGCGCAGCAGCCGGGCGAGCCGGTCGCGCAGGTCGCGGGCGGCGTGGGCGAGCCGGTCGGGGTCGCCCGCCGACACGAGGACGACGCACGGGTCGACCGGCACCGTCCCGGGGCCGCCGGGCGGTGCCTCCGGGGGCGTGGGCGGGGCGGCCGTACCGGCGTCGCGTCGGGTGTCGATGTCGGGGCGCTCCATTGGGTTCATGCCGTCTCACTCCACGGGTGTCGGCCTCGGCTCGGTCCATGCCGGTCCGGGCATGCCGCATGCCCGTGGGGTCCCGTGGGCGGGACGCCGCTGTCCGTCGCAGACCGTATCGGCGATTGCTTGATGTGTCCGCTGATTCATGGGCGCGTTTCAGCCCGTCTCAGGGTTCTCTCTGTCAGCAGTTCCGCGGCGTTTGTCAGGAGGTGTCCGGCCACCGCTTCGGGGGTGCGGGCGGTCCACGCGGCCAGTGCGGTGCCAACCGTGGCGCGGTTGAAGTGGGTCAGTTCCGGGTCGCACGGCAGCTGGTGGTCCAGCGGCCGCACCGGTTCGCCGGCCGGTGTGCGGCGGGCGGTCTCCCGCGCGTACCGGCGGAACACGTCGGCCGTGCGCAGGCGGCCGTCCGCCGGTGGTTCGGTGGCCGGGCCGCCGAGGAGGTGTTCCTCGATGTGCCGGCGCCGGTGTTCCGGGACGTCGGCGAAATACCGCTGTTCGCGCAGGAGTCGGTGCAGCAGGCCGGCCCGGGCGGGGAACAGGGTGCCCCGGCGGAGGACGCGCGCGGGGACGCCGAGGGTGCCGTGCCGTTCGGTGGGTGCCCAGGTGACGTCGTCGTCGCCGGCCCGCGCGAGGGTGTCCTTGAGGGGGTCGGCGAGCCGGGCGGCGGGGGCGCAGGCGGTGAGCGAGGTGGAGACGAGGAAGGCGGCGCCGAGCGCGAAGGCGGTGGCGGCCTGTTCCGGTGTGCCGGCGACTCCGCACAGGCCCACGTGCACGGGTTCGGGGCCGGGGCTCCGGGCGGCGAGCAGGGCCACGGAGGGCAGCAGCTGGTAGGCGTCGGCGCCGTCGTCGTGCCAGCCTCCGGGAGCCTGGACGGCCAGGTCGGAGGCGACGGGCAGCTCGCGGGCGGCGTCGGCCTCGCCGGCCGACAGGCCCCCGGTGCGCACGAGTTCGGCGAGCAGGGCCGGGGCGGGCGGGCGCAGGAAGGCGGCGGCCTGGTCGAGTCCGGTGACGCGGGCGAGGACGTGCCGGGCGGCGACGGGGGTGCCGGCCGGGCCCCGGTGGGCGCCGGTGAAGCGGAAGCGGACGAGTGCCGCGTCGGGGCCGTGCGGGTGGCCGGCCTCGACGTGCCGCACCCCGTGCGCGAGCAGCGCGGTGACCTGTGCGTCGGCGTCCGGCCCGGGACGCAGTCCGATCCCCCACCCGGACCGGGCCGCCTCGCCGAGGGACGCCTGGTCGGGGCCATCGGCGACCGGATCGGTGAAGGCCGCGAGCCCCGCCGTCCGGGCGGCCCGGCACACCTCGTCGCCCACGGCCCCGTCCCCGGTCCCGGACACGACCCAGGCCAGCTCGGTCCCGTACCGCTCCTGGAACCGCGCCGAGCCCAGCCGCTCCCGGGCCACCTGGACAGGGCGCCGCCGCGTCCCGCCCGTGTCCTCCCGCGTCCCCGGCACCGCCACACCGCCACCGCCCCGCTCCGGGTCCGGCACCGTGTCCCGCCCGTTCCGCGTCGCCGGGACCACCTCACCACCGGCGGCCGCGCCCGTACCCGACCTCACCACAGCACCCGGAGTCTCTTGCGGTGGCGGGAGTTCGGCCCGGGCCGTCGCCCACAGCTTGGTCAGCACGCTGCCGGGCCCCAACTCGACCAGTTCCGTGACACCTTGGCCGACGAGGTGGGCCAGGCTGTCCCACCAGCGCACTCCCTGGCACATGTGTTCGCGCAGCCGGAGGGCGATGTGGTCGGCGCGGTGGGGGCGGGCGGTGACGTTGGAGACGACCGGGACCCGGGGTTCCCGGAAGGTGACGGTGTCGAGGACGGCCCCGAGTTCGTCGGCGGCCCCGGTCATGTAGCGGGAGTGGGCGGCGACGCTGATGTGCAGGAGCACGCACTTGCCCGCGCCCTCCCGGCGGAGCACGGGCGCGAGGGCGCGGACGGACTCCTCGGGGCCGGAAAGGACCGTCTGCACAGGCGAGTTGTGGTTGGCGACGTCGATGTCGTCGGCGCCCTCGCGACGCATGACCTCCCGCAGCCGCTCGACGCCGAGTCCCACGACGGCGAGCATGCCGCCCCCGCGCGCCCGGCCCATGATCTCGGCGCGGGCCACGACGAGACGCAGCCCGGTCTCGAAGTCGAGGGCGCCGGAGGCGTAGAGGGCGGTGTACTCGCCGAGGCTGTGTCCGATCATCCAGTCGGGCTGCGGCTCGCGGGCGGCGCGGTCGAGGTAGGTGAGCGCGCCGATGGTGTAGAGGACGGGCTGCAGGACGCGGGTATCGCGCAACGCGGTCTGGTCGGCGCTGAGTTCGCGGACCGAGCGGCCGAGTACGGCGTCCGCGCGCGCGAGCGTGCCGGGGTGGCGGTCGAAGAGGCCGGCCCCCATGTCCTTGCGCTGAGAGCCCTGGCCGGGAAACGCCCATGCGACGCTCATCGGCGGCCTTCCCGCCGCTCTACCGGGCGGCGCGCGGGCCCGGTGCTCACCGCTCCCACGGGAAGCGCCCCTCGGCGGCGAAGCGTGCCATGCCCTCGCGGACGCCGGGCTGGGCGGCGAGCCGGGCGAACTCGGTGACCGCGCGCCGCTCGGTCTCGGCGGTGACGGGACGCAGCGCGGAGAGGTACCCCTTGGCCTCCCCGATCATCCGGGCGTCGACCTTGGTCAGCCGGGACAGCAGCCGGCGTGTCAACGGGGCTGGATCCGGCGAGAGTTCGTCGGCCAGTCCGCGGTCCACGGCCTGCTGGGCGGTGAGCGGCAGCGTGGTGAGGGTCATGGTGCCGGCGGTGCGCAGGCCGGTGCGGCGGGCCAGGAACGGGAGCACGCTGCACGGCAGCAGGCCCCACAGCGCCTCGGGGAGGCTGAACACGCCGCGTTCGGTGGTGTGGACGAGATCGCAGGCCGCGGCGAGCCCCACGCCGCCGCCCGCCACCCGACCGTCCACGCAGGCGAGGGTGAGCCGTGGCACCTCGGTGAGCCGCCGCAACAGCCCGAAGAACGCCGACCCCTGGGACGACCCTGGGTCCGTGTCCCGCTCGGGGATCTCTCCCGCCGCCTCGGCCATGTCCATCCCGTTGCAGAACACCTCACCCGGCGCGTCGAGCACCACCAGCCGGCAGGTGTCGGACTTCTCGGCGCCGTCCAGGGCCTCGTGCAGGTCCGCGATCAGGGCGGAGTCGACGGTGTTGCCGCGCTCGGGCCGGCTCAGGGTGATCCGCACGACGGCGGGGTCCTGGTGCCGGACGCGGACGGTGCCGTGGCTCATCGGTCGGTCAGCTCCAGGAGTAGAGGCGGTGGAAGTTCTCGATGCGGTCGAGCATCAGCAGCCCGGCTCCGTCGAACAGGTCGCCGTACAGGTCCGCGTAGGGCTTGGTGTCGACGTCCAGGTCCCGGACGCCGAAGGCGCGGTCGCCGCCGAGTTCGGTGACGGCGTCGTACTCCTCCATGGTCAGTGCCCGCCGGGCGTCGAGGGCGGCGCCGATCCGCATCCGGCCGGCGGTGGCCGCCGCCTCCTCGCCGAGGACGCCGCTGAAGAACTCCGAGCCGCACCCGGAGCCGTAGGAGAACAGCCCGATGCGGCACGGGGTTTCGGGGTCGCCGTGGTCGAGGAGGGAGCACAGGGCGAGGTACAGCGAGGCGGAGAAGAGGTTCCCGACCCGGGAGCCGTAGTGCAGGGTGGGGGCGATCCGGCGCGCGAAGTCCTCGGCCGCCTCGCGCGGGCCCAGCCCCTTGTGGCTGCGCAGCAGTTTGCGGTGCGCGCCCTTGACCATGCCGGCGAACGGGGTGTGCAGCACGAGGTGCTGGAAGCTGTCGACCACGTCGGCGCCGGCCACCCGTTCGCGGTAGGCGGCGAAGCTGCGCTCCAGGCAGGTCATGTACGACAGCAGGGACACGTCGGAGTCGACGTAGTCGAGGTCGGGGCGGGGCCGCAGGGTGTCCATCACCTCGAAGGTGTGCAGTCCGCTGGCGCCGGGATCCAGTTCCAGGACACGCGGTGCGCGGCCGACGAGGAGGGCGACGGCGCCGGCGCCCTCGGAGGGTTCCCAGTAGGTGCCGCGGGCCGCCGCGCTCGGTGCGTCGGCGGCGATCACCAGGGCCTTGGCGGTCTCGACGGGGGTGGCGGCGACGATGCCGGCGGCGGTCTGGAGGGCGGCCGTACCGCCGTAGCAGGCGTGTTTGACCTCGAAGGAGCGGCAGCGGGAGCTGAGGCCGAGGTGGTGGTGGATGTAGGTGGAGATGGGTTTGCCGAGGTCGAGCCCCGACTCGGTGCCGACGACGAGGAGTTCGATGGCGTCGCGTTCCTCGGAGCTGAGCCGGTCGAGGAGGGGCTTGGCCGCGTTGACGGCGTTGGTGACCGCGTCCTCGCAGGGCAGGTTGACCGACTTCTGGCGCATCATGAGGTTGTCGAAGCGGGTCATGTCCAGGCCTCGGCCCCGGAAAAGCTCCGCCACGTCGAAACAGGCGCGTGCCACATAGGCGTTGATCGCCTCGATGCCGACGGCCATGGTCGCTCCCGCGGTCGGGGGCCTGCCACCCGGGCCCCGGCTCTCCCGGTTGTAGCCGTCGCGACCGTCGCGGATCTGCTCACTTTTGCACGGCGGGGCCGTTTGGGTGCGCCGCAGGCTCGGCGTGCGCCGCCGAATCCCCGGCGGCCGCGCGCCGACAGCGGGGAGGCCGCCGTGCGCGAGGGGACACCGCCGCCGCCCCCCGTCGCCCTGCACCACGCGGTCACCGGCGCCCCGCTCGCCCATGTGTGGGCCGCCGCCCCGGACGCCTACGGCGACACCACCCTGCTGTCGGCGGAGGAACGGCACCGAGCCGAGGCCTTCCGCAGGCACCAGGACCGGCGCCTGTTCGTCGCGGCGCGCACCCTGCTGCGGACCGCGCTCAGCCGCTCTGTGCCCGAAGTCCCGCCCGCCGACTGGCGGTTCACGACGGGCCCGCACGGCCGTCCCGAGCCCGCCGGGCCGCACACCGTGCCCCGGCTGCGGTTCAGCGTGGCCCACGCCCCGGGTCTTGCCGTCTGCCTGGTCTGTCCCGAACTGGACTGCGGTGTCGACGTGGAGGTCACCGACCGCTCGGTGGACCCGGTACGCGTCGCGCGCGCCATGTTCCATCCCCGGGAGGCCGCACGGGTGTTCGCGGCTCCGCCCGCCGAACGCGGCGCCGTGTTCCTGCGGCACTGGACGCTGAAGGAGGCGTACGGCAAGGCGCGCGGCCTAGGCTTCCTGCTGCCCCCGGACTCCTACGCCGTCACCCCGGACGCCTCCGGTGGGCCCCGGCTGGCGGCGGCCGACGACGACGGCCGGCTCTGGCAGTTCGCCCAGTGGCCGCACGGCGGCCGGCACCTCCTCGCGGCGGCGGTACGGCGGTGCCACGGGCCGGACGTGACGGTGGTCCGGCATTCCGGGCCGCCGTGACCCGGGTCAGGACACCGTCTGCCGCGGCATCTTGATGTCGTCCCGCAGGTCCTCCCGCAGGTCCGAGCGCAGGGGCTCGGGCAGCCCGGCCAGGTAGAAGTGGTCGCCGTCGTACACCCGCATCCGGAACGGGCCGTCGCTCGTGGTCTCCCACAGCCGCAGTTCGAGCGGGGTGACCTCGGGGTCGTGGTCGCCGGTGAACCCGGACAGCGGGCAGCGCAGCCGGGGGCCGGGCAGCGGCCGGTAGCTCTCGTTGAGGTGGAAGTCGGCGCGCAGCGCGGGCAGGAACATCCGCATCAGGTCGCGCTGGCGCATCACCTCCTCGGGGGTGCCGCCGAGTTCGGCGACGACCCGCAGGAAGTCGTCGTCGGCGAGCCCCGCGAACGGCGGCCGGCGGGCCGCGAGGTGCGGGGCGCGCCGCCCCGAGACCAGCAGCCGGCGCGGGGCGCGCGCCGGGTCGTCCTGGAAGCGGCGGGCGACCTCGTAGGCGATGGCCGCGCCGGTGCTGTGGCCGAACAGCGCGTAGGGCCGGTCGAGTTGAGGGGCGAGGCCCGCGCAGAGCGGACCGATCAGGTCCGCCATGCTTCGGAAGGCGGGCTCGGCGACCCTGGTCTCGCGGCCGGGCAGGATGACCGGGCACACCTCGATCTCCGGCAGCAGCAGCTCCCGCCAGGGCCGGAAGAAGCCGCCGCCGCCACCGGCGTGGGCGAAGCAGAACAGCCGCAGGGGTGCGTCCGTGGTGGCGTCGCCGCTCTTCAGCCAGGTACCGGTCACCGCTGTCCTTCCGTTCGGTCGGGTCCGGGGCGGGCGGGCCCGGTCACTGGTCGGTGCCGTCGGCGGAGCGGAGCACGGCGTGGCCGTACGCGCCGGTCGCCGAGACGGCGTTGACGAGCGCCCGCAGCGGCGCGCCCGGGGTGGCGGGCGTCCAGGGCCGGGCGGTGTCGGTGACCGTGAGCCGGGTCCAGTCGGGCAGTTCGGTGCGCCGGGGTGCCACGGCGGTCGGAGCCAGGGTGCGCTCGCGCAGTTGCAGGAGGACCTTGGTGAGCTGGGACAGCCCGGAGGCCGCCTCCAGGTGCCCGATGTGCGGTTTGACGGTGCCGACGAGCAGATCCCCGGTGGTGCCGGGCGGGCGCAACGCGGCCAGCAGGGCGTCCAGTTCGGCGGCGTCGGCCAGCAGGGCGCCGGATGCGGCGCACTCGGCGTACCCGATGTCGGACCCGTCGAGTCCGTGCCGGTGCAGCATGCGGGTGAGGGAGCGGGCGAGCGGGTCGGCGGCGGGCATCCCGAAGGGGCCCGGCCGCCCGGCCGCCCCGGTGCCGGTCGCCTCGACGACCGCGTGCAGCACGTCCCGGCTCCGCTCGGCGTCCCGCAGCGGGCGCAGCAGCAGGGCGCCCGCGCCCTCGCCGGGCGACCAGCCGCCGTCCTCGGCGCCGAAGGCACCGGCGGACGGCCGCTCGGCCGCCAGGCCGAGGTCGCGCAGCAGCGCCAGGTGGTAGGGGTGGGCGACGACGTTGACGCCCGTGACCAGCGCCGCGTCGCAGTTCCCCTGGCGCAGGCTGGTCGCGGCCAGGTGCAGGGCGGTCAGCGAGGAGGAGCAGGCGGTGTCCACCGCGACGGCCGGGCCCTCGAACCCGAGGCAGTGCGCGATCCGCGCGGGGAGGTCCGAGACCGCCCCGGCCTGGCGGGCCGGTCCGCCCGCCCGCCAGCGGGCCTCGCCCGCCTGCCGGTGGTCGTGCCACATGGCCGCCGTGAACACCCCGACCCGCTCGCCGTCCCGGGTGAGGCTGCCGGGCGTGTGACCGGCGTCCTCCAGGCACTGCCACACCACGGGCAGCAGCAGCCGGAGTTGGGGGTCCAGACCTGCGGCCTCCTGGGGCGAGATACGGAACAGCCGGCCGTCGAACCCGTCCTCGCCGCGCAGATAGCCGCCGTACGGCCAGGCCTCCGCCCGGTCCGGTGCGGTGCCCGCGGCGGCGGCGAGGGCGGCCGACCGCTCGGCGGGCAGCGGGCCGAGCGTACGGCGCCCGGAGCGCAGGTTCTGCCAGAAGTCCTCCAGGCCGTCCGCGCCGGGATAGCGTCCGGCGGCGCCGATGACGGCCATGTCTGCCGGCGCCGGCCGCGTCTCTGCGCTGACGTGCCGCTGCCGGGCCGGCCGGACCCGCCCGGACTCCCCCTCGGGCAGCGGGCCGGCGAGGAAGGCGTGCAGCAGCCGCTGGCCGGGATGCAGCCGCAGGGCGTCGCGGACCCGGTCGAAGGCGAGGCTTCCGACGGCGCACAGGCCGACGCCGCTCTCCCGCTGCCCGCTCATCAGCAACTGGCCCAGATAGCCGGCCTCGACGGCCAGGTACAGCTCCGACTCCGCGCCGTACAGCGGCTCGATGCCGCGCGGTTCGGAGACCAGGTACACCTCGAAGGCCGCGCGGTCGAACACGGGGCGGTTGTAGGCGAAGTGGACGGTGCGGTCGATGCCGGGCTCGGCGGTGACGCGTTGCAGGGCGTGGTCGTCCGGGCGGTGGTAGTAGAGACCGCCGGGGACGCCTTCGACGGCGCCCGGCTTGACGTGCAGGTAGACCTGTACGGCGTAGGTGTCCCCGGCGGAGGCGTACAGGCGGCGCGGGCCGTCGCCGCTCGGCCGGGCGCGCAGGGCGGCCAGGAAGCGGAGGAAGCCGTCGTGGGCGAGCGGGCCGGCGGCGAAGTCCCGGTGGGTGGCTCGCTCCTGGTACCGCTCGGCGGGCGGCAGCGGTCCGTCGAGCGGGAGGAGGGGTTCGTCGTCGGAGCGCCGCCGCAGGTGCCAGGCGCCCGACTTGAAGCGGTCGCGGTCCTCGGCGGAGAAGAACTCGACGGCCTCCGGTGCCGTTTGGTGCTTCTCCTCGGGCACCGGCTCCTTCTCGGCCACCGGCTCCTTCTCGGCCACCGGCTCCTCGTCGTCGCCGTCTCCCGCCAGGTGGCGGGCCATTCCGGCGACGGTCGGCTCGGCCAGCAGGGCCGAGACGGGGATGCGGCGGCCGTAGCGGGCCCGCAGCGCCGAGGAGAGCTGGGCCAGGGTGAAGGAGGTGGCACCCTGGTCCCACAGGTCGAGCGTCGGGTCCAGTTCGGGCACACCGATCAGGCCGGCCAGCAACGAGCCGATCTCCGCCGCCAGTTCACCGGCGGGCGGGAACACGGAGCCGGTGCCGGAGCCGGAATCGGAACCGGTGCCGGTGCCGGTGCCGGTGCCGGAGCCGGAGCCGGTAGCAGGCGGCCGCACGGGTGCCGGGGTCTCCGGCTCGCCGGGCGCGGGCAGCGGCCACGGCAGGGCGTCCCGGTCCAGCTTGCCGTTGCCGGTCGCCGGGAAGGACGGCAGGAACGCCACGAAATTCGGGACCATGTAGTCGGGCAGGGCCCGGGCGGCGTGCGCGCGCAGCTCGGACACGGCGGGCCGGACGGTGCCCGGTTCGGCGAGCAGGTAGGCGACCAGGCGCCGGTCCCCGCTGCCGTCCGGCCGGGCCACCACCACCGCGTCGTGCACGGCGGGGTGTGCGCGCAACCGGTGCTCGATCTCGCCGAGTTCGACCCGGAAGCCCCGGATCTTCACCTGGTGGTCGCGCCGCCCGAGGAACACGAGGACGCCGTCGTCGCGGAAGGCCGCCCGGTCCCCGGTGGCGTACATGCGGGACTCCGGGCCGCCCGCGAAGGGCTCGGGGACGAACCGCTCCCGGGTCAGTCCGGGCTGCCCGTGGTAGCCGAGGCTGAGGCAGTCGCCGGCGATGTAGAGGTCGCCCTCCTCGCCGGCCGGACAGGGCTCCAGGCGCTCGTCCAGCACGTAGTAGCGGGCGTTGTCGATCGGCGTGCCGTAGGGGATGCTGCGCCACTCGGGGTCGACGGTGCCGACGGGGTACCAGTTGGACCAGACGGTGGCCTCGGTGGCGCCGCCGAGACTGATCACCCGGGCCCCGCCGAACACACTCCGCACGTCGTCGGGCAGGGACAGCGGGATCCAGTCGCCGCTGAGGAAGACCAGGCGCAGATCCTCGGTACCGGGATGGCCGCGGTGTTCCCGCAGGAGCGGTACGAGCCGGGCCAGGGTGGTGGGCGCGGAGTTCCAGAAGGTGACCGGCTCCCGCAGCAGGGCCTCGACGAGCAGCTCGGGGTCGCGCTGCTCGGCCTCGTCGGCGAGGTAGACGCCGCCGCCGTGGCCGAGGAGGCCGAGGATGTCGAAGACGGACAGGTCGAAGCCGAGGGAGGTGACGCACAGCCCGGTGTCGCCCGGACCGAGGTCGAAGGTACGGCGGCACCAGTCGAAGAGGTTGTGCAGCGAACGGTGCGCCACCACCACGCACTTGGGCCGCCCGGTGCTGCCGGAGGTGAACAGCCGGTAGGCCACCGAGTCCGGGCCGGTGACGGGTTCCGGGTCCCCCGGGTCGGGCAGGCCCGCGCCGGTGGTCCCGGGCGCGTCCAGGTCGAGGACGTCCACGCCGTCCGGGACCTGCCAGCCGGGGCCGCCGGCCGTGACCAGCAGGTGCCGGGTGCCGGTGTCCTGGAGCATGCCGTGGGCGCGCTCGCGGGGCAGCCCGGGGTCGACGGGGACGTAGGCGCCACCCGCCTTCAGGACGGCGAACACGGACACGGCCATCGCCGGGCCGCGCCGCACGGAGATGCCGACGGAGGTCCCGTCGCCGACGCTGGCCCGGCGCAGCCGGTGCGCGACCAGGTTGGCCCGGCGGTTGAGTTCGCCGTACGTCATGGTGCCCTCGCGCCAGCGCAGCGCCACCGCGTCGGGACGGCTGCGGGCCTGCCGTTCGAAGAGCAGGTGGACGGGGCCCTCGGCCGGGTAGGGGCGGGCGGTGTCGTTGACGGCGTACAGGAGGCGGTGGCGCTCGGCGTCGGCGAGGGTGCCGCCCGTCGCCGGGCCGTCCTGGTCGCCGTCCGCCGCCGGGCCGTCCTGCGGTTCCGTGTCGCCGGTCTCCCCCGCCAGGGCGGTGAGCAGATCGGCGTACTCCTCGAACGCCCGGTCCAGCGCGCCGTCCGCGAACCGTTCGTCCAGCGCGTCCCAGGCCAGGTGCAGCGAGGTTCCGTCGTCGACGGTCACGCAGTCGAGGGCGACGTCGGTGGTGGCCGTGCCCGCGGGGCCGGGGCGCACGCCGGCCGGCAGGGGGTGGGCGGAGACGTCGAGCACGGTCGTGAACACCACGGGGTGCTCGAAGTCCGCGTCCCGGCGACGCCGTACGACGAGCGAGCGCATCTCCGCGAGTCCGGCGCCGCCGCCCCGCTCCAGGTCCTCGGTGAGTTGCCGGTGGTAGGCGCGGGCGAGGTCCGGCAGGGCGGTGCCGGGGGCCGGTGAGCGGGCCCAGGTCAGTTCGGTGAACTCGGCGGGGCGCTGGGCGTCGGCGCCGGTGAAGCAGACCACGGGCAGCGCGAACGGCTCGTCGTACAGGGCACCGAGGGCGGTGCAGTAGGCGGCCAGCAGCGTGGCGTCGAGGCTCACCCCGTGCCGGTCGGCCCAGGCGGCGAGGGCCGTGCGGTCGGTGAGGAGGCGCTCGCGGCGCCGGGGGCGGGTGGGGTCCTGCGCGTCCCGCAGGGGCGGCCCGGCGGGCAGGCCGGCGAGCCGGTCCCGCCAGTGGGCGCGGGCCGTCTCGGACACCGGCCGGGGCGCGCGGGGCAGCCGGGTCGGGACCGGCGGGGCGCCGGCCGGGTCGGCGTACCGGCGCAGCAGGTCGCGGGCGAGCAGCACGATGCTGCGGGCGTCCCCGACGAGCAGGTCGACGGCCAGGTGCACGGTGGCGGGCCGTCCGGGTGCCCGCACGACCCTGAGGTCGGTGTGCGCTCCCCGGCCGAGTCCGAAGGGCCGGTGGGTCAGGTCGGCGCGTACGGCGCGGTCGACGGCGTCGGCGTCCACGCCCTCGGGGACGTCCAGGACCGGGATCCACGCGTCGGAGGGGGCCGCGGGCAGCACGCCGAGCGTGCCGTCGGCGTCGGTGCGCAGCCGCAACGCCTCGTGTGCGGCGACGAGTTCGTGCCAGGCGGCGCGCAGCCGCCCGAGGTCCAGGCCGGCCACGTGGAAGCTCTGGTGGTACTGGCAGCCGCGCCCGGTGCGGCCGTCGAGCCGGGCCACCAGGTACGCCTGCTGGAGTTCGCGGGCGGGCAGGACGGTGTCGGGCGCCGGCTCGCACAGTCCCTGCAGCAGCCGGCAGAAGCGGCCGAACAGGGCGTCGGGCGTGCCCGGCGGGAAGAGGGTGTCGGCGGTGTCCCAGCGGAAGTCGAGGCCGTCGTCGCGCTCCCGCATCTGGTGGTCGAGCGCGATGCCGGAGGTCTGGCCGACGACGTACCGCTCGTGGTCGGTCATGCCGCCCCGCCCGGCGCCGTCGAAGCGCAGGTCGAGCAGGCTGGTGAAGACGACGGGCAGCGCGGGCGCCCGGGTGCCGTGGGCGCGCAGCTCGCGCAGCACCTCGACGCTGCCGGTGTGCGCGTGGGACAGCGCCTCCCACACCCGCTGGTGGAGGGCGCGCGCGGCCTCGTCCGGCGCGGGCGCGGGGGTGTGCGCGTC
The DNA here is from genome assembly GCF_024753135.1 of Streptomyces pyxinicus. Classification (GTDB taxonomy): domain Bacteria; phylum Actinomycetota; class Actinomycetes; order Streptomycetales; family Streptomycetaceae; genus Streptomyces; species Streptomyces pyxinicus. The sequence goes on along the minus strand of NZ_JANUGP010000010.1, from coordinate 194,424 downwards.
GACGACGAGCAGGCAGCCGGAGGTGTAGGGGCCGACGAGTCCCTCGGCGGCGGCCGGCAGCCGGGGCCGGTCGGTGGTGGTCAGGACGAGGGTGAACGGATCGTCCGAGCCGGCCGGTGCCAGGGTCTCGGTGAAGGCGGTCAGCACGAGCGAGGTGGGCGAGACGCGCAGGTCGGCGGCGCGCGCCCGCAGGGCCGCCCACTGGGCCGGGCTGAGCCGGCCGCGGCGCGGGGTGCGCAGGTGGCCGTCGAGGCCGGGCGGCGGCTGCGGTGGTTCGGCGAGCAGGACGGGCGGGCCGCCGGGCAGTCCCTTGAGCCGTTCGGCGGCCCGGGACAGGGCGGCCCGGTGGGCGGCGGAGTCGCGGTGGCGGGCGAGCGCGTCCAGGGTGTCGCGGAGGGTGAACGGCACCTCGGGCAGCGGGTGTCGGTCGTCCGTGTAGGCGTGCCACCAGTGGTGCAGCAGCAGGTCGGTGCCGTGGGCGTCGGTGACCGTGCCGTCGAGGCTGAGGTGGACCACGGCGCGTCCGGCGGGCTCGCGGCAGATCTCGACCTGGAACGGCGGCCAGTGGCCCGGCGGGTAGCGGTGGTGGGAGAGCCGGCGGCGTACGGCGTCCGCCTCGGCCTCCAGCGCGTCCGGGTCCGGCGTCTCGTGGACGACGGGCGCGGGCACCCGCACGCTCTCCTGGACGTGCTGGTTGCGTCCGACGCCGGTGAGCCGGAGGGCGTCGAAGTGCTCCACGAGCCGCTGCCAGGCGCGGGCCAGGCGGTCGGTGTCCAGGGCGTCGAGGGCGAACTCGTGGTAGTGGTGGCAGCCGAAGGCGTCCGGGTCCAGCTCCGGGTACTTGCCGACGACGTACGCCTCCTGCATCGGGGTCGCCGGGACGGGCGCGTGGCGCAGTTCCGGGGTCGCCACCACCTCCACGGGCCCGGTGGCGCCGTCGCCGTCCCCACCCTCCCCGCCGTCGATCCGGTCGGCGAGGTCGCGCGGGGTGCGGCACTCCAGGAGCAGGGAGAGCGGCACCTCGGTGCCGAACTCGGTCTCTATCTCCAGCATCAGCCGGACCGCGGCGAGCGAGGAGAGTCCGGCGTCGGCCAGGTCGGTGTCCGGATCCAGTGGCCCGGCCTGGGTGACCAGGGGCTCCAGGATGCCGAGCAGTCGCTCACAGGTGGTGCCGGCGGTCACCTCGGCGGATGACACGGGGACGGGCTCCGCGGGCTTCAACGCTCCCCCTCGTCTCGGTGGTCTGTCTCAGCGCTGCCGGTTCACCACTGCCAGCGGCCCAGCACCGGGTACGGCGGCTGGAGCATGGGGTGGTCGTCGTCCTGGGAGGCCTTGGTGGTGAAGCCGGCGGCCTTCTCGACGTTGGCGGTGAACGCCTTGCGGAAGCGGTCGTCGTCGGGCAGTCCGACCTCGTCGGCCGACCGGAGCAGCAGGGTGACGAAGCGGTCGCTCTGCTCGGGGGTGATCCGCATGCGGGCGTGGGCCCGCAACAGGGCGATGAAGCCCCCGAGTTCGTCGGTGTAGCGGGCGGGGCCGCCGAGCATCTCGGCGAGGAAGGCGGTGAGGTGGTCGGCGTGGTACGGCGATCCGGCGCGGAACAGGTCACCCAGCAGCGGGTCCGCCAGCACCAGGTGGTGGAAGTGCTCCGCCAGCCGCCGCAGCGCCTCTTCCCCGCCGACGTGCTCGTACATCGTCGTCATGCGTCCGCCCCTTCGGTGTGCCGCTCGACCAGCGGGGACGGTACGCGGGGGTGCCTACGGCCTGCTGCTCAACTTTGTGCACGCCCGGACGGGTCGGGGTTCAGCTCCGCGTGCACCATGTCGACCAGTTCGGTGCCCTCGGGCGTCCGGAAGTCCTCGGGGACCTCGTAGTAGCCGCCCAGGGTGGTGATCACGTCCCGCTCGGAGTCGTCGTAGGGCTTGTCGGCGGGGTCCCGCCACCACCACACCTGGTCGCGGATCTCGTCCTTGGACAGCGGTCCGCTCAGGACGATGTCCCGGCCCTGCACCTTGCCGGTGATCCGCACCGGGCTCGTGTCCGTACCCACGCCTCGCGCCTCCTCTCGCGGAGGAGGCGCCCTCGGCACCTCTCCCCGGTCACGGCAGCGGATACCCGGGAAGCGCGCCCCTACCGCGCGAGCCGGGAAGCGTTACCGGGCGTCCCCGCGCACCAGCCCCGCGACCTGGGGCCCGACGGCCTCCCACACGGTGTCCGGCAGGTCGCCGAGTTCCGTGCCGCGCAGCGCCCGCAGGACCGCCTCGGGACCGGCGTCGGCGTCGGCGGCGCCGGTGGACACGTCGTAGCCGTCCCGTACGGCGACCAGGACGCGGCGGCCCGTGTCGTCGGCGTGCAGCGCGGAGGCGACGACGAGGGGCGGCGGGCCGCCCGCGTCCGCTTCGAGTTTGCGGTAGGCGGAGGCGATCGGGACCCGCCAGCGCAGGCTCAGCAACACGGGGCGTTTGGCGACCAGTTCGGCCAGGTCCGTCTCGTGCACGCCCTCGGAGTCCAGCACCGTGGCGCGGGCGTCCAGGACCAGGGCCGGGGGCAGCAGACAGCGCAGGGTGCTGCCGACCAGGTTCCCGCCGACGGTCGCGGTCCGCCGGACGGCACCGGTGCCCACGGAGCCGGCCGCGAGACGCAGCACGTCGGGGACCCGGCCGTCGATCCGGTGCAGGGTCACGGCGGCACCGAGGGTGTCCCGCCCTACGCCGTTCGCCTCCGCCAACTCACGCAGTGAGAGCGCCTGTTCGGGGAAGCCGTCGCGTTGCCAGCCGGCCCACACGAGGGTCGCCCCGCCGATCGGCACGGCCCCTTCGGCCAGACATTCCCGCGCTTCGGACACCGATGTGGGCAGACGCAACAGCACAGCGGCGGACCCGCCTTTCCGAGAACTGGGACGGCGTTGGCCACCGCCTCGCACACGGTGTCAGTGTGGTCGCCCGGCCGGGGGCGCGTCCAGGGCTCACACGCGCACGGTATGCGCCCCCGCGGATCGCCGGGCGCCGGTGAAATGCGTTGCACGCCGTCCCGCCCGCGCCCCTGGGGTGGCCGCGTGACGGCACAGATGATCATTCTCAACGGCGGTTCCAGCTCCGGGAAGACCGGCATGGCCCGCTGTCCCCAGGCCGTACTGCCGGGCAGCTGGCCGGCGTTCGGTATCGACTCGCTCGTCGACGCGCTGCCGGCGGCCCTGCGGACTACGGAGGGCGGCATCACCCTCGCCGACGACGGCGGGGTGGCGGTCGGCGACACGTTCCTCACCCTGGAGGCGGCGTGGCGCGAGGGCCTCGCCGCCATGGTCCGCGCGGGCGCCCGTGTCATCGTGGACGACGTCTTCCTCGGCGGCGCCACCTCCCAGGAGCGGTGGCGGAAGGCCGTGGCCGGCCTGGAGGTGCTCCGGGTCGGCGTCCGGTGCGCCGCCCCCGTCGCCGAGGGGCGCGAGATCGCGCGCGGCGACCGGATCCCGGGCATGGCGGCACGTCAGGCGGATTCGGTGCACCGGGGTGTCGTCTACGACGGGGAGGTGGACACGACCCGCACCGAGTCCCTGACGTGCGCGCGAGCCGTGGCGGCCCGGCTCGGCCGAGCGGAGGCGGGCAAGCAGCGGGTCGGCGCCGAAGGACTCCCCGGGGTCCGGGACCGGCGCCGTACCCCCAGGGCCATGGCCACACGGCACGGCCGAGGATGCGGGCGCCCCCGGTCGCCGCCATGGTGGAAGCGATGAGGGATCTTCCGTGGGTCGCCTGACCCTTCGCGCCACCGGCCGGGCCCGCCCGGAGCTGGTCTGGCAGCGCTATGTCCAGGTGGACCGGTGGGCGTCGTGGTCGCCGCAGATCAGGGCCGTGCGCTGCGTCGGGCGGCGACTGGCTCCCGGGCTGAGCGGCACGGTCGAGTCGGTGCCGGGTGTCCGGGTGGCCTTCCTCGTCGAAGCCGTCGACCACGAACAGCGCACCTGGACCTGGCGGGTGCGGTGGGGGCCGGTCCGGCTCCGTCTGCACCACGCGGTACGCCCGCATCCGCGCGGCAGCGCCACGAGCCTGACGATGACGGGTCCGTGGGCCGCCCTGCCGGCCTACGCCCCGCCGGCCCTGCTGGCCCTGCGCCGCCTGGTACGGCCCTGAGACCTCCTTACTCCGGTCAGCGCACGAGCGGGAGGAAGATCGTGTCGACGATCTCCTCCAGGACGTGGTCGGGCGCGGGCGCGAAGGTCGTGAGGAACTCGTGGCGCAGCAGGTCGAACGGGAGGGTCCTGACGCGTTCACTGAGGCGTTCCGGGTCGATCTCGCCGCGTTCGGCGGCGCGGGCGAAGAGCACGTCGGCGTTGTTGTCGCCGGCCGCGGCGAGGAGGTCGCCGGCGCTGGTGCCCGCCTCCTGGTAGTAGGCCGCCAGGTGCGCGCTCATGACGATGACGAGCTGGAAGCGCGTGGCGTTGATGGCCCGCATGAGGGTGAGGACGTCCTCGCGCAGGCTCCCGGTGTCGGGCAGGTCGATGCGCGAGCGCTCCAGGACGTGGACGATGGCCGCGCGGACCAGTTCGTCGCGGCCGGGCCAACGGCGGTAGAGCACCGGGGGGCTGGTGCTGGCGCGCTTGACGACGGCGTCCATGGTGAAGCGGGCGTAGCCGCTCGCGGTGAGTTCCTCCCAGGCCGCGTCGAGCAGTGCCTTCTCCAGTGCCGCGCCTCGGCGTCGCTCGGGCATCCACCCTCCCTTAGATAGAGTTGCCTTTCTTAGATTCCCACCCTACCCTGCCGACCGTAAGATACGACCCTCTATCTTAAGGTCCACGCTCATGAGCCATCCCGACACGACCGGAGCCCCGCCGACGGCGACGGCCCCCGACCGCCTCGACCCCGCCGTGTGGCGTACGGCGGTCACCGTCCTCGTCGGCGCCCTCGCCGTCGTCTTCGACACCACCATCGTCAGCGTCGCCCTCGACGACCTGGCGAGGGACCTCGACGCCCCGCTGCGCACGATCCAGTGGGTGAGCACCGGCTATCTGCTGGCCGTGTTCCTGACCATCCCGCTGGCCGGCTGGGCCCAGCAGCGGCTGGGCGGCCGACGCCTGTGGATGGCGTCCCTGTCGGTGTTCCTGCTCGGCTCGGTGCTGAGCGCGCTCGCCTGGAACGCGGCCGCTCTGATCGCCTTCCGTGTCGTCCAGGGCATCGGCGGCGGCATCATGATGCCGCTGACGGCCACGCTGATCATCCAGGCCGCCAAGGGCCGTGACATCGGCAAGGTCATGGCCGTCATCACCGTGCCGACGGCGCTCGGTCCCATCCTCGGCCCGGTCCTCGGCGGTCTCATCCTGCGGCTGGCCGACTGGCGCTGGATGTTCCTCGTGAACATCCCCTTCTGCGCCGCCGGCCTCTGGCTCGCCCGCCGCAACCTGTCCCCCGGCCGGCCGGCGGACGGCGGCTCCCGCGTCCGGCTGGACGTCGTGGGCCTGCTCCTGCTCTCGCCGGGAGTCGTCGCCGTCATCTACGGCCTCTCCCGGGTCGAGGGCGAGGCCGGCTTCTTGACCGCCGGGGTCCTGGTCCCGCTGACCGCCGGACTCGCCCTGGTCGGCGGCTTCGTGGGCCACGCGCTGCACCGCCCCGCCGGCGCCCTGATCGACATACGGCTCCTCCGGCACCGGGCGCCGGCCGCCGCCTCCGCCCTGCTCTTCCTCGGCGGCTTCGCCCTCTACGCGCCGATGATGCTGCTGCCCCTGTACTTCCAGCAGATCCGGGGCCACGATCCCCTCGGCACCGGGCTGCTGCTGATCCCGCAGGGCGTCGGCGCGCTCCTGGCCCGCGGCCTCGCGGGCAGCTACACCGACCGCTTCGGGCCCCGCCGGGTCGCCGTCGCCGCGTTCGCCGTCATCGCGCTCGCCACCGTGCCGTTCGCCCGCGTCACCGCCGGCACCAGCGAGATCCTGCTCATGGCCGCCCTGCTGGTCCGCGGCGTCGGCCTGGGCGCCGCCATGATCGCGCCCTTCGACGCCGCCTACGCCGGCCTGGGACACCACGAGATCGCCGACGCCAGCATCATCACCCGTATCGCCCAGCAGATCGGCGGCTCGGTGGGCATCGCCGTCCTCGTCGTCGTCCTCCAGCACGCCACCGGCACCGCCCGCACGGCGAGTGCCCTGGCCGACGGCTTCGGCACCGCCTTCTGGTGGTCGGTGGCCTTCACCGCCGCCGCGATCCCGCTGAGCCTGCTCCTACCGGGCCGCCGCGCGCCGGAGCCCGCCGCCGAGGACTGAGGCGATCACCGGGGTACCGCGCCCGCCGGCGGACCCGCGGCCCTGAGCCGCGGGTCGAGCGGGGTCACAGGCCGTCGTCCAGGCGGCGGACGTCCTCCTCGTCCCACGTCCGGGTGTCACGCGGCTGGGTGTACGGCTCGGCCTCCGGCGGGTGGCCGCCGGCGATGGCGCGCTGACGGACCGTCTCCGCGTCGAACTCCAGGCCGAGCAGGATCGCCAGGTTGCTGATCCACAGCCAGACCAGGAAGACGATGACACCGGCCATGGTGCCGTAGGTCTTGTTGTACGACGCGAAGTTCGAGACGTAGAAGGCGAACCCGGCGGAGGCGATCATCCAGATCAGCAGGGCCAGAAAGCTGCCCGGGGAGATCCACCGGAAGCCCTTGGTCTTGGCGTTCGGGGTGGCCCAGTACAGGATGCCGATCATCAGCGTCACCAGCAGCACCAGGACCGGCCACTTCGCGATCGACCACACGGTGATCGCGGTGTCGCCGAGCCCGATGGCGTCTCCGGCCCGGCGCGCCAGGCCGCCGGTGAAGACCACGATGAGCGCGCTGGCCACGGCGAGCACCATCAGCACCACCGTGACACCGACGCGCACCGGGAGGATCTTCCACACCGGGCGCCCCTCCGGCATGTCGTAGACGGCGTTGGCGGCCCGGATGAACGCGGCCACGTACCCGGACGCCGACCAGATCGCCAGCACGATGCCGACGAGCGCCATGAGCGAACCGACGCCCGCGCTGTCCTGGAGCTGCTCCACGGCCCGGGTGAGGATGTCCCGGGCGGAGCCGGGCGCCAGGTTCCGCAGGTTGTCCAGCACCTTGTCGGTGGTCGAGCGGCCGGCGACGCCCAGCATCGAGACCAGCACCAGCAGCGCCGGGAACAGGGCCAGGACCCCGTAGTAGGTGAGCGCGGCGGCCCGGTCGGTCAGCTCGTCGTCCTGGAACTCGCGCAGCGAGCCCTTCAGCACCGCGAGCCAGGCCGAACGGGGCAGTTTGGTCGGCGTGTCGGGGGCCGCCCGCTCGACTTCCTCGTCCGGACCCGCCTCGTCCGGCGTCGGCACCCGCGACGCCGGGTCCTCGTCGGCGGGAGGGTGCTCTTTGTGCCCTGGAAGATGCAGCTTCGCCATGCCCTCCCGAGTATCCCGACCGCGCGCGCTCACGCCCTCGGAGTGTGCGCACTCCCCCCGACGCGGTGGTTGACCCGCCCCCGGCGGTGGGATTTCATGGCGTCCATGTCTGAGGGAGCGCGGAAGTCGCCGGATCCGGTCCTGTCCTTCGCCACGCAGAAAGAGTGGGAGAAGTGGCTGGAGGAGCACCACGAGGACACGGCGGGGGTCTGGTTCCGGATCCCGAAGAACGGCTCCGGGGCCGACGGCGTCGACTACGCGCACGCGCTGGAGTCCGCCCTGTGCTACGGCTGGATCGACGGGCAGAAGAAGAAGCAGGACGAGCGGCACTGGTTGCAGCGCTTCACCCCGCGGCGGTCCGGCAGCAAGTGGTCGAAGGTGAACCGGGAGAAGGCCACCGAGCTGATCGAGGCCGGCCGGATGCGGCCCGCCGGGCAGCGCGAGGTGGACAAGGCCAAGAAGGACGGCCGCTGGGAGGCGGCGTACGCCTCGCAGAGCAAGGCCACGGTGCCCGACGACCTCCAGGCCGCCCTGGACGCGGCCCCCGAGGCCCGCGACTTCTTCGCCACCCTGGACAGCCGCAACCGCTACGCGATCCTGCACCGGGTCGAGGACGCCAAGAAGGCGGAGACCCGGGCGGCCCGCGTCGAGAAGTTCGTCGCCATGCTGGCGGAGGGCAAGAAGCTGTACTGATGCCGCGGCCCGGGTGCCTCAGGACTGCGGTCGGCGTCCGTGGTTCGCGGCGTGCTTGCGGCGGGACTTCTTCTTGCGGCGGCGCTTCGAGGACATGGCGACCTCCTGGTACGAGTCGTGAGCGGTGACGAGTCGCGAGTGGTACGGACAACAACGTATCGCCGGATCTTCCACCCCTCCACCCGAGCCGATCGGTGCGAGGATGAGGTGACGTGCCCGGGAGAGAACGGAGGAGCCGCCATGTCCGGTGCCCCCGAGCCGATCAGCGCCGCCGCCCATCGCGCGCTGGAGCAGGAACTGGCCGATCTGCGCGACGAGCGCCGGCTCGTGTCAGGCACTCTCCGGCAGAACGGCGACGTGGGCGACGAGGCCGACCAGGCCGACGAGTTGCGGCGCGCCGACGAGCTGGACCGGCTGGACCGCCGTATCGACGTCATCACCGAACGGCTGCGCACGGCGGCACAGGCCGGCCCGGCCCGCACCGACGAGGTCGGCGTGGGCAGCACGGTCACCGTCCGCTTTCCCGACGGCTCCGAGGAGACCCTGCGGATCGGGGAGGCCGCCGAGGCCCTGGACCAGACGCTGGTGACCGCCGACAGCCCGCTCGGCCGCGCGCTGCTGGGCCGCCGCCCGGGCGACCCGGTGCGCTACGGCACACCTGACGGCGACGCCACCGTCGTCGTGGTGTCGATCGGGGCCGACGAGGGGTGAGGCGGGGGCGTCAGCCGTCGTAGCGGGCGGGCGGGTAGGCCTCCCGGCTGTCACCCGTCAGCAGTTCGCCCTGGGCCGCCTCCCTGTCGATCTCGGTCCGCACCTCCTCGTAGCGCGTCTGCGTGTCGGACCGCTCGGGGGTGATCAGCCCCGCTTCCCTACGGGCCGCACGGGTGCGCTCGTCGAGTGCCGTGTCGTCGGGCCGCAGCGGCATGCCCCGGCCGTGTCCGAAGTCCGGGTCGCCCTCGACCTGTGCGTTGGACTTGTGATGGTGCCCCATGGAGTCCTCCTTGGATGAACACCCCGGGCTGGACCCCGCCCGGGTGTGCCTCGGGACTGCCTGTGCCGGCTCGGGGTCAGGTCGCCGTCCCCGTGCTCGCGGCGTCGGCCGGGCCGACGGTGTCGTTCTTGCGTACGTGGCAGTGCAGCGAGTCGGCCTCCACGTCGGCGACGATCGTGTCGCCGGGGTCGGCCTCGCCGCTCAGCAGCAGGGTGGCGACGCGGTTGTCGAGTTCCGCCTGGATGGTGCGGCGCAGCGGCCGGGCGCCGAACTCGGGCTGGTGGCCGTGCGCCATGAGCAGCTTCTTGGCGGCCTCGGTGACCTCCAGGCGCAGTCCCTGGGCGCCCACCCGGCGCTTGCTCTGGTCGAGCAGGTGGTCCACGATCTGCCCGAGGTCGTCCTCGGTCAGGCCGTGGAAGATGATGATGTCGTCGATGCGGTTGAGGAACTCGGGCAGGAACCGCGAGCGCAGGTCCGCCATCAGCGCGTCCTTCAGTTCGGACACGTCGCCCTGGTGGTCGAGGATGCGGTGGGCGCCGATGTTGGACGTCATGATGATCACGCAGTGCCGGAAGTCGACGGTGCGGCCCTGCGCGTCGGTCAGCCGGCCGTCGTCCAGGATCTGGAGCAGGGTGTTGAAGACATCCGGGTGGGCCTTCTCCACCTCGTCGAACAGCACCACGCTGTACGGCTTCCGGCGCACCTTCTCGGTGAGCTGGCCCGCCTCCTCGTAGCCGACGTATCCGGGTGGGGCGCCGACCAGCCGGGCCACGGTGTGCTTCTCCTGGAACTCGCTCATGTCGAACCGGATCAAGCGGTCCTCCTCGCCGAACAGCAACGCGGCGAGGGTCTTGGCGAGTTCGGTCTTGCCGACGCCGGTGGGGCCGAGGAACAGGAAGGACCCGACCGGGCGGTTCGGGTCGCCCATGCCGGCGCGGTTGCGGCGCACGGCCTGCGAGACGGCGGTGACCGCCTCGTCCTGGCCGACGATCCGCGCGTGCATCTCCTCCTCCAGCCTGAGGAGTTTCTCCTTCTCGCCGGCGGTGAGCCGGGAGACCGGGATGCCGGTGCGGCGGGAGACGACGTCGGCGATGTCGGCGGCGGTGACGGAGACGACGCCCTCGCGGCGCTCCTCGATCCCGGCCAGTTCGCCCTCCACCCCGGCGATCTCCCGCTTGATGTCGGAGGCCTTCTCGAAGTCCTCGGCGGAGACGGCCTGTTCGAGTTCGCGGCGGAGTCCGGCGATCCGGTCCTCGCGGCCGACGACCTCCGTGGAGCGGCCCGCGCCGCGCAGCCGTACCCGGGCGCCCGCCTGGTCCATCACGTCGATCGCCTTGTCGGGCAGGAACCGGTCGGTGACGTACCGGTCGGACAGTTCGGCCGCGGCGGCGAGCGCGGCGTCCTCGAAGCGGACCTGGTGATGGGCCTCGTAGGCGTCGCGCAGCCCCTCCAGGATCCGCACGGTCTCCTCGACGGTCGGCTCGGGGACCATGACGGGCTGGAACCGGCGCTCCAGGGCGGCGTCCTTCTCGACGTACTTGCGGTACTCGTCGATGGTCGTGGCGCCGACGACGTGCAACTCGCCCCGCGCGAGGGCCGGTTTGAGCATGTTGCCGGCGTCCATGGCGCCCTCGCCGGTCGCGCCGGCGCCGACGACGGTGTGCAACTCGTCGATGAACAGGATGATGTCGCCCTCGGCCCGCTGGACGTCCTCGATGACCTTCTTCAGCCGCTCCTCGAACTGGCCGCGGTACTGCGCGCCGGCCACCAGGCCGGCCAGGTCGAGGACGACGACCCGCTTGCCCTTCAGGCTCTCGGGGACCTCGCCGGCCACGATGCGCTGCGCCAGCCCCTCCACGATGGCGGTCTTGCCGACGCCCGGTTCGCCGATCAGCACCGGGTTGTTCTTGGAGCGCCGGGAGAGGATCTCGACGGTCTGCTCGATCTCCTCGGACCGGCCGACCACCGGGTCCAGCCGGCCGGCCCTGGCCTCCTCGGTGAGGTCGCGGCCGAACTCGTCGAGGGTGGTGGCCGGTTGCCGTTCGGCGGCGGGCGCCTCGGGGCGGGCGCTCTGTTCGGCGATGCCCGCCATGCGCCGGGTGTCCAGGCCCTCGGCGCGCAGCAGGCGGGCGGCGCCCGTGTCGCTGTCGCCGAGCAGCGCGCCCAGGATGTGTTCGGGGCCGATGTAGGAGACGCCGGACGCCTGGGAGCGGGCGAAGGCGGCGCTCAGGGTGCGCTTGGCCGCCGGGGTGAGGCCGGGGGTGGCGGAGGGTTCGCCGGACTCGCGCGGCAGGGTCTTGGCGATCTCCGCGGCGAGCGGGTCGGGGTCCGCGCCGACCTGGGCGAGCAGCCGGCGGGACGGGTCGACCTGGGTGGCCGCCCACAGCAGGTGTTCGGTGTCGAGGTCGGAGGTGCCGTCGTCCACGGCCTTCCGCGCCGCCAGGTCGAGCAGTTCCCGGGAGGACTCGGTCAGCAGCCGGCCGATGGGCACGCGCTGCACCGCGGGCGGTGAGGAGGCCGGTGACATGCCGAAGAACCGGTTGAACAACTCGTTGAACGGGTCCGGGGAACCGAACGGGGCACCGAACGACATCGACATGACAGCTCCTGGTGCGCAAGGGGGTCCGTTCTCACTGAACCCCGGCGCGCACGGCCTCGCAAGCGGAGGCCAGGCGCCTCGGTTCGGGCCTCCGGGGCCGGCGGGAGGCGGTCGGGGAAGGTCACCGTCGGCACGTGGCGGAGACAGCCCGTGACCGGCCCGCGGACGCCGGGAACGCGGCGGTCAGTACAGCATCGGCAGGTCGCCGGGGCGTATCCGGACGGTGACCGGCAGGGTGGCGTCGGCCTCGCCGTCGGCGCCGTAGGGGACGGGACGGGCGGACTCGATGCGCAGTTCCCTGCCGCGCAGGACCCGTACCTCGGGGCGGTGTACGTGGGCGCCGGTCTTCAGCTCGTTCATCAGGGCGAAGAACAGCCGGCGGGGTGCCGCGCGGATCAGGACGACGTCGAGGAGTCCGTCGTCGACCTTCGCGCCGGGGGCGATGAGCCGGCCGGAACCGTAGTAGGGGGAGTTCGCGGCGACGACGGTGTAGCCGCGGTGGGTGTGGTCCGCGCCGTCGACGGTGAGGCGGTAGTCGGCGGCCCGCCAGGTGGTGACGGCGCGCAGGCCGCCCGCGTAGTAGGAGGCGGCGCCGCGCAGCAGCCGGGCCTGGTTGGCGTGCCGGTTGGCGAGCGCGTCGACCCCGGCGTACACGCTGCCGAGGACCACCGTGCGCTGGTGGGCGGCCGACTCCACCTCGATGGTGTCGACGGGCCGGGGCGCGGCGTCCAGCAGGACGCGGGCGAGGGCGGCGGGGTCGGCGGGCAGGCCCAGGGCGCGGGCGAAGTCGTTGCCGCGGCCGGCGGGGACGAGGCCGAGGACGGTGCCGGTGCCGCTGAGGGCGCCGCCGATGCCGCCGGCCATGCCGTCACCGCCGACGGCCAGCACGATCCGCCCGCGCTCCCCGGCCCGCCGGGCGATGTCCTGGGCGTGCGCGAGGCTGTGGCTGTACTCCGTGTCCAGCCCGGCGCCGCCCTCGCGGAGCAGCCGGGCGAGCTGGAGCAGGGTCGCCGCCCCGGTGGAGCCGCCCGCTGTGGGGTTGACGACGGCGGTGAACTGTCGCATCGGTGTGCCTCCGAGGCAGGCGGATCGGTGGGGCTGACGGGGCGGGCGGGTCAGTCGGTGGGCAGCAGGACGCCGGGGCTGAGCAGGCCGGCCGGGTCCAGGGCGCCCTTGACGGCGCGCAGCGCGGCGATGCCGAGCGGGCCCGCCTCGCGGACGTACCAGTCGCGGTGGTCGGTGCCGACGCCGTGGTGGTGGGAGATCGTACCGCCGGCCGCCAGCACCGCTTCGTTGGCCGCGTGCTTGGCGGGCTCCCAGTGGGCCACCGGGTCCTCGCCCTGGGCGCTGACGACGGTGAAGTACAGGGAGGCGCCGTTCTCGTAGACGTGGGAGATGTGGCACATCACCAGCGGCGGGGTGCCGGCCTGGGTGAGGGTGTCGGTGAGGGCGGTGCGGACGGCGCCGTACAGCTCGGGGACGCGGGACCAGAAGGCCGCGGTCTCCAGGGTCTCGGCGAAGGCGCCGACGTCGAGGAGGGCGTCGCGCAGGTAGGGCGCGTTGTAGCGGCCGTGGGCCCAGCGCTCGCCGGGTTCGGTGCCGAGGAGGGTGCCGCCGCAGTCGGTGAGGACGGCCGCCGCCCGCTCGCGGCGGTGGGCGGTGTCCTCGGGGGTGCCCTCGTAGCCGACGACGGCCGTGCAGCCGGCGTCGCCGCGGGTCAGGTCGTTGCCGATGGCGTCGGGCTGGGCGAGGCCGATCAGGGTCTCGGTCTCGTCGGACAGCCGCAGCACGGTGGGCCGGGGGCCGTCCTGGGCGAGCCTGCGCAGGGCGGTGGCGCCCGCCTCGAAGGAGGCGAACCGCCAGCCCTCGTAGACCCGGACCTCGGGGACCGGGCGGATCCGGACGGTCACGGAGGTGATGACGCCGAAGGCGCCCTCGGAGCCGAGGATCAGCTGGCGCAGGTCGGGTCCGGCGGCGGAGCGGGGGGCGCGGCCGGTCTCGACGGTGCCCTCGGGGGTGGCGAGGGTGAGGCCGAGGACCATCTCGTCGAAGCGGCCGTACCCGGCGGAGGCCTGTCCGCTGGAGCGGGCGGCGGCGAAGCCTCCGATGGTGGCCCATTCGAAGGACTGCGGGAAGTGGCCGAGGGTGAAGCCGTGTTCGGCGAGCAGCGCCTCGGCCTCGGGGGCGCGCAGGCCGGGCTGGAGGACGGCGGTGCGCGAGACGGGGTCGAGGTCGAGCAGGCCGCTCATGCGCCGCAGGTCCAGGGCGACGAACGCGGCGTGCTCGGGGGCGAGGCCGCCGACGACCGAGGTGCCGCCGCCGAAGGGCACGACGGCCAGGCCGTGGGTGGCGCAGGCGCCGAGGACGGCGAGGACCTCGTCGTGGGTCTCGGGCAGGACCACGGCCTGGGGTACGTCGGTGGTGTCGCCGGCGCGGAGGCGCAGCAGGTCCGGGGTGGACTTGCCGCGGGTGTGCCGGAGGCGGCTCTCGGCGTCGGTGCGCACGTGCTGGGCGCCGCCGACGGCCGTGGCGAGCGCCGCCAGGGCGGTGGCGTCGGCCGTGGGGGCGGGTACGGGGATGTCGCCGAGGGCGAGGGCGGGGGTGGTGCGGGGCTTGACGCCGAGCAGGTCGTGCAGCAGTGCCGTCACCGAGTCGGGCAGCGGTGTTGCCCTGGCGGGGTCGCCCCAGCCGTTCCACAGCATGTCCATTGAACGGTCGTCCTCACAGATCGGTGTGCTCGGTTGCGCGCGGCGGCTCCCGCGGCCGGGCCCGGGGACGGCGGTGGCCGGCGGTGGCCGTCCGGTTCCGTCCGGCGCCCGGGGCGTTACACTGTGACACATGACGCCTATTCGTCACAACGGTCCGGACGGCGGTGCGACCGGCGGCTCCGACAGCGATCCGGTGCTCGACGCGGTACGTGACTGCGTACTGGCCGTCGGCGTGCGCCGCACGACCCTCGCCGACGTGGCCCGCCGCGCCGGTGTCTCCCGTATGACGCTGTACCGGCGCTGGCCGGACCTGCGCACGCTGGTGGGCGATCTGATGACCCGCGAGTGGATCGACGTGGCGAGCGGCGCCATCCCGGAACCGGCTCCCGGCACCCCGACCCGCGACCGGATCGTGGACGGCCTGGTGGCCGGGATCGCGGCGTTCCGGGCGCATCCGCTCTTCCGGAAGATCGTGGACGTCGACCCGGAACTGCTGCTGCCCTATGTCCTCGACCGGCGTGGAGCGAGCCAGGTGGCGCTGCTGGCGCTGCTGGCCGACGCGCTGCGCGAGGGGCACGCGGACGGCTCCGTGCGCCCCGGGCACATCGAACGCCAGGCCCGCGCCCTGCTGTTGACCGTGCAGTCCTTCGCCCTGTCCCTGCGCACGATGACCGACGAGGACGATCCGGAGCTTGACTCCGAGGCCCTCCTCGGCGAGCTGCGCACCCTCTTGGAGAGGACCCTCACGCCATGAGCCACACCGAGGCAGCACCCGGCTCGTCCCTCAGCGCCTCCCGGCGGAGCCGGGAACTGGCCGAGGCCGCGGACGGCCGGGTGGTGGACGTCCTGGTCGTCGGGCTCGGCGCGACCGGCGCCGGGGCGGCCCTGGACGCCGCCGCCCGGGGCCTGGACGTCGTCGCGGTGGACGCCCACGACCTGGCCTTCGGCACCTCCCGCTGGAGTTCGAAGCTGATCCACGGCGGGCTGCGCTATCTGGCCTCCGCGCAGTTCGACGTGGCGCACGAGAGCGCGGTCGAGCGCGGGGTGCTGATGACCCGGACGGCTCCGCACCTGGTGTCCGCGCAGCCGTTCGTGCTGCCCCTGACCCCGTTGGTGTCCCGGGCGCAGGCCTCGCTGGCGTGGGCGGGCTTCCGGGCCGGGGACATGCTGCGGCTGGCGGCCCGGACCCCGCGTGGGGTGCTGCCGGCGCCGCGCCGGCTGTCGGCGACCGAGGCCCGGCACCTGGCGCCCGGGGTGCGGGCGGCGGGGCTGCGGGGCGGGCTGCTGTCCTGGGACGGCAAGGTCACCGACGACGCCCGGCTGGTCACCGCCCTCGCCCGGACCGCCGCCGCGCGCGGGGCGCGGGTGCTGACCCGGGTCCGGGTGCTGGAGCTGACCGGGTCCGGTGCCCGCGTCCGCGACGAACTCACCGGCGAGGAGGGCGAGATCAGGGCCCGGGCCGTGATGAACGCGGCCGGGGTGTGGGCGGGCGGCCTGGTGGACGGCATCCGCGTCCGCCCCTCGCGCGGCACCCATCTGGTGCTGCGCTCGGAGCGGCTCGGCGCCCTGCCCGCCGGTCTGCACGTCCCGATCCCCGGGGAGACCAACCGCTTCGTCCTGGTGCTGCCGCAGGGCGACGGCCGGGTCTACGTCGGCCTCACCGACGAGCCGGTGGACGGCGGCATCCCGGACGTGCCCGAAGTCCCGGAGACCGACATCGGCTTCCTGCTCGACGTGCTGGGCTCGGTCCTGGACGTGCCCGTGACCCGGGAGGAGGTCGTCGGCGCCTTCGCGGGCCTGCGCCCGCTGCTGGACGCGTCCGAGGCCGAGGTCTCCCCCGGGGCGGCGCCCCGGACCTCGGACATCTCCCGCAGGCACGCGGTGCTGACGTCCCCGGACGGGGTCACCACGGTCGTCGGCGGCAAGCTCACCACCTACCGGCGGATGGCCGAGGACGCGGTGGACGCGGCGAGTGCCGCCCGCGGCCTGCGCGCCGCCCCCTCCCCCACGGCCGCCCTCCCGCTGGTCGGCGCCGCGTCCCCGGCCCGGCTGCGCGCGCTGTCCGCTCCCCCGGACCTGGTCCGCCGCTACGGCACCGAGGCCCCGGCGGTCCTCGAACTCGCCGCACGCGACCCGCGCCTGGCCGAACCGGTGCTCCCGGGCCACCCGGTCACCCGGGCCGAACTCCGCTGGGCGGTCCGCCACGAGGGCGCCCTGGACGAGTCCGACCTCCTCGACCGCCGCACCCGCGTGGGTCTGGTCCCCGAGGACCGTGCGGAGGCCCTCGCCGCGGCCCGGGAGGCGCTGCGCGAGACGGCGTCCCTTCGCCCCTGACGGGCTCACAGCAGGCGGCGGATGTCACCCCGGACCCGGTAGAAGCCGCCCGCCGCCGGGTGCAGGGCGTCCACGACGTAGCGGGCGCCGGGCTCGCGTATCGCGCGCGGGAACTGGACGTTCCAGGAGGTGTCGTAGCCGTCGGAGATGACGTGGACGCGCATCCGGCCGCCGTCCTGGACGCACTCGACGACGATCGAGCCGGCCGGGGCGGCGCTCACCGCGGCCACCGCGGTCGCGGTGGTGGCGGGCGCGTAGGTGGGCAGGGCCGCGGCGAGCTTGACGTCACGGGCCACCGGCACCATGCCCTGCTGGGCCGCCGCGATGGCCGCCTCGCTCGCGTCCACGCACACCAGCGAGCCGTCCGTGGTCACCAGGTACAGGCGCTCGTCGTGGTACTGCATCGACAGCGCCGAGCCGCCGCCGGTGCCGAGCTTCCACAGCCGGGTGCCGTCCTCGGCGAAGCAGTACACGGAGGAGGCGGCGTCACCGGCGAACACGAACCGGCCGCCGGGCGAGGTCGCGCACGAGTACACCGAGCTGTCGCAGGCGTACGTCGCCTCGATCGCGCCGCTCGCCTTGGACAGCCGCTGCACCACGCGGTGCGCGGTGCCCGCGTACACCGCGTCGGCCTCCTGCCAGCCGAACAGCACGCCGCCCCGGGTGGGCGTGTGCCACAACTCGCCGGTGCCGTCCGGGGCATAGGCGGTGACGCCGGTGCCGTGGCCGTGGTAGACGGCCCGGTCGTCGGCGCGGACCATCCAGGCGTGCTGGCCCTGGCCCCGGCGCGACCACTGGTGCTCGTCCTCGTGGTCGATGACGGTGAGCCGGCCCTCGCGGTCCGAGACGTCGAGGACGCCCTCGTGGATGTCCAGCCAGAAGATGTCGACGTCGGCGGCGATGTCGTAGGCGGCGAACGGCAGTTTGGAGGACAGGTCGTAGACCTTGCCGTCGTCACAGCCGGCGTAGATCCAGAAGTCGTCGGCGACCAGGCACTTCACCCCGTCGGGCAGGCTGAACCTGGCCAGTACGGCGCCCTCGTGGTCCAGGGTGTAGACGTCACCGGCCTGGTTGCCCACCCAGCAGCGCTCGTCGTCCACGTGGATGCCGAAGGCCGCCGAGCCGGTGCGGAACCGCCACAGCACCGGGGCCACGGCGCGCGCGGTGGACGGCGCCGAGCTGACCTGACGGCGGGTCACCGCACGCGGGGCGCGCTGGCCCCGCACAGCCGGCGCGTATCCCTTGCGGACCTTCTCCCCCAGCTTCTTCGCGGCGGCCGCCCGCGCCTTCTCCACGGTCGGGAACGAGGTCGTCTGCAGCTGTCCGGCGGCGCCGATCCGCCCGTACCGCACGGTCACCGTCGTTCCGTCGACGGTGACCTCGTAGAACTTGTGGGCGCCATCGCCCTCCTGCGACAGCTCCAGATACGTCGTCGACCCCGCGGACGCCGTGGTCATGGCACACCCCTCCCCAGCACGGACCGGCCCCCGTTCGGGCAGGTCCCCATGCCCGAACAGTAGGGGGAGGCACTGACAACGGGTCCGGACGCCGTCAGCCGACGATCTCGGCGAACCGCCGAGTGTCGATGTTGCCGCCGGAGGCGATGACGCCCACGCGGGGCGGCAGTTCGAGCCGGCCGGCGAGGAGCGCGGCCAGACCGGTGGCACCGCTCGGTTCGAGGACGATCTTCAGACGCTCGAAGGCGAAGCGCATGGCGTCGACGATCTGCGCGTCACTCACCAGCGTGACGGCGTCGACCAGGTGCCGGTTGATGCCGAAGGTGAGCGCGCCGGGGATCTCCGCCGCCTGGCCGTCGGCGATGGTGCGCGGGACCGGCACGGTGACGCGCGCCCCGCTCTCCAGGGAGCGTTTGGTGTCGTCGCCCGCCTCCGGTTCGACGCCGACGATCCGGATGTCCGGGCGCAGCCCCTTGGCCGCGACGGCACTGCCCGCGATCAGCCCGCCACCGCCCACCGGGACGACCAGGGCGTCCAACGCGCCTGCCTCCTCCAGGAGTTCGAGAGCGGCGGTGCCCTGCCCGGCGACGACGTGCGGGTGGTCGTACGGCGGGATCAGCGCCAGGCCGCGGTCCCGGGCCAGCGCCTCGCCGAGCGCGGTGCGGTCCTGGGTGTAGCGGTCGTAGGTGACGACCTCGGCGCCGTACTCCCGGGTGGCCTCCAGCTTGGAGCGCGGGACGTCCTCCGGCATCAGGATGACGGCACGGGTGCCGAGTTCCCGCGCGGCGAGGGCGACGGCCTGGGCGTGGTTGCCGGAGGAGTAGGCGGCGATGCCCCGGGCCAGCTGCTCCGGGGTGAGCTGGGCGGCGGCGTTGTAGGCGCCGCGCGTCTTGAAGGCGCCGACGCGCTGGAAGTTCTCGCATTTGACGAACACGTGGGCGCCGACGCGCTCGTCGAGGGTGCGGGAGGTGAGGACGGGGGTGCGGTGGGCGACGCCTTTGAGGCGTTCGGCCGCCGCGCGGACGTCGTCGAGGGTCACGGGCAGGTCGGCGGCCATGGTGGCGTCCCCTTTCGAGGGTTTCACGGGTTGCACGGGTTCTCGGTCCCGCGGTGCCGGCGGGCTTGTCACTTGGCGTAGTTGTAGACCGTCGCCCGGGACACGCCGAGCAGGTCGGCGATGGTCTGGGCGGCGTCCCGCGAGTCGAAGTAGCCGTCGCGGTGCAGCTGCCGGACGAGCGCCTTCTTGTCGTCGCGGCTCAGCGAGCGGGGTGTGGCGGCGCGCCTGGCGGCCAACTCCTCGACCGTGCGGCGCAGTTCACGGGTGGTGCGGGCGCGCAGCGTCTCCAGGGGCCGGTCGGGGTCCCCGGCCTCGGTGGCGACGAGGTGCGACAGGGCCAGGGTGACGGGGGACAGCACGGAGATGTCGAGGTTGAGGCAGAGGGCCGCGACGTACTCCCCGGCCTGGTTCCTGATGCCGATGGACGTGCTCTTGGCCGGGCGGCCGTCCGGGAACCGGTTGGGGTAGTTCTGGATCACGCCGGGGTACTCGGGATCGGCGATCCGGGCGAGCCCCAGCTCGGTGGCCGCGTCACCGGTCCGCCGCCCCGACAGGTTGTTCTCGATCGCGCGGATCGCGTGCTCCGGGTCCCGCAGGTCGTGCAGCACGACCTCGCACAGCCCCGGGAACATCCGGCCGAGCGCGACGGCGATCTTCTCGGTCTCCCGGAGCAGGTGTTCGTCGGCGTCGACGGTCTCGCTCACCCTGCCCCCTTGGACGGTTTTTCCAGATCTGGACTGGAAGACTAAGCAGGGCGTGGGCGCCTTGTCCAGGAGTTCCGGTCCGCCCGGCGCCCGGCTCCGCCCGGCTCGTGCGGTGCGCGCGTTGGTGCGACGCTGGTGGGAGAGGTGTCCGACGAGGGGAATCTGGGAGGGCCGATGGGACGGGACGTCCCGGCGCTCGTCTTCACCCGCGAGGACCGCCGCCGGTACCGGGTCAAGATGCAGGAGTGCCTGGACGCGCTGGCGCAGATGCTGCGCGAGGCACGGTTCGAGTCGGAGCGGCCCCAGGTCGGCCTGGAGATAGAGCTCAACCTGGTCGACGACGACGCCGAGCCCGCGATGCGCAACGCCGACGTGCTGGAGGCGATCTCCGATCCGGCCTGGTCCACCGAGCTGGGCCGGTTCAACCTGGAGATCAACGTGCCGCCGAGGCGGCTGACGGCGGGCGGCCCGGACGCCTGGGAGTCGGAGATCCGGGCCGCGCTCAACCACGCCGACGGGCGGGCCCGTTCGGTCGGCGCCCGGCTGATCACGGTCGGCATCCTGCCCACGCTGCGGCAGGACGACATCGGCGAGGACGCCCTGTCGGAGAACCCCCGCTACCGGCTGCTCAACGACCAGGTGTTCGCCGCCCGCAGGGAGGACCTGCGGCTGGAGGTGGACGGGGTCGACCGGCTGCGCGCCTACGCGGACACCATCACCCCGGAGGCCGCCTGCACCAGCACGCAGTTCCATCTCCAGGTCTCCCCCGACGAGTTCGCGCCGTACTGGAACGCGGCGCAGGCGATCGCGGGCGTGCAGGTGGCGCTGGCCGCGAACGCGCCCTTCCTGTTCGGCAAGGAGCTGTGGCACGAGACCCGGATCCCGCTGTTCGAGCAGGCCACCGACACCCGCCCCGAGGAGATCAAGGTGCAGGGGGTGCGGCCCCGGGTGTGGTTCGGGGAACGCTGGATCAACAGCGTCTTCGACCTGTTCGAGGAGAACCTGCGCTACTTCCCCGCCCTGCTGCCGCTGTGCGACGAGGAGGATCCGGCACGGACGCTGGACCGCGGGGACGTGCCCGAGCTGGGCGAACTGACGCTGCACAACGGCACGATCTACCGCTGGAACCGTCCGGTGTACGCGGTGTCACGGGGCGTGCCGCACATCCGGGTGGAGAACCGGGTGCTGCCCGCCGGCCCGACCGTCGCGGACACCCTCGCCAACGGCGCCTTCTACTACGGGCTGACCCGGGCGCTGGTGGAGGAGGACCGGCCGGTGTGGTCGCGGATGTCCTTCGCCGCCGCCGCGGACAACCTGCACACCGCCGCGCGCTACGGCATCGAGGCGCCCCTGTACTGGCCGGGGGCGGGCGAGGTGCCGGTGCCGGAACTGGTGCTGCGCCGGCTGCTGCCGCTCGCGCACCGGGGCCTGGAGCACTCGGGCATGGACGACGCGTGGCGGGAGCCGCTGCTCGGGATCATCGAGCAGCGGTGTGTGACGGCGCGCAACGGCGCGGTGTGGCAGAAGGAGATGGTGCACCGCCTGGAGGCCACCGCTCCCATCGGCCGCCACGAGGCACTGCGCCGCATGACCGAGCTGTACATCGACTACATGCACCTCAACGCCCCGGTCCACACCTGGCCGGTGGACTGACCGGCCCCGGACCCGCTACCGGGCGGTGTCGTCCGGCCGGCCCACCCCGGTGCACGGGCCGGCGTCCGGCAGGTGGGCCTCGGCCCATTCCGCGAGTTCCCTGAGGGCCGGTTCCAGGGCCGAGCCGGACTCGGTGAGCCGGTAGCAGACGCGCAGGGGCGGGCCCTCGTCGACCTCGCGCACGACGAGGCCGGCGGCGCCGAGTTCGGCGAGGCGGTCGGAGAGCATGCGCTCGCTGATGCCGGGGACGGCGCGGCGCAGGTCGGCGAAGTGGGCGGGCTGGCCCACCAGGACGGACACGATCGGGCCGCTCCAGCGCTTCCCGAGCAGGTGGAAGACGCGGGTGATGCCGTCGTCCACTCGTTTGCACGTCGCGCTGCCGTGGTTCCGTTCCGCCGCCATGGGAGCAGGGTACTACCCCGAGGTAGGGGGGTGAAAAAAAGTAAGTCCCTGTGATAGCAATAGTCGAGTACGAAAGAGCAGTCCCGTCCGGACCGTACGGGGCTGCCCCCTGCCTTTTGCCGACCCCTCACCCCTTTCCGGAGACACGCATGGCCACCCTGCTGCACATCGACTCCTCCGTACTCCCGGTCGAGGCATCCGCCTCGCGCGCCGTGGCGGCGGCCTTCCGCTCGCACTGGCTGGAGCAGCACCCGGACGGCACGGTCGTCCACCACGACCTGGCCGCCCGGCCCGTCCCGCACATCACCGCCGACGCGCACACCGCCGGCTTCGCCGACCCGGCCGGCCACACGCCCGGGCAGGCCGCCGCCTTCGCCGAGCGGCTCCGCCTGATCGAGGAACTGGAGCAGGCCGACGCGGTGCTGATCGGCGCCCCGATGTACAACTTCTCGATCCCGTCGACCCTGAAGGCCTGGCTGGACAACGTGATCCTGATGGGCCGCACCGCGGGCGAGAACCCCTCCGTCAAGGGCATCCCGGTGACCGTCGTCGCCAGCCGGGGCGGCTCCTACGCGCCGGGCACCCCGCGCGAGCCGTTCGAGTACGTGCAGAACTACCTCAAGGCCGTTCTCGCCGACGCCCTCGGCATGGAGCTGGAGTTCATCGTCCCGGAGCTGACGATGGCCCCGCACAACCCGGCGATGAGCGAGCTGGTCCCGCTGTTCGAAGCCTCCCGCGACCGGGCCTTCGAACAGGCGGCGGCGCGGGCGAAGCGCCTGGCGGCCTGAACCCCGGCCCACGGCGACACTCCGCCCCGTGGGCCGACCCGGCGACGCGCACGGCGACACCTGCGCGGTGCGGGGCGTGGCGGGCGGGTTGATGCAAATCTGCGCCCATGAACAACCCTCCCAGCATCGACAGGTACGTCGACCGGGTCATGGCCGGTCCCGGCGGCGCGCTGACCGACGAGGCCGGCGTCCTCACCGGTGACCTCACCGTCGCGACCATCCTCCAGGCCGACGGCCGCAGTGTGCGGGTCGCCGTCCAGCACTCCGGGAGCGACACCTGGTACACGCTCGCCGGCAGTCCCGCGCCGGTGCCGGCCGGCCGGCTCGCCGCCTACCACCGGGACCTGCTGGGCCGTATCCGGCGCGGCGGCGGCACGCGCGCGACCTGATCGCGTCGGCGTGAGCCGGGCGACGGCGGGAAACCGCGATGTCATGAACACCATGAGGAAACCGCCGCAACACCCGCCGTCCGTGCCCGACTTCACCGCGGTGGGGAGGTAGTCGTGCTCTTCCTGGTCGCCGCCCTGCTCCTGCTGGGCCTCGTCGTGGGTTCGGCCGCCTACCTCCCGCTGCCGGTGACGCTGGTGCTCGGGGCGCTCATCGCCGCGTGGCTGCTCGTCTTCACGGGACGCGAGCGGCGCCGCCGCCGGCAGCGGACGGGGAGGGCCTGACATGCGGCTGACCGCACCCCCCTCGGCCCGGACGGGCCGGCGGGACACCGAGGGCATGGCCGTGGCCTCCTTCGTCCTCGGGCTCGTCGGACTGCTCGTCCTCAATCTCGTCCTCGGCCCCCTCGCCATCGCGCTGGCCGTCATCGCCCTGCGCCGCGGCACCCCGCGCCGCTTCCGCGCCTACCTGGGCCTCGGCCTGGGCGTCGCGGACCTGGTGGTCCTCGCCGTCCTGGCCTCCGCCGACGGGACGGCGTCCTGGTCGGTGTGGGGCTGACCGCGCCGGGGACTCCCCCGGCCGGCGGGTTTCGGCGGGCCGCCCCGGGGGAGTCGGTGCCCGTGGCCTCGAACGGACCCGAGCGGCGCCCGCCCGACCCCGCGCCGCGCACCACGTGAACGCGACCTTGCCGGGTGCCGGCCGGCTGCGCTTCGACGGCTGGATCGCCGGGATCGGCACCGCCTCCGGCACCCGCGTGGTGCTCGGGCACTGGCCCCGCTCGCCGTTCGGCCCGATCAGCGACGTGATGCTCGAACGCGACGACGGGCACCGGCTGCTGCTGGCGCCGACCCGCGCGACGGCGGACTTCATCGCCGCCACCTACCGCTTCGACGAGGTGCGCGTGACGCCCGTACGGGTCCGGGTCGCCGGGAACCGGTGGACGGTCACCGCCGGAGCACTGCTCGACCTGCGCCTCACCGTCGGCCGCCGAGGCCCGGCCGGCCTGCTGCTGCGGGCCGTCCCCGGCGCGCTGGCCGCCCGCCCCTGGTGGACGGCGGTGACCGACCCGCTCGCCCGGGTACTGCTCGGCACCCGGACGCGGGGCACCGCGGGCGGTGGCCGGCGCGAGTGGTACGGCGCCCGCGACCTGCACCGGATCACAGCGGCGAGCGCCGTCCACGAGGGGCGGGACCTCGGCCCCCTCGCCCCGGTCGAACCCGCCGTACGGTTCGGCTTCGGCTCCACGCCCCGGACCCCCGGCCTGGTGCGGGTCACGACGACCGTGGCCGCGCCACCCCCGACCCGCCCGTCCGAGACCCACGGGAGGCCCGTCATGAACGGTCCGACACCGTCCGCCGCGCCCGGCGCGCGCCTGCTCTCCATCTACCTCAACGACCATCTCGCCGGTGCCACCGCCGGCACCCGGCGAGCCGACCACCTGGCCGCCGTCACGCGCGGCACCGCCCTCGGCCGGGCCCTCGCACCGGTCGCCGCCGAGATCACCGAGGACCGCGCCGCGCTGCTCGGCATCATGCGGGACCTGGACGTGCCGGTGCGCCACTACAAGGTGTGGGGCGCCTGGGCGGCCGAGAAGGCGGCCCGCCTCAAGGGCAACGGGCGCCTGGTCCGGCGCTCCCCGCTCAGCACCGTGCTGGAGCTGGAGGCGCTGCGGCTGGGCATCGAGGGCAAGGCGGCGGGCTGGACCACGCTGCGCCGGCTCGCCGACAGCGAGTCCCGCCTGGACGCCGGGCTGCTGGACCGGCTCATCGACCGGGCGCGCCGCCAGCTGGAGACGGTGGAGTCCTGGCGGGTGCGGGCGGCGGAGGCGACGCTGCACCCGACGGAGGCGGCACCCGCCTGACACCTCGTCACCTCCTCGACAGCGGCCCGGCGTTCCCTCGCCGGGCCGCTTTTCCATGGACCTCCGCCACGAGACTTCGGCACGGCGCTTCCCCATGAACGGGCAAAAGGAGAGTCCCGGACCTTGACCCCAGTTTGGTCCAGACCAATCATGGCCTAGACCAATCGCCCCGGCCGGGCCGCACAGCGCGACAGCACCACCCTCCCCACCCGCCTGTCGTTCGCTTTCCGGGAGTACCCGATGACACGTCCGAGATCCGTCCGCGCCCTGCTCACCGGAGTGGCCACCCTGGCCGCGTCGGCGGGGCTCACCCTGGGGATCGGGGGCACCGCGCACGCCGCGACCCCGCTGCCCGCGCACGTCTTCGCGCCCTACTTCGAGGCCTACAACGGCGACAGCCCCGCCGCGCTCGCCCAGGCCTCCGGCGCCAAGTACCTGACCATGGCCTTCCTCCAGACGGAGAAGAAGGGCTCGTGCACGCCCTACTGGAACGGCGAGACCAGCACCCCGGTGGACGCCTCGGTCTTCGGCTCCGACTTCACCACGATCCGCTCGCGCGGCGGTGACGTGATCCCCTCGCTCGGCGGCTACGCGGCCGACAACGGCGGCACGGAGATCGCCGACAGCTGCACCAGCGTGGACTCCATCGCCGCCGCCTACGAGAAGATCATCACCACCTACGACGTCTCGCGGCTCGACATGGACGTCGAGGACAACTCCCTCACCAACTCCGCCGGCGTCGACCGCCGCAACCAGGCCATCAAGAAGGTCCAGGACTGGGCCGCCGCCAATGGCCGCTCGGTGCAGTTCTCGTACACCCTGCCGACCACGACCACGGGTCTGGCCGACAGCGGGCTCGCCGTGCTGCGCAGCGCCAAGAAGGCGGGCGCCAAGGTGGACGTCGTCAACCTCATGACGTTCGACTACTACGACGGCGCCACCCACCACATGGCCACCGACACCCAGACGGCCGCGAGCGGACTGCGCGACCAGCTCGCCGGCCTGTACCCGGACCTGTCGGACACCCAGCTGTGGAACATGATCGGCGTCACCGAGATGCCCGGCGTGGACGACTACGGCCCGGCGGAGACCTTCACCACCGCCGACGCGGCCACCGTCTACGACTGGGCGGTCGCCAAGGGCATCAACACCCTGTCCTTCTGGGCGCTCCAGCGCGACAACGGCGGCTGCCCCGGCGGCGCCGCCTCCGACACCTGCTCGGGCATCGCCCAGGACACCTGGTACTTCACCCACACCTTCGCGCCCTTCACCGGCGGTACGACGACCCCGCCGGCCAACGACTTCGCCGTGTCCCTCTCCCCCGCCACCGCCGCCGTCGACCCGGGCGGCTCGGCGACGGCGACCGTGAAGACGTCGGTGACCTCGGGCAGCGCCCAGAGCGTCGCCCTCACGGTGAGCGGCGCCCCCGCCGGAGTGACCGCCACCGCGAGCCCCGCCTCGGTCACCGCCGGCGGCACCGCCACGCTGACCGTGAAGACCGCCGCGTCCACCACACCGGGCAGCTACCCGCTGACCGTCACCGGTACGGCCGGCTCGACCAGGCACAGCTCCACCTTCACCCTGACCGTGAACGGCCCGGCCGGCAGCTCCGCTCTGGCCAACGGCGACTTCGAGACCGGCGCGCTCGCGCCCTGGACCTGCGACAGTGGCGCCACGGTGGTCACCTCGCCCGCGCACGGCGGCGGCCACGCGCTGAAGACCACGCCGTCCGCCTCGGGGACCGGCCAGTGCGCCCAGACCCTCACCCTGAAGCCCAACACCGCCTACACGCTGAGCGGTTGGGTGCAGGGGTCGTACGCCTACCTGGGCGTCAGCGGCGGCGCGACCGCCAGCGCCTGGGCCTCGCCCTCGTCGTGGCAGAAGCTGACGGTGCCGTTCACCACCGGCGCCTCGGGCACCGTCACCGTGTACGTGCACGGCTGGTATGGACAGGGCGCGGTGTACGCCGACGACCTGAGCGTCTCCTGACCGGGCCGCCCGGCCGCGCGGCCGGTCCCGTCCGCGGCTCAGCGGGTGGGGCCGGCCGCGCTGATCTGTCCCAGCGTGGACTCGGGGTCGTACTCCATGGCCACGTCCCCGAGGGCGATGATCCCGACCACGCAGCCGTCCTCCACGACCGGCAGCCGGCGCAGCGCCTTGCCGCGCATGAGCTGCACGGCGCGGTCCACGTCGTCGTCCGGGGCCACGGTCACCAGTTCGCTGCTGCACGCCTCGGCGACGGTCCGCCCGCTGACGTCCCCGCAGTCGGCGAGGATGCGCACGGTCAGGTCCCGGTCGGTGACCAGACCGCGCAGCCGGTCGCCGGCGCAGACCAGGACGACCCCGATGTCCTCGTCGCGCATCCGGGCGGCGACGTCGCAGACGGGCGTCTCCGGTGCCACCGCGACCGGATTGCTGGTCATGATCTCGCGGACCTCCTGAGACATGCGTCCCTCCCAGTGCTCGGCCCCACCGGCCTCGTCCGGCTGGTACCCCCGATCCGGCCGGATCCCGCCTGCGGAACCGGCCGGTCCGCCCCACGCGTCGCATCCGGCGCGCCCGCGCCGCCTTCCGTACGCTGAAGGGGCACGTGCCTCCCCCGGGAGGCGCCGCCGGCAGGCTGGGAGACGGGCGTGATCGAACTGGCCGCGGTCTTCGCCGTCGCGGGAGCGGCGAGCAACGCCGTGGGCACCGCGTTCCAGCGCAAGGCCGCCTCGGCGAGCAGCCGCGGCGGGCTCCGGCTGATCGCGGAGCTGGTGCGCCGGCCGTTCTGGATGATCGGCATGGCCGGCGTGATCGGTGCCGCGCTGTTCCAGAGCCTGGCCCTGGTCAACGGCCCGCTCGCCCTGGTGCAGCCGCTGTTCATCCTGGAGCTGCCCTTCGCCCTGCTGGTCGCCGCGCCGCTGATGCGCCGGCGGCTGCCCCCTTCCGGCTGGTGGGGCGTCGGCGGTTGCGTGGGCGGCCTCGCGGTGCTGCTGGTCGCCGCCGCCCCGCACGGCGCGACCGACCAGGCGCCGCTGGTGCGCTGGGTCCCGGCGCTGTGCGCCTGCGTCGGCGCGATGGGCGCGGCGGTGCTGCTGGCCGGGCGGCGCCACTCCCCCGCCCGGCGCGCCGCGCTGCTGGCGGCGGCCTCGGCGACGGGCAACGCGCTCACCGCCGCCCTGCTGAAGTCGGCCAGCGGCACCTTCGCCGACGAGGGCTTCACCGCGTTCCTGCGGTCCTGGCAGACGTACGGTTTCGCGCTCGCCGGTGTGGCCTCCGTGCTGCTGCTGGAGAACGCGCTCCAGGCCGGCCCGCTCGCCGCCGCGCAGCCCGCGCTGACCATCGGCGACGCGGTGGTGAGCCTGACGCTGGGCATCGTCCTGTTCGGGGAGCGCGTCCGCACCGGCTGGTGGCTGGTGCCGGAGGCGTGCGGGGCGCTGCTGATCATCGGGGGCGTGCTCGTCCTGAGCCGGGCCGTACAGCGCCTGGTCGTGCTGCCGGTGCCGACCGAGGAGCGGCGGGCGTCCACCTGAGGGCGCGTGCGGGGCATGGCCTCTCCTTTGCTCGCCACGCCGTGACAAATAATCCCGTTCATATGTTTATCGCCCCTAATGTTCCGGCGGGAGAGGTTCCCGAGCGAACAGCGCACGACGTGCCCCGGCGGGGCACGGGGCGGGAGGCCGATGAGTGGGATCAGCCGCCGGAACATGGCACGCCTGGGTCTCGGTGCCGGCATCGGGGCGGCCGCCCTCGCGCTGGGCCGGGGCGGCGGGGAGGACCGGCCGCGCGCCGGCGCCCCGGGCGTCCCGGCCGCGCCGCCCCGGCCGATCGGCGACGGTTCCACGGCGCACACCGGCCCCCAGCCGAACCAGCCGGACCCGCCCCGCGCCCTCGAACCGGGCGAGACGCCACCGCAGTTCGTGGTGTTCTCCTGGGACGGCGCCGGCGAGGTCGGCACCGGTCTGTTCCCGCGCTTCCTGGAACTGGCCCGCGCCCACGGCGCGCACATGACGTTCTTCCTGTCCGGCCTGTATCTGCTGCCGGAGTCGAAGAAGCGGCTGTACCGGCCGCCCAACAACCCGGTCGGCGCCTCCGACATCGGCTACCTGACCGACGCCCACCTCAGGTCGACCCTCACCCACGTCCGCCAGGCCTGGCTGGACGGACACGAGATCGGCACCCACTTCAACGGGCACTTCTGCGCGGGCTCGGGCTCGGTGGCCGACTGGGGCCCGGCGGAGTGGCGCTCGGAGATCGAGCAGGCCCGCACCTTCGTCACGTCCTGGCGCACCCACACCGGTTGGCGCGACCTGCCACCGCTGCCCTTCGACTACGGCACGGAGCTGATCGGCGGTCGCACCCCGTGCCTGCTGGGGCAGGAGAACCTGCTGCCGGTCGCCCGGGAGCTGGGCTGGCGCTACGACGCCTCCTCGCCCGGCGGGGTACAGCGCTGGCCCCGCAAGCGGCAGGGTGTCTGGGACCTGCCGCTCCAGGAGATCCCTTTCCCCGGGCGGCAGTTCGAGGTGCTGTCCATGGACTACAACATGCTGGCCAACCAGTCGGGGAACTCGACGCGGGCACCGTCGTACAACTACCCGTACTGGCGGGCGCAGGCGACCCAGTCGTATCTGGCCGGGTTCGAGCGGGCCTACCGGACGAACCGGGCGCCGCTGTTCATCGGCAACCACTTCGAGGAGTGGAACGGCGGTATCTACATGGACGCGGCCGAGGAGACACTGCAGCAGATCGCCGGCCGGCCGGAGGTCCGCCTGGTCTCCTTCCGGCAGTTCGTGGACTGGCTCGACGCCCAGGACCCGGACCTCCTCGCCCGGCTGCGCACCCTCCAGGTCGGGGAGGCGCCGGACGGCGGCTGGCGGGAGTTCCTCCGCCCACCGGAGAAGGAGCGGCACGCATAGGCTCGGAGCCGGGGGTGCGCCGAGCGAGGTGCGCCACTATGCTCGACGTTGTTGAATCTGGAACTATCATGGAGGGGAGGTGGGCTCCGGTGAGCAACACCGAGACACGGCCTGCCGAACTGCGGTGCGGCGGTACTCCTGTCGAGGACGGCCCGCCGGGCCCGGCGTCCCGCGTCGAGATCCTCACGCCCCGCGACGTACCGCTCGGCGGCCCGCGCGCGATGACCGTGCGGCGCACACTCCCCCAGCGCTCCCGCAGCATGATCGGCGCCTGGTGCTTCGCCGACCACTACGGCCCCGACGACGTCGCCCGCAGCGGCGGCATGGTCGTCGCCCCGCACCCGCACACCGGGCTTCAGACGGTCAGCTGGCTGTTCAGCGGGGAGATCGAGCACCGCGACAGCCTCGGCAGCCACGCCCTCGTACGGCCCGGCGAGCTGAACCTGATGACCGGCGGACACGGCATCGCGCACTCCGAGGTGTCCACGCCCCGCACCACCGTCCTGCACGGCGTGCAGCTGTGGGTGGCGCTGCCGGACGAACACCGGGACACCGCACGGGACTTCCAGCACCACGTCCCGCCGCCGGTACGGGTCGGGGGTGCCGTCCTGCGCGTCTTCCTGGGCTCCCTCGCCGGCGCCGTCTCCCCCGTGCGCACCTTCACCCCGCTGCTCGGCGCCGAACTCCTCCTGGACCCGCGCGCCACGGTGAGCCTGCCGGTGGACCCCGCCTTCGAGCACGGCGTGCTGGTCGACCGGGGCGAGGTGCGCGCCGCCGGCACCCGGCTCGGCCCGGCCGAGCTGGGCTACGTACCGGACGGTGCCGAGAGCCTCAGCCTCGCCAACACCTCCGACGACACCGCCCGCGTCGTACTCCTCGGCGGCCCGCCCTTCGGCGAGGAGATCGTCATGTGGTGGAACTTCGTGTGCCGCTCCCACGCGGAGGTCGTCCAGGCCCGCGCGGACTGGGCGAACGGAGCCCGCTTCGGCGAGGTCGAGGGCTACGACGGCGCCCCGCTGCCGGCCCCGGAACTCCCGAACGCCCCGCTGAAGCCACGGGGCGCGGCGCGGGGGCGCGCCGGGCGGTGACTCAGGTCCCCGACGGCCCGGCGGGGCGGTAGCGCGGGCCAGAGTGGGGCGGGAGGCGTCGCACGGAGCGACCCGGGTGACGGCCGCCTCACCCCGCGCACGGGGGTGGACCCCGGCTCGTCTCACGGACGAGGGTGGGCGGCATGAACGATCACCACGTGCCGTCGGACGGGGAAGCCGGGGAGGTCCGCCGGTTCTGGGCCGGGCTCGGGCTTCCCGGACTGGTCGACGTCCACACGCACTTCATGCCCGAGCGGGTCCTGCGCAAGGTCTGGGAGTACTTCGGCGCCCGGGGGCCGCTGACCGGCGGTCTTGAGTGGCCCATCGCCTACCGGCGGGAGGAGGCCGAACGCACCGCGCTGCTCAGGGAGTTCGGGGTCCGGGCGTTCACCGCGATGCTCTACCCGCACAAGCCCGGCATGGCCCGCCGGCTGAACGGGTGGGCGGCCGACTTCGCCCGCCGCACCCCCGACTGCCTGCACACCGCCACCCTCTACCCCGAGCCGGACGTCGGGACATATGTGCGCGAGGCCGTGGCGGCGGGCGCGCGGGTGTTCAAGGCACATGTGCAGGTGGGCGCGTACGACCCGGCGGACGAACTGCTGCGGCCGGCCTGGGATGTGCTCGCCGAGGCCGGCGTCCCCGTGGTGATCCACTGCGGCTCCGGGCCCGCACCCGGCGAGCACACCGGCCCGGAGCCGATCGCGCGGGTGCTGGCCCGCCACCCGCGGCTGCGGCTGATCGTCGCGCACCTGGGGATGCCCGAGTACGAGGAGTTCCTGGACCTCGCCGAACGGTACCCGCAGGTACGGCTGGACACCACGATGGCCTTCACCGACTTCGCCGAGGGGTTCATGCCGTTCCCGCGCCGGGCCCTGCCACGGCTGGCCGCGCTCGGCGACCGCGTCCTGCTCGGCTCGGACTTCCCCAACCTGCCGTATCCCTATGTGCACCAACTGCACGCCCTGGAACGGCTCGGACTGGGGCGGGAGTGGCTGCGCGCGGTGTGCCACGACAACGCGGCGGGGCTGTTCGGCCTGTGAGGCCGGGGGCCGCCGCTCGGCGAGTGGCGGCCCCCGGTCGCGCGGTCGTGTCAGGCCGGCTCGCCGGTGACGATGTGCCGGATGGTCTCCAGCGGCAGCTTCGGTGAACCGTCCGCGAAGAGCAGGCCGTTGGTCTCCTGTGCGGTGTCCATGAACTGGGTGTAGCAGAAGCCCGCCACGACCGTGCTGGCGCGCAGCGCCGCGAAGAGGTCGGCCAGCAGTGCCGCGTACTGCTTGTCGGAGTCGGTGCGGGTGTAGGAGAAGTCCCCGGCGTCGGCGTGCAGCGACAGACCGCCGAACTCGGTGATCATCAGGGGGACTTCGCCTGCGCCCGGACGGATCGATCACCCAGCACCCCACCTCGCCGTTCGCGGGCGGCTGGTCCCTGCACGCCTACTCCTACGCGTGGGACGACTACCCGATCGGCACCTGGTACCTCAACAGCCTGGTGATCTCGGTCCTCGCCGTGGTCCTCACGGTGGCCTTCGGCTCGATGGCGGGCTTCGCGCTGGCCGTCCTCCGCTTCCGGGGCCGGGGCCTGGTCATGGCCCTGGTCACGGCGGCGCTGATGCTGCCGACCGAGGTGCTGGTGCTGCCGCAGTTCATCGAGTACCGCTCCTTCCACCTGCTGGGCACCTTCTGGGCGCTGGTCCTGCCGTCGGTGGCCGCGCCGATCTCCGTCTTCGTCTTCCAGGCGTTCTTCCGGGGCATCCCGCGGCCCCTGATCGAGGCCGCCCGCATCGACGGGGCGGGCTGATGGCGGGTCTATACGGCGATCTGCATGCCCATGTGCCGGCCGGCGCTGTCCACGGCCGCCATCCTGACCTTCATCACGTCCTGGAACTCCTTCCTGTGGCCGCTGCTGGTCCTGAACCAGACCACGTCGCAGACGATCCCGGTGGGCCTGGCCTCCCTGATCAACAACAGCAACATCCAGTACGCCGAGGTCATGGCCTCCTCCGTGCTGGGCTTCCTGCCGCTCATCGCCGTCTTCCTGGTGTTCCAGCGGCAGATCGTCCAGGGCATCGCCACAACCGGAATCAAATGATCCGGATGGCGTGTGCGCGGCGGGTCAGCGGGTAGTCGCGTCCTCTGGAGGCGCCCGCACCGCCACCGGGAAAACCGGGGCGGCGCGGGCCTGGCAAGGAGGAGGAGACCATGAACTCGACGCGACGGATCGCGATCCTCGGTGCGTCCACCGCGGTAGCCGCGGGCGTGATGATGATCGGCGGCGGTCCCGCGACAGCGGCCACTCCTCATACTGACCGGCACCACCACATCCACGGCGCCGCACACCACCACGGCCACGGCGCCCGGCACGCGTCCCACCACCACGATGCCGCCCGGCCGGCCACGGACCCGTGGATCAAGGACCAGATCGCGGCGTTCTACCCGTCCGCGGCCCAGCGCTCGGCGGTCTACGACCCCTGGGTCAAGGACCAGATCGCCCTCTTCGAGAACGGCACGCGGTAAGCGGACCGCCGGCGGCGCGCGTCGCTATGGGGTCCGCACCGCGAGGCCGGTGACGGTGGGAACATGAACACGCCCGCACACCCCGGCCCCGTCTACCTGGACCACAACGCCACCACCCCGGTCGATCCCCGCGTGGTCGAGGCGATGCTGCCCTTCCTGGCGGACGGGTTCGGCAATCCGTCCAGCGCGCATGTCTACGGCACCGGTCCGCGGGCGGCGCTGGCCCGGGCGCGTCGGCAGGTCGCGGCACTGCTCGGGGCCGGGCCCGGCGAGATCGTGTTCACCGGCTCCGGATCGGAGGCGGACAATCTCGCGCTGCGCGGCGCCGTCCTGGCGGCCGGGCCCGGCCGACGGCGCGTGATCACCCAGGTCACCGAGCACCCGGCCGTCCTGGAGGCGTGCCGCGCGCTGCACCGGCTGCACGGCACCGAGGTGACGTGGCTGCCGGTCGGCCGGGACGGCCGGGTGGACCCCGCCGATTTGGCCGCGCACCTGGACGGGCGGACGGCGGTGGTCTCGGTGATGGCCGCCAACAACGAGACGGGCACCCTGCAACCGGTCGACGAGCTGGCCCGCCTCGCCCACGAGCGGGGCGCGCTGTTCCACTGCGACGCCGCGCAGGCGGCCGGCAAGGTGCCGCTGGACGTACGGGTGCTCGGCGCGGACCTCGTCACCGTCGTCGGACACAAGCTGTACGCCCCGAAAGGCGTCGGTGCCCTGTACGTCCGGTCGGGCGTCCGGCTCGAACCGCTGGTCTACGGCGGCGGCCAGGAGGGTGGCCTGCGCGCCGGCACCGAGAACGTGGCCCTGGCGGTGGCCCTGGGCAGCGCGGCGGATCTCGCCGCCGCGGACCTCGCCGACGGCGCCGGGCCGCGCCTCGCGGCGCTGCGCGACCGTCTGCACCGGGAGCTGTCGCGCACCTTGCCCGGCCGGGTCCGGCTGAACGGCTCCGCGCGCCATCGCCTGCCCAACACCCTCAACCTCAGCGTCGACGGAGTCACGGGCCACGACCTGCTGGCCGCCGCTCCCGGGCTCGCGGCCTCCACCGGCTCCGCCTGCCACAGCGGGGCCCACTCCCCCTCGCCCGTGCTGCGCGCGATGGGCCTGGACAAGGTCCGCGCCCTGGCCGCGGTACGCCTGTCGCTGGGCCGCTGGACGACCGAGGCGGAGGTCGACCGGGCCGCCGGGCTGCTCGTCGCGGCGGTGCGCTCACTGAGCCCGGCGCCCGTCCCTTCCTGACCAGCCCGCCGACCCGCCCCTCCCCCGGCGCGGCAGCGGGTGCGGCTACTGGCCCACCCGGCCGTCGACGCGTTCGCGCAGCAGGTCGGCGTGGCCGCAGTGCCGGGCGTACTCCTCGATGCGGTGGACCAGGAGTTCGCGGACCGCGATGCCGTCCTTGCCGAGGCGTTCGCCGAGGTCCGGGTGGGCGGCCAGGGCGGCGTCGGTGGCGGCCTGCTCGCGGGCCAGGTCGGCGTAGGCGGCGTCGACCACTGCGGGGTCGGCGATAGCGCCCTCGAAGTCGGCGTCCCGTGCGCCGTACAGCTTCGGCAGCGGGTCGGCGTCGGTGATCCAGTCGCGCCAGTCCCGCTCCACCTCGGCGAGGTGCCGCAGCAGGCCGAGCAGGGACAGGGGGGAGGGCGGGACGGAGCGGCGGGCCAGCTGCTCGGCGTCCAGACCCTCGCACTTCATCCGCAGGGTCAGCCGGTAGTTGCTCAGGAAGTCCTGGAGCGTGGGGAGTTCGCCGTCGGGGCTGACACCTTCGCTGTCGCGCGGGTCGTCGTCAGGGTCCGTCCACATGTCCGGGTAGACCGTGGCCTGGGTCCAGCGCTCGGGATGGTCGCTCATGGGCCCATCGTGTCGTCGGCGGTGCCGAGCCGCCACCGGGTTTCAGGTGACCGGGCCCGAGCGCGGCGGTGCGGGGTCGTAGGCCGACTCTCGCACGACGGCCCGCAAGTGCCGGGCCGCCGTGAGGAGTTCGGTGTGGGTGGTGTAGAGCGCGTTGACGCCGAAGCGGAGCAGGTCGGGGGCGCGCATGTCGATGACGACGCCCCGGTCCGCCAGGGCCCGGGTCAGGCCGTGGGCGTGCGGGTGACGCAGGGCGACGTGGCCGGCGCGGCGGGCCGGGTCCCGGGGTGTCACGGGTGTGATGCCGAGCGGGGTGAGAAGTTCGTCGGCGCAGGTCAGGAAGAAGTCCGTCAACGACAGGCTCTTGGCGCGCAGTTCGCTCAGGTCCACGTCCTCGAAGACGGTGAGGGCCGCTTCCAGGGCGAGCAGGGAGAGGATGGGCGGGGTGCCGATACGGGCGCGGGCGATGCCCGGGGCCGGTGTGTAGTCCCGGTGCATGGCGAAGGGGTGCGCGTGGCCGTTCCAGCCGGTCAGCGGGGTGTCGAGGGCGTCGTGGTGGCGGCGGGCGGCGTAGAGCCAGGCGGGTGCGCCGGGGCCGCCGTTGAGGAACTTGTAGCCGCAGCCGACGGCGAGGTCCACCTCCAGGGCGTCCAGGCGCAGCGGCATCGCCCCGGCGGCGTGGCACAGGTCCCACACCGCGAGCGCGCCGGCGCGGTGCGTGGCCTCGGTCAGCGCGGCCATGTCGTACAGCTCGCCGGTGCGGAAGTCCACGGGCGAGTAGCTGACCGCCGCCACCCGGGAGCCGTGCCCGGCGAGGAACGGTTCCAGGTCGGCCGGGGGGACCCGGCACACCTCCATGCCGTCGTGGCGGCGGGCCACCGCGTCGGCCAGGTAGCGGTCGGTCGGGAAGTGCCCGGGGTCGGTGACCAGCAGGGGCCGGCCGGGGCGCAGCGCGGTGGCGGCGCCGAGCGCGGTGAACAGCTGCACGCTGGTGGAGTCGCCCGCCACGGTCTGCCCCGGCGCGGCCCCGACCAGGCGGCCGATGGTGTCGCCGATCCGCAGCGGAGCCTGCCACCAGCCGTTGTCGTTCCAGGAGTTGATCAGGTCGGTGCCCCACTGGCGCCCGACGGCGTCCGCCAGGGCGGGCGGTACGGCGGCGGGCAGCGGGCCCAGGGAGTTCCCGTCGAGGTAGATGACGCCCTCGGGGAGCAGGAAGCGCCCGGCCAGTGGGGCCAAGGGGTCCTCGGCGTCGGCGCGGGCGGCCCGGTCTTCGAGTGAGGTGGCGGTGGTCATCGGGTCGTGGCCTTCCCGGAGTCGGTACCGGGGCGCCGGGCGCCGAAGGCGGCGGACATGTCCCGGAGGGTGTCGGCG
The DNA here is from genome assembly GCF_024753135.1 of Streptomyces pyxinicus. Classification (GTDB taxonomy): domain Bacteria; phylum Actinomycetota; class Actinomycetes; order Streptomycetales; family Streptomycetaceae; genus Streptomyces; species Streptomyces pyxinicus. The sequence goes on along the minus strand of NZ_JANUGP010000010.1, from coordinate 157,696 downwards.
ACCGCGCGGGCGCCGGGCGCGCCGGGTTCGATGAGCGTGTAGTGGCCGGTGCCGGGCAGTACGACGGTCCGCAGGTCCTCGTGTACGGCCGCGTAGTCGGCGAACTGGCTGAGCGGGACCTCCTCATCGGCGGCGCCGTGCAGCAGCACCGTGGGCACACCGGTGGTGCCCGCCCCGCGCAGCAGCGTGAGGGGATCGACAGCCGGCAGCCGCTCCTCGAACACCTCGGTGCCGCCGAGGAGTTGCAGGGCGGCGCCGTCGCTGAGGTCGTCGCGGCGGGTGGCGGTGAGGTCCGTGATCGGGGCGAGGGCCAGTACGCCCGTCGGGAGGGCTGTGGTGTGCCAGCGGGAGCCCTCGGGCAGCAGACCGCGCGCCGCGCACCACAGGGCCAGGTGGCCGCCGGAGCAGTGCCCGGCCAGCAGATACGGCCGGCCTTCGGGGAGGGTGTCCACGATCCGGGCCACGTCGTCGAAGGTCTCCGGGTAGCCGCCGGCGCCGCCGGAGCGGCGGAAGCCGGGCAGCAGCACGTCGAAGCCCTGCTGGGAGAGGTAGGCGGCGAAGGGGGTGAGGTGCATGCGGTCGTAGCGCCAGTAGCCGCCGTGCAGCAGGATCACCAGCGGGGCGCCGGGCTCCCGGGCCGGCCAGGCGTCGTAGGACTGGTGCGGGTGGTCGCCGTAGCGGCCGTGTGACGGTGCGAGGACCGGCTTCAGGCTCAGGACCCGCTTCTCCTCCTCCGCCGCGAAGGCGGAGATCTCCCTAGACACCACCGCGCACCTCCCACAGCTCCGGGAACACCGGTTTGCCGGCGCGCTGTTCGAGCCAGGCGAGGCCCGTGGAGCCGGCGCTGCCGGTCTTGGCGCCCATCGCGCGGCGGACCACCATCACGTGGTCGAAGCGCCAGCGCAGGACGAGTTCGGCTATGTCGGTGAGCAGTTCACCGAGGGTGAGCAGCGGATGGTGCTGAGGGCCGGTGTAGATCCGCCGCCACACCTCCACGACGCCCGGGTCCGCCGTGTAGGGCGCGGTCATGTCCCGGCCCCGTACCCGCTCGGGCACCGGCAGCCCCTGCCGGTGCAGGTAGCCCAACACCTCGTCGTACACCGACGGTTGGCGGTACGTCTCGCTGAGCGCCTCGTGCACGGCCGGGTCGCCCCCGTGCAGGCGGAGCATCGCCTCGGACTTGTCGCCGAGGAGGAACTCCAGGTGCCGGTACATCGCGGACTGGAAGCCCGACGCGTTGCCGAACGCCGCCCGGAAGCCGTTGAACTGGGCGGGCGTCAGGGCGGCCAGCGGCGCCCAGGTGGCGTTGAGGGCGGTCAGGGCGCGGCGGCTGCGGGTGAGGGCGTCGGTGGCGGCGTTCAGGTCGTCCTTGGCGAAGGCGGTGCCCGCCGCGCGCCACTCGTGGACGATCAGCGTGAACCACAGCTCCATCACCTGGGTGGTGACGACGAAGCCCATCTCCTCGGGTGCCTCGGTCAGGGGCTGTTGGAGGTGGTTGAGGACGGACGCGTGCACATAGGCGTCATAGGGGCTGGCGCCGTCGAAGGGCCGGGTCAGTGAGTCGTCCGCGGTCTGCCGGGCCGGCGCGGACGTGCCGTCGTTCATGGTGAGGGTCTCCTAGAGGTGCCGCGGGCGGTGCGGCGGGACGGGCGCGGGGCCGGGGCTCACGGGCCGAGGTGGACACCGCCGGAGGCGTCGAGCCACTGGCCGGTCACCCAGCGGGCCTCGTCGCTCGCCACGAAGGACACGATGTCGGCGATGTCCGCGGGGGCGCCGAGCCGGCCGAACACGGAGGCGGACTCGTACCGTCGGCGGATCTCCGGGACGGCGAGGGTCGGGTTGATCTCCGTCTCGGTGTAGCCGGGGGCGACGCTGTTGACGGTGATGCCGCGCGGTCCCAGTTCCCGGGCGAGGGCCAGGGTGAGGTAGTCCAGGGCGGCCTTGGTCATGGTGTAGGCGATGATCGGCGGGAAGGCGACGCGGGTGGCGACCGAGGAGACGTTCACGATCCGGCCGCCGTCGCGCAGCCGGCCGAGGCCGCGCTGGACGATGAAGAACGGCGCCTTCGTGTTGACGGCGAACACGCGGTCGTAGTCCTCCTCGGTGACGTCCGCGATCCCCCGGGGGACGGTGATGCCGGCGTTGTTGACGAGGATGTCCAGGCCGGGTTCGGCGCCCTGCCCGGCGAGGGCCCGGTCGAAGGCCGTCCAGAGGGTGTCGGCGTCGCCGGGCACGCCCAGTTCGGCGTGGACCGGGAAGGCGTGTCCGCCGTCGGACTCGATCTCCTTGACGGTGCGCTCGGCGGCCTCGCGGTCGTGCCCGTAGTGGACGGCCACCAGAGCGCCTTCGCGGGCCAGCCGGCGGCTGACGGCCCGGCCGATGCCGCGACTGCCGCCGGTGACCAGGGCGGTCCTGCCCGCGTGCCGCAGGGGGGTGGTCATCGTGCTCTCCTTCTGCTGGGGGTGGGCCTGTTGGAGGGGTGGATGCCGGCCGGGGCGGGTGCCGTCAGGCGTCGAAGTCGACGGTGACCTCGGCGCCGAGGGGTCTGGCGCGGCAGGTGAGCGTGTAGCCGGCGGCCAGCTGGGCGGCGTCCAGGGCGTGTTGGGGGCCGGTCGCGACCTCGCCGGTGAGGACCTTGGCGCGGCAGCTTCCGCAGATGCCCTCGCGGCAGGCGTAGGGCACGTCGGGGTGGTCGCGCAGCAGCGCGTCGAGCAGCGCCGGGTCCCGGGGCCCGGCGGTGACGACCCGGCGCCGGCCGTCGTACAGGGCGGTGATCCGGGTGCCCTCGGGGGTGGGCGGCGCGCCGGGCACGGGCGGGGTGCGCGGGGCGGCGCCGAGGGTGAACAGCTCGGAGCGGACCAGGTCCGGGTCGGCTCCCGCCGCCGTCAGCGCCGTACGGACGGTGGCGGTCAGGCCGGCCGGGCCGCACAGGGCGTAGGTGGTGCCGGGACCGGGCCGGGCGTCCAGCGCGGCGAGCAGGCCCGGCAGGTTGCCGGCGTCGATCCGGCCGTCCAGGGGCGGCCGCGCTTCGCGGGTGAGGACGTGGAGCACGGTGAACCGCTCGATGAACGCGTCCTTGAGCAGGGCGAGTTCGTCGGCGAGCAGGGCGTCGGCGGCCGTGGGCACCGCGTGCACGAGGGAGACCCGGCACGTCGGGTCCGTGCGCAGCGCGCCCGCGGCCAGGGCGGCGAGCGGGGTGATGCCGGAGCCGCCCGCGATCAGCACATGGTGGGCTCCGGGCAGCTCGGGCAGTGCGAAGTCGCCATCGGGCGGGGAGAGTTCGAGGTGGTCGCCGGGTGCGAGGCCGGTCAGGGCGTAGGCGCCGAAGCCGTCCGGGGTGCCCCGCTTGATCACCAGCCGCAGCGCGCCGGGGTCCTCGGGCGGCGGGCACACCGAGTAGCTGCGGCGCAGTTCCTCGCCCGCGCGGCGGTGCCGGACGACGACGTGCTCGCCGGGCCGGTGCGCGAAGGTGTCCCGGAGGGCGTCCGGGACGGCGAGGGTGACGGCGACGGCGTCCTGGGTGAGCCGCTGCACGGCGGTGACCGGGAGCCGGTGCCAGCCGGTGCGCCGGCGGGCGGCGGGCCGGACAGTGCCGGCCGGGGCGACGGAGTTCACGCGGGGCCTCATAGCGCGTTCAGGTGGGGGAACAGCTCGTGGCAGGCGGTGCAGCGCAGCATCGACTGGCAGCGGGAGGGGCCGAACGGGCTGTGCGGCCGGGTGGCCCGGGACCCGCAGTGCGGGCAGGGCACCCCTCCGAGCCGGACGAGCACCGGGCCGTCCCCCGGCGCGGCGGTGGGCGGGGCGATGCCGTGGGCGGCGAGCGCGGCCCGGCCGGCGGCGGTGATGCGGTCCGTCGTCCACGCCGGTGACAGCACCTGCCGTACCCGCCCGTCCGGGTGGCCGCAGTCGGCCAGGACATCGCGGATCGCGGAGGCCATGGCGGCCAGGGCCGGGCAGCCCAGGTAGGTGGGGGTGAACTCCACTTCGAGGCGTCCGTCGGCGCCGGGGGCGACCGAGCCGACCACCCCGAGGTCGCCGAGGGTGAGGAAGGGCAGCTCCGGGTCCGGTACGGCCGCCACCCGCGCCCGGACCTCCGGGGCCGCGAGGGCCGTCGCTCCGCTCACCAGGTGCCTCCGGGGAACTGCCGGTTGACCGACTGGAGTTCGGCGACCAGGGACGCGAACTCCTCGGTGTGCAGGCCCGTCCGGCCGCCCCGGGCCTGCCAGGCGGGGGTCGGCACGGTGAGTCCGGCCCGGGTGATGACCTCCGTCGTGCTCCGCTCCCACAGCGGGCGCAGCGGGGCGGGCGAGGGGATCGTGCCGGCGGCGGCGAGGGCGCGCACCACGTCGTCCTCGTCGAAGAGTTCCGCCGTGTACGGCCACACCAGGTCCAGGCCGCGCTGCATCCGGCGGGTGCTCTCGGGGGTGCCGAGGCCGAGCCGTTCGGTCCAGGTGTCGGCGTGCAGCCGGTGGAAGGCGACCTCCTTGGCGGCCCGCTGCCCGAACGCGGCCAGCTCGGGGTCCGGGCAGCCGCCCAGCGCCTCGTAGTAGGCCACGGCGTAGTGGGTGTAGGCGAGTTGCCGGGCGACGGTGGCCGCGAAGTCGCCGTTGGGCAGCTCGGTGAGCAGGGCGTTGGTGAACTCGCGGTCGGTGCGGGCGTAGGCGAGGGCGTCCTCGTCGCGTCCGGTGCCGTCCAGGCCTCCGGCGCGGGTGAGCAGCACACGGGCCTGGCCGATGAGGTCCAGGGCGATGTTGGACAGCGCCAGGTCCTCCTCGATGCTGGGCGCCCGGGTGATCCACTGGCACAGCCGCTGCCCGAGGACGAGGGCGTCGTCGCCGAGGCGCAGCAGGTGGACGGCAAGACCGGGATCGAGCCGGAGGCCCCCCGGGTCGGTCGTCGTGCTGACCGCCGGGTCAGTCGTCGTGTTCGCCGCCGGGTCAGTCGTCGTGTTCACCGTCGGGGCCCTTCTCGGTGGTGAGCGGCGCGAACTGCTCCGGGTACCGGTACGGCTTGTGCCGCGCGTTGGCGAAGTAGGGGTCGTGTTCGTCCGGGGAGGCGGTGTGCACGGCGTCGGAGCGGACCACCCACAGCGACAGCGGGTCGCCCCGGCGGGTGTACAGGTCGCGGGCCCTGAGCAGGGCGGTGTCCGGGTCGTGGGCGCGTACCGAGCCCATGTGCTGGTGGGCGAGTCCGCGCCTCGGGCGCAGGAAGACCTCCCAGGACGCGGGGGCGCCCTCCGGCTGCCGGCCGCTCATGCGCGCGCCTCCGGGATGTCGTCGCCGTCGGTGTTCGGGGTGCGGGCGGCATGCGCGGCGGCGGCCTCCCGCACCCAGGCCCCGTCCTCGTGCGCGGCGCGCCGGTGGGCCACGCGCTGCCGGGCCCAGTGCGTGTCCTCGCCGAGCGCCCGCCGGTAGCCGTCCCAGTCGACCGGGGTGAAGTCGTGGTGGCCGCGTTCCTCGTTCCAGCGGATCGCCGGGTCCGGCAGGGACAGGCCGAGGCGTTCGGCCTGCGGGACGCAGCTGTCGACGAAGCGCTGGCGCAGTTCGTCGTTGGTGTGCCGCTTGATGCCCCAGGCCATGGCCCGGCGCGAGACCGCGGCGCCGACCGCCGCGGTGCGCGCGTCGGCGCCGCCCGCCTCGGTGTCGGGCGGCCCGAACATCAGCGCCACGGCCGGCAGCCACCAGCGGTTCACGGCGTCCTGCGCCATCTCCTTCTGCGCCGGTGTCCCCTCGCACAGGGCGCGCATCAGGTCGTAGCCCTGCCGTACGTGGAAGGCCTCCTCCTGGCAGACGCGCCGCATGGCCCGTGCGTAGGGCCCGTACGAGGTGCGGCACAGCGGGGCTTGGTTGATGACGGCGGCGCCGTCCGTCAGCCAGGCGATGGTGCCGGTGTCGGCCCAGGTCAGCGCGGGGTGGTTGAAGGTGGCCGAGGCGCGCTGGCGGCCCTCGTGCAGGGCGTCCAGCAGGTCGGCGCGGTCCACGCCCAGGGTCTCGGCGGCGGAGTACAGGTACAGGCCGTGGCCGGCCTCGTCCTGCACCTTGGCGAGGAGCACCGACTTGCGGTGCAGGGAGGGTGCCCGGGTGAGCCAGGCGCCCTCCGGCTGCATGCCGATGATCTCGGAGTGGGCGTGCTGGGCGAGCTGCCGGAGGACCATGCGGCGGTAGCCGTCGGGCATCCAGTCCCGCGGTTCGACGGCCTCGCCGGCGCCGACGAGCGCCTCGAACCGCGCCGTCATCTCGTCCTCGCCGGCGGTCTCGGTGCCTGCGGGTGCTGCCGCGCTCATGCCACTCCTCCCCGGCCGGTCCGCCCGCCGCACGCCGGGGCGGGGACGTGGGCGCCCCCGGACCGGACCCCTCGCCTGGGCACTGGCATCACTCCTTCGGCACGTCCCGGACGCGTACGGCGCCCGCCGCGCCCGGCGGATCGGGCGCGGCCTCCGTCTCGGAAAGAGGCCGGGAGACGGGTCCGCAATCCCCCGGCCGGTGGCATGTGCGCGTGACAAACGTCACGCGGGGCCGCGGGGATTGCGGTCCGGTGCGGTCGCCTCTTGTTCGGGTGACAGGCGCGGGTGAACCGGCGCGGGTGACCGGCGCGGGTGAAGGCGGGCGGCGGCGCAGGACGCGATCCGCTCCGCGCCCGGCTCGGACGATCCGCCCGGCGGCCGGCCCGCCGGGGGCGAAAGGGGTAACCGATGAGCACCATCAGGGAGTTGCTGGTCGAGCTGACCGGCACCGAGGAGTACGCGGACGCCGGGCGGGTCGGTGACGACGTCGACCTCGCCGCGAGCGGCATCGACTCCGGTGACCTGGTGCGGCTGGTGCTGCTGGTCGAGCAGCGGGCCGGGGTGGAGATCACCGCCGACGACATGGAGAAGCTGCGCTCGATCGGCGACTACGAGCGTTTCGTGGCCGAGCGGTCGGCGGCCGGTGCGGGCGGCGGCGCCTGATGTGGCTGACCCAGCTGCTGGAACGCAACCGGCAGTGCTTTCCCGGGCGGACGGCACTGGTCGACGAGCAGCGCGCGGTCACCTGGGACCGGTTCCACGACCGCACGCTCGAACTGGCGCGGGGCCTGGCCGAGTTGGGCATCGGGCGCGGTGACCGGGTCGCCGTGCTGTCCAAGGACCGTATCGAGGTCCTGGAGACCTACTTCGCGCTCGCCCGGCTGGGCGCGCTGTTCGTGCCGCTGAACCACAGCCTGGCCGTGCCCGAGGTCGCCGGCATCGTGGCGCGGGTCGGGGCGGTGGCCGTGTTCGGCGAGTCCGAACTGCTGGACCGGCATCCGGAGTTGCCCGGGTCGGTGCGGCTCAGGATGGCGTTCGACAAGCCGGCGTTCGAGGCGCTGGGCAGGGTGGCGCCCGAGCGGGCGCTGCCGGCCGTGGCCGACACCGATCCGGTGGCCGTGCTGCACACCTCGGCGACCACCGGGCAGGCCAAGGGCGTCACGGTCGACAGCGCCTCGTTCCGCGCCATCGCCCTCGGCTGGCTGGTGTCGGCCCGGCCCACCGACGACATCGTGATGGTCAACTGCTGCCCGCTGTACCACGGCAGCATGGTGGTCTCGCTCACCTACATGGCCGCGGGCGCGACCATCGTGCTCATGCCGGGTTTCACCCCGCAGCGGGCGCTGGCCGCGGTGGAGCGGCACCGCGCGACCCATATGTGGCTGGTTCCGCAGATGCTCCGCTTCACGCTCCAGGCCAAGGGCGCGGACCGCACCGACCTCTCCACGCTCCGGGAGGTCCTGTACGGCGCCGCCCCCATGCCCCTGGACGTGTACGAGGAGGCCGTACGGCGCCTCGGCTGCGGCTTCCGGCAGGTGTACGGCATGACGGAGGTCGGCGGCCCGTTCGTCACCCTCGGCCCCGACGAGCACCCGGCGCCCGGGGACGTCACGGCGCGCATCCCCTGCGGGCGGGTGATCCCCGGCATGTCCGCCCGCGCGGTGGGCTCGGACGGAGCGGAGCTGCCGGGCGGCGAGACCGGCGAGATCGTGGTGCGCGGGCCCGGGGTGATGCGGGGTTACTGGAACGATCCGGAGGCCACCCGCGAGATCGACCTGGACGGATGGATCAGGACCGGTGACCTGGGGTTCGTGGACGAGGCGGGGCGCATCCACCTCGTGGACCGCACCAAGGACGTCATCATCCGGGCCGGGCAGAACGTCTACCCCTCGGAGATCGAGCGGGCCCTGATGAGCCACCCGGCGGTACGGGACGCGGCGGTCGTCGGCATGCCGGACGAGGACTACGGCGAGGTGCCGCTGGCGTACGTGGTGGCCGAGCCCGGCACCGGCACGGTCGAACTCCTCGGCCACGTCTCGCGGTTGCTGGCGCCCTACAAGCGGCCCCGGCGGGTGGAGTTCATCGAGCAGGTGCCCCGCAACCCCGCCGGGAAGATCATCAAGAAGCTGCTGCGGGCCTGAGGGCGTGCGGCTCCTCGCGGAGTTGCGGGCGGCGGGGCTCGGCGCGGGGATCGCCCTCGGCACCGAACCGCACCTGGCGCCCGCCGGGCCCGGTGAGGCCGCCGCGATCGCGTCGATGCCCGAGCGCCGCCGCTCCGAGTTCCTCGCGGGCCGGCTCGCCGCGCGCCGGGCGCTCCGCTCGGTCGGGCTGGACTGCGGGGACGTGCCCCGGGCCGGCCGGCGTCCACTGTTCCCGCCCGGCCGGGCCGCGTCGATCTCCCACAGCGGGGGCGTCGCGGTCGCGGTGGCCCGCGCCCCCGGCCACGACACCCCGCTCGGCTGCGACCTGGAACTGCGCCCCCTCCCGCCCGGCGCGGCCCGGCTGCTGCTCTGCGAGGACGAGGAACACCTGCTCCACACCTGGCCGGTGACCGCCCTCTTCTCCGCGAAGGAGGCCGCCTGGAAGGCCCTGGCGGGCGGCGGTTCCGTGGGCACACTCCGGGATCTGCGGGCCGCCCCGGGCGATGCAAGCTGCCTGCGGGTCGAGGTCCGTGACGAGACGCGACGCGCGGTGCGGGTCCGTGTCCTCGCCGCCGGGCCGGGGGTGTTCAGCGTGGTGCTGGGCGGGGACGAAGGCTGACGGACGCGTTGCCCCGCCGCTGGGCCTGGATGCCGGGGGCGGAGGTGTGACTCCCGCACGGGGTGGAGAGGCCGAGTGACGGACGCGCGCAGCCCGCGCTGGGCGGGGATGCCGGCCGACGGACGAGCGGTGCTCCCAGGTCCGCACGCGGGTTGTGGCGCCGTGCTGCCACGCGGCGCCAGCGCCGGGTCGGCCGGCGGCCATCGTGTCGCCCCACCGCATCGGGGTTGCCCATGGCACCCACCTGGTTCCGGCACCGGGGCCCAGCGCCGTCGGTCCCAGGGGCCGGCTGAGCCTTCGGCACCGGACCCACCGGCCGACGTCGCACCCCGCTCAGCCCCGGCCAGTCGGCGGCCCCCGCTCCGCACCCGGCGACCGAGCCGGCCGGCACTGCCAAGTGCCTGCCGGCCGACCCGGTCCAGCGTGTCCTACTCCGCCGCGTTCACCAGCACCGCCATGTTCCCCGCCGGGTGGCGGTTGTCGTGGATGAGCTGGTGGGCCAGGCCGATCTCGTCGAAGGGGAAGGTGCGGGAGAGGCAGGGGTCGATGATGCCCTGGTCGATGAGGCGGGTGACCTCGCGGGCCTCGCGGGCGCTGGCCACGTGGGAGCCCTGGAGCCGCTTCTGGCGCATCCAGAGGAACCGGAGGTCCACGTCGCCGTTGTAGCCGGTGGTGCCGCCGCAGATGACGACCATGCCCGCGTTGTCGCACAGGTAGATGGAGGTGGGGATGGTGTCGGCGCCGGAGTGCTCCAGCACGATCCGCGGGTTGCGGCGCTCGCCGAGCACCTCCCAGAAGCGCCGGCCGAAGGCGCGTGCCCCGGACAGCCAGCGGCTCATCGCGGCCTCGTCGGTGGTGTCGGGCATCCGCCCCCAGTGGTCGAACTCGCGCCGGTCGATCCAGCCCTTGGCGCCGAGGCGCATACAGAACTCGCCGCGTTCCGGGCTGGAGACGACGGCGACCGGGATGCCGCCGACGTGCCGGACGAGCTGGATGGCGATGCTGCCGAGGCCGCCGGCGCCGCCCCAGACCAGCACCGGGTCGCCGGGCCGGACGGTGTGCGGGTCCCAGCCGAAGAGCTGCCGGTAGGCGGTGGCGGCGGTCGCCATGTAGCAGGCGGCGGACGCCCAGGACAGCCGGGCGGGCTTGGGGTGGCACATGTAGTCGTCCACCACCGCGAACTGGGCGAAGGAGCCGTAGTTCTCCTCGTACCCCCACACCCGCTGGCTGACGGAGGCGGCCGGGTCGCCGCCGAGGCGGATGTCCTCGGCCGACTCGTCCCAGCGGCAGGCGAGCACGACCACCTCGTCACCGAGGCGGACGCCGCTGACGCCCTCGCCGACGGCCCACACGACGCCGGACAGGTCGGAGCCGCCGATGTGGAAGTCCTCGGTGGCGCCGGCCTTCTGCCGGGCGCCGATCACGTCGAGCGGCTGACCGAGCGCCGCCCACACGTTGTTGTAGTTGACGCCGGCCGCCATCACCTTGACCAGCACCTGGCCGCGGCGGACCGGGGGCACGTCGACCACCTCGGTGCGGAAGGCGTCCACGGGCTGTCCGTAGCGCTCCCGGCGGATGAGCGAGGCGTACATCTGCCGGGGCACGCTGCCGAGTTCGGGCGCGTCACCGAGTTCGTAGAGATCCTGGGGTGCGGTCACGGTCATGCGGGGTCTCCTGGACGGTCGGGGCCCCCTGGGGGCGGTACGGGTACGGACGCGTGGGAGTCGGGAGTGGCGCGCAAGGCCTCGGCGACCGCCTTGCCGATCAGGGCGAGCGGCTCGGGTTCGGTCATCTCGTAGTGCCCGCACGGCACCCGGTGGTCGTGCAGGGTCCCCCGCACGTGGGGCCGCCAGGCGTCGGCCTTGCCGGGCAGCACGGCGAGGTCGCCGGCGAAGTCGGTGACCGTCTCGTCGGCGGCGGTGAAGAACAGCACGTCGCCGTCGAAGTCGCCGGGCGCGAACTGCGGTGCGAGGCGCAGGTTGTTGCGCATGACGTCGGCGATGGCGGCGGCCTCGGCGCGGGTGACGGGTGAAGCGGTCGGGTCCGCCGCGACCTTGCCGGCGATGCGGTCCAGGACCTCTGCCACGTCCGGCGGTTCGGCCTCCGTGTCCATCGGGAGTCCGGCCACCCGCGTCAGCAGGGCCGCCACCTGGCGTTCGGCCGTCTCCGCGTCGTACGCGCTGCCGTGCGGCTGCGGGGCGTCCAGCATCGCCAGCAGCTCCACCCGCTCCCCCCGCTCCCGGAGGGCGCGGGCCATCGCGTGGGCGACGAAGCCGCCGTAGGACCAGCCCAGCAGCCGGTAGGGGCCGTGCGGCTGAACCTCGCGGACCAGGTCGACGTAGGAGGCGACCATGCCCGGGGCGTCCGGCGCGGGCGGCCGGGTGCCGTCGAGGCCGGCGGCCTGGATGCCGTACACCGGCTGGTCGCCGCCGAGGTGCGGCAGCAGTCCGGTGTAGCGCCAGGAGACGCCGGCGCCGGGGTGGACGCAGAACAGCGGGGCGGCGCTGCCCTCGGGGCGCAGCGGCAGCAGCGGGGCCAGGGCGTTCGCGGTGCCGGTCGGCTGGTCGCCGTCGCCGGTGGCGGCGAGGACGCCGGCGACGGTCGGGGCGGCGAGCAGGGTGGCGGCGGGCACGTCGAGGACGCCGGTCCGGCGGAGCCGGCCCGCCAGCAGGACGGCGCGCAGGGAGTCGCCGCCGAGGTCGAAGAAGTTGTCGTGCACACCGATGCCGCCGATGCCGAGAGTCTGTTCCCACAGGTGGGCGACGGTCTGTTCTCGGTCGGTGCGTGGTGGGACGTGTGCGGTGGTGAGGCGGGGGCGCGGCGCGAGGACCGGTACGGGCGGGGCCGTCTCCGGGGTGTCGGGCGCGGTGGCGCGGGCGCCGGGGGCGTCGATCCAGTGCCGGTGCCGTTCGAAGGCGTACGGCGGCAGCGGTACGGTCCGGGGCGCGCCCGGCACCGGTGGCAGCGCGCCCGCCACGCCGGCGCTCCACAGCCGGCCCAGTGCCTCGGCGAGGACGAAGCCGTCGGAGGCGTCGGCCTTGGCGTGCCGCATGGTGGTGACGGTCACCGGAGTGTCCGGGTCCAGTCGGGCGGCGGCCAGCTTGGTGAGGGTGTCCGCCGGTCCGATCTCCACCAGGACCGGGCGCCCGCGCTCCCACAGGGCGGTGACGCCGTCGGCGAACCGCACGGTGGCGCGGGTGTGGTCGAGCCAGTGCCGTACGGAGGTCGCCTGCTCGTCGGTGATCCAGGTGCCGGTGACGTTGGTGACGAACGGGATGCGGGGCGGGCGCAGGGTGACACCGCGCAGATGCTTCTCGTAGGTCTCCAGGACGGGGTCCAGGACGTGGGAGTGCGCGGCGGCCGGAATCCGCACCCGGCGGAACGGCACGTCCCGGCGGGCGAGTTCCTTCTCGAAGCGGGCCACGGCCTCGTCGTACCCGGCGACGGTGCAGGCGGCGGGCCCGTTGACCGCGGCGAGGGACAACTCGTCGTCCAGCAGCGGCAGGACGTCCTCGGCCGGGGCGGCGACGCCGACCGTGGCCCCGCCCGCCTCGCTGATCAGCCGGATGCGTGCGGTGACCAGGGGCAGCATGTCGGCGAGGTCGATGACCCCGGCGAGGCAGGCCGCCGTGTACTCGCCCAGGGAGTGGCCGATCAACGCGTCCGGGCGGACGCCGGCGGCCATCAGGGTGCGGGCGAGGGCGTACTCGGTGACGACCAGGCCGAGGAAGGTAGTGGTGTGGTCGGCCGGCGCGCCCTCGAACAGGGTGGCGCGCAGGTCGGCGCCGAGGACGGGGCGCAGGACGCGGGCGCATTCGTCCACGGTGTCGCGGTAGACGTCGTGGTCGCGGTACAGCTCCGCGCCCATGCCCGGGTACTGGGTGCCGCCGCCGGGCAGCAGGAACGCCACCCGGGCGGGTTCGTCCGGCACGGCCGGGGTGGCGGGGGCGGCGGTGCGCAGGGCCGACAGGGCCTCCTCGCGGGAGGCGGCGGTGACGGTCAGGCGGTGGCGCAGGGCGGGGCGGCTGGTGCGCAGCGCGTGCGCCACGTCGTCCAGGCGCAGGTCCGGCCGGTGTTCGAGGTGGCGGCCGAGGGCCTCGGCCTGGCCGCGCAGGGCGCCGGCGGTGCGCGCGGACAGCGGCAGCACCAGCCGGCCGCCGTTCTCGGGGGCGCGCGGCGGGGCGGGCGCGGGGGCCGGGGCCTCCTCCAGGATGACGTGGGCGTTGGTGCCGCCGATCCCGAAGGCGCTGATCGCGGCCCGCCGGGGGTGGCCGGCGGCCGGCCAGTCCTCCAGCGCGGTGGGGACGCGGAAGGGGCTCGCCGCGAAGTCGATGAGCGGGTTGGGCCGGTCGAAGTGCAGGCTGGGCGGGATCTGCCGGTGTTCCAGGGCGAGGACGGCCTTGATCAGTCCGGCGATGCCGGCCGCCGCGCCGAGGTGGCCGATGTTGGTCTTCACCGAGCCCAGCGCGCAGTAGCCGCCGCGGTCGGTGGTCTCGCGGAACGCCTCGGTGAGGGCGGCGACCTCGATGGGGTCGCCGAGCCGGGTCGCGGTGCCGTGCGCCTCGACCAGGCCGATGGTGCCGGCGTCCACCGCCGCCTGGGCCTGGGCGGCGAGCACGACCTCGGTCTGGCCGGCCGCACTGGGCGCGCTGAAGCCGACCTTGCGGCGGCCGTCGTTGTTGACGGCGCTGCCCCGGATGACGGCCCGGACGGGGTCGCCGTCGGCGAGCGCGTCCTCCAGCCGTTTGAGGACGACCGCGCCGACGCCGTCCCCGGAGGAGGTGCCGGCGGCGTCCGCGGCGAACGCCCGGCAGTGCCCGTCCGGTGAGAACGGTCCGTCGGGTACGTGGCGGTAGCCGAGCATGGCCGAGGGGTTGAGGGAGACGGCGGCGGCGAGGGCGGTGTCGCAGCGGTGGTCCAGGAGGTCCTGGCAGGCGGTGTGCACGGCGACCAGCGCGGTGGAGCAGGCCGTCTGCAGGGAAACGCTCGGTCCCATCAGGCCCAGTTCGTAGGAGATCCGGGTGGCGAGGGTGCCGAGGGAGTTGGCGGTGGCCGCGTGCACCAGCTCGACGGAGCCGGGCTGTCCGGCGTAGCGGGGGTGGATGTGGGCCGGGTAGTACCGGCTGTCGCCGCTGCCCGCGTACACGCCGAAGGTGCCGTTGTCGGTGCCGGGCGCGAGGCGGCCGGCGTCCTCCAGGGCGTGGTAGGCGGTCTCCAGCAGCAGGCGCTGCTGGGGGTCGATGACGGCGGCCTCGGCGGGTGTGCAGCCGAAGAAGCCGGAGTCGAAGCGGTCGATGCCCTCGACCACGGACGCCATGCGGATCAGCGACGGGTCGTCCAGGTCGCGCGGGTCGCCGCCGGCGGCGAGGAACTCCTCGTCGGTGACGGGCCGTACGGACGCGCGGCCGGCGGCCAGGTTGTCCCAGAAGGCGTCGAGGTCGTCGGCGCCGGGGAACCGGCCGGCCATGCCGATGACGGCGACGGCCGGTATCTCCTCCTCCGGGATGTCCTGAGCTGGGTGGGTCTCATGCATGGCCTCGGCCCTTTCCGTGCCGTGGGGAGCGGCGGGCCCGGGCCGCGCGCTGCCGTTGTGCCTGTTCCCTGGCGCGGTCGAGCCCGCTCGGCGGGTCTCCGGCATCGTCGTCGTCGGAGGTCTCGGGTGCGGGTGTGCGGGCGGCGAGGTGGCGGGCCAGGTCGCGCACCGTGGGGTGCGCGAACAGGTCGACCACGGTCAGCTCGCAGCCGAACGCCTGGTTGACGGCGGTCTGCGCGCCGACCAGCAGCAGCGAATTGCCGCCCAGGTCGAAGAAATTGTCCTCGCGGCCGACCCGGTCGCGGCCCAGGACACCGCACCACAGGTCGGCGATCCGCTGCTCCAGGCCGTGCAGCCGTTCCTCCGACTCGGCGGCGGCGGGCGGCCGTTCGGCGCTGCCGGCGGCGCGCAGCACCCAGGGCGTGGCACCCGCGGCGTCGGCCGCCGTCCGGTGCAGGGCGCCGAGGTCGGCGCCGTCCTCCAGGGCGACGCGTCCGGCCAACCGCCGTACCCCTCGGACCGGTTCGGCGGTGTGACTGCGGATCCAGGGGGCGGTGCGGTCGGCGCCGATCAGCAGGTGGGGTTCGTCCAGGGTGCAGGCGAGGTCGAGGGAGCGGAGCGCGGCGGCGGTGTCGAGCACCCGGTAGCCGCGGGCCTCGGTGAGGGCGGCCAGCCGGTAGCCGCTGCTCATGCCGCGTTCGTGCCACATGCTCCAGGCGAGGCTCTGCGCGGGCAGGCCCTGGGCGCGGCGGTGCAGGGCGAGTGCGTCGAGGTAGGCGTTGGCGGCGGCGTAGGCGGTGTTCAGGGCGCCGCCGAACCAGCCGTTGACGGAGGAGAACAGCACGAACGAGGTCACCGGGTGGTCGGCGCTGATCCGGTGCAGGGTCCAGGCGCCGTGGGCCTTGGCGTGCAGTGCCGTCCGCCAGGCGTCGGCGTCCAGGTCGCCGACCGGGCGCTCCACGAGGGTGCCGGCCAGGTGCCAGACCGATACCAGGGGCACGCCCCAGGCCGCGCCGGCCGCGTCCACGGCCGCCCGTACCTGGTCCTCGTCGGTGACGTCGGCGCGGGCGTGGCGCACGTTCGCCGTGTCGGGCAGGCGCGGGTCGCCGGGGGCCGGCGGGGTGCGGCCGAGGAGCAGCAGCCGGGTGCCGGGGGTCCGCAGCAGGTGGGCGGCGAGTTCGGTGCCGACGCCGCCCAGTCCCCCGCTGATCAGGTGGAAGCCCTCGGCGGCGGGCGGTTCCACACGGGCCGGCACCTCCGGCAGCCCGGCCAGCCGGCGCACCTGGCGGCGCCCGGCGCGGTGGGCCACCTCGGTGTCCACCGGCGGCTGCGCGGCTTCCGCCAGGATGAGCGGTACGGGATCGGTGCCGGGCTCGACGTCCAGGTGGACGCAGCGCAGCCCGGGCACCTCCTCGCGCAGCGACTTGAGGACCGCGCCGGCCATCGCCTGTGCCGGGGACGGGAGTTCGTCCGCAGTGACCGCCTGGGCGCCCGCCGTCACGTGCAGCAGGTCCACCGGCCGGGTGCCGAGGGCGCGGGCGAGGGCGAGCAGGGTGCGGGCGCTCGACTCGTCCGGGGCGCTCTCGCCGCCGCCGGGGGCGGTGAGGTGGACGACCGCGTCGACCGGCCGCTCGTCGGCGTCCAGGTCCCGCAGCAGCGCCGCGTGGTCGGTGTCGTCGGCGGGCCTGACCCGGTAGCGGGCGGCGTCGAGGCGCTCGTACGACGGCCCGTCCGTGACCACGGTGCAGCGGGCGCCGTCGGCACGCAGGGAGCGGGCCAGGCGGTCGGCGAGTGCGTGGGTCTCGGGTTCGGCGCCGGCCAGGACGAGGGTGTGCCGGCCGGGCGGCAGGACGCGCGGCCGGTGCGGTGCGGCGGGCCCCCACGTGGGCCGCAGGAACCAGTCGGGCAGGGTGGCGGCGGTGCCGAGCAGCAGTTGGGCCTCGCGGACGGCGTCGTCGAAGTCGCCCGCCTCGAAGCTCTTGCGGAGCTTGGTCCGCTGGATCTTGCCGATCTCGGTCTTGGGGATGTCGCCGGGGCCGACCGGGACGAGGAAGGCGGGGCTGACGCCGATCTCGCGGGTGACCTTGCCGGCGATCTCCCGCAGCGCGGCGGCGCGGTCGGGTCCGGGGGCGAGGTGGACGAACAGGGCGAGTTCGTCGGTGCCGGCGGCCGGGTCGGAGCGGACCGCGCAGGCCGCGGTGAAGCTGCGGACGACGGCGGGCAGTTCCTCGACGCAGGACTCGATCTCGTGGCTGTAGTGATTGACGCCGTTGACGATGATGACGTCCTTGGCGCGGCCGGTGATGAACAGTTCGCCGTCGCGCAGGAACGCCAGGTCGCCGGTGTCGAACCAGCCGTCGTCGGTGAACGCCTCGGCGTTGGCGGCCGGGTTGTCGTGGTAGCCGCCGGTCACGGAGGTGCCCCGGACCTGGAGCCGGCCGACGTCGCCCTCGGTGAGCACGGCGGTGTCCTCGCCGACGACGCGCATGGCGAAGCCGGGGTAGGGCAGGCCGCAGCTGACGAACGTCTCGTCGGTGCCGGGGGGTTCGGCGGGCAGCACCGAGTCGGTGACGACCGAGCAGGTCTCGGACATGCCCCAGCCGGGGTGCATCACGTCCTGCGGCAGTCCGAAGGGCCGCAGCGCGTGCAGGAAGCCGCGGGCGGCGGCGGCCACGACGACCTCCCCGGCGTTCATCACCAGCCGCATCGGGGTCAGGTCCCAGTCGCGGTCCCGGAAGCGGTCGGCCTGTTCGGCGAGGAGGCCGAAGGCGAAGTTGGGGGCCCAGGTGACGGTGACGCGGTGCCGGTGGGCGAGGTCCATCCAGCGGGTGGGGTCCTGGAGGATCCAGGAGGTGGGCGCGTGGATCTGCCGGCAGCCGAGGTAGAGGTCCCGCAGGTGGAACATGACGACGCCGGTGACGTGGTCGAGCGGGATCCAGTTCAGGGTGACGTCGTCGGCGCCGAGTGCGTTCATGGCCTCGGTGGCGGCGGACCGGGTGAGCACGTTGCGGTGGGTGAGCCGGACGGCCTTGGGCAGGCCGGTGCTGCCGGAGGTCATCAGCATCAGGATCAGGTCGTCCGGCCGCGCGGCGTACCAGTCGCGGTCCTCGGGCGCGTCCCGGAGCGCGGCGGCGGTGGTCAGGCGCAGGCCGGGCCAGTTCCGCCGGTCGGCGAGGCCGCGCAGGCCCGGCTCCAGCGCGGGCGAGCACACCACCCAGGGCCGGCCGAGCATCCGCCAGATGCCCTCCAGCTTGGTGAGGGCGGCCGAGGAGGTGTCGTAGGAGGCGGGGACGGTCAGCGGGACGGCGACGAAGCCGCCGAGGACGCAGCCCCACAGGGCGGCGAGGAAGTCCTCGCTGTCGTCGCACTGGAGGATCACCTGGTCGCCGGGGCGCAGTCCGGCGCGCCGGAGCCCGGCGAGGACGCGGGAGGCCTCGGGGATCAGGGAGGCGTAGTCGCGGCGGGTCTCGGTGCCGTCGGCCCGGACGTGCACGATGTCGCCGCGGGCGTGTTCGGCGGCGCGGACCAGGGCCTCGCCCCAGCCGGACACGGAGGGTTCGGTCAGCTCCGGGCCCTCGCTGAGCGCGGGACGGCGGCCGGTGTCGGCCGGGGCGGCCGTGCCGGGTGCCGGCTGTGTGGTGCGGCGCGGCGGGCCGGCGTGCCGGCGGGCCAGTTCCTCCGGGGTGTTCTCCACCGTGACCTCGGCGCCGGTGACACCGGCGGCGCGGGCGAGGCGCCGCCGCCAGTCCTCGGCGGCGGCCCGGTCGACGGCGGGCAGGGCGGCGAGGGCGGCCGGGTCGGGGGCGCCGTCGGCGGTACGGGGCAGGGTGCTGACGGCGGTGACGCGGACGGCGGCGGTGCCGGTGCGTTCCAGCAGCCGTTCGACGCCCTCGGTGGCCTCGGCGCGGCCCGGCACCACGAACAGCCGGGGCGCGCCCCCGTCGGCGGCGGGCAGCGCGACGGCGTCGCGGACGCCGGGCACGGACCGGGCCGCCTCGGTCAGGGCGGCGGTGTCGGGCACGCTGCCGCCGGCGGGGGTGCGCGGCTCGGGTGCCGGGAGCAGGGTGAGCCGGAGGTCCGGGTCGGCGGCCACGGCCGCGAGCAGCCGGCCCAGGGTGCGGGCGAACTCCTCGGCGGTGGACGGGTCGTAGAGGTCGGTGGCGTACTCGACGTGCAGGTCCAGGCCGTCGGGGGTGCCGTCCGGGGCGTGCCGTTCGAGGACATCCACGAACAGGTCGAACTTGGCGGTGCCGGTGGCGGTGGGCCGCAGCGGCACCGCGTCCCCGTCGAGGCGGAGCACGGCGGGCTCGTTGTTCTGGAGGGCGAGCATGACCTGGAACAGGGGGTGCCGGCCGGGCAGGCGGGGCGGGTTGAGTTCGTCCACCAGCCGGTCGAAGGGCAGTTCCTGGTGGTCGAGCGCGGCCAGGTCGCCCGGGCGGACGCGGGCCAGCAGCTCGCGGAAGGCGGGGTCGCCCGAGGTGTCGGCGCGCAGCACCAGGGTGTTGGTGATGAGGCCGATCAGGTCGTCGAGGCCGGGTTCGGAGCGGCCGGCGACGGGGACGCCCAGGACGACGTCCTCGCCGGCGCCGCCACGGGTGAGCAGGGCGCTGACGGCGGCGTGCAGCACCATGAACAGGCTGGCGCCCTCGCGTTCGGCGAGGCCGGTCAGGTCCCGGTGCAGGGCGGCGGGCACGTGCTCGGTGACATGGGCGCCGCCGCGCGGGGCCGGCGGCCGGGGCCGGTCGCCGGGCAGGGTGCACTCCTCGGGTATGCCGGCCAGCGCCTGCCGCCAGTGCGCGGTGAGCCGTTCGGCCGCACCTCCCGCGAGCAGGGCGCGCTGCCAGAGCGCGTGGTCGGCGTACTGCGCCGGGAGCGCGTCCCACGCCGGGGCGGTGCCCGCGCGGCGGGCGGCGTAGGCCGTGTTCAGGTCGTCGGCGAGGGGCCGCAGGGACCAGCCGTCGGCGGCGCTGTGGTGCAGGACGAGCAGCAGGGTGCGCCGGCCGCCGGTGCCGAACAGCCAGGCGCGCAGCGGGCTTTCGGCGGTGAGGTCGAAGCGGTGCCGGGAGGCGGCGGCCAGGTGCGCGCCGGTCTCCTCGGCGGGGCAGTCGACGGCGCGCAGCCGGGGGCGCAGTTCCCCGGGCGGCAGAATGTGCTGGTACGGCGTGCCGTCGTGGTCGGCGAACACCGTGCGCAGGCTCTCGTGCCGGTCGGCGAGGTCGCCCAGCGCGGCCCGCAGCGCCTCGGTGTCGACGGCGGGGCCGGTCGGCACGGCGAGCGGGATGTTGTACGTCGCCGTCGCGTCGTCGAGCCGGTTGAGGAACCACATGCGTTCCTGGGCGTACGACAGCGGGACGCGCTCGGGACGCGGCTGCGCGCCGAGGACGGGCCGGGCGGGCGCGGTGCCGGGGCGGCCGTCGAGGAGCCCGGCGATCGCGGCGGGTGTCGGTGTCTCGAACAGGGCGGTGATCGGCACGTCGGCGCCGGACTCGTGGCGCAGCCGGGCCAGCAGCCGGGTGGCGAGCAGCGAGTCGCCGCCCAGGTCGAAGAAGTTGGCGTCGACGCCCACGGTGTCCCGGGGCAGCTTGAGCACGTCCTCGAACAGGCCGCAGACCAGCGTCTGTTCGGGGGTCGCCGGCCGAGTACCGGCCGCCGTCCCGGTGAAGTCGGGCGCGGGCAACGCGTCGGTGTCCAGCTTGCCGTTGGCGGTCAGCGGCAGGGCGTCCACGGGGACGCAGGCCGCGGGGACCATGTGCTCGGGCAGGTGGGCGGCGGCGTGGGCGCGCAACTCGGCCGCCGTGGGCGCCTGTTCTCCGGCGGTGACGGTGTAGGCGACGAGCTGCCGGGCGCCGTTGTCGGCCTGCCGTACGACGACGGCGGCGCGGGTGACGGCGGGGTGCCGGGCGAGGACGGCCTCGATCTCGCCGGGCTCGACGCGGAAGCCGCGCAGCTGCACCTGCTGGTCGGCGCGGCCGAGGTAGTCGAGGGTGCCGTCGGCGCGCCGCCGGGCCAGGTCGCCGGAGCGGTACATCCGGCCCCCGGGCGGCCCGTAGGGGTCGTCCAGGAAGCGCTCGGCGGTCAGTTCGGGCCGGTTCAGGTACCCGGCGGCCACACCGGCACCGGCGACGTACATCTCGCCGACGGCGCCCGGCGGCACGGGCCGGCCCCCCGCGTCCAGGAGGTACACGCGCAGGTCGGCGAGCGGGGTGCCGATGACGCCGCCGCGCCGGGGGTCCGCCAGGTCGGCCGGGGTGAGGCGGTGGTGGGTGACGTGCACGGTGGTCTCGGTGATGCCGTACATGTTCACCAGGGCGGGCCGGTCGAGGCCGTGCCGTCCGGTCCACGGGCGCAGCCGTTCGGGGCGCAGCGCCTCCCCGCCGAACACGACGTACCGCAGCGCGCCGGCGCCGGTCTCCTCGTCGGCGTCCACGAGCTGTTCGAAGGCGGAGGGTGTCTGGTTGAGGACCGTGACGCCCTCCTCGCGCAGCAGCCGCAGGACGTCGCGCGGGGAGCGGCTGACGGCGTACGGCACGACGACGAGCCGGCCGCCGTGCAGCAGGGCGCCCCAGATCTCCCACACGGAGAAGTCGAAGGCGTAGGAGTGGAAGAGGGTCCACACGTCGTCGGCGCCGAAGTCGAAGTGCTCGGCCGCCGCGGTGAACAGCCGGACCACATGGGCGTGCGGGACGGGCACGCCCTTGGGGCGGCCGGTGGAGCCGGAGGTGTGGATGACGTACGCGATGTCGGCCGGGCCCGTCGGTCCGCCGCGGTCGGCGTCGCCGAGGTCGCCGGCGGGGCGCCCGGCGAGGTCGGCGGTGACGGCGGGGTCGTCCAGGAGGACGGCGGGGGTGGCGCCGCCGAGGTCCCCGGCGAGGCCGCTCTCGGTGACCAGGAGGACGGGGTCCGCGTCCGCCATCACCAGGCGCAGCCGTTCGGCCGGGTGCCCGGGGTCCAGCGGGAGGTAAGCGGCGCCGGTCTTGAGGACCGCCAGCAGGGCGGGCAGCAGCCGGGGGCCCCGGGGCAGCGCGAGGGCGACCACCCGGCCGGGTCCGGCGCCGCGTGCCACGAGCAGCCGCGCCAACCGGTTGGCTTCCTCGTTGAGTTGGCCGTACGTGAGGTGCGCGCCCTCGTGGGTCACGGCGACCTGTCCGGGCCGGGCGCCCGCCTGCCGCTCGAACAGTTCGGTGAGCGTGGCCGTGACGGGAAGCTCGCGCACCGGCAGGTCGCGCGGGTGCTCGCCGGGGAGCAGCAGGTCCAGGTCGGCGAGTGCGGCCGTCGGCGCGACCTGCGCCAGGTGCCGCAGCAGGGCGAGGAAGCGGTCCCGGTGCAGGGCGAGTTCGTCCTCGTCGTACAGGTCGGGGTTGGCGTCGAAGGCGAACCACAGGGTGTCGGGGCGGGTCCCGGGCCGGACGCTGATCTGGAGGTCGTCCACGGCGCCCCCGGACAGGTGGTGCCAGGTGGCCGTGCTGCCGGCGAAGTCCAGGTCCTCGGTGAAGGGCACGATGTTCAGCACGGGGCCGTACAGGCGGCGTCCGGTGCCGAGCAGGCCGAGGTCGCGGCGGATGGACTCGCCGCGGTACTGCTGGTGGCGGCGCAGTGCCGCCAGCTCGGCGGCCACCGTGCGCGCGAACTCTGCCACAGGCGTGCCTGGTTGGGCGGTGACGCGCAGGGGCAGCACGTCGGAGGCGGTGCCCGGGGTGCGCAGGGCCGCGCTGCCGAGCCGGCTCATGGTGGCCATGCCGAGGACCAGGTCGTCGGCGCCGGTCATGCGGTGCAGGTAGACGGCGACGGCGGCGGTCAGCAGGTCGGTGCGGGTGACGTCGAGGCGGCCGGCCGCGGCGGACAGCGCGTCGGCGTCCAGGGCGGCCAGTTCGGCGGTGCGGCGCAGGAACGGGGCGCGCGGCGGGGCCGTACGGCGGGTGAGGCGGGCCGGTTCCGGCAGGCCGGCCAGGCGGCCGGCCCAGTGCTCGCGGTCGCGGTCGCGGCGTTCGGAGGCGAGGTAGGCCGCCTCCTCCGTCTGGAGCCGGGCGGCCGGCGCGAAGCCGCCGGGGCCGGGCTCGCGGCCTTCGGCCAGCGCGTTGTAGAGGTCGGCGAGGCGACGGCCGAGGAGCTTGTAGCTGTAGCCGTCGAGCAGGATGTGGTGGGCCCGCAGCAGCCAGATGTGCCGGTCGGCGGCGAGGGTGAGGAGGGTGTGCGCGAACAGCGGGCCCTTGTCGGTGTCCACCGGGGTCGCGAGGTCGGCGCGGATCAGCTCCCAGGCGGCGGTCTCCGGGTCGGCTGCGTCGCGCACGTCGGCCCGGTGCAGCGGCCAGTCGTCCGCGTCCGGTGCCGGACCGCAGCGGGGGCCGTCGTCGGTGTCGGCGAAGCGCAGCGCGAAGGTGCCGGCCTCGGCCACCGTGCGGCGCAGCGCCGTCTCGAACAGACCGGTGTCCAGGGCGCCGTGGATCTCCACCGCCTCCGCGGTGTTGTACGCGGCGCTGCCGGGGGCGAGCCGCTGCGCGTACCAGAGGCCCTCCTGGGCGCCGGACAGCGGCCCGGACAGCGGTCGACGTTCGTCCTCGGGGTCCTCGGGGAGAGACTCCTCGTGGAGTGACATAGCACAACCCTCACGTGGCAAGCCGTAACGGCCCGGCCGGCACGAGCCGGGCCGGTCTGACAGGAATGCGGCCCCGGCCCACGGGGCCGGCAGCACGGGCCGCACGCCGAGGGCGCGGCCGTATCGCGGCCCGCCGCCGGTTCACGAGGCCTCACGGTGGGGCAGCCGGGCGAAGCCGGTCAAGCCCGATCCGGCCCTCCGAGCGGAATTCAGGTGTTTCCCTGAAGAACGCGGGTTCCGGGATAGCGGCGACCGCGACAAGTTTTAGGGAAAACACGAGACTTTCCTCGGGTGCCGGTCATCGGGTGGATTCGCACGGGCCCGACCGTGCACTCTCGAAAGGACGTCGAGCCGCAACCGCGTTATTGACCGATCGTCAACGCGCGCGGCTTTCGGGAATGAGCGGACGGAAAGAGGTCCTGGGTGATGCGCCGTGCGTTGTGTCCGGTGGAAACGCTGTACGTCGGGCAGCGAAGCCGAGCGGTGCTCTCCTGCACCCTGCGCGGCCAGCTCGACCCCGAGGCGCTGTCGGCCGCGTTCGACGCGGTCACCGAGGCGCACCCGTCGCTGCGGAGCCGCGTCGTGCCGGACGGCGAGGGTTTCGCGCTCCACCTGCTGGCGGAGTCGGAGCGTCCCCGCCTGACCACCCGGACCGGCGCCGCCGAGGAGGCCCACACGACGGAGCTGAACACGCCGCTGCCGGTCGGCGGACCGCTGAGCCGGGCGGTCCTGGTCAGCGCTTCCGACGGTGACAGTCACCTGTTCGTGCTCTCGGTGGACCACACCGTGGTCGACGGGCACAGCGGTATCGCCCTGCACAACGAGATCTGGGACCGCTACCGGGCCCTGGCCGAGGGTGAGGAGCAGCCCGCCGCCGCGGCAAACACCCCCGCCTGGCCGCCGCCCGTCAGCGCGTTCCTGCCGCCGGCGGACCCGGCGGAGACCGCCGGGTACCTGGAGCGGCGCACCGAGGCGGCGCGCCGGAACCCGGTCGAGCTGGTCGGCTACGACGTCACCGGCCCGGCCGCCGTCGAGGGCCGTATCGAGGTGTGCCGGCTGACGCTGGACGAGGAGCGCACCGGCCGGCTGCGCCGCACCGCCCGCGCGGCCGGCGTGTCCGTGCACGCCCTGGTCGCCGCGGCCCTGCTCACCACGGCCCGCCGGCGCCTGCCCGGCGACGAGCCGCGCACCCTCGGCTGCCTCTCCCCCGTCGACCTGCGCTCGCGGCTGTCACCGCCGGTGCCCGCCCTGGTGATGGTCCCCGCCGTCACCACCCATCTCCAGACCCTGGACGTCACCCCGGACGCGGACCCGGTCGAGCTGGCCCGCACCGTGCACGCGCGGCTCGCCGCGTTCGTCGCGGGCGACGGCCCGTCCCAGGAGATGCGGATCACGCCGGAGATCCCCCGCAACCCCACCCTCCAGCTGGCGACGGTCATCGCCACGAACATGGGCGTCGTGCCTGGGCCCCGGCTGCCCGAGGGCCTGGAGGCCACCGACGTCCGGCTGGTGCCCGCCCGGGAGCAGTACTTCCCGGCGGCCGGGCGCAGTCCGGTGATGGCCTGCGTCGTCTCCTTCGAGGGACGGCTCGCCATCGAGTTCCCGCACTTCACCGCCTGTTTCAGCCCGGAGTTCGTCCGGGCCTTCCGTGACGAGGTCAGCGCGGCGCTCGCCGCCCACACCGACGCCGCCGAGCCCGCGCCCGCACCGGCGGGCTGAGGCGGCTCACCGCACCGCACCGGCCACCGTAAGGAGCCCTTCGCCGACATGGACAACGTCAGCGACATCCCCACGCCCCTGGCGCTGCTGCCGCGCGCCCAGGCGGGCGACGAGCAGGCCATGAACCAGCTGCTGACCGGGATCATCCCGTACGTCGCCCGGCTGTGCCGGTCCATCACGCACGACGACGGCGCCGACGCGACGCAGGAGGCCCTGCTCGCCGTCTACCGCGGCCTGCGCACCCTGCGCGAGCCGACCGCGTTCTACGGCTGGGTCCGTTCGGTGACGGTCCGCGAGGCCGTGCGCACCGTGAAACGGGCCGGCGAGGAAGGGCCGTACCAGCGGGTCGATCCGGGGCAGCAGGCGAATCCGCTGGACGCCGTGCACATCAGTGACGTGCTGGACCGGCTGTCCACGTCCCACCGGCAGGTCCTCACGCTGCGCGCCTACGGCCTCAACGAGGAGGAGATGGCCCGGGTCCTGTCGCTGCCGGTGGGCACGGTACGGTCCCGGCTGCACCGCGCCCGCCTGCGGTTCCGGGAGGCGTGGCAGCCCTCGGCGGCTTGAGTCGGGTGCGCACCGGTGGCCGCCGGCGGGAGCACCCACCGGCGGCCGCCGCCGCGCCCGCCGGCCGCGCTACTCGACGAGGTCCGGCAGCACCTGCGGGGGCCACTGGCCGGGCGCGAACAGGCCGAGCGCGTGGGCGCGGGCCACCAGGGCGGGCCGGTTGGGTGCGTCGAAGCGGCGCAGCAGCAGGCCCACGCGGTACTCGACGCCCTGACGGCTCAGATACAGACGGCCGGCCAGCTGCACCGTCGACGCACCGCCCGCCACCCCCTCCAGCACGCGCGCGTCGAGTTCGCTCAGCGTCAGTGCGCGCGGGTGCGGCAGGTCCGCCTCCCGCAGGGGGCGCAGCAGCAGGACCAGTCCGGCCGGCCCGGCCGGGCCGGTGACCGCTATGGCCGTCAGGTCCGCGGCGAAGACACGGCCGCCGATGTGCCGGCCGGCCACCCGTTCCGTGAACCAGTCCGTGCGGCCCTCGGAAAGGTCGGTGAACCGATGAGGCAGCCGTGCGGGCGCGCCCGCCCGGAACAGGTCGCCCAGGGCGCGCCCGCAGATCTCGCGGGGACTCACGCCGAACTGTGCCGCGAAATCGGCTTCCGCCGCCGCGATGGTCATGTCCTTCGGACACGCGTGGGCCGTGTAGGTGCGGCGGCGGTTCGCGCCGACGCCCGCCGTGACACCGGCGGTGGCTGAGGCGGTGATGCTTGTGGTCACCACGGACATACCGTCTTTCCCTTTGTGCGTGGGGTCTGCGACGCACCGCGCCGTTTCCGACAGAGACCATGGGGCAACGTTGTCAGGCCTCCACGTCCCCGCGGCCTCCGTCGGACGGGAAGTGATATCGCATCGGGTCGGCACTTCGGAGGCTAGAGCCGCACAACCCGGCTGGCAAGGATTTGCCTACCCGGGCGCGCGCATTGCCAACTCTTTCGGCCAGCGCAGATTTTCGGCCATCCGGGAAGCGCCGCCGGACCGTTCCGAAAGTCGACGCGGAGGGAAACCACGGCAAATGACAGGGGAAATCTCTTGTACACAACCGTGTTGCCCAACTTGCCAAGTCTCCCTAAAGTATGGCCAACTTCCGGACGCCACCTCGGGAAGACAGGACACGCGAAAGACTCAAAAGGACCTCAGGGGATCAGAGGGCGAAATGCTTGAGCAGCCGCACTTCGGCCGGCAGCTGAGGAAGCTCAGGCTGGAGCGGGGCCTGAGCCAGGCGGCGGTGGTCGGTGAGGGCATGTCCACCGGGTACCTCTCCCGCCTGGAGTCGGGCGAACGCCGGCCCACCGGGCGCGCGATCAGCTACCTGGCACAGCAACTCGGCGTGGAAGCCTCGGCGTTGACCGAGCTTCGGGCGGGGGGCTGTCTGAGCCACGTGCTAGCCGCCGCGGCCTCGGCACCGCCGGGCACGGACAGCGCCGCGGCCCTGCTCCAGGCGGTGCGGGACGACGAGCGGGACGAGCGCGACGACCCCACCGGCCGCTGGCAGGCGCTGTGGCTGCTCGGCCGGATCAGCGAGGGCCACGGGGACTACGAGCAGGAGCGCGGCCATCTGCGGGAGCTGATACAGCTGAGCGAGCTGATAGCGGCACCGGAGCTGAGAGTGCGGGCGTACGTGCGGTACGCGCGCTGCCTGTGCGCGCTCGGCGACCTGCGGGCGGCGGAGCCGGCCGCCGTCACCGCGCTCGGCGTCGCCCGCGCCGAGCGGCTGCCGGTGGCCGACACCCTGGCCGCGCAGACGGTCCTCGTCGGCGTCGAGACCGAGCTGGGCCGGCTGGACGTGGCCGAGCGGCATGTCCGCGAGATCGAACGGGAGTTGCTGCCCACGGCCGCTCCCCCGCTCGCGGCCGAGGCGTTGTGGACCGCCTCGGTGGTCGCCGACCGCCAGGGCGACCACGACACCGCCCAGGCCCGGCTGGAGGGCGCGCTCGCCCTGTTCCAGGGCAGCGACGACCTGTCCCTGTGGACCCGGCTGCGTACGGCGGCGACGGCCGCGGCGCTGCGCATGTCACCGCCGCGCGTGGCGGCGGCCGAACGGTGGCTCGGCGAGGCCGACGTGGTCCTCGAACTCATCGGGACACCACCGCAGTTGCAGGAGATCCGGGCCCTGCGGGCCCATCTCGCCTTCCACCAGGGCCGATGGGACGAGGCCCGCGCGCTGTCCGGCGCACTCTCGTCGGACGCGGAACTGCGGCTGCCCTACGGGGACCGGGTGCGGCTGGCCGTCCTGGAGGGCCGGCTGAAGATCCTGGACGGCCGGGTCGACCAGGGCGTCGCTTCCCTGCGCCGCCTCGCCCGACAGGCCACGGACGCCCGCAACCTCGACCTGGCCGCCCACGTCTGGCAGTCCCTGGCCACCACCCTGGCCGACGTCCGCACCTCGGACGCCGCCCGCTAGCGCCACGCCACCGGCCGGGTCCGCCTGGGCTCCGGGCGACGAGAACGCCGACCCCTGGCACATCGGCGGGGCGAACTCCCCGTACCTGCCCTCCGGCCCCTACGGCCCCCCGCACATCCGCGACGACGAAGACCGCGCCCAGGGCGAGGAGACCCGCGCGCTGGAGGAACCGTTCGCCGGCTAGGTCGCGTACGTGTCGGTGGCCGCCACCAACGCCTCCGCGATGCCCGGGGCGCCGCTGTCGTGACCGGCCTCGTCGACGAGGACCAACTCGCTGCCGGGCCAGGCGTGATGGAGCCGCCAGGCGGTGCCGAGGAGGTTGCCGAGGTCGAGGGTGCCCTGGACGAGGGTGCCGGGGACACCGTCGAGGAGGCGGGCGTCGCGGAGGACCACGCCCTGGCCGTCCTCGGGGCCCAGGAAGTGGCCGTTGGCCCAGTAGTGGGTGACCGTGCGGGCGAAGCCGAGGCGGAAGCCGGGGTCCTCGTAGCGCGGGACGGAGCGCGGCGGCGCCGGGACGATCGCGGTCTCCCAGTCCGTCCAGGCCCGCGCGGCCCGTGCCCGGACACCGGGGTCGGGGGATTCGAGCAGCCGGTGGTAGGCGGCGGCGAGGTTCCCGTCCCGCTCACCGGGCGGCAGTTCGGACACGAAGCGGCGGAAGGCCTCCGGGAAGAGCCGCCCCACTCCCCGGGTGAGCAGGGCGACCTCGGCGTCCGAGCCGGTCGCCACCCCGGTCAGGACCAGTTCGGACACCGCCGCCGGGTGCGTCTGGGCATAGCGCAGCGCGAGCACCGAGCCCCAGGACACGCCCCACACCAGCCAGCGTTCGATGTCCAGGTGCCGGCGCAGCAGTTCCAGGTCGGCCAGCAGGTGGCCGGTCGTGTTGACGCTCATGTCGGTGTCGTGGCGGCTCGCGTGCGGGGTGGAGCGTCCGCTGCCGCGCTGGTCGAGCAGGACGATCCGGTAGGCGGCCGGGTCGAAGAGGCGCCGGGGGTGAGAAGTGCAGCCAGAGCCGGGGCCGCCGTGCAGCACCAGGGCGGGCTTGCCGTGCGGGTTGCCGCAGGTCTCCCAGTGCACACGGTTGCCGTCACCCACATCGAGCAGGCCGGACGCGTACGGTTCGATCTCCGGATACAGAGGCATCCGGGCACCCTAAGGCCCATGCCCCGGCTCACAATTGGCGTCGCACCCCGGCCTCCCGCTCGGCCAGTGTCACGCCGGTCCGGCCCGCCGCGGGTTGGAGGACGGCCGGGCCCCCGGCGCCGTACACCGCGGTCAGCGCGAAGCGGCAGGCGCCGATCAGGAGCAGCACCCCGAACAGGGGCTTTCCGGGGAGCGCGGCGACGAACAGCACCACCATCAGCGGGGCGACGCTCAGCAGGAACACCGCCGAGGCGGGGGCCAGCGCACCCGGCGGCCCGGGCGGCGCCGTCGCGGGCCAGGAACGCGAAGACGCCAGCGAGCAGTCGCAGCGGCACCACGAACACCAGGAGCGGCAGCATCAGCGGCCGGGTCTGCGCCAGGGGCACCCCGTGCGGTTGCGCGGCGCTCAGCAGGAAGCTGCCCGTGCTGGAGGCGAAGAAGCCGGGCGGGAGACTGCCGGCCGGCGGCCTGAGCATGATCCGGGTGAGGGCCTCGGGCCGGGGCGGCTCGGGCGTCGTGCCGTACGGCGGCCCCGTTGGCGGCGTCATCCGGATCACCCCTGTCCTCGGTCCGGGTCGGATACGTGCCGGGATCCGGACCGGCACGCTCGCACCGGCGCTCCGATCACCCCCGGAAGGGGTCACGGCCTGCGCTCTCCGGCCGGAGCCGGGCACCTTCGTCGCGGAACCGCCGCGGAATTGTCCGTGATCGGTAACAGACGGAGCCCGGGCCCCGGCCCGCCCGTCTGGTCAGGTGCACAAGGCGGACAACACGACAGGGGCGGGGCGGACATGGCGCGGCATGGCGGGCGGGGATGGTACGGCCGGGTGGCCGCGGCGGCGCTGGGGGTCACGGCGGTGGCGGCGGCCGCCTCGGTGTGGACCGCGCAGGCCGGACAGCCGGGCGGCGAACCGGGCCGGCCGGGCGCCTCCGCGCGGACCGCCGCGCCCACGGCCCGGCCGGTGGCCGAGTCCATCGCGCACGCCTCCGACGGGGGCGCGCACGCCGTGAACATCACCATCGACGACGGCCCGGACCCGACGTGGACCCCGCAGGTGCTCCAACTGCTGCGCGAGAACGGCGTGAAGGCGACGTTCTGCATGGTCGGCCCGCAGGCCGCGGCCCACCCCGACCTGGTCAAGCGGGTGGTGGCCGCCGGGCACCGGCTGTGCGACCACACGGTGTCGCACGACACCGGCATGGACCACAAGTCCGAGGCGTACCAGGCGCGGCAGATCAACGACGCCGAGCGGCAGATCACCCGGGCCTCCGGCGGGGTGCGCCCGATGTACTACCGGGCGCCGGGCGGGGCGTTCACCCCGTACAGCCGGCATCTGGCCGCCTCGCACGGGATGCGGCCCCTGGGCTGGAACGTCGACTCCAAGGACTTCGAGCGGCCCGGCACCGACGCCATCGTCAACACGGTCGAGAACGAGCTGCGGAACGGCCCGACGATCCTCTTCCACGACGCGGGCGGCGACCGCTCCCAGACCGTGGCCGCGCTGCGGGTGCTGCTGCCGTGGCTGAAGCAGCAGGGCTACTCCTTCGGCTTCCCGGTGCGCTGAGCGCAGCCGCAGCCAGGCTGCCCGCGTCGCGGCCCGGAAAACAGGTGGCCGCTGAGCTGCGGCGATGCTGGGATGGGCCGATGCGGGAACAGACGATGACAGTGGACCGGGGCCGGTTCCCGGACGCGGTGACGCCGTGGGAGCGGGAGTCGTGGCGGGCCGCCGCTCTCGACTGGGTGGCGGAGCGGCTGGCGGCGCACGGGCTGCGTCCGCAGGGTGCGCCGGGGGTACGGCTGCGGCCGTGGTCGGTGCTGGTGCGGGTGCCCGTGGCGGAGCGGACGGCGGTGTGGTTCAAGGCGAATCCGCCGGGCAGCGCCTTCGAGGGCCCGCTGACCGTCGCGCTGGCCCGCTGGGTGCCGGGCCGGGTGCTGGAGCCGCTGGCGGTGGACGCCGGGCGGGACTGGGTGCTGCTGCCGGACGGGGGCCCTCTCTTCCGTGATGTGCTGGCCCGGGAGGAGGTGCCGCCGGCGGACTGGGAGGCGCTGCTCGGCCAGTACGCGGACGTGCAGCGCGCGCTCGTTCCCCGTGCCCGGGACGTCGAGCGGCTGGGCGTTCCCCCGGCCCGGACCCGTGACCTGCCCGAGGTGTTCGGGGAACTGCTCGCCCGGAACAGTGCGCTGAGCCCCGAGGAGCGCGCCCGGCTGGCCGGTCTCCGGCCACAGGTCGGCGAGTGGGCGGCCGAGCTCGCCGCGGCCGGCGTCGCGGACACCCTGGATCACGCCGACCTGCACGACGGCCAGCTCTTCCGGCCGGCGCCGGGCCGCTTCACCTTCTTCGACTGGGGCGACGCCACCGTCTCGCACCCGTTCTGCAGCTTCCGTGTCCCCGCCGAGCGGGCCCGCGACCGGTACGGGCCCGGGGTCCTGCCCCGGCTGCTGGACGCCTACCTGGAGCCGTGGACCGGCACCGGCCGCACCCGTGCGGAGCTGCGCCACGCGGCGCGGCCGGCCTGGCGGCTGAGCGCCCTGGGCCGCGCCGGCTCGTGGGGGCGGATGTTCCCGGACGCCGGCGGCCCGGCCGCCAGAACGGTCCCCGGCGCGGCCGAGGGTGCCGGGTGGCTGCTCGAACTGCTCAACGAGCCGCCGTTCTGACCGTGATTCAGGGCAATGGGGTGCCGCCGGTCGCGTTGAGGATCTCGGCGGTGATGTAGCTCGCCTCGGTCGAGGCCAAATAGACGTAGGCCGGGGCGAGTTCGGCGGGCTGGGCCGGGCGGCCGAGCGGGGACTGCTTGCCGAACTCCGTCGTGTCCGGCAGCGTCGCGGGGATCAGCGGTGTCCACACCGGGCCCGGCGCCACCGCGTTGACCCGGATGCCGCGCTCGGCGACCATCTGCGCGAGGCCCTGCGTGAAGGTGACGATCGCGCCCTTGGTCGTCGCGTAGTCCAGCAGATGCGGACTGGGCTTGTACGCCTGCACGGACGCGGAGTTGATGACGCAGCCGCCGGAAGGGATGTGCGGCAGCGCGAACTTGGTCAGCCAGAACATGCCGTACAGGTTGGTGCGCAGCACCCGGTCGAACTGCTCGGTGCTGATCGCCTCGATGCCGTCCGGCTGGGACATCTGGTAGGCGGCGTTGTTCACCAGGACGTCGACGCGGCCGAACTCCGCGACCGCGCGGTCGATCAGGGCCCGGCAGTTGGCCTCCTCGCGGATGTCGCAGGAGACCGCGACCGCCTTCCGCCCGGCGTCCTCCACCAGGCGGGAAGTCTCGCGGGCGTCGTCCGCCTCCTCGTCGAGGTGGGTGAAGAGCACGTCGGCGCCCTCGCGGGCGAAGGCGAGGGCCACCGCCCGTCCGATGCCGGAGTCCCCGCCGGTGATCACGGTCTTGAGGCCGTCCAGCCGGCCGGAGCCGCGGTAGGACTCCTCGCCGTGGTCGGGCGGCGGGTCCATCGGACCGGTCCAGCCCGGGTGCGGCTGGTCCTGGGCGGGGAAGTCGGGGCGGTCGTGCCGGGTGACCGGGTTCGGCCGGTCACCGTGCCGGTCCGTCATGGCGCCTCCTGCGTCGTGCGGGGACGGATGGGCCGACCGGGTTCCCTGATCGGGGCCGCCGAAAAGCGTGCGGCGCGCCCGACCTGCGCGTTTACTGGCCGGCGGCGCGCAGCTGGTCGCGGCGGGCGTTGTTGTAGACGCGCAGCAGGTGCTTGGCGACGGGACAGGGCACGGCGTCGGCGTGGCACTGGCGGCAGGTCCGCATGTGCTGCTCGTAGGTGAGGCGCGCGTTCTCGAACGCGTCGGTGACAGAGGACATGGGTCTTCTCCGGGCTGGGCACGGCCGGAATGCCGCGCCGAGTTGACTGGCTGGTACAAACTGGCTGGTACAACCGGAGACAAGGTGATCATGTTACTGGCGGTACTGGGAAACCGCCCCTTCGTCGCTCTCCGTTCATGCGGGCCGGGGCCGTGCACCTCCTCCCGCAGGGCGCGGGCGCGGTTCAGAACAGCGGCCGGGCCCACCCCGAAGGCCCGGCCGGCGCGGCCGTCACCGACCGCGGCGAGGGCGTCGGCGCGGTGCGGGATGGGCGCGCCGTCGGTCTCCGGGGCGGCCAGGCCGAGGGCCGAGCCGAGCACCAGGTTCTCCAGCGCGGTGATCAGCGGCATGATCCCGGCACGCGGGAAGCCGGCCGAGCGCAGCAGGGTCACCGCGCGTTCGTACTGGCCGAGGACGCTCGGCGCGCGCACCGGTGAGGCCATGAGCAGCGGGATGGCCCGGGGGTGCGCGGCGAAGGCGGCGCGGTAGGAGCGGCCCACGTCTCCAAAGGGTGTCCCAGGGGCCGAGGCCGAGGGTGCCGGGGTCGATCGCGGCGGCCACCCGCTCCCGGAGGAGTTCCATGATGCCGTCCCGGCCGTCCACGTGGTGGTAGACGGACCCGGTCCGGGCGCCGAGCCGTCTGGCTGCCTCCGGGACGCTGAAGTCGCCGCCGTCGGCGTGGCGGGCGTGACCGGGCCGCGCGGATGCCGGGCGCCGATGCCGACGGCCTGCGGGAACTGGTCACGCTCCAGGACCGGGCCGGGCGGCACCGGCGGGTCGGCGGGGTCAAGTTCTTCATGGACAGCACCGTCGAGGGCGGCACGGCCCGGCTGGAGCGCCCCGGCTGCCACGGCCGGGGCACGGCCGCGTTCTGGCCGGACCCGCGCGCCCACGCCGAGGCGGTACGAGCCCCGCACGCGGCCGGCGTGCGCACCGCGACGCACGCCATCGGGGACACCGCCGTACGGCACGTCCTTGGACACCGTCGCCGCCCTCGGGCCGAGCGGGCGCGCGGCCCAGCAGATCGAGCACATCGAGATGGCACCCGACGAACTCCTGTCGCGCTTCGCGGAGTTGGGGGTGGCCGCGTCAAGGCAGCCGCCGCGCACCGGCTACACCCGCGCCGACGTCGGCTGGGCGGCGACCGGGCGGCTCGCGCCTGGCGGCTGCGGGATCTACGGGAGGCGGGCGCCGTCGTCGCGCTGGGCTCGGACCGGACCCTCGCCCCCTACGACGCCCCCATCGCGCACCGGGCGGGCTGAGAAGCGCCCCGGCCGCCGGAGCCGCGTGGACGGGTTCCGGCGGGTGTGGCTGGCATCGGCGGTGGCATCACGTGCGGGTCACCGGGCTACTCCCCCGGCGCCACCACGCGGGCCGCGATCCGCGCCGCCTCGGCCACGAGCGCGTCGACGGCCGGCGCGTCCGGGGCGGTCCGGGTCGACAGCACGGTCAGCACGACCGGTGTCCGCCGGGTCGTCCAGGCCACCCCGAGGTCGTCGGCGGTGCCGTAGTCGCCGGTGCCGGTCTTGTCGGCCACCACCCAGTCGCGCGGCAGGCCGGCCCGGAAGCGGGCCCCGCTGGTGGTGTTGCCCTGCATCCAGCCGACCAGCCGCTCCCGGGCGGCGCCGTCCAGGGCCCGGCCCAGGATGAGCCGTTCCAGCGTCCGGCCGATCGCCTCGGGGCTCGTGGTGTCCCGTGCGTCGCCGGGGATCGCGGTGTTCAGCTCGGGCTCCCAGCGGTCGAGGCGGCTCACCTCGTCGCCGAGCGAGCGGAAGAAGCGGGTCAGCCCGGCCGGGCCGCCCAGCTCGCGCAGCAGCAGGTTGCCGGCCGCGTTGTCGCTGTACTGGATCGCCGCCGCGCACAGGTCGGCCACGGTCATGCCGGTCGCCAGGTTCTCCTCCGTGCGGGGCGAGTTGGGCAGGATGTCGTGCGGCGGGTAGTGGATCACGCGGTGCATCGGGGCGCGGTCGGCGTGGTCGCGCAGCACCGCGGCGGCGGCGAACGCCTTGAACGTCGAGCACATCGGGAACCGCTCGGCCGCGCGATGGGTCAGGGTCCGCCCGGTGCGCGCGTTGCGCGCGTACACCCCGAGCCGCGTGCCGTGGCGCCGCTCCAGGTCGGCCAGCTCACCGGTGTCGGCCGGGGTCGCGGCGGCGGTGGGCGCGGCGGCGGCGGCGGTCGCCGCCAGCGCGGTGGTGGTGAGCGCGAGGCCCGCCTTGAGCAGGCCCCGGCGCGGCAGGGGGTCGAGACGGTCGGTTCCGGTCATGGGCACAGTCCTCCCGTGAAGTCCGCCGGTGCCCGCGAGCGGCCGGCGGCGTCGATCTTCGACGGGGACAGCGAAACAGCAGACCTCCTCCCATGTCCAAGAGGAAACTTTGAACACCTCATGCCTTATTGATATGACTGCTGGGTGGACCTTCTCGCACACCTGGACGCGTACGTGGCGACGGCGGACGAGGCGAGCTTCTCCCGTGCGGCCGACCGGCTCGGGATCGCCCAGCCGCTGCTCAGCCGTCGCATCAAGACACTGGAGGAGCACTTCGGCGGCCTCCTGTTCGACCGTTCGCGGCGGCAGGTGACGGTCACGGAGCTGGGGGTACTGCTGCTGCCGTACGCGCGGGACGTGCTGGACCGGGCCCAGCGGCTCGGGCAGGCGGCCCGCTCCGCCCGGCGGGCGCGGGTCCGCGCGGTGGGGGTGCCCGGTGACTGCGCCCCGGCGGCACTGGCCCGGGCCATCCGGGCGGGCACCGAGCGCGGGATCACCCTCGGGATGCGCGAACTGCCGCCCGGGGAAAGGGTGTCCGGCCTCGCCGACGGCTCGCTCGCCTACGCGCTGCTGCGGGTGCCGCCGGAACAGGCCGCGTTCCAGGCGCCGTTGGGGCTGGCCTCGGCGGCGGAGGACCCGGCCGCGCGGCGCGCGGTCCACCTGGAGGACCTACGGCCGAGGCGGGGCGGCTCCACCGCGCCGCTCCCGGTACTCGTCCAGCCGGAGGACCAAGTCCCGTGCTTCGAGGACCGGTTGGGCAGGGCGGTGGCCCGTGCCGGGCTGCCCGAGGGGCGGGTGCGTCCCGCCGGGCCCGCGTCCGGTGCGCTCGCCGAGACGCTGGCGGGCCACGCCCTGCTGCTGTGCGCCGAGCCGTTCGCCCGGCAGCACGGGGCGCGCTGGGCGCCGCTCGCCGACCGGTCACTGCACCGGGGGTACGACATCGGCGCCGCCCCGGGCCGCGACGGCACCCCCGAGGTGCCGGACTGGCTGGCCGCGCCGCTCGGAGCCGCGGTGGGCGCGGCGGCCGACGGGCCCGGCGCCACCCGGTCCGGCGAGCGGGCCCAGGACGCCCCCGCACGGCTGGCGGCACGCGGATGAGCGCCGTGCCCTGCGTCGGGGACGACGGCGCCCTGCGGGACGTGGCCGAGGCGATCGCCGCCGACTGGGCGTCCGCCGGCGTCCGGGGCGCCTTCCTGGCCCGGAACCTGGACACCGGGGAGCGGCTCGGTTTCGGCGCCGAGGAGCCGGTGCCGCTCGCGTCGGTGGTGAAGGTGCCGCTGGCCCTCGTCGTCCTTGACCGGATCGCGGCGGGCCGCCTCGATCCCGCGCTGCCGGTGACCCTGGACCCGGCCACCGGCAGCGTCGGCTCCACGGGGTTCGCGGCGTTCCGGTACCCGGCCACCGTGGCCGTCGGCGATCTGCTGCGGTCGATGCTGGCGGTGAGCGACAACGCGGCGGCGGACGCGCTGCTCGCCCTGGTGCCGGTGGCGGAGGTCGACGCGCGGCTCGCCGCCTGGGGCTGCGCGGGCGTCCGGATGCGGCACCGGCTGAACCACATGTACGAGTGCGCGGCCGGTGCCGCCGGCGACGACTTCTCCCTGGCACTGGAACTGGCCGTACGGGACGAACGCGCCGGCCGGCACACCATCGAGACCCTCGACCCGGCCCGCGCCAACACCGGTTCGGCCACCGCCCTGGTCGACCTGCTGGAGCGGGTGTGGGACGACCGGATCTCCGTGCCGGCGGCGACGGCGGAGCTGCGCCGGTTGATGGCCGCGCAGGTCTTCACCCAGCGGCTGGCGTCGGAACTGCGCGCCGACAGCCTGCGCTGGAGCGGCAAGACCGGCACCTTCCTGCACCTCAGACACGAGATCGGCGTGGTCGAGGCGGACTCCGGCGACCGGGTGGCGATCGCCGCGCTGACCCGGGCGGACCGGCGTGCGAGCCAGGCACCGGACGTCGACCTCGCGATCGGCGCGGCGGGCCGGACGGCGTTCGAGGCGCTGCGCCGCTGAACGCCCCCTGGAACAGCTGGCGTTGTTCCTTCACGCGGGTGCCGGCGCCCGTCCGATCGCGGACGCAGCGGACACGGTCGGCGAGGGGGCGGACAGCGGGGCGTCCGGGCCCGCCCCGAAGGGCGGACCCGGACGTCTGGTGCGGCGTCGGCCGGACGCCGGGCGGATCAGGCCAGGTCGAACCGGTCCAGGTTCATGACCTTGTCCCACGCGGCGACGAAGTCCTGGACGAACTTCTCCTTCGCGTCGTCGCTCGCGTAGACCTCGGCGAGGGCGCGCAGCTCGGAGTTGGAGCCGAAGACGAGGTCGGCGCGGCTGCCGGCCCACTTCAGCTCGCCGGTCGCGGCGTCCCGGCCCTCGAAGGTGGTCTGGTCCTCGGAGGTCGACTTCCAGGTGGTGCCCAGGTCGAGCAGGTTGACGAAGAAGTCGTTGGTGAGGACGCCGGGCGTGTGGGTCAGGACGCCCAGCTGGGAGCCCTGGTAGGTGGCGCCCAGGACGCGCAGGCCGCCGACCAGGACGGTGGTCTCGGGGGCGCTCAGGGTGAGCAGGTTCGCCCGGTCCAGCAGCAGGAACTCGGCCGGCAGGCGGTTGCCCTTGCCGAGGTAGTTGCGGAAGCCGTCCGCGGTGGGCTCCAGCGCCTCGAAGGACTCGGCGTCGGTGTGCTCCTCGGTCGCGTCGACACGGCCCGGGGTGAAGGGCACCCGCACCTCGAAACCGCCCTCCTTGGCGGCCTTCTCCACGGCCGCGGCACCGCCGAGGACGATCAGGTCGGCCAGGGAGACCCGCTTCGCGCCCGAGGAGGCGTGGAAGTCCTGCCGGACGCCCTCCAGGACGCGCAGCACCTGGGCCAGCCCGTCGGGGTCGTTGACCTCCCAGCCGCGCTGCGGGGCGAGGCGGATCCGGCCGCCGTTGGCACCGCCGCGCTTGTCGCTGCCGCGGAAGGTGGAGGCGGACGCCCAGGCGGTGGTGACCAGCTGGGTGACGGAGAGCCCGGAGTCGAGCAGCTTGGTCTTCAGGGTCGCGACGTCCGCGTCGTCGACCGGCTCGCCCTCGCGCTCCGGCAGCGGGTCCTGCCAGATCAGGGTCTCCTCGGGGACCTCCGGGCCGAGGTACAGCGACTTCGGGCCCATGTCGCGGTGGGTGAGCTTGTACCAGGCGCGGGCGAAGGCGTCCGCGAACTCCTCGGGGTGCTCGTGGAAGCGGCGGGCGATCGGCTCGTAGACCGGGTCGAAGCGCAGCGACAGGTCGGTGGTGAGCATCGTCGGCAGCCGCTTCCGCGACGGGTCCTCGGGGTCCGGGATGATGGCCTCGGCGTCCTTGGCCACCCACTGCTTGGCACCGGCCGGGGACTCGGTCAGCTCCCACTCGAAGCCGAAGAGGTTGTCGAAGAAGCCGCTGCCCCACCGGGTGGGCGTGGCGGTCCAGGTGACTTCGAGACCGGAGGTGATGGCGTCCCGGCCCTTGCCGCTGCCGTGGGTGCTGCGCCAGCCGAGGCCCTGCTCCGCCAGGCCGGCGGCCTCCGGGTCGACGCCGACCGCGTCGGCCGGGCCTGCGCCGTGGGTCTTGCCGAAGGTGTGGCCGCCGGCGATCAGGGCGACGGTCTCCTCGTCGTTCATCGCCATGCGGCGGAACGTCTCGCGGATGTCACGGGCGGCGGCCAGCGGGTCCGGGTTGCCGTTCGGGCCCTCCGGGTTGACGTAGATCAGGCCCATCTGGACCGCGCCGAGCGGGTTCTCCAGCTCGCGGTCGCCGCTGTAGCGCTTGTCGTCGAGCCAGGTGGTCTCGGGACCCCAGTAGACGTCCTCCTCCGGTTCCCAGACGTCCTCGCGGCCGCCGCCGTAGCCGAAGGTCTCGAAGCCCATCGACTCCAGGGCGACGTTGCCGGCGAGGATCATCAGGTCGGCCCAGGACAGGCTCTGGCCGTACTTCTTCTTGACCGGCCACAGCAGCCGGCGGGCCTTGTCCAGGTTGACGTTGTCCGGCCAGCTGTTCAGCGGGGCGAAGCGCTGCTGGCCGGCGCCGGCGCCGCCGCGGCCGTCGCTGATGCGGTAGGTGCCGGCGCTGTGCCAGGCCATACGGATGATGAGCGGGCCGTAGTGGCCGAAGTCGGCGGGCCACCAGTCCTGGGAGGTGGTGAGCACCTCCTCGATCTCCCGTTTGACGGTCGGAAGGTCCAGGCCCCGGAACGCCTCGGCGTAGTCGAAGCCCTCGCCGAGCGGGTTGGACACGGCCGGGTTCTTGGCGAGGATCTTCACGTTCAGCCGCTCGGGCCACCACTGACGGTTGCCGCCGCCCTGGGTCGGGTGCAGGGCGCGGTCGTGGGCGACCGGGCAGCCGCCGCTCACTTCCTCCGTCTTCGCGTCGGTGACGATCGCGTCGTGGTTCTCGGTCATGGCAATCCTTCCGAACTGTGCGGAACTCGGTGCTCAGGAACTGCGGCCGGTGGAACAGTCGGGGCAGGTGCCCCAGTAGACGACCTCGGCCTCGTCCACGGCGAAGCCGTGGTCGTCGGACGCGGTCAGGCAGGGCGCGTCGCCGGCCGCGCAGTCGACGTCGGCGACGGCACCGCACGACCGGCACACGAGGTGATGGTGGTTGTCGCCCACCCGTCCCTCGAACCGGGCCGGATGGCCGGCCGGCTCGACGCGGCGCACCAGGCCCGCGGCGGTCAGGGCGTGCAGGGCTTCGTAGACGGCTTGCACGGAGATGTGGCCCACGCGGTCGCGCACCCCGGACGCGATCGCCTCGACACCGAGGTGGTCGCCGTTCCGGACGGTCTCCAGCAGCGCGACGCGGGCCGCCGTCACGCGCAGCCCCGCACCGCGCAGTTCCTCGGCGGTGGTGGAGCTCGGGGAGGCGGTCATGAGGCCGAACCTACCCCCCTAAACACGAGTGGTTCAAGAAAACGACGAGAACAAATTCTGGACATTGTCTCGATCGAGTGAACGATCGCGTGAACGATCGCGTGAACGATCGCGTGAACGTCGGAAGGGGCCGGGTCGGGCGGCCACTCGTCCGGGTGCATCCCCAGCGGCCGTCCGTGGCATACCCGGGGCCGTGTCATCGGCAGCGGTGTGACGTTCGGCTCGGGACGTGATGGATTCGGGGGGACCGGCAAGGTAGCCCCTCGTGCTCCACGCGACATGCCCCACGCCACCCCTCTGCGGCAGGTGATTCGATGACCACGGCGACGACCCGGGCGCTCCGGACGCCGCCCGCGAGAACCGGCGGGCCCGCCTCCCGGCCCTCCCCGCCCACCGCCCCGCGCTCCCTGCCGTCCCTGACGGGGCTGCGGTGGATGGCGGCGCTGCTGGTGTTCGGACTGCACGTGCACAACTTCGGCTACTTCTCGGGCACCGCCGCCCGCCTGGTGCGCTGGGCGTTCGGATCCGGCGCCACCGGGGTGTCGTTCTTCTTCGTGCTCTCCGGTTTCGTCCTCACCTGGTCGGCGCGGCCGAACGACCGTGCCGTGGCGTTCTGGCGGCGGCGCGTCGCGCGGATCTACCCGGTGCACCTCGTCACTCTGACCGCGGCCCTCGTCATGGCGTACACGCTGGCGCACGAGCCGCGGCCGACGGTGCGGCAGGGCCTGGCGAACCTGCTGATGCTGCACTCCTGGTGGCGACCGTGGTGGCAGACGCTGAACCCGGTGAGCTGGTCGCTGGCCTGCGAGGCGTTCTTCTACGCGGCCTTCCCGCTGCTGTTCCCGCTGCTGCGCCGGCTGGGCGCGCGCGGAACCACCGCGCTGGGCGCGCTGTCGGTGGCCGCCGTCATGGCGCTCGCCTGGACGGACGCCCACCACTGGTGGACGTACTCGCTCTACTCGCTGCCGGCCGCCCGGCTGCCCGAGTTCGTGCTCGGCGCGGTCGCCGCGCGGCTGGTGCTGCTGGGCCGGTGGCGGGGGCCTGGCCTGGAGGCCTCGCTCGCGCTGGCGGTGATCGGCTACTTCCTCGTCCCGCAGGTCACGCCCGGCTACTCCGCGACCGTGTGCACCGTCCTCGGTTTCGCGCTGCTCATCCCGGCGGCGGCCGTCGCCGACCTGCACGGTCTGCCGTCCCTGTGGCGGCGCCGGTGGCTGGTGCGGCTCGGGGAGGTGTCGTTCGCCTTCTACATGGTGCATCTGCTGGTGCTGCGCGCCGCCGTCCATCTCCTGGGCGCCAAGCCGCACTTCGGCCTCATGGCCGGGCTGACCGTCACCGCGGTCCTGTTCACCGTCTCCCTCGCGCTGTCCTGGGTGCTGTACGAGGCGGTGGAGTGCCCGGCCAGACGGCTGCTGCTGCGCCGACGGCAGCGGCCCGCGCCACCGGCGGCGGAGCGGGAGGGCGAGCCGGACCGGGCCCGCCGTACGGCTTCCGCCGCCGCACGGGACTGACGACTGCGGCTCGCCGGGGGCTGCTGTCGTCCTCCCGGTCGCACTCCCGGGTGACGTCCGCAACAGCGGGGAGAGTCCGGCGTGATCCTGGGTAGACGCCTCCCGACACCGGCCCGGTGGCGCATGCCGCCGGGCCGGGCGCTGGAGACACCGGACGAAGGAGCCGCCTCGACGTGCTGGGGACAGTAGGACCGGCGTGCGGCCCGTATCCCTGCCCGAAACCGTGGGCGGCCGGGGCGGCGCGGGACGCGGCTCAGGCCGGGCGGCCCTGCCGGCGGCCGGCGCGTTCCGTCCCGGTGGGCCCGGACGCCAGGACCGCGCCCGCGCCGGACTCCTTGCCGAGCATCCGGTGCGCGGCGGCGCAGAACGACTCCAGGCCCTCGCGCAGCGCCTCCCGGTCGGCGACCGGCATGGCAGCGAGGACGGCCCGCACCTCCCTTTCCCGGCGGACGCGCAGGTCGGCGAGGAAAGTCCGGCCGCTGCCGCTCAGCCGCAGCCGCACCTCGCGCCGGTCGGCGGCGGCGGCCTCGCGTTCGAGGAACCCCGTGCTCTCCAGCCGGTCGCAGAGCCGGCTGGCCGACGGTGGCGTGGTGCCGAGGCTGGCCGCGAGGGTGCGCAGGTTGATGCCGTCGCGCTGTTCCAGGACCAGGAGTACGCGTACCTGCGAACGGGAGGCGGGTGCCGTGGGGGTGCGCCCCGACAGGACCGCGAGCAGCTCGGCGGCCGTGGCGGTCGCCCGGGCGGCCTCGTCGGACGGCGGACGGGAGCGGAAGGCGGCCACCGTACCCCTCTCGCAGGCACTGGGACGCTCGTCAGCGTACTAGGCCGGGCCGCCCGCGGCAGGGGACGCCCAGGCCGGCGGCGGGTTTGGCCGGGCCGGAAACCGAGGGCTACTGTTGTCGTATGGCAACGATCGGCTCGGAGCCGGCCGGCGGCGGCGCCTGACTCGTACAGAGGAGAGATGAGAGTGCCGGAGCACGACGTGACCGGATCGGCGCCGCGGTGCGCGAGCGCCTTCCCGGACGAGCGTCGGGAACGGACCGCCCGGCGCCGGGCCGGGGCCCCGCTGCTCCGCTCGATCTGCACGCGGTCCCGTGACGCGGCGGCGGACGCGGCAGGGGCCGGGGCCGACGCGTGGGCCGGGGTGCCCGCGCCGCGCGTGCCCGCCATCGCTCCGCTGCGCGCCGGATTCGCCGCTCCGGCCGGCGACGCGACGCCGAGCGCCGACCGCGTCGCCTCCAACGTCCGCCCGGCCATGGCGCGGACGATCGTACGGCTCGGCCTCGGCCTCGGGCCGGTGCTCACGCGGGCGTCGCGGTCCGGGCAGGGCGTCGTGGTCTCCCGTGCGGCCCACGGTGTGGGCGCGCGGTGAATCCGTCCACCGCCGGTCCGACGGCGTCCGTCCCGGTTCCCGGCTCTCGCGGCGTGCTGTCCGGCGCGCACCGGGGTGAGCCGGGCGACGGGCGGAGCGGACGACCGCGGTACGGCGTCACCGGGCGGAGCGCCGCGCACCGGGTGACCGGTGTGCCGGCCGGCGTCTCCGGTGCGGCCGTCGGCGGCCTGTTCCCCGGCCGGGTGCGTGCGGAGACCACCGCCACCACCCAGCCCCTGGCGACACGCACGGTGCCGGCCGGCTGGCGGGCGGTCGCCCCGGCGGGGCCGGGGGACGCCGACGGCGCCCGGACACCGCTGTCCCGCCCGAGGGGGACCTGATGCGGCCGTCCGGCCCGGACTGCGCGACCAGCCTGCCCATCGGCTCGGACGCGGATCTGGCCTGGGTCCGGCAGCAGGTGCGGCAGTGCGCGGC
This sequence comes from Streptomyces pyxinicus, assembly GCF_024753135.1. Lineage (GTDB taxonomy): Bacteria > Actinomycetota > Actinomycetes > Streptomycetales > Streptomycetaceae > Streptomyces > Streptomyces pyxinicus. The sequence continues at coordinate 114,433 of NZ_JANUGP010000010.1, read as the reverse complement.
GCGGCTCGGTTTCGGCCTGGTGCAGCAGACCAAGCTGGTCACGGCGGCGAGCGAGCTGGCCCGCAACACCCTGGTGCACGGCGGCGGCGGGCATGTGGAGATCACTCCGCTGGACAACGGCCGTACCCAGGGTCTGCGGATGTGCTTCGTCGACAGCGGTCCCGGCATTCACGACCTGGAGCTGGCCATGACCGACGGCTACACCAGCGGGGGCGGCCTCGGTCTCGGGCTGAGCGGGGCGAAGCGGCTGGTGCACGAGTTCGCCGTGGACACCGAGCCCGGCCGGGGTACCACCGTGACCGCCGTCGCCTGGGTGGCGCACGTCCCCTCCTCGCGGCCGGGGGCCGGATGAGCCGGGTGTGGGAGGTCCGCGTCCACGGCTCCCCAGGGGTAGCGGACGCCCGGACGGCGGCGCGGGAGGCGTGCGGGCGCGCGGGGCTCGCGGCGCGCGCGGACGTTGCCGAGCTGGTCGCGACCGAGCTGGCCACCGGTCTGCTCCGGCAGGCGGGCAGCGGCCTCCTGGTGGTCAACCTGGTGCCGGCGCCGGCCGGTTCGGGCAGCTCGGTGCAGGTGTACGCCCTCGGCCACGGTCCGGGTGTCACCGAGGTGCCGGCCGCACCGTGCGACGGGTACGGCACGGCGGCCGACGCCCTCCAGCGGTACGGCGTACCGGGCCGGGGCACGGTGGCGGCGGCCCGGATCGACCCGGAGCCGGGCGCCGGGCAGCCGTCCGGCGGCGGGGTGTCCGTGGGCGGGATCGCCCTGGCCCTCGGGCAGGCGGAGGAGTGCGGCGACGCCTGGGGCTGGGCGCGCTCGGGCCGGCTGCTGACGCTGCTGCTCGCCGACGGCCTCGGCCACGGCGCGCGGGCCGCGCTCGCGGCCGACACGGCTGTGGCGGAGCTGCGCCGCGCCGCGCGGCTGCCGCCCGGGGACCTCCTGCGGCGGCTGCACACCGTACTGCGTCCCACCCGGGGCGCGGCGGTCGCCGTGGCCCAGGTGGACACGGAGCACGGGGAGCTGTGCTTCGCCGGGGTCGGCAACATCGGTGCCCGGCTGCGCGTCGGTGACCGCTGGTCCTCCCTGATCTCCCACCCGGGGATCGTGGGGGCGCACTTTCCGGCGCGCGTACCCTTGCGCCGGGTGCCGTGGCGCGGGGACAGTCTGCTCGTCGTGCACAGTGACGGGCTGCCCAGCCGCTGGAGCCCGCCGGACGATCCACGGCTGCTCGGCCACGACCCGCCGGTGGTGGCCGCTACGATCCTGCGCGACGCCGGCGGCCCCGGCCGCCCCCTTCGCGACGACACCAGCGTGGCCGTACTGGCCCCCGACCGCCGGACCCGCACACATGACAGCCGCTTCTGAGACCTGGACCATCGACTCCGCCGCCGCCGCGGTCCGCGCCCGTGCCCTGCTGGCGCGGGTCGCGGCGGACGCCGGCGTGCCCGCGTCCGAACGCGCCCGCTTCCTGGCCGAGGTCGGCTCCGGGCTGCGCCGGGCCCTGGCCGGGGGCCGCGCCGAACTGCGCCTGACCACCACGGCGGACGGGGGGCTGTGCCTGGAGGTGCCCGGGCCTCGGGAGTGGCGGTACACGCTCGACTGCCCCTCGCCCGTGCCGCTGCCGCTGCCCCGCCCGGACTCCCTGGACGAGGCGCGGCTCGCGGAGGCGCTGCTGGCGGCCGACGAGGACGCGGCCGGTGCCCTCGCGGGCCTGGCGGAGAGCGAGGAACTGGTCCGGTTCCACCGGGAGGAGCTGCACCAGACCAACCAGGGCGTGCTGGCGCTGCACGCCGAGCTGGAGGCCGCGGCGGTGGCGCAGAACGAACTGCTGGACGCCGAGCGGGCCGCGCGCGCCGAGGCCGAGAAGGCCCGTCGGCTGCTGACCTTCCTGGCGAACGCCAGCGCCGTGCTGAACGCCTCCCTGGACCACGAGGCGATCCTGCGCCGGCTGCCCGAGCTGCTGGTCCCGGAGTACGCGCGGCACGTGGACGTCTGGCTGCTGGACGAGGAGCCGGCCCAGGCGGCCGGGCGGACGGCGGCCACGGTGGCGGCGGCCCGCACCGGCCGGCCCCAGCACGCCGGCCCCCGGCCGGGCCGGCTGCCGGGGGTGGACGACCTGCCGGCGTCCGCGCTGTCCCCGGACCGGCCGCTGCTGTGCCTGCCGCTGGTCGCGCGCACCGTGCAGGGTGTGCTGACGCTGTCACCGCCCGGCGACCGGTTCGACCCGGACACCACGGTGATGCTCCTGGAGGTGGCCCGCCGGGCGGGCATCGCGCTCGACAACGCCCGCCGCTACGAGCAGCACCGGGACGTCGCCGAGGCCCTGCAACGCGCCCAGCTCACCGACCTGCCCGGAATGCCGGGCCTGGCGCTGGCCGCCCGCTATCTGCCGGCCACGCACGGTCTGAACATCGGCGGCGACTGGTACGACGCCTTCCCGCAGCCGGACGGCAGTGTGCTGGCGGTGATAGGGGACGTGACCGGGCACGGGCTGCGCGCCGCGGTGATCATGGGGCAGCTGCGCACCGCGCTGCGCGCCTACGCGGTCGAGGGCAACGGCCCGGCCCGGACCCTGACCCTGCTGCACCGGATGCTGCGCCATCAGCAGCCCGAGCTGTACGCGACCTGTGCGATCGCCCGGTTCACCCCCGGCTCGCCCCGGGTGGTGTGGGCCGCGGCCGGGCATCCGCCGGGCCTAGTCCGGGACCCGGACGGCGCGGTGCGGGTGCTGGAGGCCAAGCCCGGGATCATGCTGGGCGTTCCGGTGGCCTTCGAGTACGAGGAGCATTCCACCCTGCTGCCGCCGGGCTCGACGCTGGCGCTGTACACGGACGGTCTGGTGGAGCGCCGGTCGGCCGGGATCGACGCGGGCATCGAACGCCTCGCGCGGGCCATGGGCGCGCTGTCCGCGGCGGAGCTGGAGGAGCTGGGGTCGGCGGCCGACTCCCTGCTGAAGCCGATGCTGTACGACTCCGAACACGACGACGACACCTGCCTGCTGCTGTGCCGCACCACGGCGGAGGACCCGGCGGGGTGAAAGGCCGTGCGCCGGCCCGGGAGGGGGCCGGCGCACGGGTGCCGTCACTGGTCCTCGGCCGCGCCGTTCCGGGAGGTCAGACGGCGGCCGGGAAGCGTTCCCAGACCCGGTGCGCGCCCAGCAGTTCGACGAGCTGTTGCAGGACGACGCCGGCGCTGTCGCCCGTCACGACACCGGGCGAGTCGAGCGGGATGCCGGCCGCCTCCAGCGCGCTCTGGCCGCCCCGGGCCGCGCCGATCGCCTTGCCGTGCCGGTACGCCTCGGCCAGCAGCAGCCCCACGCGCGGGTCGGGGGTGGCCGGCCGGGTCGCGGGCAGGCCCGCCTTGGCGTCCCGGGCACCGTAGGCGTCCGCGCCGACGCCGGGGGTGCCGGCCACCAGCAGGGCGTCGAATTCCACGGAGCGTGCGGTGGCGTAGGTGCGCTGCACGGTGAGGGCGTCGGCGCCGGAGCCGAGGGTGCCGCCCGCCGGGGCGACGACCAGCGGGACCATGCCGCCGTCCAGCACCTCCTGGCGTACGGCCCTGACGCCCTCCAGGTCGCCGTCCTCGCCGGTGAGGATGCCGATGATCCGGCCGTCGGTGGGCCAGGTGCGGCCGACCTGGGAGAGGGCGGGGCTCGGCTCGACGTCGGCGAGCGGCTCGCTCGGCTCGGGCGCGGGCAGGCCGAGGCCGGCCGCGACGCCCGCGCACAGCTCCGGGTCGATGTTGGCCAGCACCCGCAACGCCCGTTCCCTGATCGCCACTTCGTAGCACTTGGCGAGTTCGAAGGTGTAGGCGCCGATGATGTGCTCGCGCTCCACCGGGCTCATGCTGAGCCAGAACCGGCGCGGCTGGCTGAAGTGGTCGCCGAACGACTCGGGGGCCTCGCGGACCTTCGTGGCCTCCGGCACCCGGACCGGGGTCTCGATGTAGGCGCCCAGGTCGGCGCCGGCGGTGAACGGGCAGCCGCCGTCGAGGGAGTTGGGGCGGTAGGGGGCCACGCCCCGGTGGACGGCGCTCTGGTGGAAGCCGTCACGCAGCATGTCGTTGACGGGGGCGTGCGGCCGGTTGATCGGGATCTGCCCGAAGTTGGGTCCGGCCAGCCGGGTGATCTGGGTGTCCAGGTAGGAGAAGAGCCGGCCGGCGAGCAGCGGGTCGTCGGTGACGTCGATGCCGGGGACGAGGTGGCCGACGTGGAAGGCGACCTGTTCGGTCTCGGCGAAGTAGTTCGACGGGTTGCGGTCGAGGGTGAGCAGCCCGATCGGCTGCACCGGGGCCAGTTCCTCGGGGACGATGTTCGTCGGGTCCAGCAGGTCGATGCCCTCGAAGGTCTGGTCGGGGGTGTCGGGGAAGGTCTGGATGCCGAACTCCCACTGGGGGTGGGCGCCCGCCTCGATGGCGTCGGCGAGGTCGCGCCGGTGGAAGTCGGGGTCGACGCCGTTCGCGATCTGTGCCTCCTCCCACACCAGGGAGTGCACGCCGAGCTTCGGCTTCCAGTGGAACTTCACCAGGGTGGTCCCGCCGGCGGCGTCGACCAGGCGGAAGGTGTGGACGCCGAAGCCCTCCATGGTGCGGTAGGAGCGCGGGATGCCCCGGTCGGACATGTTCCAAAGGGTGTGGTGGGTGGCCTCGGTGTGCAGGGTGACGAAGTCCCAGAAGGTGTCGTGGGCGCTCTGCGCCTGCGGGATCTCCCGGTCCGGGTGCGGTTTGCCGGCGTGGATGACGTCCGGGAACTTGATGGCGTCCTGGATGAAGAAGACCGGGATGTTGTTGCCGACCAGGTCGAAGACGCCCTCGCTGGTGTAGAACTTCGTCGCGAAGCCGCGGGTGTCGCGGACGGTGTCGGAGGAGCCCCGGGAGCCCAGCACGGTGGAGAAGCGGACGAAGACGGGCGTCTCGACGTCCTCGGCGAGGAAGGCCGCCTTCGTCACGCCGGCCGCCGTGCCGTAGCTGCGGAACACCCCGTGGGCGCCGGCGCCGCGGGCGTGGACCACGCGCTCCGGGATGCGCTCGTGGTCGAAGTGCATCACTTTCTCGCGCAGGTGGTGGTCCTGGAGGAGTACCGGGCCGCGCGGGCCGGCCTTGAGCGAGTGGTCGGTGTCGTACAGCCGGGTGCCCTGGGCGTTGGTGAGATAACTGCCGCTCTGGGCCATTCGGGCCTGGTCGGCGCCGGTGGGCTGGCCGGTGGGCGACACGGTGTCCGGGCCGGTCTGGTCGGGCTTCGGGGGCAGCGGCTCCCGGGGTTCGGTGGGCTCGGCCACCGGGGGCGACTCGAAGCCTGGTTTGCCCGGGATGCCGTCCTCGGGTCCCGTTCCGTCGCCTTTGAGGGCGTCCGTCACCTTCTCCGCCGCTCGCTTGAGGGGGTTGGTCTCGCTCATATCGGTCCATTCCTTCGCTGGTCACGGGACGGGCGCGGGGCGGCGACACCGGGGCGTGCGGATGACGCCCGTACGAGGTCCCCGGGCCGGGGCGTCCGAAACCGGGAATCGCGAGGGATGTCCCGGTCGGGGTGAAGTCGGGCCGTCTCCCATCGAGTTTCCGGGGCGAGGGGCCCGCCGGACGCGCTGGTCCGGTCCCGGGGACCGCCGGACGGGGCCAAGGGCCCCCTGCCGAGGGTGTCTTCGTCAGGAGGGCCGGCTTCTTGACCCGGGCGCGGACGGGCCGTGGCCCGTCCGCATGCGGCCACCCTAGGCGCTGCTCGCCGCCCCCGCAGTCCGGAACGGACCGGGAGGGGGCGGGCGGAACGCGCGGACCGGCCCGGAGCGGTGCTCCGGGCCGGCCTGCCGGCTACGCCGTACGGGGGGTGCTACGGGAAGGACGTCACCTTGGACGGGACGGTGCTGGTGCCCGAGGTGGGGGCGCCGGTGTTGTTGACGACGTGGGCGTACTGGCCCTTGCCGCCGAGGGAGATCACCTGGAGGTCGTGCATCTTGATGCCCGGGGTGGTGGGCACCTGGAAGCCGTGGGTCTGCACGATCGACGGGTCGGCCGTGAAGTTGCAGTAGCTGCCCAGGCCCCAGGCCTCGTGGCTGGTGACCGTGTCGGCGACCTTGTAGGCCGCGTAGCCGACGATGCCGTCGTGGGTGACTGCGGCGGCGTTCGGGACGTCGTACGCCTTCTCGTTCTGGAAGAAGATCGTGCGTCCGCGCTCGCCGTTCCAGTAGACGTCGTACTTGTTGTAGTGCTCGACGAACAGGCCGGTGGCGAGGACGTCGTCGCCGTTGACGCGCAGTCCGTAGTCGGCGCGGTTGGTGTCCCAGCCGACGCCGCTGCCGTGGTCGGCGCGCCACAGCCAGGTGTGGTCGATGATCACGTTGTTGCTGTTGACGACCACGGAGTTGGTGGCGAGCCCGGGTCCGGCACCGCCGACGCGGACGAACACGTCCTGCATGGAGGTGGGGTTGGCGGAGTGGTCGGCGGTCGAGCCGGGGGTGCCGATGCGCAGCAGGGTGTCGGAGTTGACCGGGCCCGCGTCGATGAGGAACCCGGCGAGCTTGACGCCGTCGACGTCGGCCACGTGCAGGGCGTCGATGCCGTTGTCCGGGATCAGGGTGGCGAGGCCCAGGCCGAGGACGACCGTGTCGGCCCGGTTGACGTCGATGGTCTGGTCGAGGTGGTAGACGCCGGGCGTGAACAGGAGGTTGAGACCCTGGGCGAGAGCGGCGTTGATGGTGGCCGCGGTCGCGCCGGGCTTGACGACGTAGAACTGGTCGAGAGGCAGCGAGGCGCCCGCGTTGGCCGGCCAGGAGACGCCCTGGGCGTTGGTGCGCTTGGCCGGGACGAACACCTTGTAGGTGGAGCCGTCCAGGTAGAGGAAGGGCTTCTCGCGGGAGACGGGCGTGTTGTCCAGGGTGGTGTACGGGCCGGTGTCGAAGTTGGTGGCGGGGGCGCCCTGGACGCCGGAGAAGGTCATGTTCCACACGCCGTTGGTCCAGCCGCCCACCGAGCTGTCGCGGGTGTACCACTGCTGCTGGGAGTAGGGGCCGACGGTGCCGTCGATCCTGGAGTCGGCGATGTAGCCGCCGGAGGCCCAGCCGTAGCCGTTCGGGGCGAGGTTGAGGCCGCCCTTGACGTGGATACGGCGGAACGGCGCGGCCTGGGCGACGGCCCAGCGGTCGTCGCCGTTGGACGGCGTGATCGCGAGGTTCTCCGCCGAACGCCAGAAGTTCTGGGTGGCGTTGCCGTTGAACCAGCCGGCGTCCACGGTGACGTCACCGTTGATCTGGGTGTCGTCGGGGTTCAGGCCGAGTCCGGAGATGGAGGTGTAGAAGCCGATCTGGGCGTTGACGCCGTTGTAGGTGCCGGGCTTGAGCAGGAACTGGTAGCGGCCGGTGCCGAACTGGTTCGACTCCTGCTGGGCGAAGACCTGGTCGAACTTCTGCTGGAGGTTCGGGGTGGAGGGGTCGACCACGATGACGTTCGGGCCGAGGTCGCCGCCGCCCTGGACCGGCGGGATGCCGGTGCCGCCGGTGTGCACGGCGACCTCCCACAGGGAGTAGCCGTAGCCGGTGCCGCGCGCGGTGCCGTAGACCCGCAGGTACCGGCCCGAGCCGCTGACGTCGTAGGACGCGGTGCCGCCGGTCGCGCCGGTGACGCTCTTCAGGGTGTTCCAGCTCTGGCCGTCGCCGGAGACCTGGATCTGGAAGTCCTTGCCGTAGGCGGCCTCCCAGGTGAGGTCGACCTCGCAGATGTCCTGCGTGGAGCCGAGGTCGACGCGCACCCACTGCGGGTCACCGGCCTGGCTGGACCAGCGGGTGCCGGTGTCGCCGTCGAAGGCGGCGGAGGCGGGGGTGCCGGCGTTCTCGGTGGAGGAGGCCGAAGCGGGCTTGCCCCGGGCGGCGTCGGCCGTGCCGCAGGTGGGCTGGGTGGCGGACGTCGAGCCGAACACCTGGAACTCCCAGAGGGAGTAGCCGTACTGGGTGGCCCGGTGCACGCCCTGGAGCCGGACGTAGCGGCCCTGTCCGCTCACGTCGAGCGTGTCGGTGCCGCCGTCCGAGCCGGTGACGGACTTCAGGTCGGTCCAGCTGGTGGTGTCCTTCGAGATCTGGACCTTGTAGTCCTTGCCGTAGGCGGCCTCCCAGGTGAGGACGACCTGCTTGACGTCGGCGGTGGCACCCAGGTCGACCTGGAGCCACTGGTCGTCGGTGGCGGCGGACGACCAGCGGGTCCCGGTGTTGCCGTCGACGGCGGCGGCGGCCGGGGTGCCGGCGTTCTCGGTGGAGGAGGCGGTGACCGTCTTCCCCTGGGACAACGGGGTCTCGGCGGCGGCGGCCGGCCCCTGGGTGAGGGGCAGCGCGACGCACGCGGCCAGCGCGGCCAGCGCGACTCCCAGGGGTCTCAATCTCGTACGGCGTGTGCTCATGTGGCGGCTCCCTGCGACTGCTGGGGTCGACGGAACGACCCACCGGCTTAGTTCATGTTTTGATTTAAGTGGTGAGTCAAGCAGCCGACAAGCCTTCGGAAGCCACATACTTCGAGGTGAACAGGGCGTACAGCAACGGGGGTCGCCCGCACAGGCCGGGAGGCCTGTGCGGGCGGGAACAATGTGGAGGCGGGGGCTACCCGCCGACCGGGGTGAAGGACAGGGTCTGTTCGGCTGCCGTGCGGCCGCCGCCGACGGAGCTGCCGCCGCGGTCGGTCCAGGTGCGCACCGGTGTGGTCTCGGCGAGGCGGCCCGAGGTGCCGGAGAGGCCGAGGACGAGGCCGCTGTAGCGGTTGACCAGGTGGTAGGTGCCCTTCGTCGCGGAGCCTGAGGTGTCCGGAATGACGAACCACTGCTGTCCGGCGGTCGGGCCGGCCGTGCTCGCCGCCGTGACGGTGGGCTTGGCGCCCCAGGCGCGGCCCGCCGTGCCGGTGGAGTCGACGCCCAGCAGCCGGCCGGTGGCGGTGTTGGCGAGGGTGAACGCTCCGTCGCCGGTCGGGGTGAACCGCCACAGGTCCCGGCCGGATACCGCCGGACCCGCGAGCGAGGTGGTGGCGGAGCCGCCGGAGCCCACGGCGAGCCGACGGCCCGCGCCGCTGGAGATCCGGTAGCGGCGCCCGGTGTCCACGGGGGAAGCGGCGGGCGCGGCGGGGTCGACGGTCAGGTCGACGTACTCGCCGGAGGCGTCGTGGGAGCAGCCGAAGGAGCAGTAGGTGCGGAAGGTCCTGCCGACGATCGCCGAGCCGGTGCGGCTCGTGCCGTCCAGGAACCAGCGGTACCAGGAGGCGGTGGTGTAGGTGCCGGTGTCGCCGATGAGCCGCCACTTCTGGGTGGCCAGGTTGTCGGTGGCGTACAGGTACTGCGGCGACTTCCCGCTCTGGTCGACGGCCTGCGGGGTGCCGATGTACAGGCCGAGGTGGGCGTCGTAGGCGATGTTCATGACGAACAGCGGCGAGGTCGGGGGTGTCCTGCCGGCCGCGATCTGCTCGGCGGTGGTCCCGGTGGTGGCGGGGTCGTACTCGGCGGCGGCGGGCGTGTAGCCGCCGGGGTGGGCCGCGTCGACGGGGACGACGTTGCTCTCCCGGCCGCCGGTGCCGGGCTGGGTCCAGGCGCCGTCGTACCACTTGCGCCAGGAGCCCGGCGCCATCTTCCCGGAGATCGGGGCGCGGGCCACGTGCTCGTAGAACGCCTTCCAGCTGCCGCCCTTGTCGACGATCCGCGAGCCGTAGTAGACGTAGAAGTACCCGGAGGCGGTGTCGACGAACAGCCGCTGGTCGCCGTCCCCGTAGGAGTACGTCTGGTGCGGGAAGGCGGCCGTGTCCCCGCGTTTCGTGCTGTACGGGGAGGTGATCACGTGGTCCTTGACGGTCCAGGTGCGGCCTCGGTCGGTGGAGACGGCGTAGTCGATCGCGTCGTAGTGCAGTCCGTCGCCGAAGGGCTGCGGGGTGAACTCGTTGTGCACCAGGCCGTACCAGTCGCCGGTGTCGGGGTCGACCCACAGGCCGGACAGGTCGCAGTAGTTCTTCCGCGCGTAGCCCGAGCCGCTCGGGGCGTACGTCGCCTCGCGGCCGGTGGGGCTGTTGTCGCAGCGCCAGGTGGTGTCGTCGTTGCGGTCGGCGGGGTTCGCCGGGTTCACGGCCTCGCTGAGCTTCTTGTCGTAGGTGGCGGTGTCGAAGTCCTTGCCGGTGTAGAAGTCCCAGACGCGCGGGTCGTCGGCGCCGTAGAGGGCGGCGGACTGCTGGTAGTGGAAGGTGCCGTCCCGGTCGAGGTAGGGGGAGGCCGGGGTGTCCGTGGGGTGGGGGAACGGCACCGGGGTGCCGACGGTCACGGTGTAGCCGGCGGCGGGGGCCGCGGCGGCCGCCGGGGCCGCTGTGCCGCCGCCCAGGACCAGGGCGGCGGTCGCGGCCAGGGCGCCGCCTGCTCTGCTGAGGAGTCGCAACGGGTGCTCCTTGTCGCCGAAGGGCCGGTTGCGGGGAACGATCCGGCCCCGGCCCGTGCCCCGGCAATGGACTCCGGTGCTCCGCCTCTTGCACTTTCGCGCGGGCGCCCCGGGGTCAGCCGGCCGGGTGCGGGTCGACGGACAGGGGTGTGTCCCAGTCCAGTTGGCGGATCAGGGCCTCGTCCGGGCCGGCGGGACGGCCCCCGGCCGGGCCGGGACGGCCGGACGTGTGGGTGCCGCGGGAGATGCCGCCGCTGACCGAGATGTTGTGCTCGGCGCGCGGGCGGCGGTGTGCCTCGTAGGCGGCGAACGCGCCCTCCGCGTCCGGGAGGTCGCGCAGCGCCTTGGCCAGCACGACCGCGTCCTCCAGGGCCATCGAGGCGCCCTGGCCGGTGGCCGGGGAGGCCGCGTGGGCCGCGTCGCCGACCAGCAGCACGCGCCCGGACCGCCAGGGGCTGCCGAGCGGCAGTTCGGTGGCGTCGGTCGCCATGATCGTGTCCGCGGCCTCGACCAGTCCGGCGGCCGGGGTGGCGTCGGCCCGCAGCAGCGGCAGCAGCTCCCGGCGCAGCGCCTCGGTCGGCCCGGCGGGGGTGTCGGACGGCAGCGGGTCTCCGCCGACGCGGGCGAACCAGTACGACTCCCCCGCCGGTGAGGTCGCGTGGCCGAAGGCGGCCCCGGTGCCGCGCACCATGGTGATGGTGGCGGCCGGTCCCGGCGCGGGTGGGGTGGTGGTGTAGCCGTAGTAGACGCGCTGGCCCGCGTAGCCGGGCCGGACGCCGGGGGTGAGGAGGCGGCGGACGGTCGAGTGCAGTCCGTCGGCGCCGATCAGCAGGTCGCCGGTGGCGGTGGTGCCGTCGGCGAAGCGGGCGGTGACGCCGTCCGGGCCGTCCGTCACGGACTCCAGCCGGGCGCCGTGCCGCAGCGGGATGCCGCGCCGGGCCGCCTCGGCCTGGAGGGCGGCGTTCAGCTCGCCGCGGCGCAGACAGCGGAAGCGCAGGGCGGGGTCGGCGGCCTCGCCGAGGGGGGCGTGCGCCTGTTCGGTGCCCCGGTCGTCGAGCAGCCGGAGCGAAGTCAGCGGAAAACCGACGGCCGTCACGGCGTCCGTGGCGTCGAGCTGGGCGAGTGCGCGCATGCCGTTGCTGGCGAGGGTGAGGAAGGCGCCGATGTCCTCGGCCGTGCCCGGGTGCGCCTCGTACACCTCCACGTGGTGGCCGGCCTTGCGCAGGCCCAGCGCGGTCGCGGTGCCCGCGATGCCGCCGCCGATCACCAGCGCCTTCGTCGTGTCCGTCGTGCTCAACTGCCACTCCTCGGTGCCGACTGCGGTCGTCCCCATTCAAGGGCAGGGGTGGGTACGGCGCGGCGGGCGGGGCCGGGTTCCGGACAGGGCCGGGCGGTGGCTCGGGGGCGCGTCGGTGCCGTGACGTGTGCCGGGCCGTGCGCGTCCGTGCCGGGGCGTGTGCGCAGAAGCGCCCCCGGTGCGGGGCGTCGGTGGCGGCTGAGCGGGTAGTGACCGGCCATGCGGGTGAGTGTGGTGGACGCGGGGTCGAACACGGTTCGTCTGGTGATCGCGGATGTGGAAGGTGGTGTTCCGCTGCCGGTGCACACCGTCAAGTGGAAGCTGCGCCTGTCCGAACAAGTGGGCCCGGACGGCTCGATCGCCGACGCGGCGGTGGAGCAGTTGGTGACGGCGGTGGCCGCAGCGGGCGCGACGGCCCGGCGATGGCGCGCGACGGGTCCGCTGGCCTTCGCGACGGCGGTGGTGCGCGGCGCCCCGAACCGGCACGAGGTGCTGGAGCGGGTGGCGGCGGGCACCGGCATCCGGATGTGCACCCTCCCGGGTGAGACCGAGGCCGAGCTGACATTCCTGGCGGCCCGCCGCTGGCTGGGCTGGAACGCGGGACCACTGGCGCTGCTCGACATCGGCGGCGGCTCCCTTGAGGTGGCCTTCGGCCGGGGCCGGCTGCCGGACTTCGCCGCCTCCCTGCCGCTCGGCGCGAGCCGGCTGACCCGGGAGTGCCTGAGCGTCCAGGACCCGCCGGGACCGGCCGAACTGAAGGTGCTGCGCCGCCGGATCCGGCACGAGCTGCGGGACGTGGCGTCCCGGATCCGCTGGGAACGGCCGCGTACCGCCGCCGTGTCCTCCCGTACGTTCCAGCAGCTCGCGCGGCTGTGCGGAGCCGCGCCCGGACGGCACGGGCCTTTCGTGGCGCGGGAGGTGGACTGCGACGACCTGCGCGGTGCGGTGCGGGCGCTGTCCGCGCTCCCGGCCGCCGAGCGCGCCCAGCTGCCGGGGATCTCGGCGCCGCGCGCGGCCCAGAGCCTGGCCGGCGCCGTCGTCGGGCACACCGCCCTGAAGCTCATGGGCCTGCGCCGGGCGGTGGTCTGCCCCTGGGCCATCCGTGAGGGCGTCCTGCTGCGCTACATCGAGGACGGCCCCGACTGGTGGACCGAGGCCACGGCGCCGGCCGCCCCGCCGGCCCCGGTCCCGGCACTGCGGATCGCGAGCCCGCCGGCCTGACCTCCCGGCACCGCGCGTCGCGAGTCCGCCGGCGCAGGCCCGTCTCCCGGGTCTTGCCGGTGCGCGGGGCCGGGACCCGCCCTCCGGGGCGTCGTCGTCGGCTGCCGGCTCCGCCACGCCCGGCTCCGCTCGCGCCGGGGGCGCCGCTGCCGCGCCGGCGTCTTCTCGCAGCCGCACGCACCGGTCCCCGCTCGGGTGGGCCGGCAGGCGGGCAGGTCCGCGCGCACCTGCGCCGACCCCGCCGGGTCACCTGGAGCCGGCCGGATCCGGGAGAGACCCGGGGGCCCGGGGGCCCGGGGGCCCGGTCAGCCCCGGGTGCGCAGAGAGCCCACCGTCCTCAGCAGCCGGTCGGCGGGGTCGCGGAGCGCGGGGTGGGCCAGGACCGTGTTGCGCAGGCCGCGTACCGGTCTCCGCCACATGCGGCGGGCGAGCGCCACCGGGTGCGTCCGGTCGGCGAAGCCCTCGGCGACCCGCAGTTCGCGGGTCTTCAGCCAGTCCTTGTACTCCTTGTCGCCGCGGCCGAGGTCGACCAGGGTCACCCCGCCCCGCGCGGCGGCCTCGGCGGTGCGCAGGTGCATCATCAACCCGGGCGAGTAGTAGCGCAGTTCGGGGTCGTACGCGGTGAACCAGGCTGCCAGCACGGTGCTCGAACGGGGCCCGAAGTGGGCCGCCACCGGCCGGTCGCCCGCGTACAGCACGGACAGCACGCCGGTGAAGTGCTCCTCGCGGACGTGGAAGAGATGCTCGACCAGACCGACGATCCAGGGCCGGGAGAACCGGTCCATGCGGCCGGTCCTGCGGTACTGGGCGGACTTCCAGCGCATAAGGGTGCCGAGCGCCCGCGGGTCCCGCTCGTCGAAGACGAACCGCACCTCGCCGAGGTCCCGGCCGAGCCGCCGCTCCTTCTTCAGGGTCGTCTTGGCCAGCCCCGGGTACGCGCCGCGCAGCCACTGCGGATAGTCGCCGTCGCCCGGTTTCACGTCGATCACCGGTGAGGCGAAGGTGCCGGTGACGTGGGGGGCGAACGGCCGCTGCCCGCACACCAGATGGTCGAACTCGAAGATGCTGAGGCGTGCGGCCCGCAGCAGTTCCCCGGTGTCCCAGGTGACGCCGGGGCGGTGCACGAGCGCCTGGCAGTCGGAGAGTCCGAGTCCGACGGCCCGTCCGGTGCCCAGCGGCCCGCGCTCGAAGGGGAGGAAGCCGACCGGCTCACCGCCCTCGCGCAGCACCGCGATCCGGGTGCCGCGCCGGAAGCGGCCGACGCCGGTCGCGAACTCCGGTGCCAGGAAGGGGTTGGCGTACTCGGGTGACTCGTCCATCGCGCGGTGCCAGGCCGCGCGCAGGTCCGCCGTCAGCTCGCCGGGACGGTGAACGGTGATCTGGCCGATGGATCGCATGGGCGATCGCTCCCCCCACGACGCGCCGGGCGCGCCCTGCCGCTGGTTTCCGTGTCCGCCGATCCCCACCACGCCGTGCCGTCCCGCGACCGCCGTCCGGGTTTCCGGACGGGGCCGAACCCGGCGAAACAGCACGCGCACCGTCAAGGGTGCCCCAGGCGGCGGACCGTTCGCCACGGATACGCCGACATCGGTCACGGCTTCGGGCTCACCGTCCACGCGTGCGGACGCCCTCGACGGTCGCGCTATTGACATGAACCTGCACCAGCCCCGAGGCTTCGTGCGTGAAGTTGCTCGATAGTCGCTCGTTTCGAGCGTCTGCGAGCAGCAACCGTTAGGACAGTCATCAAGGACACGCAATCCGCAAGGGTGCGAGGGGAGCTGTTCCGCCGTGCGAAGACTCCGACATCGTGTGCCGTGGCCGGCCTGGGTTCCGCCGGTACTGGCCACGTTCCTGGCCGCGACCGTGCTGGCCGGCCCGGGGCCCGCCGAGGCCGCCACCGCCTCCGGGGCCGTACTGGACCCGGGGCACAGCAGCGTGAGCTGGCAGAGCCCGGTCTACGCCGAGGGCACCAAAGGCGGCACCGAGAGCTGCCCCGCCGCCGGCGCCGACCCGGAGAACAAGGTCTGCGACCGTTTCGACCTGAACGTCTCGGTGCCGGACGGCTACTGGGACGACAACCCCGAGGGCGGCGTCCCGCTGTCGGTCACATGGGACCACCCCTCGGACGACTTCGACCTGTACGTCTACGACGACCAGGGCAAGCAGGTGGCGTCCAGCGCGGGCACCGCCGACCCCGAGGCCACGGTGATCCCGCGGGCGTCGGGGACGTATCACGTGCTGGTGGTGCCGTACGACGTGCACGGCGGCTCGGTCACCGGCACCGCGTATCTGCCCGCCACCACGGACGCCGGCGACCTCACGTCCTTCTCGGGCCGGGACGGCAGCTACACCATCGGCGCCGGGACGCTGACGGCCCGGGCGGACTTCCTGACGGGTGATCAGCTGCGCCTCCAGGCAGACCCGTCGGGCTCGCTGAGCGACCCGGCCGGCACCGCCATCGTGCGCGAGCAGCCCGCGCTCCAGCGGCACACCTCGTCCTTCGACGCGGGCGCCTACTACGGCATCCGCTCCCCCGGGGCCGTGCTGCGCGTCTACAAGCACCCCCTGCGGTTCGGCCTGTACAAGCCCGACAACCGCGCCCGGATCTGGCAGGAGGACAAGCCGCTGCGCTGGTCGACCGGCGGTATGCGGCAGAGCCTCGCGCGGGGCGCGGACGAGCAGTTCTTCGGCGGCGGCGAGCAGAACGGCAGCTTCTCGCACCGCGGGCAGACCATGTACGTGTCCAACAGCTTCGACTGGGACGAGGGCGGCTACAACAACTCCCAGCCGTTCTACCTCTCCAGCGCGGGCTACGGCGTCTTCCGCAACACCTTCGCGCCGGGCGTCTACACCTTCGGCTCCCCGGTCACCACCGGCCAGCAGGAACGGCGCCTGGACGCCTACTACTTCCTCGGCGACGCCAAGCACGTCATCGGCGACTACACGGCACTCGTGGGCAAGCCCTTCATGCCGCCCGTGTACGGCCTCGAACCCGGCGACTCCGACTGCTATCTGCACAACGCCAACCGGGGCGAGCGGCACACCCTGGACGCGCTGAAGGTCGCCGACGGGTACACCGAGCACCAGATGCCGCTCGGCTGGATGCTGGTCAACGACGGCTACGGCTGCGGGTACGAGAACCTGGAGCAGACCGCCAAGGGGCTCCAGGACCACGACGCCCAGCTCGGCATGTGGACGCAGGACGGCATCGACAAGCTCGCCGACCAGGTCAAGGCGGGCCAGCGGGTGGCGAAGCTGGACGTGGCCTGGGTCGGCAACGGCTACAAGTTCGCGCTGGACGCGTGCGACGCGGCGAAGAAGGGCATCGAGGACAACAGCGACGCCCGCGGGTTCGTGTGGCTGCCGGTGTCCTGGGCGGGCGCCCAGCGCTGCGGTGTGCTGTGGAGCGGCGACCAGAAGCTGTCCTGGGACTACATCCGCTGGCAGATCCCGACCTACGCCGGGGCGACCCTGTCCGGCATCGCCTACAACACCGGTGACGTGGGCAGCATCTACCGCCACGACGCCAAGATGTACGCCCGCGACCTCCAGTGGAAGGCCTTCCTGCCGGCCATCATGACCATGGACGGCTGGGCGAGCGACCTCACCACGGGCAAGCCGGCCGACCAGCAGCCCTGGCTGGACGGGGAGCCGTACACCTCGATCAACCGCAAGTATCTCCAGCTCAAGGAGCGGTTGTTGCCGTACATGTACACCCTGTCGGCCCAGGCGGCGAAGACGGGTGTGGGGGCGGTACGGCCGCTGTGGCTGGAGTACCCGGACGACCCGAAGACCCTGGGAGCCGAGGCGAAGTACGAGTTCCTGTCCGGCCGGGACTTCCTGGTGGCGCCGGTCTACCAGGACTCCGAGACCCGCGACGGCATCTATCTGCCGAAGGGCACCTGGACCGACTACTGGACCGGGCGCACCTACCAGGGCCCGACCACGCTGAACGGCTACCACGCGCCGCTGGACACGCTGCCGCTGTTCGTGCGCGAGGGCGCGGTCGTGCCCATGTGGCCTAAGGGGACGACGAGTTGGCAGACCCGGGACCGGCACGAACTGGACTGGGACCTGTACCCGGCCGCCCACGGCACCAGCCGGTACACCCTCTACGAGGACGACGGCGTGACCCGCGACTTCACCAAGGGCGCCGCCGCCACGCAGTCGGTGTCGACGCGCGCGGACCGGACGGGCATCTCGGTGGCGGTCGGCGCGAGCAAGGGGTCGTACAAGGGCAAGGTGACCGCGCGGACGTACACGTTCACCGTGCACGGCGGCTCGGCGCCCGCGCGGGTGCTGCTGGACGGGCGCCGACTGCCGCGCTCCGCCTGGTCGTACGACAGCGCGAAGCACGTCACCACGGTCACCACGCCGAGTCTGCCGCTGAAGCGTGGGTTCGGCCTGCGGCTGGTCGAGGGGAGGTAAAGGAATCGTATGGTCTAGTCCAAAGTGCTCGTTGGTCTAGTCCAACTCATTGACGTGGCCGCAACACCTCCCGGAGGGTGGGGCGCGCCCTGGGACTCCCCACTCAGGGCTCACTTCTCCCCCACCCTCTGGAGGCACGCAGTGAGACGTCTTCGGGCATGTCTGGGCGCGGCGGCGGCCGTCACGCTCGCCGCAGCCGGCACGACCGCACTGGTCGCGAGCACCGCGTCGGGCGCCACCGGCGCGCTCGACAACCGCTGGTACGCCGCCGCCCCCTATCTGATGCCGACGGACAACGACCCGCCGGACGCCGGCGCCATCATGGACGCCACCGGCCTCAAGGCCTTCCAGCTCGCCTTCGTCCTCGCCCCGAACGGCGGCGGCTGCTCGCCGACCTGGGGCGGCACGGCACCCGTCTCCTCGGACACGGCCGTGCAGTCGGTGATCAGCACGATCCGCGCCAAGGGCGGTGACGTCTCGGTCTCCATCGGCGGCTACGGCGGCACCAAGCTCGGCCAGGCCTGCGCGGACCCGGCGGCCACGGCGGCGGCCTACCAGCAGGTCATCACCAAGTACGGGCTGCACGCCATCGACTTCGACCTGGAGGAGCCGGAGTACGAGAACACCGCGGCCATCCACAACGAGATCGGCGCCGCGAAGATCCTCCAGCAGAACAACCCGGGGCTGTACGTCTCGGTGACCACGGCCGGCACGGCGGACGGCACCGGCTGGTTCGGCAAGCAGATGCTGCTGGAGGCGAAGTCGCAGGGCTTCACCCCGAACAACTTCTCCATCATGCCCTTCGACGGCGGCTTCAACGGCGCGGCGAGCCAGACCAGCGCGCTGACCAACTTCAACACGATCCTCCAGTCCACGTTCGGCTGGGACCAGGCGACCGCCTACGCCCACGAGGGCTTCTCCGGCATGAACGGCCGCAGCGACACCGGCGAGTACTTCAGCCAGGCCGACTTCCAGACGGTGCTCGACTACGCGACAAGTCACCACATGGACCGTTTTACATACTGGTCGCTGAACCGGGACCGGCAGTGCACCCCGGCCGACAATGGAGGCCGCACCTCCGGCACCTGCTCCAGCGTGGCGCAGAACGCCTGGGACTTCGCCAAGTACTCGGTGAAGTTCGCGGGCGCCACCCCGCCGAGCGGCACCCCCACACCGACCCCGACGCCGACGCCGACCCCGCCGGGCGGCGGCGCCTGCAAGGACGCGTGGAGTTCCTCGGCCGTGTACACGAGCGGGAACGAGGCGTCGTACAACCACCACAACTGGAAGGCCAAGTGGTGGACCCAGAACGAGACGCCCGGCGCGTCCGAATGGGGCCCCTGGCAGGACGAGGGCGCCTGCTGACCCCTTGACGGCGCGGGGCCGGGCCTCTAGCTTCACGGGTCATCAGTGAACAAGGATGCGTCCAGCGTTCAGCATTCTGAACCACGGGATGTGAGCGCCGGGCGTGTCCTTCTCGCGAAAGGACCCCCCACCGTGAACCGTTCCCGGCTCTGGGCACCCCCGGCCGCCGTCGGCCTCGCCCTCGCGCTCACCCTCCTCAGCGGCGCCGGCGCGGGCGCGGCCGACCCGCACGTGGCACCGGGCGGCAACTTCGACCTGTCCGTCTGGCAGCTCCAGGAACCCGTCGGCTCCCCCGGCAAGCCCACCACCATCCCCTCGTCCCGGCTCCAGGGCGCGAACGGCTACCAGGACACGTACTTCTTCACGGACACCCGGGACGGCGCGATGACGTTCTGGGCACCGGAGAAGGGCGTCACCACGCCGAACTCGAACTACGCCCGCTCCGAGCTGCGCGAGATGAACCGCGACGGCAGCGCCGCCGACTGGGCGCTGTCCGGCTCCCACCGGCTGAGCGCGACCCTGCGCGTGGTGTCCGTGACCAAGAACGTGTGCGTCGGCCAGATCCACCTCGGCTCCGGCGGCTCCTCCACCAAGCCGCTGGTCGAGCTGTACTACCACAGCGACGGCGACATCGTGCTGGGCACCGAGGACTCCCCCTCCGGCGGCCAGACCCCGCACCCGGTCGGGCACGTGTCCGTCGGCAAGACCTGGAGCTACACCATCGCCGTCTCGGGCGGCGACACCGTCGACCTGACCGTCAACGGCACGACCACCCACTACGCCATCCCGTCCTCCTTCAAGCCGTACAAGCAGTACTTCAAGGCCGGCTCCTACAACCAGTCCTCCTCGGACAGCACCACCAAGGGCGCCCGGGTCGGGTTCTACGGGTTGACCGTCTCGCACGGCTGACACGCACTCCGACCTGCGCGATTGGTGCATTCGGGCGGACGGTCGTAGCGTCGATGTGCGGTCCGACACAGCACGACTGGCGGGAGCGGCCAATGCGCGGATCATTGACGGGAACGGCGATCACCCTGGCGGCGGGAGCCCTGCTCACCGCGGCGATGTCCACAGCCTCGGCCAGTACGGCGACCACCTCGGCACCGAAGGTCGCATCCCCGGCACCGGTGCTCGTCGACTGCCAGTGGCAGCGCGATGTCCGTCCGACCGACTTCATTCTCGCCTGCGGTGACGGCAACAGCCGGCTCTCCGGGCTCCAGTGGAAGCAGTGGGGCGCGGACGGCGCCACGGCCACCGGTGTGAACATGGTCAACGACTGCAAGCCGTACTGCGCGGCGGGTCACTTCCGCTACTACCAGGTGAGCGTCAGGCTGGACCGCCCGCAGGCCTGGAAGAAGGACCCGGCGGTGCAGCACTTCACCCGGATGAGCCTCACCTACACCGACGCCCGTCCGGACGGGTTCCAGCGGGTCATGACCTACCCGCTCTGGGACTGACCGTCATCTCCACGACATGTGTGCCGTGCCCGGGAGGTCTCCGGGCCCGGCACACGCCGCCGTCGCGGCTCAGCGGATCTCGGCGTGTGCCGTGCCCGGGAGGTCTCCGGGCCCGGCACACGCCGCCGTCGCGGCTCAGCGGATCTCGGCGAGCAGGTCGCCGCCCTCCACCTGCTGGATGCGGTTGATGGCCAGCCGGGCCACCCGGCCCGCCTGCGGCGCGGTGATCGTCGCCTCCATCTTCATCGCCTCGATGGTGGCGACCGTGGCACCGGCGGCCACCTCGTCGCCCTCGCTCACCGCGAGCGTCACCACCCCGGCGAAGGGCGCCGCGACATGGCCGGGGTCGGAGCGGTCCGCCTTCTCCGTCACCGGGACGTCGGAGGCCGCCGCCCGGTCCCGTACCTGAATGGGGCGGAGCTGGCCGTTGAGCGTGGACATCACGGTGCGCATGCCGCGCTCGTCGGCCTCGCCGATCGCCTGCAGCTCGATCAGCAGCCGGACTCCGGGCTCCAGGTCGACGGCGTACTCCTTGCCCGGGCGCAGCCCGTAGAAGAAGGCCTTGCTGTCCAGCACGCCGGTGTCGCCGAAGGACTGGCGCCGGCTCTCGAACTCGCGGGTGGGCGCGGGGAACAGCAGCCGGTTCAGGGTGGCCCGGCGGTCCTTGGCCAGCCCCTCGCGGTCCTCCGCTGACAGCTCGGGCACCGGCCTGGGCGCCGCCCGCCCCTGGAGCGCCTTGGTGCGGAACGGCTCGGGCCAGCCGCCGGGCGGGGTGCCCAGTTCGCCGCGCAGGAACCCGATGACCGAGTCCGGGATGTCGAACCGGTCCGGGGTCGCCTCGAAGTCCGCCGGGGAGACGCCGGCGCCCACCAGGTGCAGGGCGAGGTCGCCGACCACCTTGGAGGACGGGGTGACCTTGACCAGGTGGCCGAGGATGCGGTCGGCGGCGGCGTACATCGCCTCGATGTCCTCGAAGCGGTCGCCGAGGCCCAGGGCGACGGCCTGGGTGCGCAGGTTGGAGAGCTGGCCGCCGGGGATCTCGTGGTGGTAGACACGGCCGGTCGGGGAGGCCAGGCCCGCCTCGAACGGGGCGTAGATCCTCCGCACGCCCTCCCAGTACGGCTCCAGGTCGCCGACCGCCTGGAGGTCGAGGCCGGTGGGCCGCTCGGAGTGGTCGGTGGCGGCGACGATCGCGGACAGCGACGGCTGCGAGGTCGTCCCCGCCATGGAGGCCACCGCGCCGTCCACCGCGTCGGCGCCCGCCTGGATCGCGGCGAGGTAGGTGGCGAGCTGGCCGCCGGCGGTGTCGTGGGTGTGCAGGTGCACCGGCAGGTCGAACTCCCGGCGCAGCGCCGAGACCAGCTTCGCGGCGGCCGGGGCGCGCAGCAGTCCGGCCATGTCCTTGACGGCGATGACATGGGCGCCGGCCTCGACGATCCGCTCGGCGAGGCGCAGGTAGTAGTCGAGGGTGTAGAGCCGCTCGGCCGGGTCGCTGAGATCGGCGGTGTAGCAGAGGGCGACCTCGGCGATCGCGGTACCGGTCTCCCGGACGGCCTCGATCGCGGGGCGCATCTGGCCGACGTCGTTGAGAGCGTCGAAGACGCGGAAGATGTCGATGCCGGTGGCGGCGGCCTCCTGCACGAAGGCGTCGGTCACCTCGGTCGGGTACGGCGTGTAGCCCACGGTGTTGCGGCCGCGCAGCAGCATCTGGAGGCAGATGTTGGGCACGGCCTCGCGGAGCGCGGCCAGCCGCTCCCAGGGGTCCTCGGCGAGGAAGCGCAGGGCGACGTCGTAGGTGGCGCCGCCCCAGCACTCCAGGGACAGCAGCCCGGGCAGGGTGCGGGCGACGACCGGGGCGACGGCGAGCAGGTCCTTGGTGCGCACCCGGGTGGCGAGCAGGGACTGGTGGGCGTCGCGGAAGGTGGTGTCGGTGACGCCGATCGTCGGGGACTCGCGCAGGTGGCGGGCGAAGCCCTCGGGGCCCAGCTCCACCAGCCGCTGTCGTGACCCGGCCGGCGGCTCACCGCCGGGCAGCGGCGGCAGCTTGGTCAACGGGTCGACCAGCTCGGGCCGTTCGCCGTGCGGCTTGTTGACGGTGACGTCGGCGAGGTAGGTGAGCAGCTTGGTGCCGCGGTCGGCGGAGGAGCGGGCGGTGAGCAGGTGCGGCCGCTCCTCGATGAACGAGGTCGTGACCCGGCCCGCCTGGAAGTCCGGGTCGTCCAGCACCGCTTGGAGGAAGGGGATGTTGGTGGATACGCCCCGGATGCGGAACTCGGCGAGGGCACGCCGGGCGCGTCCGACGGCGGCCTTGAAGTCGCGTCCCCGGCAGGTGAGTTTGACCAGCATCGAGTCGAAGTGCGCGCTGATCTCCGTACCGGCGTGGGTGGTTCCGCCGTCCAGCCGGATGCCGGAGCCGCCCGGGGAGCGGTAGGCGCTGATCCGTCCGGTGTCGGGGCGGAAGCCGTTGGCCGGGTCCTCGGTGGTGATCCGGCACTGGAGGGCGGCGCCGCGCAGGGTGACGGTGTCCTGGGCGAGGCCGAGGTCGGCCAGGGTCTCGCCGGCGGCGATGCGCAGCTGGGCCTGGACCAGATCGACGTCGGTGACCTCCTCGGTGACCGTGTGCTCGACCTGGATGCGCGGGTTCATCTCGATGAAGACGTGGTTGCCGTCGCGGTCGAGCAGGAACTCCACGGTGCCCGCGTTGCGGTAGCCGATCTCGCGGGCGAAGCGCACGGCGTCGGCGCAGATCCGCGTCCGCAGCTCCGGGTCGAGGTTCGGGGCGGGCGCCAGCTCGATGACCTTCTGGTGGCGGCGCTGCACCGAGCAGTCCCGCTCGAAGAGGTGGATGACGTTGCCCTCGGCGTCGGCGAGGATCTGTACCTCGATGTGGCGCGGGTCCACGACGGCCTTCTCCAGGAAGACGGTCGGGTCGCCGAACGCGGACGCGGCCTCCCGGGAGGCGGCCTCGATGGACTCGCGCAGCTGCGCGGGCTCCGCCACCCGGCGCATACCGCGCCCGCCGCCGCCCGCGACCGCCTTGACGAAGACCGGGAAGCCGATCTCCTCGGCGGCGCGCAACAGTTCGTCCACGTCGGTGGACGGCTGCGAGGAGCCGAGCACCGGCACGCCGGCCGCCCGGGCCGCGGCGACCGCGCGCGCCTTGTTGCCGGTCAGCTCCAGCGTCGGCGCGTCGGGACCGACGAAGGTGATGCCGGCCTCCGCGCAGGCCCGGGCCAGTTCCGGGTTCTCCGACAGGAAGCCGTAGCCGGGGTAGACGGCGTCGGCACCGGCCCGGCGGGCGGCGGCCACGATCTCCTCGACCGACAGGTAGGCGCGCACCGGGTGCCCCGGCTCGCCGATCTCGTACGCCTCGTCGGCCTTGAGCCGGTGCAGCGAGTTGCGGTCCTCGTGCGGGAAGACGGCGACCGTGCGCGCGCCCAGCTCGTAGCCCGCCCGGAACGCGCGGATGGCGATCTCGCCTCGGTTGGCGACCAGCACCTTGCGGAACATCCTGGATTCCCTTCAGCTGCCTGCCGGCGACGAACACCCTGGTGTCAGCCACGCCTTGCGTACTCCGCGGCCACCCTAGGGGCTGCCCGCCCGGGGGGCCGTGCGAAAACCATCACACCGAGAGGGTGGGCAGCGCCACAGGGGCGCGCCGCGGGCGCCGGGTCAGGGGGCTGGGGGGACGGTGGTGGGCGGGGGCGCGGCGGTGCGCCCGGCGTCCGCGCGCACGGTACGGGGAGCGGGTCCTCGGCCTCTGTCGGCGCGGCGGACCGGGAGCAGGGTCAGGGCGGCGGTGGCGCGGAGCCGGCCCCCCTGCCCGTGCAGCAGACCGAGGACGACGGCCGTACCCACCGCGACCAGGTGTTCCCTCCCGGCCAGGTTGGGGACGGCGACGGACTCCCACACCATCGAACCGCCGGTCAGCGTGAACACCACGGGGGCACGTCGGACGACGGCGAGATAGGTGAACAGGCCGACGACGGCGGCCGAGGGCCCGGTGTCCAGCACCCGGCCGGTCTCGGGCGGCAGCCCGAACCCCCACCAGCCAGGTCCGGCGGCGATCATCAGGCGGGCGGTGAGGGTGCCGGCCAGCGTGGCGGTGTAGGCGATCGCCAGGGTACGGGCCCGGCCGAGGGTCAGCTCGGCGAGCGCGAAGGCGAGGAAGAGCTGGGTGATGCCGGCCCAGACGGGCAGGTCGAGGGCGGGCACGTACAGCGACACGGGGGTGCGCAGCAGGGACTCCCACAGCGGCAGGTCGGCCCGGACGCCACCGAGCCGGGTGACCCACAGGGCGCCGGTGGGATGCTGGGCGATGTCGTGGAAGAAGACGACACCGAACGCGGCGACGAAGGCGAGCAGCAGCCCGGACAGCCCGCGCCGGGCGAGCCGCCGTACGGGGTCGGTGACGATGGCGTGCCACTCGGCGCGCAGGGTGCGGGCGGTGAAGCGGGCGAGCCGCACGAGCCGTGGGGCGACCCCTGGGCGGCAGCGGTCGAGGCGCACTCGCCGTGTCACGTTCCCTCGTCCCTCCGCCTCCGTCTCCGCCTCCGCCGCGCGAGGCGTTTTCCCGCGCTCCGTCCGTTTCAGGCGCCCTCGTATGGATGTCCAGACTCGATGAGCCACAAGCGGGACGTCAAGATCCAAAACGGGTGGGAAGCCCCACAGGCCCGGACGGCGGGAATCACGGCCCGGGAGGCAACCTCCGCACCGCCGCCGACGTCCCGGCGGCACGTCTCCCCTGTGCGGGCGGGATCAGGTCACGACGCCTGACACGACGGGTAGGCGGGCCAGCACATGCGCGTCCAGGAAGCCTCGTTCGGAGGCCGGGTCGTGGAGCAGCCGGGCAACGACGTCGAGACCGACCCCGGCCAGCAGCTCCGCGAACCGGTCCACCGGCCAGCTGTAGGCGGGCGCCACTTTATGGTCGAACCGAACTGGCGTGGACCCGTCGGTTCCGAAGAACGAGACCAGGAGCAGACCCCCCGGCGCCAGGGCCCGCACCTGCTCGGCGAGCAACGCGGGCAGTTCCCCGGGCGGGGTGTGGATCATCGAGTAGTGAGCCAGCACGCCGCCGAGGGTGCCGTCCTCGACCGGCAGGGCCTCCATCCGCGCCTCCTCGAACCGCAGCGCGGGATGGGCCCGCCGGGCGTGTTCGACCATGACCGGAGAGAGGTCCAGCCCGAAGGCGTCCAACCCGAGGTCGCGCAGCATGGCCGTCAGGTGTCCGGGCCCGCACCCCACGTCGGCCGCCCGCAGGTTCCCCGTCGCCCGCACCAGTTCGGCGAAGGTACCGATCATGTTCCGCGCGAACGGCCGCGTCTCCAGCCGATCGGCGAACATCGACGCGTACAGCTCGACGACTCCGTCGTAGGCCGCCCTGGTCTCCTCCTGGTGCACCGTCACGGGAAGGGAAGCTAGCACCCGAGCCGACCGTCCGCACGCGCCCTCTCACCATCGACACGTCCACCGAGGAAGAGGCCACTCAGAAAGGAAAAACGCAACTTCGACAGGCCCCCCAGCGGCAGCTACTTTCCCCTCGTCTTCGGCAATCGCCCACCCCAGATCCCCCCGACCAGGGAGAGACGCATGCCCCGTCTTGCGCTGTACACGTTCGGCGTCCTGAAGTCACCTCTCACCGACCCGGGACCTCTCACCCGCGCACTCCACACCAGCGGTGAGGCCGTCTACCGGAAGATCAGCCGGCACCCGGGATACCTCGCCCGTGCCGAAGCCGCGGACGGCTGCCGGGGCACACACTTCGACCTGGACTGGGGTGCGTGGGGCGAGTTCGCCGTACCGACCTGGTACGGCAAGGGCCGTACGGCGGGGACCATCGCCCTGGACGCGACCCTCTCACTCTGGACGGACCTCCCCCTCGCCTTCGACGCCATCTACACCGGTCCGCACCGTGCGGCGCTGAACAGGCGTCACGACTGGTTCGAGAGGACGGAACACCCGAGTCACGTCCTCTGGTGGGTCCCCGACGACGAGATACCCACCTGGCAGGACGGCGTATCCCGGTTGGAACACCTCCACGCCCACGGCTCCGCCCCGCACGCCTTCACCTTCCACCGCGTGTTCGCCCCGGACGGAACTCCGACAGCGCCTACCGACCGCGTGCCGGACGTGCGGAGGCGCGGCCGGCACACCCACGGCTCGATCTAAGCGAGGCGGAACCGCTGGTGGGGCTGGTCACCACCGAGCCACTGGACCAGCGCGGCGCTGTTGTCGGTGCTCTCGCCGTTGACGGACACCGATTTGTCACTGTGCCGGGCGTTCAACGCCACACACCTGTAAAGCCAAAGCACCTGTACGAGCGGCGCTACATCACCACCTGTACGAGCGGCGCGACATCTCGCCCTGCATCCCGCCGCGCCCCGCACGCCTCGATGTCGTTGCGCTTCAGCGAGGCCCAGGGGATCAGCCGCCGTCACCTCCAGCGCATCGAGGCCGCCTCGTCCCGTGACCGGGAACGGGGAGGCCCCGCCGGGGGCAGCAGACGAGCGGGGCAGGTCCAGGCGGTCAGCCGGGCAGGGACCAGCGTCTGCCGCTCGGCAGGTACCAGGCGTACGCGCCGCCCCCGAACTCCCGGGCGTAGCCGAACCTGTCCTGCGCCGGGCGGCCGACGCCGTTCCACCAACGCCAGGCCTCCTCGGCGTGCTGCCACAGACTCTCGTCGCCGCCGAAGGTCATGATGCCCGCGCTGTCCCCGGCGAGCGGGACGCGGGCCCACGAGCCGTCCGGCCGCTGGAGCTGGAGTGCGAGTCCTTCCTCGTCGTGGTGGTAGACGAGTTCGGCGTCGGGCAGGTGGAAGGCGAGCACCAGGCGCAGCGGGTAGTGGGTGCGCAACTCCGCCGCCGTGAGCGAGGTCGGCCGGCTTCCCGCCGCAGGCGCCCGCTCCGGCCGGGCCTGGGCGGGGTACGTACGGGCATCGGCGCGCGCGGGCATGAAGCGACCGGCGTTGGTGGTGAAGAAGCCGCGGGCGAGGCCGTCGGAGCCGCGGGAGAGCCGTACCAGCCCCCCTTCGATCCCGAGCGTCAGGTCGGTGACGATGACTCCGCCCGGGCGTAGCTGGTGGATCCAGGCGTCCGGGACGGCCCGCACGGAGCAGGTGGCGATGATCCGGTCAAAGGTGTACGGCTGCGGGTATCCCAGCGTTCCGTCTCCGGCCAACACGCACGGGTTGTAGCCGGCGTCGAAGAGCCGGGCCCGGGCGGCGTCCACGAGTCCCTGGTCGACGTCGACGGAGTGGACGGCGGTACTGCCCAGTCGGGCGCACAGCAGGGCGGCGTTGTAGCCGGTGCCCGTGCCGATCTCCAGGACTCGGTGGCCGTCGCCGACGCCCAGGTCCTCCAGCATCCCGGCCATGAGGCTGGGCAGGGTGCTGGAGGACGTGGGGAATCCGGTCCAGGCGTCCGGTGCGACCTGCTCGGCCGTCTCCGGGTCCAGGCGCGTAACGAGAGTGGCGTCCCGGTAGACGGCCGCCAGCTCCTCGTCATCGGTGTGGCGCCGGCGCCACACCGCGATGCCCCGCTCGTCCGTCTCCTGCTCGAACCATGTGGGCACGAACAGGTGACGAGGGACGGTGGCGAAGGCCTCTTCCCAGGGCGCGCTGCGGATCGCGCCGTGGGCGACGAGGTCTTGGGCGAGTGCGGCGAGGTAGGGGCGGGCCGCGTCGTGGGCGGTGACGCTCATCCGTTGACTCCCTGGAGTTCGTCGGCGATGGCCTGGGTTCGGATAATGGTTGAGCTGCCCGGGCGTTGGGCGAGGTCTGTGCTGGTCCCAGAGCAACTGGGCGAGGGTCTCGGGCAGGAAGAGGTCACGTGACTCGGCAGGTTCTTGGGCGTGCGGTATTGGTCGCAGTCGTGGGTGTGGGGCGGGGGGATGGCCTCGGGATGGGCCGCGACGATGTGCCGGGACACGGCGGCCCGCGCGACGAAGCAGTTCGTGTCCACGCGAAGCCGCTCGGCGAGCGTGGTCATCACCGTCACGCACTCCAGACAGCCGAACATGAACGGCGGCGGCACCGGCAGTTCCAGGGAGACCGAGGCATCGTCAGGGCCGTCGTGCGGGTCTTCGCTCAACCGGCGCCTCCCTCAATGGCCTCGGCAAGGTCGGCCACGGGGAGCACGTCCTTCAGGGCGACCATGAGGGCGGCAGCCAGAGTCCACCGGAGGAGAGTGCTCGCCGTGAACGGCACCTTGTTCATGCCGTTCTTGTCTCCCGGCAGCAGATCGAGAGTGTCGGGGTCAAAAATCTGACCGCTGACGCCCCACACCGGCGCGTAGCCCACCAGCGCAGCCGTCCATCCCTTCCGCAGCGACGGGCAGTGCTCACGCGCCTCCTCCGCGCAGACCCGGTGGACCGGCGGCGCGACCACTACCTGCCCCTCCTCGATCAGCCTTCCGCTGGGCGAGGCGACCATGAAGAGCGAGCGCTCGTCGCGACGGCTGCCGGTAGGGCCACCGCACACCTGGCACAGCAGACGGCTCATGGCCTGCCGCTGCCGCAGCGGGTGCACCTCGTCGAACACCGGCCGGCCTCCGCGCGTGACCGGCTTCCGCGCCCACAGGACCCCGTACTGGCGATCGAAGTGATGCTCGTCCTGGAAGCCGAGGCCGGTACCGCCCCGGCCCCTGATCCGCTTGATGGGCTGCCCCGGCCCCTGCTCGCCCGACCAGGCGGTGATGTACGGGACAGGGGTGCCGTTCCAGTACCGGATGGGCCGCACTCCCGCCTCGGTACTGGACTCCGCGGCCTCGGGCAGCCGCAGTTCGACGGCCATCAGCTCCGTCCTTCCGGGTTCGGCTTCCCCTCGCCGTGGTGCTCGTGCGGCGGCGGCAGGGCCCGGAGCCTGCCGCCGCCCGTGGACCGCGAGCGGCACTTCGGGCTGTGCAGGTAGCTGAAGTAGGACCCGGCGTCACCCGGCCAGTGCCGGGGCACGGTGCCGGGGTTGAGGATGCTCAGCTCGGCCTGGCAGGCCATGCAGGTGACGAGCCGGCTGCCGGTGGCGGTCTCGCAGGCGGTTGCGTGCGCCTCTGCGAGCGGTACGGCAGCGGCGCACCGGGGACCGGCCTCGCAGGCCTCACACTCTGCGGCGTGCCTGACCCAGAGGATGAAGGTCTCGACCTTCGCGGTCCGGGCCTCGACACACGCGGCGCAGACCCGCGGCGGCCAGCCCGCCTCCATGCCCTCCAGGGGCCGCAACTCGACCGGCGCGGTGGCCGGGCACCACATGCACTGCCGTCCGGCGCGCTGTGCTTCGTTCAGCGTGCCGGTCAGCGGCATCTCGTGCGTCGAGACGAGGCGGCTGACCCAGGTCGGATCGTCAAGTGGATCCGGCAGCAGCCTCGGCCGCGGCGGCGGTACCAACTCCATCGTGCTCCTTCGGTGTGACCGCCCCACCCGGACTTCCGGGACCGAGTGGGGCGGCCGTCCCGCCCGGCCGCGGCGACAGCGAGGAAGCCGCAGCAGGGCGGGGGCTGGTGGGATGCGGCCCTGACCCGAATCGGCCGCCTGGGGCCCCTGGAACCCGGGGCGAGGTGAACCGCTCAGTGAGCGGGGTGCAGACTCGGGGCGCAGGCCGCGTGCACCGTGCTCGTGACGGTGCCGCCCGAGTTGCCGGCCCGGTCGTAGGGCGCGGTGTCGTCCCCGGCTCGGATCGGCCGGTCGCAGGCCACACACATGCCCCGGCCGGTGAGCGCCTCGTAGTGGTCGCACAGCGCGCTGAGCGTGCGGGCCAGCCTCCTGGCGTATACGACGTCCTCTCCCGGCGCGGTACCCGCGCGAGCGGACAACTTGACGCGCGCCTCGCTGACACAGGCAACCGCGCAGTAGCGGGGGATGTCGTCCTCGGGCAGCAGCGCGGCGATCCGCTCTACCTGCGGGATAAGGGACTCCATGTGCCCGCGCAGGGTCGCGGTCAGAGCCGCCAGCTTTTCGCCGGCGGGCGGCCGCACCGTGTCGTGCGGGAGCAGCAGGGCGATGCTGCTCCGCATCAGGTCGGTGCCCGCCGTCGCGGTGTCGGCGGCGGCCTGGGCGGTCTTCGTCATCGGGCCGCCTCCGTCTGACGGTACAGCGGGCACGCGCAGGGCGGCAGCGCCGTGGTGGTCTGCTCGGGCTGGGGCGGGTAGCTGCGGGAGACGGTCACGATCGCGCGAGGCGCGGTGACGACGCCCTCACGGGTGACCGTGTAGACCTTGATCGTCATTGCGGCGTGCCGTGTCGGCCTTCGTCCTCGGCCGATACCGTTGGTCATGTCGACGCTCCCTTCAGGGTTCGAGCGTTGGCCATGCCCCGGGAGGTCTCACCACCTCGCCGGGGTCATTGCGTCAACGGTCCATCGTCAGGGACTCCGTGGCTTGCCCACCGCAGGTATACCCATGATGGATAGGCTTGTTGGGAGGCCAGTACGGAAGGCTGTCACTGCCAGGCGAGGGCATCTGATGATCGGTTATGGACCTCCAACTGCGTTGCCGCGCAACCTTCTCGAACGCGCGGACATGCAAGCTGCCTTTGCCGCACACGACTTCGGCACTGTTTTCTCCCTGGCTCGCAGCGAGGCAAAAATCAGCTACTCAAAGATCGCTACAGAATGTGATATCAAGCCCAACCGCGTCGGCGAACTGGCCCGCGGGCAGGGAAGCGTCACCACCTTCGAGAAGATCGCTCGGATTGCAGATGCTCTACGCATCCCCGGTCACATGCTCGGCCTTGCCCCGCGCGGGTGGGAGGCAGGTGCTCCCGACGCCGGCCAGAGAGAGGGAGACGTGCACCGTAGGCAGTTCGTGAAGGCGGCGATGGGCGGCGGCCTGGCCGCTGGCCTACCCGCGCTCACCCGGCCGTCGGTCGGCCGCAGGATCAGGAGCGACCTTCCGCAGCGACTTCGCGAGCGAACCGCTCGTCTTCGCCGCCTGGACGACATCCTCGGCGGGGGTGACACCTACTCGGTGTACGCCAGCGAATACCAGTACACAAAGACGATCATTCGGGATTACCAGCACACGCATGCCACGAGGCAGGGCCTCCTATCGGTTCTCGCCGAGCAGGCGCAGCAGGCGGGATGGGCGGCCTTCGACGCCGGCCGGGCAGCAGACGCAGCCAGTCTGTACAAGGCCAGCCACGTGGCCGCCGTCGAGGCCCAGGATGCTGCGCTCGCCGGAAACGCCCTGGCCTTCCTCGCCTACCAGGCGGTGAACCGGCAGGACGGGATGGAGACCGCAGCCCGTTCCGTCCAGGAAGCCGGCCCGGCAGCGCCCTCCGGCGTTCGGGCACTCCTCAACGAGCGACTCGCGTGGGCCTATGCCGTTGCTGGACACGGCTCAGAATGCGAAGGTGCTCTGGAGGCCGCCGAGGCGGCCCTCGCTGAAGCCGATGGCACTCCTCAGCCCGACTGGGCGGCCTGGGTCGATGCCACAGAGCTGCAGATCATGGCCGGTCGATGCTGGACGGAGTTGCGCAGGCCCCTACGTGCGGTGCCGGTGCTGACCGGGGCCCTGAAGAGCTATGCCGATGCGCATGCGCGTGACAAAAGCCTGTACCTTTCACGGCTGGCCACGTCCTATCTGCACGCCGGCGAAGTCGAGGAGGCTGCGAAGCTGGCCAGCCGCGCGCTCGATCTTTCAGCCGAGGTTGCCTCAGTCCGGCCCAGGCAGCGCCTTACCCCACTCATCGAGCAGCTGCGCCCGTATCACCGTCTCTCCGCAGTCGCCGATGCCTTGGAGCGGGGCGGGGCGGCGTGATGCCCTAGTCCGTGGGTGTCGTGTTGGCGGCGATCCACTCCAGGTAGCCTTCGGACCCTGCCTCGATCCGTACTGCCACGACTTCCGGGTTCTGCCAGGGGTGGTGCTTCAGAATGTCGGCTTCGAGTTCGGGATATCGGGCGGCAGTGGTCTTCATCAACAGCTGCCACTCTTCGCCTGTACCGAACTCCCCGTCGTGCCAGAAGGCGGAGATCACCGGGCCGATGATCTGAGCGCCTGCGGCGAGACGACGGCTGACGACGGTACGCGCCAGCTCAACAGCCTGTTCGCGTGTCGGTGTTGCCGTGGATACCTGGAAGTAGTCGGCCATGCCGCGAGCGTAGCCTGACTTTGATCTCCGCGAAGAACGTCGCGGCTCCAGTGGCTCAAAGCAGAGAACGCAGCTATGTGTTCAGTTTCCGACGACCTCGGGCCCGCCCATGAGGAATGGCACGCCACCTGCCGGCAACTCGCCGTACACCCGCGTACCGCGGCAGCAGTTGATCAGCCGACAGGCCCGCCCGTGGCGGCAGGGCCGTCGAACCGGCCCCTGGGCGGCACTGCACGGCCATGGCCGACCTGCCACCTGTTCCGCCGCGCCTCGGGGAAATTTTGTCGTGCCTCGGAAAGCAGATCGCCGATCACGCCCCTCGTCCGGCTCGGGCGACGTACCGCGCCTCGGGCTCCGTCGCCGTGCTTCTCGCGTGCCAGGAAGTGGACGCCTGATCGGAACGGTGGCTCGGTGGTTGGGCTGCTCGCGGCCATCGAGGAGTGGCCGTGGACTCGCGCTCTCGTCAGGCGCGGGCGCCCCTTGATTTGATCGCCGCATGACGGCGTGTGGCAGCGTGCGACATCACTGGTGGTGGTGGCCCGGATGGTGTGTGGGCCGCCGCTTCTCCCCTGACCATGCAGGGCGTCGGCTTCGTCGGTGAGGTCGAGGAGCACGACGTCCGGGCCATCGCCGACGCGGCCGGCGAGCGCCTGGCCGCGGTCCCGGCTTTCGGCGTCCAGGTGGGCCCGCATGTACGGGACCCGGGAACCATCCTGCTGCACGTCCATCCGGACGGCTCCGTGCACGCCGTCCGTACCGCCTTCCGCAGCGTGCTTGACGAGGTACCGGAGAACGCCGACGGCTTTACCCCGCACGTATCGGTCGCCTATGGCGCGAGCAGTGGCCCCGCCGGCCCGGTCTTCCAAGCGCGCGACCAGCAGGACTTCACCCCGGCTCAGGCTCGCGGGCTTGACTTCGAGAGCGCTCCAGCTCGTAGCGTCCTGGGATGCCGGGGCCGGGAATCCGTCGCTAGATGGAAGAAGGCTTCCGGCACCCGGTAAGACGACGAATCAGCGTGTACGACGTGGATGAAAGGACCCCCCATGCAGAAGCGCAGTCTGCGGGACCTTCAAGTATCTAGCCTCGGCCTCGGCTGTATGGGCATGTCCGCCTTCTACGGCACCACCGACGAGGCGGAGGGCATCGCGACCATCCGGCACGCCTTGGAGCTGGGCATCGACTTCCTGGACACCGCGCAGCTCTACGGCCCGTTGACCAACGAGTCGCTGGTCGGTGAGGCGATCCGGGGACACCGCGACGAGTATGTGCTCGCGACGAAGTTCAACTACCGGATGGACGACGCCGTACCCGGCGACATGAGCTCCGTCGGCCCGCAGGACGGCTCCGCCGAGCACGTCCGCAGCTCGGTCCACGGCTCGCTCCAGCGGCTCGGCACGGACCACATCGACCTCTACTACCAGCACCGGGTCGACCCGAACGTGCCGATCGAGGAGACGGTCGGCGCGCTCGGTGAGCTGGTCGCCGAGGGCAAGGTGCGTCACATCGGGCTGAGCGAGGCGAGCGCGGAGACGATCCGGCGGGCGCACGCCGTCCACCCGGTCACGGCCGTGCAGAGCGAGTACTCGCTGTGGACGCGCGACGTGGAGGCCGAGGTGCTGCCGGCCTGCCGGGAACTGGGCATCGGCTTCGTGCCGTACTCGCCGCTCGGCCGGGGCTTCCTCGCGGGCCGCTTCAGCTCCCCTGACGACCTGGACGAGAACGACTTCCGCCGCAGCAACCCGCGCTTCACGGACAGCAACCTGGAGGCCAACCTCCGGCTCGCGGCCAAGGTCAAGGAGATCGCCGCCGAGAAGGACGTCACCCCGGCCCAGCTCGCCATCGCCTGGGTGCTGGCGCAGGGCGAGGACCTGGTACCGATCCCCGGCACCAAGCGCCGTAGCTACCTGGAGCAGAACGCGGGAGCGGTCGGCATCGAGCTGACCAAGGAGGACCTGTCCCGGATCGACGCCGAGCTGCCCGAGGCGTCCGGCGACCGCTACGACGAGGCGGGGATGCGGTCGGTCAATCGCTAGCCGGGACGGCAGCCCCCGTACAGGGGGCTCGGTGACCGGGCGCTCCGGAGCGTGACCGGGGTGTCCGGTGGGGCAGAGAGCTGTGAGGAAACCCACGCGGGGTCCCAAATGCCCTGGCGAATAGCGGGTTTGGGCTTCCGCCGGGGCCGGTCGGGCAGGGCATCGGTGGGGCCCCGCCCGGCCCTTCTGCCACCATGGGCGGCGCCCCGACCAGGCGTCCCGGCCTCGCAGCGCAGCCGGCCCGACGGGAACCGCCGGTCCTTCTCCCCCACCCCCCGAGTACTCCGCCTTGTCTGCTGCCCCTGCCCTGCCCACGCCCCTGTCCCCCACCGCCCCCTCCCGGTCGCCCTGGCGCTCGTTGCGGCACTGCGGCATGCGGTGGTGGTCCGTCGCCAACCTCGTGTCCAACACCGGTACCTGGACGCAGCTCACTGTGCAGAACCTGCTGGTGCTGCACATCACCGGGTCGGCGGCGGCGACCGGTCTGTCGATGTCCGTGCAGGCGGCGCCGGCGCTCTTCGTGAGCCTGCTGGGCGGCGCCGCCGTCGACCGCTGGCCCCGGAAGCTGACGGTCGCCGTCAGCCAGGCGCTGCTCGGCGCGGTGGCGTTCACCACGGCCCTGCTGGTGGCCCTCGACCGGATCGACATGACGTCGCTGCTGGTACTGGCCGCCGTGACGGGCGTCGTCGCCACCGTCGACGGGCCGGCCTGCGCGCTGCTCGGCAACGACCTGGTGCCCGTCGAGGACGTGCCGTCCGCGATCGGCGTCGGCGCGCTCGTGCACAGCGCGGGGCGGCTGGCCGGGACCGCGCTGGCCGGACTGACCGTCGGCCTCCTCGGCACGTCCGCCGCGTACGCCGCCAACGGCGTCTCGTTCCTGTTCGTCGCGTCGGTCGTGCCGTTCCTGCGGCCCGCGCCGGGCGCGGTGAAGGAGCCGGCGGTCGAGGTACGGCCCGTACCGGCGCCCGAGGAGCTGAGCGTGCGGGAGGGGCTGAAATTCTTCGTGCGCCGTCCCCGCCTGGTCGCCCTCGCCGGCATCACCGGAATCAGCTCGGTCCTCGGCCGGAACTACGGCCTGACCCTCGCGGTGCTGGTCACCGGGCCGCTGGCGGGTGGCGCCGGCGCCTTCGGCACGGTGTCCACGGTGCTGGCCGTCGGCGGCATCCTCGGCGCGGTCCTCGGCGCCCGGCTGCACCGGCCGTCCGTACGGACCGTGGGGCTGCTCGCGGCGGCCGGCGGCCTGCTGCAGGCCGTGGCCGGGCTCTCCCCCTCGCTGGCCATGCTGCTCGTGCTGGTGCTCCCCATGGCCGTCGTGGAGTCCGTCTCCGACACCGCCGGCACGGCCGTCCTCCAGACCGACCCGCCCACGCGTCTGCGGGGCCGGGTGCTCGGCGTGTGGAGCAGCATCGGCACGGTGTGGGGCCTCGGCGGGCCGCCCCTGCTGGGTCTGCTGATGGAGTGGGCCGGCGCCCGCGGCGCCCTGATCACGGGCGGCCTCCTCATCGCCGGCTCCATCGGCGCGGGCCTGCTGCTGCGCCGCCGGGACCTGCCGGTACCGGCGCGTGCGACGGGGCGGGAGGCGCTGGGCACGGCGGCCTGACGGCTCCTCCGTCGCACGCGGTACGTACGGCGGCGGCCTGGCGGCCCGTCGAACGCCGACCAGCCCCGCTTGCGGCGCGGTGGGAGGGACAGGGGGGTGTGGGTACGGCGCCGCGCCCAGGCGCCCGGCCATGGGACCGGCCATGGGAACAGCCCTGGGACCGGCCATGGGAACGGCCGCCTTGCGACGGTCCCGCACGCCCCGGCCGCCCCCGGCGTCACGCAGACCGCTCTCCGCCTCCGCCCCCGCCCCCGCCCCCGCCCGGCAGGTGGTACACGTGGAACGCCTGCCCGATCACCGGCTGCGCGACGTTGCGCACCCGGACGCCGCCGCTCGTCATGCCGTGCTCCGTGCCGGCGTGGGCGTGGCCGTGTACGGCGAGGTCGGCGCCCCCGGTGTCGATGGCCTCGGCGAGGAGGTAGCTGCCGAGGAACGGGTGGATCTCCGGCGGCTCCCCGGCGAGGGTGTCGGCGACCGGCGAGAAGTGGGTCAGCGCGATGCGGGCGTCGCAGTCCGCCTCGGCCAGTTCCTTCAGGGCCGTGTGCAGACCGTCGGCGCACCGGCGGGAGTAGCGCACGAACTCCTTCATGATCGGTTCGCCGAACTCGCCGGCGCAGCGGCCCACGAAGCCGCCGCCGAAGCCCTTGGTGCCGGCCACCCCGATCCGTGCCTCGCCCGCGGGGACGACGACCGCCTCCCCCTCCAAGACGTGCGCGCCGGCCTCGCGGAGGATCGCGGTGACCTCTTCGGGCCGTTCGTCGTGGTGGTCGTGGTTGCCCAGGACGGCGACCACCGGCACCCCGAGGTCCTTGATCTCGCGGGCGACGACCGCGGCCTCCTCCGGTGTGCCGTGCCGGGTCAGGTCACCGGCGAGCAGCAGCACGTCGGCGCGGTCGGGCAGTGTCTCGAAGGAGGGGCGCAGCGTGCCCTGGCTCTCGGGGCCCATGTGGATGTCCCCGACGGCCGCGACGCGGATCATGTCAGGTCCTCCCCCCGGTCGGGCGAGGAGGTCCCCGCGATGAGCAGGTCGCAGTGGACGGGATGCCCCGCCAGCTCCTCGCGGACCAGGCTCAGGATCTCGTCGCGGCACTGCGCGGACGGCACGGTCCCGGTCAGCAGGACGGAGTCGCCGCGCGGTTCGAGCCGTACGCCGAGTTCCCCCAGGGGCCCGGCGGCGAGGCGTTCGGCGACATGGGCGACGTGGTAGTCCAGGCTGGCCGCCGGCTGGACCGGCGGACTCGCTTCGGTCATGGCTGCCCCTCCTGTGGGTCGATCACGTTCAGCCGTTCGAGGAGGAAGAGGAACGCGGCCGGCATGGGCTGGTCCCCGCAGCCCGCCCGCACCGCGTCCCAGTCGACCTTCTCGCGGACGGCCCGCGCCACCGGCAGGACCGAGCCGAAGTCGCAGTAGTGCTCGGAGAAGGCGCTGATCAGGCTGCGGATCAGGTCGGTCGGGGACAGCACTGGCATGAGCACCGAGTCGACCGGCAGGGTGTGGGCCCGGTCGAGCATGTCCTTGGTGACGGGCTCGTGCGCGAGGGCGAAGATGATGTCGACGTTCTGCCCGTGGCAGGTGGTCTTCAGCAGCCAGTCCTCGGGCGGTGTGAGCACCGCGAGCCCGGCCTCGCGCAGCGTGGCGGCGACCGCCTCGGCGTCCTCGGGCAGGACGCAGAAGTCCGCGTCGTGCTGGAGGTAGCGGCTGCCGCCGTGCGCGTAGACGGCCACGCTCCCGGCGAGTGCGAAGGGATGGCCGGCGCGTTTGAACAGCGCGCCGATCTGTTTGGCGGCCTCCAGGATCGCCTGGCTGCGGTCCTCGGGCAGGTCGGCCCGCGGCGGTGCGGGCGGGGCCTGCTGGTCCTGGCCGTTCATGGCGAGCCGGAGCCCGGTGACGTCCGGTCGCCGGGCGGCGGCGGTGTCCTCCCCGTCGTGCGTCATGTCTCTCCATTCGCGAGCACGCTGCCCCTGGCGGGCCGGTGCCGCCCGGGGCTGTTCCGGGTACCCGGGGCCCCCGCGCGGCACACCGGGGGTCACCCGGCCGTGTCAGGGGGCCGGGCCGGGCCGCGGCGGGCCGGGTCGGCGAGTGGCCGCCCGATCTGCCCGGGAGCACGCTGTAGGCATGACATCCCGGCTCGCGGACGTGATCGGGCGGCGGCGGTCGTGGCGGTCCTTGCGGTCCGCGCCCGCCCTGCTGCTGCTCCCCGTCACACTGATCGTCGTCATCACGGTGGTGGACGTACAGGCGCCCACGGACGTGCACCTGGGCCCGACCCTGGTGATCGCGCCCGCGATCACGCCGTCCTTCGCGGGCCCCCGCACCACCGCGGCCGTCGGCGCGCTCGCGACCGGCGCCCAGGCCCTCATCGGCGTCACGCACGGCGGGATCGGCACCCTGAACCACATCGTGCAGATCATCACGCTCGCGGTGCTCTCGGTGCTGTGCGTCCTCTACAGCGCGCTGCGCCGGCGCCGGCTGGCCCAGCTGGCCCAGGTCCGCACGGTCGCCGAGGCCGCGCAGCACGTGCTGATGTGGCCGCTGCCCGAGCACATCGGCCCGCTGCGGATCGCCTCCCTGTACCTGGCCGCCGAGGACGAGGCGCAGATCGGCGGCGACCTGTACGCGGCGACGGTCAGCGACGGCGCCGTACGCGTGCTGATCGGGGACGTGCGCGGCAAGGGGCTGTCCGCCATCGGCGAGGCCGCTCTGGTGCTGGGCGCCTTCCGGGAGAGCGGGCACCGGCACATGCCGCTGGTAGAGCTGGCCGCCGCCCTGGACCAGAGCGTCAGCCGGTACGCGGCCGACCTGGAGCCCGCGGAGGAGGCCGGTGAGCGCTTCGCCACCGCCCTGATGGTGGAGATCCCGGACAGCGACCCGGTCACCCGGATGACCAGCTGCGGGCATCCCCCGCCCCTGCTGCTCAGCCCGGGGCACGTCGTGACCGTGCCGAGCCTGCATCCGTCGCCGCCGCTCGGTGTGCATCCGGGCGCCGATCGCACCCTGGACGTGTTCTCCTTCGAGCCGGGCGACACCCTGCTGCTCTACACCGACGGCGTCGTGGAGGCCCGGGACGCGCGGGGCCGGTTCTATCCGCTGGCCGAGCGGGCGGCGCGGTGGACCGAGGAGCGTCCGGAGGCGCTGATGCACCACCTACGGCGCGATCTGCTCGCCCATGCCGGCGGCCGGCTGGACGACGACGCCGCGCTGATCGCCCTGCACCGCACCCCCGTCGACCGGCACCGCCACCACGACCGGGGCGGCGGCGTCGAGACGCGGCGGGCCGGTTCCGGCACGGAGTCGCGGCAGCACACGGCCTGATGCCCGCCTTCTCCCCTCCCTCGCGCACACGGCCTGACGCCCGCCCGCCTCCCTCGCACCGTCGTCCGGTCCGCCGCGCCGGGTTTCCCGGGCCGGAGGTCGTCAAGGGCTTCCGGATGGTGGAACTCAAGGATGTCCTGAATCCGGCCGGCAGCGGTCCGGAGCCCATCGTGCCGCTCGCCGGGCCACGGCTTCCCGCCGGGTGCCGTGGGACTGCCGGTCGTCGCGGGCGGCCCCGGCGGTCCCGGCGTGAGCCCGCCCCGAGTGGGGCGGGGCGGGGCCACGCCGGTGGGATTCCGGCCGTTCTTCCTGACCGTAAGAGCCCGTTCCTCGTGCCGCGGTTCCGTTTCACCTCTGTCTTTCAAGAGATGCCCGGAACCCGAGGCACCGAAAGGCTTGTATCGCATAGCGGACCGGCGACGACACGGTTTCGGTCATTCCGGTTCGGCCGCCGGGCGGCCCTCCACGAGCCGGGCGAGACGGCCGAGGGCCATCCCGGTGCCGCGTTCGTTGTCGGCGCGCGGGACGGCGTCGGGGACGCCCTCGTGCAGGATCTCCACGTCCGTGCCGCCGCCCCGGGCGGTGAGCGTCGTCGTCAGGGTCATGGTGCCGCTCAGTGCCTCTTCACCGGTTTCGAACGCGAACACCTCCACGACCCGGGCGTCCGGTACCAGCCGGGCGAAGTGCCCCCGGTAGGTGTCGGTGCGGGCGCCGGACTTGCCGGTGTCACGCGCGTCGTCGTAGGTGAGGGAGATCCGGAAGGCACCGCCCTCGCGGGCCTCGAAGAGGTGGACGCGAGCGGTCATGCCGTCCGGGACCCGCCAGGCCGCGAGCGCGCCCGGGTCCAGCAGGGCCCGGTAGACGGCCTCCGGTGGCGCCTGCACATGCCGGATGATCCGGGTGGCGTACACGCTCCCACGCTACGACACCCACGGGCGCCGCGCGGGCTCGCCTGTTTGCGGTCTTCAACTTGGCGGTTGCGAGGCTTCGTTGGCTGGTGGGAGAGTGGGCGGCACTGCTCCCGACCCAGGAGCGGGCGTCCCCCCACAGCCCAGCGGACCATCCCCCACTCGTCCGAAGGACTCGCCATGCACCGCACTGCCCCCTGCCCACACTCGTGTCCCTGTCCCTGCGCCGCCCTCGATCCGTCCTGGACCCGGACCCGGCCCGCCCCGGGCTCCCAGGAGCGGCCCGGCTGATCCGCGTCCGCCCGGGCCCGCACCCCGCCCGACGGGACGGCGGGTTACGGCATCCGGCCCGGCACCCGCTAGATTCGCCGCCGGTGCGGAAGGACCGCACCCGTGGGCGGCTCGTGCCCGCCGTACGTGGCACTGTGCCCGGGGACGTCATGGTCTGGTCGCTCATCCGCCGGCTCCGGCCCGCTCCCGGCCTGCCGGTGCCCGGGCGGTGCGGACCGGACCGGCACGTCCTGGCCACCGGGCGGCTGTTGCTGTTCACCCCGCGCCACCGCCTCGACGTGGCGGCGGCGCTGGCCGCGTGCGCGGACCCGGAGGCGCAGCGGTGGCTGGGCACCCAGGCCGACCGGATCGTGCCCGATCCCGCCGTGCGCAGGGTGCTGCTGGGGTGGCGGCCGGCCGGTGACGACGGCCGCCGGGTGCCCCGTGAGCTGGCCGAGCCGTTCGTGCCCGACGGCACCGGCGCCCTGTTCCTGGTGTGCGTGCGCCGCTCGGACCTCAGCTATGCCGGGGGCCTGGAACTCGACCCGCGCACCGGCGAGTTGGGCGGCTGGCTGGCGCCGGGCTGCCGGGGCCGGGGGCTCGGCGCGGAGTTGTTCGGCGCGGGCCTCGCACTCGCGCACACCCACCTCGGCCTCGCCACCGTGCGGGCGGGCGCCGAGCCCGGGAACACCGCCAGCCGGCGGGCCCTGACCCGGGCGGGGCTGGTGCCGGACCGGGGCCCGGACCGGCACGCCCTGCCCGACGGCCGGGTGATCGAGGCGGTCTGGCACCGGCACGACACCCCGGCGCCGTCGCGTTGCCGCTGACCGCGCCGGAGGGTGCCGTACCGGTGACCGCGCCGGAGGGTGTCGTACCGCCGGTCAGACCGTGCGGGCGAGGCGGTCGGCCAGCAGCTTGGCGAAGCGGGCCGGGTCCGTCAGGTCGCCGCCCTCGGCGAGCAGGGCGGTGCCGTAGAGCAGTTCGGCGGTCTCGGTCAGCTCGGGGGCGTCGGCGCTCCGCTCGTGCGCCTCCCGCAGTCCGCTGACCAGCGGGTGGTCCGGGTTCAGTTCGAGGATCCGCTTGACCTTCGGGACCTCCTGGCCCATCGCCCGGTACATCCGCTCCAGGGCCGGCGTGAGCCCTTCGGAGTCGCTCACCAGGCAGGCCGGCGAGCTGGTCAGCCGGGTGGTCAGCCGGACGTCCTTGACGTCGTCCAGCGTCTCGCCGAGCCAGGTCAGCAGCGGCGCGTACGCGCCCGTCCGCTCCTCGGAGACCTCGTCCTCCTCGGACAGGTCGACGGCGCCCCGGGCGACCGACCGCAGCTCGTGGCCGTCGTACTCGCGCACGGACTCGGTCCAGATCTCGTCGACCGGGTCGGTGAGCAGCAGCACCTCGTACCCCTTGGCCCGGAAGGCCTCCAAGTGCGGGGAGTTCTCGATCTGGGCGCGGCTCTCGCCGGCCATGAAGTAGATCTTGTCCTGGCCCTCCTTCATCCGGGTGACGTAGTCGGCCAGGCTGGTGGGCTCCTCGCCCTCGGTGGAGGCGAACGAGGCGATGTCGAGGATCGCCTTGTGGTCCTCGCCGGCGTCGAGCAGGCCCTCCTTGACCGCCGCGCCGAACTCCCGCCAGAACGTGCGGTACTTCTCGACGTCGTTCCGCATCAGGTCCTTGATGGTCGACAGGACCTTCTTGGCCAGCCGGCGGCGGATCATCTGGATGTGCCGGTCCTGCTGGAGGATCTCGCGGGAGATGTTCAGCGACAGGTCGGCGGCGTCCACGACGCCCTTGACGAACCGCAGGTGGGACGGCAGGAGTTCACGGGTGTCGTCCATGATGAACACCCGCTTGACGTACAGCTGGATGCCGTGCCGGGCGTCGCGCTGGAAGAGGTCGTGCGGGGCACGGGAGGGGAGGAAGAGCAGCGCCTCGTACTCGAAGGTGCCCTCCGCCCGCATCTGGATGATCTCCAGCGGGTCCGACCAGTCGTGGCTGACGTGCCGGTAGAACTCGTGGTACTCCTCGTCCTTCACCTCGGAGCGCGGCCGGGCCCACAGGGCCTTCATCGAGTTGAGGGTCTCGTCGCCGAGCCGGATGGGGAACGAGATGAAGTCCGAGTACCGCTTGACGATCTCGCGGATCTTCCATTCGTCGGCGTAGTCGTGGAGGGCGTCCTCCTCGTCCGCGGGACGCAGGTGGACGGTGACCGCGGTGCCCTCGGGGGCGTCCTCGACGGTCTCGATGGTGTAGGTGCCGTCGCCGTCCGACTCCCAGCGCGTACCGGTCTCCTCACCGGCCTTGCGGGTGAGCAGGGTGACCTTGTCGGCGACCATGAAGACGGAGTAGAAGCCGACGCCGAACTGGCCGATCAGCTCCGCCGACTCCTTGTTCTCCTTGTTCTCCTTCAGCCGGCGCAGGGTCTCGGCGGTGCCGGATCTGGCGATGGTGCCGATGAGGCCGACCACGTCGTCCCGCGTCATGCCGATGCCGTTGTCCCGCACGGTCAGGGTGCGGGCCTCCTTGTCGGCCTCGATACGGATGTGCGGGTCGTCGGCCCGGAGGCGGTCGTCCTGGAGTCCGGCCAGGCGCCGCTTGTCCAGGGCGTCGGAGGCGTTGGAGATCAGCTCACGCAGGAAGATGTCCTTGTTCGAATAGATCGAGTGGACCATCAGCTGCAGGAGTTGCCGCGCCTCAGCCTGGAACTCCAGCGTCTCGGTGCTCATTTCATCCCTTCTGGTCATATGGACGTGTGCCGGCGCATGCCCGTCAAGAATTTGGCACACCGGTGAAGGCTCGCACAACTCCTTCCCGGCCCGGCGCCGCGCCGCCCGTCCCACCTGGACTTATGCTGCGAAATGCCGCATCGAAGGGAGTGCCCCGTGCCCGATGTCCCGCCGACCTCCGCGCTGACGCCGCGCGAACTCGGCCTCGATCAGCTCGCCGCCGTCCTCGATCTGGGGCGCCGGGTCTACGACACCGGGGCCATGCCATACACCGGATGGTCGCTGTCGGCCGTCGCCGGGCACCTGGACGCGCCCGACCCCGCGTGTCTGGTGGTGCTGGACGGCGAGCGGGTGGCCGGCTTCGTCCTCGGCTCCCTCGGCTTCGAGCAGCGCTCCGACTGGGGCTATCTGGAGTGGATCGCCGTGGACCCGGACTACCAGGGGCGCGGGGTGGCCTCGCGGCTGGTGACGGAGTGCTGTGCGCGGCTGGCGGCGGCCGGGGCGGTCCGTGTGGTCACGGACGTG
This sequence comes from Streptomyces pyxinicus, assembly GCF_024753135.1. Classification (GTDB taxonomy): domain Bacteria; phylum Actinomycetota; class Actinomycetes; order Streptomycetales; family Streptomycetaceae; genus Streptomyces; species Streptomyces pyxinicus. The sequence goes on along the minus strand of NZ_JANUGP010000010.1, from coordinate 70,846 downwards.
GAGCGGCGCAACACGGCGTCGGCCGAGCTGATGCGCCGCAACGGCTTCGCGGAACAGGCGACGGTCAGCTTGTTCGTCCGGCCGCTGACCGGCCCGGACGACAGGGGCGGTGCGGGTAGTACAGGGGGTGCAGGCGGTACGGGAGGTGCAGGTGGTACGGGTGGTACGGGCGAGGAGGCCGACCGGGACTCCGCCGCGTCCCGTCGGCACTTCACCCGGGCGGCCGACCGCGTCCGCTGAGCGACGGCTCAGGTGAGGTGGAGGGTGATCTCGGCGGCGGCCGTGTCGGGGACGCCGCGGGGCAGGGCGAGCGGGAAGACCCGGTCGGTGGCCGTGACCGGCGAGCCGGTCGAACTCAACCTGCCGGCCCTGCCTCGATCCGGTGCCGACGCCCCTCACCACGCCCGCCAGGGCCCGTCCCAGCCGCCCGGGGCGAGTCCTGTGCCGGTGACGGCGTCCCGGGCGGCGAGCAGTGCGAAGGCCGTGAACCAACCCAGGAGCGCCGGGCGCGGCGGAATCCGGGGCGGCACCTGGCGGGATAAGGCGACAGGCAGTCCGTCCCGGTACGGATCGGCGGCCGCGGTGGATCGTCCGGCGCACAGCCCGGCCCGGGCCGGGCCGCGTTCCGGCTCACCCCTGCCAGGGTGACCGGCCCCGGTCCGGTGACGGCCGCCGCCGGGTAGCGGCGAATCGTGGCCTGTGCGTGGGCCTGCCGCATGAGCCGTGATCACCGGGCCCGTGGCACGTGATTCCCGACCACGGCAACTCGTTCGGCCCAGCGGGGCGGGAGGACCACCGGGGCGGGAGGACCACCGGGGCGGGAGGACCACCGGGGTACCCGAGCCGAGGGTGGTCCCGGCTCAGCCGGGCCGCCTCCGCACGAGGTGCGTCGGCCTGCCGGGTCAGCGCCCTGCGCGTCAGGGGCGTCGGCCGGTTCAGCCCCCTGCCCGGGCGTGCGTGAGCAACGCCTCGGCGGCGGCGCGCAGTTGACCGGCCGCCGTGGCGCACGCCTCCGCCTGCCGCTCCAGGGCGGGTCCGGTTCCCTCGGGGGCCGTCGGGCAGCCGCTGAGGGTGGTGGCGGTGGTCAGCAGGCGGCGGGCGTAGCCGTCCATGAGGTCGGCGTCGGCGCGCAGGGTGGCGATGTGGGTGAGGAGGTCGTCGGTCGCGCGGCGGGACTCGGTCACCATGGCGGGGGCTCCCCAGGGGCGTTCGGCGGTGCGGGACGTCAGCGGGGCAGGACGGTGCCGGCGCCGCGGTGGGCCAGGAGACGGGGGCAGGTCAGGACGAACAGCGGGCGGGTGCCGTCGACGCCGAGCCGGCGCAGCGGCCCGGCCAGCGGTTCGGCCGCCGCGGTGTCCAGCAGCGGCCGGATGCCGTGGGCCCGGTGCAGCCGGACCCGGCCGTGCGTACGGACCGGGGTGCGGACGGTGCTCCCGCCGCGCCGGCCGTAGAGGATCCAGTCGGCGTCGGGGCAGCGGACGCCCGGTCCCAGCCGGCCCTCGACGGTGAGCCCGAGGTCCCGGGAGCGGAGGTCGATCGCCCGGTCCGTCAGGTCTGCCTCGGCGCCGACCCGCATCGCGGGCTGGCCCCAGATCTCCCGGGCGACCCGCCGCGCCTCCTCGGTGGTGACGGCGAGGGAGACGACGTACCGGCCGGTGCGGCGCAGGTCGGCGCGGCGCAGCAGGTCGGCCGCGATGTCGTGGGGGCGGGGCCGCCACAGGTCGTCCACCGGTACCGACAGGGCGACCTCGGTGTGGGGGCCGATGGTGGTGCAGCGGTGCTCGTAGAGGGAGAGCACCGCGAGTGCGCGGCCTCCGAACCGGCTCGGGGTCAGCCGGCCGGTGTCGGGCAGCAGCGCCCGGGCCGCGTCGGCGTCGACGGGGAAGCACAGATGGGCGGCGGCGGAGTCGTGGTAGCGCACGGGGACCTCGACCGGGCCCGCCGTGGTGGGGACCGAGGTGGTGGGCACGGTGAGGAAGGGGTAGCCCTCGGGCGGGTTGGCGCGGTTCTCCAGCCGGTAGGCCCGGGTGCGCACGATCGGGCCCCGGTAGGGGGTGAGCGCCTCGTCGATGTCCGCGCGGGCTTCGGGGACGACCGTGCGGAGGTGTTCGATGTACTCGCGCGGGGAGTGGCTCCGCGGGAACTCCCGGCCGGGGCCGGGGCCGGCGTACTCGGCCACGTACCGGTTCGGGTGCGGATGCGGGACGGCGGCGGCGGCCGCGGAGCCGTCACCGTCCGGGCCGTCCAGGGCGGCCGGGGCGGCCATGATGTCGTGCTGGTTGACGACGGCGGCGACCCAGGTGTCCGGGTCTGCGGGCTGCTCGCCGTCGACCGGGGAGCCGACGGTGACGACGTGGGTGACCCGGTAGGTGCGGGTGAACTCCGGGTCCCGGGCGAGGTGCAGCACCGCGAGGCCGCCCTCGCCGTGGCCGATCAGCGCGAGGTCGGCGCCGTGCGGGATGCCGTAGTCCGCCACCGCGAGGCGGATCGCGCGGGTGTGCGGCGAGCCGGCCGTGAACAGGGCGCGCCAGGCGCCGACGGGGTCGCGCGGGGAGTCGGGGCGGGGACGGCCCGGCGTGGTGCCGGGGGCCTGGACGACGTAGCGGACGACACCGTCGGGGCCGCGCACGTTCTGTACGAGGAGCCGGCCGCCGACCAAGAGCACCTCGATGTTGCGCAGGTAGCCGAGGAAGGAGCCCTCGGTGGCGACGAGTCGCCTCTCCTGGCCGGTCAGGTCGACGGCCTCGGCGGCGGCCTCGCCCTGGTCAGGGCCGGCGGGGAGCGCGGTGCGGACGTCGGCCGGTTCCTCACCCAACAGGGCGCGCAGGCTGAGGAGTTCGGTCAGCAGTGGGGTCAGTCCTGACAGGGCGCGTTGGGCTCCCCGGTCCCGGAACAGCGCGCGCAGGGCGCGTACGGCCTCCCGGTCCCGGCCGGTGCCGAGGGCCGTCCGCAGCAGGCGCGTGCCCGGGTCGCGCGCGAACTCGGGGTGATCGGCCAGGAGGGCGGCGGTCCGCAGCCGCAGTGAGGTGACAGCCGTCAGCGCGGCCAGGTCCTCCCGGCCCGGCGGCCCGTCCGCAGCGCCGGTGGCGCCGAGGAGCCGGCCCACGGCCTTCGGGAGGACGCCGGCCGAGCCGCCCAGGCCCTGCTTGTGGGTGAGGGCCCGCAGCAGGGCCCACCGGGCGGGCAGTCCCGTGCGGGGCCGGCGGCGCGCGGAGGCGGTGAGGAGCGGTGCGTACAGGGCGGCTGCGGTGCGTTCGGACACCGCGCGGACGCCCTCGGCGACCTCCGCCACGTCCCTGGCGCAGCGGCGCAGCAGGGCCGTGGTGTGCTGGCCGTCCGGCGTGAGCCGTTCGGGCGCGTGGCCGTCCGCTCGCATCCGGCGCTCCCTCGGCTCGACGCCGTACGGCGACGTACGACGTCGTACGGCGGCATACGGGCATATGGGCATGTGGGCATACGGCGGGGCCCGTGCGGTCCGGTGGGACGCGACCCCGGTCCCATGGTCTGCCAGGGCAACCAGGCTCGCACGTCCATCCGTCCGGGCGGCGGGGGCCCGGGACCCGTACCGCCCGCCGGACGCGGGCCCGGGCGTCGTCCGGGCCATCGGTGTCCGGTCCCCCGTCCGGCGGAGGGCGAGGCTCCGGGGTCCTCACCCGTCGGTCGTCAGCCCCGCGGCGACGGTGGCGCCCAGGTCCCAGCAGGCCTCGGTGCCGGGCTTGCCGGGCTCGCCCGTGACGATCACCGGTTCGGCGGCGCGCCGCCAGCCGAGGCCGGTGGTGACGGACTCGATGGCGCGGACGGCCCCGGTGGCGTCGTTGCCGCCGTGCACGTAGCCGAAGGGGCGGCCCCGGGTCGCGTCCAGGCAGGGGTAGTAGACCTGGTCGAAGAAGTGTTTCAGGGCGCCGGACATGTAACCGAGGTTCGCCGGGGTGCCGAGCAGATAGCCGTCGGCCTCCAGGACGTCGGAGGCGGTGGCGGACAGGGCAGGCCGGCGGACCACGCGGACGCCTTCGATCTCCGGTGTCGTGGCGCCGGAGACGACGGCCTCGAAGAGGGCCTGGCAGTGCGGTGAGGGCGTGTGATGGACGATCAGCAGGGTAGGCACGTCCGGCACCCTGCCGCGCCCCGCCGGACGCGCAAACCCCGGCGGGCGGGGGCGGGGGCGGGGGCGAGTCGGGGCCGCCCGCCCGGGGTAGGACGAAGCCCGGTGGGACACACGGCGTGACGCCGGGACGCACGGCGTGGCGCCGGGAGACCGGGGGTGACGCCGGGAGACTCGGGGTGGCGCCGGGACACTCGGGGTGACGTGAGGAGACGACATGGTGGCCGAGGACGATCGCCGGGTGCGGGCCGCCCGGGTGTTCGACGCGCTGGGCCTGGACTACGAGAAGGCCTTCGCCGGTTCCGAGCCGCACCGGGCCTCGCTGCGCCGGCTGCTGGAGCGGCTGACGCCGGACAGCAGGGTGCTGGACGTGGGGAGCGGAACGGGCCGGCCGACCGCCGCGACCCTCGCCGGGGCCGGGCACCGGGTCCTGGGCGTCGACGTCTCCCCGGTCATGGTGGAGCTGGGCCGCCGACAGGTGCCGGAAGCCCGGTTCCGGCTCGCCGACATTCGCGAACTCCCCCTGGACGACGACTCGTTCGACGCGGTCTGCGTCTACTTCTCGCTGTTGCAGATGACCCGCCCGGAACAGCGCGCCGTGATCGGGCGGCTGGCGCGGGCGGTACGGCCCGGCGGACTAGCCGCGCTGGCCACCGTCCCCCTCGACGTGGAGGACGCCGAGGGAGTGTTCATGGGACAGCCGGTGCGGGTGACGAGCTTCGCCGCCGAGGCGTTCACGGAGCTGGTCGCCGGGGCGGGCCTCACGGTGCTGGCCGAGGAGCACGCCGTGTTCGAGCCGGCCCACCCGGACGCCGTACCCGAGCCGCACCTGTTCCTGCTCTGCCGGCGGCCCGAGGGCGGGTGAGGCGGGTCAGGGCCGCAGTGGCAGCGTCCCGCAGGTGGACCGGGCGGGACGGCCCGCGAGCCGGTCGGTGAGCCAGCCGAGCGCGGCGCCCTGGTCGGTGAGCAGCGGCGTGAGGTGGTTCAGCAGCGCCCGCCCCAACTGCGGTACGACGACCGGGGCGTAGTCGACGTCGGCGCCCTCGCGGCACCAGTCGACGGCCAGTTGGCGGGCCTGCGCGTGCGGGACGAGGTCGTCGTTGACGCCGGTGGCCACGCGGACCGGACTCGCCGGCGGGGTCCGGCCGATGCGCTGCCGGTCGAGGAAGTCCCCCAGGGCGGGTTCGGCCCGGATCACCTCGCTCAGCGAGGAGCCGTCGGTCGTCCAGGCCGTGCTGTGCGCGGAGTTGTAGGAGAGGATGGCGTCACCGACGCACATGGTGGCCAGGTCGGCCAGCGCCGCCTTGCCCTTCTGGCTCAGGTGCCGGTCGGCGACGGGGGCCAGTTCCGGGTCGGACTGCAGGAAGCCGTTGACGGCCCAGCCGAGGGCGCCGGCGAGGTCGGTGCCGTCGATCGCCTCGGTGACCTCGGTCAGATCGGCGGGCGGCGCGCCGGCGTAGGTGCCGGCGAGGGTGACGTCCGGGGCGTAGTCGGGCTGGAGTTCGGCGGCGGCGGCCGTGGCGCCGCCGCCCTCGCTGTAGCCGTACAGGCCGACCGGCGACTGGGCCGTCACCGACGCCCCGGCCAGGTTGCGGGCGGCGCGCACCGCGTCCAGGACCGCGTGGGCGCCGTCGAGACGGTTGACGTAGGTGTGCAGCCGGTCGGTCGCGCCCAGGCCGGCGTAGTCCGTGACGACGACGGCGACGCCCCGCGCCAGCAGCCGGTAGATCGCGAGATCCTCGTAACCGACCGAGACCGTACGGCTGTTCAGGGACAGCGGGTGCTCCAGGCCGAGGGAGGCGGCGCACTGGTCGCCCTGGCCCATGGTGCCGGGGGCGAGGGCGACCAGCGGGCGGGGGCCGCCGCGCTTCCAGGCGGCGGACGGTTCGATGTAGGCGCCGGTCACGGCGACCGGCTGTCCGGTCGAGTCGGTGGACTTGTACATCAGCCGGGTGGCCCGCCCGGGCAGCGGGCCGTCCAGGCCGGGCAGGCTCAGCGCCAGCGGCAGGCGCTCGCTGCGGACCAGGGCGCCGTCGGCGGCGGGGAGGGTGCTGGGCGGGGTGTAGAAGGCGGGGATGGTGACGCCCCGGGAGACGACCGGTGCCGAGGCGGCGGCGGGGAGCGCGGCGGCGGCCTGCGCGCCGAGGCAGGCGGCGACGGCGACGGCGAGTGCGGACAGACGGGTGCGCGGGGACGGACGGGTGTGCAGGGACGGACGGGTGCGCGGGGATAGGCGGGCGGGCGCGGACATGGCGGACCTCCTGGGCTGCGGGGTGGGGCAGGGGGCTCCGAAGCGGCTGGGCAGGAAGGTAACCGCCAAGGTGTTACCGGCGGTAGCACCTGGAACATTACGGTTCAGTAAGGTGACGCCACGTCAGCCGATAGTGCGCTCACCGACTCGGCTCGGCGGCCTCGGCTACAGTGACGGCCTCGGTTCGGAGGGGAGACAACGGTGCAGGTCAGGGTGGGGTCCGTGGGCGGCCGGACGGTCGCGGCGCTGCTGCTGGCGGCGGTGCTGGGCGGCTGCGCCAAGGCGGCGGATGACGACGGCAGGAGGGCGTCGAGCGCGTCGCCGGACGCGAAGGCCGAGGGGAGCGGCGGTACGACGGCCGCGCGCGGCGGCACGGTCGGCGCCCGGGGCTCCGCCTGCGAACTGCCGGTCGGCTTCGACGTCGCCAGGGGCTGGCAGCCGAAGGCGATCGACGCCGGGGCGGCCTCCGCCGAGGCCTCGGCGACCTCGAACGCCTCGGAGGGCTCCGACGACGACCTCGGGGCGGCGATCGCCGACGCGCTGCTGCGCCAGGGTCCGGTCACCGCCGCCTGCGAGATCGACGCCAAACCGGCCGGCAGCATCGGCTTCCTGCGGGTGTGGACCGGGAAGCCGGGCGGCGCGGACGCGGGCGGGGTGCTGCGGGCGTTCGTGGCCGCCGAGGAGCACGTCAGCAAGGCGAAGTACCACCGTTTCACGACCGGCGGGGGTGTGCCCGCCGTGGCGGTCGAGTACCTCACCACCAGCGAACTGCTGGACGAGGCCAAGGAGGAGAGCGCCTTCGCGGTCTCCACCGCGGCCGGCCCGGTCGTCCTCCACCTCGGCGGCATGGACACCGGGGAGCACGAGCGGATGCGCCCCGCCTACGATCTCGCCCAGCGGAGCCTCACCCTGTCCTGACGCCGCCGTCAGCGCCCGGCCGCCGCCTGGCCGTGGCCCGGCCCAGATAGGTGAGCGGACCCGCGTCCGGGACCGGGATCTCGTGGAAGCCGAGCCGGTCGTAGAACGCCCGGGCGCCGGTGTTGACGGTGACCATGCCGAGGTGGACCGCCTCGACACCCTGGAGCCGCAGGGCGTCGAGGAAGGCGTGCATCAGCCGGCGCCCGTGACCGCGCCCTTGCCAGGGTGGCAGCAGGTCGATGTGCAGATGCGCCGGGTAGGCGGCGAGTTCGGGTACGAGCATGCGCTCGGGGTGGTGCAGAAGCCGGATCATCTCCTCGGTGGGCGTGCCGGGCGTCGTGCCGCGCGACGTGTCGGGCCTCGTGTCGGGCTTCGTGCCGGGCGGGTCCGTGGGTTCGGGATAGCGGCCGGCCAGCCGGGGGATCCAGTCGCCGCGGAACTCCTCGACGAACCGTTCGGTGTCGGCCGTGCCGACGATGTAGCCCACGGCCCGGCCGGTGCCGTCGTCCAGGACGAACGCGAGATCCGGGTCGTAGTGGCAGTACGGCTCCGCGAAGATCGCCGGCAGGAGACGCGGATCGGGGTAGAGCGCCCTGGAGTCGCCGCCGTTGTGGGCGGTGCGTACGCAGACGTCGGCGAGGGCTGCGCGGTCGGCGGTGCGGTAAGGGCGGATCGAAGGGGGCGCGGGGGTCGGTTCGGCGGTCGGCATGACGGCATCGTGACGGTCTGGGAGCGCTCCCACAAGGGTCGTGCGGGCAGGGTCGGGGACGCCGTGCGGCGCCGGTCAGTAGCGCAGGCGCCGGGCCCGGAGCAGCATCAGCAGGCCGGACAGGGCGAGCAGGGTGCCGAGGGCGGCGGGCCAGAGGTGGGCGCCGGTCTCGGCAAGACCGCCCCCGGTGGTCTGAGGTTCGGGCTGTGTGACGGGCGGCGGCTGGAGGTTTCCGGCGGGGGTCGGCTGGGCCGGCGAGGAGTCGGCGGGTGCGGACGGGGACGGGGCGGGTGCCGCTGGAGCCTGGGCCGTACGGCTCTCGGTGGACGCCGGTTCCGGTGCGGCCGGGGAGGCGGTGCCGGTGCCGGTGCCGGTGTCGCGCTTGGTCGTGCGGGCGGGGTCGGTGGCCGGGGCGGCGGACTCGGTGGCCTGGTCGGTCCCGGGTGCCTTGCCGGGCCCGGCGGAACTCCCGGTCGGGGTGGGCGCCGTACCGCTGTCGTCGCCCTTGCCGTCCTCGCCCTTGCCGTCGCCGTCCCTGGGACCGCACGTACGCCCGGAGTTGATGCAGTCGACCATCTCGCGCATCAGGGAGTCGTCGAAGACGTCGATGAAGTCGCCGTGGTCGGTGACGGGCTTGTGGAGCTGCTCCGGGAAGGAGTCCACCGCGAACAGCGGGACGGTACGGCCGCCGTCCTGGACGCTGGGCGCCCTGACGTCGTAGACGATGCGCTGCACGAGCTGCGGGATGGCCCGGAAGCCGGCCGGGCAGGAGCCGTCGGGGTCGGTGAAGGCCACGTGGGTGCGGTGGTTGGCGCTGTCGGTGTTGCGGCCGTCCCAGCAGCTCTGGAACCGGAAGGTGCGCACGACGTCGCTGCCCTGCGGGCACAACGGGTACTTGTCCTTCAGCTGCCGGTCCTCGAACCCGGTGCAGCTCCAGGAGGCGTTGGCGTTGCCGGGGCCGTTGACGAGGGCCTTGGCGTCGCCGGTGATGATGCGCAGCAGGCGGGGCATGGCGGCGACCTTCTCGCGCGGGTTGCCCACGAAGGTCAGCGTCACCTGTTTCGGCGTCACGATCCGGCCCGCGTTGCCCTCCGTGCCGCCCCCCGGGGCTCCGGCGTCCCGCTCCCGGGTGCCGTCCTGCACACGCAGCACCGGCCAGTAGTACGTCGATTTGTCGCCCTGGTCGACGCAGCTGGTGTCGGCGGCGGCCAGGTCCTCGTCGCTGGCGAAGGCGTTGTCGCCCTGGTTGCCGACGTAGTCGTGGAAGTGGTGGGCGCCGTTGGAGACGCCGGGCGCGACGATGACGTTGTCCGAGTTGAACAGGCCGCCCGCGTTGACGCCGCAGTCGGAGGCGAAGGTGCCGCGCGAGGCACCGGCCTGCCGGGGCGGATCGGTCGCCTCGGGCTCTACGGAGGTGATGTCGGCGTAGTCGGAGACGACGGGCCCGTTGCCGCCCTGGCCCGCGCCGCCCGGCGCCGGTGCCTGGGTCGCGCCGCTCGGAGTGGCGGCGCCGTCATCCCCGTCGGCTCCGGGGCGCAGGGTGCACTCGGCCAGGGCGTCGAGGCCCTCGGGGCGCTCCCCCACCCGGTCGATGGCGTCGGCGATGCGCCGGATGCTCTGCGCCCGCTTCTCCTTCAACGGGTCGGTGATGGCGCCGGAGTCCGTGCCGATCGCGCGGAGTCGCTGGTACGCGGCCGCCGTCTGCCGGTCCAGAGCGGCGAGTTCGCGGTCGACGTCCGCCCGCGCGCCGTCCGGGACGTCGGTCAGCCGGCTGCCGACGTCGGGGCAGTCGATCGTCGCCGCCCCCGAGGACAGGACCCGCCCGTGCGCGGCGGTGTCGGAGCCGTCGCCCCAGCCCTCGGAGGCCGAGGCGTAGACGTTCGCCGCGACGAGGCCGCCCCCGGCCAGCATCAGGGCGACCGCCGCGTAGGTCGCGCGTCGTGCGCCGGTCGGGCGTCTGCGCCTGTTGCGTCCCAAGGTCGCCCCCTGTGTCGTCGCCGGTCGGGCATGGTGTCCCCCGGCCTCATACGGAGCACGGTGCCACGGTGTTCAACCGGATCGCGAATTCATCGACATCTCACAGGAAGACATGGGCATCAACTCTTCCCCGCCGAACATCGTTGCGAACATCACGCATACGTATCGGACATTCACCACCCCAACCTTCACACGAGGCACACACGTTGGTTAGGTTGACGCGGGCCGGGTCGACGCGTGGCGTTCGGGGCCCGGCCCCGGCGAGCCGCCGCGCGAGGCGGCCCAACTGCCCCGCACCGCATGGCAAGGAAGGAGCGTGTCCTCCATGGCGCCGGAGAACCGTGACGAGGTGCGGCGGCGGATCGCGTCCCTCTACGACCGGGCCGAGGACGCGACCGGGAACTTCAACGCGACGCGGGCCATGGCCGGCCGCTCGCGCTCCCGGGGCGTCCCACTGGCCAAACGGCGGGGCGATGGCGCCGATCCCTCGCTCGACGAGCTGACCCGGCGGTGGTTCGACGCCGCCCGCGCCGGCCTGGGACCGACGGTCCCCGCGGTCCTGCCGGCGGACCGGCGGCCCCTCCCCGCGCCGGCCGCCTCCCGGGACACCGCCCCCGCCGCCGGGCCCCGCGCCCTGGAACCCGGACTGCGCGAGACCCTCGCGCTGGAATCCGGGCCGCATGAGACCTCTGCGCTGGAATCCGGGCCGCGCGTGCCCCCCGCGCTGGAACCCGGCGCGCGGGAGCCCCTCGCCCTCCCGAGCGCCGAACGGCCGGCCCTGGAAAGCGGCTTGTCGGTACCGCCGCCCGAACCGGAGCGGGGTACGGATCGTGCGGGGCGCGGTTCGATGCGGGCACTCCCGAGCGGCGGCCCTTCACCGGCTCCGGAGAGCGGCCCCACGCCGGCCCTGGAAAGCGGTCCCACGGCTTCGCCGATCGCGGCCACCACACCTCAGCCGTCCGCCACCGTCACCACACCCCTCACCGGGACAGCCTTCGCCGGACCGCCCGTTCCCCTCACCCCCCTCCCCATGCCCAGGGTGCTCTCCGGCCGTCCCTCCCCTGTCCTCTCCAAGGACGGCAACCGGAGCAGACTGGCGGCGGCGCAGGCCCTCTTCGACCGGCACACCGCTCGACTCGCCCTCTCCGACACGGGTTCCGTCATCCTTCCCGCCGTGCCGCCCCGGTCGCCGTACGCCTCGCGGGCCGCGCGGGCCGTCGCCTTCGCCAGGGCGCAGGTCGGGAAGCCGTGCGTCTGGGGCGCGACGGGGCCCGGTTCCTACGACTGCTCCAGCCTGACCCGGGCCGCGTGGAAGGCCGCCGGGGTCACGCTGCCGCGGGCCGCGCACCGGCAGGCGCTCGCCGGGACACCGGTCACACTCGCCGAGCTGGAGCCCGGGGACCTCGTCGTGTTCTTCGACGACGACCGGCACGTGGGCCTGCACATCGGCGACGGCATGATGGTGCACGCCCCCGGCCCGGGCTCGACCATCCGCGAGGAGTCGGTCTTCGGCGCCGGCGAGACGGCGATCCACCGCATCGTCCGGCCGTCCTGAACCCCCTATAAGGCAGCCATGGACCAGGCATAAGATCACCTTATGAGGTCATAGACCGGACCCGCGTACTAACTTAGGTCTGCCTTAGTTTAAGCTTCCCAGTCGAGTCGCCTGTCCACGCTCGAAGGGAACAGATCATGCCGCGCCCCCTGCGGGTAGCCATCGTCGGAGCCGGCCCCGCCGGGATCTACGCCGCCGACGCCCTGCTCAAGTCCGACGTGGCCGCCGACCCCGGTGTGGCCATCGACCTCTTCGAGCGGATGCCCGCGCCGTTCGGTCTGATCCGTTACGGGGTCGCGCCCGACCACCCGCGCATCAAAGGCATCGTCACCGCCCTGCACCAGGTGCTGGACAAGCCGCAGATCCGGCTGTTCGGCAACGTCGACTACCCGACCGACATCAGCCTGGACGACCTGCGCGCCTTCTACGACGCGGTGATCTTCTCCACGGGTGCGATGGCCGACCGCGAACTGCGCATCCCCGGCATAGACCTGGACGGCTCCTACGGCGCCGCCGACTTCGTGTCCTGGTACGACGGTCACCCGGACGTGCCGCGCACCTGGCCGCTGGAGGCCGAGAAGGTCGCCGTGCTCGGCGTCGGCAACGTCGCGCTGGACGTGGCCCGCGTCCTCGCCAAGACCGCCGACGAACTGCTGCCGACCGAGATCCCGGCGAACGTGTACGAGGGCCTGAAGGCGAACAAGGCCCTGGAGATCCACGTCTTCGGGCGGCGCGGCCCGGCCCAGGCCAAGTTCAGCCCGATGGAGCTGCGGGAGCTGGACCACTCGCCGAACATCGAGGTCATCGTCGACCCCGAGGACATCGACTACGACGCGGGCTCGATCGAGATCCGGCGCGGCAACAAGCAGGCCGACATGGTCGCCAAGACCCTGGAGAACTGGGCGATCCGGGACGTCGGCGACCGTCCGCACAAGCTGTTCCTGCACTTCTTCGAGTCCCCGGCGGAGATCCTGGGCGAGGACGGCAAGGTCGTCGGCCTGCGCACCGAGCGCACCGCCCTGGACGGCATGGGGAACGTCAAGGGCACCGGCGAGTTCAAGGACTGGGACGTCACGGCCGTGTACCGCGCCGTCGGCTACCTCTCCGAGAAGCTCCCCAAGCTGCCCTGGGACATCGTCTCGGGCACCGTCCCGGACGACGGCGGCCGGGTGATCCAGGAGACCGGGGCTCCGCTCCAGTCCGCCTACGTCACCGGCTGGATCCGGCGCGGCCCGGTCGGGCTCATCGGCCACACCAAGGGCGACGCCAACGAGACCGTGGCCAACCTGCTGGACGACCACGCGAACGGCCGTCTGCAGACGCCGGCTTCGCCCGAGCCGGAGGCCGTGGACGCCTTCCTCGCCGAGCGCGGGGTCCGCTTCACCACCTGGGAGGGCTGGTACCGGCTGGACGCCGCCGAGCGCGCGCTGGGCGAGCCGCAGGACCGTGAGCGCGTGAAGATCGTCGAACGCGAGGACATGCTGCGGGAGAGCGGGGCGTAAGCACCCGGAGCGAGGGGGCCGGCGCCGACGCGCCGGCCCCTTTCCCTTTTCCCCCTTCCCCCCATTTCCAGGTCCCGCCGTCTCAGCCGTCTCGGTGGCGGGTCAGCTCCCGGCCGCCCACCATCGCCAGCGCCGCGACCAGCACGGCGAGCACCGCCGTCTGACCGAGCCCGCCGACGACGAGCACACCGGCTTCCGGGACACCCAGCCACGGGACGAGCGCCGCGATCCGTACGGCCAGGATCAGCAGGCCGAGGGCGGCCAGGGCGAGCGCGGCGCCGGGCGGGGTGGGGTCCGCGCGGCGGGCCTGCCACAGCAGCCAGCCGAGGGCTCCGACGGCGAAGCCGGTGGCGGGCGCCCACACGGTGTCGGGGACGCCACGCATCAGGACCACGGAGGCGCCCATCACCACACACCCGGCCAGATAGAGCCGGCCGGGCGAGCCCACCGGGAGCCGGGCGGGCGGCGCGTCCCGGTGCTGGGCGGCGCACAGGGTGAGCGCCGACACCCAGGCCAGCAGCGCCCCGGTCGTCGCGTACGCCGGATACGGGGGCACCCGGTCGCTCACCAGCGGGCCGAGCAGCGGCCACAGCGACGGCAGGGCGGCGCCGAGCGCCGCGGCCCTGGCGAGGCGGCGGCGGTCGTGGACGAGCGCGAAGTACGCGACCGTCCACAGCAGCGGCAGCACCCAGTCGAGGACGGCGATCACGGTCAGGGACGGGCCCCGGTCGGTGAACCCGCCGAGGAACAGCCGCCGCTCGCTCGCCCCGCGCGTGAACGACCAGGTCACTTCGAGGACCCGGTCGACCAGCGCGGCGGCCGCCTGGACGAGGACCGCGCACAGGGCGAAGTGGCGCGCCGCCGAACCCAGCAGGGCGTAGCGGAAGGGCGCGCCGGGGCCGCCGAGCCGGGTGCGGAGGGCGAGGGCCGCGACGCTGGCCACCTCGGCCAGGGTGGGCCTGCTCTGGTCCTGGGTGTCCCGGTCGAGGTCGCCCAGGTAGGTCTCGACCATCTCCTCCTCCCGTTCGCGGCGGTAGGAGGCGGGCAGCAGGCGCAGTACGGCGCGGTAGCGGGTCTCCAGCAGCGTGGTCACGCGTGACCTCCGGCGAGTCCGGGGGCGGCCGGGGGGACGTGGCCGGGCGAGGTCCGCGGGGCCGGGTGGGCGGCGCGGCCCTCGGCGATCCGCCTCTTGGCGGCGCCGGCGCCCGCGGCCATGCGCTCGGCCTCCGCGTCGAGGGTGGCGACTCCGTCGTCCGTGAGGCGGTAGTAGCGGCGCAGCCGGCCCTGCTGGACCTCCTCGCGGTCCAGCACGATCAGCCCGTCCGCGGTGAGCCGGTCCAGCACGCCGTACAGGGTGCCGACCCGCAGCAGCACCTCTCCGTCGGACAGTTCCTCGACCTCGCGCAGGATGCCGTAACCGTGCCGGGGCTGGTCGGCGAGCGCGGTCAGGACGAAGAACGCCGCCCGCGTCATGCTCTTCGCAGTCATGCGGACAGGATATATCGGCTGCCGATATATATCGCCGGGTGTGCGGGCAGTGCGTCTGCGCCGCGCGGGGTCCGCCCCTGAGCGGATGGGCGGGCGGGCCCCGCTCGGCGGCCCATTGTCGGGCGGCGCCGGACGCCGCCGCCACGGGTGTGCGGCGGTCACCCGCCGTGTTCCGGGCGCGCCCGTGTGGGCCCCGCGCACCCCGTGCGCGGGGGGCGTGCCTCGGGCGCCACGCGCGGCTCCCGGCCCCGGCCGACGTTTCGCGTGGCCGTGCGGTGATACTGGGAGGCGCATCCGCCCCCATCAGCAGATTGGCCCATGTCGAACTCCGCCGCCGACCGCGCCACCATCCCGCAGACCCTCTGGGCGGCCCGGGGCCGCCACACCGGTCCCGACCCCGGGGACGTCGTCCGCCGTACGCTGTGCCGGCACAAGGAGAGCGGCGCCATCGACGACTTCACCGAACCGCCCGTGCCCGATCCCGTGCCGGAGGAACCGGCCCACCGGGTCTTCGAGGCGCGCTGGCGGGCCGCCGGCACGGTGACCGTGCGGGCCCGGCTGACCCTCGTACCGCCCGAGGGCCGGACGCCGGGGCACGAGTGGCGGCTCGTCGCGGAAGGGGAGCGGCCCTGGGAGGACGCCTGGCCCTCGCCGGCGACCCTCTTCTGGCCCGAGACCGGGGCGGACGAGGGGGGCGACGGGGAGGACGGCGCCTGGGACCACCACGCCACCGTCGAGGGTCTCCGGCTGCGGCAGGTCAACGCGCTGCCCGCCGACGACAAGGAGATGCGCCGCCGGCTGAAGGACGCGGCCCGCGAAGGCTGGTGCGTGAACCTGGTCGTGCACGAGGCCATGACCCCGGACGAGCACGGCCGGCTGCCGCTGGCCCGGCTGCTGCCGCCCGGCCTGCGGCACCGCGTCGTGGAGCACCGCGCCGCCCCGCACCAGCTGCGGGCCGTCAACTGGGCGCTCAAGGACCTCGGGGTGGAGGTGCCGCGCGGCGGCGCCGTCCTGCTGCCGCCGGACCCGGAGCCCGCGGACTACGACAGCCGGGAGCACCGCGTGCGCAGCGTCTTCCTGGACGGCTCCGCGCCGACTGAACTCCTCGCCGCCCTGCGCCACTTCACCGCCCAGTCCCGCCCGCTGCCCCGGAGCGCCGAGGACGCGCTGACGGAGCTGCGCGAGAACTGGACGCTGCTGACCGCCCGGGAGGAGCTGGCGCGGGAGCGGGAGCTGGTCGCCATGTACGCCGGGGCGCTGGAGGCGATGACGAAGTCCCGGGACCTGTACAAGCAGGCCGCCGAGCAGGCTCTGGAGGCGCTGTCCGCCTACCGTGACGTCCCCGTGCCCGCGTTGCCGCGGCAGCAGCCGGCCGCTTCCTCCCGCACGTCCGGCCCGC
Source organism: Streptomyces pyxinicus (assembly GCF_024753135.1). Taxonomy (GTDB): domain Bacteria; phylum Actinomycetota; class Actinomycetes; order Streptomycetales; family Streptomycetaceae; genus Streptomyces; species Streptomyces pyxinicus. Next base: position 54,945 of record NZ_JANUGP010000010.1, on the reverse strand, counting down.
TCCAGCAGTTGACGCGGACCTTCGAACGCTTGAAGTCCACGGCCAAGGGGCAGCGGTATTCGGTACCCGCCCAGGACGGCGCGCCGGACAGCTCCCCCGCCGCGCCCGAACAGGAGAGCGCCGACGGGACGACCACGGCCGACGGCACGGACCGGTCGTCGTAGCCCCGCCGTCGCGGAAGGAGGCCGGATGGATGCGACCACGACCCTGCTGGTGATCGCCGCCGTCGTCGCGGTGGTGCTGCTCGCGGTCGCCGTCGGGGTGCTGGTCAGGCTGGTCCGCACCCGGCGCACCCTGCGCCGGGCCGGGCTGCCGACGGGCCCGCGCTGGGTGTTCTGGGGCGCGGTCGCCTATCTGCTGCTCCCCACCGACCTGCTCCCCGACCCCGTCTACCTGGACGACATCGGCGTCCTCCTGCTCGCCCTGCGCAGCATGCGGGCCGCCCGCCCGCTGCCGCCGGATCCCACCCAACTCTGACCTGCGCGCACCGTGGCCAGGGGCGGGGCGGCACCCGTTCGGTCAGCTTCCCGCCCCGCGCCGCCGGGAGACGCCCACGGCCAGTCCCGCCGCGAGCACCGCCAGCGCCGCGAGCGCGGCGGCCGTCGCCGTCGTCGCGGCGAGCCAGGGCGGGGCGAGGGTGCCGTCCCACAGTCCGGCGAGGCCGGCCGGCCCGGTCCTGCCGAGCAGGTGCCCAGCGACCACCGCGCCGGTGACGCCCGCGGCGACCGCCGCCGCGACGAGCCGTACCGCCGTGGCCCGGGCGCGCAGGGCGAGGGCCGCCAGCATGCACAGTCCCGCGATGACGACCGTAGCTCCGAGGACGGCCTCGGACAGCCCGTCCCGGTAGCGCGGGGCGTGGGCCGCCCCGCACAGGAACACCAGCAGCGCGGCGGCCCGGGCGATCGACAGGGCGGCTTCCCCGCCCCGGCCCGGCGGTCGGCCCTCGGCTGCCTGGTTCCTGGCGGGCCGGTCCTCGGCGGCCCGGGCCGGTGCCGGCCGGTCCTTCCGCTCGGTCCCGGCCCTGGCGAGGAGCGCGGCCGGCGGGGCGGCCGATCCCGGATGCCGTCGCACGGGGTCGGCCTCGGCCGGGGGCCCGGCGGCGGAGGGGTCCTCGGCGAGCCGGCCGATCAGCTCGGCGAGTTCCTCCACCGGCCGGCTGACGGCCGCCGCCCGTACGGCCTCCTGGCGGCAGCGGCGTTTCCACCGGGGCGTCGTGCAGCAGCCGCATCAGCCGGGTCACGTCGTCCAGGGACCGGTGTGCGGCCGCCGCGCGGATCGCCTCGTCCGCGCTGTCGGACTCCCGGGGCGGCTCGGTGAGCAGCGCGACCAGGCGGGTGACGTCCTCCACGGACCGGCCGACCCCCGCGGCGCGCAGCGCGTCCGCCGCGGTGCGGGCGTGCTCGGGCGAGCGCTCCAGCAGCATGACCAGCCGCGCGACGTCCTCCACTGGACGGTCCGCGACGGCCGCGCGGACCAGGTCGTGCAGCGGGTCACCGTCCGGGAGACCCTGCGGCCGGCCGTCCCCGGGCGGTGCGGCCGGCCACTGCTCCACGGACTGCGGGGCCGGCGCGACCGCGATGCCGGCTATGACGGAGTCGTCGGGACGTGGGGACTCAGAGCGGGTCGTCATCTCGGCTCCAGGAGACTCCGGGAGAAGGGTGCGGCCGCCGTCGCGCCCCCGCGCGCGGCATCGCCGCACTCCAGTACGCGTCACTGCCCTCCATTACTAGGAGCGGGTGCCCGGCCCCGCCACCGGGACGGGCCAGGGGTGTGAGCGGACGGCCGGCGCCGGCCCTCCCGGCCCCGCGCACCGCGGATCCGGCGCGGGCGGCCCCACCCGTCCCTCCCCCGCCCAGGTGCATCCTCCGGTGCTCGTGGCGCATTCTTGCTGTGTCATCCACCCTGAGGCGCACGGGACGAGGTAGGGCCGATGGCCGGGAGCGGCGAGGAGGCGGTCCGTGGGCGGGACCGCCTTGCCGCGCTCCTGGCCGAGACCTCGACGGGCGCGCTCGGCGCGGCCCGGGGCCGGATGGCGGGCGTCTATCTCCGCTCCGGCACGCCCCGGCTGCTGCGTCTGGCGGTGCTCGCGGGACTGCCCGGGCCGCTGTTCAAGCCCTGGTGGCGGCTGCACGTGGACCGGCCCTTCCCGGTCTCCGACGCCTACCGGCTGGGCGTGCCGGTGCTGCTGCCGAACGCCACCGAGACGGTGCGCAGGTATCCGCAGTTCGCGGCGGGGCTGCCGTTCCCGTTCGGCTCGGTGCACGTGCCCGTGCCGGGGGGCGGGGGCGAGCCGCTGGGCGTGCTCACGGTGCTGCGGCCGGCGATCGCCGAGTCGGCGGACGAACTCCCGGACCGGGAACTGCTCGCCCGGCTGGCCGAGGGGCTCGGCGCCGAGCTGCTGGGACTCGCCGACGGCGACCCGGCGGCGGTCGCCTGGGAGGCGGACCCGCTGTGTGTCCGGCCGCCCGCGAGCCTGCCGGCGCGGGCGGCGGCGGGCCGCTTCAGCTGGGACCCGGTGAGCTGCTCGGTGGAGGCGGACGAACGGCTGCACGCGCTGCTCGGCCTGCGGCCCGGCGAGTTCGCGGGGACGGACACGGCGCTCGCGGACGCGGTGGCGCCCTCCGACGCGCGGCGGATCCTGGCCGCGCTGCGCGACGCGGCGGCCGGCCGGCCGCCCGACGCGCCCCTGGGCCTGCGGTCGCCGCACGGGGCGCCGCGGCTGCTGGACCTGTGGCCGGTGCCGGGCGGCGGTCCCGCCCGGATCGGCGGGGTGGTCGTCGAGCCCGGTCCGGGCGCGTTCGCCGACGGCGCCGCCGATCTGCTGCCGCAGGGCGTGCTGTGCGTCGACCGGACGGGCGTGATCGTGTACGTGAACCCGGCCGCCGCCCGGCTCGCGGGGCGGGAGCCGGAGTGGCTGCTCGGGCGGGAGCTGTGGGACGGCGTGCCCTGGCTGGCCGGGCCGCCGTACGACGACCACCTGCGGGGCGCGCTGCTGTCCGCCGACCCGGTGCACTTCCCTGTGCGGCGGCCGCCCGGGGGCCCCGGGAAGGGCGGGAAGGGCGACTGGCTCGCGGTGTCGGTGCATCCCGGTCCCGACCTGCTGGCCTGCACCATCGTCCCGGCCACCCGGATGGACGCGCCGGTCGAGCCGGTCGCGGGCGCCCGGGTGCCGCCGGACGGGGTGACGCATGTACCCGAGGACCCGGCGGACGGCCTGCCGGGCGGGCCGGCGCTGGAGCCGCTGTACCGGCCGATCGCGCTGGCCATCGCGCTGACGGACGCGGTCACCGCCCGGCAGGTGTCGGCGGTGGTGGTGCGGGAGCTGCTGCCCACGTTCGGGGGCCGCCGATTGGCCATCTACCTGCTGCAGGAGCGTCATCTGTACCTGGCCTGGGAGACCGGCTTCCCGCACGGCTTCCTGGCACCGTTCGAGGGAGTCGGCCTGGACGCCCATCTGCCGGGGGTGGAGACCCTCACCACGGGCCGGCCGCTGTTCTTCGAGTCGATGCAGCAGATGGCCGCCGCCTACCCGGGCATGCCGCTCGACGCCGACGAGGGCGCCCGCGCCTTCCTGCCGCTGATCGCCTCCGGGCGGCCGGTCGGCTCGTGCATCCTCGGCTTCGAGGGCTCGCGCGGGTTCAGCACCGAGGAGCGCACGGTGCTGACCGCGCTGGCCGGGCTGATCGCGCACGCCATGGAGCGGGCGCAGCGCTACGACAGCGAGGCGGCGCTCGCCCGCGGCCTCCAGCAGGCGCTGCTGCCGCGCCGGCTGTGTGCGCACCCGCGGGTGGAGACGGCGGGCCGGTATCTGCCGGGCACCCAGGGCATGGACGTGGGCGGCGACTGGTACGACGTGGTGGGGGCCGGGGACGGGCTCGCGCTGGTGATCGGCGATGTGCAGGGGCACGGGGTGCAGGCGGCGGCCACCATGGGCCAGGTGCGCAGCGCGGTGCGCGCCTTCGCGCTGGGCGACCGGCCTCCGGACGAGGTGCTCAGCGGCACCAACCACCTGTTGATCGACCTGGACCCGGGCCAGTTCGCCAGCTGCTGCTATCTGCGTCTGGACCCGGCGACCGGCCGGTCCCGGGTGGCCCGCGCGGGCCACCCGCCGCCGCTGCTGCGCGACCCCCGCGGCCGGACCCGGGTCCTCGACATCCCCGGCGGTGTGGTCCTCGGCGTCGACCCGTTGGCCCGCTACCCCGTGACCGAGCTGCTGCTGGAGCCGGACGCGATCCTCGCCCTGTACACGGACGGTCTCGTGGAGCGGCCGGGCGCCGACATCGACGACGGCATCACGGCGCTGCGGCTCGCCCTGGCCCGGGCCGGCCGCGCGGCGGGCCGGCGGGGCGGGCGGTCGCTCTCGGGGGTCGCCGACCGGCTGACCGCGACCGCCCGGGGGGCCAGGGACCGGCCCGACGACGTCGCGCTGCTGCTGGCCGCCCGGCGGGCCGGTCCCGGAAGCCGGTGATCGGGGGCGGCGGGGAAAGATCGGGACCACGGTCTCGCCTGACGGCGCCGGGCAGTGTAGACATGGGCACATGGTGCGACTGCCCGGCCGGCCCGTGACGCGGCCGCCCCTGCCTTTCGGGCAACCGCGCGCACAGCGGGGGCCGCGTCCGCAGGGCGCGGGCGGCGAACGGCCGGGTGTGCTGTGGGCGGCGGTGACCGGGCGGAACCTGGCCGGGCAGGTGTTCGTCCTGCAGGTGGTGATCGTGCTGCTGCTGGTCGTGTCGGCCGTGGTGGCGCAGGTGCTCCAGGTGCAGCACGACAGCACCCAGGAGGCCCGCAACCGGTCGCTGGCCGTCGCCGAGACCTTCGCCAACGGGCCCGGCACGGCCGCGGCGCTGCGCGCCCCGAATCCGTCGGCGGTCCTCCAGCCGAAGGCGGAGGCGGCCCGCAAGGCGTCCCACGTGGACTTCCTGGTGGTGATGAACACCGACGGCGTCCGTTACACGCACCCCATGCCCGACCGCATCGGCAAGAAGTTCGTCGGCACGACAGGGCCGGCCCTGGCCGGGGGCACCGTGGTCGAGGAGATCAACGGGACGATCGGACAGCTCGTGCAGGTCGTCGTCCCGGTGAAGGACGCCGGCGGCCAGGTGGTCGGCCTGGTGTCGGCCGGTATCACCACCGAGCACGTCGGCGGCACCGCCGACCAGCAGCTGCCCCTGCTGCTGGCGGCAGCGGCGGCGGCGCTCGCGCTGGCCACCGCGGGCACCGCGCTGGTCTCCCGGCGGCTGCTGCACCAGACGCACGGGCTCGGTCCCGCCGAGATGACGCGCATGTACGAGCACCACGACGCCGTCCTGCACGCGGTCCGCGAGGGTGTGCTGATCGCCGGCGGCGACGGCCGGCTGCTGCTCGCCAACGACGAGGCGCACCGGCTGCTGGACCTGCCCGAGGACGCCGAGGGGCGCGCCGTCGCGGAGCTGGGCCTGGACGGCGAGACGGCGGAGCTGCTGGCCTCCGGCCGGGTCGCGACGGACGAGGTGCACCTGGTCAAGGACCGGCTGCTGGCGATCAACCAGCGGCCCACCGATCTGCGCGGCGGCCCGCCGGGCAGCGTCACGACGCTGCGCGACTCCACCGAGCTGCGGGCCCTGTCCGGGCGCGCGGAGGTGGCCCGGGAGCGGCTGAACATGCTGTACGACGCCGGGGTGGGCATCGGCACCAGCCTGGACGTGACCCGCACGGCCGAGGAGCTGGCCGAGCTGGCGGTGCCCCGGTTCGCGGACTTCGCGACGGTGGACCTGTTCGACGCGGTGCTGCGCGGCGACGAGCCGAAGCCGGGGACGGGACTGCGCCGGGCGGCCGTGGCCGGGATCCGCAAGGACGCCCCGCTGTACCCGGTCGGCGAGCACATCCGGTTCGTGGCCACCTCGCCGCAGGCCCGGAGCCTGACCACCGGGCAGCCGGTGGTCGAGCCCCGGCTGCGGGACGCCCGCGGCTGGCGGGCCCAGGACCTGGAGCGCACCGACCAGGCGCTGGCGTACGGCATCCACTCGCTGATCACGGTGCCGCTGCGCGCGGGCAGCCTGGTGCTCGGCGTGGCGACCTTCTGGCGGTCGGAGCGGCCGCAGCCGTTCGACACCGAGGAACTGGCCCTGGCGGAGGAGCTGGTGGCGCGCGCGGCGGTGTCCATCGACAACGCCCGCCGGTACACCCGCGAGCACAGCATGGCGGTGACCCTGCAGCGCAGCCTGCTGCCCCGGTCGCTGCCCGAACAGGGCGCCCTGGACCTGGCCTACCGCTATCTGCCGGCGCAGTCGGGGGTGGGCGGCGACTGGTTCGACGTGCTGCCGCTGTCCGGTGCGCGGGTGGCGCTGGTCGTCGGTGACGTGGTGGGGCACGGTCTGCACGCGGCGGCGACGATGGGCCGGCTGCGGACGGCGGTGCACAACTTCTCGTCGCTTGACCTGCCGCCCGACGAACTCCTCGGCCTGCTGGACGAGTTGGTGGGCCGGATCGACCAGGACGAGGTCCCGGCGGACGGCGCGGCCGTCGTCACCGGCGCGACCTGCGTGTACGCGATCTACGACCCGGTGTCCCGGCGGTGCACGATCGCCCGGGCCGGCCATCCGCCGCCCGCCCTGGTGCGTCCCGACGGCCGGGTGGAGTACCCGGACGTGCCGGCGGGCCCGCCGCTTGGCCTGGGCGGGCTGCCGTTCGAGACGGCCGAACTGGAGCTGGCCGAGGGCAGCCGGCTGGTGCTCTACACCGACGGGCTGGTGGAGGACCGGGAACGGGACATCGACGAGGGCCTGGAGATGCTGCGCGACGCCCTGGGCCGGACGCCGGGCGACTCCCCCGAGGAGACCTGCCGGGCGGTGCTGGAGCGGCTGCCGAAGCGGCCGAGCGACGACGTGGCGCTGATCGTGGCCCGCACCCGGGTGCTGGGCGCCGGGCAGGTCGCCGAATGGCAGGTGCCCTCGGACCCGGCGGCCGTCTCGCAGGTGCGCTCCTCGGTGACGGAGCAGCTGGCCGCATGGGGGCTGGACGAACTGGCCTTCACCACCGAGCTGGTGCTGAGCGAGCTGGTCACCAACGCCATCCGGTACGGGCGGGGCCCGATCGGGGTACGGCTGCTGCGCGACCGGACGCTGATCTGCGAGGTCTCCGACGGCAGCACCACCTCCCCGCATCTGCGGTACGCGGCGAGCACGGACGAGGGCGGCCGGGGCCTGTTCCTGGTGGCGCAGCTCGCCGAGCGCTGGGGCACCCGGTACACCCCGCACGGCAAGGTGATCTGGGCGGAGCAGCCGCTGCCCTGAGCCGGGCGCCGTCCGGCGCCCGGCTCAGGGCAGCGGCCAGGGGCGGGTTCGGCTACTCGTCGACGACGGAGCCGAAGTGGGCGCCGTGCGCGGGGGCGCCGAGGGCGGCGGCGCCGTAGGAGCGGGAGCCGTCGGCGAGCAGTCCGCCGGCGCTCGCGGGCAGCAGCCAGACCGCGCCGTCGCCGGCGTTCTCGCCCGGTGCGGCGGCCACCAGTTCGGCGCGGCCGTCACGGTCGGTGTCCACGAGCCGCACCTGGGCGCCCCATGCGTCGCCGGTCTCGGCCGTGCCGGGGATGCCGGCGGTGTTCTGGTCGAAGGACTGGGCGCCGGTGCCAGTCAGGCCCTGCCGGGTGCCGCGCAGCAGCCAGACGGCGCCCGCGTCGGCGACGGTGCCGATGTCCTCGCCGGGCGCGCCGACCGCGACGTCCGCGTAGCCGTCGCCGTTCACGTCGGCCACCGAGAGGTCGTTGCCCCAGGCGTCGCCCGCCTCGGCGGTGCCGGGCACGCCCGGGGAGTTCTGCGACCACCACTGCGGGGCGGTGCCCGGGCCCTGGGTGCCGGCCGGGCCGTCCGCGCCGCCGCGGTAGACGGCGATCAGACCGCCGGGCGCGCTGGTGTCGCCGGCCTGGTCGTCGACGGCGCTGCGCTGGCCGACCACGAGGTCGTCGTAACCGTCGCCGTCGATGTCGCCGGACGCGGAGCCGAGTCCGCCGTGCAGGTCGCGGCGGTAGCCGAGGCCTTCGGCGCCGCCCGCGTAGTACGCCGACCAGCCCATGGCGTAGTCGTCGTCGGGGCTGTACCCGGAGACGACGAGGTCGGCGAAGCCGTCGCGGTCGTAGTCGCCGGTGGTGAGGTAGGCGCCCTGGAGGCGGTGGCCGGTGGAGTGCGGGGTGCCGACCTGGCGCAGGACGCCGGCGTGCCAGGTGAACACGTTCAGGCCGGACGTCTGGTCGAGGACGACGAGCTGGTCGGCGTCGATGTCGCCGGTGAACCGGGCGGCGGCCACCGCGAGGCCGAAGCGGGCGCCGGCGGTGGGCCGGGCGGCGGTGAGCGAGGCGGTCCGCTCGGCGCCGAGGCCGCCCTTCGAGCCGTACAGGACGGTCACCCGGCCGGCGTCCTCGGTGCCGCCCTCGTCCTCGCCGGGCGCGCCGATCACCGCGTCGTCGTAGCCGTCGCCGTCCAGGTCGCCGGTGGCCACGGCCCCGCCGAAGCGGTCGCCGGCCTCGGAGGTGCCGGGCACGCCCGCGGTGGACTGGCCGACGACCTGGACGCGCCCCCTGGGAACGGTGGCGTGGGTGCCGATGCCGTTCGGGGCGCCGTACTGGACGGTGACGTAGCCGGCGCCCTCCTGGCCGGCGTCGGTGCCGTCCGGGGCGCCGGTGAGGAGGTCGGCGTAGCCGTCGCCGTCGAAGTCGCAGTTGCGGTCGGCGGCCGCGGTGCCGCCGGGTACGCCCGCGAACGCGGCCGGCGCGGCGAGGATGCCCGCCGAGGCCAGCAGCAGGAAGGAGGCCGCGGCGACGGCAGCGGATCCTGTGGTGCGGCGCGTGAAGCTGGTCATGTCCCTTGCCCCCGTGGGTCGTTGACGCCTGTGGCGGTCGGCGGGTCGGTGCCGACACGGGGTTCGACCCGGCGCCCCCGGCAGGGGTTGTGGGGGCGCCGGGGGCTGTGACAGGGCGGTGACAGCCGTTGCGGGAGCGGGACGCTCCGGGCCGGTCAGCCGAGGGCGCGGTCCAGGTTGAAGGCGGCGCTGATCAGGGACAGGTGGGTGAACGCCTGCGGGAAGTTGCCCTGTTGCTCGCCGGTGCGGCCGATCTCCTCGGCGTACAGGCCGAGATGGTTGGCGTAGGTGAGCATCTTCTCGAAGGCCAGCCGGGCCTCGTCGACCCGGCCGGCCCGCACCAGCGCCTCGACGTACCAGAACGAGCAGATGGAGAAGGTGCCCTCGTCGCCGCGCAGGCCGTCGGGGCTGGCGGCGGGGTCGTAGCGGTAGACCAGGGAGTCGGAGACCAGGTCCTCGGTGAGGGCGTCCAGGGTGGACAGCCACTTGGGGTCGGTGGGGGCGATGAACTTGGCGAGCGGCATCATCAGCAGGGAGGCGTCCAGGACGTCGCCGCCCTCGTACTGCACGAACGCGGAGCGGCGTTCGCACCAGCCGCGGTCCATGATCCGCCGGTAGATGGCGTCGCGGGACTGCCGCCAGCGGGGCAGGTCGGCGGGCAGGCCGCGGCGGTTGGCGAGCCGGATGGCGCGCTCGACGGCCACCCAGCACATCAGCCGGGAGTACAGGAAGTTCCGGCGGCCGCCCCGGGTCTCCCACACGCCCTCGTCGGGCTGGTCCCAGTGGTCGCACACCCAGCTCACCAGCCGGCACACGTCGTCCCACTGGGCGCTGGAGATGGGCTGGGCCCACTTGTCGTAGAGGTAGATGGAGTCGATGAGGGCGCCGTAGATGTCGAGCTGGAGCTGGCCGACGGCGGCGTTGCCGACCCGGACCGGTGCCGAGCCGTGGTGCCCCTCCAGGTGCGGCACCTCGCGCTCGGGCAGCTCGGTGCGGCCGTCGATGCCGTACATGATCTGGAGCGGGCCCAGGCCGTCGTGGCAGCCGGGGCTGATGTGCGTGGTCAGGAAGCGCATGAACGCCTCGGCCTCGCCGGTGAAGCCCAGCCTCAGCAGCGCGTACACGGCGAAGGCGGCGTCGCGCACCCACACGTACCGGTAGTCCCAGTTGCGCTCGCCGCCGAGCTGCTCGGGCAGGCTGGTGGTGGGGGCGGCGACGATGGCGCCGGTGGGGGCGTAGGTGAGGAGTTTGAGGGTGAGCGCGGAGCGGTGCACCATCTCCCGCCAGCGGCCCCGGTAGCGGGACTGGTGCAGCCAGTGCCGCCAGTAGGCGACCGTGGCGTTGAACTGGTGCTCGGCCTCGGCGTGGGCGCAGCCGCGCGGGGCGATGACGTCGTCCACCTGGTCGAGGGCGAACACCGCGGACTCGCCCTCGCCGAGTTTGAAGTCGGCGCGCGCGTCGCGGTCGTCGCACTCCAGGGCGACGGTGGCGGTGAGCGCCAGCGCCTGGTCCGCCGACTCGAACAGCACCAGGTCGTCCGTGGGCCGCAGGGTGTGGGGGGCGGCGCCGTAGTCGAAGCGGGGGGCGACCAGCACCCGGAAGGGCACGGTGCCGCGGACGCACACCACGCGCCGGATCAGCCGGTGCCGGCCGGTCTCGGCGGGGGCCTCGCCGTCGACCGGCATGAAGTCCTGCACCTCGCCGACGCCGTCCTCGGTGAAGAAGCGGGTGATCAGCACGTTGGTGTCGGGGAAGTAGAACTGCTTGGTCCGGGCCGGTACGGCGGCGGCCAGCTCGAAGCGGCCGCCGCGCTCGGCGTCCAGGATCGCGGCGAAGACGCTGGGTGAGTCGAAGGACGGGCTGCAGTACCAGTCGATGGTGCCGTTGCTGCCGACCAGGGCCACGCTGCGCAGGTCGCCGATGAGGCCGTGCTCGGCGATGGGCAGGTAGCGCGGGCCGCGGGACGGGTCCTCGGGTGACGGGGTCTCGGCCATCGCCGGCCTCCCGGTACGTGGTGCGGGTGATGTCCAGCTTACGGGCGAGTGCTTCCGTGTCACGTGGGCAGGCGCTCCTCACTCGCCCCCTGGGGGCGCCTTCGCGGACGCGGGGTGCGCCGGGGCGCGGGATACGGAATGGTGAGAGTGTGCTCCATTCGGAGGCACCGGCACGGATGCGGTCATCCGGACCGAGGAGGAGGCATCATGTCGACATCCACACCCGAAGAGTCCCGGTCGTCCGACGACCACTGCACCCCGGACGCCCTGCTGCACTCCGCGCCCGCGCGGGGCGTCTCCGCCGAGGACCTGGTGATGGCGGCGGGCAGGGACGTCACCCCGCAGACCCTCGACTGGGCCCGTCGCAAGCTGGAGACGGAGGGGCCGGCGGCCATCGAGAAGCTGCTGCCGTAGGGCGGTCCGGTACCGGCCCGCGCGGGCGGTGAACGGGGAGCGACCGGCCGGGCACGGGCTGCCCGGCCGGTCGCTCCTGCGCTCGGGAACCCGAAGTCCCCGGACACTTGCGGCGCGTGGGTCACGGGAGTTCCCTGGAAGTACCGGCGGTGAAGCGAGCGCGAGAGGCCACGGCGGCCACGCCCTGGTCTGCATCCCCGGCGGCGGCCCGTGCCCGCTGCCGCCTTCCAGCGCTCGTCGCGGAGGTGACTTCAGGTGAAGGCCGTTGTCTACGAAAAGCCCTTCAGCGTCACGGTGAGGGACGTCGACGATCCGCGGATCCAGCATCCGAACGACGTGCTCGTACGGGTCACGTCGACCGCGATCTGCGGATCGGACCTGCATATGTACGAGGGCCGCACGGCAGCCGAGCCGGGCATCGTCTTCGGGCACGAGAACCTCGGGGTCGTCGAGGAGACCGGGGACGGCGTGACCTCCCTGTCCGTGGGGGACCGCGTCGTGATGCCGTTCAACGTCGCCTGCGGATTCTGCAAGAACTGTCTCGCCGGGGAGACCGGGTTCTGTCTGACGGTCAACCCCGGATTCGCCGGCGGCGCGTACGGCTATGTCGCCATGGGCCCCTACACGGGCGGCCAGGCCGAGCTGCTGCGGGTGCCGTTCGCCGACTTCAACTGTCTGAAGCTGCCGGCGGGCGAGGAGTTCGAGACGGACTTCGTGCTGCTGGCGGACATCTTCCCGACCGGGTACCACGGCTGTGAGCTGGCCCAGGTCACCCCCGGCGAGACGGTCGCCGTGTACGGCGCGGGTCCGGTGGGTCTGATGGCCGCCTACTCGGCGCTGCTGCGCGGCGCGGCGAAGGTGTTCTCGGTGGACCGGGTGCCGGAGCGGCTGGCCAAGGCGGAGGAGATCGGGGCCGTACCGGTCGACTTCACGAAGGGCGACCCGGCCGAGCAGATCAAGGAGCAGACGAAGGGAGAGGGCACCGACAAGGGCGTGGACGCCGTCGGCTACCAGGCCCAGGCGCACGACACCAGCCACGAGGAACCCGCCATCGTGCTGAACGCGCTGGTGGAGACGGTCCGGGCGACCGGCAGGCTCGGAGTGCCGGGGCTGTACGTGCCCTCCGACCCGGGCGGACCCGACGAGCACGCCAAGCACGGCCAGCTGCTCGTCTCGATCGGCCGGATGTTCGAGAAGGGGCAGAAGATGGGCACCGGTCAGTGCAACGTCAAGCGGTACAACCGCCAGTTGCGCGACCTGATCATCGCCGGGCGGGCCAAGCCCTGCTTCGTGGTCTCCCATGAGCTGTCGCTGGAGGAGGCGCCGGGGGCGTACGAGAAGTTCGACAAGCGGATCGAGGGCTACACCAAGGTGGTCCTGCATCCGGGTCACGCGCTGGCCGCGTGAGACGGGGCGAGGGGATGGGCGAGGGTCCGGGCAGGTGCCCGGACCCTTCCGCGTGTGCCCCCGCCGGGCCGGGCGGGGGTCAGTCCGGCAGGGCGGTCTCGTCCGGGATCACGTGCACGGCCGCCTCCTCGGCGCCCGCCGCTCCCCCGTCGATGCCGACGTCGTCGGCGATCTCCTCCTTGACGGTGTCGCCGTGGGCGCCCTCGTCGGGTGCGACCAGCCGGCCCGCGCGGTCCTCGCCCACCTCGGGGTCGAGGGGTTCGCCCGCGCCGCCGGGCAGGTCCCCGATCTCGTCGCCGGGCGGCACCGTCACGTCGGGCACCTCTTCGCCGAGCCGCTCGTCCAGGCTCTCGCCCTCGTGCTGCTCGGCGGCGGTGGTGCCGTGCCGGGTGACGCCGAGCGGGCGCTCGGGCGGCGAGTAGCCCTCGTCGAGCAGCTCGTCGTAGTCGCGTTCGCCCAGCGCGTCCTGGAGGTCCAGCGGCGCGGCGTCCTCCTGTTCCTCGTTGGTGCCGGTGGGCTGGTAGGCGTCGTCCGCCATGGGGGTCTGCTCGGACTGCTGGTCGCTCATCGTCGCCTCCTTCACGAAGCTCGCGGGCGGGTCCCGGACCGCGTTTCCCGAAGGCGGCCGGTTAACCCCGCGAAAGCCGGGGGACCTGCGGCGACGAGGTCAGTCGGCGGACCGGTCGGCGAGCTGTGCCGTCCACCGCTCCTCGATCCGGCCGGCCTTCCAGACCAGCAGCGCGATCACCCAGGTGGCGAAGAACAGGCCGACGATGACGAAGCCGACCGTATTGAGGTCGAGGCCCCCGACCCAGTCCCAGAACGCGCCGTGCAGGTCCAGCTTCTCGGCGAGCAGGCCCAGCAGTTCCACGGTGCCGATGATCAGGGCGACGGCGACGGAGAGCCCGGTGATGGTGAGGTTGTAGTAAACCTTGCGGACCGGCTTGGAGAACGCCCAGCCGTAGGCGAAGTTCATGAACGAGCCGTCGATGGTGTCCAGCAGGGACATGCCCGCGGCGAACAGGACCGGCAGGCACAGGATGGCGTACCAGGGCAGTCCGGAGGCGGCGCCGGAACCGGCGAGGACCAGCAGGGCGATCTCGGTCGCGGTGTCGAAGCCGAGCCCGAAGAGCAGGCCGAGCGGGTACATGTGCCAGGGCTTGCCGACCGAACCGGTGACCCGGCCGAGCAGCCGGTTCATGAAGCCGCGGTTGTTGAGCTGGTGCTCCAGGGCGGCCTCGTCGTAGTGCCCGGAGCGCATCTGCCGGAACACCTTCCAGATGCCGGCCAGGATGACCAGGTTGATGCCGGCGATCAGGTAGAGGAAGGCGCCCGAGACGGTGGTGCCGATGAGGCCGGTGACCTGGTGCAGGTGGGAGTCGTCGTCGCGGACGGGTCCGGACAGGGTGCGCAGGCCGAGGGAGAGCAGCACGGCGAGGCCGAAGACGATGCTGGAGTGGCCGAGGGAGAACCAGAAGCCGACCGACAGCGGGCGCTGCCCCTCCCCCATCAGCTTGCGGGTGGTGTTGTCGATGGCCGCGATGTGGTCGGCGTCGAAGGCGTGCCGCATGCCGAGGGTGTAGGCGGTGACGCCGATCCCGATGCCGAAGGACTCGGTGCCGACGCTGAAGTGCCGGGGCGCGACGAGTGCCACGAGCGTGCCCCAGCCGATGACGTGCAGGGCGAGGATGAAGCCGGCCATGCCGCCGGCCCTGATCCACTCCTGCCGCGTCATGGAGCCGAGGACGCGGTGCCGGACCGACGGGGTGGCCGCGGTCCGGGCGGGGAGGGTCGGAGCGGGATCAGGGGCGGCCGTCATCGGGAGGTGTTCCTTCGGTGGTGCGGGTACGGCTGCGTCGTACAGCCCGGTGTCTTCGGTGGAGCGGGTGCGGCTGCGTCACACAGCCCGGTGCCATCTTTCCGTACCTGCAAGCCATGTGCAGTAAAGGCGACGGCAGGCCTTGCCCATGGTCGGGGAAAGCCTGCCCCGGCCGGGGGCGCTCAGAGGGCTCTGCGGCGCAGCAGCACCCCGAGCACCAGCAGTCCGGGCAGCAGCGGCAGCCACACCGTCAGCAGCCGGTAGCCGAGCACCGCGGAGGCGACGGCCGCGCCGGGGGCGCCGGACGTGGTGAGGGCGAGGGCGAGCGCGGCGTCCAGCGAGCCGATGCCGCCGGGGGTGGGCAGCAGGGCGGCGGCGCTGCTGGCGGCCAGGTACAGCAGGGCCACCTGGAGCGGGGCGAGGGGCAGGGCGACGGCCCGGGTGACGGAGATCAGCACGAGGGCATGCAGGGCGGCGAAGGCCAGCGAGCCGCCCCACAGGGCCGCCGCGCGGGCGGGGGTGGCGTGCAGGGCGCGGAGATCGGCGAGGACGGCCGTGAGCGCCCGCCGGCAGCGCGGCCACCAGGGGGTGAGCGGCAGCAGCGACGGCAGGGCGAGGGCGGCGAGGACCACGGCGGTCACCGTGCCGGACGGGTGCGGCAGGCGCAGCAGCCCGGGGCAGACCGGGGCGAGCAGCGCCAGCAGCGCGAGGCGGACGGCGCCGCCCGCGGTGGCCTTGACGGCGAGGGCGGCGGCGGAGCGCGCGGCGGGCAGTCCGCAGCGCATCAGGAACCGCACGTTCACCGCGCCCGCGCCGAGCCCGGCCGGCAGCAGGTGGTTGGCTGCGGAGGCGGCGAACTGGGCGGCGACCAGCCGGGGACCGGGCAGCTTTCGCAGGACGGCGCCCTGCTGGGCGAGCGCCGAGGCCGCCCACGTGCCGGTGGCCGCGGCGGCCCCGGCCAGCAGCCAGCTCTGGTCCGCGACCGCGAGCCGCAGCGCCCCGCTCCGCAGGGCCGGCCAGTACCGGTGGGCGAGGCAGAGCACGCCGAGCAGGACGGCGAGCCCGGCGGCGGCCTGCCAGCGGGCCCGCCGGTGCCTGACGGGCGGGGCGGTCGGTTCCACCGGGGATGTCACGGGCCGGCCTCCGGGACGACGTAGTAGAGGCGCGTGCCGCCGAGGGTCACCGACGCCCAGGCGCGGGCGTAGCCGGGCGGTCGGGCGCCCTGCGGGACCAGGACGGCCGCCGGGATGCGCCGGGCGGTGCGGACGAGGGCGTCCTCGGTGGTGTTGGCGTTGTGTCCGGCGGTGGCGGCCGAGGAGCAGCCCGCGGCGAAGGCCACCGGGATGGCCTCCTGCCCGGTGACCAGACAGGGCGGGCGCACGCCCAGGTGGTGCAGCGTGTCCGCGGCGCGTGCCCAGGCGCGGTGCGCGGCGGTGGCGCCGGCGGCCGTGTGGTGCAGGACGGCGAGCTGGACGCCGAGATGGGCGGCCAGGGCCAGGCAGAGCAGGGCCGCGACGGGGCGGCGCCGGTCCGGGCGGGCGCGGGCGGGCAGGGCGAGGAGGGCGTCGGCGGCGGGGAGCGCGAGCAGGGCGTAGGCGGGCAGCAGGAAGCGGGGCGCGGCGTAGCCGATCAGGAACAGGTACGGGAACGCGGCGCTCGCCGCGCACAGCAGGGGCAGTGCCGTGGCCGCCGGGCGCCCGGCGCGGGCGGCGAGGACGAGCCCGAGGACGGCGAGCAGGGGCAGGACGAACCACCAGAGGGTGAGGGCCGGGTGCGGCAGCGCCCCGGCGCAGGGCCGGCACAGCGTGCGTCCGCCGAGCGCCCGCAGCTGGTCGGGTACGGCGACGTGCCAGGCAAGGCCGCCCTGGATCGCCGAGGCGTCCGCGAGCCGCCGCGCGAGACCGCCGTACGCGGCCGTCGCCTCGGCCACCCACTCCAGGGCCCCGGCCGCGAGCCCGGCGAGCAGCGCGGCGAGGGCGCGCCGGTGGCCGCGGCCCAGGCCCAGGGCGAACAGCGGCAGTGCGGCCCAGAGGGCGTCCATCGGCCGCGTCCAGGCCATCAGCGCGGCGCTCGCCGCCAGCCCCCACCGGGCGGACCGCTCGGCGCGGGCGCGGAGGAAGCAGCCGGCGGCGGCCAGGGCGCCCAGGGCGACCCAGAGGTTCGGCATGGCCTGCGGGCCGTAGAAGAGCGTCACCCACAGGGAGGCGAACAGGGCGCCGCCCAGGGCGAGTACGCGCACCGGGAACAGGCCGCGCCAGGTGCGCAGGGCCAGGTACAGGGCGAGGCCGGAGAGGGCCGCCAGGTAGCCGCGCAGCAGGACGGTCGAGGACGACCAGGAGGCCACCGGCGCGACGAGCAGCGACACGCCCCGGGCCCGGGGCGCGCTGAAGAACGCGGCGGGGGCGTGCCCGCTGACCTGGCTGACGTAGACCGTCTCGTCCCAGCCGAGGCCCATGCCGGGCCGGACGAGCAGCAGCTGGGCGAGGGTGTAGGCGGCCGCGACGGCGGCGAGCGGCAGCACCGCCCGCCGGGACCGGGCGTGCTCGGACGGATGACCCGGCCGCCCGTGCCGGATCCCGCCGAGCGTGGCGTAGGCGCCGCCGGTCATGCTCACCCCCTCTGCCCCTCCACGCGACAAACAGGGTCAAGCTAACCGGAATCCGGACGGATCACTGCTCGGACACGGCCATCCGGCCGTCGATGGCGCGGGTGTCAGCCTCCGTTCGGGGCGCGGTGCTCCGGCTGGTGCGGGACGGTTCGCCGGGGAGCGGCCGGGATGGGGCGTACGGCGGGTTCGTCGGCGCTCACCGTCAGGGCCTCCCCGTGGTGGCGCAGGCTGAGCGGCGGGCCGTCCAGCAGGGAGTAGGAGGCCTTGTCGGCGCCGATGTCGACGCGCAGCCGACGCCCCCGGAACTCCAGGTTGAACGCGAGCCGGCGCAGCCGCTCGGGCAGCCGGGGCGCGAACTTGAGCCGCTCGCGGTCCCGGCGCAGCCCGCCGAACCCGGCCACCAGCGCCATCCAGGTCCCGGCCAGCGAGGCGATGTGCAGCCCGTCCCGGGTGTTGTGCTCCAGGTCGTGCAGGTCCATCAGCGCGGCCTCGCGGGTGTAGTCCAGGGCGAGCCCGAGATGGCCGGCCTGGGCGGCGATGACGGCCTGGCAGCAGGCGGACAGGGAGGAGTCCCGGACGGTGAGCGGCTCGTAGTAGGCGAAGTTCCGGGCGGTCTGCTCGTCGTCGAAGAGCTCGTCGCACGTGTACATGGCCAGCACCAGGTCCGCCTGCTTGACGACCTGCTTGCGGTACAGGTCGAAGTACGGGAAGTGCAGCAGCAGCGGGTACTGGTCCGCGCGGGTGGCGGCGAAATCCCAGCGCTGATAGCGGGTGAAGCCGGCGTGCTGCTCGTGGACGCCCAGCTCGTCGTTGTAGGGGACGTGCATGGCCTCGGCGGCGTCGCGCCAGGCCGCGCTCTCCTCCTCGTCCACGCCGAGCCGCTCGGCCTCGCGCGGGTGCCGTTCGACGGTGTCGGCGGCGGCCAGCAGGTTCTGCCGGGCCATCAGGTTGGTGTAGGTGTTGTCGTCGGCGACCGCGCTGTACTCGTCGGGCCCGGTGACGCCGTCGAGGTGGAAGACGCCGTGGCTGTCGTGGTGGCCCAGCGACCGCCACAGCCGGGCCGTCTCCACCAGCAGCTCCACCCCGGCCTCCCGCTCGAAGGCGGTGTCGCCGGTGGCCTCCACGTAGCGGACGACGGCGTCGGCGATGTCGGCGTTCACATGGAAGGCGGCGGTGCCGGCCGGCCAGTACGCGGACCCCTCCGGGCCGGCGATGGTCCGCCAGGGGAACGCGGCGCCGCCGAGGCCGAGTTGGGCCGCCCGCTCGCGGGCCTCGTCCAGGGTGTGGTACCGCCAGCGCAGTGCCTCGGCGACGGCGGCCGGGGCGGTGTGGGTGAGCACGGGCAGCACGAACATCTCGGTGTCCCAGAAGGCGTGCCCGTCGTACCCGGAACCGGTCAGCCCCTTGGCGGGGATGGCCCGTCCCTCGGCGCGGGCGCCGGCCTGGAAGACGTGGAAGAGGGCGAACCGGACGGCCTGCTGGATCTCCTCGTCGCCCTCCACCTCGACGTCGGCGCGGGCCCAGAAGTCGTCCAGGGTGGCCCGCTGGTCGGCGAGCAGCCCCTCCCAGCCGTCGTGCGCGGCGGCGGCGAGCGCCGCGTCCACCTGGTCGGCCATGGCGGGCAGCGAGCGGACGCCGGACCAGCCGTGCGCGACCAGCTTCTCCACCCGGAGCGTCTGGCCGGGCTCCAGCACCGAGGTGACGGTCAGCCGGGCCACGTCGATGCCGCTCTCGCTGTGCGTGGTGGTGCGTTCCGGGCCGTCGACCACGTGGTCGGCGGCGACGGCGACCCGGAGGCCGCTGCGCCGGGTGCGGTGCACCAGCCGCAGCCGGTGCCCGGAGGCGAAGTCGTCCTCCTGCTCCAGGGGCGACTTGAGCGCGACCGCGGCGCGCGGGTCGCCGTCGGAGTCGGGCAGGCTCTCGTTGGCGACCAGCTCCGACTGGATCACCACCCGGCTGCGGGCGCCGACCGCCTCCACCTCGTAGGCCACGGCGGCCACCGCGCGCTGGGTGAGCGACACCAGCCGGGTCGAGCGGACCCGGACCGTGGAGCCGGCCGGCGAGGTCCACTCGCAGGTCCGCTCCAGCACCCCGCGGCGCAGGTCGAGCACCCGCTCGTGGGAGACGAGACGGCCGTAGCGCAGGTCGAAGGGCTCGTCGTCCACCAGCAGCCGGAGGACCTTGCCGTTGGTGACGTTGATGACGGTCTGCCCGGACTCCGGATAGCCGTACCCGGCCTCCGCGTACGGCAGCGGGTGGACCTCGTGCACGCCGTTGAGGTAACTGCCGGGCAGGCCGTGCGGCTCGCCCTCGTCGAGGTTGCCGCGCCAGCCGACATGGCCGTTGGACAGCGCGAACACCGACTCGCTCTGGGCGAGGACGTCCAGGTCGAGCGAGGTCTCCCGGACGGTCCACGGCTCGACGGCGTACGCCCGTTCGCTGATCACCGCGTGCCTCCCAGCTCGGCCAGGTCCTTGACGACGATGTCCGCGCCGTGCGTGTAGAGGGCGTCGCTCTGGCCGACCCGGTCCAGGCCGACGACGTAGCCGAAGTGGCCCGAGCGGCCGGCGTCCATGCCGGCGAGCGCGTCCTCGAAGACGGCCGCCCGGGACGCCTCGACTCCGAGGTCCTCGGCGGCGGCGAGGAAGGTGTCGGGGCGCGGCTTGCCCGGCAGCTTCCGCTCGGCGGCCACCACCCCGTCGATGCGGACGTCGAAGAAGTGCTCGGCGTCGATGGAGCGCAGCACGTCCCGGCAGTTGGCGCTGGAGGAGACGATCGCCGTGCGCAGCCCCCGGGCGCGGACCGCCTCCAGATAGCGCAGGGTGCCCTCGTAGGCCTCGACGCCGTCGGTGCGGATCTTCTCCAGGAGCAGCACGTTCTTGCGGTTGCCGACGCCGTTCACCGTGCGGGCGTCCGGTGGGTCCTCCGGGGTGCCCTCGGGCAGCTCGATGCCGCGCGAGGCGAGGAAGGCGCGGACGCCGTCGGCGCGGGGCCGGCCGTCGACGTACTCGTCGTAGTCGGCGGAGGCGTCGAACGGCCGCCCCCGCTCGCCGTCGTAGTCGCGCAGGAAGGCGTCGAAGGTCTCCTTCCAGGCCGCGGCGTGCACGACGGCCGTCTTGGTGACGACGCCGTCGAGATCGAACAGACAGGCCTGGATCGGGTCGGGCAGACCGAGCTGAGTCATACCCTGCACTCTTCCCCACCGAACGCCCTCCAGTGAGTGGCGCACGCCACATCAGGGCGGCTCCGGGTGAAAATCCGGCACGGAGACCACCGGGACCGCTCCCGCCCCCCGGTGCCACACTTGCCCCTGTGCCGCAGCCGACCTTCGACGACCTCCTCACCCGCGCCCGTGCCCTGGCCCAAGGCGGGCGGCGGGCCGTCCTCGGGATCGCGGGCGGCCCCGGCGCGGGCAAGACGACCCTCGCCGAGCACCTGGTGCGCGCCCTCACCGGTGACGGCCCGCCGTGGGCGGCGCACGTGCCGATGGACGGCTTCCACCTGGCCGACGCCGAGCTGGACCGGCTGAGCCGCCGCGACCGCAAGGGCGCGCCGGACACCTTCGACGCGGCCGGGTACGCGGCGCTGCTGAGACGGCTGCGCGAGGACAGTGACGAGGTGGTGTACGCGCCCGGGTTCGAACGGGTGCTGGAGCAGCCGCTCGCGGGCTCGATCCCGGTGCCGCCCAGCGCCCGGCTGGTGGTGACGGAGGGCAACTACCTGCTGCTGCGGGAGGGTTCGTGGGCGCGGGTGCGGCCGTGCCTGGACGAGGTGTGGTTCTGCGAGCTGCCCGAACAGGAGCGGATCCGCCGGCTGGTGGCCCGGCACGAGGAGTTCGGCAAGGACCGCGCGACGGCCAGGGCGTGGGTGCTGGGCACCGACCAGCGCAACGCCGACCTGGTCGCGGCGACCCGCGAGCTGGCGGACCTGGTGGTGCCGCCCGGGGCGATGCCGGTACGGGACACGCGCCGCCCGGGCTGAACCCCGGCCGGTCCCGGGCCGTACCCGTGGGCGCGGCGGAGGGTCCGCCCGCAGTGCTCGGGGAACGGTGAGGCCTTGTGGGGCGGTTGACGGCACGCGCGCGGCGGACGGTCTCGCGGCGCCGGCTGACGCCCTGTCTTGTGGTGCTGCTGCTGGCGCAGATGGCGGCGGTGATGGTGACCACGGCCGTTCAGCAGACGCCGACCATCGACGAACCGGTGTACGTGGCGACGGCCACCGACTACCTGCGCGCGCACCGGCTGCGCTACAACCCGGAGCACCCGCCGCTCGGCAAGCTGCTGATCGCGGCCGGCGTGGCGGTGGCGGACCCGCACTACGACCCCTCGTACACCGGAACCCAGGGCGACGTGGGCCGGCACCTGCTCTACGAGTCGGGCAACGACCCCGGACGGCTGATGCTGTGGGCGCGGCTGCCGGTGATCGCGCTGACCCTGCTGTTCGGGCTGGTCGCCTTCGCGTTCGCGCGCGGTGTCGCGGGTACGGCGGGCGGCCTGGTGGCGCTCGCGCTGTACGCCTTCGATCCCGACGTGATCACCCACGGCTCCCTGGCCACGCTGGACATGCCGGCGACCGGCTTCGTCCTCACCTCGGTATGGCTGGCGTGGAAGGCACGGGGCCGCCCGGGACGTTGCCTGCCGCTCGCCGGGGCGGCGCTGGGGGCGGCCGTGGCGACCAAGATGAGCATGCTGGCGGCGGTTCCGGTGGTGGTGGGGCTGGCGGTGGTGTCGGTGCGGAGGGCGCGCGCGGGCGTGGGGAGCGGGTTCGGGTGGGGGGCGGAGGCGTCCGGGCTCCGGTGGCCGACGGGGGCGTCCGCGCTCTGTCGGCGGCCGGCGCCGCTCGGGATCGGGTGGCGGGATGCGACGCCCGGACTCCGGGAGCTGGCGGCGGGGCCCGGACCCTGGTGGCGAACGGCGGCGCCCGGGCACTGGTGGCGGCCGGTGGCGGACGGGCTGGTGGCGGCCGGTGTCGTCGTGGGCATGGCACTCGCGGTCGTCTGGGCCGCCTATCTGGCCGTCGACCCCCGGCTGCGCTTCTCCCCCGCCGAACCCGTCCCCACCCTGCACGGCCTGCGCGGGCACCTGGTGGACCTGCTGCCGATGCCGCCCGCCTACCGGGCCGGGATGCGGGCGCAGTTCGGGCTGGAGAGCCGGCCGTGGCAGGGCTTCCTCTTCGGGCACCTGTACACGGGTTCGCGCTGGTACTACCTGCCGGCCGCACTGCTGGTGAAGACACCGCTCGGACTGCTGGCGCTGGGCGCGGCCGGTGCCGTGACGGCCGTGGCGCTGCGGCGGCTGCGGCCGGCGGCGCCGTATCTGCTGCTGCCGCCGGCGGTCCTGCTGGCGGCGGCGATGACCGGCACCCGGGACTTCGGCACCCGGTACGCGCTGTTCGTGCCGGTGTTCCTGGCGGTCGCGGCGGGCTGCGCGGTCGTACCGGGGCGGCGGTGGGCGCGACCGCTCGCCGGTGCGCTGGTGCTGTGGGCGGCGCTGAGTTCGCTGCGGACGTGCCCGTACTACCTGCCGTACGCCAACGAGGCGTTCGGCGGTCCCGCGCGCACCCACCTGCTGCTGCACGACTCCAACGTGGACTGGGGTCAGGACCTGGGCAGGCTCGGTGACGTGCTGCGCGAGCGGTACCCCGGCGAGCGGGTGTGGCTCGTCTACAAGGGCGCGGGGGTGCCGTCGTCCTACGGCATCCACGCCGCCGATCCGCGCACCGTGCCGGCGAACCGGGTGCACGGTCTGCTGGTGGTGTCGGACTCGGCACTCGCCAAGGCGCGCGGGGGTCTGGCGCGGCTGATCGACAGCAGCCGTCCGGTCGGTGACGTGGGCCGTTCGATCAGCCTCTACCGGCGCTGATGCCCTGCCTCAACCCCCTGGTCACCGTGGGCGGTGGGCTATGTTGAGTGCTCGTGGCAGAAAAAGGAGACGGACCGGTGCCCTCGCCGCAGCAGGCCCGCGCACAGGCGTCAGCGATCACGTCGGGCAAGACCGCGCCCGAGGCCGAGCCCTCCCCGACCTCCCGGCTGCGCGAGCTCTTCGACGGCCCGCGGCTGTCGCCCGGGCAGCGGCGCATCGCGCAGTACCTGATCGAGCACATCACCGAGGCCGCGTTCCTGTCGATCACCGAGCTGGCGGACCGGGTCGGGGTCAGCCAGCCCTCCGTGACCCGCTTCGCCGCCGCCGTGGGCTTCAGCGGCTATCCGGCGCTGCGCGAGAAGCTCCAGTCGATCGCGCTGAGCACGTTCGCCGGCGGGCCCGGCTACGTGGACCGGGCCAACGAACTCCAGGCGGCGGTCGACGCCGAGATCGAGAACCTGGAGAACCTGCGCCGCGACTTCGCCGACCCCGACCGGGTCATCCACCTGGGCCGCGAACTGTCCCGCTCCAGTCCGCTGACCGTGCTGGGCCTGAGGATCTCGGTGTCGCTCGCCGAGTACTTCGGGTACGCCGCGCGCCGGATCCACCCGGACGTGCGGCTGGTGACCCGGGGCGGCAGCGTCGCCTACGACACACTGCTCCAGGCCCGCGAGGCGGGCGGCACCTGGGTGCTGGCGTTCGCGATGCCCCGGCACTCGCAGGAGACACTGCAGGCGGTCCGGGTGGCGCGCGGCGCCGGTCTGAAGGTCGCCCTGGTCACCGACCTGGCCCTGGGGCCGCTGGCCGACGAGGCCGACATCGCTTTCGCCACCGGCACCGGCTCGCGCCTGGTCTTCGACAGCTACGCCGCGCCGGGGGTGCTGGCCGCCGCGCTGCTCCAGGCCATGACCGACGCCGATCCGGAGCGCACCCAGGCCCGGCTGGAGAAGTACGAGCAGCTCTCCGATCAGCACCAGTTCTTCCTCAGAGAGTGAGCGATCCCGGCGGTTGATCCTTCAGCTACCGCCGGGTACTCGTGAAGATCTTGCGGTCTCCCCCCACTCGGACAGGGACCATTCACCACAAAAGGTGCATGAATGTTTTCATACCTCTTGCCAACTGGACGGCATATATAAATACTGCTCACGGATCGCGCCCGATCGATCGCGAGCACGTTCCGCACCTGCGGATCTCCTTCCGCGTACCGCCCCGAGAAAGCCGACGGACCGCCCATGCGCCCGCACCACCGCACGCCGCACCGGTCCCCGGCACCCGGGGTCCTCGAACGGACACCAGGTGCCGCCGTCTCCTACCCATGGCGGCGCACGGGGTGTACCGGGGCACGTCGACTGTGCGACGCGCCCGTGGCGGCCCCGGCCATCCCCTAGGCCGGGGCCGCCCCGAATTCCGTCGGACCACCCTCACGACGCCGCACACCGGAAGCGATGATCATGACCCTGACCAGCACGCGCATCAGTCCGGACTGGCCCTGCCAGGTCAAGACGCCGGGCAGCTACGACTGGGAGCGCTCGGCGGCCAAGTGGCTGCGCGAGCTGATCCCCGCGCGCTACGCCAGCTACCCGGCCCTCATCCGGCACCCCGTGCTGCTGGCCCGGCACGCGCAGCTCCAGGTCCAGCAGGAGGTCCGGGTGGCCCGGACCGCGCTGCAGACGGCCCGCGCCGAACTGCCGGTGCTCGGCGTGCCCGAGTCGGTGATCGAGCACACCATCAAGCTGTACGCGGCCGAGATCATGCAGTTGCAGCACATCGCGCGCAGCGTCCGCGCGGTCACCGAGGCGCTGTCCGGCCGCGGCACGAGCCGCTGACCCGCCGCCACCGCGCGGCCCTCCCCGCTCCGGCGGACGAGTGATCGAACGCTCCCGGGTGTGCCATGCTCGGGGCGTGACGAGCGAGCCCGTGCATCCGACGGACCACGGCATCGGCGCCGACCTCGCGGCCCTGGCCGGGGTCGTGGCACGCCAGCGCGCTGAACTGGAACGACTGCGGGACCTGGCGTCGGCCTCGGCGGTGGTGGAGCGCGCCAAGGGCATGCTCATGGCGGCCACCGGATGCACCCCGGACGCCGCCCAGGAGGAACTGCTGCGGCGTGCCAAGGACGGCAACCGCACCCTCCTCGAACAGTGCTGGCTCACGCTCGGCGCCCTGCGACCGCCCGCACCGCAACCCGCCGCACCCGCATCCACACCCGCACCCGCACCCGCACCCGCACCCGCACCCGCACCACAGCCCGCCGCACCCGCGCCGGCCCCGGAAACCTGCCCGGCCCACGCTGCCGACGGCTCCGGCCGGCCCCCGGCCGGGACCATGGACCCGGCCGACGTACCCGCGCGGATCGGCCGGGAGCTGCTCCGCGTCCACTCGCCCCGGGAACTGGCCGACTGCCTGCTGGAACAGCTGCGCGCCGAGGCGCGGGCCGACGCCGTACTGCTCTACGAGCGGCTGCCCGAGGGCGGCCTCGCGCTGATCGGACACGCCGGCGTCGACGCCACCTTCGCCGCCCAGTGGCGTCAGGTGCCTCCGCTGAGCGGTGTGCCCGCGCTGTGCGCCCTGGAGTCCGGCGAGCCGTGCTGGCTGGAGGACTTCGCGTCCGACCGGGACCGGTACGTGCTGGCGGGCGTACCCGACGAGCGGTGGCGCTCCCGGGTGTGGCTGCCGGTGCCGGGCGGGGCACGCGCCGGGGTCGCCCTCGGGGTGCTGCGCCGGCACGGCGGGCCGTTCGCACCGCACGAGCGGGCGCTGCTGCGGGCGACGGCCCGGCTGTGCGCCGGCCGGCTGCGGGCCTTCGACGCCGCGCGGGACGACCCGGCCGAGGGCGGCACCGTACGGGCCGTGCAGGCGGTGCTCGACGCGCTGCCCCGGGCGGCGATCCTGCTGACGCCGCTGCGCGGGCCGTCCGGAGCGGTGGAGGACTACCGCATCGACGCCGCCACCGCCGAGGCGGTCGACGTGTTCGGCCGCACCGGCCGGGACATGGTGGGCGGCCACGTCCTGGAGAGTTACCCGTCCGTGGCGGGCGAGTCGCTGTGGCAGGGCTACCTGCACGCGCTGGAGACGGGCGAGCCGTTCGAGGGCGAGCCGTTCGCCTACCAGGACACGGCCGACGGACTGCCCGTCACCGCCACCTACTCGGTGCGGGCCGCCCGGCTCGGGGACGGCCTGCTGGTGACCTGGCTGCGGTACGACCCGGCGGAGCGCCAGGAACAGCGGCTGGCCGACGTGCAGCGGCTCGGCAACCTCGGCTGGGCGAACTGGAACCTGGTCACCGAGGAGATCTCCTGGTCCACGCAGGCCTACACGGTGCTGGGCCTGGATCCGGCGGGCGGTCCGCTGCCGCTGGAGCGGGTGCCGGAACTGGCCGTACCGGAGGACGCCGGGCCCCTGACGCGCGCCGTCCACGGACTCGTCGAGCGGGCCGAGGCCTGCGACATGCCGTTCCGCGTCGACGCGCGCGAGAGCGTACGGCATCTGCGCATCGTCGCGGAGGCCGTCACCGCCCAGGACGGCACCCCGGTCGAGGTGCACGGCTTCGTGCAGGACCTGACCGCTCAGCGCAGCGCGGAACTGGCGCTGGTGGAGAGCGAGCGCGCGATGCTGCTGCAACGGGGTGTCCTCCAGGCCGAGCGGGCGCTCGCGGGCCGGCTCCAGCACGCCCTGCTGCCGCTGCCGAGCAAGCCGGTCCGGCTCGCCGGGCTGCGCGTCGAGGTCGCCTACCTGCCCTCGCAGACCGGCATCCACGTCGGCGGCGACTGGTTCAGCGCGGTCGAACTGTCCGACTACGACGCCCTGTTCGTCGTCGGTGACGTGGCGGGGCACGGCATCGGCGCGGTCGCCACCATGGCGCAGCTGCGGTTCACCGCGAAGGGCATGGTCAGTACCGGGTCCTCACTGACCGGGGCGCTGGCGCGGCTCAACCGGCTGCTGCTGCACTCCCGCGACAGCCGGAACACGACGACCATGGTCCTGGCCCGTTACGACCCCGCCGACCGGCTGCTGGCCTGGGCGCAGGCCGGGCATCTGCCCCCGCTGCTGCTGCGCGGCGGCGTGGCCCGCTACCTGGAGCGTCCGCGCGGCATGCTGCTGGGCGCGAGCGGGACCGCCGTCTACGAGTCGGCGGAGCTGCGTCTGGAACCCGGCGACCGGCTGCTGCTCTACACCGACGGGCTGGTGGAGCGGCCCGGCGAGGGAC
This sequence comes from Streptomyces pyxinicus, assembly GCF_024753135.1. Taxonomy (GTDB): domain Bacteria; phylum Actinomycetota; class Actinomycetes; order Streptomycetales; family Streptomycetaceae; genus Streptomyces; species Streptomyces pyxinicus. Next base: position 27,806 of record NZ_JANUGP010000010.1, on the reverse strand, counting down.
TGGACGGCGGTCTGGCCCGGCTCGCGGAGGCGGTGCGCGGCCACGGCCGGAGCGGGTCCGGCTCGCTGGAGACCCTGCTGAGCGAGATGCTCGACGACGCGCGACGCGACGACGTGTGTGTGCTGGACATCCGGATGCCGTCGGAGGGTGACGCGACGGACGGCGACGACGGTCACGGCCCGGGCTGATTCCCCTCCCGTGCCGGGTCTAGGGCGCGTGGCCCGCCTCGATGCCGTGGGTGTCGGAGAGTCGTAGCAGCGGTCCGTCGCGGTCGGTGGCCTCGGCGTGCAGCGGGTCGAGGAGGAAGCCGACGTGGTCGCCGCCGTCGGTGCGGTGCAGGACGGTGCCGGCGAACCAGGCCGCCGCGTCGGTCAGTACGGCCGTGCCGCCGGGCCCCTCGTGCCAGGGCACCCGCGCGAACTTGTCGGTGTCGTCGCCGCTCTCGCCCCCGAAGAGTTCGGCGAGCCCCCGCTGGTCCGGGGTGAGCAGGTGGACGGCGAGGTGGTGGGCGGCGCGGGCGACGCGGTAGGTGCGGTTGGCCTTGGACAGCCAGACGGTGAACCGGGGTGGGTGGATGGAGCACTGGGAGGCGAAGCCGACCAGGCAGCCCGCGCGTTCACCGTCGGCCACGGCCGTGACCACGCACATCTCCGGGTTCAGCCGGTCGAAGAAGCCGTCGTAGTCGCAGGAGCCGTCGGAGCTGTCGGAGCCGTCCATGCCGACCGTCTGCCCGGACGGACCGCCCGCGAACCCCCTGTCGCCGCGAAACCCTCGGCACGATCGAAACGCTCAACTCGGAAAGAACTATTGAGCGTTTGATTACCCGCATGCTAGAAACCGCCGTCATGACGACTCCCTGGTCCCGTCGTGGTTTTCTGGCCGTCTGCTCCGGCACCGCCCTCGCCCTGGGCATGGACATGGGCATGGGCACCCGGGCGTTCGCGGCGGCGGACGCGTTCGCGGCCCTGCGGGCGAAGTGGCGCGCCCTGATCCTGGGCGAGGGGTTCAGCCCCACCGCCGAGCCGTTCGCGTCCCGGCTGGCCGCCCTCGGCAGCACGGCGAACCGGTACCTGTCCACCATGTCCCCCACCGCCGGCTCCCTGTGGCCCGACCTCGGCTACGCCGACCCCGACCCGGACACGGACCAGGAGTCGTACGGCTACTCGGGCAACATGAACACCAGCTACACCCGGCTGAGCACCCTGGCGCAGGCCTACTGCCAGCCCGGTACCGGTCTCACCGGGAGCACGGCCGTGCGGGACGCGATCCATACCGGGCTCGACCATCTCCACGACGACGTCTACAACGCCGGGCAGACCCGGTACGGCAACTGGTACAGCTGGCAGATCGGCGCCCCGCAGGCGCTGCTGGACGTGTGCGTGCTGATGTACGACACCCTGTCGGCCACGCAGCTCGCGAACTACCGCGCCGCCGTGGACCACTTCGTGCCCGACTCGGCGGTGGGCAGCTACTCCGGGACGAGCACCGGCGCCAACCGGGTCGACCTGTGCCGGGTGCTGGCGCTGCGCGGGATCGTCGGGGCGAGCGCGGCCAAGGTGGCGCTGGCCCGCGACGCCCTGTCCCCCGTCTTCCCGTACGTCACCTCGGGCGACGGCCTGTACGCCGACGGCTCCTTCGTGCAGCACACCTCGGTGCCGTACACCGGTTCGTACGGCTCGGTGCTGCTGGGCGGCCTCGGGCTGCTGTTCGCGCTGCTCGCCGGGTCCCCGTGGGAGGTGACCGACGCCGGCCGGCAGACCGTGTTCGACGCGGTGGAGCATGCCTGGGCGCCCTTCCTCTACAACGGGCTGGTCATGGACGGCGTGTCCGGGCGGGCGGTCAGCCGGGGGGTCTCGGCGGCCGACCCCGACGCGGTCCAGCAGGACGACCATCTGCGCGGCCATCCGATCCTCGCCTCGATCGTGCTGCTGGGGCAGGGCGCGAGCGCGGCGGAGAACACCCGCTGGCGCGGTCTGGTCAAGGGCTGGACGCAGCGCGACTACTACAGTCCGCCGCTCGCCGACCCGGTGCTGGGTCTGCCGCAGCTGGCCCGGCTCATGAGCGTGCGGGACGACGGGTCGGTGAGCGCGGTCGCCGAGCCGACCGGGCACCGGCTGTTCCCGTCCATGGCGCGGGCCACCCACCGGCGGCCCGGCTGGGCGGCCGCGCTGAGCATGGCGGACCGCAGGACCACCTATTACGAGACCGGCAACGGCGAGAACCTGCGCGGCTGGCACACCGGTTCCGGGATGCTGTACTGGTGGGGCGACACCTTCGCCAACGGGCAGTACAGCGACGCGTTCTGGCCCACCGTCGACCCGTACCGGCTGCCCGGCACGACCGTCTCCCGCAAGGCGCTGGCCGACGCGGCCGGCGGTGACTGGGGTGCGGCGATGCCCGACGTGAACTGGGTGGGCGGCGCGACGGACGGGCAGCGGGCCGCCGTCGGGCAGTACCTCAAGGGCCTCCAGTCGACGCTGGTGGCGAAGAAGTCGTGGTTCTTCCTGGACGACACGGTCGTGTGTCTGGGCGCGGGCATCTCCTGCACCGACGGCGCCGCCGTGGAGACGACCGTCGACAACCGCAACCTCGGCTCGACCGGTGGCGCCCCGCTCACCGTGGACGACACCGCCCAGCCCACGTCCTCTCCGTGGTCGAAGACGCTCACCGGGGCGCGCTGGGCGCATCTCGGCGGGCACGGCGGTTACGTCTTCCCGGCCGGCGGCGCGACCGTGCGGGCGCTGCGCGAGGTCCGCGACGGCAGCTGGAGCACGATCAACAAGGGCGGCTCGGCCACCGTGCTGCACCGCAGGTACCTGACGCTGTACGTCGATCACGGCACCGCTCCGGTGAACGCGACGTACGCCTACCAGCTGCTGCCGGGCGCGAGCGCCGACCGGACGAAGGCGCGGGCCGCGGACACCGGCTGGCTGACCGTGCTCGCCAACACCGACGACCAGCAGGGCGTTTCGGTCCCTTCGCTCGGCTTCACCGGTGTCAATTTCTGGTTCGGCGGAACGGTCGGAACGCTCACGGCGAGCGATCCGTGCTGCGTGATGATCAGCGAGCGGCAGGACGGCACCGCCGTGATCGGAGTGAGCGATCCGATGCGGATGCGTGCCTCGCTCACGGTGACCTGGCGGCGGGCGGTGACGGCGGTGACGTCCGCGCCGGGCACGCTCGTGTCGTCGGGTACGGGTGCGGCGCTGACGCTGGGCTTCGGTGACCTGCGGGGCACGGCGGGCGCCACGCAGCGGGTGACGGTCAGGCTGGACTGAGCGCGCCCCGCACGAACCGGCTCAGGGAGGCCGTGAACGCGGTGCAGAAGGCGTCCCTGGCCTCCTCCGGGAGGGCGTCCAGGGACAGGTAGGGGTTCAGGTCCTCCAGTTCGACCAGGAGGAGGCCGCCGTCGGGGGCCCGGCAGGCGTCGACGCGCTGGATGCCGTGCCCGAGGTCGTTCCAGTCCACGAACCGGCGGGCGAACTCCAGGTCGGCGGCGGTGGCCGGATAGGGCGTCAGCTCCCAGCGGCGCCCGGGGTCGGGGGCGTGCAGGGCGTACTGGAAGTCGTCGTCCACGAAGTAGAAGGATACCTCGTAGGCGAAGTCGACGCGGGGCTGGATCAGGACGTCGCCGGTGGCGAGGGCGGCGACCTGCCCAGCCGGGACGGTGCGCAGGCCGAGGGAGTCGGCGCCGAGCCGGGGCTTGACCACGTAGCGTTCGGCGGCCGGCAGCAGGTGCAGGTCCTCGGCTCGGCCGACGGTCGGTATCACCGGGTAGCCGGCGGCGCTCAGGTCGAGCAGGTACTGCTTGCCGGCCATGTCGGCCTTGCCGGTCAGCGGGTTGTAGACCGGGGTGCCGGCGGCGAGCGCGCGGGTGCGGAACTCCTCGTACTCCCGGGCGTAGCCGAGCACCGGGCCGCTGTTGCGGACCACGACCGCGTCGAAGGCGTCCATCAGGGCCGCCGCGTCCCGGGGGTGGCACAGGGCCAGGTCGAAGTGGGCGCGCATCCGGGAGGTGAGGAGGATGTCCTCGTCGCCGTAGCGGCGCCCGCGCGCCGGGTACGCCAGGTCCGTGACGTAGAGCAGGCGGGGGCGGGCGGGCATGCGGCGGCTCCTGGGCGGACGGGCGTCGGCGTGAGGGGAGAAAGGTTACGTCGCAGGGGGCGGGGTGCCGCCACCGCCCCCGCGGCCCGCTGCCGGCGCGGTGGTCACAGGCCGGCGGCCCACAGGTCCTCGACGGTCAGGCCGCCGAGGCCGTCCCGGACCGTCCGGCCGGGCCCCGGCTCGACCGGCAGGTACGACGGCACGGCGAGCACCCGGCAGCCGGCGGCCTCGGCGGCGGCCACGCCGGTGGGCGAGTCCTCGACGGCGAGGCAGGCCGCCGGGTCGGCGCCGAGGGCACGGGCGGCGGCCAGATAGGGGTCGGCGTGCGGTTTGGTGCGCCGGGTCTCCCCCGCGGTGACGGTGGCGTCGAAGGCGGGGACACCGGCGTCGGCGAGCAACTTCAGCACGGCGTCCACGACGGGCCGCGAGGACGCCGACACCAGGGCCGTGGGGATGCTCAACTCGTCCAGCAGTGTGAAGAGTTCACGCACTCCGGGGAGCAGGGCGGTCTCCTGTCGTACGGCGTCGAGGAACCGGGACTCCAGGCGCGCGGCGAGGGTGTCGGGGTCGGTGCCGGCGAGGGGGTGCAGGAGGGCGGCGGTGTCGGGGGTGGAGCGGCCGAGGGCGGTGTGCAGGTCGTCGGCGCCGATACCGGGCACGGTCGCGCGGACGGTGTCCAGCCACCGCGACTCGGTGTCCACGAGGGTGCCGTCCATGTCGAGCAGCACCGCGTGCGGCCGGGCGGCGAAGGGGCGGCCGTCGAGCGTCCAGTGCCGGTCGGGGTGGCGGCCCAGCGCGGCGTACACCTGGGCGGCGACGTCGACGTGCCGGACCCGGCCGGGCGCGGCGCCGATACCGGGGCCGGCCGCGGCCAGCCAGGCGGTGCGCTCGGCGTCGGTCCGGCCGCCGTGTCCGCCCGCGTCGACGTGCCCGTGGTCGGTGACGACCAGGTACGTCCACTCCTCCGCCGCGTGTCCGGGCCGGGCGCGGACGGCGGCGAGCAGCCGGCCGAGGCGGGCGTCGGCGCGGACGACCGACCGCTCGTACGCCTCGCCGCAGCCGAGGACGTGCGCCGTCTCGTCGGGGGCGCCGAGGTAGACGAAGGCGGCCTCGGGGCCGTCCTCGGTGAGGGCGCGGGCGGCGGCCTCGGTGATCCGCTCGTCGCACTCCTCCCAGGCCTCGGGGGTGTCGGCGCGCGGGGCGATGTGGACGGTGGCGGAGGGGGCGCGGAAGAGGGGGCCGCCGTCGCGCGGCAGCATCAGCGGGCGCCAGCCGGCGGCGACGAAGGTGCGGCGGCCGTCCTGCTGGTCGAGGCGGGTGGCGAAGTCGGGGAAGACGTCGAGGCGGTGACCGGTGAAGTCGTTGCTCCACACGGCGTGTTTGGCGACGGACACTCCGGTGACGACGGTCGCCCAGCACGGGCCGGACATGGTGGGGGTGTCCTCCTCGACCCGCACCGGGGCGAGGAACCCGGCGGCGGCGAGGGCGTCGAGGTGCGGGGTGGGCAGACGGCGCAGGGTGTCGAGGCGTACGCCGTCGATGCCGACGACGAGGACACGGCGGGCGGGCATGGGGGTCCCTTTCACGGGCCGGCGAGGGTGACGGTCGGGCGGTCAGGCGGAGCGGCCCAGTTCCTCGGGGCCGACGGCGTGGGCGAAGGGCAGGCCGCGGGCGTAGCGGGCGACCTCGTCCACGGCCCAGTCGGTCATCCGGCCCAGTTCGTTGCCGAGGGAGCCGGCGATGTGCGGGGTGAGCAGCACGTTCGGCAGGGTGTAGAGGGGTGAGCCGGCGGGCGGTACGTCGGGGTCGGTGACGTCGAGTACGGCGTTCAGCCGGCCGGTGAGCAGGTGCCGGGTGAGGGCGTCGGTGTCGACCAGGGAGCCCCGGGCGGTGTTGACGAGGGTCGCGCCGTCCCTGAGCAGGGTGAGCCTGCGGTCGTCGAACATGTGCCGGGTCTCGGGGAGTTGGGGTGCGTGGATGGTGACCGTGTCGCTGCGCCGGGCGAGTTCGTCCAGGCCGACCGGTTCGGCGCCCAGGGCCCGGGCCTCGGCCGGGTCGACGTAGGGGTCGTGCAGCAGGACGTCCAGGTCGAAGGGGCGCAGCAGGCCGAGGACTCGGCGGCCGACCCGGGAGGCGCCGACGACACCGACGGTGCGCCGGTAGTTGCCGTGGCCCCGGTAGTACGGCAGGAGGCTGGGCGGGGTGCGGGTGTGGGCGTACTCGCGGGCGACGTGGAAGACCCGCTTGCCGGCGAACAGGACGGCGGCGAGGGTGAATTCGGCGACCGGGACGGCGTTGGCGTCGGCCGCCGAGGACACGGTGATGCCGCGTTTCCAGACGGCGTCGGTGACATGGTGCTTGACGGAGCCGGCCGCGTGGACGACGGCTCGCAGCCGGGGCATGCGGCGCAGGGCCGCCTCGGTGAGCGGGGGCGCGCCCCAGTGGGTGAACAGGACTTCGGCGTGGGCGAGCCGGGCGGCGGACGCCGGGGCGGTGCCCGGGCTGGTTGCGGTGTCGGTGTCGGTGAGCGTGGTGATCGGGGCGGCCGTGTCGACGCGGGCGACCGTGTGGAGCCGGTCGAGGTGGCCGTCGGCGAGCAGGGCCCGGTGGATGTCGGCGCCCATGGCGAGGACGGTACGGGGACGGGTGGGGGTGGGTGGGGGTGTCGGGGTCACGGTCACCTTCACTTCACCGCGCCGGCGGTCAGGCCCGAGCGCCAGAAGCGCTGGAGGCAGACGAACGCGGCGATCAGCGGGAGGACGGCCACGAGCGAGCCGGTGATCACGAGCGCGTAGTACTCGGGCTGTTGCTGGGTGACGCTGTTCCACATGAACAGGCCCAGGTTGACCGGGTAGAGGTGATCGTCGTTGAGCATGACGAGCGCGCCGAAGAAATTGTTCCAGCTGGCCGTGAACGAGAACAGGAAGATCGTCATGAAGCCGGGTGCCAGCATGGGCAGTCCGATGCGGGCGAAGGCGCCCAGCTCACCGGCGCCGTCGACGCGGGCGGCCTCCAGCACCTCGTTCGGGACGTAGCCCTCGGAGAAGACCCGGGCGAGGTAGACGCCGAAGGGGTTGACCAGGGCGGGCAGCAGCAGCGCCCAGTAGGTGTTGACGACTCCGGCCTTGGTGGCGAGCAGGTACATGGGCAGCTGGATGACGGTGCTCGGCACCAGGACGCCGCCGAGGACGAGCCCGAAGAGCTTCTCCTTGCCCCGGAAGTCGTACTTGTCGAAGGCGTAGCCGGTGGCCACGCAGATCAGACTGGAGAGGGCGGAGCCGACGACGGAGTACAGGACGCTGTTGCCGAGCCAGCGCAGGAAGATGCCGTCGTCGAACGTGAACAGGTGGCGCAGGTTGGCCAGGAGGTTCATGTCGCCGAGGGCGAAGCCGGAGGTGGCGAACAGGTCGCGGTGGTTCTTGGTGGCGGCGATCAGCAGCCAGCTGACGGGCAGCAGGGTGTAGCAGGCCGCGACGGCCAGGATTCCGTTGACGACCGCCTTGGAGAGCAGGCCGCTGCCGGGGGCGCGCCGGCGGCCGGTCGCGGTGGCGCCGTCGCCTTCGGTGGCGGACCCGTGGGCGGGGGCGTCGGTGGGGTGGGTGAGGGTGGTCATGCCGCCGCCTTCCAGCGGTTTCCGAGGCGGGTGACGAGGAAGGAGAGGGCGATGCCGAGCGCGGCGAGCAGCAGGGAGGCCGCCGCGGCGAGGCCGTAGTCGTGCTGCACGAAGCCCGCCTTCCAGATGAACAGGGTGGGCGACCAGGCGGTGTCGATCGAAGGTGCGCCGCGCTGGTTGAGCAGCTTGGGTTCGGTGAAGATCTGGATCGCGCCGACACAGGTGAACAGGACGGTCATGACGACCGCGGAGGCGATCATCGGGACCTTGATCTGGATCGCGGTGCGCAGGGCGCCGGCTCCGTCCACGACGGCCGCTTCTATCACTTCGCGCGGTACGGCTTGCAGGGCCGCGTAGAAGATGACCATGTTGTAGCCGGTCCACTGCCAGGCGGACAGGTTGACCAGGGAGAGCAGTACATGGTCGCCGGCGTAGAAGTCCCAGCTGCCGCCCGCGGCCTGGATCCCGTCGAGCACGGGGCTGAGGCCCGGGGTGTAGAGGTAGATCCAGATGATCGAGGCGATCAGTCCGGGGATCGCGTGCGGCAGGAACAGGGCCAGTTGGAAGAACCGCTTGGCGCGGGCGAGCGCGGAGTCGACGAGCAGGGCGAGGGCGAGGGAGCCGCCGGTCATCACCGGGATGTAGAGGGCGCAGTAGAGCGCGATGTGCGCGAAGGAGGCGCGGAACCCGGCGTCGGAGAGGGCGGCGGTGTAGTTGCCGAGTCCGGCGAAGACGCGCCGGGTGCCGCCGAAGCCGAGCCCGGAGGACCGTTCCTGGAACAGGCTCATCCAGAGCGCGTAGCCGATCGGGGCGATCATGACGACGGCGAACAGTGCGAAGAAGGGCGTGATGAGCACGGCGGCGGCCCGGCGCCGGCCGCGTGCGGCCCGGGTGGCGGCGCCGGGTCCGCCCGGCACCCGCCGGTCCGGGGTACGGCGGCCGGCCGGGGGTCCGGCGGTCCGGGCCAAGGGTGCTGCCACTGCGGCTCCTTCGGGTCGGGGGTGGGCGTGTCGGGGGGGGCGGGGCGGGCGACGGCACCGGCGGTGGCTTCGCGCGGGCGCGGCGATCGGAAGTGCCGGGCGGGGAGCTGAGGGTGCCGGATGAGGAACTGAGGTCTCTGGGCCTGGAGTTGAGGGTGCCGGGTGTGGTGTGGTCCGGCCGGGTGCGGCACATTCCCTCGTTGTGCCGCACCCGGGCCCTCCCCTACCGCCCCCCTCAAGGGGTCAGTTGGCGAGCTTGAGGCCCCGGTCGGTGATGCCGGACTCGGCCTTGCGCTCGCCCGCCTCGACGCCGGCGGTGAAGCCGGACTTGGCGGTGGTGTCCTGGATGGCGGTGTAGACGTCCATCTGGTCGGGGCCCCAGGTCCAGCCGGGGACGATGGTGTCGGCCTGCCGCGAGGCGAGGCCGTACAGGTCCTGCCCGTCGAAGTAGCCGGTGTCGAACTCGGCGGCGGCGACCTTGCGCATGTCCGGGTCGGCGGGCAGGGCGCTGCTGGGCGACTCCAGGTCGGCGAGGCGGGCTTCGACGCCGGCCTTGTTCGTGGTGAGCCAGGTGATGAACTCGGTGGCGGCCTCGGCGTGTTCGCTGCCCTTGAGGACGCCGTAGGAGGTGCCGCCGTAGTTGCCGCTGGCGGCGGTGCCCCAGTGGGGCAGGGGGGCGACGGCCCACTTGCCCTTGAGGTCGGGCAGGGCGGTCTTCATGCCGCCGGCCGACCAGGAGGCGCCGAGGAAGGCGATCGTCTTGCCCTGGGCGCGGGCCTTGGTCTCCTCGGGGCTGTAGCCGGTGAAGGTCTGCACGAGGCCGTCCTTGACGAGGCCGTCCCAGTAGGCGGTGACCTTCTTGGTGGGGGTGTCGTCCACGCCGGTCTTCCAGGCGTCGCCCTCGGTGCCGAACCACTTGCCGCCGGCCTGCCAGGACAGGGCGGCCAGCAGGGCGGGGTCGTTCTTCGGGAGGGAGGCGAGGCGGACGCCGCCGTCCTGCTTCTTGACCTTCTCCGCGGCCTTCCGGAACTCGTCCCAGGTCGTGGGGACGGTGATGCCGTACTTCTTGAAGAGGTCGGTGCGGTAGTAGAGAAGCTGGGGTGCCAGGTCGTAGGGGACGGTCCAGGTGCGTCCGCCGAAGGTGACCAGGGACTGGACGGACTTGGGGAACTTCGTCCTGACCGTGTCGCCCGCGTACCGGGTGAGGTCGAGCAGATTGCCCTGGCTGGCGAACTCGGGGACCATCTGGTACTCGATCGTGGCCACGTCGGGCGCGTTGCCCGCCTTCACCGCGTTGGCGAGCTTGCTGTAGCCCTCGGTGCCGCTCGGTATCTCGGTGAACCGGATCTTGATGTCCTTGTGCGTCCGGTTGAACGCGTCGACGGTCGACTTGGCGCCGAGGGTCCAGGTCCAGTAGTCGAGGGTCACCGGCTTGCCGTCGGAGGCGGCGTCCGTCGCACCGTCACCGCCGCCGCAGGCGGTGGCGAGCAGCCCCAGCGCGGTGGCGGCGGCGGTGACGGCGAGGGTGCGGAACGATCGTGACGTACGCGTCATGGCACGGCTCCTGTGAGACCTCGTACGGGAAGAGGCGGTCGCAGGACATCTTTTGTGCACGACAGGTGAACGTCAAGAGCGTTCGCGCAAGATAATCAAAACGATCGCGCAGCGATCGGTTTCCGGGCGGCCTATTGCCGAGCGGGCGGTCCGGCTCAGCACGCGTCGACGGGCGCGCGTCCGCCGCAGGAGGAGCGGATGCGCAACTCCGGGAGCAGGTCGAGGTGTTGCCGGGGTCCGGGCCGCCGTCCGGCCGCCTTCTCCGCGAGGCGCTGGAGCAGGAGTCCCGCGGCGAGTTCCCCGACCGAGCGGGTGGGCGGGGCGACGGCGGTGAGCGGGACGTCGGCGAGTCCGGCGACCTGGTCGTCGTAGGCGATGAGCGCGAGGTCGCCCGGGACCCGTACGCCGTGCGCCTGGAGCCGGGGCACGAGCACGATGGCGTCCTCGTCGCTGTGCACGAGGGCGGCGGTGACGCCGCGTTCGCGGACCGCGCGGACCAGGTAGTCGACGGAGGAGTCGTAGTCGCCGTGTTCGCGCACGCTCGGCGCGCCCTGGTCGACGTCCATGCCGCGGGCGCGGACGGCGGCCTGGAAGCCGGCGCTGATCCGGTCGGCGTGCGGGCCCTCCTGGAGTACGGCGGTGATCCTGCGGTGGCCGAGGGCGGCCAGGTGTCCGACGGCGAGGGCGGCGCCCTGGGCGCGGTCGGTGCGCACCCGGTCGAGGCCGGCCGCCGGGTTGCCGGGCGGCGCCGAGCGTTCCACCAGCACGGTGGGCACCTCGCACTCGACCAGCCATTCCTCCTGTCCGTCGGCGGGCACCCCGCCGAACCAGCTGGGCGCCACCAGCAGGCCCTGGGCGCCGCCCGCGACGAGGTGTCCGGCCTGCACGGAGTCCTCGGTGTCGACATAGCCGGTGACACCGAGGACCAGGCGTCCGCCGTGCGCGCCGACGGCCTCGCGGGCGCCGCGCACGATGTCGGCGAAGATGCTGACCGTGGTCGGCACGATCATGCCGATCACGGCGCCCTCGGCGGACTGCGGGCGCCGCTCGGGGGCCGGGGCGGTGTCGCCGGGCCAGACCACCGCGCCGTGCAGCCGCTGCACCCGGCCCTGGGCCGCGAGGGTCTCCACGTCGCGCCGCAGGGTGACGGCGGAGACGCCGAGTTCGGCCGCCAGTTCGGCCACGCGGAGGCTGCCCCGCCGGCGGACGAGTTCGAGCACCCGCTCGTGGCGCTGGTCGACGTGCAGTCGCATGGGGTTCCCCCTGGCACAGTGGTCCGAGGCCTTTTACTCTACGCCCCTCAATCGTATCGATCGGTTCCAATCAATTCGATCGCTCCTGTGTTCGGACAGGGGCCAGCGCAGCACTCAGTTCCCCTCTATCCGGCATACATCTGCACTGAGTGTCAGGGGTGGCGCCCGGGTGCTACGTTCCCGTCCATGAGCTCCAGCAGCGCGGTGCCGGCCGCGAAGCCGCCGATGCGGGACGCCCTGGTCGCGGCGGCCTTCCGGCTCTTCCTGGAACGCGGGTACGAGCAGACCACCGTGGACGACATCGTCGCCCTCGCGGGGGTCGGGCGGCGCTCGTTCTTCCGCTACTTCCCGTCCAAGGAGGACGTGGTCTTCCCCGACCACGAGCGCTGCCTGGCCGACATGACCGCCTTCCTCGCGGCGAGCGGCGCGGAGCACGAGCCGGTGCGGCGGGTGTGCGACGCGGCCCGGATGGTGCTGGGCATGTACGCGGAGAACCCGACGTTCTCGGTGCAGCGTTACCGGCTGACCAGGCAGGTGCCGGGCCTGCGTGCCTACGAGCTGTCCGTGGTGTGGCGCTACGAGCGCGCGCTCGCGGCGTATCTGCGCGGGTGGTTCGCCGGGCAGCCCGACGGGACGCTGCGGGCGGACGTGATCGCGGCGGCGGTCGTCGCCGCGCACAACAACGCGCTGCGCTCCTGGCTCAGGTCGGACGGCGCGGGCGACGCGGGCGCGGCGGTGGACCACGCGCTGGGGTGCGTGCAGCGGGCGTTCGGGCGCCCGGCGGAGGTCGCGGGGCGGGCCGGCGGTTCCGGTCCGGCGCCGCTGTGGGGGGCCGGGCGCGCGGACGACGTGGTGGTGCTCGTCTCGCGCCGGGACGCTCCGGTGTGGCAGGTGGTGCGGGAGTGGGAGGCGGCGCTGGGCCGCGGCTGACCTGGCGGGATACCGGCCAGATTCGGGGTACGCAGTGCCTTTACGCGTGACACTGAGTGCCATACGCTGTCGGGCGTGCACGGTGGCACGGCTACCGCGCACGCGTGCCCGGTTCGCGCCGGGCGCGCGGGATTCCGGCCGAGCGCAGGGAGTTGACCAGCGTGTACCACCATTCAGCAAGCGTCTCGTATCCGGCGGCCGGTTCGGCGGCGGGTGTTCTCGAACCGGCCGCCGCCGACTCCCCCGACGCCCTCGTCTTCCAGCGCTGCGCCTGGTGCGGCACGGCGATGTTCCACCGCCTGCTGTGCCCGGTGTGCCAGGGCAGCGAGCTGCGCACGGAGCGCAGTGAGGGGGTCGGCACGGTCCGCCACTCGTCCGTGGTGCACCGCAACACCCCGGCGGCGCGCAACGTGTCGTTGGTCGAGATGGCCGAGGGTTTCGTCGTCCGGGGCCGGGTGATGGGTCCCCCGATCGGCATCCACAGCGGCGACCGGGTGTGCCTGTCGACGGCGAAGGACCCGGTGCGCGGCGAGCCGGTCTTCCAGTTGGTGGACGAGCCGTACCGCGCCTGGGCCTGACGCCCGCGCCCGGCAATTCCCCACCCCTCGGCCCGGGTTGCCTCGGCCGGCACCCCTCGGCCCGGGTTGCCTCGGCCGGCTCGCGCCACCGATGTGATCGATCCCCCGCGCCCCACAGGCAACCCACAGACTCTTCCTTCCCTCCTCCTCGTTCGAGGGCCTCCCCGTCACCGAGGGCAGGCCCCGGCAAGGGGTTCGAGGAGGAACAGTGGTCCGTGCCCGGCACATAGGGGTGACCGCCGCCGCGCTGCTCGCGGTGGCGGGGGCGTCCCCGGGGGTGGCAGCCGCCCAGGAGCAGCCACCACCGTCGCACAGCAGGACGCTCGCGGACGGCGGGACGCTGCCGCCCGGGTGGCGGCTCACCGACGGGCGTTCGGCACCCCGGCTGGAGTGGCGCTCGGCGCGCCCGGTGCCGATGGGTGACGCCCGGGTGGAATTCCGGTCCGCCGGGCGGCTGTTGGGCGTCCCGGAGCAGGGCGGGGACGGGCGCACCTTCCGACTGCCGGTCGACGCGCGGCACCCGGAGCGGCTGCACGGCCTCCAGGTCTGGTCCGGCGGACGCCGGCTGGACGCGCGGGAGTCCACCGTCTCCGCGCCGGCGGTCCGGCCGCCGGCCCCGTTGCCGGCCAACGGCGTGGACCCGGGCAAGCCCGGTTCGTACCGCACGAGGACGGGGACGTACGACCTGAAGTCGGTGCGGCTGCCCGGCTTCCCGAAGCCCGTGGAGATGCGCGGGGTGGTCGTCGCCCCGGTCGGCGCCGCCGGCAAGCGCCCGCTCGCCCTCTTCCTGCACGGCCGGCACTACACCTGTTACCAGCAGAACGGCGGCGGAGCCGGCGGTGACTGGCCCTGCGCGGCCGGCAGCAAGCCGGTGCCGAGCGAACGCGGTTATCTGCGCGACCAGAAACTCCTCGCCTCGCAGGGCTACCTGACCGTGTCGATCGCCGCGAACGGCATCAACGGCCAGGACGGGGCCGTCGACGACGGCGGCGCGCAGGCCCGTTCCTCGCTGGTGCGGCTGCACCTGGCCGACTGGGCGGACTGGACCGCGCACCCCGAGAAGGCACCGGCGTTCGTACGGCAGTCCCCGCGCGCCGATCTGGACAAGGTCCTGCTGGTCGGTCACTCGCGCGGCGGCGAGGGCGTCAGCCGGGCCGCGATGGACAGCCTGTACCCGCCGCCCGCGGCCGAGGACGGCTATCACGGCCCGGTCCGCTGGAAGGTCCGCGGCACCGTCCTGATCGGCCCCACCGCCTTCGGCCAGAACCCGGTGCCCGACGTGCCGTCCCTGACGATCCTGCCGGGCTGCGACGGCGACGTCTCCGACCTCCAGGGCGAGGCGTACGTCGACGGCACGCGCGCGACCGGCGGCGGCAGCGCGCTGCACAGCGCCGTGTACGTGCTCGGCGCGAACCACAACTTCTTCAACTCCGAGTGGACGCCCGGCCAGTCGGCGGCACCTTCCGAGGACGACTTCTCCGACGACCCGCACCACCCGGACCCGGTGTGCGGCAAGCGGGCGGCGACCCGGCTGACCGCCGACCAGCAGCATCGGGCCGGTTCCACGTACATCGCGGCGGCGGCCCGGCTGTTCCTGGCCGGGGACGACCGGGTGCGGCCGCTGCTGGACGGTTCCGGCAAGCGGGCGCCGTCGGCGGATCCGGCGCGGGTCCTCAGCCACGCGGTGGGCGCCCGCCGGGGTGCCGGGTTCCTGCCGGACGGCGGGGTGTCGGTGACCGGCGCCAAGCTGTGCGACGCGGTCGACCCGAGCCCGGCCAAGGCCTGCCTGGGCCAGGGGACGAAGGGCGCCTCCCCGCACTTCGCGCAGTGGGAGACCGAGCGGGAGGCCGGCCGGCACGCCGTCGCCCTGCACTGGACGCGCGCCGGGGCCCCGGCCCGGGTGACCGCGCCGAAACCGCTCTCGCTGTCCGGCGCCACCTCGCTGGCGGTGCGCCTGTTCGTACCGCCGAACTCGACGAACACGCGGCTGGACGTGGACCTGACCGACGCGTCCGGACACCGGGCGACGCTCGGCCGGATCCGCGCCGACGGACTGCCGGGCAGTGAGCGGACCGCGTCCTACTGGGCGCGCGAGTTCCGGGTGCCGCTGACCGCCGCGACCCGTGCCGGGCTGGACCTGAAGTCCGTCACGTCGCTGACGCTGACCCCGCGTTCGGGTTCCGGGCGGGCCTGGCTGATGGACGCCTGGGGCTGGCGGGCCGGCACCCCGGCGGTGCGGACGGCCGCGACGCCGCGGGTGGACCTCGGCCGCACCACCGTGGACGAGGGCGACTCCGGCGTGCGCACCTACCACGTCCCCGTCCGGGTCACCGGCTCCGGCAGCGGCCAGGTGCGTCTCTACGTGCTGGACCCGAGCACCGGCGCGACGAAGGACCGGCTGGTCACGGTGCGCGCCGGCGGCGCGGGTGTGGACATCCCGGTCGAGGTGAAGGGCAACACCCGTTACGGCAACGACGTGTCGTACGACGTCGTCGCCAAGGCGGTGCACGGCGCGGTCGTCGGTTCGTACCGGGGCGGGATCACCGTGCGCAACGATGATCCCGCGCCGAGGATGACGGTGACGCCGGTCGCGGACCGGGTGGCCGAGGGCAAGACGCTGAAGTGGCGGGTGACGCTGTCCGAGGCGGTCGACATCGACATGGGCGCGCTGCTCCGGGCCAGGCCGGTCACGGGCGCGGAACTGTCCACCAAGGACGTCTCGGCGCGCTGGCTGCGGGACACGGCCGGGGTGAAGCCGGACCCGGAGCGCAAGCTGTCCGCGGTGGACGAGCTGTACCTGTGGGTGGACGTCCCGGCGGGCCGCACCACTGCCGACGTCACCCTGCCCACGGTCAAGGACCAGGTGCGTGAGGGCGTGGAGTCGGTGCGGTTCCAGCAGGTCGACATGGCGACGAACAAGCCGGTGACCGACGGCCTGGTGCTGTCCGGGTCAGTGACGAACGCGTCGTAGCGCGCGCTGTCCCGGTGGCGCTGTCCGGGTGGCCCTCAGGTTCCCAGGGTCACCCGGATGCCCACCGTGCCGGCCGTGCCGCGCCGCAGTCTGCTGCCGAGCAGCGTGAGGCGGCCCACGATGCCGTACTTGCGGGCGATGAGGGCGCGGTAGCGGGCGGTGGTGGCCGCGTCGGCGATCTCGGCGCGGGCCGGCGACTGGTCCCCGGTGGGGTTGCCGCGCACGTCACAGGGGCCCACGAGGACGTCGGGCCGGCGCCGGATCCGCTTGACCTTGTGGCTGCCCGCGGCCGTCCACACCCCGAGGGCGTCGCCGTCGCGGACCACCCAGACGGGGGTCGCGACGGGGGTGCCGTTCTTGCGGTAACTGGTCACCAGCAGGTACTTGCCGGAACCGAGCCGGTCGAGCCGCGTGTCGTCCATGTCCGGCAGTGTAGGAGGCCGCCCGCCGTCCCGGCAGACCGCCGCGGACCGGCGCCGGCCGTCACGCCACCGCCGCCGCCATCCGCCGCACCCCCTCGGTGAGGATCTCCGGTGTGGTCGCGAGGTTGAGGCGGGCGTGGCCGGCGCCGCCGGTGCCGAAGGGCAGGCCGGAGCTGAGGGCGACCCGGCCGCGTTCCAGGAAGGCGGCGGCCGGGTCGTCGCCGACGCCGAGGGCGCGGCAGTCGAGCCAGGCCAGGTAGGTGGCCTCGGCCGGGTAGGGGCGGACGGCGGGCAGGTGGGCGGCGAGCAGGTCGCTCAGCAGGGCGCGGTTGGCGTCGAGTCCGGCCAGCAGCGCGTCGAGCCAGTCCGTCGCCTCGCGCAGCGCGGCGGTGTGCGCGATGACGCCGAGGTGGCTGGGTCCGTGGCCGACCTCCTCGGGCAGCCGGTCCAGGTCGGCGCGGGCCCCGGGTCCGGCGAGGGCCAGGGCGGCCTTGAGCCCGGGCAGGTTCCAGCCCTTGCTGGCGGACATCAGGGACAGGCCGCGTTCGGCGCCGGGCACGCTCAGGTACGGCACGAAGGCGGTGCCGGGGGTGACGAGCGGGGCGTGGATCTCGTCCGCGACGACCCGGACGCCGTACCGCTCGGCGAGGGCCGCGACGGTGGCGAGTTCGGCGGCGGTGTGCACGGTGCCGCCGGGGTTGTGCGGGCTGCACAGCAGGTAGGCGGCGCGCCCGCCGTCGGCGGTCAGTTCCCGGAAGGTCTCCTCCAGCGAGGCCGGGTCGATGCGCAGGGCGGGGTCGAGCGGGTTCTCCACCACCCGGCGGTCCAGGTGGGTGAGGAACGCGAAGAACGGCGGATACACGGGCGGGTTGACGACGACCGGATCGCCCGGCCCGGTGACCAGTTTGAGCATCTCGACCACTCCGAGCATCACGTCCGGGACGATCGCGGTGCGGGCGATGTCGATCCCGGACCAGCCCCAGCGGTCGGCGGCGAAGGCGGCGAGCGCCTCGGCGTAGGCGGTGCCGGCCGGGTACCCGGTGTCGCCGAGGGCGAGGGCGTCGGTGACGGCGCGGACGACGGGTTCGGCGAGCGGTACGTCCATCTCGGCCACCCACAGGGGCAGCACGTCCTCGGGGTAGGTGCGCCATTTCATGCTCGTACGACGCCGCAGCCGCGCCAGGTCGAGGGCGCGCAGCGGATCCGGGTGGCCGGGTGTGCCGTGCGGGATGCTGGTCATGCGGCTCAAGATAGGGGGCCGCGGAGTGAGGGGGAACGGGGACACGGGGGCGGACGGCGGGCCGGTGCGGGTCTCGCGGGTGTGGTCGGCGGCGGGTGCGGGCGGCGGTGTCCTGCTCACGAGCCACCGGTGTCAGGGGGACCCCGGGGCCGGTGAACACCCAGGCGCCGGGCCCCGTATGGAGGGGTGGGTCCTCGACGAGCCGGGGGCCCGGCGGTGCCCGGACGGGCATCGCGTCTCCGGGTCGGCTTCGGGAGCCATGCATGCGGCACGCACGACGACGCCTCGTCCGGCGGGTGACACGGTCGGCGGCGGTCGGCGGACTTCTGCTGGGGGGTGCGATGGTCGCCCAGGCGGCCATGGCGAGCGAGACTCCGCCGGCCGCCGCCCGGCCGCTCGCCGCCGCCGGCCGCGGTGGTGACGCGGGCGCCGCGCTGGTGGCGCGGCTCGGTACGGCGCGGACGGCGGGCAGGTGGACCGGCGCCGACGGGCGGCCGGTGGTGGCGGTGACCGACGCCGCGGCGGCCGGGGAGGTCCGGCGGGCCGGGGCGGTGGCGAAGCTGGTCCCGCACAGCATGAACGAGCTGAAGTCGGCCACGGCCGCGCTGCGTTCGGCGCCGCGGGTCGCCGGGACGGCGTGGGCGGTGGACTACCGCACCAACCGGGTGGTGGTACGGGCGGACCGCACGGTGTCCGCCGGCGACTGGTCCGCGCTGACCCGGGTCGGGGTCCGCGCGGGTTCGTTCGTGCACATGGAGCGCACTCAGGACACCTTCAGCACGCGGTTGAACGGTGCCCAGCCGATCCTGTCGACCGGCGGCCGCTGCTCGGCCGGGTTCAACGTCACCGACGGGCGGCGGGACTTCATCCTCACGGCCGGTCACTGCGGACCCACGGGCTCCGTCTGGTTCGCCGACGGCCAGGGCGACCGGCAGCTCGGCAGCACCGTCGACAGCGCCTTTCCGGGCAACGACTTCTCCCTCGTGACGTACGACTCCGGCAAGGCCGGCGCGGGCGCGGACGTGGTGGCGCTCGGCGGCGGCAAGGGCGTGCGGATCACCGGCGCCGGCGAGGCGACGGTGGGGCAGCGGGTGTTCCGCAGCGGCAGCACCAGCGGTCTGCACGACGGCCGGGTCACCGCGCTGAACGCGACCGTCAACTACCCGGAGGGCACGGTCACCGGGCTGATCGAGACGGACGTGTGCGCCGAACCGGGCGACAGCGGCGGCCCGTTGTTCTCCGACGGTGTCGCGCTCGGCGTCACCTCGGGCGGCAGCGGGGACTGCACGGCGGGCGGTACGACGTTCTTCCAGCCGGTGACGAAGGCGCTGACGTCGCTGGGTGTGCGGCTCATCACGGCGGCGCCGGCCACGGGTGGCGCCGCCGGTGGCGGCTCCCCCGCGCCGTCGGCCTCCTCGGCGGGCGGCGCGGCGGACCCCGGTTCGGCCTCGCCGGGCTCTGCGGCGCCGGTGTCAGATGCCGCTCGGGGCGGCACCACCCTGCTGGCACGGCTGACGGACACCCGGAACGTCGGTCCGGGGCTGCTGGTGATCGCGGGGAGTCTGGTCGCGCTGGTCGCGACCCGGTACCTCAGGGCCGAGCAGGACCGCAAGGCGTATCAGCGGCGCTACTCGACGACGTGGGGCTGACGGACGGCGGCGGTCGTTCCGCCACGGTGGTCACGAGAAGGGCACCCGTGCTCGCGCGGGTGCCCGGGACGGTTCGGCGCGGGGTGCGCCGGTGGGTCAGGCCGCGCGGTGCGACTCGGCCTCCGGGGCCGCTGCGGCCCACTCCAGCACGAGGCGCTGGTACTCCGCGCGCTGCTCGGTGGTCAGTGTCCCGCCCGACCGGAGCCACAGGGCCCGGATCTCCTCGTTGACCTCCGCGGCCGATCGCTCGGAGGCGGTTGCAACAGTGGTGGACATGCTGTGAAGCATATGCCGACCGAGGTGAAGGCGCTGTGAGCAAGTAGGAGCGATACGGACATTTCGGACCGTGTTACTCATCACGTCAATCTGTCAAGCCCCCACGGGAGTTCGGTTTCCAAAGCCTCGGAACTGCGGCACGGCGAAGCGGCCGCGGGAGTCCGGCCGGCTGCCTGCCGGGCACGAGGGCGGTCACCGCTTCCCGGCGGACGGCTTCGTCACCGCGGTCGACACGCGCACCCCGCCGCCGGTGGACGCGGGGGTGGCCGCCCGCCGCACCCTGCCGGGCGTCGTCGCGCACGAGTCGGCGCGGCAGGGCGGACGGCGGCCGGCGATCCCGGCTTCGGGGACGCGCCCGGGCGCCGAGGCTCAGGTGCCGGGCTTGCGGCCGTAGACGTAGACGTCGTCGCCGTTCTTCAGCAGCGACCAGTACTTCTTGGCGGTCGTCGGGGTCATGTTGACGCAGCCGTGCGAGCCGGGCGGGTTCCACATGCTCAGGCCGACCGAGTGGAAGGCCTGGCCGCCGTTGAAGAACTGGCTGTAGGGCATCGGCACGTCGTACAGGTTGGAGACGTGGTCGATGTCGCGCCAGTAGATCTTCTTCAGCCCGGTGCGGGTCTCGTAGCCGTCCCGGCCGGTGCGCACCGGGACGGGGCCGTAGACCAGCTTCTTGCCGTCCTGGATCCAGCTCAGCTGGAGCGTGAGGTTCACGCAGGTGATGCGGCCCTTGTTCACGGGGCACTTGCCGTCCTTGTTCGGCTTGTTCCCGACGGCCTTCTGCTTGTTCATGAGGTCCATCACGCCCCAGGTGACCGACCCGGCGTAGCCGATGTTCGGCGTGATGCCGTGCTTGTTCTGGAAGGCCTGGACGGCCTTGCAGTCGGCGGCGGACTGCCTGCCGTCGACCGGGCGGCCCAGGAACTTCTCCACCTGCTTCTGGTACGGCCCCGCCTGCGTCGTACAGCTCGCGGCCTGGGCCGGTGCCGTGGTGAGGGCGAGCGCCAGCGGTGTCACCAGTCCCGTCACGCCGAGCGCGACGACACCTCGTCTACGTATGTCCCGCATGCCGGACATGTCTCCTTCTCCCCTTTTTCCCAGGGGGCCTCCCCGGGTCCTTCGTGCGCGGTTTCCCGCGGCCTCGGAGAGCTAGACCTGTCCGGCCGGTCCGGGGTTGTGTTTCCGGCCAGGCTGTGACGAAACGGTTAACTTCGGCATCGCGTGGATCGGGCCCTACCCGGCCAGCCGCTCGTCCAGCTCCGTGAGGTCGGTGAGGAACCAGAGCTGGGCCCCTTGGTTGGACTCGTACACGAAGTCGCGCAGGGCGGCGCTCTCGGCGACGTGGCGGGAGATGTCCCCGATCACGGCGAGGCGGAGCCGGTAGGTGGCGAACTTCTGGACGGCCGCGCCGGCGACCCCCGAGCGCAGCCGGAAGAAGTCGTCGGCGACCCGCCGCACGGGAAGGGCGACCAGCTGGGCGTCGTGCCCCATGGCGTCGCCGATCAGGTCCAGGGCCGCGCGCTCGCCGTCCAGCGGGGGGCCCTCGGGGGCGCAGCGCAGGACGCGGGTGCCGTGCAGGGTCAGGAGGGTGTCGGTCGTCATGACCGGGATCCTAGGGGCGGGCCTCAGGGGCCCGCCCCCGAAATATGCCGGGGTGTGTCAGTGGCCGCGGTCCAGCCACTCCTGGAGGTGGGGTGCCTCGGCGCCGATGGTGGTGGGGTCGCCGTGGCCGGTGAGGACCTTCGTCTCCGGCGGCAGCGTGAGCAGGCGGTCGCGGATGGAGTCGATGATCGTCGGGAAGTGGGAGTAGGAGCGTCCGGTCGCGCCCGGGCCGCCCTGGAAGAGGGTGTCGCCGGTGAAGACGGCACCGAGCCCGGGGTCGTGCAGGCACACCGCGCCGGGGGCGTGCCCCGGGGTGTGCAGGACGGTGAGGTCGGCGCCGGCCGCCTCGATGACCTGCCCGTCGGTCAGGAGCCGGTCGGGGTCGCGGTCCGGGTGGGTCATCTTCCACAGCGGCAGGTCGTCGGGGTGCAGCCAGATGACCGCGCCGGTGAGGTCGGCGAGGGCGGGGGCGGCGTCGATGTGGTCGTTGTGGGCGTGGGTGCAGATGATCGCGGTGAGCCGGCGGTCGCCCAGCGCCTCGGCGATGGCCCGGGCGTCGTGGGCCGCGTCGATGACGACGGCCTCGCGTTCGTCGCCGACGATCCACACGTTGTTGTCGACGTCCCAGGTGCCGCCGTCGAGGGTGAACTGGCCGGAGGTGACGAGGCGTTCGATGCGCGTGGTCATCACAGCACCACCACCGAACGCAGCACGTCGCCCTGGTGCATCCGCGCGAACGCCTTCTCCACCTCGTCCAGTTGGATGGTCTCGGTGACGAACGCGTCGAGCGGCAGCCGGCCCTGGAGGTGCAGGTCGATCAGCAGGGGGAAGTCCCGGCTGGGCAGGCAGTCGCCGTACCAGGAGGACTTGAGGGCGCCGCCGCGGCCGAAGACGTCCAGCAGCGGCAGTTCGAGCTTCATCTCGGGGGTGGGGACGCCGACGAGGACGACGGTGCCGGCGAGATCGCGGGCGTAGAAGGCCTGTTGGTAGGTCTCGGGCCGGCCGACGGCCTCGATGACGACGTCGGCGCCGAAGCCGCCGGTCAGCTCGCGGACCGCCTCGACCGGGTCGGTCCGCTTCGCGTTGACGGTGTGGGTGGCGCCCAGGGTGCGGGCGGTGTCCAGCTTGCGGTCGTCGATGTCCACGGCGATGATCCGCGCCGCGCCCGCCAGGTTCGCCCCGGCGATGGCCGCGTCGCCGACGCCGCCGCAGCCGATGACGGCGACGCTGTCGCCGCGGCCGACGTTGCCGGTGTTGATGGCGGCGCCGATGCCGGCCATCACGCCGCAGCCGAGGAGGCCCGCGACCGCCGGCGAGACGGACGGGGCGACCTTGGTGCACTGGCCGGCGGCCACCAGGGTCTTCTCGGCGAACGCGCCGATGCCGAGCGCCGGGGACAGCTCCTGTCCGGTCGCGGCGAGGGTCATCTTCTGCTCGGCGTTGTGGGTGTTGAAGCAGTACCAGGGGCGGCCGCGCAGACACGCCCGGCAGTTGCCGCACACGGCACGCCAGTTGAGGATCACGAAGTCACCGGGCGCGACCTCGGTGACGCCCTCGCCGACCGACTCGACCACACCGGCGGCCTCGTGGCCGAGCAGGAAGGGGAAGTCGTCGGAGATGCCGCCCTGCTTGTAGTGGAGGTCGGTGTGGCAGACACCGCAGGCCTGGACACGGACGACGGCCTCACCGGGCCCCGGGTCCGGCACCACGATCGTCTCGACCCGTACGGGCTCGTCCTTCCCCGGTGCGATCACGCCGCGAACTTCCTGCGCCATGGCCTGGTCCCTTCCATCGGTTGCGTTCACCACCGACCCTACGCGCGACCGATCGATGCCCGCACGGGCCACGACGGTGACCGCCGGTCCGCACGGTGCGCGGCGCGGCGTCGAACTGTCCCGGCGTCCTTCGCTCTTCGTGCCGGGCAGGCCGGAGGGCCGCCCCGGCGGGGGCGGCCCTCGGTGCCGGGGGGGTGGGCTCAGTGGATGCCGCCGAGCAGCCCCAGCACGGGCGCCACGGGGGCGAGGACCTGCTCCAGCTGGTTCAGCTGGTTGAGTTCCTTGAGGTGCTTGACGGAGTCCAGCTGCTGGGAGAGCCGCGGGATCCGGTCCTTCTGCGGTGCGGGGATGCCGGTGCCGGGCAGCGAGTCCAGCGTGCTCATCGCGCCGAGCTTCCCGACGAGCGAGTGGTCGAAGTCGGCCGCGTTCGCCGCCGGTGCGGCGAGGCCGGCGATACCGGCGGCGAGGCCGACGGCGGCCGCGATGCGTCGTGTTGAGATCATGCCCTCAGCAACGCCGGCGGGGCCCGGCCGGACACGGGCGGCCGGCCGCGCTCACTCGTGAGGCGGAGCACGCGGCCTGCGCTTGCCGAGGCCGCCGGGCCGGAGGACGCTCGGAGGTGGGGCCCGGGCGGCCCGCTCCCCGCCGGGCCGCGGGCGCCTGAAGGAGGTCACCATGGGCACCGCGACAGGCTCCGCCTTCGACGCCGAGACGCTGCGCCGGGGCATAGAAGGGAACACCGGGAACACGCTGTTGGCGCTCTACGCCGACGACGCCGAGATCCGTGTCGTCGACCACGCGAACCAGCCGAGTCACCCCACCGTGCTGCGCGGGCGGGGTCAGATCGCCGAGATGCTGGACGACATCTACGGCCGCGACATGACGCACAAGCTGGAGCAGTGCGTCGTGGAGGGCGACCGTGCCGCGTTCAGCGAGGCCTGCGAGTACGCGGACGGCACCCGGGTGCTCGCCGAGTCGATGGTCGTCCTGCGGGACGGCAAGATCACCGAACAGCTGATCATCCAGGCCTGGGACGAGTAGGGATTCCCGGGCATGTCAGGCGGTTCCAGGAGGATCGCGCGGGTCCAGGTCACCTCCCGGATGACCTGGACCTTCTCCGCCCGGGCGGCGGCGGGGAAGGCGCGGCCGGCACGCCGAGGGCGCCCACCGGTCCCCGCGACCGCCCCGCCGGTGACCGTGACACTGCTGTGCTCGGCGGCCCTGCTGCGGTCGGTGCTGCGCGCGGTGCGGGGGCGCCGGGCGCCGGCGCGCGCGCTGCGTACCGGCCGGCGCGCCCGGTTCCGGTGAGCGGGCCTGTCGGGGACGGGCAGGGGCCTCGTAGCCGCTCTCGGTTACGCTGGTCCCGGGTCGTGACTGGCGCTGAGGTGGAGTACCACCGGGGAGCGGCCCGGGTCGGATGCCGCGCGCCTGGGCGAGGAGAGTCGATCCAGCCCAGGAGTGTGCAGCATGGCCCAGGCCCGTCTCATGGACGGCACCGCCCTTGCCCGCCGCGTTGTCGAGGACGCCGCGAGGAAGGCCGCCGATCTCACCGCGCGCACCGGCGGCGCGCCGTGTCTGGCGACCGTGCTGGTCGGCGAGGACCCGGCGTCCGTGACCTATGTCCGCATGAAGCAGAACCGCTGCCGCCGGGCGGGCGTCGCGTCCCGGCACGTGGCCCTGCCCGCGACCACGACCACCGCCGAACTCGTCGGTATTCTGCGTGAGTTGTCGGCCGATCCGGGCGTGCACGGCATCCTGCTCCAGCACCCGGTGGGCGACCATGTCGACGAGCGGGCCGCGTTCGAGGCGATCGCGCCGGAGAAGGACGTCGACGGGGTCACCTTCGCCTCGTTCGCCACGATGAGCTTCGGTCTGCCGGGCTTCGTGTCCTGCACGCCCGGCGGCATCCTGCGGCTGCTGGACGAGTACGGCGTCGACCCCGCCGGGAAGCGGGCGGTGGTCGTCGGCCGCAGCGCGATCCTGGGCAAGCCGGTGGGGATGCTGCTGCTGGCGCGGGACGCGACGGTGACCTACTGCCACTCGCGCACCCGGGACCTGTCGGCCGCGGTCCGCGAGGCCGACATCGTCGTGGCCGCCGTGGGCCGGCCGCGGCTGATCCGCGGGCAGGACATCAAGCCCGGCGCGGTCGTGATCGACGCCGGGTACAACCCGGGGAACGTCGGTGACGTCGACTTCGACTCGGCGGTGGAGCGGGCGTCGCTGATCACGCCGGTGCCGGGCGGGGTCGGTCCGATGACGATCGCCACGCTGCTGGAGCAGACCGTCGACGCCGCCGCCCGGCAGCTCGGCGCGTAGGGCTCAGCGCATCCAGGCCTTGTACTCCATGACGTCGCCGGCCTTCACCCCGTAGCGCGGGTCGTCCCGGGTGAAGGTCGTCTCCATGCCGAGGACGGCGCCGGTGCGGGGGTCGAGGATCAGCATGCGCCGGCCGTGACCGTCCCCGCCCTGGTGCGCGTAGGCCTCTCCCCGGCGCCCGAGCCGGTCGGTGACCTCCCCCAGCGGGCGCAGGCCGCCGCTGTCGGCCAGGAGCCGGACCAGCGCGGCGGACTCACGGGCGCCGAGCGTCCAGTGGTCCAGCAACTGGTCGACGCCGTCGAGGAGTTCGTCGGTGGACAGGGTGCGGGCGGGGGTACGGCGGCCGGGCTGGACGGTCTCGCCGAGGTAGGTACGGAGGGCGGCCGGGGTGTGCGGCGGGGTCGCCGCGGGCGGCGCGTCGCTCCAGCTCGGCGGGTAGGTGGTGCGGCTGATCACCTGGCCGTCCGCCACGACGTGCGGGTCGAGGGCCGTGTCGGTGAGGACGGGGCGGCCCGGGTGCCGCGGGTCGGTGGCCACCACGACCTCGGTGCCGCCGGCGTCGGCCCGCCACCGCACGACTCGTTCCTCGGGCAGGGTGACCGGGGGTTCGCCGTCCGCCATGCCGAGGCTCCAGGACTGCACATGGGTGCCCTTGCGCAAGCGCGGGGAGCCGTCCTGGGCCGCCGCGGCGGCCAGTTCCGCCATGCGCGCGAGCGGTACGGGCGTGGAGTGGACGCGCACGGTCAGCGGCCGGGGCGCGGCCAGCGCGGGCTGGGTGCCGGGGCCGACGAGCACCGCGGTGAGGGTGGCCGCGAGGACGGCACCGGCGGCGGCGAGGGCCCACGCCGGGCGGGGGCGCGGCAGCGGGATGCCGGTCCGGGTGCGGAGGCGGGCGAGGCGGCGCGGTGCGGGCGTCTCGCGCGGAGTCCGGTACGGCGCGGTACGGCGCGGCAGCCGGAAGCGGCGCGGTGGGGGCGTGTGGTGCAGGAGCCGGTCGAGGTGCCGTTCCGCGTGCGGGTCCAGGGGACCGTCCCCGAAGTGCGGCGCGTCGGCCGGTACCGGGTTGGCCCGGCGCAGGAGGTCGAGTTCGTCAGGCATGGCGGAGGTCCTTGCGGGGGCGTGCGCCGGGGGTGGACGGGAGCGGGGCGGTACCGGCCGGCGAGGCGGGTCGCCGGTGTTCCTGGCCGGGCGGCCGAGGGTTCGCGGGGCGGGGGCCGGGTGCGGGGGGCGCCTTGTCCTCCGGGGGCCCGGCGTGCGGCCCGCGCGGCTGTCCGGGGCGCGGAGCCTCTCCACCCGTCGGGGGCGCGACCGGGCCGGCCGGGGGCGGCGTGGGGTGTGTGCCGGGGGCCGGGCCCTGGGATGCCGGGTGCGGGCCGTCGGTCGCGGCGGCGGATCGTGCCGGGCCGGTGCCGGGGGCCGGGTCATTGCCGGGGACCGGTCCCCGTGCCGCCCGGTGCAGGCGGTCGATCTCGGTGCGCAGGCGGTGGCGGGCGCGGTGCAGGCGCATGGCCGCCGCGCGGCTGCCGCAGCCGAGGACGACCGCGATCTCCTCGGTGCCCAGTTCCTCCCAGGCCGCGAGGCGCAGTACCTCGCGGTCGGCCGGGGAGAGCCGGTCGAGCGCCTCGTGCACCCAGGCGCCGGGCGCCTCGGTGTCGGGGCTGGCCACGATGTGCCGGCCGTGCGCGGCCTCGTCGTTGCCTATCCGGTCCACCAGCCGGCGCCGCCGCCCGAAGCCGCGTACCGCGTTCGCCAGGCAGTTGCGGGCCACCCCGTACAGCCACGGCAGCGGTGCCTCCGGCAGGTCGCCACGGCGGCGCCAGGCCACGGTGAACACCTCCGCCACCACTTCCTCCACCTCGCCGGTCCGCCCCTGAAGTCGCCTCGCGACATAGCGGCTGACCGCCCAGTAGTGCTCGCGATAGGCAGCGGCGAAGATCTCGTCGTTGCTCATGTTCGGTTCGTGTCCGGCACTTCCCGGATCGTCACACCCTTCTCCGGTGATGTTCGTCGCCTCGTCCGAGTGTGATCTGCCGCGTCGGCGCGGACACAGGCGGGGCGTGAAGAGGATCAGAGACACCAGGGCCGTGCAGTGGCTCACCACCACCGACCACAAGACGATCGGGACGCTCTATTTGGTCACAGCGTTCGCGTTCTTCCTGATCGGTGGTGTGATGGCGCTGCTGATGCGCGCCGAGCTGGCCCGTCCGGGCCTGCAGATCATGTCGAACGAGCAGTTCAACCAGGCGTTCACGATGCACGGCACGATCATGCTGCTGATGTTCGCGACGCCGCTGTTCGCCGGTTTCGCGAACTGGATCATGCCGTTGCAGATCGGCGCGCCGGACGTGGCGTTCCCGCGGCTGAACATGCTGGCGTACTGGCTGTACCTGTTCGGCTCGCTCATCGCGGTCGGCGGTTTCCTCACCCCGCAGGGTGCGGCGGACTTCGGCTGGTTCGCGTACGCGCCGCTGTCGGACGCGGTCCGCAGCCCGGGTATCGGCGCCGACATGTGGATCATGGGTCTGGCCTTCTCCGGCTTCGGCACG
>NZ_JANUGP010000001.1 GCF_024753135.1 Streptomyces pyxinicus | reverse complement strand
GGCGTGCTTCGGGCAACGGCGTCGGCTCGACCACCCGCGTGCTCGCGCCCCTGCCGCCGGGCCTCGCGCCGGTGCTTTCCCGCATCGGAGCCGTCTCGTCGGCGTCGACGGCGATGTCCTCCTCGCCATACCGCGCCGGCGCCCGCAGCAGCAGGGGGCCGCCCCCGCTGAACGTGCCCGCGGAGGCCGCCGGGCGGGCTATGCCGCGTACGATGCCGGCCGGTGCCGTGGGCAGGACACCGTGGGCCAGGCCCCGGTCGAAGGACGGGTCGCGCCAGGCCGCGAGGCCCGCGCGGAAGACGAGGCCGTCGCTGACGGCCAGCGGGGCCCGCGAGAGGGTGAGGTCCGGCGCGGCGACGGAGCGCCAGCCGCCGTCCCAGCCCGCCGGCACGGTCGTCGTTCCCGGCTCACCGGCGCCGGGGACGGAGGTCACTCCGGCCGGGCTCTCGGCGCGGCGCGGGCGGCGCCACCTGTCCCGCCATGCCATGTGCTCAACCGCCTTCGTTCACGCGGGTGTTGATGCGGGCGATCTCGGTCACCCACTGCTGGCGCTCGCCGTGCGGGAGGTCGATGATCTCGTCCAGGGGCCAGTGGAAGTGGTAGGCGATGTACGCGATCTCCTCCCGCAGCCGGGGGAGGGCGTACGTCACGATTCCCCCAGGCGCCCACCCGAGAGGTCGACCTCGAAGCCGCCCTCGCAGTGCGGGCAGGTGACGGCGGCCCGGGTGTGCCCCTCGCTGTTGACGCGCCGGTAGAAGTCCTGGAGGAAGGCCACGTCGGTGGCGTACATCCGCTCCACGACCCCGGCGTGCACGTCGGTGATCGTGCCGAGGCGGGTGATCACCTGGCTGAGCAGCACCACGCTCAGGTACGCCGGGTTCTCCTTGACGCGCAGGTCGATCTGGGGCCGTAGCTCGTCGCGGGCCGTGGCCAGGCGCATCGCGCCGTGCCGGTGCAGTGTGCCCGCCTCGTCCACGTACCCGCGGGGCAGCTCGAACTCGAACTCGGTGCGCAGCCCGTGGTCCCGACCGGACGGGGGAGCCGGAGCGGCGGCGGGGGCGGCGGGGCGGGGAGCCGTCGCGTCCGCCGTGGGGGCGGTGGCCTGGAGGATCTCCTCCAGGCTGCCCGCGGTCACCGTACGGCGCCTCATTCGACGACGATCTCCTCGAACACGATGGTCACGGACTCCGTCGCGGCGGCCGACTCGCCCGCCTTGAGCGAGGGGCCCTCCCACTTGGACGCCCAGCCCTGCATGAGCTGGATGCGGCGCACGGTCGCACCGGTGGAGTCCTTGATCTCGATGGTGAGGTTCTGCCGCGCGGTGTCCACCGCGCCGTTGTTCAGCGTTTCCTTGATCCACTTCGTGAACTCGCTGCTCTGGTCGAGCCCCCGGGTGATGGTGATCTCGCCGGCCTGCCGGGCGCCCGGCTGCTTGCGGATGATCTGCTTGCCCTCGGAGCTGACCTGCCGGACCTCGACGACCTCCTCCTCGACGGTCAGCCCGCTGATCTCCTGGATCGATTCGACCAGGTAACCGCCGAGCTGCACGCCGAAGATATGGGTGGAAAGAGCATCGCCCTCTGCCATGACTGCCTGTCACCTTTCGTAGGAGCCGATCGTCTGGACCGGCCGTCCGCGTCACTCGTCGACGAGGCTGGTGCTGTCGGAGAACTGGGCCAGCCGGAACACCACGAACTCGGCGGGCTTGACCGGCGACACGCCGATCTCGCAGACGACCCGGCCCTGGTCGATGGACTCCTGCGGGTTGTTGTCGCGGTCGCACTTCACGTAGAAGGCCTCCGCTGCCGTCCGCCCGAACAGCGCGCCCCGGCGCCACTCCTCGATGAGGAACGCGCTGACGTTGCGGCGGATGCTCGACCACAGCCGGTCGTCGTTCGGCTCGAACACCACCCACTGGGTGCCCAGGAGGATGGACTCCTCCAGGTAGTTGAAGAGCCGGCGCACGTTCAGGTACCGCCACGCCGGGTCGGAGGACAGGGTGCGGGCGCCCCACACCCGGACGCCGCGCCCCGGGAAGGCCCGGATGCAGTTCACGCCGATCGGGTTGAGCAGGTCCTGCTCCCCCTTGCTGAGCCGCAGCTCCAGGTCCACGGCGCCGCGCACGACCTCGTTGGCGGGCGCCTTGTGCACCCCGCGCTCGCCGTCGCTGCGCGCCCACAGGCCGGCGACGTGACCGCTCGGCGGGACCGTGGTGTTGCGTCCGGCGGCCGGGTCGAACACCCGGATCCAGGGGTAGTAGAGGGTCGCGTAGCGGGAGTCGTAGCCCGCCTCGTCGTTGCGCCAGGTGCGCACCTGCTGCGCGGACATGCCGGGCGGCGCGTCGAGGACGGCGACCCGGTCGCCCATCTGCTCGCAGTGCGAGATGACGGCCAGCTGGACGGTGCGCAGACCCTCGGCGTCGATGTCCCCGCGCTGGTAGGCGCTCATCAGGTCCGGTACGGCGACCATCGTGATCTCGTCGATGGTCTCCAGGCCGGCGAACCCGGTGCGGGCGTCCGCGTCACCGACGTACTCGCCCGGGTCGAGCCGGGCCACCTCGCCGGCCGGGGCGGTGGCGGGCGCGGCCGGGGCGTCGGGTACCGCCACGGTCTGCGCGGCCGGCCGGGTCTGGCTCGCGCCGCGCTGCTCGGTGACCTCGATCAGCTTTGAAGCGCGGACCTGGTTGACCAGATAGCCCTTGACGTTCCTGCGGGTCGAGGCGTCGTACGTCTCGGCCACCTGGTCGCCCTGGCGGACCAGCAGCCGGAAGCGGTCCTCGGACGGGCTCTCGCCCTCGGGGTCGGCCACCTCCACGGACACGCCGCTCACCCCGGGCCTGGCCGCGACGAGGAAGCCGCCCACCTCCACGGTCGGCGCCGGGCCGCCCTGCCGGCCGGTGTCGCCCCGCTCGGCGGCCGGGGCGGACGAGTCCTCGGCGGAGCCGCCGATGCGGACGATGTAGGCCGCGCCGCCGCCGTTGGCGAAGTAGCCGTAGACGGCGTGCGGCAGATAGGCGCCCCGGGTGAAGCCGCCGAACCCCTTTGTGTACTGGTCCCAGCTGGTGACCAGCGTCGGCTCGTGGAAGGGACCGTCCTCGGCGAAGCCGACGAACGCGGCGACGGCGGTGCCCACACCCTCGATGGGCCGAGCGCCGGACTGGACCTCCTCCACGTACACGCCTGGGGTGAGGTACGTCGGCATGCTCGCTCCTTCACGTCCTGCGGTGCGGGTCCCCCTCAGCCTTTCCTCCGGTCACCGTGGCCGACAGGGGACTTCGGGCCCTGCCCGGGGGCAACCGCCCTGCCCGTGCGGGCGGTCGCCGCGCACCCCGCGTGCAGGGTCAGCCGCCGGTGACCTGCGCCAGCCAGGGCCCGAACTCGGCCTCCAGGACCAGCCGGCCGAGCTTGCGGTACTCCTGGGCGATCGCCGTCACGAGCTGACGCATCGTCAAAGGCGTGCCGGACTCGGCCGACAGGTAGGCGGCCGTCACCGCGCAGGCCCGGATGGAGCCGCCCGCCAGCTCGAACCGGTCGGCGCAGAAGGCGAGATCGAGGTCGGCGGCGCGGGGCAGCCGTTCGCCCAGGCAGCGTTCCCACAGGGCGAGCCGCTGGGCCGCGTCGGGCACCGGGAAGTCCGCCACGACGTCCAGGCGCCGGGTGAAGGCCTCGTCCAGGTTGGCCCGCAGATTGGTGGTGAGCACGGCGATGCCGTCGAAGGACTCCATGCGCTGGAGCAGGTACGCCGACTCGATGTTGGCGTGCCGGTCGCGCGCGTCCTTCACCTCCGAGCGCTTGCCGAAGATCGCGTCGGCCTCGTCGAACAGCAGCACCGCGTTGACCGCCGACGCCTCCGTGAAGATCCGCTCCAGGTTCTTCTCGGTCTCCCCGATGTACTTGTCGACGACCGTGGACAGGTCCACCACGTACAGGTCCATGCCCAGGTCGGCGGCCACCACCTCGGCGGACATCGTCTTGCCGGTGCCCGACTCGCCCGCGAACAGCGCGATGACGCCCCGGCCCCGGCCGCCGCCGGGCCGCATCCCCCACTGCCCGAGGACCTGATCGCGGCGGCGGGCGCGCACCGCGAGTTCCCGCAGCCCGCGCAGCGCCGCCGCCGGCAGCACCAAGTCGTTCCAGCCCACCGCGGGCTCCACCCGGCGGGCCAGCCGGGCCAGCCCGGCGCCGTTCTGCGCCCGTACGGCGGCCCGCAGTTCGTCCGGTCCCACCGGCCGCCCGGCCAGCGCCGCCGTCCGCACCGCCGCCTCGGCGGCCCGCCGCACCTGCCCGGCGTCCAGCCGGTGCGCGGCGACGGAACGGGCGAGCGCGTCCACGTCCCCGGGCGCCGCGTCCTCCCCGGCCGCCGTCTCCAGCGCGTACCGCCACCGGGCCGCCTGGCCCTCGGGCGAGGCGGCGGCCACCGTCAGCGTCACCGGCGCCCGGGCCGCCCAGGCCGGGTCCCAGCCCTGCGAGCCGTACGTGAACAGGGGCAGCCCGGACAGCGCCGTACACACGGTGCGCAGGACGCGGGCCAGCTCGGACGGCTTGTCCGGCAGCGCGTCCAGCGGGCCGAGGACCACCCCGGCGCCCGTCAGCCGGGCCTCGCGGGCGGCCGTCGCGGCGAGTTCGGCGGGTTCGCCGCGGTGCCGGGCGAGCAGCGCCGCGTCCAGGACCAGCGGGCGCCGGCCGGACGCGCGCAGCGCGGCGTCGGCCAGGCCCTCGGGGGCACCGCCGCGGGACCGCAGGTGCACATGGCCGGTGCCTCCGGCGCACGCCGCGGCGGCCCGCCCGACCAGCGCGGCGTCGGCCGCCGGGTCGACGGTGTCCTCGCCGAGCACCTCCCGCAGCCGCGCGTCCGGCGCCGTGTCGCCCAGCAGATGGGCGGTGACCCGGTCCGGCACGGTCAGCACCCGGGACAGCGGCGGCCGGTCCTGCTCCCCGACCTCCAGCAGCCCGCCCGCGAGCAGCGGCGCGCCGGGCGAGAGCCGGAACCGGGCCGCCGACATCCCGCTGTGCCCGCACAGTTCGAGGGCGAGGCCGACGGTCGGGCGGCGGCGCGTCAGGTCGTCGTTGAGGTAGCCGTACAGCCGCTCGAAGCGGGCGTCCAGGTCCGGCGCCACGGCGACCAGGAGCAGGTCCACGTCCAGCGGCGCCAGGCCGAAGTCCCGGGCGAGGCGGTCCAGCGGGGAGCCCGGCGGCGGGTCCGCGGGCGGCAGCGGGGGCAGGGCGGGGCCGTCCGGCTCGTCGAGGATCCGCTCGGCCGCCTCCGGGGTGAGGTACTGCCCCCGGTAGGGGTCGTCCGGGTCCGGGTCGACGGCCCGGCGGGCGGCGACGGCCCGCCGTACCCGGTCCTCCACCGCCCGCAGCCGCGGCCACAGGAAGGGCACGTCGTCCGTGCCGGCCGGTGCGCCGGGCTCCACGGTGTACGTCACGGCTGCCGGTCCCCCCTGCGGCGGCGCGCGGGTGCCGGCCGGCGCTCCCGGGGGCCGCCGAAGCCCTCGTCGCCGGCGTCGCGGACCTCCGTGTAGCGCAGCCGGCGTGAGGAGTCCGGGTCCTGGGAGTGCGGCACGGAGCGGACCACCAGGCCCTCGGTGACCGGCGGCGCGGCGGCCCGCTCGATCCCGGCCAGCGGCGCCCGCACCCGGACCCCGAGCGACGGCTTCAGCTCGCCGCCGAGGGCGGACCACACGTCGGAGGCGGCCGGCGCGTCCAGGCCGGTGCCGCCCGCGTCCAGGCCCACGATCAGGCCGAGTCGAGCGAGCGAACCGGTCAGCAGGTCCGGCCCGAGGGTGTCGGTGGACACCAGGCAGGACAGCACCTGGGACAGCAGCCGGTGCTCGTCCTGCGGGCGGCTCGCCCACGCCGTCACCAGGTACGTCAGCTCGAACCAGCGCGCGGGGGAGCGCCGGGCGACGACCAGGCCGTCCTCGTCGTAGACCTCCCCGGCACTGCTGTTGCGCCGCGAGTTGTCCTCCCGGATGTCGTACAGGAACACGCAGACCGTGGGAGAGCTGCGGCGCGCCGCCCAGTCGCTGGTCGGCGCGTCGAAGGCGATCTCGACACCCGAGGCCGCGAGTCCGGCCCCGTCGAGCAGCCGGCGCAGCGCCTCGTCCACCTCGTGGATCACCGGCGGGTCACCTCGTCGGGCGGCTGCACGCTGCCGTTGACGACCAGGAAGTCCGTCTTCACCGGTGAGAAGCCGGGACCGCGCGCGGTGATGGTGCGCGGGCCCGTCTGGTCCTTGGCGAGGATCAGCAGCTGGCCGATGAACGTGCCGTCCGCCTTCGGCACCGTCGGCGCGGCGGCGGCGGTGATGCCGGGCCGCCAGCGGAACCGTACCGGCGCGCCGGGCGGGAAGTCCTTGCCGCGCACTGAGGTCACGAAGCCGGGCTTGCCGATCGGCGGCACCGCGACGATCCGCGGCTGGAGGACGCGCAGCCGCTGCCGGGCGGAGTTGTCGCCGAGGTCGGCGTCGGTGCCGGTGGTGGTCAGGGTGCCGGTGACCTGGCTGGTGAGCGCCTTCTTCGGGCTGAGCACGACCCGGACGACGGTACTGGCGCCCGGGGTCAGGTCGGGCAGCGCGCACACCCAGGACGCGTCGCAGCCCTCGGGCGGGCCGTTGTCCGGCACGCCGGCCGGCAGCCCGATGCGCAGCCGCAGCCCGGTGGCCAGCGCGTTACGACCGTTGCGGACGGTGTAGGTGACGACGACCCGGCCCCCCACGTAGCCGGGATTCGGCTGCGCGTCCACGCGCACCCCCGGTCCGGCCTGCGGCGCGGGGGGCTGAGGCGGCGGCGACGGCGGTGTGGTCGGCGGCCTGGGCGCGGTCGTGGTCGGCGTCGGGGTCGGGGTCGGCGGAGTGGGCGCCTCGCGCACCGGGACCACGGTCCGGTCGGCGTTGTCCGTGGGGTTGGGGTCGACGACGGCTCCGGTGACCGACCAGCCGACGGTCTGGTCGCCGACCGTGTTGCCCCGCAGCGTGACGGTCACCGGGACGGTGCCGCCGGGCGGCACCACCCCCAGGTCGCAGGTGAGCGCGGCGGTGTCGCAGGTGCCGCCCGGCGCGGTCAGACCGGTCACGGTGACGCCCAGCGGCGGCGCCACGGTGAGCCGGGTGCCGGGAGAGGCGGCGGGACCGTGGTTGACGACGTCGACCTGGACCTTGCCGGTACGCCCGACGGTGATCTGTCCCGAGGTGTCCGGCGCCTGCACCGCGAGGTCCACGGACTGCTGCACGCTCGGCTCCTTCTGCCGCCCCGGCAGGTCTTCGGTGAGCGGTGTCAGCACGCCCGAGCCGACGTCCACCAGACGCAGTTTCTCGGGGCTGTTGGCGGCCAACGCGGCCCGCGAGCTGATCACCAGGCTCTTGCCGTCGGCGGTCCACGCGGCGTCCCGGGGCTGGAACGGGCCGGTGGCCGAGGTGTCCGGCAGCTCCCGGCCGCAGGCGCCGGGCACCCCGTGCGCGGCGGCGGGCAGCAGCACCTCGCAGGCGTCGCCGGACACCGAGGTCAGCAGGAGGCCGTTGTGCTCGTCCACCCGGCCGCCGCCGTTCTTGCGGTTGAAGGCGATGGTCCGCCCGTCGGGGGAGAACGCCGGACTGTCGTCGATGACGTCGCAGGCGCCGGGGCAGTTGGTCGCGCTGAGGTCGCGCTGCCGGTCTAGGTGGTCCACCGGGACGGTCCAGATGTGCTTGTTGCCGCCGTTGCCGTCGATCACCTGGGTGCGGGTGAAGGCCAGCGTGGTGCCGTCGGACGACCAGGTGGGCTGGGCGTCGCTGCCCTGGGTCTGGCCGGCCGGCGGGGTGATCTCGCCGCGGATCGCCCCGGTGGCGACGTCCGCGACCAGTACCCGGCTGGGCCCCGCCGTGCCCCCGGTGCCGCCCGGCGAGGTCCGGGTGAAGGCGAGGAGCTTGCCGTCGGGCGACAGGGTCGGGTCGGTGTCCCAGTCCCGCTCCCCGCGCCCCGCCAAGGGCAGGACCCGTGGGTTCGCGCCGTCGGCGTCGGCGAGCCAGATCCGCTCGATCCGGGCGTCACCGGAGCCCTCGAAGCGGGTCAGCACGATCCCGCGGCCGTCGGGCGTGTAGTTCTGCCGCTCGGTCCACGGGTCGTACCCGGTGGCCGGCTGGAACAGCGGGTCCTTCGACGGGTCGGTGTTGGTGTCCGCCGCCGGGTCCTCGTTCAGGATGGTCAGCCCGAGGTCGCGCGGGTCGGAGCCGTCCTGGCGGACGTCCTGGAGGGTCACCGTGTGCGGGCCGGCGGCCGTCGTCCGGTCCACGACCGGCGTGCCGCCGTCGAGCGGGCCGAGCCAGGTGACCGTGCCGACCTCGCGGTCCTCGCTCAGCACCAGGGACGGTGTGTCGGCGGAGTGCGCCGGCACCCGGAAGACATGGTCCCAGTCGCCCTCGCAGTCGCAGGTGCGGTCGGGGCTGAGGAACAGCAGCCCGTCCCCGTCGGGCAGCCAGGCTGCCCCGTGGGTCCGCCACTCGGCCTGCGCACCGGCCAGCAGCGGCCCGCCGCCGCCCGCCGAACCGCTGGTCCAGCGCAGCCGGGGGCCGTCGGCGCCGGTGGCCGTGTAGGCGATGATGTCGCGGTTCTCGGCGTCGTCCACCGGGTTCCAGGCCGGCTCGCTCGCGGTCCCGTTCGCTGGATCCGTGACCCGCTGGGCGGTGCCGCCCGCCAGGGGCCGTACGTAGACCTGCTGCCCCACGGCCGCGTCGATGTCGCTGGAGTACGCCAGGCGCTGCCCGTCGGGGGAGACGGTCGGGCACTCCTCGTTCGCCGGGGTGTCGGTCAGCCGGGTCAGTCCCGTGCCGTCCGTGCGCACCAGCCACAGGTCGCGCTGGGTGCCGCCGCCGGTGCCGCCGGGCTCGGCCGAGTCGAACACCACCGACCGCCCGTCCGGGGTGAGCCGCGGGTGCGCCGCGTCCCGGCCGCTGGTCAGCCGTCGTACAGACCCGTCGGCGGCCCGCAGATAGACCTGCGGCTTCTTCTCGTCGCGCTTGGAGGCGAACACCAACTGGTCGCCCAGCGCGGAGGGTTGGACGTCGTAGTGCGTGGGGCCCGTGCCGAACAGGGGAGTGCTGGAGGTGGTCGTCACCACGCGTCCCAGGCTGCGGTGCCGGGTTCCCGCGTAGGCGACCCGGGTGCTGGTCGTGTCGGCCGCCGTCACCCGCGTCCCGGCGTCACGGGGCCCGGCCGCCGCGGTCACCGCCACCAGGGGGACCAGCAGCAGCAACGACATGCCGATCCGCCGCAGGCGGCGGGGGCCGCCGGATCCGTCCGTGCCCGTCACGGCCCACCTCACTGTCCGCGCACCACTGTCCGCACACCGTCTGCTGTCCGCACACCGTCTTCGCACATACGCCCGCCATCGTGGGTCCGGCCGCCCCGGCGCGGCAGGGCCGCCGGGACGCATCCGGGGGAAGCGCCGGGTGGGCTTTCGGGCAGTGCAGGCGCTCGTGACACCTCAACGGGTGTGTCAGATCAGCCCGTTGCGCAGCGCGAAGCCCACCGCGTGGGCGCGGTTGCGCAGTTCCAGCCGGGTGATCACCTCGTGCAGCACGTTCTTGACGGTGCGTTCGGAGTACGCGGTCTTGCGCGCGATCTCGGCCGTGTCCAGCCCCTCCGCCACCAGCCGCAGCATCTCCGCCTCGCGCGCGGTCAGCGTGGACAGCGACGCGGAACGCGGGTCGAGGGCGGAGCGTTGCAGGCTGCCGACGTGGTGGAGGAGCTTGGCGAGCAGGTCACCCGGCAGCACCCCCTCGCCGTTGGCGATCGCCAGCACCAGGCTCAGCAGCCGGTCCTGGTCGGCCTCGGCACGCCGTAACACCGCCGCGACACCGGACTCGATGGCGCGTTGCAGCGCGTCCCCGGACTCGAAGGTGCCGACCACGAGACCGGTGCGGGTCGCGGAGTTGTGGCGCAGTCGGTGCAGCAGGGCGAACGTCTCGTCGTCCACGGTGTCGACGGTCACCAGCGACACCTGCGCGTCGGCCGCGGCGGCGCCGTCGACCAGCTCGATCTCCGGGCGCTGGCGCAACTGGTGGACGACACCGACGTAGAGGACGGGGTCGGGGGCGTAGACGGTGACGGTCACCCGCTCCAGCCGCTGTGCGGGCCCCGACCAGTGGCCCGTGTGTGTCGTCCGGCCGGCGTGTGCGGTCCGGCTCGGGTCGGCCGTCGTGGCTGCCCGGGAGTGCGGTGCGGGGGTCGAGGGGGCGGGGCTGCTTGCCTGGGGGCAGGTCATGATCGTCAGTACCTGTTTCCGTGATGCGTGGGGGATCGACGGCGGGTGGGGGGACAGAGGCGCGTGTGTCACGAGGACACGTGCGTACGGTGACGGTGACACCGGCCGGCCCGTCAACGGCTCCACGGGCCGACGGCGCCCGGTCGGCGGGGAGTCGGTGAGCGCTGCCTGGGGCACCGGGGCTGCCCGGTGCCTTGCCCTCGCGCCTCTCGGAGCGCGCGGGGCGGCGTCATACGGTCACCGCGTGACGTCTCCAGCAGCCTCTTCCAGCCCCGGCGCGCCGGGTCTCGACATGCCGCCGGTGTCGGTGACACCCGGCACCCTCGCCACCACCACGCTGACCGTCCGCAACGACAGTGACATCGTCGAGGCCTACAGCCTGGAGGTCGTCGGCGACTGCGCGGCCTGGGCCACCGTGGAGCCCGCGCGGGTGTCCCTCTACCCGGGCACCTCCGAGACGGTGACGGTCCGTCTGGAGCCGCCGCGCTCGCCCGACGTCCGGTCCGGCGAGGTGCCGCTCGCCGTACGCGTGCTGCCCACGGAGCACCCCGAGGCGGTCCGGGTGCCCGAGACCACGGTGCACGTCGGGGAGTTCCGGCAGCTGCGCGCCGAACTGGCGCCGGGCCGCCGCCGGGGCTGGCTGCGCGGCCGGTACCGGCTGGCCGTGCGCAACGAGGGCAACTGCCCGGTCCCGCTGGGCTTCACGCCCGGGCAGCCGGGGGAGGAGCTGGGCTTCGCGTTCCGGCCGGTGACGCAGCGGCTGGAGCCCGGCGAGTCCGCCGAGGTGGGCCTGCGGGTGCGGACCGGGAAGCCGGTGTGGTTCGGCTCGCCCGTCGTCTGGCCGTTCACCGTGACCGCCGCCGAGACGGCCGAGGGCGCCGGACAGCCGGAGCGGGACGACATCGTACGCACCCAGCTGGACGCGGAGTTCGTCCAGATCCCCGTCTTCCCGAAGTGGCTGCTCGCCCTGCTCGCCGCGCTTCTCGCCCTGCTGCTGGCCTGGTTCACGCTGGTCCGGCCGGCGGTGCGCAGCGCGGCGAAGGACGCGGCCGACGAGGTCGTCCAGTCCCGGCCGACACCCGCCGGCCAGGAAGGCCAGGGCCAGGGCGCCGGGGGCGGCGCCGACCAGCCCGCCGGCGGCGCCGGTTCGAGCACGCGGCCCGGCGCGGGCGGTGGCGGAGCGGGCACCGGTACGGGTGACGGCACCGGCACGGGCACCGGCACCGGTTCCGGAGGGCAGCAGAGTTCCGCCACCATCGACCTCAAGACATCCGGCGGCCAGAACAAGACCGGCACCTACACGGTGCCCGAGGACAAGGTGTTCGGCGTCACCGACATCGTCGTCGCCAACTTCCAGGGCGACGAAGGGGTGTTGACCATCAACTTCGGCGAACGGAAGATCACGACGATCGCGCTGGAGACCTTCCGCAAC
Source organism: Streptomyces pyxinicus (assembly GCF_024753135.1). GTDB lineage: Bacteria > Actinomycetota > Actinomycetes > Streptomycetales > Streptomycetaceae > Streptomyces > Streptomyces pyxinicus. The sequence goes on along the minus strand of NZ_JANUGP010000001.1, from coordinate 577,300 downwards.
CAGGACTACCACTGGGTCACCCCCATCAGGATCGCCGCGAAGGACACCGTGACCGCCCAGGTCACCTGCTCGAAACCGGGCACACCGGCTACGGGTATCCGTGCCCAGGAGTGCCACGAGGTACTCAACGTGAGCGGCGTGCTCAGCAGCACGCGGTGAAGTGAGCGGCACGGCCATGCTCGATCACCCGTGCCACGCTGCAAAGGGCCCGACCGGCCCGGCGTCCGGAAAACAGACCCGCGACGCCTTTGGCCGGATGCCCTCTTTGCGACCCTATGTTCCCACGCCGTCGACCGAATACCCTGCTCTGCGGCCGAATTGGCGCCCTATGTCCGGGACCGACTTTGGCCGGATGTCCCTCTCCGGCTCTCGCCCGGGGGACGCGTGCCGGGGCGGGCGGGTGTCAGACCGGCCGGTGCCGTCCCCGGCCGCGTTCGAGCGCTGTCCGCAGACCGCGTTCGAACGCCGGGTCGGCGCGGCGCCAGGCACCGATGCGGTGCGGGTGCACGCCCAGCAGCTGGGCCGCGCCCGTCAGCGTCGAGCCCATCCGGATCTGGGCGAGTACGGCACGCTGGGCGCGGGCGATCCCCTGCGCCGTGGCCTGGGCGACCGCGGCCCGGAAGGCCGGGTTGTTCCGCAGCCAGGAGGACAGCGTCGAGGCGGGGATGCCCAACACGTCCCGCGCCTGGCCCACTTCGGCCTCGCCGGTCCGCAGCAGGTCGAGCAACCGCACCTGGACCGAGGCCCGTTCCTCCGGCTTGCGGGTCCGTGTGACCGGAAGGGTGAGCGCGTCCGTGCCCCGCATGCCGGACGCGACGCGCTGGGCCAGGGTCTGTGCCGTGACGACGAAGCGCGGGTCCTCGGCCCAGGCGGCCGCGCTCTTCGTCTCGCCGAACGCGCTGATCTCGGCCTGCACCCGGCGTCTGCGCGAGCGCCCGAGTTCGGTGAGCGTCACCTCCAGTTCGGTGAAGGCCGGCGCGGCGCGCCAGGCGGCGAGTTGCTCGGGCACGGTGGCCGGCTGATCGCCGCGCAACAGGGCGAGCAGATGGGCGGCGGCGTCCTCGACCGCCCGGTCGGCCGGTGCCGGGGCGACGCGAGAAGCGGGTACGGGGGTGTCGTGTACGGCGGTGTCGCCTACGGTCGTGTCGTGTGAGGCGGTGTCGTTCCGGTCCGGTGTGCCGAGGGCCGGTGTGCCGAGGGCCTGTGTGCTGAGGTCCGGTTCGTCAGAAGTCTCAGAAGTCATCGCCCGCCCAAGGTAACCGGCGGACGGCCGGGGACGTCGGCCACTTCCCGCAACCTGCGGCACCGGGCGACCGGTCTGCCCGCCCGCTGCCCCGCCGGACCTTCTCCTCCCCGGGCGGGCGGGGCTAGGGTCCGTCCGGCGGACCGAAGGACGGGAGCGGCGCCGGGACCATGCGAAGGAGCACGGTGCGAGCACACAGGCGCGGGACGGAGCGGGACACCGGACACGGAGCCCCCACGACGGACACGGCGCGGCGGACCGGGGCGGCGGGGCCGTCGCTGCTGGCGCTCCAGCGGTCCGCGGGCAACGCGGCGGTGACCCGGCTGGTCGAGCAGACCCGGCAGGACGGGCCGGAGCGGGGCCCCCACACCGTCGTACAGCTCTCGCCCGAGACCTCGCGGCCGCCCTCGCGCGCCTCCCAGGAGTCACAGGAATCGCAGGCTTCGCAGCAGACCGCGGGCTCACAGGGGTCGGGCACGTCGGGGACGTCCGCCCACTCCCAGATGACGCCGGCCGACGCCGGTCAGATCAAGTTCACTCAGGACAAGGTCGAACTGCTGAACCGGATCGACCGGATCAAACCGCTGGCCGCGCAGCCCGGCTTCTGCTCCGGCGTCACGGCCCTTGCTGGACAACATCGAGCCGGCCCGGTGTGCAGGCGCACGTCCCCGAAGTCGGTGCCGAACCGGGACTCCATCTCCCCGCGCAGCGGCGCGTCCAGCGGCCGTCCGGCACCGCGCAGCACCCCGTGCACCGAGGACCGCCGCACGGCGCCGGCCGGCACGGCCCGCTGCTCCGGCGCCGCCGTGGGCTCCGGTGCGCGGCGGGTGGCCGCACCGGGCTCCCGTACGTCGTGCCGGTCCCGCCGTTCGTGTGTCGGCATCCCGCACCTTCCGTAGCCTGCCTCCACCAGTAGCGGCTCGGGCCGGCCGGTGCCACGGCGGCCGAGGCGCGGCCCGGGCAGACCGGCTGCCCGATCGTGCAGCGCCCGCCCGGGCCCCCGCCGGCCGTCACGCCCGGTTACGATGGCTGATCCCGCACTGTGGGCCGGGGTGGTGACGTGAGACGAGAGGCAGAGGACTCGTGGCTCCACTGAGAGAGGTCACCGCGACCCGGTACGTCGAACCCCTGCGGTCCGGCGGCTCGGTGCCCGCGGTCGTGGAGGCCGACGACCTCGGCACGTACGTCGTCAAGTTCACCGGTTCCGCGCAGGGACACAAGGCCCTGGTCGCCGAGGTGATCGTCGGGGAACTCGCCCGCGCGCTCGGCCTGCGCTTCCCCGAACTGGTCCTCGTGCGCTTCGATCCGGCCATCGCGGCGGACGAGCCGCACCAGGAGGTACGGGAGCTGCACGGCGCGAGCGCCGGGGTGAACCTGGGCATGGACTACCTGCCGGGCGCCCGCGACCTCACCCCGGACCTCGCGAAGGTGTTCCCGGTGGACCCGCGGGAGGCCGGCCGGATCGTCTGGCTGGACGCGCTGACCGTCAACGTGGACCGTACGGTGCACAGCTCCAACCTGATGGTGTGGCCCACGCTCGGCACCGTGCCGCCGCGGCTGTGGCTCATCGACCACGGCGCCGCCCTCGTCTTCCACCACCGCTGGGACACCACGGACCCGGGCCGGCGCTACGACTTCCGGCACCACGCGCTCGGCCCGTACGGCCCCGACGTCCGCGCCGCCGACACCGAACTCGCGCCGCGCGTCACCCCGGAACTGCTGCGCGGGATCGTCGCGCGGGTACCGGACGCCTGGCTGGCCGAGGACGCCGGCTTCGCCACCCCCGACGACGTCCGGGACGCCTACGTGGACTACCTGCTGGCCCGCGTCCGGCTCTCGGCCGACTGGCTCCCCGCCGACTTCCCGGCCCGCGAACAACTCGCCGCCGAGGAGGCCGCCCGCGCGGCCAGAACCCAGGCGGGCCGCCCGGCCTGGCTGAAACAGGTCCCGGACCTGCACGGCAGACCGGGAGTGGAACAGGACGGAACGGTGCACCTCGCATGACGGACGCACGAGGGGACGAGCCGGACGTATCTCGGCCAAGGGGGGACGCGGGGGAGTCCCGGCGGGTCGAGATCGAGTACTGCACCCAGTGCCGCTGGCTGCCCCGTGCGGCCTGGCTGGCCCAGGAACTCCTGACCACCTTCGAGGCCGAACTCACCGAACTGTCCCTCCGGCCCGGCACCGGCGGCGTCTTCGTCGTCCGCGTCGGTGACGAGGTGGTCTGGGACCGCAAGGAACAGGGCTTCCCGGAACCCACGGCGGTCAAGCGCCTGGTACGCGACCGAGTGGCCCCGGGCAAATCCCTGGGCCACTCGGAACGCACCGGGTGAGGCTCAGCCCCTGAGCTGCTCGTACGCCGGCAGCGTCAGGAAGTCGGCGTAGTCCTCGTCCAGGGAGACGCGCAGCAGCAGGTCGTGGGCCTCCTGCCAGTGGCCGGCCGCGAAGGCCTGCTCGCCGATCTCCTTGCGGATGGCGTCGAGTTCCGCGGCGGCGACCTTGCGGGCCAGCTCCGGGGTGGCCTTGTCGCCGTTCTCGAACTCGACGCCCGCGTTGATCCACTGCCAGATCTGGGAGCGGGAGATCTCGGCGGTGGCCGCGTCCTCCATCAGGTTGAAGATGGCGACCGCGCCGAGGCCGCGCAGCCAGGCCTCGATGTAACGGATGCCGACCTGCACGGCGTTGACGAGACCGGCGTACGTCGGCTTCGCCGCCAGTGAGTCGACGGCGATGAGGTCGGCGGCCTCGACGTGGACGTCCTCGCGCAGCCGGTCCTTCTGGTTCGGCTGGTCGCCGAGGACCCGGTCGAAGGACTCCATGGCGATCGGCACCAGGTCGGGGTGGGCGACCCAGGAGCCGTCGAAACCGTCGTTCGCCTCGCGATCCTTGTCGGCGCGGACCTTCTCGAAGGCCGTCCTGTTCACCTCGGCGTCGCGCCGGGACGGGATGAACGCCGCCATGCCGCCGATCGCGTGCGCGCCGCGCTTGTGGCAGGTGCGCACCAGGAGTTCGGTGTAGGCGCGCATGAACGGTGCGGTCATCGTGACCGCGTTGCGGTCCGGCAGGACGAACTTCTGCCCGCCGTCACGGAAGTTCTTGACGATGGAGAACAGGTAGTCCCAGCGGCCCGCGTTCAACCCGGCGGCGTGGTCGCGCAGTTCGTAGAGGATCTCCTCCATCTCGTACGCGGCCGTGATCGTCTCGATCAGCACGGTGGCGCGGACGGTGCCCTGCGGGATGCCGACGTGGTCCTGCGCGAAGACGAACACCTCGTTCCACAGCCGGGCTTCGAGGTGCGACTCGGTCTTCGGGAGGTAGAAGTAGGGGCCCTTGCCGAGGTCGAGCAGCCGCTGGGCGTTGTGGAAGAAGTAGAGGCCGAAGTCCACGAGGGCGCCCGGCACCGGGCGGCCGTCGGCGTCCACGAGGTGCCGCTCGTCCAGGTGCCAGCCGCGCGGGCGCATGACGACGGTGGCCAGCTCCTCGTCCGGGCGCAGGGCGTACGACTTTCCGGTGCGCTCGTCCGTGAAGTCGATGTTCCGGGTGTAGGCGTCGATCAGGTTGCGCTGGCCGAGGACCACGTTCTCCCAGGTGGGCGCGGAGGCGTCCTCGAAGTCGGCGAGCCAGACCTTCGCGCCGGAGTTGAGGGCGTTGATGGTCATCTTGCGGTCGGTGGGGCCGGTGATCTCGACGCGCCGGTCGTTCAGCGCGGCCGGGGCCGGGGCGACCCGCCAGGAGTCGTCCGCGCGGATCGCGGCGGTCTCCGGGAGGAAGTCGAGGGTGGAGGTGCGGGCGATCTCGGCGCGGCGCTCGGCCCGGCGGGCGAGGAGTTCGTCACGGCGCGGGGTGAACCGCCGGTGCAGCTCCGCCACGAAGGCGAGCGCGGCGTCCGTGAGGACCTCTTCCTGCCGGGGCAGGGGCTCGGCGTCGACGATGGCCAGCGGGGACGGCGCTGGTGCGGACATGAGCTGTCACTTCCTTCAGCGGTGGCACCGGGTGCCGGACGGCACGTAGCGGGCATTCGGCGCCGACTGTGCGGTCCGGCGCTTCTGAACAGTGGATACTAGTTTCCTCATCGTGGAACTTCAATGGTTTGTTGACGTCGAGATTCTCCGGGTCGAGGAAAGGTGGCGCCGCGTGCCACCCCGCTCACTCCAGGTGGCTCAGGTCGGCCTCGGTGTCGATGTCGTACGGCTCGGCCACGTCCCCGCACTCCACGAGCCGGACCCGGCCTTCGTGTTCCCGCAGATAGGCGCGGGCCCCGCGGTCCCCGGTGGCGGTCGCGAGGATGCCCGCCCAGTGGGCCGCGCCGAACAGCACCGGATGGCCCCGCGTCCCGTCGTAGGCGGCCGACACCAGCGAGTCCTCGCCCTCGTAGGCGGCGAGCACCCGGGCCACGGCTTCGGGTCCGATGCCGGGCTGGTCCACCAGGCTTACCAGCGCCACGCGGGCACCCGTGCCGGCGAGCGAGGCCAGCCCCGCGCGCAGCGACGAGCCCATGCCCTCCGCCCACTCCGGGTTGTCCACGAGCACGCAGCCGCCCAGCTCGGCGCGGGCCCGCACCTCCTCGGACCGGGCGCCCAGGACGACATGGATCCGCTCGCATCCGGCCGCCCGCAGCACCCCGGCCGCGTGCTCGACCAGCGGACGCCCCCGGTGCTCAAGCAGCGCCTTGGGCCGTCCGCCGAGCCGCCTGCCCCCGCCGGCGGCGAGCAGCAGCCCGGTGACCTCCGCCCGATGATCCTTCTTGACCGTCATGCCTCCTGCATACCCGACGGCGGAGCGAGCGGCCGGGTTCCCGGGCCGCGATTCCGTTGGGCTGAATTTCGGTCCGCGCTGTGGCGGTCCGGCACGGGGTGGCGTTTACTGACCCGCGCATGACGGGGTGTGAGGGGGAGGGCTGTGTTGCGGAGCTTGGGGCAGCGGCCGGTGACCGGCAGCGACGAGGATCCGAAAGTGACGGGACTGCGCACCGCGGTCTCCCGCCTGCGCCGCCAACTCGCGGCACTCCCGGCCGAGTTCCCCGACCGGGGCATAGCGGAGGACGAACTCGCCGCCCTCGCCGCGATGGCCACGGCCGACCCCCCGGAAATCCTCCGCCTACGCCGCTCCCTCCTCCTCGTCGCCGGCGCCATCGGCTCCGTCAGCGCCCTGTCCCACGGCCTGAAGGAGGTCCGGGAGGCGGTGGACCTCTTCGGCGGGCCGCCCCGGGGGTAATGGCCGTATCTCAGCGGAAAGCGTCGATGGTGCGGGCGACCCAGTCGCTGAAGGGGCGCGGGGCGCGGCCGAGGACGTGTGCCACGTCCGGACTGATCCGCAGTTCGGCCGGGTTCGGGGCGGAGATGATGTCCAGGGTGTCGTCCGCGAGTTCTGCCGGCACGAACCGGGTCATCATGACCTTGGCCTCGTCGCGGGTGAGTTCGTGGAACCGTACGGGCGAGCCGAGCGCGGTGGCGATCACTTCCGCCTGCTGACGTGGGGTGATCACCTCCGGCCCGGTCAGTTCGTACACCCCGCCGGTGTGCCGGTCGTCCAGCAGGCAGGCCGCCGCGACGTCGGCGATGTCCGACGGGTCGACAACCGGCACCCCCACGTCGCCGAAGGGCGCCGCGACCGTCCCCCGCGCGCGGACGGGCTCCGCCCAGGCCAGGGCGTTGGAGGCGAAACCACCCGGTCGCAGGACGGCCCAGTCCAGGCCGGACTCCCGCAGAGCGTCCTCCACCGTGCGCATCGCGACCCGCGACGGGCCGAGCGGCCTGGTCGCCACGCCCTGCGAGGACAGCAGCACGACCCGGCGGACCCCGCCAGCCGCGGCAAGGTCGATGATGTCGGCCGGCCTGGCCTCGGGTGCGTGGAGGTCGCCGGACAGCAGGAGGAACAGCGCCTCCGCCCCCTCCAGCGCGGGTGCGAGGCTTGCCGGCTCGGCCAGGTCGGCGGCCACGTGCCGGACTCCGGCCGGCATCGCGACGGTGTGCCGCGACACCGCCGTCACCTGCTCGCCGGCCTCCGCCAGGGCCCGCGTCAAAGGCCGTCCCACATTCCCGGTAGCTCCGGTCACCACGATCATGTTCAGCTCCTGATCCGCTGTGCGATGAGGTCACTGACGCTAGGAGGCCGGGTTACTTTTCGTAAGGGCATACCCAGAGGTAAGCTCCGGACGTGAAGGAAGGTGCGCAGTTGACGCAGGCCGAGTCGGGCAGCCGGTATGACGTGCTTCACACCGACTGCCCCGCGCGGGACATGGTCGACCACGTGACCAGCAGGTGGGGTGTCTGGGTGCTGATCTCCTTGCGGAGCAACGACCTTCGGTTCTATGAGTTGCGCGACAGCATCCAGGGCATCAGCGAGAAGATGCTCACTCAGACCCTGCGCGCGCTGGTCCAGGACGACCTGGTCCACCGGGAGGTCGAGCCGACGACACCACCTCAGGTCACCTACGGGCTCACCGAGTTCGGCCGGAACGTCAGCGAGCCGCTGACGGACCTGTTCCACCGGATCACCCAGCGGCTGTCACAGCGCGGCCCGGAATAGAGAGGCAGCGGTCGGCCTGCCGTTCCCCCGCCGGGCGCCGCAGCGTCAGGCCCCCGAACTCGCCAGCGCCTGGGACAACTCGGCGGCGATCTGCTGGAGTACCGGCACGATCTTGTCGGTCGCGGCTTCCGTCACCCGGCCGGCGGGTCCGGAGATGGAGATCGCCGCGGCCGTGGGGGAGTCGGGCACGGAGACCGCGAGGCAGCGGACGCCGATCTCCTGTTCGTTGTCGTCGACGGCGTATCCCGCGCGCCGTACGTCCTCCAGCGCCGCCAGGAAGCCCTCGGGCGTGGTGATCGTCTTCTCGGTGGCCGCCGGCATGCCCGTACGGGACAGCAGGGCCCGTACCTCGTCGTCCGGCACGCCCGCCAGCAGCGCCTTGCCCACCCCGGTGGAGTGCGGCAGCACCCGGCGGCCCACCTCCGTGAACATCCGCATCGAGTGCTTGGACGGCACCTGCGCCACATAGACGATCTCGTCGCCGTCCAGCAGTGCCATGTTCGCCGTCTCGCCGGTCTCCTCCACCAGCCGGGCGAGATACGGCCGCGCCCAGGTGCCGAGCAGCCGGGCCGCGGACTCGCCGAGCCGGATCAGCCGGGGGCCGAGCGCGTAGCGCCGGTTCGGCTGCTGCCGTACGTACCCGCAGGCGACCAGCGTGCGCATCAGCCGGTGGATGGTGGGCAGCGGCAGCCCGCTGGTCGCGGACAGCTCGCTCAGGCCGACCTCGCCGCCCGCGTCCGCCATCCGTTCGAGCAGGTCGAAGGCGCGCTCCAGGGACTGGACCCCGCCGCCGGCGGAGGGTTTGGCGGAGTCGGTGGTGCTGGCGCTGGACGTCGGCACGGCACGTTCCTTTCGGGGCTGGCGGGAGAGCAGAAGCCTACCCGGCAGTCGGTTGACTCCCCGCTTGGACGTAGCTACGTTCTGCTTGCCGGAATAGTAATTCCGCCTTGTGGAAACGTCCAGAGTGCTCACTGTCGGGCCACCCCCTCGAAGTGTGCCTCTTGACGAGGGGAGGGTGGGAGTGAAGACTCCTTCAACAGAACGTTGAAATCCGTTACGTGACGGTAAATCCCGTTAAGTGGGCACAAAACGGCGGTACAGAGAGGGGTCCGGGTGTCCGACGCTGAACTGGTGCTGCGCTCGACGCGCGTCATCACTCCCGAGGGGACGCGGCCCGCCACGGTCACCGTGTCCGCCGGGAAGATCACGGCCGTACTGCCCCACGATGCGGAGGTCCCGGCCACCGCCCGCCTGGAGGACCTCGGCGATGACGTCCTGCTGCCCGGCCTCGTCGACACCCACGTACACGTGAACGACCCGGGCCGCACCGAGTGGGAGGGCTTCTGGACCGCCACCCGCGCCGCGGCGGCCGGCGGCATCACCACCCTGGTCGACATGCCGCTCAACTCCCTGCCGCCGACCACGACGGCCGAGCACCTGCGGACCAAGCGGGACGTGGCCCGGGACAAGGCGCACATCGACGTCGGCTTCTGGGGCGGCGCCCTGCCCGACAACGTCAAGGACCTGCGCCCGCTGCACGACGCCGGAGTCTTCGGCTTCAAGGCCTTCCTGTCCCCGTCCGGCGTGGACGAGTTCCCGCACCTCGACCAGGACCAACTGGCCCAGTCCCTCGCGGAGATCGCCGGGTTCGACGGGCTGCTCATCGTGCACGCCGAGGACCCGCACCACCTGGCCGCCGCCCCGCAGCACGGCGGCCCCCGGTACGCCGACTTCCTCGCCTCCCGCCCGCGCGACGCCGAGGACACGGCCATCGCCGGCCTCATCGCCCAGGCCCGCCGGCTCGACGCCCGCGTGCACGTCCTGCACCTGTCCTCCAGCGACGCGCTGCCGCTCATCCGGGCCGCCCGTGCCGAGGGCGTCCGCGTCACCGTGGAGACCTGCCCGCACTACCTCACCCTGACCGCCGAGGAAGTCCCGGACGGCGCCAGCGAGTTCAAGTGCTGCCCGCCCATCCGGGAGGCCGCCAACCAGGACCTGCTCTGGGAGGCGCTGGCCGACGGCACCATCGATTGCGTCGTCACCGACCACTCGCCTTCCACCGCCGACCTCAAGACCGACGACTTCGCGACCGCCTGGGGCGGCATATCCGGCCTCCAGCTGAGCCTCGCCGCGGTGTGGACCGAGGCCCGCCGGCGCGGCCACACCCTGGAGGACGTCGTCCGCTGGATGTCCGCCCGCACCGCCGAACTGGTCGGCCTGCACCAGAAGGGCGCCATCGCCCCCGGCCGCGACGCCGACTTCGCCGTCCTCGACCCCGAAGCGGCCTTCACCGTCGACCCGGCCGGCCTCCAGCACCGCAACCGCGTCACCGCCTACGCCGGCAGGACCCTGCACGGCGTCGTGAAGTCCACCTGGCTGCGTGGCCGACGCATCGTCGCCGACGGCGAGTTCACCGACCCGAAGGGCACGCTGCTCACCCGCCCCCACTGACCCACCCCCCGCACCCGGCCGACTCCAGGAAAGGAACCCCTGATCACCGTGACGGCGATACCGAGCTTCACCGGCGACGCGAACCCCTACGGAGGCGGCGACCCCTACGCGGACTACCGCACCGCCGACCTCCCCTTCACCCAGTACGCCAACCTCGCCGACCGGCAGCTCGGCGCCGGTGTCATCGCCGCCAACGACGAGTTCTTCGCCCAGCGGGAGAACCTGCTGCTGCCCGAGCCGGCCGAGTTCGACCCCGAGCACTTCGGCCACAAGGGCAAGGTCATGGACGGCTGGGAGACCCGCCGCCGACGCGGTGCCTCCGCCGAACACCCCTGGCCGACCGCCGAGGACCACGACTGGGCCCTGATCCGGCTCGGCGCGCCGGGCGTGATCCGCGGGATCGTCGTCGACACCGCCCACTTCCGCGGCAACTACCCGCAGGCCGTGTCGGTCGAGGCCACGTCCGTACCCGGCTCGCCCGCCCCCGAGGACCTGCTCGGCGACGACGTGAAGTGGACGACCCTCGTCCCGCGCACCCCCGTAGGCGGCCACGCGGCCAACGGCTTCGCCGTCCTGGCCGAGCAGCGCTTCACCCACCTGCGCCTGGTCCAGCACCCGGACGGTGGCATAGCCCGCCTGCGGGTCTACGGCGAGGTCGTCCCGGACCCGGCGTGGCTCGCGGTGCTCGGCGCCTTCGACGTCGTCGCCCTGGAGAACGGCGGCCAGGTCGAGGACGCCTCCAACCGCTTCTACTCGCCGGCCTCCAACACCATCCAGCCGGGCCGCTCCCGCAAGATGGACGACGGCTGGGAGACCCGCCGCCGGCGCGACCAGGGCAACGACTGGATCCGCTACCGCCTGGCCGCCCAGGCGCGGATCCGCGCGATCGAGATCGACACCGCCTACCTGAAGGGCAACAGCGCCGGCTGGGCCGCCGTCTCAGTCCGGGACGGCGAGGACGGCGACTGGACCGAGATCCTGCCGCGCACCCGCCTCCAGCCCGACACCAACCACCGCTTCGTGCTGCCCGAGCCGGCCGTCGGCAGCCACGCGCGCGTGGACATCTTCCCCGACGGAGGCATCTCCCGCCTGCGCCTGTTCGGCTCGCTCACGGACCAGGGCGCCGCCGCCCTGTCCGCCCGCCACCAGGAGCTGGGCGGCTGAACCACCGGGCAACCGGGCAGAGGGGGGCGGGCACCGCGCGCCGGTCGCGGTGCCCGCCCCCCTCTCCCTCCGCCAGGGCCGAACGGCCCCCCTGACCAGGGCCGGACGGCGCCGGCACGCCGGTGCCATACTGACGCGTCGTCAGACGAGCTGCCGGGCGGCACGGTTCACACCGCCGCCCGAAAGCCCCGCTGACGACCGCCGGGCACGGACGGACGGCAGGGAGTTGAGCCACGCCTTGGACACCAGCAGGAACGACGCACAGGACGAGTACCACGCACTCCTCGCCCGCCGGGACGCGATGCGGCTGCGCCGGCAACTCCTGTCCCCGGGACGGACATCCCCCCTCGGCCACACCGCCGTACCGGGCGGTGTACCGGGCGGATCACCAGGTGGCGTACCGGCCGGCGCCGGGCAGCCACCCCCGGACCCGGACGCGTACGACGGCGCCGCCGACCGGGAGACCATCACCCGGTACCTGCCGTTCGTCACGCCCTTCGACGCCCTCATCGAGCACCTCTACGCGGCGATGTTCGAACGGCACCCCTACCTGCGCGGGCTCTTCCCCGACTCGATGGACTTCCAACGGGCCCATCTGGAACAGGCCTTCTGGTACCTGATCGAGCACCTGGACCGGCCCCGCGAAGTGGCCGACTTCTGCGCCCGCTTGGGCCGCGACCACCGCAAACTCGGCGTACAGCCCGTGCATTACGAGGTCTTCGAGCAGGCGCTCACCGAGGCCCTGCGGCGCGCCGCGGGCCCGCACTGGGCCCCGGAACCGGAACGCGCCTGGCTGCGCATGCTCCGCTTCGCGGTCGCGTCCATGGTGGCCGGCGCCGCCGAGGCCCTCGCCGAACCGCCGTACTGGAACGGCACGGTGACCGCCCACGAACTGCGCCGTCCCGACCTCGCCGTGCTCCGCGTCCGCACCGCCGAACCGTTCCCCTACCGGGCCGGGCAGTACACCCGGCTCCAGTCCCCGCTGCTGCCGCTCACCTGGCGGCCGTACTCGATCGCCCGCGCGCCCCGGCCGGACGGGGAGCTGGAGTTCCACGTCCGCCGCACCGGTCCCGGGGGCGTGAGCGACGCGCTGGTGACCGGCACCCGGGCCGGCGACACCCTGCGGCTGGGCCCCGCGCAGGGGACGACGACACTGGACGACGACCCCGCGCGGGAGGTGCTGATCGTGGCCGGCGGCACCGGCTGGGCCACCGCTCGGGCCCTGCTGGAGGAGCTGGCCAAGCGCCCCCTCGGCCGCACCGCGCACGTGTTCGTCGGCGCCCGCGCCCTGGACGACCTCTACGACACCACCGCGCTGTCCAAGCTGGAGGACACCTGCCCCTGGCTGCGTGTCGTCCCGGTGCTCGGCGAGGGCCCCGGCGGGACGGCGGACGGATCGGTGGCCGACGCCGTGGCCCGGCACACCGACTGGTCCGGGCACCTGGCCTACGTCAGCGGTCCGCCCCGGATGATCACGGCGACGGTACGCGCCCTGACCGCCCGGCACCTGCCGCCCGACCGCGTCCGCCACGACCCGGTGGCCGACGCGGCGCCCGCCCCGCTGCCCCGGGCGCTCACGCGCGGCTGAGTAAGCAGTCGCGCAGGCACGCGCGCGTGCGGGCGAACGGGTGCCCGGCGGTGCCGAAGGAGGGTGAATTCGGGCGGAACCGGAACTCTCGCCCACGCCTCCCGCGTTCTCCCGGACGTGACCCTTCAGCATGAGATCGCCGGAAACGCCATGCAGATGGCGGTCGTCAGCCTGCGCCCCGGCCGGACCGTGTACTGCGAGGCCGGGAAGTTCCTGTTCAAGACCACGAACGTGACCATGGACACCCGCCTGTCCGGGCCCTCGGGCGGTGGGGGACAGCAGGCCGGGGCGGGCGGCGGCATGGGCGGCCTGCTGCGGCAGGCGATGGGCACGGCCATGCAAGCGGGCCAGCGCTCGCGGGCGAGTCCCTGGCCTTCCAGTACTTCACCGCCCAGGGCGGCGAGGGCACCGTCGGCTTCGCGGGCGTGCTCCTCGGCGAGATGCGCGCCCTGGAGCTGGACGGCACGCGCGCGTGGTTCGCGGAGAAGGACGCCTTCGTGGCCGCCGAGTCCACCGTCGACTTCGGCATCGCCTTCGCCGGCGGCCGGACCGGCATGAGCGGCGGCGAGGGCTTCGTCCTGGAGAAGTTCACCGGGCACGGCACCGTGATCATCGCCGGCGCGGGCAACTTCATCGACCTGGACCCGGCGGACTTCGGCGGCCGTATCGAGGTCGACACCGGCTGCGTGGTCGCCTTCGAGGAGGGCATCAGGTACGGCGTCCAGCGGGTCGGCGGCCTGAACCGGCAGGGTCTGATGAACACCGTGTTCGGCGGCGAAGGCCTGTCCCTGGCCACCTTGGAGGGCTCCGGCCGGGTGATCCTCCAGTCCCTCACCATCGAGAGCCTCGCCAACGCGCTGAAGAAGGCCCAGGGCGGCGACAGGCAGGGCCCGACGGGAGGGCTGTTCTCCACCCACGCGGGCTGAACCGATGAGTTCCGGGCGCGCGCGGGGTCCGAAGTGACGACACGAGACAACACGCGACGACCAGCGAAGACACAGCGGAACCCGCACCCGGAAGAAGGCACCCGACATGGGCACACTCGTCTCCACCCTCTTCGTCACGCTCGACGGCGTGTACCAGGCACCCGGCGGCCCCCAGGAGGACACCAGCGGCGGCTTCGACCAGGGCGGCTGGAGCTTCCCGTACGCCGACGACGCCTTCGGCGGGTTCGCCGTCGAGTCCTTCAGCCGTGCGGCCGGCTTCCTCCTCGGCCGCCGGACCTACGACATCTTCGCCGCGTACTGGCCGAAGGCGACCGACCCCGCCGACCCGATCGCCTCCCGGCTCAACGGACTTCCCAAGTACGTCGTCTCCGCCACCCTCCGAAACCCCGGCTGGTCCGGCACCACGGTCGTCTCGGGCGACCTCGCCGAGGAGGTGGCGGCGCTGAAGGACCGTACCGACGGCGAACTCCAGGTGCACGGCTCCGGCGCCCTGGTCCGCTCCCTGCTGGACCTGCGCCTGCTCGACACCCTGCACCTGGTGACCGTCCCGGTGGTTCTCGGCGCGGGCCGACGCCTGTTCACGGACGGCATGGTCCCCGCCCGCTTCACCCACCGGACCGGCCTGATCAGCGGTTCCGGCGTCTCGATCCAGACCTACGACCTGGCGGGCAGCCCTGAGTACGGCTCGTTCTGACCCCCGCCGCCACCCGGTTCGCGAAGAATCCGTGGGGAGGCCGGTCCGCAGGTTAACTTCCCGAAAACTCATCGGACTTCAACGGAAAATCCGCAACTTTGTCGTTGACATGCCAACGTCTACGCGCGTCATCATGGAGCCATGCGATTCCCCCCACACCTCACCCGTGTCGGCGCCGCCGCCGCCCTCCTGTCCGCGCTCCTCGTCGGCGGTGCCTCCGCCACCGCGGCGGACGCCGCCACCGCCTCGGTCGGCAACGTCTGCTACGGCGACCTGCCCTCCCAGGCCCACGACACCCTGGACCTCATCGACCAGGGCGGCCCCTTCCCGTACGACCAGGACGGCGTCGTCTTCCAGAACCGCGAGGGCGTCCTGCCCCAGCAGTCCAACGGCTACTACCACGAGTACACGGTCAAGACCCCCGGCTCCTCCACCCGCGGCGCGCGGCGCGTCGTCACCGGCGAGCGCAGCGAGGAGGACTACTACACCGGCGACCACTACGCCACGTTCGACCTGATCGACTTCGGCTGCTGACCCGACCTCACGAGCGCCCCGCACGACTCTCGCCCCGCGGCCTCCCCCCACATACCGGCCGCGGGGCGAGCCCGTGCCGCCCGAAGTCCACACCGGTGCGACTTTGGTCGGTGATCCCGGGCGGGGCGCGGCCCCGGGCACGGACCTTGCGTAGATTGGTCGGCCGTGAGTACTGACGACGCGGCACGGATACCCCTGGGGTTCGCCGGCCGCCGGTGGCTGTTCCCCTCCGCGCTGATCCACGAACTGGACCCGGACGCCCGCGCCGCCGGCCGCCGGCCCCGGCGCACCGCGCGCGACTGGGCCGTGGACGTCTCCTGCTTCCTGCTGGCCGTCGTCCTCTGGGCCATGGAGGCGGCCTCGCTGTCCGACGACCCGGGCCTGCCGCACTGGCTGTCCGTCCTCGACCAGGTGATCGGCGGGCTGTGCTGCCTCGCGGTCTGGCTGCGCCGCCGCCGGCCGGTGGCTCTCGCCGTCGTGATGTTCCCGCTCGGCCTGCTGTCCAGCAGCTCGGGCGGCGCGGCCATGGTCGTCCTGTTCACCCTCGCCGTGCACCGGCCGTTCCGCTTCGCCGGCTGGATCGGCGGCGCCTACCTCGCCTCGCTCCCGTTCTACTTCTGGCTGCGGCCCGACCCCGGCCTGTCCTGGGCCGGGAACGTCGTGTTCACCGCGCTGCTCACCGTGTCGATCATCGGCTGGGGCATGTTCGTGCGCTCCAAGCGCATCCTGATGCTGAGCCTCAGGGACCGCGCGCACCGGGCGGAGACCGAGGCGCGGCTGCGCGCCGAACAGGCCCAGCGGCTCGCCCGGGAGGCCATAGCCCGGGAGATGCACGACGTGCTCGCGCACCGGCTCACCCTGCTCAGCGTGCACGCCGGCGCCCTGGAGTTCCGGCCGGACGCGTCCCGCGAGGAGATCGCCCGGGCCGCCGGGGTCATCCGGGAGAGCGCCCACGAGGCACTCCAGGATCTCCGGGAGATCATCGGAGTGCTGCGGACCGGCGAGTCCGAGGACGCGGCGGGCGGCCGGCCGCAGCCGACGCTCGCCGCGCTGGACGCCCTGGTCGCCGAGTGCCGGGAAGCGGGCATGAAGGTCATCCTCGACCACCGCGTCACCGACCCGGCCGCCGTACCCGCCTCCGTCGGCCGCACCGCCTACCGCGTCGCCCAGGAAACCCTGACCAACGCCCGCAAACACGCCCCCGGCACCGAGGTCGCGGTCCGCCTCGCCGGCACCCCCGGCGACGGCCTCACCCTCACCGTCACCAACCCGGCGCCACCGGCCGACGTCCCCCCGGTGCCCGGCTCCGGACAGGGCCTGATCGGCCTCACCGAACGCGCGACCCTCACCGGCGGCCGCCTCACCCACGGCCCGACCCCCGACGGCGGCTTCGAGGTGCGGGCCTGGCTGCCCTGGAGCGAGCACTGAAGGCCACCGAGCGCTCTCTGTATCTCCCGACCCGTGATGACGTGACCCCATGACCGCGACCCCGATCAGACTCCTCCTCGTCGACGACGACCCTCTCGTCCGGGCCGGCCTCGCGCTGATGATCGGCGGGGCCGAGGGCATCGAGATCGTCGGAGAGGCCGCCGACGGCGCGGCGGCCGAGCTGCTCGTCCAGCGCACCCGCCCGGACGTCGTCCTGATGGACATCCGCATGCCGACGGTGGACGGGCTCACCGCCACCGAGCGGCTGCGCGCGCGGGCGGACGCACCGCAGGTCGTGGTGCTCACCACCTTCCACGCGGACGAACAGGTGCTGCGCGCCCTGCGCGCGGGCGCCGCCGGCTTCGTCCTCAAGGACACCCCGCCCGCCGAGATCGTGAACGCCGTACGCAGGGTCGCGGCCGGTGATCCCGTCCTGTCGCCCGCCGTCACCCGGCAGTTGATGCGGCACGCGGCCGGCAGCGCGGCCGACGCCCGGCAGGCCCGCGCCCGCGACCGGCTCACGGTCCTCAACGACCGGGAGCGCGAGGTCGCCGTGGCGGTTGGACGCGGACTCGCCAACGCGCGGATCGCCGCCGAACTCTTCATGAGCGTGCCCACCGTCAAGACCCACGTCTCCCGCATCCTCGCCAAGCTCGGCCTCGGCAACCGCGTGCAGATCGCCCTGCTCGCCTACGACGCGGGCCTGTTGGAGAACGACGTGGAGAACGACACGGAGGACGGGCACTAGCCGGGCACCTCGCGCGCTGTCCGGGCGTCCGGGTGGTGGTACCACGGGGGCGCGGCTCAGGTCGACGTGGTCCAACGGGGCGCGGTCCCGGCCCACTCGGCGTCCCAGGCAGCGAGGTTGCGGCGGCGCAGGAGCAGGGCGGCGGCGCCGTGGACGGCGGCACCGGCGAGGGCCACGGCCAGGAAGACGAGGATCGCCCAGCCCACACCGCGGCTGCGTACCTCCTCGTCCGTCATGGGCGGTTCGGTGACCGCCCCGTCCGCACCGACCCAGACACGGACGGCGCTGCCCGCCGTCAGCCCGGGCGGTACCTCCGCCGTCGCGGTACGGGTCCTCCCGTGCTGCGGGTCGGTGAGGCGCACGGTGACCGGATAGCGGGTCGCCAGGGCCTCCGCCGACCCGGGCTCGGGGTGCCGCGGCGCGTCGCCGACGAGTACGGCCGTGCTGGACTGCCGGGTCTGCCGCTGGTGTTCGGCGCTCGCCCGGTAGTGCCGGCGCGCGGTGTCCTCGACCGCGACCGCGGCGAGCGAACCCAGGAGCGGCACGAGCAGGAGCAGTACGACGGCGATCCGGCCCTGGACCCGGTCGGTGCGCCGGCACAGCGGGCTCCGTCGCCGCCGCCACAGGAGCAGAGCACCGCCGCCCGGGTACGGACGAGGGCGGCCGGGGGGTACCGGACCGGACACGGGGATTCTCCTTCCGGGGTGGCGGGTGACGGACGGGACTCAGCGGGCCCCGCGGTGCGGCCCGGCCGGTTCCGCGCCACCGGTCGAGGGGTGGGCGTGCGCGGCCCGCAGGATCTTGGCGGCGCCCCGGACCGCGGCGGTGTGCGGTGCGGGGACGGTGCGCAGCGGCGCTTGCAGGCCGCCGACGATCGGGCGGACGAGGCCGGGGTGCAGGGCGCCGCCACCGGCCAGCAGGATGCCCCGGGCAAGGGCGTCGGCGGTGCGCGGGCTCCGGTCCTCCCTGAGCATGGCGGCGACCATGGCGGTGACGCCCGCGCCGACCTCGGCCGAGGCGTCCGCACCGCCGCCGATGGACAGCTCGGCGGTGCCGAGGTCGCTGCGGCGGGCGTCGAGGACGGCGCCGTCCAGGAGCAGCACCACCTCGGTGCCGTGCGCGCCGATGTCCGCTGCCAGGGCTATCGCGCGGGCGGTGGGCACGGTCAGCACCGCACGCGGGCGCAGCACCGCCACGGCCGTACGAGCGCGCTCCCGGTAGGCGACGCCGTCCAGCACCGGCGCGGTGACCGCCACCAGGGGACGGAGCGGGCGGGGCATCCGGTGACCGAGCAGCCGGTCCAGCATCCGCGCCGTCCCCGGTGGCGGGCACTCCTTCCCGGCACCGGGGACGGCGACCGTGGGCACGTCGAGGAGAGTCCCGCGCCCGGCGATCCAGGCGCGGGTGCGGGCGCTGCCGAGGTCGAGGGCGAGGCCGTAGCACCGCCGGCACCGGGGCCAGGGCCGGTGCCGGCGGCCGGTGGTCATCGCCCCGCCTCCCGCACCTGCCGGCACCGTCCGCAGTAGCGGGCCTGCGGCACGATCAGCAGACGGTCCCGTTCGACGGGACGCCGGCACAGCCCGCAGCTGCCGTAGCGGCCCTCGGCCAGGCGCCACAGCGCCGCCTCCACGTCGGCGAGGACCATGCGGGCGGAAGCGGCGAGCTTGACCTGCACCTCGGTCCGGGCGGGGCTACGGCGCTGCCCCGGGGCCGCCTCCTCGTCGGGCGCCGCGGCGATCTGCCGTAGCTGCTCCCGGCGGAACAGGCGCTGCTCGTGCAGACTCTCCCGCAGCGCGGCCAGATCCTCGGGCGACAGGTGCGCGGCACGGTCGCCGGCGGTCTGCTGGTTCATCACTTCACCCCTTGGCGTCGTGAACGTCCGGTCAGACGGCGGCGCGGCGCTGGCACGCGACGCAGTACCGCGTGTACGGGAGGATCTCCAGGCGCTCCACCGGCACGGGCGTGGCGCAGTCCAGGCAGGTGCCGTAGGAGCCGTCCTCGACGCGGGCGAACGCCGCGTCGATCTCGGCGAGCACTCCCCGGATCGCCTCGGCCTGGACGGACATCAGCTGGTCGTCCGTGCTCCGGCCGGCCTCTTCGAGCGCCCGCAACTGGGCCAGGCGGCTGGTACGGGCGTGTTCGAGACGCTGACGAGCCTCATAGGCGGTTCCCGGACGGGAGCCGGTCCGGACGGTGTCGAGGTGCACGACGAGTTCCTTCCTCAGAGCGCGGCACGCGCGGCGGCGGCCACCCACCACGACCGGCCCCGGCGCCCCTCTCGACCCCGGCCACCGGCCGCCCCGGGCAGCTCGGTCACCCTCGACCCTGCCCGACCCGGCACCGGGATCCCATCGGGCACGAGACCCATTCGACGGGGGGCGGGGTGCCCATGCGGCGAGGGCTTCGGGCGCTCGTATGGGTACCGCGACCTGCCGCATATGGGCGCCGGACCCCATCGACCGCCGGCACGGGCGCCAGGCAGGCTGGGTCACAATCGATCAAGGCTGGTCGCCGCAGGGCACGACCGGTCGCCGTAGGAGATGGAGGAGACCCACCGGTGTCGCTGTTCTGGCGGATCTTCGGGCTGAACGCCCTGGTGCTCGGTGCCGCCACGGCGATGTTGCTGTGGGCGCCGGTGACCGTGTCGGTGCCGGTGCTGCTGACCGAGGCGGTGGTGCTGGTCGGCGGGCTCGCCGTCATGGTGGTCGCCAACGGCACGTTGCTGCGCTGGGGGCTGGCACCCCTGGGCCGGCTCGGCAGGCTGATGGCCACCGTCGACCTGCTGCGCCCCGGCCAGCGGCTGCCCGTGCCCGGCGCCGGCAGCGAGGTGTCCGAACTGGTCCGCGCCTTCAACGCCATGCTCGACCGGCTGGAGCACGAACGCGCCACCTCCAGCGCCCGCGCCCTGCTGGCCCAGGAGGCCGAACGCCGCCGGATCGCCCAGGAACTGCACGACGAGGTCGGGCAGAGCATGACCGCGATCCTGCTGGTCCTGGGGCGTGCCGCCGACGACGCCCCCGAGCCGTTGCGCGCGGACCTCCGGCAGGCCCAGGAGATCACCCGGGACAGCCTGGACGAGGTCCGCCGCCTGGTCCGCCGGCTGCGGCCCGGCGTTCTGGACGACCTGGGCCTGGTGAGCGCCCTGACCTCGCTCGCGCAGGACTTCGCCACGCACAGCGGGCTGCGCGTCGTACGCCGTCTCGAACCCGGCCTGCCCGCCCTCGACCGGGAGCGCGAGCTGGTCCTGTACCGGGTGGCCCAGGAGAGCCTGACCAACGCGGCCCGGCACGCGGACGCGCGGCGGGTCGAGGTGAGCCTGCGCCGTGCCGGTGACGCGGTGGTGCTGGAGGTCGCCGACGACGGCCGGGGCATCGAGGCCGCCTGCGAGGGCGCCGGCATCCGCGGTATGCGTGAACGGGCCCTGCTCGCCGGGGCCGCCCTGGACATCTCCTCGACACCCGGCACCGGCACCCGGGTCCGCCTCACCACCCCCCTCCCCATTTCCAGGAAGCAGCCCTGACCATGCCCGCCAGCCCGACGACGCCGATCCGCATCCTGCTCGCCGACGACCACGCGCTCGTACGGCGCGGTGTGCGGCTGATCCTCGACCGGGAGCCGGACCTCCGGGTCGTCGCCGAGGCCGGGGACGGCGCCGAGGCCGTGGCGGCGGTCCGCGAGCACGAGGTCGACCTCGCCGTCCTCGACATCGCCATGCCCCGGATGACCGGACTCCAGGCCGCCCGCGAACTCTCCGCGCTCCGGCCGGGCCTGCGCGTCCTGATGCTGACCATGCACGACAACGAGCAGTACCTGTTCCAGGCACTCAAGGCCGGGGCCTGCGGTTATGTGCTGAAGTCCGTCGCCGACCGCGACCTGGTCGCCGCCTGCCGGGCCGCCATGCGCGGCGAGCCGTTCCTCTACCCCGGCGCGGTCACCGCCCTGATCCGCAGCTACCTGGACCGGGTCCGCGACGGCGAGGAGGACGCCGAGCACCTGCTGACGCCCCGGGAGGAGGAGGTCCTCAAGCTCGTCGCCGAGGGGCACTCCTCCAAGGAGATCGCCGAGCTGCTGTTCATCAGCGTCAAGACCGTGCACCGGCACCGGGCCAACCTCCTCCAGAAGCTCGGCCTGCACGACCGCCTGGAGCTGACCCGGTACGCCATCCGCGCCGGCCTCGTCGAACCCTGACGCCCACCGGTCCCGAGCCATGCCACCGTCCCGAACCCGCCCGGCGGCAACGCTCGCCACGCTCCTCGCAATCCTGCTGGCACTGGCCCCCACGGCCATCGTCCCCACGGCGCCCACGGCCACCGCCCGTCCCCGAGCCGAGGCGATCCACCCCGCCGTCGTCACCCACGCCACGCCCCCACGGCCGGGAGACGCGTCGCCCGACCGCCACGCCATGGCCCCGCACCCGGCCACCGCCGCCGTCCCGTCCGCCGTCGGCCGTGCCGACGCACCACCCGCCGCCACACCCCTCCCGACCGGCCGCCCTGCGCAGCACCACCGTTGCCGGGCCCCTCCCACGCCTCCCGGAACCCGAGCACCCCTCACCCCTCCCGGAGGCCCTGTTGAAACGCCGGAAACACCCCATGCGCACGCGTGCGCTGCTCGCCCTCGCCATGATCGTCGGATCGCTGGCCATCGCCCTCACCGTGCCGGTCCGCCTCGGGCTCGACCTGCGCGGCGGCACCCAGATCACGCTGGAGACCCGCTCCACCCCCACCACCGAGGCCGACCGGAAGGCCACCGACCGCACCCTGGAGGTGCTGCGGGGCCGTGTCGACGCGCTCGGCGTCGCCGAACCGAGCCTCGTGCGCTCCGGGGAGAACCGCATCCTCGTGGAGCTGCCGGGCGTCAGGGACCCGGAGCAGGCGGCCGAGGTGCTGGGCCGTACCGCGCAGCTCACCGTGCACCCCGTCCTCGGCCCCGCCGACAACCGGGATGCCGCGCCGCCCGCCGACGCCCCCGAGGCCGCGCCGCCCGCCGACCCGGCGGCGGAGCGCGTCCTGCCGGACGAGGCCGGGCAACCCCTGCGGCTGAAGGCCGCCGCGCTGACCGGGCAGGACGTCAAGGGCGCCGAGGCCCGCTTCGACCCGCAGGGCGGCACCGGCTGGCACGTCACCGTCGATTTCACCGGCCCCGGGCGCGACCGCTGGGCGGGCCTCACCGCGCGGGCCGCCTGCCACCCCGACGGCGACGCGCGGCGCCGGGTCGCCATCGTCCTCGACGGCAAGGTCATCTCCTCGCCGCAGGTCGATCCCTCGGTGGCCTGCGGGACCGGCATCCCGGGCGGCAGCACCCAGATCACCGGGTCCTTCGACGACTCCGAGGCCCGTGAGCTCGCGCTGCTCGTCTCCGGAGGCGCCCTGCCCGTACCGGTCGAGACGGTCGAACAGCGCACCGTCGGCGCCACCCTCGGTGACGCGGCGATCGAGGCGGCGGCCCGGGCCGCCGTCATCGGCACCTGCCTGACCGCGCTGTTCGTCATCGCCGTCTACCGGCTGCTCGGCCTGCTCGCCACCCTGGCCCTCGCCTGCTACGGCCTCATCTCCTACGCCGCCCTGGCCGCCCTCGGCGCCACGCTGACCCTGCCCGGCCTCGCCGGATTCGTCCTCGCCATCGGCATGGCCGTGGACGCGAACGTGCTGGTCTTCGAACGTGCCCGGGAGGAGCACGCGGCCCGTGGCCGGCCGAGCCCCCGATCGGCGCTGACGGCCGGGTTCCGCGGCGCGTTCAGCGCGATCGCCGACTCCAACATCACCACGCTGATCGCCGCCGCCCTGCTGTTCGCCTTCGCCTCCGGTCCGGTCCGGGGTTTCGGGGTCACGCTCGGCATCGGCGTCTTCGCCTCCATGGTCAGCGCCCTGCTGATCGCCCGGGTGCTCGCCGAGTACGCGGCCGGCCGCCCCGCCGTGCTGCGCCGGCCCGGGATCACCGGCATCGCGCGCACCGGCTGGGTCCGCGACCGGCTGCTGCGCCGCGACCGGTACCTGATGCGCCGACCGCGCCGCTGGCTGGCCGTCTCCGCCGTCCTCCTCGTCACCGCCGGCGCCGGCATCCTGGTGCGCGGCCTGCACCTCGGCGTCGAGTTCACCGGCGGCCGGCTCGTCGAGTACGCCACCAGTTCCCCGGTCGACCCCGGCCGGGCCCGCGAGGCCCTCGCCGACGCCGGATTCCCGCGCGCGGTCGTCCAGTCCTCCGGCGACACCGGCCTCACCGTGCGCGCCCAGCACCTGAGCGCCGCCGAGGAGGCCAGGATCACCGAGACCGTCAGCGGCCTCGGCGGCGACACGGAGAAGGTCCGTGACGAACTGATCGGGCCCAGCATGGGCGGCGAACTGCGCCGGGGCGCCCTCCTCGCCCTCGGCCTCGCCCTCACCGCCCAACTCCTCTATCTCGCGGCCCGGTTCCGCTGGGTGTTCGGCACGGCGGCCGTCGGCGCGCTCGCCCACGACGTGGTCGTCCTCGTCGGGGTGTTCGCCTGGCTGGGCAAGCCCCTCGACGGCGTCTTCCTGGCCGCCCTGCTGACCGTCATCGGCTACTCGGTCAACGACTCCGTCGTCCTCTTCGACCGGGTCCGCGAACTCCTCGCCCGCGACCGCGCCACACCGCTGCCCCGCCTGGCCGACCGGGCGATCCTCCAGACCCTGCCGCGCACCCTGAACACCGGCATGGGCGCGGCGCTCATCCTCGGCGCGCTCGCCCTCCTCGCCGACGACGCCCTCACCGACTTCGCCCTCGCCCTGCTCATCGGCCTGGCGGTCGGCACGTACTCCTCCGTCTTCACCGCCGTACCCCTGGCCCTCGAAGCCTGCGGAACGCGCGAGCGCCGACGGATGCGTGCCGCGTGACGTCGTACGGCGGCTCTACGACGGCCGGGCGCGCCGCGTCACGTCGTACGGCGGCCCTACGACGGCCGCGCCCCGTCCGGGATTTCCGCCAGCGGCACCGGGCGCCGCTCCCGTCGGGAGATCTCGCAGGCCTCGGCGATGCGCAGGGACTGGAGCGCCTCGTGGCCGTCGCACGGGTTGGCCCGCTCGCCGCGGACCACCCCGACGAAGGCGGCCAGCTCGGCCTCGTAGGCGGGCCCGAACCGTTCCACGAAGCCCGGCCAGGGCTTGTCGGCGGGCGGTGGCCCGGTCGGCTCGGTGGACGCGACCGGCGTACGGTCGTCCAGGCCCACCACCACCGTGTCCCGCTCGCCGGCCAGCTCCATGCGCACGTCGTACCCGGCGCCGTTCAGCCGGGTCGCCGTCGCGACGGCGAGCGTGCCGTCGTCCAGGGTGAGCAGTGCCGCGCCGGTGCCGACGTCACCGGCCGCCGCGAACAGGGGCGGCCCGGCGTCGGAGCCGGTGGCGTACACGTCGGTCACCTCGCGGCCGGTCACCCAGCGCAGCACGTCGAAGTCGTGGATCAGCGTGTCCCGGAACAGCCCGCCGGACAGCGGCAGCCACGCGGCCGGGGGAGGGGACTGGTCGCAGGTCATGGCCCGTACGGTGTGCAGCCGGCCGAGCCGTCCCGAGCGGACCGCCTCCCGGGCACCGGCGTAGCCCGCGTCGAAGCGCCGCTGGAAGCCGAGCTGGAGGACGGTCCCGGCGGTCTCGACCTCGGCCAGCGCGGTCAGCGTGGCCGGCAGGTCCAGGGCGATCGGCTTCTCGCAGAACACCGGCAGACCCGAGCGGGCCGCCCGCCCGATCAGCTCCGCGTGGGCCGCCGTCGCCGCGGTGATCACGACCGCGTCCACGCCCCACCGGAAGACCTCGTCGACGCCGGGCGCCGCCGTCTCGCCCAGCCGGTGCGCCAGTTCCCGCGCCCGCGCCGGGTCCGCGTCCGTGAGGATCAGGGACCCGACCTCGCGGTGACGGCTGAGCGTCCGCGCGTGAAGGGCGCCGATCCGGCCCGTACCGATGACCCCGATGCGCATGGAAACAAAGTGAGGGGCGATCCCGCGCCCTGTCAATGCGTATGTCCGGACAATCGGACTACACGACTTCCCGTCAACCGATCACGGGACTACGCTCGGGCGCGTGCCGAAACCTGATGTGACCGCGCCGCTCGACCTCCACGTGGACCGCGGCTCGCCCGTGCCGCTGTACTTCCAGCTCTCTCAGCAGCTGGAGGCGGCCATCGAGCACGGCGGGCTCACCCCGGGCAGCCTGCTCGGCAACGAGATCGAGCTGGCCGCGCGGCTCGGCCTGTCCCGGCCGACCGTCCGCCAGGCCATCCAGTCGCTGGTCGACAAGGGTCTCCTGGTCCGCCGCCGGGGTGTCGGCACCCAGGTCGTGCACAGCCGCGTCAAGCGGCCCCTGGAGCTGAGCAGCCTCTACGACGATCTGGAGGCGGCCGGCCAGCGTCCCGCCACCAAGGTCCTGGTCAACACCGTGGTGCCGGCCTCCGCCGAGGTCGCCGCCGCGCTCGGGGTCACCGAGGGCGGCGACGTGCACCGGGTGGAGCGGCTGCGCCTCGCGCACGGCGAGCCGATGGCGTACCTGACCAACCATCTGCCGCCCGGCCTGCTCGACCTCGACACCGACCAGCTGGAGGCCACCGGCCTGTACCGGCTGATGCGCTCCGCCGGGATCACCCTGCACAGCGCCCGCCAGTCCATCGGCGCCCGGGGCGCCACACCCGCCGAGGCCGAGCGGCTCGCCGAGCCGGCCGGCGCCCCGCTGCTGACCATGCAGCGCACCACCTTCGACGACACCGGCCGCGCGGTCGAATACGGCGACCACACCTACCGCCCGACCCGCTACTCCTTCGAGTTCCAGCTCCTCGTGCGGCCCTGACCGCCGGGCCTCGCTCACCCCCGTACTTCGTCGCGATGTCCGGACAATCCGGCGGCGAGGCGGGCCCGGCCGCGTCACGAGCGTCGCGCGTGTTCGATACTGGAGTATTTGGGGCCGCCGAGCAGCACGCCGGGGCCCCTCTCGTACGCAGCGAACACGGCAAGAAGGGCACGGCCTCGTGGCACGGTTTCGGACCTGGGTAGGCATAGCGCTGGCAGGGACACTCTCCGTGTCCCTGGCGGCCTGCAGCAGCACCGGCGGCAAGCGGGCCGAGGACGCCCGTGACGCCGCCGCGGCCCAGGGCAGGTCGGCGGTGAACACGCCCCGCTGGACCATCGCGATGATCACGCACTCGGGAGACGGCGACACCTTCTGGGACATCGTGCAGAGCGGCGCCAAGCAGGCCGCCGTCAAGGACAACATCAACTTCCTGTACTCGCACGACGACGAGGCCCAGCAGCAGGCGCAGCTCGTCGACGCGGCCGTGGACAAGAAGGTCGACGGCATCATCGTCACGCTCGCCAAGCCGGACGCCATGAAGGCCGCCGTGGCCCGCGCCGAGAAGGCCGGCATCCCGGTGATCACCGTCAACTCCGGCTCCGCGGAGTCCAAGGCCTTCGGTGCCCTCACCCACATCGGCCAGGACGAGACCATCGCCGGCCAGGCCGTGGGCGAGGAGCTGAACAAGCGCGGCAAGAAGAAGGCCCTGTGCGTCCTGCACGAGCAGGGCAACGTCGGCCATGAGCAGCGCTGCGACGGCGTCGCCAAGTCCTTCCACGGGAGCCTGCGCAAGCTCTACGTCAACGGCACCAACATGCCGGACGTGCAGTCCGCGATCGAGGCCAAGCTCCAGGCCGACAAGTCCGTCGACTCGGTCGTCACCCTCGGCGCCCCCTACGCCGACACCGCCATCAAGGCCAGGGACGACGCGGGCAGCAAGGCCGAGATCGACACCTTCGACCTCAACGCCAAGGTGGCCGCCGAGCTGAAGGACGGCACCCTCGGCTTCGCCGTGGACCAGCAGCCGTACCTCCAGGGCTACCAGGCGGTCGACCTGCTGTGGCTGTACAAGTACAACGGCGACGTCCTCGGCGGCGGCCGGCCGGTGCTGACCGGCCCGCAGATCATCACCAAGGACCAGGCGTCCGCGCTGGCCGGGTACACCGAGCGGGGCACCCGATGAGCGCGGCCACGGACGAGGCGCGCACCCCCTCGGACCACGTGGATGAAAGGATTCTGCGGGGCTCGCCGCTGAGAAAGCTGCTCGCCCGGCCCGAACTCGGCTCGGTCGTCGGCGCCCTCGCGGTCCTCGTCTTCTTCGCCTTCGCCGCCGACGGTTTCCTGCGCGCCGCCAGCCTCAGCACGGTCCTGTACGCCTCCTCCACCATCGGGATCATGGCCGTACCGGTCGCCCTGCTGATGATCGGCGGTGAGTTCGACCTGTCGGCGGGCGTCATGGTGACGTCCTCGGCGCTGATCTCCTCGATGTTCAGCTACCAGATGACCGCGAACACCTGGGTCGGCGTGGGCGTGTCCCTGCTGGTCACGCTCGCCATCGGCGCCTTCAACGGCTTCATGCTGACCCGCACCAAGCTGCCCAGCTTCATCATCACGCTGGGCACCTTCCTGATGCTGACCGGCATGAACCTCGGCTTCACCAAGCTGATCGACGGCACCGTCTCCACCAAGACCATCGCCGACATGGAGGGCTTCCCGAGCGCCCACGCCGTCTTCGCCTCCACCCTCACCGTCGGCGGCGTCGACTTCAAGGTCACCATCCTGTGGTGGCTCGGCCTGGTCGCCCTCGCCTCCTGGATCCTGCTGCGCACCCGCGCCGGCAACTGGATCTTCGCCGTCGGCGGCAACCAGGACGCGGCCCGCGCGGTCGGCGTCCCGGTCGCCCGGACCAAGATCGGCCTCTATATGGGCGTCGCGTTCGGCGCCTGGATCTCCGGCCAGCACCTGCTGTTCTCTTTCGACGCCGTCCAGTCCGGCGAGGGCGTCGGCAACGAGCTGATCTACATCATCGCGGCCGTCATCGGCGGCTGCCTCATCACCGGCGGCTACGGCAGCGCCGTCGGCTCGGCGGTCGGCGCCCTGCTGTTCGGCATGACGAGCAAGGGCATCGTCTTCGCCGAGTGGAACCCCGACTGGTTCAAGTTCTTCCTCGGAGCGATGCTGCTCCTCGCGACCCTGCTCAACGCCTGGGTCCGCAAGCGCGCGGAGGCCACCCCATGACCGAGACCGAGACCCCCGCGCCCCTGGTCGAGCTGACCGGCGTCGGCAAGCGCTACGGCAACGTCCGCGCCCTGGAGGGCGTCTCCCTGGAGGTGCGCGCCGGGGACATCACCTGCGTCCTCGGCGACAACGGCGCGGGCAAGTCCACCCTGATCAAGATCATCGCGGGTCTGCACCAGCACGACGCCGGCACCCTGCGCGTCGAGGGCGCGGAGACCCGCCTCGGCTCCCCGCGCGAGGCCTTGGACCGCGGTATCGCCACCGTCTACCAGGACCTGGCCGTCGTCCCGCTCATGCCGGTCTGGCGCAACTTCTTCCTCGGCTCCGAGCCCCGCAAGGGCGCCGGCCCCTTCAAACGCCTCGACACCGACCTCATGCGCCGCACCACCCGCGAGGCGCTGCTGCGCATGGGCATCGACCTGCGCGACGTCGACCAGCCCATCGGCACCCTCTCGGGCGGCGAACGCCAGTGCGTGGCCATCGCCCGCGCCGTGCACTTCGGCGCCAAGGTCCTCGTCCTGGACGAGCCGACGGCCGCCCTCGGCGTCAAGCAGTCCGGCGTGGTCCTCAAGTACGTCGCCGCGGCCCGTGACGAGGGCCTCGGTGTCGTCCTGATCACGCACAACCCGCACCACGCCTACCTGGTCGGGGACCGTTTCGTCCTGCTGCGCCGGGGCACCATGGTGGGCCGTCACGCCCGCGACGAGATCACCCTCGACGAGCTGACCCGGCAGATGGCGGGCGGCTCCGACCTGGACGCCCTGCGCCACGAGCTGCGCCGCGGCTAGGAGACCGGGGGCGAGGGGCACCGTGAGCGGGGCCCCGCGCCCCCGGCCCGTACGGCACCCCCACCGGCGGTGAGGCACAATCGACCAACGATGAGCACCTACCGCGACCTCACCGCCCCCATCGGCTCCCGCCGGGCCCCCGTGCTCCGTACGGTCGGGACAAGGGAACGCCGATCCCACCTGACCGCACCCCGGGTGCCCACGGTCGGCATCGACATCGGCGGCACCAAGGTCATGGCGGGCGTCGTGGACGCGGACGGCAACATCCTGGAGAAGCTCCGCACCGAGACCCCGGACAAGTCCAAGAGCCCCAAGGTCGTCGAGGACACCATCGCCGAGCTGGTCCTGGACCTCTCCGACCGGCACGACGTGCACGCCGTCGGCATCGGCGCGGCCGGCTGGGTCGACGCCGACCGCAACCGCGTCCTGTTCGCCCCGCACCTGTCCTGGCGCAACGAACCCCTGCGCGACCGCCTCAGCGGCCGGCTCTCGGTGCCGGTCCTGGTGGACAACGACGCCAACACCGCCGCCTGGGCCGAGTGGCGCTTCGGCGCCGGCCGGGGCGAGGACCACCTGGTCATGATCACCCTCGGTACCGGCATCGGCGGCGCCATCCTGGAGGACGGCCAGGTCAAGCGCGGCAAGTTCGGCGTCGCCGGCGAGTTCGGCCATATGCAGGTCGTGCCCGGCGGACACCGCTGCCCGTGCGGCAACCGGGGCTGCTGGGAGCAGTACAGCTCCGGCAACGCCCTGGTCCGCGAGGCCCGCGAGCTGGCCGCCGCCGACTCCCCGGTGGCCTACGGCATCATCGAACGCGTCAAGGGCAGCGTCGGCGACATCACCGGGCCGCTGATCACCGAGCTGGCCCGCGAGGGCGACGCGATGTGCGTGGAACTGCTCCAGGACATCGGCCAGTGGCTCGGCGTCGGCATCGCCAACCTCGCCGCCGCCCTCGACCCGTCCTGCTTCGTCATCGGCGGGGGCGTCTCGGCCGCCGACGACCTGCTCATCGGACCCGCCCGGGACGCCTTCAAACGCCACCTCACCGGCCGCGGCTACCGCCCCGAGGCCCGCATCACCCGCGCCCAGCTCGGCCCCGAGGCCGGCATGGTGGGCGCCGCC
Organism: Streptomyces pyxinicus; assembly: GCF_024753135.1. Lineage (GTDB taxonomy): Bacteria > Actinomycetota > Actinomycetes > Streptomycetales > Streptomycetaceae > Streptomyces > Streptomyces pyxinicus. The sequence goes on along the minus strand of NZ_JANUGP010000001.1, from coordinate 547,038 downwards.
GACCTGGCCCGCCTGGTCGCCCGCCGGTTCCGCCGCGCCAAGCGGCGCCGCGTGGAACGGCACGAGCGCTACGAGCGGTACGCCCAGGCCCGCCGCGACCAGGACACCGCATGACCCCCTCGGCCACCCCGTCCCTGCCCCACCAGGGCGGCCCCCCGGACGAACCGCGCCGGCCCGCGGAGAACCCGCGCCACAAGGCCAGGCGCCGCGCCCTCACCCTGCTGATCATCGGCCTGCTCATCGGCGTACCGGCCGGCTATCTGGTGATCTCCGCGAACCAGAGCCGCAACAGCGGCAAGGACAAGGAGTCCAAGTACTCCGCGACCGGTCTCACCCCCGGCTGGCCCTCGAAGGTGCAGCGCCGCCTCTACCAGGTGAGCGTCCCGCACCCCGCCGACCGGATCGCCTACTACGAGACGAACAACTGGAAGACCAGCCGCCTCTACGTGCAGTTCCGCACCAACGACGCCGGTCTGGACAGCTTCCTCGGCGCCATCGGCGCCCGCCGCGACCAGCTCAAGAAGGGCCGCATCACCATCGGGGAGCGCGACCGGGAGGTCTCCGGCTGGGAGTTCACCGGCCCCGGCCCCTGGTCGGGTCTCACGCACACGCAGAAGAACCCGGCACCCACCCAGGACGTGGTGGTGAACACGTCCGACCCGGAGTTCCCGATGGTGTACGTCGTCTCCCGCACGGTGCCGTAGCCTCCACCAGGTCTCCGGAGCCGATTGTCAGACCCCGCCCGTAGAGTCGAAGACATCTGATCCGGCACACGGGCGGGAGGTGGCAGAACGTATGAGCGGTTCCCCGGACACGGGCGAGGTCCCGGCGCGCCTGGCGTGCGTCTATCTGCCCGCGCCCCTTCCGCGCGAGGGCCGCGTCGCCTTCTGGGACCCCGAGGGCGCGCCCCTGCCCACCACGGGCGGCGACCCGGCCGAGCTGACGGTCGTACGACGGCACGGTGCCGGGGCCCGCCGCCGGCAGGTCCCCGCGCTGACCCTGCCGCTCGCCGACGCCCTGCCCCTGCTCGTCCGGGCCCGCCGCGACCCGGCCGCCCACCCCGCCACCGCCTGCTGGGGCGCCGCCGCCCTGCACGCCCTGCGCCTGACCGCCCGGGGCCGCCTGCTGCCCGGACTGACCCCGAGCGGGTACGACGCCTGGCGGGCCGGCCCGCTGGAACCCGCCGACATCGCCCACCTGCGCGCGATCGCCGCCGCCCTGCCCCCGGAGGGCCACGCCGTACCGCTCCCGGACCCCGGCCCGCTGCGCCTGCCCGAGCCGGAGGCGCTGGTCCGCTCCTTCCTCGACGCGGTCGCCGACACCCTGCCCCGCACCCCGGCCGCCGCCCACACCTGCGGCCGGCCCTTCGCCGCCCGCGAGCCCCAGGCGCTGCCCGCCGCCCACGAGTGGGCCGCCGAGGTCGCCGCCGGGATGGACGCGGGCGTGCGCGTCTCGCTGCGCCTCGACCTGTCCGCGTACGACGTCTTCGACGCCGGGGAGAGCGCCGGCGCCCGGGCCGCGGGCGCCGCGATCGTGCAGGTCCACAGCCTCGCCGATCCCACCCTGGTGGCCGACGCGGCGGCCCTGTGGGCGGGCGCGGCCGACCCGGCGTTCGGGCCCCGCGCGCGGGTCGACGCCGCCCTCGCCGTCCGGCGCGCGGCCCGCGTGTGGCCGCCCCTGGACCGGCTCGCCGAACAGGACGTGCCCGACGTCCTCGCCCTGTCCGAACCGGAGGTCACCGAACTGCTCGGCGTCGCCGCGAGCCGGCTCGCCGCCGCCGGGGTCGCCGTGCACTGGCCCCGCGACCTCGCCCGCGACCTCGCCGCCACCGCCGTGCTCCGCCCGGCACCCGGCTCCGCCACCGACGGCACCGGCTTCTTCGAGAGCGAGGACCTGCTCCAGTTCCGCTGGCAGCTCGCGCTCGGCGGCGATCCGCTCAGCGAGGCCGAGATGGACACCCTCGCCGAGGCCCACCGGCCCGTCGTACGGCTCCGGGACCGCTGGGTGCTGGTCGACCCGGCCCTCGTCCGCAAGGCCCGCAAACGCGAACTCGGCCTGCTCGACCCGGTCGACGCCCTGTCCGTGGCGCTCACCGGCACCGCCGAGGTCGACGGCGAGACCGTCCCGGCCGTCCCCGTCGGCGCCCTCGCCACCCTCCGGGACCGCCTCACGGCCGGCCTGCGCCCCGCCGACCCGCCCACCGGCCTCGACGCCACCCTCCGCGACTACCAACTGCGCGGCCTGGCCTGGCTCGACCTGATGACCTCCCTCGGGCTCGGCGGCTGCCTCGCCGACGACATGGGCCTCGGCAAGACCGTCACCCTGATCGCCCTGCACCTGAAGCGGGCCCACCCCGAGCCCACCCTCGTCGTCTGCCCCGCCTCCCTGCTCGGCAACTGGCAGCGGGAGATCACCCGGTTCGCACCCGGCGTCCCGGTCCGCCGCTTCCACGGCCCCGACCGTACGCTCGACCACCTGACCGGCGGCTTCGTCCTCACCACCTACGGCACCATGCGCTCCGCCGCCGCCCACCTCGCCGGCGAGCGCTGGGGCATGGTCGTCGCCGACGAGGCCCAGCACGTGAAGAACCCCTACTCCGCCACCGCCAAGGCCCTGCGCACCATCCCCGCCCCCACGCGCGTGGCCCTCACCGGCACCCCGGTCGAGAACAACCTCTCCGAGCTGTGGGCCCTGCTCGACTGGACCACCCCCGGCCTCCTCGGCCCCCTCAAGTCCTTCCGCGCCCGGCACGCCCGCGCGGTGGAGAACGGCGAGGACGCCGAGGCCGTGGACCGCCTGGCCCGGCTGGTACGGCCGTTCCTGCTGCGCCGCAAGAAGTCCGACCCCGGCATCGTCCCCGAACTGCCGCCCAAGACCGAGACCGACCACCCGGTGCCCCTCACCCGCGAACAGGCCGCGCTGTACGAGGCGGTGGTGCGCGAATCCATGCTGGCCATCGAGACGGCGCAGGGCATCGCCCGCAGGGGGCTGGTCCTGAAACTGCTGGGCGCCCTCAAGCAGATCTGCGACCACCCCGCGCTGTACCTCAAGGAGGAGACCCGCGCGGCCGGCGCTGTGCACCGCTCCGGAAAGCTCGCGCTGCTCGACGAACTGCTGGACACCCTGCTCGCCGAGGACGGCTCGGCGCTCGTCTTCACCCAGTACGTCGGCATGGCCCGCCTGATCACCGCCCACCTGTCCGCCCGCGCCGTCCCCGTGGATCTCCTGCACGGCGGCACCCCGGTCCCGGAGCGGGAGCGCATGGTGGACCGCTTCCAGTCCGGCGAGACCCCGGTCCTCGTCCTTTCCCTGAAGGCCGCCGGCACCGGCCTGAACCTCACCCGCGCCGGGCACGTCGTGCACTTCGACCGCTGGTGGAACCCGGCCGTCGAGGAACAGGCCACCGACCGCGCCTACCGCATCGGCCAGACCCAGCCCGTCCAGGTCCACCGCCTCGTCACCGAGGGCACGGTGGAGGACCGCATCGCCGAGATGCTCACCGCCAAGCGCGCCCTCGCCGACGCCGTCCTCGGCTCCGGCGAGTCCGCCCTCACCGAACTCACGGACCGCGAACTGTCCGACCTGGTCTCGCTCCGGAGAACCTCATGACGCCCCCCGACCACCACCCGGCCGACGCCGCCCGCAAAGCACTGCGGGAGGCCCGGGAGCGTCTGGCCGACCGCGGCGAGGAGGATCACGGGACCACCGGTTCCGAGCCTCTGGACTCCGGCGCGGCGGAGGGCGAGCCCGCGGTGCGTCCCGAGGAGGGCACCGCGGAGGGGCGAGGGGCGCCGCGCACGGGCGGCGGGGCTTCAGATGCCGAGGACGCCGGGGAAGCCGAGGAAGCCAGGGAATCCGACGCCGGTGACGGTGACGGTGACGGTGACGATTCCGGGTCCGGTGAGGGTCCCGGCAGCGCCTGGCCGAGGCCCGGCGACGTGGCGCGGGCGGCGCTTCGGGAGGCGAGGGCGACCCGCCGGGGTGGTGGCGAGGAGCCGCCGGCCGGCGTGGCGCCCCGGCCCGCCGAGAGTGCCGTACCGACGTCCTGTCCGGTCGTACCGACTGGCGACCCCGCCGTACCGACTCGCGACCCCGCCGTCCCGGTCCCCGCCCCCGCCCCGGTGTCCGAGACGCGGCCCGCACGGAAGGCCGTACCCGGTACCGCCCCGGACGGGCACCGCCCCGGTGATGCCGCTCGCGAGGCACTCCGGGAAGCCCGGCGCGAGGCGCTGCGTCCCGAGGCGGCGGACCCCCGGCCCCGGCGCCGGACTCCCGGTCAGCCGGCAGCCTCCGAGCCCGGCGAGGACCCTCATAGCCCCCGCCCCCAGGCCGTCCAGGACATGCGGCACTACCTGGCGTCCGCCTTCCGCATGCCCACCTGGACGGAGACCCCGGACGAGCAGTGGGAACCGGGCCCCGTTCCCGAGGACCCGGCACCGAACACCCCGGCACCGGCCGCCGGCGCCGACACCCCGCACACGGCGCCCGGCCAGCCCCCTCACCCCGCGCCCGCCACCATGGCCGCCCCCCACCGCGACAGCGAACTCCGCCGTACCTTCCCGGCGTTCGCGCCCCGGCAGGGTGAGTCGGATGGCGCGGCGTTCGCCGGGAGCTGGTGGGGCAACGCCTGGGTCGAGGCGCTGGAACAGGGGGCGCTCGACGCCAAGCGGCTGGTGCGGGGGCGGGCGTACGCCGAGCAGGGGCACGTGGACGCCATCACCGTGACGCCGGGCCTGGTACTGGCGTACGTGCGGGGGAGCCGCCCGCGCCCGTACCGCGTGCAGCTGCGGGTGCGCACGCTGGACGACGAGCAGTGGGCCCGGTTCCTGGACACCGCCGCCGACCGGCCCGCCGACATCGCCGCGCTGCTCGACAAGGAGTTGCCCCAGTCCCTGGCCGACCGGGGTGTCCCGCTGCTGCCCGGCCCCGACGACCTCGCCCCCCGGTGCAGCTGCCCCGACTCCGGGCATCCCTGCAAGCACGCCGCCGCCCTCTGCTACCGGACGGCACGCCTCCTCGACGCCGACCCGCTCGTGCTGCTCCTGCTGCGCGGCCGGGGCGAGAAGGACCTGCTGGACGCGCTGTCCCGCCGTAGCGCCGCCCGCGCGGCCCGCGCCGCTCAGGAACGGGGACCCGGGGCGCTCCCCGGCGTCCGGGCCACGGAGGCCCTCGCCGAGCGGCGACTCCCGCCGCTGCCGCCCCCGTTGCCCGTACCGCCGCACCCCGAGCAGCCCCCGGCGTACCCGGCGGCCCCCGGCGGGCCCGACCCCTTCGCGCTGGACCAGCTGGCCACCGACGCCGCCGCCCGCGCCCACGCGCTGCTCACCACCGGACGCGACCCGGTCGGCGGCCTGACCCTGTGGCAGGACGCGGTCCGCCTCGCCGCCGCCCGCCCCGGATCCGGCCTGACCGCCGCCACCCGCGCGCTCTACGCCACGCTCGCCACCGCCACCGGCCGGAGCCCCGCCGACCTCGCGCGGGCGGTCGCCGCCTGGCGGCAGGGCGGCGCGGAGGGCCTCGCCGTGCTGGAGGAGCCGTGGGACCCGCCGGCCGGCCGCTTCGACCGGGCCCGCCCGCTGCTGCTCGCCGCCGACCTGCCGGCGTTCCGCCCCTGGCGCAACCGCCTCACCCACCCGCGCGTCCACATCCAGCTCCGCCTCGGCCGCGACGGCCTGTGGTACGCCTACGAGTCGGAGCCGGACGCCGACGACTGGTGGCCCAGGGGCACCCCCGACCTGGACCCGGTGGGCGCCCTGACCGGCCTCGGCACCTTCGACGAGGCGTGAGCGGACCGCCCCGCCGCCCGCGTGCGAGCCATGGCTGCGCGACGGTCCGTGCGCTAGCTTGAGACGCAGGTCACAGGTGAACAGGTCACAGGTGAAGAGGCATCCGTGCCGAGCACAGGAGGTTCCGGTTGACCCCGGCACAGCTGCGGGCGTTCTCGGCGACCGTCCGACTCGGTTCCGTCAAGGCGGCGGCGGCCGATCTGGCCGTGTCCGAGGCGGCCGTCTCGATGCACATCGCCCACCTGCGCAGGGAACTGGGCGACAAGCTGTTCACACGCACCGCCCACGGGCTGGCGTTCACACCGGGCGGCCTGCGGCTCGCCAGCCGGGCGGCCGAGCTGCTGGGTCTCCAGGACCAGACCGTGCTTGAGGTGCGGCAGGCCGGCTCCGGGCGGCGGCTGCTGCGGGTCGCCGCGTCGAGCTTGTTCGCCGAGTACGCCGCGCCGGGCCTCATCGAGCTGTTCGCGGGCCGCGCCGACGACCTGGACGTCGAGCTGAGCGTCCACGACCCGCAGCGCTTCCCGTTGCTGCTGGCCGAGCGGGCCGTCGACGTGGCCCTCGGGCCCCGGCCCGCCACCGTGGACGACTCGATGACCTGCGCCCACTTCCTGAACTACCAGGTGACCGCGGTCGTCGGCCCCGACCACCCGCTCGCCGACCGGTCCGGCGCCCCCGGCCTCGCCGAGTTGCGGGAGCAGACCTGGCTGCTGGGCCCGTCCGCGGTGGGCCGGGTCGGCATCGTGCCGTCCGTGCTGCGCCGGCTCGGCGTGCCCGAGAACCACCAGCGGATCTTCCAGAGCCACACCGCCGCCGTGGACGAGGCCAAGCACGGGCAGGGTGTCGCGCTCGCGGTGGCGTTCGCGATCACCAAGGACCTCGCCGACGGGGACCTGCGCCAGCTCAGCGGCCCCCATCTGCCCGCCCGCGGCTCCTGGAACCTGCTCTCCCTCGGCGACCGCGAGGCCCCGCCCGCCGCCGCGGAACTGCGCCGTTTCGTCGCCACGCCCCGCGCCATCCAGGCGATGCTGCGCGGCGCCGGTGTCACGGCGGGCCGGTTCCGCCCGGCCATCCACGTGACGCTCTGGAGCTGACGGCCGTACCGCCGCGCGGCCCCCGCCCGCTCAGGCGCGCCACCTCGGGCGCCACCCGCAGCAGCGAGGCGAAGGTGTCGGCGGGCAGCAGCAGGTCGACGTGGGGGAGTGCGGCGGTCATGGTCGTGGTGCGCGGGGAGTAACCCGGGGCGCCCGCGCGGGGGTTGAGCCAGACCACGGTGTGCGCGCGGCGGCGCAGCCGGGCCATGGCCGCCGCCAGCCGTTCGGGCGGGTCGCCGTCCCAGCCGTCCGAGGCGATCAGCACGACCGCGCCGCGCAGCGCGCCCCCGTGGTGCGAGGCGAGCAGCGTCTCCAGACAGTGCGCGATCCGGGTGCCGCCGAACCGGTCCGCGACCCGCTCCGACGCCTCCTCGAACGCGGTCTCCGCCGAGCGGTGCGCGAGCACGTGGGTCAGCCGGGTCAGCGAGGTGGCGAAGGCGAACACCTCCGCGTGCGTGGTCAGCGCCAGCGCCCGCATCAGATGCAGGTACGCCACCGCCTGCGCCTGCATCGACCGGCTCACGTCGCACAGCACCACGACCCGCCGCGGCCGGTCCAGCGGGCCGGTGCGCACCAGCCGTACCGGTTCCCAGCCGGTGCGCCGGGAACGCGCGACCGTCTGCCGGATGGCCACCCGGTGCCCGCCCGGACGGACCGCGTACGTGCGTGAACGGCGCGTCGGCCACTGCCGCAGCCCGGTCTCCAGCCACCGGCCGAGCAACGCGGCCTCCTGTTCGCCGAGCCGCTCGAACGGCGTGTCCACGGCACCGGCCAGCTCGGTCGGCAGCCGCTGCGGCACGGTGAGGACGTGCTCCGCACTGCGCTCGGCGGCTCCGACGACCGCCGGCCGGGTCACCCAGGGCAGCCCCGCGTCCGGCACCGGGTCACCGGAGGCGCCGGCCGGTGGCGGGGCGTGCGTGTCGTCCTCGGCCGGGGGAGCCGCGCCGGGGCCGGTGCGGCGGGCGTGCGGGTCCATGGCGAGCACGGCGTCGCCGAACACCGCGTCGAAGACCTCGTCGAAACGGGCCAGATACGGCTGGTCGCGGACCAGGGTGACCCGTGCCGTCCAGTACAGCGCCGCCCGGCCGGCCGGCCGGGACACCGCCAGCGCGGACACGAAGTCCCGCGTGGCCGTCATGCCCACGGGCACGCCCCCGTGCCGCAGCCGGTCGGCGAGCGCCACGGCGAACGCGGCCCGGTCGACGGCGGGCAGGAAGGGGCCGGCGGCCGACGTCATCGCACCGGCTCCCGGATCAGCGCAGCCGCCAGTAGATCACCGCGCCGACGACGACCGCGACGGCGGCCACCGGGACCAGCCGCTTGTACACCGACGTGCCGGCGTACCGCATGAGGTCCAGCGGCTCGTCGTCCGGCGGGGGCGGCACCTGGCGGACGGGCGGCGGCGCCGGGACGGCCGGTGCGGCGGCCGGAGGGGGCTCCGGTACGGCGACCGGCACGGGCTCCGGAGCCTCGGCCGCCCCCGGCTCGTGCAGCAACTGCTCCTCCACGTTCGCCACGAACTGCGCGAACAGCTTCTCCGAGATCTCCTTGATCATGCCGCTGCCGAACTGGGCCAGCTTCCCGCTGATGTTGAGGTCGGTGCTGACGCTCACGGCCGTACCCGCACCGTCGGGGCGCAGCCGGGCCCGGACCGTCGCCGAGGCGTTGCCCTGGCCTCGGGTGTCCTTGCCGGCCGCGCTGATCACGGCACTGTGGTCCGCCGCGTCCCGCTCCACGAACCGGGCCGTGCCCTGGAACTGGCTGACCACCGGCCCCACCTTGACGCGCACCTTGCCCCGGTAGACGTCCCCCTCGACGCCGGTGAGCTGCGCGCCCGGCATGCACGGGGCGAGGTCCTCCAGATCGGTGAGCGCCTCCCACGCGCGCTCGACGGGTACGTCGACCCGGAACTCGTTGTCGATCTTCATGGCTTACGGTCTCCTCGCTTCTTCGGGGTAGCCGAGTTCTCCGAGGGCCCCGGTGACGGCCGTACGGTCGTCGGGGCTCTTCGCGACCGCGCTCAGGGTGCGCACGAGGTCCGGGCGGGTCAGCCGGGAGACGCGCAGCGCGGCCAGCGCGGAGACCCAGTCGATGGCCTCCGCCATGCCGGGCGCCTTGTCCAGGTCCAGGGCGCGGACCCGGCCGATGAACTCCGTGGCGGACGCGATCAGCGGCTCGCCGGCGGCCGGCACCGAACGGCGCAGGATCTCCGCCGCGCGTTCGGGGGTGGGGAAGTCGATCCAGTGGTACAGGCAGCGGCGGCGCAGCGCGTCGTGCAGCTCGCGGCTGCGGTTGGAGGTGAGGACCACGACCGGGGGCCGTACGGCGGCGAAGGTGCCCAGCTCCGGGATGGTGATCGTCCACTCGCCGAGGAACTCGAAGAGCAGCGCCTCGAACTCGTCGTCGGCCCGGTCGATCTCGTCGATCAGCAGCACCGGCGGCTGCGGCCCCGCGTACCGGACCGCCCGCAGCAGCGGCCGGTCCAGCAGGAACTCCTCGGTGAACAGGTCGGCGTCGGCCAGGTGCTCCCCGCGTGCCTCGGTGAGCCGGACGGCGAGCAGCTGGCGCTGGTAGTTCCACTCGTACAGCGCCTCGCCGGCCGTCAGGCCCTCGTAGCACTGCAACCGGATCAGCGGCGTGTCCAGGGCCTCGGCCAGCGCCTTGGCCGCGCTGGTCTTGCCGACGCCGGGCTCGCCCTCCAGCAGCAGCGGCCGGTCCAGGACGGAGGCCAGGTACAGGGCGGTGGCCGTGCCCTCGTCCACCAGGTGGCCGACCCCGGCGAGCCGTCGCCGTACGTCCTCGGCGTCCGCGAACAGCGCGCCCACGCCCTAGCCCACCAGTCCGGCCGCGTACCGGTCCCGGCAGCCGGTGCCGCAGAACCAGAACTCCTCGTCCCCGGCGGCCAGATGCGGGGTGCCGGCGGTCACGGTGACCGTCATCCCGCACACCGGGTCGACCCGCTCCGGCGGCCGCTCCGGGACGGGCGCCCTCTCCGGCATCGGGGCGGGCCGGGCGCGCACCGCCTCGACCACCTCGGCCAGGATCGACAGCGCGACCTCCGGTGCCGTCCGGGCGCCGATGTCGAGACCGGCCGGGGTGTGCACCCGGATCCGCTCCTCGTCGGTCAGGCCCAGTTCGTCGAGCAGGGCCGCGCCCCGGCGGCGGCTGGCCACCAGGGCGATGTGCCCGACCCCCGCGTCCAGTGCGGTCCGCAGCGCCTCCGCGTCACCGCGACCCTGCCCGGCCACGATCACCGCGCCGGTGTGTTCGGCGGGCGGCGCGTCCGGGAGCGAGCGGGTGGTGGCGTAGCCGAGCACGTCGGCGAGCGCGACGAACGCCTCCGCGATCGGAGTGGTGCCGACGACCTCGATGAGCGGCGGCGGCAGCACCGGTTCCAGGAAGATCTCCAACGCCCCGCCGGACAGGCAGGGGTTGACCACCACCCGGGCGCCCGGGGTGTCCGGGAAGACCGCCTCGCCTGCCGGGAGCACCCGCAGCAGGAGCGGTCCGCCGCCGTTCAGCGCGCCCAGCGCCGCCGTACGCACCGAACCCTCCGCGCACAGACCGCCGACGAACCCGTCGATCGTGCCGTCGCCGTACACGATTGCCTCGTCACCCGGCCGCGCGGACGCCGGCGCCTGCGCGCGCACCACCCGGGCGTGCACGAACGGCACGCGCCGCTGGGCCAGTTCGAGCGCTCGCGCGCTCACCGTCCTCGGCACCCCTGCCACCTCCTCGGCCCCCGTACGCGTTCACCCCGCTGCCGCCACCGGTCAGATCGGCGGGGTCGGCCGGCCCCGCATCGCCTCCCACACCCGCGAGGGCGTCAGCGGCATGTCCGCGTGCCGGATCCCGAACGGGGACAGCGCGTCCACCACCGCGTTGACGATCGCCGGCGGGGAGCCGACCGTCGCCGACTCGCCCACGCCCTTGGCGCCGATCGGGTGGTGCGGCGAGGGCGTGACCGTGAACCCGGTCTCCCAGTCCGGCACTTCGAGAGCGGTCGGGATGAGGTAGTCCATCAGCGAGCCGCTCAGGCAGTTGCCGTCCTCGTCGAAGGCGATCATCTCCATCAGCGCCATGCCGACGCCGTCGGTCAGCCCGCCGTGCACCTGCCCCTCGATGATCATCGGGTTGATCCGGGTGCCGCAGTCGTCCACGGCCACGAACCGCCGTACCGTCACCTTCGCGGTCCCCGGGTCGATGTCGACCACGCAGATGTAGGCGCCGTGCGGATAGGTCAGGTTCTCCGGGTTGTAGCAGATCTGCGCCTCCAGGCCGCCCTCGACGCCCTCGGGCAGGTCGCCGGCGCCGTGCGCCTTCATCGCGATGTCCTGGATGGTCACCGAGGCGTCCGGGTCGCCCGCCACCCGGAAGGCACCCTTCTCCCACTCCAGGTCGGCGACCGACACCTCCAGCATCCCGGAGGCGATCAGCCGCGCCTTGTCCCGCACCTTGCGCGCGACCAGCGCCGCCGCCGCGCCCGACACGGGGGTGGAGCGGCTGCCGTACGTGCCGAGGCCGAACGGCGTCTGGTCGGTGTCGCCGTGCACGACCTCGATGTCCTGCGGCGGGATGCCCAGTTCCTCGGCGACGATCTGCGCGAACGTCGTCTCGTGCCCCTGCCCCTGCGTCTGCACCGACAGCCGCACCACCGCCTTGCCGGTGGGATGCACCCGCAGTTCGCAGCCGTCGGCCATGCCGAGACCGAGGATGTCCATGTCCTTGCGGGGCCCGGCGCCGACCGCCTCCGTGAAGAAGGACACGCCCACCCCCATGATCTCGCCGCGCGCCCGCCGCTCCTTCTGCTCGGCGCGCAACGCGTCGTACCCGGCGATCTCCTTGGCCAGCTCCATCGTCGGCGCGTAGTTCCCGGAGTCGTACACCCAGCCGGTCCTGGTGCGGTACGGGAACTGCTCGGGCCGGATGAAGTTCCGCATCCGCAACTCCACCGGATCCATGTCGAGTTCCCGCGCCAGGCAGTCCACGATCCGCTCGACCAGGTACACCGCCTCGGTGATGCGGAAGGAGCAGGCGTACGCCACCCCGCCCGGCGCCTTGTTGGTGTAGACGGCCGTCATCTCGCAGTAGGCGGCTTCGAGGTCGTAGCTGCCGGTGAACACGCCGAAGAAACCGGCCGGGTACTTCACGGGCGCCGCGACGCCGTTGAACGCGCCGTGGTCGGCGAGGACATGGGTGCGGACGGCGAGGATCCGCCCGTCGCGGGTCGCCGCGATCTCCCCGCGCATGACGTAGTCGCGGGCGAAACCGGTGCTGATCAGGTTCTCGGCGCGGTCCTCCATCCACTTCACCGGCTTGCCGGTGAGCAGCGAGCCGACGATCGCGCACACGTAACCGGGGTAGATCGGCACCTTGTTGCCGAACCCGCCGCCGATGTCCGGGGAGACCACCCGGATCTTGTGCTCGGGCAGCCCGGCGACGATCGCGTACAGCGTGCGGTGCGCGTGCGGCGCCTGGGTGGTGGACCACAGGGTGAGCTTGCCGTCCACCGCGTCGAAGTCGGCCACCGCGCCGCACGTCTCCATCGGCGCCGGATGCACCCGCGGATAGACGATGTCCTGCGAGACCACCACGTCGGCCCGCGCGAACACCGCCTCGGTCGCCGCCGCGTCGCCGGTCTCCCAGTCGAAGACGTGGTTGTCGGCCTTGCCCTCCAGGTCGTCGCGGATGACCGGCGCGTCGGGGGAGAGGGCGGTGCGTACGTCGATCACCGGGTCCAGCGGCTCGTACTCGACGTCGATCAGCTCCAGCGCGTCCCGGGCCGCGTACCGGTCCTCGGCGACGACGAACGCCACCTCCTGGCCCTGGAAGCGGACCTTGTCGGTGGCGAGCACCGCCTGTACGTCGTTGGAGAGGGTCGGCATCCAGGCCAGGCCCTTCTCGGCGAGCATCGCGCCGGTCACCACCAGGCGGACCTTCGGGTGGGCCTCGGCCAGGGTGGTGTCCACCGAGACGACGCGGGCGTGCGCGAACGGGGAGCGCAGGATCGCCAGGTGCAGCATGCCCGGCAGCTGGAGGTCGTCCACGTAGCGGCCCCGGCCGCGGACGAAGCGCGGGTCCTCCTTGCGCAGCATCCGCCCGTGGCCGTTGGGCTTCGTGTCGTTGTCGACGAAGGCGGTGCGGTGGCCGCCCGCCGCGTACGTCGTCATGAGGCACTCCCCGAGGTCGACGCGACGGTCCGCCCGGGCTCCTCGGCCGTGGTGCGGGTGCCGGCCTGTTCGGCGGCGGCCCAGCGGATCGAGCGGACGATGGTCGCGTAGCCGGTGCAGCGGCAGATCTGGCCCGAGATCGCCTCCCGGATCTCCTCGTCGGAGGGGTCCGGGTTCGCGTCCAGCAGGGCGCGGGCGGTCATCATCATGCCGGGTGTGCAGAACCCGCACTGCAAGCCGTGGCACTCGATGAACCCGCGCTGCACCGGGTCCAGTTCGCCGTTCTGCTCCAGCCCCTCGACGGTGCGCACCTCGTGGCCGCCGGCCATCGCGGCCAGCACCGTACAGGACTTGACGGGCTCGCCGTCCAACCACACCACGCAGGTACCGCAGTTGCTGGTGTCACAGCCCCAGTGCGTGCCGGTCAGCTGGAGGTGGTCGCGCAGGAAGTGCACCAGCAGCAGCCGGCCCTCGATGTCCCGGGTGACCTCCTCGCCGTTCACGGTCATGGTGACCTGCATGGTCACACCTCCTGTCCGTCGATGTGTCCGCCGATGTGCGCGTCGATCCGGGCCACGGACCGGCGCAGGACGCGCATGGTCAGCTCGCGGGCCAGATGCCGCTTGTACGCGGCGCTGCCGCGCCGGTCGGTCACCGGGTCGCACGCCTCGGCCGCGATGTCCCCGGCCCGTGCCCACAGCTCCTCGGCGGGCCGCTGCCCGCGCAGCGCCTCCGCGATCCCGGGGATGCCGGCCGTGTGCGGGCCGACGGCGGCGAGGCCGACCCGGGCGTCCGCGATCAGCCCGGCCTCGTCCAGCCAGACCGCCGCGCCCGCCGAGACGACCGCCCAGTCCCCGGCGCGCCGCTCGACCGTCTCGTACGCGCTCGACCCGCGCGGGCGGACCGGGAAGCGGACCTCGGTGAGAATCTCCGCGTCGCCGACGGCCGTCTCGTACGGTCCCCGGTGGAAGTCCTCCATCGACACCACCCGCTCGCCGTCCATGCCGTGGATCACGCAGGAGGCGTCCAGTGTGGTGCACACCGCCGACAGATCCTCGGAGGGGTCTGCCTGGCACAGGGAGCCGCCCAGGGTGCCCCGGTTGCGGACGAGGGGGTCGGCGATGACGCGCTCGGCGTCCCCGAAGACCGGGAAGGCGGCGGCCAGCTCGGCGGACTCCCGCAGCTCGCGGTGCCGGGTCATGGCGCCGATGCGGATCAGACCGGGCTCGGCGCGGACGTAGCCCAGCTCGTCGTGCAGCTCGTTGATGTCGATCAGGTACTCGAAGTTGGCCAGCCGCAGCTTCATCATCGGCAGAAGGCTGTGCCCGCCGGCCACCAGACGGGCGGTGTCGCCGAGCCGGTACAGGAGCGCGACCGCCTCGTCCACCGTGCTCACCCGCCGGTATTCGAACGGAGCGGGAACCTGCATGTCGCACTCCCTGTCCCGCCCGGCGCGCGGAGCGCGCGGCCGGACGCCTCGGGCGCCGTTGTCCAGAGATCAGTGGGCCTCCGCCCGAGCGGGGGTGTCAACGCCTGCTTAACCGATCGCTTAAGTCACCCCGCGGCGCGTCGCGGCCAGACCTAAGCGAACCCTTAATCCGCCGTTGACACGCGACGGAGGCCATCCGCATGATCCGGGCGGCGGACGGGGTACAGGGGAAGGCGGGCCGACCGGGGACTGGGCGCCGCCGAAGGAGGCACACGCATGCGGGACATCGTGGAGGGCCTCACCTCCTGGGAGGCGGCGGGCCGGCGCTTCGCCGTGGCGACCGTCGTACGGACCTGGAAGTCGGCCCCGCGCCGCCCCGGCTCCTCGCTCGCGGTCGCCGAGGACGGCGAGGTGATCGGCAGCGTCTCGGGCGGCTGCGTCGAGGGCGCGGTGTACGAGCTGGCCCGCGAGGTCCTGGCGAGCGGCGAGAGCGCGCTCGTCACCTACGGCGTGAGCGACGACGACGCCCTCGCGGTGGGCCTGACCTGCGGCGGCATCATCGAGATCCTGGTACGGCCGGCGGGCGCGGGCCGCTTCCCCGGGCTCGCGGGGGTGCTGGACGCGATCCGCGCGGGCCGCCCGGTAGCCGTGGCCTCACTGCTGCCCGCCGAGGGCGGCGGCGCGGAACCGGAGCCGACGGCCGCGCCCTCCGGCCGGCTGATCGTCACCCCGTCCGGCACCGAGGGCACACTCGGCGACGCCGGCCTGGACACGGCCGTCACCGAGCGCGCCCAGGGACTGCTCGCGCAGGGCGGCACCGACGTGGTCCGGGTCGGCCGGGCGGGGGAGGAGCGGCGCGACGACGTCTCCGTGTTCGTGGAGTCCTTCGCGCCGCCGCCCCGGATGCTGGTGTTCGGGGCCATCGACTTCGCCGCCGCGGTCGCCCGGACCGGCAAGTTCCTCGGCTACCACGTCACCGTCTGCGACGCCCGCCCCGTCTTCGCCACCCGCCGCCGCTTCCCGGACGCCGACGAACTGGTCGTGGACTGGCCGCACCGCTACCTCGAAGGGACCGAGGTGGACGCCAACACCGTCATCTGCGTCCTCACCCACGACCCCAAGTTCGACGTGCCCCTCCTCCAGCGGGCCCTGCGCACCCCCGCCCGCTACATCGGCGCGATGGGCAGCCGCCGCACCCACGAGGACCGCCTGCGCCGCCTCCGCGAAGCCGGCCTCACCGCCCCCGAACTCTCCCGCCTCTCCTCCCCCATCGGCCTCGACCTCGGCGCCCGCACCCCCGAGGAGACGGCGGTCGCCATCATGGCGGAGATCATCGCGCTGCGGTGGGGCGGGACGGGGCGGCGGTTGACGGAGATGACGGCGTTGCCGATTCATCGGTGAGGGGGTCTACTGTCGAACGGCACGAGAGCCCCGCCGATTTCACATCGCGGGGCTCTCACGCTGACTTCAGCGAGCGCCCAGGAAGGTCCTACACTGAGAAAATCGAAAGCGAATTCTGTTCGCCACCAATCATTGTTCTGCATTCCCGTGCCGATCGCCTGCTTCCTGACTCCAGGATCGCTCTAGACTTGACTTTGCCGCCCGCGACGCCATTCGCACCTCTTCCCATGCAGCGGCCCCTTCGAGGGCGTCCTCGGTCCAGATGGCCTCAGGCCTCGCACTTACGGAATCGACACTCTCATTAACCGCCTGAAGCAGGAGGTAGTCCTCGTTATTCAGTGAACCGTCAGCTAGTCTGGCGCGAGCCGCGTGCAGCACATCGTCCAATTGAAGCAATACTTCATCTGGTCCCACGCCTGACGTCCGCAAGTACTCCACTTGCCTTCCGGGATCCGAGCCGAGCAGCCTCAGCACGGCGAGGGTCCACTGCCGGAAATCTGACAACTTCCGATTTTCGGTCATCGAATGGTTCCTCATAGGGTATCGAAGATGTCATCTGCCGAAGAATCTCAGAATGCGGCCGTGGTCGTCGTCTGCGACGACGGTGGAGGCGACGATGGCCATGCTTTCCGGCTTGGCGGCGTTCGGCTCCTCGTAGTACTCGGTGCGGGCCACGGCCAGCCTTCCTCTCGTATGGGCGTCGCGGTCGCCACCGAGCCCGACGGCGACCCGCCACTCTGTGCAGCACCCGTCCGCTGATATTACCGTCAACTGCTGCCGCCAAGACAAAAAGATGCCCCACCAGGAACCATCCGGCGGGGCATCATCACGCTGGCCGTCAACGGCCTGTTGGTGCTCACTGAGCGTTGAAGTTCCGCCCTGACTGTAATTCAGCCAAGGGAATCAATCAATGATCTTGAATTTCACGGTCGCCCCATCCGGGAGGTCTCGGAGCTGCACCGCCAAATCTCCCCGAAGGCGCATTGCCTTCATGGAATCGAGCGCGTAAAGATTTCTGGTGGAGAATTCTCCACCCAACACGAATGGGCGCTTCGGGATGAGTCGAGTCCCATCCTTGATCGCACCGTTCAGGCTTTGCCACTCATGCGCTACGGGAAATCCAGTCAGAAACTCGTAGTCGCCGAGAACTGCATCTGACCAACCCTCCAAGCTCTCCGCAACGGGCGAGCTCTCTCCAGTTTCCGGGTCGAATGAGTAAATCACTTCTTCCTTGATGGCGAACTGACCACCGAAGATATCTTCAGCGAAGAATAGGTACCCCTCCGCCATGTCGTCATAAGCGTCCCGCCAGAACCCCGAAGCGTTCCAGATCTGCAGGTCGGTGCTGTTTTCCGTCGAACTCGCAGGGAACACATGCAGTGCCGACTCAAAGGCGTAGAAGCCGTTAACGCGCCCCAGTAGAGAGTTGAGCTCGCTCCCGATGCGACCTTCAGCCTTGAATGGCTCGTTCGCGTCTTGAGCTGCGAGTGCTGGCCCCGCAAGCGAGATCAGCTTGTCCAATCGACTACCCATCAATCACACACCACTATTCGCACCTTGGTCCCGTCAGGGAGGCCACTGCACTGGTTTCCTATTGCGGAGCCTGCGCCTCGATTATCCCCAGGAGTGATGGGCCGCACGCTGGCGCCGTTTCCACCTTCTTGGAACATCGCTGGCGGGTACTCATCCCGGTCCTTGCCGGGCACCCGCGGGTTGCCGCGCATCGCGACTCACGTTGATATTGCAAACGGGCGACGTGTTGTGCACCAGGATCTGTGTGACACCTGCCAGCACATAATACGTGTGCAGTTTACGAACCGTCAGGTCGTGCACCGTCGCCGATGATGCCGTCCAGCGGTGGACCGCCGTGATCTGTACCCGGGTGCCGGCGCTGGTGCGCAGCCAGTTGCCCGGCTGGAGGTCTGTCGCCCGGAGCCAGGCGTGCAGGGCGGGGACCCAGAACGGGTGGCCGTCGGTCGCGGTGACCACCTGGCGGGCCACGGGTACCTGCACCGCGTGGAGACGCGAAGTGTCAGCACCGAACTGATCATGCGGGACCGCGACAGCGGCGTCGAACACCGTCTGCCGGTCACGCACACAGCCACCCCCGGCCTCGGTACCGACGACGATCAGGGACGCTTCTCGTACGAGCTGGCCGGGTTCGAGGCAGCCGTGGACATCGCCACCGCTGCCGACGGCCGCCCCCTCGGCGACGGGCTCTGGGACATCTCGCTCGCGATCGGCGCCCAGGGACTCTCGAAGGAGGTCCGGATCGGCAGCAGGCGGACGGACGACGTCTCGGGGAAGGCGAGCACCCGAGTCGTCGCCGAAGGACCGGCGCTCCGGGCAGTCACCCTCTACACCACCAAACCGCACGGCAACTTCACCCTCGACCTGGGTGAGGTCAAGCACGAGGTCCAGCCCCACCTGGGCCTCGACATCACCGCCCGATGGGCCGCGGACGCGCCGACCGAGCTGGAGGTCGCCGGCCGGTGCGCGCTGGCCGACCACCCTGACGGCGAGCTGAAGGTCGTCCTCACGGACGACGAGGGCACGGCCGTTGCCTTCCCCGCCCGCCAAGTGGCCGGTGACGCCGGGAGTTTCGCCGTACGCGTGCCCGTGACCGAGCTGGCGGCGGGGACGTGGCGTGGTGAACTCCGGCTCGGACACTGGCACCTGCCTCTCCCCGAGCTGCCCACGAGCCTGCCCCCGGCGAAGTGGCGCCGTCGTGCGCTGCCCTGGTACGCCGAACCGGCACCCCGCTCCGACCGGCACTTCGCGCTTCGGGTCGCGCGTCGCCGGCTGATGGAGGCGGCTGCCGGTCGCGTCAAGTGACGTCGTCGGCCACGCCGGGGGAACAGACACCGCCACGTTCCCCAGCGATGTCGGACCGCGCGAGGCACGGGGCCATCGCCGTTCTCATGGTCCACTGCTCAGCCATGGCGAAATGGGCAGGATGACGGACGCCGGCCGGCCCGGACCCGAGCGCGGACGTCGACGGGAGCAATCGGCCGAAGTCCGCTGTCAGAAGCCCTGCCGCAGGTACTGCGCCCCGCAACCGCGGCAGAAGGGCTCGGCTTCAGGGGTGCCCCACGCCTCGGCAGGCCGGGTCTCGGAGGCGGGGTCGAGCTCACGGCCGCACAGCGCCCGGGCTTCGCCCGCTCTCGTCATGTGCCAGGCCTCGACGCGCGTACGGTCCGGATGCGGTGAGGCATCCTCCGTGTACTCGGCACGCACTGCGTATTCCATGGCCGTCCCTTCACTCGCTTCAGCGACCGCGCACGGGGAGCGGTGTGGCCAGGCGACCGCGGACTCGGCCGGGCGCGGGCCGGCCTGCCCGACCCCTGCCCAGGCTACCCAGGACGCGTGCTTCCCTCCCGGCACGAGCACTCCTCGGCGGCCACCTACGACCCGCACGAGGCCGTACGCACGGTGACCGCGGCCGTTGCGGACCCGGGCGTACTATGAGCGCCGCGCTCAGGGACGGGGCCCGCCGGTCACCCGTTGCCGGGCCGCCGGTGAGAGATGAGAGGGTCTGACGGGTGAGCGAGACACCACCGAACACCCTGCAATACCGCTTTGACGGGCCGGAAGACGCCCCTGTCCTGATCCTGGGGCCGTCCCTCGGCACCACCTGGCACATGTGGGACCGCCAAGTCCCCGAGCTGGCCGAACAGTGGCGGGTCTTCCGGTTCGACTGGCCCGGGCACGGCGGCGCCCCCGCCCATCCGGCCGGTTCGGTCGCCGAGGTGACCGCCCGCCTGCTGGCCACCCTGGACGCGCTCGGCGTCCAGCGCTTCGGGTACGCGGGCTGCGCCCTGGGCGGCGCGGTCGGTATCGAGCTGGCGCTGCGCCACCCGGCCCGGCTCGCCTCCCTCGCGCTGGTCGCTGCCTCGCCCCGGTTCGGCACCGCCGACGAGTTCCGCCAGCGCGGGGTGATCGTCCGCAGCAACGGCCTGGAGCCGATCGCCCGCAGCGCGCCCGAACGCTGGTTCACCGGCGGGTTCGCCGCCTCGCAGCCGGCGATCACCGAGTGGGCCGTACAGATGGTGCGCACCACGGACCCCGGCTGCTACATCGCCTCCTGCGAGGCTCTCGCCGCCTTCGACGTCCGGCCCGAGCTGGGCCGGGTCGGGGTGCCGACCCTGGTGCTGGTCGGTTCCGACGACCAGATCACCGGCCCCGCCGAGGCCCGCACCCTGGTCGCGGGTATCCCGGACGCCCGGCTCGCCGTCGTCCCCGGCGCCTCCCACCTGGTGCCGGTCGAGCAGCCCGCCGCCGTCACCGACCTGCTCGTGCACCACTTCGCCACCGCCTGGCAGCCGTCCTACGACACCGGCCAGACCGTGCTGCCCGGCGCCCCGGCCGCCCCGGCCGCGCTCGTGCCGCCGGGGGCCGCGCCGCTCGCCGAGATCGACCCCGCCGCCGTACCCGAGGAGCGGGCGGCGCGGCCCGACCCGTACCAGACCGGGCTGAAGATCCGCCGGGAGGTGCTGGGGGACGCGCACGTCGACCAGGCGCTGGCCGGCGCGGACGAGTTCTCCGGCGACTTCCAGGAACTCGTCACCCGGTACGCCTGGGGCGAGGTCTGGGGCCGGCCGGGTCTGGACCGCCGTACCCGCAGCTGCGTCACCCTGACCGCGCTGGTCGCGGGCGGCCACCTGGAGGAACTGGCCTTCCACACCCGGGCGGCGCTGCGCAACGGCCTCACCCCCGAGGAGATCCGCGAGGTGCTGCTCCAGACGGCCGTGTACTGCGGGGTGCCGGCGGCGAACCGGGCGTTCCGGGTGGCCCAGCAGGTGATCCGCGCGGAGACCACGCCGGCCGAGTGATCCCCGTCGACCCCGGCGGGGCACCATGGGAGGCATGAAGCTCACCAAGAAGTCCCACGCCTGCGTCCGCCTGGAGAAGGACGGGCGCACACTCGTCATCGATCCCGGCGGCTTCAGCGAGCGGGACGCGGCCGTCGGCGCGGACGCGGTCCTCGTCACCCACGAGCACCCGGACCACTTCGACGAGGGCCGGCTGCGGACCGCCCTGGAGGCGAACCCGGCCGCCGAGCTGTGGACCCTGCGGTCGGTCGCCGAGCAGGTCTCGGCGGCCTTCCCGGGCCGGGTGCACACCGTCGGCCACGGCGACACCTTCACGGCGGCCGGCTTCGACGTACAGGTCCACGGCGAACTGCACGCGGTGATCCACCCGGACCTCCCGCGCGTCACCAACGTCGGCTACCTGCTCGACGGCGGCCGGGTCTTCCACCCCGGTGACGCCCTCACCCTCCCGGACCGGCCGGTGGAGACCCTGCTGCTGCCGGTGATGGCCCCGTGGAACAAGCTCGCCGAGGTGATCGAGTACGTGCGGGAGGTGCGGCCGCAGCGCGCCTACGACGTCCACGACGCCCTGCTCACCGACCTCGCCCGGCCGATCTACGACGGTCACGTCGGCCGGCTGGGCGGCACCGACCACCAGCGGCTCGACCCCGGCGCCTCCGCCGAGGTCTGAGGCCCGTCCCTCCCGGGAGGCAGGCGGTCCGCGGCCCGCTGTCACAGGCGCCGGGTAGGTTGTGAGGCATGCGCATCGCCACCTGGAACGTGAACTCGATCACCGCCCGCCTGCCCCGACTGCTGGCCTGGCTGGAGAGCAGCGGTACCGACGTGCTCTGTCTCCAGGAGGCCAAGGTCGCCGAGGAGCAGTTCCCCGTCGAGCCGCTGCGCGAGCTGGGCTACGAGGCCGCAGTCCACGCCACCGG
The DNA here is from genome assembly GCF_024753135.1 of Streptomyces pyxinicus. Classification (GTDB taxonomy): domain Bacteria; phylum Actinomycetota; class Actinomycetes; order Streptomycetales; family Streptomycetaceae; genus Streptomyces; species Streptomyces pyxinicus. Next base: position 525,412 of record NZ_JANUGP010000001.1, on the reverse strand, counting down.
CAGGTGGAACGGCGTGGCGGTACTCTCCCGGGTCGGCATCGAGGACGTGGTCAAGGGCCTGCCCGGCGACCCCGGCTACGACGGTCTGAGCGAGCCGCGCGCCCTCTCGGCGACCTGCGGCCCGGTCCGGGTCTGGTCGGTGTACGTGCCCAACGGCCGCGAGGTCGGCCACCCGCACTACGCCTACAAGCTCCAGTGGTTCGAGGCGCTGCGGGCGGCCGTGCTGGGGGACGCGCAGGGCAGCCGCCCCTTCGCCGTCCTCGGTGACTACAACGTGGCGCCGACCGACGACGACGTCTTCGACGCGGCCGCCTTCGAGGGCGCCACCCATGTCACCCCGGCCGAGCGCGCCGCCCTCGCCGCGCTGCGCGAGACCGGGCTGAGCGACGTGGTGCCCCGCCCCCTCAAGTACGAGCACCCCTACACCTACTGGGACTACCGCCAGCTGGCCTTCCCCAAGAACCGGGGCATGCGCATCGACCTGGTGTACGGCAACGCGCCGTTCGCCTCGTCCGTCAAGGACGCCTACGTGGACCGCGAGGAGCGCAAGGGCAAGGGCGCCTCCGATCACGCGCCGGTGGTGGTCGACCTCGACGTGTGATGCCACGCTGGGCCCATGAACATTCCGTTCCTGGGCCACCGGCAGAAGAAGACCGGCCGTCCGGCGCTTCCGGCCGACCCCGAGGGGGTCGCCGCGCTGCTGTCGGAGTGCGAACTGCTGCGCTCCCAGGCGGCCGGTGCGGGCGTCCGGCTCGACGACACCCCGGCCTCCCTGGAGGCCCTGGACCAGCTGGTGCCGCGCTGGCGCGACGACGCCGAGACGCTGCCCTGGCTGGGCAACGACGCGGGGCTCTACCTGGGCACGGTGGTGGTGCGCACGGTGCCCGGCGCCGCCTGGCGGATCCGTTCCGACGGCGAACCCGTCGTCCTGCTGGCCTCGGGCCGGGAGGTCGAGGTGGTGCCGTCCGGGCGGGAGTGGGCCGTCAGCGGAGTGCCCGAACTCTCCCAGCTGTACGCGGAGATCGCCGAGGACTGACCGCGCGGGATCACTCCTGCCCCGCGCTCGGTGTAAATACGGCTTATGCCCGGAAGGTGCGTGTCGCCCGTCAACTCCGCTGGTGTCTGGATAGGTTGCGGCGACCACGACACGGCTGAGAGCGAGTAGGGCTGCGGATGGCCGTCGATCCGTTGATCGAACTGCGCAACGTCAACAAGTACCACGGGGCACCGCACGTCCTCCGGGACGTCGACCTCACCGTCGGCAAGGGGGAGATGGTCGTGGTCATCGGGCCGTCCGGCCCGGGCACGTCGGCGCTGTGCGGGACGGTCAACCGGCTGGAGACCATCGACTCCGGCACCATCGCCCCCGACGGGCAGCCGCTGCCCCAGGAGGGCAGGGCGCTGCCCCAGGAAGGCAGGGCACCGGCCCAGGAGGGCAGGGCGCCGGCCCGCCTCCAGAACGTCTCCCTCGCCCAGATCAAGCTCCGCCGCCGGAGGACGGACGAGGCCGACCGCCGCTCCCGGGAACTCCTCGACCGCGTCGGCCTCGCGCCGCAGGCGGACAAGGACCCGGCTCGGCTCTCCGGCGGCCGGCAGCTGCGGGTACCTCCCAGGCCCTCAAGGCACTGGGGGAGGGCCGCCATCACCCGGGCCCTGGCCAGGGAACCCAAGGTGATGCTCTTCGACCATCCCCGCAGCGACCGCGCCAAGGACTCTCTCTCCAAGATCCTCCAGCACTGACGGGGGAGTGCGTCCCGTGTTCCGTACCACTCGTACGCCCGCGTCCTCGCGGTTCTGGCCGCCCTGCTCGCCGCCGCCTGCGGCCGGGAGGGCAGGCCGCCCACCAAGGGCCCGGCGGCCGACAGGCTGCCCGTCTACCAGGTCGCCCAGGACTACCGCCTGCCCGGCTCGCCGACCTGGGCCCGCGCGAAGCGACGCGGCCACCTCACGGCCGGCGTCAAGGAGGACCAGCCCTACCTCGGCGAACGCGACCCGGCCACCGGCACCTTCGCGGGCTTCGACATCGAGATCGCCCGGATGATGTCCGCCTCCCTCGGCTTCCCGCCGAAGACGATCCGCTTCCGCACCATCGCCTCCGCCACCCGCGAGACCGCCCTCGTGGAGTTCTTCCGCGCGATGCCGGTCCTGGTGATGATCTTCTTCGTCTTCGTGGCGCTGAAGGTGCAGCCGCTGCCCGCGCTGGTCGCCGGGCTCACCCTCTACAACGGCTCGGTGCTCGCCGTGGTCTTCCGCTCCGGCGTCGACGCCGTCGAACGCGGCCAGCGCGAGGCCGCGTTCGCGCTCGGCATGCGCAAGACGCAGGTCATGGCGCACGTCCTCGTCCCGCAGGCGGTGCGGGCCATGCTGCCCGCGATCATCAGCCAGTTGGTGGTCGCGCTGAAGGACACGTCCCTGGGCTTCCTCATCACCTATGAGGAGTTCCCGCACGCGGGGAAGCTCATCGCCTCCAACCTCGACTACGATTTGCCGTTCATCCCCGTGGTGATGGTGATCTCGCCGATCTACATCGGGATGTGCATGCTGCTCTCGTGGTTCGCCGGCCGGGTGTCCCGCCGTGAGCAGCGCAGTCCCAGGACCGAGGCCGTGGTCGTCGCCGCGGCCGGTCCCGGGGCGCTGCTGCCGGGTGGGGAGCCCCCCACGGCCCCGAGACCGTAGGGGGGCGGCAGTTCACACGGGCCAGGCTCGTCCGGCGGCAGCCGGAGATCACTGCTCGCGCACGGGGACCGACACGTACGACGGGTCGTCCGGGGGCGAGGAGAAGGTCAGCTGCGCGCCGGACGGGTTGTGCTCGGTGTACAACGGGTCGACCGTGTCGACCACCACCGCGAGGCGGTGCCCGGCGGGGACGTCGTAGGCCGTGGAGAACAGGTCCAGGTCGACGCCGAACGCCTCGCCGGGCGTCCGCCCGTGCCAGGTCAGCGGGGCGTGCGTGACCAGCTTGCCGATGCCGAGCGGCCCGACGTCGTACAGGTAGGCGATCAGGGTGCCGCTCTCGGCGGTCGGGGTGAGCGTGGTGTGCAGCCGGGCCGTGCCGCGCACCCGCTGGGCGGCGCCGTAGCGCTCGGACTGCCACACCGCAGCCCAGCGGCGCGGCAGCAGCGGGACGGCGGCCACCGGGGGCAGGTGGGCGACCTGGTCGAGGATGCTGGAGAGGAAGACGACCCCGCCGTCCGCCCCGGAGTCGACGTTGGCGTGGAGGGTGTCGGTGCCCGCGAGGGCGATCTCGCGGCGGGTGGCGCCGACCGACTTCCAGTCCGGGTAGCCCTCGTACTCCCCGGTGCCGCGGGACTTCAGCCGGACCGGCTGCTCGCGGTCCACGCCGTTGTCGGCGCCCCCGAGGTAGTGGTCGAACCAGCGCGCGGTGTCCGTCCAGACGTCGTTGGGCAGCCCGAACAGGCCGGTCAGCTCGGGCGTCGCGTGGTCGCCGGGGCGCAGCTCCAGGCGCTTGGGCACGGTCAGCTTCTGGTAGAAGTCGGCGTACTGGTTGGCCGGGAACACGGTGTCGCCCCAGGCGTTGGCCAGCATGACGGCGGCGCCGTTGCGGTTCAGCTGGTCGACATAGGTCGAGGCGGAACGTTTCCGCCCCCAGTCGATCATCTCCTGCTCCTTGGACAGGTCCGAGGTGTACAGGTTCTTGAAGATGGCCCGGAGTTCGGTGCTCTCGCGGCCGGTGAGGGTGGCCGCGCCGTCCAGCACGGCGGCGGCCTGGAGGTGCTGGGTGCGGCCCGAGTAGATCGAGTCGATGAGGTCCGCCCAGCCGCTGAGCGCGGCCACGGCCCGGACCCGCTTGTCGTGCGCGGCGGTGAGCAGGCTGATCCCCGCGCCGTACGACACCCCGGCCATGCCGATGTGCTCCGGGTCGGCCGGGGTGTGCGCGAGGGCCCAGTCGATGACCTTGGAGGCGTCCGCGGTGTCGGGCGGACCGGCCACTTCTATGTGACCGCCGGACTGCCAGAACCCGCGCACGTTGTAACCGACCACCACATAGCCGGAGTCGGCGAGCTTTCGCGCCTGCGCCAGGTACTCCACCTGGGGCAGGCCCCAGCTCGTGGGCAGCACGATCAGCGGGTAGCGGCGGTCGGCCGCGCCGGCGGGCGTGAGGACGTTGGCCTTCAGTACGGTGCCGCCGTCGCCGGTGATGTCGACGAAGCGGAGGGCCGGGGCCGCCGCGGCGGCCGGTGCCAGGCCGGTGACGGTGCCGGCGAGCAGCGCGGCGGTCAGGGCCGCTGCGGCGGAGGCGCGCGGGGCGGTGCGACCTCGTCCCATGGGTCACTCCTTCACGGGGATCCGAGCAAAGTGACCCGACGGTAACCGCGTCCGCTTACCGCAAGTAACCTGTCGGTAAGTTACGTGCGAGTAACGATTGTTGAGTGCCGTGACAGTTGAACCGTCAGTCGGCGGCCGCCGGTTCCGGCGACGGGGTCCGCGCCGGCCCCGTGACGTCCGCCACCAACTCGACCACATCGGGTCCGTACGCCTGCGAGTTGACCACCTTCAGCAGCAGCACGAAGGACCCGTCGCCGTACTTGCGGGCCAGCCGCTCGTGGTTGCGGGCGAGATAGCGGGTCGCCGCCTGGTTGGTGATGGCCCGCTGGCCGCAGAAGAGGAACACCGGGCGGCTGTCCCGCCGGGCGCCCGCGGTGAGCCGGGCCAGCAGTACGTACTCGCTGCGCCCGCCGTCCATCAAGTAGTCGTGGCCGTCGATGTGGAAGGCACCCTGGTGCGGCCCCGGTTCGGTGTCGACGTTCACCCGCACCCCGGGCAGCAGCGAGGAGAGGTGGGCGGCCATCCGGTAGTTGGAGTAGGGGCCGCCGAGACAGAACTCGGCGCGCTCGCCGAAGCCCTGGTGCGCCGCGTCGTGCGCCACCACCCGGGCGTGGGCGCGGCAGTCCTTGATGAGCGCGGCCAGCTCCAGCAGCGCGAACACGTCGTGCCGCATCACCGACAACTCGGGGCCGCCCGCATTGCGGTTGACCACGAGCAGCGACTCGGAGTTGTCCGGCAGCCCGAAGAACGCCTGCTTGCGGCGCATCCGACGGCGCCACAGGTAGGTGCGGGCCAGCCAGCCGAGCGCGGCGGAGACACCGGCCGCTATCACGCCCAGGACGATGTTGCGCACGTCGTCGTTCATGGCCGGGCATGCTAGCCGCCCGCGGGCCCGTACACGTACCCGTGTTCGATGTGTGACGGTCGTGTGGCGGGGGTGCCAGGCGTACTGTCGGTACGGAGGCGATCTGGTTACGCTGCGCGGATTGTCCCCACGGGAGGTACGGATGGGTCGCCCTGGTACGAGAAGACTGGCGGTGCTGACGGTGTCGGCCGCCCTGGTGTCGGTGGGGGCCGCTGCCCCGCCCGCCGCGGAGGCGAGCCCCGCGACCGCCAAGGTCCCGGTGGCCGTCGGCTACGGCGGCGCCGTCGCCAGCGTCGACGCGGACGCCTCGGCCGCCGGCATCGAGGTGCTGCGCAAGGGCGGCAACGCGGTCGACGCCGCCGTCGCCACCGCCGCCGCGCTCGGGGTCACCGAGCCCTACTCGGCCGGTGTCGGCGGAGGCGGCTACTTCGTCTACTACGACGCCCGCACCCGCAGTGTCCACACCATCGACGGCCGCGAGACCGCGCCGCTGTCCGCCGACGAGGACCTGTTCAAGGAGAACGGCAAGGCCCTCTCCTTCAACGACGCCGTCAGCAGCGGTCTGAGCGTCGGCACCCCGGGCACCCCCGCGACCTGGCAGAAGGCCCTGGACGAGTGGGGCAGCAGGCGGCTCGGCACCGTCCTGAAGCCCGCCGAGCGGCTCGCCCGCGACGGCTTCACCGTGGACGACACCTTCCGCTCGCAGACCGCGTCCAACGAGACCCGGTTCCGCTACTTCCCGGACACCGCGAAGCTGTTCCTGCCGCACGGGAAGCTCCCCGTCGTCGGCTCCCGCTTCAAGAACCCGGGACTGGCCCGCACCTACCGGGAGCTGGGCCGCGAGGGGGTCGGCGCGATCTACCGCGGTGACATCGGCGACGACATCGTCAAGACCGTCGAACGCCCGCCCGTGGACCCCGCCGCCGGCTGGAACGCCCGCCCGGGCAAGCTCGCCGAGAAGGACCTCGCGGTCTACCGCGCCAAGCTCCAGGCGCCCACCAGGACGTCGTACCGGGGCCTGAACGTGTACTCCATCGCGCCCTCCTCCTCGGGCGGCACGACGGTCGGCGAGGCCCTCAACATCCTGGAGCGGACCGACCTCTCCAAGGCGAGCCAGACGCAGTACCTGCACCACTACATCGAGGCCAGCCGCATCGCCTTCGCCGACCGGGGCCGCTGGGTCGGCGACCCCGCCGCCGAGAACGTCCCCACCAAGCAGCTGCTCTCGCAGCGGTTCGCCGACTCGCGCGCCTGCCTGATCAAGGACGACGCCGTCCTCACCAGCCCCCTCGCGCCCGGCGACCCGCGCCACCCCGCCGCCTGCGGCAAGGGCGGCACGGCGGCCCCGACCACCTACGAGGGCGAGAACACCACCCATCTGACCGTGGCCGACAAGTGGGGCAACGTCGTCTCCTACACGCTCACCATCGAGCAGACCGGCGGCAGCGGCATCACCGTGCCCGGCCGCGGCTTCCTGCTCAACAACGAGCTGACCGACTTCTCCTTCACCCCGGCCAACCCGGCCGTCCACGATCCGAACCTGCCCGGGCCCGGCAAGCGGCCCCGCTCGTCCATCTCGCCGACGATCGTCCTGGACCGCAACGACAAGCCGGTGGTGGCGCTCGGTTCACCCGGCGGCGCGACCATCATCACCACGGTGCTCCAGACCCTCACCGGCTTCCTGGACCGGCACCTGCCGCTCGTCGACGCCATCGCCGCACCCCGCGCCAGCCAGCGCAACGCGGCCAAGACCGAACTCGAACCCGGCCTGTACGACAGCGCCGTACGCTCCAGACTGGAAGCCCTCGGGCACTCCTTCACACGGAACCCGGAGATCGGCGCGGCGACCGGCGTCCAGCGCCTGCCGAACGGCAAGTGGCTCGCCGCGGCCGAGAAGGTACGGCGTGGAGGCGGCTCCGCGATGGTGGTCGACCCGGCGCCCTGACGTCCGCCGGTTACAACTCCGGTGCGGGCGGGCGCTCCTGTCCGTCCGCACCGGCCGGCTGCGCCTCCGTCTCCGCTTCCGCCTCGGCGGTGCGGAAGTCCAGCCGGCCGTCCCGTACGTCCACCGTGACCCGGCCGCCCTCGGAGACCGCGCCGTTCAGCAGCAGCCGGGACAACTGGTTGTCCACCTCCCGCTGGATGGTGCGGCGCAGCGGCCGGGCGCCGTACTCCGGCTGGTAGCCGCGCTCGGCGAGCCAGTCGACGGCCGCCGGTGTGAACGCGACGCCGATGCCCTGCCCGTCCAGCAGCCGCCGGGTGCCCTCCAGCAACAGGTCGGTGATCCGCCGCAGTTGGTCGCTCGTGAGCTGCCGGAAGACCACGATCTCGTCGATGCGGTTGAGGAACTCCGGCCGGAAGTGCTCGCGCAGCGGACGCAGGATCTGCTCGCGCCGCGCCTCCTCGTCGGCCTCCGCGCCGCCCGGCCCGAACCCGATCCCGGCACCGCGCCGGGTGATCGCCTCCGAGCCCAGGTTGCTGGTCATCACGATCACCGTGTTGGTGAAGTCCACGGTCCGGCCCTGCGAGTCGGTCAGCCGGCCGTCGTCCAGCACCTGGAGCAGGATGTTGAAGACGTCGGGGTGCGCCTTCTCCACCTCGTCCAGGAGCAGCAGCGAGTACGGGTGTCTGCGCACCACCTCGGTGAGCTGCCCGGCCTCCTCGTGCCCGACGTACCCGGGCGGGGCGCCGACCAGCCGGGAGACCGTGTGCCGCTCCTGGTACTCGCTCATGTCCAGGCGGACCATCCGGTCCTCGCTGCCGAACAGCGCCTCGGCCAGCGCCCGCGCCAGCTCCGTCTTGCCGACGCCGGTCGGACCGAGGAACAGGAAGCTGCCGATCGGCCGGTTCGGGCTCGCGAGCCCGGCACGCGAGCGCAGCACCGCCTCGGCGACCACGGCGACCGCCTCCTCCTGGCCCACCACCCGCTCGTGCAGATGCTCCTCCAGGCCGAGCAGCCGCTCCTTCTCCTCCTGGGTGAGCCGGCTGACCGGGATGCCGGTCTGCCGGGACACCACCTCGGCGATGGCCTCCGCGGTCACCTCCAGCTGTCCTTCGTCGGCCCGGCCGTCGTCGCTGACCTCGGTGATCCGCCGCTTCAGCTCGCCGATCCGGTCGCGCAGCTGCTTGGCCTTGTCGTAGTCCTCGTCCGCGACCGCCTGGTCCTTGTCCCGGACCAGCTGCTCGACCTCGCGCTCCATCGCGCGCACGTCCGTGCCCTTGGTGCGGGCACCGAGCCGTACCCGGGCGCCCGCCTGGTCGATCAGGTCGATCGCCTTGTCCGGCAGCCGCCGGTCGGTGAGATACCGGTCCGACAGCTCCACGGCGGCCACCAGCGCCTCGTCGGTGTAGCGGACCTGGTGGTGCGCCTCGTACCGGTCGCGCAGGCCGCGCAGGATCCCGATGGTGTCCTCGGCGGTCGGCTCCGGCACCAGGACCGGCTGGAACCGGCGGGCCAGCGCCGCGTCCTTCTCGATCCGGCGGAACTCCTCCAGCGTGGTGGCGCCCACGATGTGCAGCTCGCCCCGGGCCAGGGCGGGCTTGAGGATGTTCCCGGCGTCCAGCGCACCGCCCTCACCCCCGGAACCGGCGCCGACGACCGTGTGCAGCTCGTCGATGAACACGATCAACCGGTCGGAGTGGGCGCGGATCTCCTCCACGATGGTGTTCAGACGCTCCTCGAAGTCGCCCCGGTAGCGGGTGCCGGCCACCACCCCCGTGAGGTCCAGCGCGACGACCCGGCGCCCGGCCAGCACGTCCGGTACGTCGCCGTCGGCGATCCGCTGGGCCAGCCCCTCGACGATCGCCGTCTTGCCGACGCCCGCGTCCCCGATCAGCACCGGGTTGTTCTTGCCACGCCGGGACAGCACCTCGATGGTCTGCTCGATTTCCGTGTCCCGGCCGATCACCGGGTCGACCCGGCCCTGTCCGGCCAGGTCGGTCAGATCACGGCCGTACTTGTCCAGGGTGGGCGTGCCGGTGGCCGCCCGCTGCCGCTCCGGGCGGGTCTGCGCGCTCTCCGGGGCCTCCGGCGGCAGGCCGGACGCCGCGAACCGGGCCGCGTGCAGGATGTGCCCGGCCGCCGAGTCCGGGTTCGAGGCGAGCGCGCCCAGCACGTGCTCGGGGCCGATGTACCCGGCACCGCTCGCCCGCGCCATGTCGTGCGCGTCCAGCAGGGCGCGCTTGACGGCCGGGGTCAGCGACAGCGAGGTGGGCGGCGGGGTCTCACCCGGCGGGTGCTGGATGGGGCCCGCACGGTCGTCGATCTCCGTCGCGAGCGAGTCCGGGTCCGCGCCCGCCCGGCTCAGCAGGCTCCGGGTGGGCTCCTTGGACAGCGCCGCGCGCAGCAGGTGCTGGGTGTCCAGATCCCGGCTGCCGTGCTCGGCGGCGTACTGCGCGGCTCCCCTGACCAGCTCCCGGGCCGGCTGGCTGAGCAGCCGGCCGATGTCGATGTGGCGGGGGCCGGGGGCTCCGCCGTTTCCACCGGGTCCGCCGAAGAAGCGGCCGAGGAAATCACCGAAGGGGTCAGGAGGGTAGCCGTTGGTCATGGCACTGTTCCTTCGCCGACGACATGCGGGGCGGCCGGGTGACCGCGGGGCGGCCGGGTAACCAGGGGGAGGGGTGCCCATGCCCACCTTGTCACGATCCGTGGGGGTGGGCATGTCCGCGTCCCGGCACCTCGCGGGGGTCTCCCGGGCGGGTCGGGACGCACGGTCCGGGCACCGCCCCGGGGCGGTATAGAAATGGGGGAGGGGTACGGGCACAATGGACGCATGGTGCGTACCCCCCTCACCCCCGAAGAGCGCGAACGCGGCGAGCGGCTCGGCCGGCTGCTGCGCGAGGCGCGCGGCGCCCGGAGCATGACCGAGGTCGCCGCCGACGCCGGGGTCTCGGCCGAGACGCTGCGCAAGATCGAGACCGGGCGGGCGCCGACCCCGGCGTTCTTCACGGTGGCCGCGCTGGCCGGGGTGCTCGGGCTGTCCATGGACGAGCTGGCCGCCCTGTGCTCGCCGGTGCCGGTCTGAGGCCGTAGGGGCGGGATCGCGCCACACTGACCCCGCGTCCTGCCGGAAAACCCCGCGTAGCAGCGTCGTAACACGGTTGGTGTTGCCTACCGACCGGAGTGCTGGCGGTCGGGCGGGAGCTGGGCATGGCTGTGGATCAACTCCCCGGCAGAATGCGGGAGTTCGCGAGCTACCTGGACGGCCTGCTGGCGCGCCTGGAACAGGGTGCGGGCTGGTGCGGGGTCTTCTGGCGGCGCGACCCCGAGGGCATGCGGGCCTGCCTGGAGGGGCGCGAGGTGCCGCCGTGGGACGTCGTGGACTCCCTGCTGCGGGACTTCGCCGAGACGTACGGCCCCGCCGCCGCGGCCATCGAGCGCCGGCGCGCCCGCGCACTCCTCGCCGCCGCACTGTCGGCGTACGACACCCTCCCCGGCGCCCGCGACGCCCTGGCCGACCGCCTCGACGTCCTGCTCCGCGAGCAGCGCTACGCCGCCGACCGCCGCACAGAACTCACCCGCCTGTTGTCCGCGCCGGCCGGCCCCGAGGACACCGAAGCGCTCCGCCTCGACCTCGCCTGGGCGGAGGACGATCATGAGCGCGCTACGGCGCGGTGTGCTGAACTCCGTTCGCGGCTGGAGGAGTTGGAACTCCGGTCGGCGGCAGGGGCCCCTCGGGTGCCGGGCAGGGGCAGGAAGGGTGAGGCGAGGGAGGCTCGGCCCGGCGCCGGAGTCGCACCCGCGCGCCGCGGCGACGGGGGGCCGGACGCCGGTGCGGCGGGCGGCGACCTGTTCTCCGGGCGGCTTTCCGGCGAACGCGACGGTGCTCCAGGGGCCGGGCGGCTTCCCGACGAGCGCGACGGTGCTACAGGCGCCGGGTGGTCGGTCGGGTACGGCGATCCGTATCCGGGGCCCCACCTCGCTCCGTCCGGCGACCTCGGCGGCGGCCCGGCGGCCGAGGCCGCGTTCGCCGAACCCTCCCGCGCCGGGGTCGGCGGCCTCGACGGCGCACCGGAGACCCGGTCCGCGCCGCGTGGCGGCCCTGACGCGGGAACGACCACCCCGGGCACTGGTCCCGAGGCCGGCGCACCGGCCGATGCCGTCTTCCGCCATGACCTCCGGCATGACGAGCCCCGCGCCCCCGCCCGCGAAGGCGGCTCAGCTCCCGCCCGTGACGGCGACACCGTCCCTGCCCGTGATGGCAGTACCGCCCCCACCCGTGACGGCGGCAGCACTCCCGCCCGCCCCCCGGCACCGGCATCCGACCCCGTCACCACCGGCGACCCCGCACCTCACCCCACCTCCGCCAAGCCCCGTAAACGCCGCCGTGGCAGTGCCCGGTTCGCCGGGATGGCCGAGGGTGACGCTCCCTCGGCCGCGCCGCAGGCGACTGTGGCCGCAGCGGGCCGTACGCCGCGGGGAGCCCGGTTCGCCGGGGGTGCCGCGCTGGACGAACCCGTGGCCGTTCCCGACGAGGCCGTGGGCGCCGAGGTGCGGGCCGCGGTGGACGGTGCCGTGGCGCTGTTGGCGCGGCTGCGGGCCGAGGGGCGCAGCGGGGAGGCGCACGTGCTGCTGGTGGAGGCCGCCGGGTGGCCCGCCGCCCGGCTGCCGGTGCTGGCCGGCGCCCTGCACCGCGCCGGTCTCGGCGCCGACTGGGTCACGCTGCTCTGGGAGGCCGCGTCCCTGCCCGCCGGGCACCTGGTCGCCGCCGCCGACGCGCTGGCCGCGGCCGGGCGCGAGGCCGACGCCCGGCAACTGCTGCGGCAGGGGGTCGCCCGGCCCGCCGAGCAGATCGGCGCCGCCGTACTGCGGCTGGCGGGGGAGGGCCGCGACCGCGAGGCACGGGCCCTGCTCGACGCCTGTGTGCGCGTCCGCACCCCGGAGGAGGCCGCCCGGAGCGCCACCGCCGACCCCGAGCGCCTCGTACCCCTGCTGCTGGAGGCCGCCCACGCCGTCTCCGAGGAGCGGCACTGGGACCTCGTGCACGCGCTGCGGGTCGCCGGCCTTACCCGGTGAGCGGCACCCGGTCCGGCGTCCCGGTCCGCCCCGCGCGCTCACCCACCGGGGTGCGAAACGTGATCGACTCCGCGGGTTGGCGGCGATGGTCTTGGCAAGGGCCGCCCGGAGGCTTACCTTCGTGCCTCTACGGCCTGCTCTACGGGCGTAGAGGCTCTGAGATCGCGTCGAAGGGGCAGCTCATGGCCAACGTCGTCCGCGCCGCTCTGGTCCAGGCCGCCTGGACCGGCGACAGCGAGTCCATGGTGGCGAAGCACGAGGAGCACGCCCGCGAGGCGGCCCGCCGGGGCGCGAAGATCATCGGGTTCCAGGAAGTCTTCAACGCCCCCTACTTCTGCCAGGTGCAGGACTCCGAGCACTACCGCTGGGCGGAGCCGGTGCCGGACGGCCCGACCGTCCGCCGGATGCGGGACCTCGCGCGTGAGACCGGCATGGTGGTCGTCGTCCCGGTCTTCGAGGTCGAGCAGTCCGGCTTCTACTACAACACCGCCGCCGTGATCGACGCCGACGGCAGCTACCTCGGCAAGTACCGCAAGCACCACATCCCGCAGGTGAAGGGCTTCTGGGAGAAGTACTACTTCAAACCGGGCAACCTCGGCTGGCCCGTCTTCGACACGGCCGTCGGCAAGGTCGGCGTCTACATCTGCTACGACCGGCACTTCCCGGAGGGCTGGCGGCAACTGGGCCTCAACGGGGCCCAGTTGGTCTACAACCCTTCCGCCACCCACCGGGGTCTGTCCGCCCACCTCTGGCAGCTGGAGCAGCCCGCGGCGGCCATCGCCAACGAGTACTTCGTCGCCGCCATCAACCGCGTCGGCCAGGAGGAGTACGGCGACAACGACTTCTACGGCACCAGCTACTTCGTCGACCCGCGCGGGCAGTTCGTCGGCGAGGCCGCGAGCGACAAGGGTGAGGAACTCCTCGTCCGCGACCTCGACTTCGACCTCATCGAGCAGGTGCGGCAGCAGTGGGCCTTCTACCGCGACCGCCGCCCCGACGCCTACGAAGGGCTGGTACAGCCGTGAACGACCTCTTCTCCCGCCACCGCGCCGTCCTGCCCGACTGGCTCGCCCTCTACTACGACGAGCCGCTGGAGATCAGCCACGGCGAGGGCCGGTACGTCTGGGACTCCGCCGGCAACAGGTACCTGGACTTCTTCGGCGGCATCCTCACCACGATGACCGCGCACGCGCTGCCCGAGGTGACCAAGGCGGTCAGCGAGCAGGCCGGCCGCATCCTCCACTCCTCGACCCTCTACCTCAACCGCCCGATGGTCGAACTGGCCGAGCGTATCGCCCAGTTGAGCGGCATCCCGGACGCCCGGGTGTTCTTCACCACCTCCGGCACCGAGGCCAACGACACCGCCCTGCTGCTCGCCACCACGTACCGGCGCGGCAACACCGTCCTGGCCATGCGCAACAGCTACCACGGCCGCTCCTTCAGCACGGTCGGCATCACCGGCAACCGCGGCTGGTCCCCGACCTCGCTCTCCCCGCTCCAGACGCTGTACGTCCACGGCGGCGTCCGCACCCGGGGGCCGTACGCCGGCCTGGACGACCGCGCGTTCACCGCCGCCTGCGTCGCCGACCTCCGCGACATCCTCGGCCACACCCGCCCGCCCGCCGCGCTGATCGCCGAACCCGTCCAGGGCGTCGGCGGGTTCACCTCCCCGCCCGACGGCCTCTACGCCGCCTTCCGCGAAGTCCTCGACGAGCACGGCGTGCTGTGGATCGCCGACGAGGTGCAGACCGGCTGGGGCCGCACCGGCGACCACTTCTGGGGCTGGCAGGCGCACGCCGAGAACGGCCCGCCCGACCTCGTCACCTTCGCCAAGGGCATCGGCAACGGCATGTCCGTCGGCGGGGTGATCGCCCGCGCCGAGATCATGAACTGCCTGGACGCCAACAGCATCTCCACCTTCGGCGGCACCCAGGTCACCATGGCCGCGGGACTCGCCAACCTCACCCACCTCCTCGAACACGACCTCCAGGGCAACGCCCGCCGGGTCGGCGGCCTGCTCATCGAGCGGCTGCGCGCCGTCGCCGCCCAACTGCCCGGCGTGCGCGAGGTGCGCGGGCGCGGACTGATGATCGGCGTCGAGCTGGTCAGGCCCGGCACCGACGAGGCCGACCCGCGAGCGGCCGCCGCCGTGCTGGAGGCGGCCCGCGAGGGCGGCCTGCTCATCGGCAAGGGGGGTGGGCACGACACCAGCGCCCTGCGCATCGCCCCGCCGCTCTCGCTGACCGTCGCGGAGGCGGAGGAGGGCGCGGCGATCCTCGAACACGCGCTGAGGAGCACGTCCTAGCACCTGGGGGTTCGGCCATGACCACCATCCCGGAGTCCCGGTCCACCGCCTCCACCGTGTCCTTCACGTCCTCCGCGTCCTTCGCGTCGTCGGAGCCCGCCCTCTCGGTCCGCCAGGTGCTCACCCTGGAACGGGTGCTGGCCGGGGAGCCCGAGGTGGTGGCCGGCGCCGGGCAGCTGGACCGGCCGGTGCGCTGGGTGCACGTCGCCGAGGCCGCCGACGTCGGCGTGATGCTCACCGGCGGCGAGATGGTGCTCACCACCGGCGTGCTGCTCGCCGGCGACGAGGCCAAGCAGGCCGAGTACATCCAGTCCCTGCACCGGGCCGAGGCCGCCGCCGTGGTCCTCGGCCTCGGGCGGGCCTTCCCCGCGCCGCCCGAGGCGATGCGCCGGGCCGCCGAGCGGTGCGGGCTGCCCATGATCGTCCTGCACCGGCCGTTCCCCTTCGCCGAGCTGACCGAGGAGGTGCAGAGCCGCCTGGTACGGCGCAAGTTCGCCGCCGTCAGCCTCTCGGAGACCGTCCGCACCGCCCTCACCGCGCTGATCACCGCCGGGGCCCCGCTGCACCGGCTGCTCGACGAGATCGCCCAGCACAGCGGCTGCCCGGTGGTCGTCACCAACCTCGCCCACCGGGTCCTCGCCACCGCCGGTGAACGGCCCGCGGTGGACGACGTGCTGCGCGACTGGGAACGCGTCGCCCGGCAGGCCGGCGCCGGCGCGGAAGACGGCTGGATCCACGCCGAACTGGGCGGACGCGGGGAGCGCTGGGGCGGCCTGCTGCTGTGCGGCTACCGGGGCGACACCGCCACCGGACGGCTGCTCGCCGACCGGGCCGCCGAGGCGCTGGTCCTGCACCGCATGCTCGGCGGCGCCGCGCCCACCTGGGAGGAGCAGTCCGCGCAGAGCCTGCTGACCGACCTGGTCTCCGGTGTCGTACCGGCCCGGCAACTGCTGCCCCGGGCGCGGGCGGCCGGGCTGCCGGTCAACCGGCGCACCTTCGTCCCGCTCGTCGTACCGGGCGCGGACCCGGCACCGCTCGGCCGGGTGCTGCGGCTCTTGGGACTGCCGGGCCTGGTCGCGGAACTCGCCGGCGACGCGACCGCCGTCCTGCTCAGCCTGCCCCGCGACCAGCACGCCGCGCAGCTCACCGCGCACTTCGCGGCCCGGCTGCGCACCGAGACCGGCGCGCCCGCCACGGTCGTCGCCGCCGCCGACCCGCGCACCGCCTGGGACGACGTGCCCGCCGGACTGCGCGAGGCCCGGCATGTCGCCGACGCCGTGGCCGACTCCGCCACCGCCCTCGACCTGCCGGCCGTCGTCCGTCTCAAGGACGTCCATCTGCGCGGTTTGGTACGGCTGTTGCGGGACGACCCGCATGTGCAGTCCTTCGCCGAACGGGAGCTGGACGGGCTGCTGTGCGACGCCGACCCGGAGCTGCTGGGCGTGCTGCGCACCTACCTCGCGACCGGCCGCAACAAGTCCCGCACCGCCCAGCTCCACCATGTCTCCCGGCCCGCCCTCTACCGTCGCCTGGAGGCCATACAGGGCCGCCTCGGCGTGGACCTGGACGACTTCGAACAGGCGGCCTCCGTACACATCGCCCTGCTCGCGCACGACGCGCAACAGCGGTGAAACAAGCGACGACCTGGGAAAACGGCGGTGAAACATGGGCCCACGCACACGTGACACGGTGGCACGCCGACCGCCCGGGGACGTGACACACTGCCACTCAAAGGCGCTCTCCCGGCTTCCTAGGCTCACGGCACACCGAGCTACCGGAGGTCCCGATGAGCCGAGTGATCCGTGCCGCCCTCTTCCAGACCGCCTGGACCGGCGACAAGGAATCGATGATCCAGGTCCACGAGCAGGCGGCCCGCGACGCCGCCGCCCAGGGCGCCCAAGTCCTCTGCTTCCAGGAGCTGTTCTACGGCCCCTACTTCTGCCAGGTCCAGGACAAGGCCTTCTACGAGTACGCCGAGCGGATCCCCGACGGCCCGACCGTCCGGCGTTTCCAGTCCCTCGCCCGCGAACTGGGCATCGTCCTCGTCCTGCCGATGTACGAGGAGGAGCAGCCGGGCGTGCTGTACAACACCGCCGCGGTGATCGACGCGGACGGCAGCTACCTCGGCAAGTACCGCAAGACCCACATCCCCCAAGTTCGGGGATTCTGGGAGAAGTTCTACTTCCGCCCCGGCAACAGCGGCTGGCCCGTCTTCGACACCGCCGTCGGCCGGATCGGCGTCTACATCTGCTACGACCGCCACTTCCCGGAGGGCTGGCGGGCGTTGGGCCTCGCCGGCGCCGAGATCGTCTTCAACCCCTCGGCCACCTCCCGGGGCCTCTCCCGCTACCTGTGGCAGCTGGAGCAGCCCGCGGCGGCCGCCGCCAACGAGTACTTCGTCGGCGCGATCAACCGGGTCGGCGTCGAGGACCTGGGCGACAACGACTTCTACGGCACCACCTACTTCGTGGACCCCGAGGCCCAGTTCGTCGGCGAGGTCGCGAGCGACAAGGAGGCCGAACTCGTCGTACGCGACCTGGACCTGGCCAAACTCCGCGAGGTCCGCGACCGCTGGCAGTTCTACCGCGACCGCGCCCCGGGCGCCTACGGCCCCCTGACCGCGCCGTAGCCCAGGGCCGCTGCCGGCCCCCGGCACCACCCGCCGCCGAGCACGAAGGAGAGCGACCATGAGCCGCCGTACCGTCATCCGCGGCGGTCTCGTCATCACCGCAGCCGACGAGATCCACGCCGACGTCCTGATCGAGGACGGCCGTATCGCCGCCCTCGCCGCCTCCGGCACCCCCGCCGCCGAGGCCTTCACCGCCGAGCGGACCATCGACGCCACCGGGAAGTACGTCATCCCGGGCGGGGTCGACGGCCACACCCACATGGAGATGCCGTTCGGCGGCACCTACGCCTCCGACACCTTCGAGACCGGCACCCGCGCCGCCGCCTGGGGCGGTACGACCACCATCGTGGACTTCGCCATCCAGACCGTCGGCGGTTCCCTGCGCCAGGGCCTGGACGCCTGGCACGCCAAGGCCGAGGGCAACTGCGCCGTCGACTACGGCTTCCACATGATCGTCTCCGACGTGAACCCGGAGACGCTGAAGGAGATGGACCTGCTGGTCGAGGAGGGCGTCACCTCCTTCAAGCAGTTCATGGCCTACCCGGGCGTCTTCTACTCCGACGACGGCCAGATCCTGCGGGCCATGCAGCGCGCCGCCGAGAACGGCGGCCTGATCATGATGCACGCCGAGAACGGCATCGCCATCGACGTGCTCGTGGAACAGGCCCTCGCCCGCGGCGAGACCGCCCCGCGCTACCACGGCGAGGTGCGCAAGGCCCTGCTGGAGGCCGAGGCGACCCACCGCGCCATCCGGCTCGCCCAGGTCGCCGGGGCTCCGCTGTACGTGGTGCACGTCTCGGCGACGGAGGCGGTGGCCGAGCTGGCCCGGGCCCGCGACGACGGGCTGAACGTGTTCGGGGAGACCTGCCCGCAGTACCTGTTCCTGTCCACCGACAACCTTGCCGAACCGGACTTCGAGGGCGCCAAGTACGTGTGCAGCACCCCGCTGCGGCCCAAGGACCACCAGGCCAGGCTGTGGCAGGGCCTGCGCACCAACGATCTCCAGGTGGTGTCCACCGACCACTGCCCGTTCTGCTTCAGCGGCCAGAAGGAGCTGGGCCGGGGCGACTTCTCCAAGATCCCCAACGGGCTGCCCGGGGTGGAGAACCGCATGGACCTGCTCCACCAGGCCGTCGTCGAGGGCCGTATCTCGCGCCGCCGCTGGATCGAGATCGCCTGCGCCACCCCGGCCCGGATGTTCGGCCTGTACCCGAAGAAGGGCACCATCGCGCCCGGCGCGGACGCGGACGTCGTCGTCTACGACCCGCGTGCCGAGCAGGTCATCTCCGCCGAGACCCACCACATGAACGTCGACTACTCCGCCTACGAGGGCAAGCGGGTCACCGGCCGGGTCGAGACGGTCCTCTCGCGCGGCGTACCCGTCATCACCGAGCGGGAGTACACCGGCCACGCCGGGCACGGCGTCTTCACCCCGCGCTCCACCTGTCAGTACCTCATCTAGGAGTGGCGCCCATGGACTTCGGACTCGTCCTGCAGACCGACCCGCCCGCCTCCCGCGTCGTCAGCCTGATGCGGCGGGCCGAGCGCAACGGCTTCCACTACGGCTGGACCTTCGACTCCGCCGTGCTCTGGCAGGAACCGTTCGTGATCTACAGCCAGATCCTCGCCCGGACCGAGCGGCTGAAGGTCGGCCCCATGGTCACCAACCCGGGCACCCGCACCTGGGAGGTGACCGCCTCCACCTTCGCCACCCTCAACGACATGTTCGGCAACCGCACCGTCTGCGGCATCGGCCGCGGCGACTCCGCGATGCGCGTCGCCGGCCGGGCACCCAACACCCTCGCCCGGATCAGCGAGGCCATGAAGGTCATCCGCGCCCTCGGTCGCGGCGACGAGGCCGACCTCGGCGGGACCAAGATCCGCTTCCCCTGGGTCGGAGAAGGCGCCGAGGTGCCCGTGTGGATGGCCGCCTACGGCCCGAAGGCGCTGAAGATGACCGGCGAGGAGGCCGACGGCTTCATCCTCCAACTCGCCGACCTCTACCTCACCGAGTACATGGTGAAGGCCGTCAAGGAGGCCGCCGTCGCCGCCGGCCGCGACCCCGCCGAGGTCGCCGTCTGCGTCGCCGCCCCCGCCTACGTCACCGAGGACGACTCGCCCGAGGCCCTCGCCCACGCCCGCGAGCAGTGCCGCTGGTTCGGCGGCATGGTCGGCAACCACGTCGCCGACCTGGTCGCCAAGTACGGCGAGCACTCCGCCCAGGTCCCCGAGGAACTCACCGACTACATCAAGGCCCGGCAGGGCTACGACTACGCCCACCACGGCCGCAGCGGCAACCCGGACACCGCGTTCGTGCCCGACGAGATCGTGGACCGGTTCTGCCTGATCGGCCCGCCCGAACGGCACATCGAGAAACTGAACGCGCTCCGCGCCCTGGGCGTCGACCAGTTCGCGCTGTACGACATGCACGACGCGCAGGAGGCCACCATCGACGCCTACGGCAGCGAGGTGATCCCCGCCGTCAACTCCTGACCGCAACTCCCGGAGCCAGCAGCCCGGTTCGCGCCCCCCACGCCCCTCCTGGTCACCCCTCCCCGCCGTCCCCGGGGAGGGGCCGGCGCCCGCGACGGCCATTCCCGTACCCGCTCTCCCCGATTGGCCAGCCCATGACCGACACCACTCCCGCGGCCATACCGATCTCCCGCCAGGTCACCCTGCCCGACGGGCGCGTGGAACTCGCCCCCGGCACACCTCCGCCCAGCGGCCCCTACGCCAACGAGGATCTCCTCCCGGTCCCCGCGGCGGGGCGCACCTGGACGACGTACAACTTCTCCGCCCTGTGGGTCGGCATGGCCCACAACACCGCCTCCTGGACCCTCGCCTCCGGGCTGATCGCGGTGGGCATGGACTGGAAACAGGCCGTGCTCACCATCGCGCTCGCCAACCTGGTCGTCCTCGTCCCGATGCTGCTCACCGGGCACGCCGGACCCAAGTACGGCATCCCCTTCCCGGTGTTCGCCCGCGCCTCCTTCGGTGTGCGCGGCGCCAACCTGCCCGCTGTCGTACGGGCGTTGGTGGCCTGCGGCTGGTTCGGCATCCAGACCTGGATCGGCGGCGAGGCGATCTTCTTCCTCGCCGGCAAGCTGATCGGCGACGGCTGGGCGAACGCCTCGCACATCGGCGGCCACGCCTGGACCATGTGGCTGTCCTTCGCCGTCTTCTGGGCGATCCAGGTCGCGATCATCTACCGGGGCATGGAGACCATCCGCCGCTTCGAGAACTGGGCGGCGCCCTTCGTGATCGTCGGCGCGCTGGTCATGCTGTGGTGGATGAGCGACAAGGCCGGCGGTGTCGGCCCGCTCTTCGACCAGCCGTCCAAGCTGGGCTGGCGCGGCGACTTCTGGAAGCTGTTCTGGCCCTCCCTGATGGGCATGATCGGCTTCTGGTCCACACTGTCCCTGAACATCCCCGACTTCACCCGCTACGGCCGCAGCCAGAAGGCCCAGACCCGGGGCCAGGCCCTCGGCCTGCCGACCACGATGACCCTCTTCGCGTTCCTGTCCGTCCTCGTCACCTCCGGCTCCCAGGCGGTGTACGGCGCGCCGATCTGGGACCCGGTCCAGCTCGCCGCCAAGACGGACAACGTGGCCGGACTGCTCTACGCCCTCGTCACGGTCCTGGTGGCCACCCTGTCCGTGAACATCGCGGCCAACCTGGTCTCCCCGGCCTTCGACTTCTCCAACGTCGCGCCGCGCAAGGTGAGTTTCCGCACCGGCGCGCTGATCACCGCCGTCCTCGCGGTGCTCATCTTCCCGTGGAAGCTCTACTCCGACCCGCAGGGCTACATCTTCACCTGGCTCGGCCTGGTCGGCGGTCTGCTCGGCACGGTCGCGGGCATCCTGATCGCCGACTACTGGCTGCTGCGCCGCACCCGCCTCGACCTCGCCGACCTCTACCGCGCAGGGGGCCGCTACTGGTACACGGCCGGCTGGAACTGGCGGGCGGTGCTGGCCTTCCTGGCGGGCGGTGTCCTCGCCGTCGGCGGCGCCAGCTTCAAGCCCCTGCTGGACGGGCGGCCCATCCCGGCCCTGTCCCCACTGGCCGACTACGGCTGGGCGGTCGGCCTCGGCACCTCCCTGATGCTGTACCTGGCCCTGACCGCGCTGACGGGCCGCACCCGGCAGGCGGACTGAACGACCGCCAGCGGGTGGGGCGGCGGGGTTCAGTCCTGCCCGCCGCCCTGCCCGCCGCCCAGCGCGCCGACCGCGCTCCGGGCCGCCTTGATGGCGCCCTTGTTGATCTCGTCCGTGTCCGGCGCCTTCTTGGACTCGAAGTCGCTGCCGCTGTAGGTGACGACCACCAGGGCGTTGGAGACCTGGGCCATGACCAGGCCCTCGCGGGTCTGCTGCTTGTCCTCGGTGGTGAGGTTCACGACCGAGTAGGCGGCGTCCCCGAGCCCCGGGACGTCCCCGCCGCCCTTCTTCTCGCCGACCCGCGTCTCGAACTGTTGCTTGGCGTCCTGCGCGGAGTCGGCGACCTCGAAGGAGATGTCGAGCCAGCGGTAGTCGTAGCCGTGCAGCGCGTTCCAGGAGCAGGTGCGGCGCAGGTCGGTGTCCGTGGAGGGGATCTCCTTGCCGGCCGTCTTCGCGCCGGGCACCAGCGCCTCGACGGTGGCCACGGGCACGCTGGAGCAGGGCGAGGGCGCGCTGCCGTACTTCTTCGCCGTGGCCGAGGCCGTGGCCGACGGGGCCCCGGAGGGCGCGGTCGACGCCCCCCGCTCGGAGGGGCGCTGCGCGGCGGCGGGCGGCGCCGCCGGACCGGAGGACATGGCCCAGCCGGCGCAGGCGAGCACCACGACCGGCGTCAGACGCGCGGTCAGGGCGAGCGGCAGAGGAAGAGAACGCACGGCGCACTTCTCGTGGGGGAGGAGGTGCGGAAGAGGTCCGCAGGGTGGACGGGGGACGACAGTCTCACACGACAACCTGTGGGCGGAAGGGCGAACTCGCTGCGTACCCGGGCGGTCACGAGAGCGCGATCACGACGTACGGATCTGCCCCTTCTGACGGGTCTCCCGGCCGCCGCCTCTCCTCCCCCTCACGGCACTCTCGCCGTCCACTCCGGAGAGGCGAACTTGGCTCCGGCCAGTTCTTCCGCGCGGGCCAGCTCCTCCGCCGTGACCTTGCCGGGCACCAGGCCGTACCGCGCCCGGAAGGAGTCGATCATCCGGTCGATGACGGTCTCGCGCGGCAGCCCCGTCTGCCGGCGCAGCGGATCCACCCGCTTCTTCGCGCTCCGGGTGCCCTTGTCGGAGAGCTTCTCCCGGCCGATCCGCAGCACCTCGACCATCTTGTCGGCGTCGATGTCGTACGACATCGTCACGTGGTGCAGCACCGCGCCCGGGCCGCCACCGGGGCCGACGACCCGCTTCTGGGCCGCGCCCGCGATCTTGCCCTGGTCGGTGGTGATGTCGTTCAACGGCTGGTACCAGGCCCGGATGCCCATGTCGCCGAGCGCGCCGAGCACCCAGTCGTCCAGGTACGCGTAGCTGTCCTGGAACGACAGGCCGTGCACCAGCGCCTCGGGCACGGACAGCGAGTAGGTGATGGTGTTGCCGGGCTCCACGAACATCGCGCCGCCGCCGGAGATCCGCCGCACCACCTCGATGCCGTGCCGGGCGACGCCCTCGGGGTCGACCTCGTTGCGCAGCGACTGGAAGCTGCCGATGATCACCGACGGGGCCGCCCACTCCCACACCCGCAGCGTCGGCGGGCGCCGGCCCGCGGCCACCTCGGCGGTCAGCACCTCGTCAAGCGCCATGTGCAGGGCCGGGGGCTGCGGGCCCTCGTGGACGAGCTGCCAGGCGTAGTCCGTCCAGTCCGTCGCGTGGGCGAGCGCCCGCCGCACCGCGACGCCCACGCCCTCCGAGGTCAGCCCGTACATCACCGTCCCCGGCGGCAGCGCCGCGTCGATCCGCGCGGCCAGCCCCGCCGCGTCCGTGTCCGCCGGGGCGCCCTCCAGCGCGCCGTTCACCGCGTCCAGCGCCTCGTCCGGTTCCAGGAAGAAGTCACCCGCCACCCGCACACCGCTCAGCACGCCGTCCGCGACGTCCACATCCACGACGACGAGCTTGCCACCGGGCACCTTGTACTCACCGTGCACAGCCTGGGCCTCCGTTCTTCCCCTTCTGCGTGATCAACGCGAGGGGCGGCGGCCGAGTTCCCGCGGCGCCGTGACGTCCTCCGGCCGGCCGGCTCGCACTGTTCGCTGAGAGTCAACAAGCGGGACGCTGTCAGCATGATCGGGCCCGCGTCCGGCACCTACCTTTCGGGTCAGTTGGTGTCGACCGAAGGGAACCGGAATGAAGCGCAGAGCGATGGCATGGACGCTGCCCGCGTTACTGGTGGCGCTGAGCGTGCTCGGAGCCGGGGCGCCGTCCTCCGCCGAGGGCGAGGCGGCCGAGGCGACGGCGCCGACGACCGCCGTCGGCCCTCAGTACGACACCACCCACGTCTATGTCACCCCCGGCGCCGTGGACGCGTTCGTCGCCAGTTGGGGGGCGACGTTCGGCGGCACGCACACGGCCAAGGTCGTCACGAACGTCACACCGACGCCCAGTGAGACCGAGTCGGAACTGGTCCTCTCACCCGTGGGCACCCTGTCCGTCTTCGACTTCCGGACGCCCGCGCCGTACCCGTTCGGCGCGGAGCGCACGGGCTGGCTCATGAGCGACTTCGACAAGGGCGTCCGGCAGGCGCGGCGCAGCGGGGCGCACCTCCTCGTCGCGCCCTTCGACGACCCCATCGGGAAGGACGCGATCGTCCAGTTCCCGGGTGGCGTCAACGCGCAGTTGTACTGGCACACCAAGACACCGTCGTACGCACCCCTGGAGACCGTGCCGGACAACCGCGTCTATCTGACGCCCGACTCGGCGGACGGATTCCTCCGTTCCTACCTGCGGTTCACCGGGGGCCGGATCGTCTCCGACGACCGGACCGCGAACGGTGCGGACATCGGTCTGCCCGAGGGCACCTACCGGCGCGTCGCCCTCCGCTCACCGTTCGGCAACACGGTCGTCAGCGTCACCGACGGCCACCTGCCCTACCCGTTCGGCCGGGAGACCACCGGTTACGCGGTGACGGACCTCGCGGCGACGCTGCGCAAGGCCGAGGCGGCCGGAGCGCGGGTGCTGTGGGGACCCTACGCCGCCCACGGCCGCTCCCACGCCATGGTGCGGTTCCCCGGCGGATACGTGGCCGAGCTGCACCAGCGCGACGACCGCTGATCCGACCGCTTCCGGCGCGGCGATCCGGCACTGCCCGAGCCCTCGCCGGGGCCCACCCCTGTACGTAACCGAAGGAAGGAACACCGCAATGCCCAGAACCAAGGCAAGGGCACAGATCAGCCTGTTGGCCGCGGCCACCGCGGCGGCCCTCGCCGTCACCGTCTCGGGCCCGGCGGCCGCCGCCTCCGGCCCGGTGTCGGACGTGCGCTTCGTGGCGCACCTGGACGCCGGCGCCGGGCAGCGACCGGAGAACGTCACCCTGGAGCCCGGCGGCGCCGCGGACGTCACCTTCGCCTTCTCCCGCCAGGTCGCCCGTATCACCCCCGACGGCCGGACCCATGTCCTCGCCACCCTGCCGGCGCCCCCGGCCGGGTCCGCCACCCCCGTCCTGACCTCACCGTTCCTCGGCGGCATCGTCCGGGCCGAGGACGGCACCCTGTACTTCCTCTACGCCACCGGAACCGCTGATCTGACCGGGGTGTGGCGCCTGCGGCCCGGTGGCACGCCACAGCGCGTCGCCGCGCTCCCGGCCGAGGGCGTGCCCAACGGCCTCGCCCTCGACCAGCGGAGCGGTCTGCTGTACGTCGCCGACTCGGTCCTGGGCACCGTCTGGCGGGTGCCGGCCACGGGGGGCACGCCCACGCGCTGGGCCACCGCACCCGAGCTGGAGCCCGCGGGGTTCCTGGGAGCCAACGGCCTCAAGATCCACCACGGCGCGGTCTGGGTCTCCAACCTCGACAAGGGCACCGTGCTGCGTATCCCCGTCACATGCCGTGGCGGCGCCGGGCCGGTGGCGACCCGGGCCACCGGGCTGGCCGGCATCGACGACTTCGACTTCACCGGCACCGGCGACACCCTGCTCGCGGCCGTCAACAAGGACAACGAGGTCGCCCTGGTCGGGGCCGACGGCGGCCACACGACCGTGCTCACCGCCGCCGACGGCCTGGACAACCCGACGTCCATCGCCGTACGGGGCGGCACGGCCTACATCGCCAGCGGCGCCTACTTCACCGGCGACGACCCCAACCTCCTCGCCGCCCGCGTCAAGCGGGGCGAGCGGTGACCCACTCGGCGGACCCGGCCGGCTTCGACCCGGACACGTTCCTCGTCGTACCGGCCAGGACGTTCGAGGACCTGCGCGTCGGTGAGGTCTTCCGCGCCCCCAGCCGGACCCTGACGGACGCCCACGCCGCCGCGTTCCAGACGGTCTCCGCGGACAACCACCCGGTGCACTACGACGTCGAATGGGCCCGCAAGCGGGGACACTCGGCACCCGTGGTGCACGGTCTCCAGGTGCTGGCCTTCACCGCCCCCGGGGCCACACTCTTCCCGCACCTCATCGGTGACGTGTTCATCAGCTTCCTGGAGGTGTCCTGCACCTTCCTGGCGGAAGTGCACTCCGGGGACACCCTGTACCCGGCCCTCACCATCACCGGGCTGGAACCCGACGGGGACACCGGTGTCGTGGTCACGGCGGCCACCATCCACAACCAGCGCGGCGAACTCGTGCTGTCGGGACAGCACAAGTACCTGCTGCGTCGCTAGCCCCGCTCAAGGGACAGCGGCCCGGACAGGGGCCTAGTCGAGTGCCCCGTCGGTGATCCCGGCGGTGACATGGCGCTGAGCGGCGACGAGCAGCGCGGCCGCCGGGACCGCCGCCAGTACGGCGGTGGCCATGATGGCGTTCCACTGGTTCGAGTGGGCGCCCACGTAGTCGTAGAGGCCCAGGGTGATGGGCCGCACCGTCTCCGTGGTGTTCAGGGTGAGGGCGAAGAGGAAGTCGCTCCAGGCGAACAGGAAGGCGAAGAGGCCGGAGGTGATCAACGCGTTCCGGCTCACCGGGAGCACGATGGAAGCGAAGACACGCAGTTGTCCGGCGCCGTCCACGCGCGCGGCCTCGATGACCTCCCGGGGGATGCTCGCCATGGCCGCGCGCAGAACGATGATCGCGAACGGCACCCCGGCGGTGGAGTCGGCGAGGATCAGACCGCCGTAGGAGTTCAGGAGTCCCAGGTCGCTGTAGGCGCCGTAGAGCGCGTTGGCCACCACGATGCCCGGTACCGTCTGCGAGACCAGGACGCCGAACATCACGGGAGCGCCGCCCCTGAGCGGGAGCAGGGCCAGGGCGTAGGCCGCCGGGGCGGCGAGGACGAGACTCAGCACCGCGCTGCCCAGGGCCACGACGAGGCTGGTGACGAGAGCGCGGCCCTGATCGCGCAGCGCGGTGGCGTAGCCGCTGAGGTCCGGGTGGCGGGGGAACCAGTCACCCCGCAGGACGCCGCCCGCCGGTTGCAGGGACGCGTTCACCATCCAGTACACCGGGAACAGCATCAGCGCGAGCAGGACGATCCCCGCGATCGTGGAGAGCCGGCCACGCGCGGGCGCGCGCCGCGCGGTCCGTCCCTCAGCCATGGAGAGCGCGGCGGCCGGCGCGCAGGTGCACGACGGCGAAGACGAGCGAGACGAGGACGAGCACGTTGCCCAGGGCGGCACCGCGCCCGAACTCGAACTGCTGGAAGGACAGGTCGTAGGCCCGGGTGGCGAGGGTCTGGGTGGCGTCGGCCGGGCCGCCGCCCGTCATGACGAGGATGATGTCCAGCACCCTGACGGTGTAGATCGCGCCCAGCAGCAGCACGACGCCGGCCACCGGGCGCAGCAGCGGCCAGGTGATGTGGCGGAACGTCGTCAGCGGCCCGGCGCCGTCCAGCTCGGCGGCCTCGTACAGCTGTGTCGGGATGTCCCGCAGACCGCCGTGGAGGATCACGGTGTTGAAGGGGATCCCCACCCAGATATTGACGAGGATCACCGAGGTGAGGGCCCCTGAGGTGTCGGTCAGCCAGGGGACGCCGGACGGCACGAGGTGGAGTGCGCGCAGCGCGTGGTTGACGACGCCGGTGTCCGTGTCGAGCATCCACCGCCAGGTCGTCGCGGAGACGACCATCGGCAGCAGCCACGGCAGCAGCAGGAGCGAGCGCAGGACGCCGCCGAGCGGGAACGCGCGGGCGAAGAACAGGGCGAGGGCCAGGCCGAGCGTGAACTGCCCGGCCAGGGAGCCGACGATGAACACGACCGTGGTCAGCAGCGCCTGCGGGAACTGGTCCGACGACAGGGTCTCGAAGTAGTTCCGGGGCCCCACGAACGGCGCGTCACCGGTGTAGAACGTCGTGGCCGTGTAGTCGCGCAGGCTCATCACGACGTTCTCGGCGACCGGGAGGCCGAAGAACAGCAACAGGTAGCCGACGGCGGGCGTGACGAACAGCCACCGGGCGACCGGCTCCCACCTGCCCTCGTTCCTCACCGGTCAGGGTCCCGTCGTGCTCTGCTGCGCGCGCCTGAGTGCCTCTTCCGGCGTCCGCTCGCCCGTCAGCGCGGCCTGGACGGCGGTGTAGATGCCGGTGGCCGCCCGGGGCCACCGGACACCGAGTTCGGCGGTGCGCGCCCGGGCCCGCTCGACGCTGCGGACGAAGGCGCGCATCGTGGGAACCTGCTCGGTGTACCGCGACGCGACCGCGGTACGGGAGGGCACGGTGAAGTACTGCTTCGCCGTCGCGAGCATGTGCGTGGAGTCGGTCAGGCAGGCGAGGACCCGGGCGGCCTTCTGCCGCCGGGCCTCGGAGGAGCTCCGCGGTACCGTCCACACCTCACCGCCGAGCGGTGTGACCAGAGTCTGCCCCGGTGCGCGGACGGGTATGGGGGCCACGCCCCAGTGCAGGTTCCTGGTCCTTTCCATCGCGGATATCCGCCAGGGGCCGTTGAGCATCATCGCCGTCCTGCCCGCGACGAACTGGTCGTGGACGTCCGCCTGCGTCCAGTTCAGCACCGACTTGGACATGGACCCGCTGCCGACCAGGTCCACCCAGAGCCGGAGTGCCTGCGCGGCCTGGGGGGTGTCCAGCTTCCTCTCGTCCCCGCCGTTGGACCACAGGAAGGGCAGGAACTGCCAAGTGCCCTCGAACGTGGCGTTCGCGTCCACCGCCATGCCGTAGCGGCCGGGCCGGGTCAGCCTGGCCGCGGCCGCCTTCAGCTCGTCCCACGTCCTCGGCACGCCGACACCGGCCTCGGCCAGCATGTCCTTGTTGTAGAAGAGGGCGATCGTGCTGACCGTGGGCGCCAGACCGTACACCTTCCCGTGGTAGGTGCCCGCCGCGAGGATGCTCTTGGTGAAGCCGCCGGTGTCGACGCCGTACCGGTCCAGCGGCGTCAGCGCGCCGGTCCGGGCGATCTGCTGCACATCCGGGTTGTCCAGCATGAGCAGATCGGGCAGCGTCCGTGACGACGCCTGCCGCAGGACCCTCGGGACGAGCGACGCCCCGGGAACGCTCCGGTGCTCGATCCGCACGCCGGCCGTCCTGCCGCAGGCGGTGAGCCGCTCGCTCCACTGGGCGTGTTCGGAGGCGTCGGTGTAGTAGTCCAGAGCGGTGAGGGACGTCACCCTGCCGGAGACCGATCCGGAGCCGGCCCCGCCGCCGCAGCCGGCGGCGGCCAGGACGAGGGCGACGGATCCGAGGAGCGCGGTGATCCGCCGCGCCTGCGGTCTGACCGCTGGGGGCATGGCGGTGCCTTTCGCGTGGTGCCTGTCGGTGGGGTGCTGATCGAGGAAGGTGCGGGCGAGACGGTTCGTACCGGCACCTTCCGGAGCGGGGATGCTACCTCACTCCTCCGATCAGAAGATCATCCGCTCGGCGCGCCCGGACGCCGCCGAGGGCCGTGCCGGCATCGGCTCAGTCGTCGGGCAAGGCCATGACCAGGTTGGCGAGCTGTACCCGGGAGTTGACGGACAGCTTGCGGAAGGCCGAGGTCAGATGGGTGTTGACGGTGTGCGGGGAGACGGCGAGCAGGTCCGCCGCCGCACGGTTGGAGTGGCCCTGGGAGACGAGACGCGCGACCCTCTTCTCCGAGGTCGTGAGCGCCTCCCAGCCCTGGACGGGGCGCTGCCGGCTCGCCGTCCGGCGGTCGGCCGCCCCCGCGCTCCGCAGATCGCGCCGCACGCGGGCCGCGGCGGCGTGCGCGCCCGACGCGGTGAACGCGGCGTGCGCCTCGGTCAGAGCGGCCACCGCCTGAGGTGTCCGGTCCGCCGCCAGGAGCGCCCGCCCCAGGTCGGCCCGTGCCGCCGCCCGGACCAACGGGCGCGGGCTCGCCTCCAGCAGCGCCACGGCGCTCTCCAGCAGAGCGAGATCGTCGCGCACGAGCCCGAGGGCCCGCGCCGCGACACCCGCGGCGGTGGGAACGGACGGATTGCGCTCGGCGTGGGCCACCGCCTGTGCCGCCAGGTCCTCGGCGAGCGCGCGGTCCGCGCCCTTGAGTGCCATGCGTGTCGCGGAACCGACCCAGGTGCGCAACAGCCGCCAGCGCAGGAAGGGGCCCTGTTCCCGCACCCGGTGAATCCGGTCGACGGCGAGCCCGGCGTCGCCGTCGGCATCGGCGTGGACCGCCTCAAGGAAGCGCACCGCGGCCGTGTTGCCCGGGTTCGGTTTGACGGCCAGCCGCACCCGCGCGGCGTCCAGGTGCCGTCGCGCGGTCTCCCGGTCGCCCCGCAGCAGGGCGATCCGGGACCGGATGACGCGGGCGTTCACCTGCTGGACGGGTACCCGGACGTCGTCCTCCAGCCGTTCCATCGTCACGAAGTCGGTCTCGGCGTCGTCGAGCCTGCCCAGTTCGAGATGCTGCTGCCCCTGTGCCCACAGCAGCATCGCCTCCCGCAGCCCCCGGGCATCGCCCACCGCCTTCAGCAGCAGCCGCTCGCTGGTCCGGAAGTCGTCCACGTGCTGGTACGCGACGATCTCCTCCGGGAGGAAGGCGGGTTCGACAGCGCTGAGCGCGGCGAATCGCTCCAGCGCGACGGCGTTCTCACCCGCGTTGAGCGCGATCTCACCGAGTGCGAACAGCGCCTGGACGTGCGCCGGGCCGTCACCGGCCGCGAGGGCGGCACGCAGCGCGTTCTCGCCGGCCGCGCGCGCCGGGACGAGGTCGGGCGACCGGGACAGCGCCAGCGCGCGCAGGGCTGCCAGCCGCGCCTCGACCTCCGGGGCGGCACCGCCGAGCGCGAGGGCCGCTTCCGTCCGGCGGCGCAACTCGTCGGCGAGATCCATGTTCCACAGCGTCGCGCCGAGGGCGGCCTGGAGCCGGCCGAGGGTCTCCACGGGCGGCCGGCACTCCAGCAGCCGTGCACCGGTCGCCAGCGCCTCCCGGTTCCTGCCGACCCGGGTCAGGCAGACGATCGCCTGCTCACCCACGGCGAACCACAACGGCCGTGCGGTCGGTACGAGTTCCAGGGCGTGCGTCACGAGGTCGGCCGCGGTGCCCGGCGTGAACGGCAGTACGTCGTCGGCGGCCCGCCTCAGCAGTTCCACCGCTTCCTCGTCTCCGGGCAGGGCCCCGCGCAGGATGTGTGACACCGCTTCGACCGGCTGGTGCCCCTCGGAGACGAGGTGACGGGCCGCCGCCCGGTGCAGGGCCTTCCGGGCCGAGGGCGGGATGTCCGCGTACACGGCCTGGCGCAACAGGTCGTGCCGGAAGACCAGCCGGGTGCCGTCGTCGTCCAGGAGGCCCGCGTGCACCGCCTCTTCGAGTGCCTCGATCAACGTGGCGGGTGCCCGGCCGCACAGCGCTGCCGCGTGCGGGAAGCGGAAATCGCGGCCCAGCACCGCTCCCATCTGGAGGAAGCGCAGGGTGTCGGGCCGCAGGGATCTGAGCCTGCCGCGCACCCCCGCCACGAGCCCGGAAGGCAACGGCTCGCCCGACGCGGCGGCGGTCCCCAGCCCGGCGAGCATCTCGACGGCGAGGAACGGGTTTCCGCCGGCTCCTTCGAGCAGGCCGTGCACCTGCTCGTCGACGGCTGTTCCCAGGGTGTCGCCGGCCAGCTGACCGATGGCCCGGTCGGACAGGGGCCCCAGCGCGACGACGGAAGCGGGGAGCTCGTCGGCCGCGGCCGCGACGATGTCCTCCGCCGGACCCGCGGCGCCACGCCGTCCGGTCAGCAGCCACAGGACCGGTGAGGTCCGCAGGCGTCTCGGAAGCTGTGTCAGGGCGAACCGGCTCAGCGAGTCGGTCCACTGCACGTCGTCCAGGGCGATCAGCACCGGCCCTCGGGCGGCTCTCGCCTCGATCGCCTCCGCCAACCGCTCCACCAGCCAGATCCGTCGGTCGTGACGGCGGGCGAGATCGACCAGCGCCTCGCCGGCCAGGAGGGGCCGGTCACCGTGCAGACAGGTCGCCAGCGACGACAGGGGTACGACGTGGTGCAACTCGTCGGCCTTGCCGACACCGGCCCAGTACCCCGCGGCCCGGGCTCTGACGACGGCTTCGGTGAGCAGTGTGGTCTTGCCGATTCCCGGTTCCCCGCGGATCAGGGTCAGCGCACCGCTTCCGGTGCGGGCCACAGCGGCGATCAGCGCCGCTATCTGTCCGATTTCGTCCTCCCGGCCGCGCAGACCGCTGTGAGAAAGCGATCCGCCTGCCGCCGCCACCTGGGCCCTCCCTGTCCACACGCGCCGGCGACACCGGCGGGCCTGGCGCCCACTATGGCAAGAACAGCAGCTCAGCGCATAAGTGAGAGGGGGTGCGCGTGACCCAGGTCATGTCGTGCCGGGAGCCGGGAGCCGGGAGCCGGGAGCCGGGAGCAGCGGGCCGACGTCGGCGGCGGTACTCAGCCGCACCGCTACCCGACCGGTATGTGGGGTTCTCGTACGGCGGTATCGCGCCACTCGGCGGGGGAGACGTCGTAGGTGGCCCGGAACACGCGGCTGAAATGGGAGGCGCTGGTGAAGCCCCAGCGGTGGGCCACCGCGGCGATGGTTCGTTCCGCCGCGTTCCGGGAGGCCAGTTCGTGCCGGCACTGTTCCAGCCTGCGCCGCTGGATCCACCGGCTGACCGTGGTGTCCTCCAGCTGGAACAGCTTGTGCAGGTAGCGCACGGAGATGTGGTGGGCCCGCGCGATGGCGTCCGGGGCCAGCTCCGGATCGGCGAGGTTCGCGTCGATGTACGCCCGGATCCGCAGCAGGGACACCCGCGCGCCGCTCGGCGTGTCGGCGGTGGCCCTGCCGAGCCTCTCGTCGGCCAGTGTCTGGAGCAGGTCCACGACGTTGCGTGCGATCAGGTCGGCCGTGCGCCGCGGATACGTCGCCCCGGCGTCCACCAGCCGGGACAGGAACGGCGACAGCAGCCCGCCCAGCGGTGTCTCGCGGGCGAGGGGGGACGCCGTGATCTGCCGCAGGTCGCACTCGCGCAGGCCCAGCACGTCGCGGGGCAGCACGAGCGACTTCGTCTGGAACCGCTCGGGAAGGGTCAGACGGATGGGGCGCGCCATGTCGTAGACGAACAGCTGTCCCGGCTGTACGCACGCGTCACGGCGGTCCTGCTCGACCCGGGCGACCCCTTTGCTCAGCAGCTTCACGACCACGTATCCGTCGTTGTCGCTGCCCGAGATGAGCCGTTGGGTGCGCAGGGCCCGCAGCGGGTCGCCGTCCACCGTGACGACCTGCATCGGTCCCAGCAGCGAGGTGCGGATCGTGCCGCGGTCGACCTCGTCGGGGACGCTCATGTCCACGGCTCCGAAGGTGCGGGACAGCGCCTCGCGCCAGTACGCCCGTCTTCGGTGCGTGGGCACCGCTTCGGTGGCGTAGAGGGTGTCCTCGGGTCCGGGCTCCGGCAGGGACGAGTGTGGCGACATGATGTCCGCCCTTCTTACAGGTAGCGCTTTTCGGACTCACCGTGCCAGCGCGGGCTCGGCCACCACATCGCGTGAATTCGTGAGATCACGGGTAAGGGGCCTGAAGAGGGTGTGACCGTGCGCACGGCCTCGAACGGCGCACGGCGGGCGCGGGGCGCCGGAGTGCTCCTTCACGAGCGATGGCCGCCATCGCGCTGGAGGCCGAGGAGGCCGGCCCGGACGCCTTCGCGACCCGTGAGCACCACAAGCCGCCGGTCGCGCCGTCGTCCGCTCGCGGACCGGATCGGCGAACCCGTCCAGGGCGAACTCACGGCCCGGAGGCGCGACACCGAGGCCCGGCCCGGCGAACCGCCGTCGCCGTCGCCCACCGTCTCGCGACCGGACTCCCGCCGCCTCCGCCGGCCACCGCGCCCGCCGGTCTCCTGCCTTTGGCGGCGACCGGTGCGTGGACGACCCGCGCGCATACGGCGGGCGGGTGCCGAAAGGGCCACCCGCCCGCGCCGGGCCGGTCGCCCGGCCCTCCTCATGACGGTGTCGTCGTCCCGTCACGCGGTCCCGGGCCCGCGCGTCCCGTCACCGTGACCACGGCGACCAGGGCCGCCAGCAGCAGACCGGAGACGAGGGCCGGGGCCGGGGACCAGGTGGCCGCCAGTACCGCGGCGGCGGCGGTGGGGAACGGAAGCTGCTCCACCCCGCCGTGCTGGTGCGGGCGGACGTGGACGGCCCACACGGTGATCAGGAAGACCGCCACCGGGACGGTGACCGCGGCACCGGCCGCCGCGGCGGGGATGGCCGCGCCCCGCGTGACCAGCTTGGCGTTCGCCGCGAGACCGGCCCCCTCGGCGGCGGCCGACGCGAAGACGAGGTAGTGGCCGTAGGCCCAGGTGAACCTCCGGCGGTGCGCCTGATGCGTCGTGGCGAGCAGGAGGTGTGCCGGTCGGTCGAAGTACAGCCACCACATGGCGAAGACCATGAGGAGGCCGCCGGCGGCGAGCCGGTACAGGGCGCCGGCGTCATGGTGCTGGTCGAACGCGCCGCGGACGGCCACGGTGGCGGCGGCGACCGATTCGCCGAGCACGATGAGGGTGAACAGCTCGTAGCGTTCGCCGATGTGGTGCGGGTGCCACGGTGTCATCCCGGCGGCCTGCGCCCACACCGGGACGGCGACCTCGGCCGTGACGAGCACCAGTATCCCGGGCAGGTGTGCCGCGGCCGGAAGGAACAGCAGCGTGACCCAGCCGAACTGGCAGAGCGTCACGCCGAGGGCGAAGCGCAGGGCCGTCCGCCGCCGGGCCTGATCGGAGCGTGCGGCCCGTATCCAGAGCGCGGTCAGTGCCGTACGCAGCACAACGTACCCGAGCGTGATGAGCCGTAGATCGCCGTCCCGGAACGCCCGGCCGACACCCGCGGCGAGCACGAGGGACCCTGTGATCTGGACGAGTACCGTCAACCGGTACGGAACGTCGTCCGGGTCGTAGGCGGAGGCGAACCACGTGAAGTTCATCCACGCCCACCAGATCGTGAAGAAGACCAGCAGGAAGCGCAGGCAGCCGGTGGCGTA
Source organism: Streptomyces pyxinicus (assembly GCF_024753135.1). Classification (GTDB taxonomy): domain Bacteria; phylum Actinomycetota; class Actinomycetes; order Streptomycetales; family Streptomycetaceae; genus Streptomyces; species Streptomyces pyxinicus. The sequence continues at coordinate 490,839 of NZ_JANUGP010000001.1, read as the reverse complement.
GTGGCCGCCGGTCACCGCGGTGGCGAGGCCTCCGGACGCCTGGGACACCGCGATGACGAAGCACAGGTCGGAGAGGAGTTCCAGCGACGTGGCGGTCCGGTGCGGTTCACCGGGGTCGCGGCCGGGCATGGTGACGTGACGCAGTGCAGGGCTCCTGGGACGGCTCCCACGGTCCGGTGGGAGGCGGGACGGACGGAGATCCGGAACGGTGCCGGCGCGGAGCCCGGCACCGGGGGAGTGCGGAGCCGGGCAGGCGGCTGGATCAGCCCACCGAGCGGGCCGCGCGCAGGATCAGCTCGGTGACGGGCGCCGGGTCACTCACCGAGACCGCGTGGGGTGCGCGCACGCTGACCGTGTGCGCGCCCGCGCGCCTGGCCATCCACCGCTCGGCGGCCGGCGGGATGTTGCGGTCCTCGGTGGCCACCAGGTACCAGCTGGGGATCTTCTTCCACGCTGCCGCGGTGGCCTTCTCCTGAAGCGCGGCCAGCGCGATCGGACGCTGACCCGCGGCCATCACCTGCGCGGTCGTGACGGGTACACCCGCCGCGAACTGCTGCCGGAACAGCTTCTTCTGGATGACCAGTTCCGCACCCGTGCCGCCTCCGGGCAGCGGGTAGTGCTGGGTGGACGTGGCCTGCGCGAGGGTGCTGCCGGGGTACTTGCCGGTGAGTTCCAGCGCGCTTTCGCCGATCTCGGGCACGAAGGCGGCGATGTAGACCAGCGCCTTCACCCCTCGGGCGCCGGCCGCGGCGGTGCTGATGACCGAGCCGCCGTAGGAGTGCCCCACCAGCACGACCGGGCCCGGGATGCCGTCCAGCACACTGCGGATGTAGGCGGCGTCGCTCGCCAGCCCGCGCAGCGGCAGCGCCGGTGCCACAACCGGGTGGCCCTGGCGCAGGAGCCGCTCCACGACGCCCTTCCAGCTGGAGGCGTCGGCGAAGGCGCCGTGGATCAGGACGATGGTCGGTCTGCTCGCGCGCGGGTGCGAGCCGCGGAGCCGTTCCTCCGTCGTCGAAGTGGCGGTCGAGGCGAGGGCCGAGGCGGCGGGGGTGCCCAGGACGGCGGCGCCGGCCAGGAGGGATGTCGTGACGGCGCGGCGGGATATCGGTGCGTTCATCGGTCGCTTTCTGCGGTGGTGTCGGACGGGCGTGGGGTCGGCCGGCGGTTACTGGGCGGTGGCCCGGACCGCCTCGTGGATCAGTTCGGCCACCGCCACGGGGTGGGAGAGCATCACCAGGTGCGAGGAGTCGACCTCGACGGTGGTCATGCCGGCGCGCCGGTAGCCGAAACGCTCCACCTCGGGGTTGATGGCGCGGTCGGAGGAGGCGACCAGACCCCAGGACGGCTTGGTCTTCCACGCCGCGGCGGTGGCCTTCTCGGTGAACGCCCGCGCGGCCAGCGGCCGCTGGGAGACCGCGAGGACGGAGGCCAGATGCGGGTCGACGTCCGCGGCGACGACGGACGGGAACCTGTCGACCCGGACCGACACGTCCGTGCCCGGCGTGGTCGAGCCCTCGACCGGGAACGGGGTGTAGACGAGTGCGCCGGGGAGGTCGGAGTCCGGAAAGCCGCCCTGCAGCTCGCCCAGGCTCTCCCCCTCCTCCAGCGCGTATCCGGTCAGGAAGACCAACGCCTTGACGTTGTCCTCGACGCCCGCGACGGTGATGACGGCACCGCCGTAGGAGTGGCCGACCAGGACCACCGGGCCGGGTATCTGGCGCACGACCGCGGCGACGTAGGCGGCGTCACCGAGCAGGCTGCGGTTGGGTACCGCCGGGGCCACCACGTCCAGGCCGCAGGCGATCAGTTCGGGGATGACACGGGCGTAGCTGGAGGCGTCGGCGAAAGCGCCGTGGACCAGGACGACGGTCGGGTTGTCCTTGAGGGACATGTACTACTCCTCGGTGAAGGCCCCCAGGGGGCCGTGGATGTGCCGGGCGGCGCGCGAAGGGGAGCTGGGCGCGCCGCCCCGGCGGCGGTGGTCAGGCGCGGACGAGCGGGGTGTCGACCAGGTGTTCGGCCAGGAACCAGGCCTGGAGCTCACCGGTGCGGATGACCTGTGAGACCAGCAGGTCGTTGGTGCCGTCGTCGCCGAGTTCACCGGTGCGGGCGGCCGCGTCGTGGGCCTGGGTCAGGATGCTCTCGTGGGCCTCCAGCAGGCGCGAGAGCATGGCGGGGACCTCTTCCACACCGTCCGGAGGGCGCGGAATCGACGTGATCTCGGCCGCGTGCCGGGGATCGCCCACCGCGACCCCGCCCAGCGTCTGGACCCGCTCGGCGAGGGTGTCCACGAGTTCCAGCTGGGCTGCCGCGTGCTTGTCCAGGATCAGGTGCAGCTGGTAGAAGGTCGCACCCCGCATGATCCAGTGGTGCTTCTTGTAGAGGCCGTAGAGCATCTGGGTGTCCGCCAGGACCTGGTTCAGGCGCTGGCAGGAGTACATGCGCGCTTCGTAGGACAATGCGATGGGGAACTGCTTGACCGTCCCGAACTCCTGGATGACGGGACCCTTCTGATGCAGCCACGGCTGACTGCTGGTGGGCTTGGCATCGGTGGTCATGACGCGCCTCCTGTACGACGTGCGGTGAGTACGCGGCCGACGTTAGGAGGCCGAACCGCGGCCGCGTTGCCCCGGAGCGCCCGCCCAGGTGCCTGTCAGCGCACCGAGCGTCCCCACCGGTCGGCAGGGCCGGGTCAGTCCAGGCCGGCCGTGAGCTGTTCCGCGACGTAGTCCAGGTCGATGTGGTCGTGCTCGGTGCCCGGCGGGACCAACGCGTCGGCGAGTTCCAGAAGGGTCGTGACCGAGGCGGTCGCGACATCGAGGGCCGCCGTCCCCTTCGGGCGTATGAGCAGAATGCGCACGGCGTCCGGCCGGCCCGGGCTCCGCGGGAACACGACCACGTCCCCGGTCCCCGAGGTCCGGCGCAGTCCGTCGGCGAGAAGTGAGCGCGCGAAGGCCCACTCCACCGGGGGAGCCAGGGGGGTGCCCAGCGACAGGCGTACGGCGTACGGATCCGCCATGGTGTACCGGAACTCGGCAGGCAGCGGTACGGGCCGTTCGTCGGCCCCGGTGACACAGACCGTCGTTCTCACGACGATCGAGCCTGTGCTCGCGTCATCGGAAGGAAGGTGTTTCATGCCGCCTCCGTCTGCGACTGCGGTTACTACTGCTGACGTGGGCCCGGGTGTCGACCTCCGGGCCGCTGATGACCGTACGGCGGGCCCCGGGGAGCCGATTGCCGACCAGCGCACCAGGCGTGGTCCGCCGAAGAACACCCGGGCCGCCCGGTCCACCGACGCCGCGGGGACGAATCCCGTGGGCCCAGGTCCGCCACGAGGAGGCCGTGGCGTTCGCCGCCGCACCGGTCTCCGCGCCCCGCCGGACGGCACCCGGACTCACCATGCCCACGGGCCTGGTGGCCGCCGTCGAACCCGGCACGGGGTTCCGCGGCCGGGACGTCGCCGGTGCCCGGTACGACGACCCCGTACGATGTCGGTATGCCCGGGTTGCCAGGCTGCGGAGCCGCCGACGAAGCCATGCGCGAGTGCGACCTGCTGTACCCCGGCATGGACTTCCCGTCCACCGACGTCCTGCCCCGCCAGGGGCACAGGGGCGGGACGCCGACGTCTCCCGGCGCACCGGACCGCCGACGCCGCGTCCCCGTGTCGTTCGTCCACGGCCCGACGGCCGTCCCCCTGCCCGCGCACGGCACCGCTCACCCGCACACCGACCCCGCCGCGCCGGCCGTGCCGCCGGAGATCACCGCCGAGCGGACCGGTGGCATCGCGCTGTCCCGGTCCGAGCCGCGCGACGTCCCGCGCCCCTGAGCCGGCTCATGGATCGGGAAGTGGCGGAGGAGGGCGTGCGGTTCGCGGTGCTCGGGCCCGTACGCGTCTGGCGCGGAGGGCAGGAGCTGGACCTCGGAGGTCCGCAGAACAGGGCGTTCCTGGCCGTGCTGCTGTTGCGGGCGGGGCAGCCGGTCGCCGTGAGCGAGATCGTCGACGCGCTGTGGGGACCACACCCACCACGCAGCGCGGTCAACGTGGTCCGCCGCCAGGTCGGAGCCCTTCGCCGCCTGCTGGAGCCCGGCCTGCCCCCGCGCGCGGCCGGCCGCTGGCTGACCCGCGACGCCGGCGGCTACCGGTTGCGGGCCGATGACGACAGCCTGGACCTGCTCCGGTTCCGCGGGCTGCGCGAGCGGGCCGCGGGGGTCGTCGAGGAGTCCCCGGCCCGTGCCCTGGAACTCCTGACGCGAGCGCTGTCCCTGTGGGCGGGACCCGTCGCCTCCGGGACCGCACCGGACGTACGCGCGCGCCTGGTCCCCGGTGCCCTGCGGCGCGAGCACCTCGCGGCGTTGCAGGAGGCGGCGGACGCGGCGCTGCGCGCGGGCGTGCCGCACGCGGTCGTGCCCGGGCTCCAGCAGGCCGCCGCCGACCATCCCCTGGACGAACCCCTCCTGGCCCGGCTGATGCTGGCCCTCGCGGCCGCCGGCCGTCGCTCGGAGGCGCTGGCCACCTACGAGGCGGCCCGTCGGCGCCTCGCCGACGAGTTGGGCATGGACCCGGGGAGGGAACTGCGGGAGGCGCACCGCGAGGCACTGCTCGACGCGGCACCGGCGCCGGCGGGGGAGGCTGCCGGCGTGCCGCTCCGGGAGGCGTCCGGTCCGTATCCGCTCACCGTCCCCGCCCAACTGCCCCATGATCTGGGCACGTTCACCGGCAGGCGCGCCGAACTCGCGGAGGCGCTGGGCCTCTCCGGTGGCGACGGGCAGCACACCGGCACCGTGGTGATCAACGCGATCGGCGGGATGGCCGGCGTCGGCAAGACCACGCTCGCGGTGCACTGGGCCCACCAGGTCGCCGACCGCTACCCGGACGGACAGCTCTACGTCAACCTGCGCGGCTTCGACCCGTCGGGCGTGGTCACGGACCCGGGCGAGGCCGTCCGCGGCTTCCTCGACGCGCTCGGGGTACCGCCGGAGCAGATCCCGCCCGGCCTCGACGCCCAGGCCGCGCTGTACCGCGGCGTCCTGTCCGGACGACGGGTCCTGGTCCTGCTGGACAACGCGCGGGACGCCGACCAGGTGCGGCCGCTGCTTGCCGGGGCGCCGGGCTGTCTCACCATCGTCACGAGCCGCAGCGAACTGACCGGGCTGGTGGCCGCGCACGGCGCCCGGTCCCTGACACTGCGCCCGTTCGACGCGGACCAGGCGCGGGAACTCCTCGCCGGACGGCTGGGCGCCGAACGGATCGCGGCCGAGCCCCGGGCGGCGGACGAGATCGCCACGCTGTGCGCCGGGCTGCCGCTCGCGCTCGCCTGCGTCGCCGCACGTGCCGCCATCCACCCCCACTTCCCGCTCCAGGCCGTGGCCGGGGAACTGCGCGAGGCCCACGGCAGTCTCGACGCGTTCACCAGGTCCGACACCTCCGTGGACGTGGGCACGGTGTTCTCCTGGTCCTCGCGAGCCGTGTCACCCGACGCCAACCGGCTCTTCCGGCTGCTCGCCCTGCACCCGGGCCCCGACTTCTCGGTACCCGCGGCGGCCGCCCTCGCCGGACTCCCGCCCCGCCAGGCGCGGCACGCGCTGGCCGAGCTGTCCGGTGTCCACCTCGTCAACGAGAACCCGCCCGGCCGCTACGGCCTCCACGACCTGCTCCGGGCCCATGCCGCGGAACTGCTCGACGCCCGGGAGACGGAGGCGGAGCGGCAGGCGGCCGTCGACCGGTTGTTCGCGTACTACCTGTACGGCGTGTACGCCGGTGCCGCCGTGCTCGCGCCGAACGACGACCCGGTGCCGATCCCGCCGCCGGCGGCGGGCACGCCTGCCGAGACGTTCGCCGACGACCACCGCGCCCTGGCCTGGGTCACGGCCGAGCACCCGGTCCTGCTCGCCGTCATCGACGCGGCGGCGGCTTCGGGCCGTGACCGGCTCGCCTGCCTGCTGGCGTGGTCCCTGGAGCCGTACTTCGACCGGCGCGGCCACTGGCACGACGGGGTGACCGCCCAGCGCACCGCCTTCGACGCCGCCCTACGGCTCGGTGATCCCGTCTGGGAGGCCCGCGGACTGCGGGGGCTGGCGCGGGCGGAGGCCAGGTTGGGCCTGCTCGGCCGAGCGGGCCCACGCCTCGACCGCGCGCTCGAACTCTTCGCCGAGGCCGGTGACGACATCGGCCGGGCGGAGACCCATCGAAGCCTGGGCTGGATGAGCGAGCAACAGGGCGACCTCGCCGGTGCCCTCCGGCACAACCAGCTGGCTCTCGACCTGTTCCGTGCCGCCGGCCACCGGGCCGCGCAGGGCAGCGTCCTCAATTCCGTCGGCTGGTACCACGCCCTGCTCGGGGAGTACCGGCAGGCGCTCACGCACTGCTTCGAGGCCCTGACCGTGCTCCAGGAGCAGGGCGACCGCTACGGCCAGGCCGCCACCTGGGACAGCATCGCCTACGCCTACCACCAGCTGGGCCGGCATCCGCACGCCCTGCTCGGCTACCGCAACGCCCTCGCCCTCTACCGCGATCTCGGCGTGCCCTACCTGGAGGCCGAGAGTCTCCTCCGCATCGGTGACACCCACCTCGCCACCGGCGATCACGAAGGCGCCCGAGCCGCCTGGCGACAGGCCCACGCCCTCCTCGTCGGGCTCGGCCACCCGGACGCCGACCGGGTCGCCGACCGCATCCGGACGGGCACACCCGTGCGCGGAGCGGTATGAGCGCTATCCGGAGATCCCGGAGCCGGAGCCGGAGCCGAGGCTGGGGTCGGTGTCGGTGTCGGTGTCGGTGTCGCCGGAGCCCGGTACCCGAGGGTCCGGCCCGTCCGGTACCACGGGCCCCGACGCGGTGTCGAAGGCATGGGTCACCTCGGGCAGGGTGCCCGGGACGAGCAGTTCGCGGGCCCGCTCCTCGTGGCGGCGGTCGGTGGCCGTGAGCCGGACCCGGTGCTGGGCGCGGTGTTCCGCCCAGGTGGCGACCAGGTAGGTCTCGACGAAGCGTTCCGGGTCGTCGCCGTCCTGGTAGAGGCCCCAGTCGACGGCGCCCGTGCGGCGCCTGGAGCGGGCGACACGGCGCATCCGGTCCGTGAACTCGGCGCGGTCGTCGGCGGGGACGCGGTAGACGACCGAGACCAGGACCGGGCCGTCGGCCTCGCCCGGCTCGAACACCAGGGGAGGAGTGGGCCAGTGGTCGGCCGGCGCGGGGTCGATCCCCTCGGCGTCGTGCAGCGGCCACCGGCGTACGCTCGCGGCGCCGAGCAGCGACACGGCGCAGGCGGCCAGCAGGCAGGCGCGGAGCCCCGCCCGGTCGGCCAGCGCACCCCACAAGGGTGCCGCCAGCGCCTGACCGCCCTGGAAGACCATGAGGTAGACGGCCAGGCCACGGGCCCTGACCCAGCCGGGAAGGCGCGTCTGCACGGCCGCGTTGAGCGTGGCCAGCACCGCGATCCAGGCGAGGCCCGCCGGCAGCAGAGCGACCGCCGCCAGCCACGGCACCCGCACCGTGGCCAGCACCGCCGGCACTCCGGCGAACACCAGCGCACCGGCGACGAGGGTGCCGTTGGCCCCCAGTACCCGGCGGACGCGGGGCAGCACGAAGGCCCCCGCCACCGCCCCCAGGCCCACCGCTCCCAGCAGCAGCCCGTACCCGCCCGAGCCCAGCCCCAGAGTGCGGCTCGCGCTCAACGGCAGCAGCGCCCACAGGGCGGCGCCGCCCGGGACGAACAGGAGGGTGCGCAGCAGGACCCGTCGCACTCCGGGCGCGTTCCACACGTAGCGGCGGCCGGCGTACAGGGCCGCCACCAGCCGTTCCCGGCCCGCGGCGGGGCCGGCCGCCGGCGGGCGCCGCCAGAGCACGAGCACGGCGGCGATGCCCAGGTACGAGGCGGCGTTGAAGGCGAAGACCCACCCCGCGCCCGTCGCGGCCACCACCGCCCCGCCGAGTGCCGGGCCGACGGCACGGGCCAGGTTCATGTTCACGGCGCCCAGAGCCGCGGCCTGGCCGAGCCGGCGGCGCTCCACCAGTTCGGGCTGGATCGCCTGCCAGGCCGGCCCCATCAGCGCGGTGCCGCAGCCCAGCGCGAAGGTGAGCACGAGGAGCAGCGTCGGCGTCAGGGCGTCCGCGAACGCCAGTGCGGCCAGCACGCCGGACACCGCGAGCATCGCGAACTGCGCGGCCAGCAGCACCGAGCGCCGGTCGAAGCGGTCGGCCGCCACCCCGGAGGGCAGGGCCAGCAGGACGACGGGAAGACTCGCGGCGGTCTGCACGAGCGTCACCACCGCGGCGCCGTGCCCGACCAGCAGCCACTGGGCGCCCACCGTCTGCATCCAGCTCCCGGTGTTGGAGACCAACTGGGCGATCCACAGCGCCCGGAAGACACGCCCCGCGAGCGGCGCCCACGGCGAGTCGGTCTCCGCGGGCCCTGGCGACGACGGTGCGATGCTCATACTCGTCCAGACCGGTGCGGGGCGGATGGGTGTGGTCGTCTGTGACCCTAGGGGCCGCGGAGGGCGCACTCTTGACCGAGAGCGCACGGGGTGTGGTCCGGCAGCGCCGTCGCCCGGGCCGGTGGGCGCGCCCCGGGTCCGTACGCTGTCGCCATGGATCGGCCCACCCGGGCACGAGGCAAGACGGAGTTCGGCGAAGTGACGCGGTTCGAAGTGCTGGGACCCCTGCGGGTGTGGCGCGGGGAGGACGAACTGGATCTCGGCTTCCCCCAGCAGCGGGCCCTGCTCGCTCTGCTCCTGGTGCAGGCGGGGCGGCCGGTGCCGACGAGCGAGATCGTCGAGACGCTGTGGGCCGGCCGGCCCCCGGCCAGTGCCGTCAACGTCGTGCGCCGCTACGCCGGCACGCTGCGGAGGCTGTTCGAGCCCGGCCTGCCGCCGCGAGCGACCGGCCGGTGGCTGCTCCGCCGCGCGGGCGGCTATGTGCTGGAAGCGGCCACCGACGACATCGACCTCCTGCGCTTCCGCGACCTCACCGAGCGGGGCGGGCGCGCCGCCGTCGCGGACCCGGAAGCGGCCGTACGGCATTTCGTCGCGGCGCTGGGTCTGTGGCGTGGCCCGGTGGCGGCGGGCATACCCGCCGCCGTGCGTGAGCACGTCCGGTTCGCGGCCGTGGAGCGGGAACTCGTACGGACCACCCAACTGGCCGCCGACGCCGCTCTGCTGTGCGGCCAGGCACGGCAGGTACTGCCGCTCCTGCGCCGGGCCGCCCGGCGCGAACCGCTGAACGAGCCGGTGCACGCCAGGCTCGTCCTGACGCTGGCGGCCTGCGGTCTGCAGGCGGAAGCCCTGGCGGCCTACGGCGACGTCCGGCGCGACCTGGCCGCGGAGCTGGGCACCTCGCCCGGCCCCGAACTGATCGCGGCCCACACCCGGGTGGTGCGCCAGCAGGTGTGGCCCGTCCGGGAGAACAGGCAGGTGTGGCCCGTCCAGGAGAACAGGGACGTGCGGCAGCGGGAGCCGGGGACACGCGTCGCCCGTCCCGCCCAGTTGCCGTCCGATCTCACCGTCTTCTCCGGCCGGGGGACGGAACTCGACCGCCTGACCACGCTGGCCGACTCCGCCGCCGGTACCCGGACGCCCGCGATCGTGCTGGTCAGCGGAATGCCGGGGGTCGGGAAGACGACGCTCGCCGTGCACTGGGCGCACCGGTTCGCCCACCGGTTCCCGGACGGCCACCTGCACATGGAGCTGGGAGGCGCCGATCCGGCGGGGGCCGCCGAACCGCTCACCGAGGTGCTCCGCCGAGCGCTGTCCGCCCTGGGAGTGGCTCCCCGGCGCATGCCCGACGGCGTGGACGCGCTGGCGGGCCTGTACCGCGGCCTGATCGCCGGCCGGCGCGTCCTCGTCCTCCTGGACGACGCCGCCGGCACGGAGCGGGTACGCCCGTTGCTGCCCGCCTCACCGGGCTGTCTGGCGGTGGTCACGAGTCGTAGCGCGCTGTCCGGCCTGATCGCCTCGGGCGCCCGTCCGCTGCGTCTGGAACCGCTGTCCCCGGCGGACGCGCACACCGCGCTGGCCCGGCGGATCGGCGCGGCACGGCTGGCGGCCGAGCCCGACGCCGCCGAGGAGATCATCGCCCGGTGCGGTGGCCTGCCGCTGGCACTGGCCGTCGTCGCCGCCCGCGCCGACAGCCGCCGGGACGTTCCGCTGTCCGCCGTCGCCGCCGATCTCCGTGCCGCCGGCGGGGTCCTCGACGCCTTCTCCGCGCCCGGCGGCACGTCCGACGCCCGGGCCGCCTTCCGGTGCTCGTACCGCTCGCTGTCGCCCGACGGCTCCCGCCTCTTCCGGCTGCTGTCCCTGCGTCCCGGCGCCGACGGCACGTTGGGCGAGGCCGCCGCGCTCGCCGGCCTGCCGGTTCGCCGAACCCGCGTGCTCCTGGGCGAACTCACCGACGCCCACCTCGTCTCCGAACCCGCTCCGGGCCGCTACGCGCTCCACGACCTGCTGCGCGTCTTCGCCGCCGAACTCACCGAGGCGCATGAGAGCCCGGCCGAACGCGAGGCCGCCCGGAACCGCCTGGCGGGCCGGGCCGGGGGCGGCGCGGCACCCTCACTCTCCTGTCACTCTTTTTGAACTTTCACCTGTCTACGCTCCGGGCGAAGTGGACGACGGCCCGTCAGGGCCACCGGAGCGCGCGGCCCCGGTAGGGACCGCCGCAGCGTTCGTCGCTGTCGCCGCTTCGTGTGACGACAGTTCGGAGGCAAGCGGTGAGCACGTCCACTACCAGTACGAAGGCTGTGGGCAGCCGGAGCGGTTCGGCGTACGGGTCCTCGCGGCGGCACATCGTCCGGCGGATGCCCATGGGGTCCGACCTCGTCATCATGGACGGCGCCGCCCCGGCACGGCTGCCCTGGGAGAAGCGGCCGCACGGCGAGCCGGGCACCGTCGGACAGCCCCTGCGGCTGATCGCCCGGGACAGCGGCGAGTACCTCTTCGTGGGCCTGCGAGGCGGCGGCGGAGCGCCGTGCGCGCAAGAAAGCGCCGCTGACGTACTCCTGGGCCCGGGAGACATCTGCTTCTACGACTTACACCGGCCGTCCGTACTCGACTTTCCCGAGCGCTTCCGTCTCAAGGTCTTCCTGCTCCCTCGCGAACTCCTCGGGCTCGCCCGGTCCGACGTGCCCCGTCTCACGAACGCCCCGGTCACCGCGGCGTCCCGGCTGGGCACCCTGCTCTCGCCGTTCCTGTCCGACCTCGCCGACACGGCGGCGGTGTCCCGCTCCACGGTCGGTGAGATGCTCGTCTGGAACGCCGTGAGCCTGCTGTCCACTCTGGCCACCGAGCACCTGGCCGAACAAGCGCGGAGTGAGCCCGGAGCCCGGGTGCCGTTGGTGTCGGAGATCGTGGAGTTCATCGACCGGCATCTCAGGGATGCGGAGTTGTCGCCCGAGATGATCGCCAGGGCCCACCACATCTCCGTGCGCTACCTGCACAAGCTCTTCAAGGACGAGGGGACGACGGTCGGGCGGCTCATCCAGCGCCGGCGGCTTGAGGAATGCCGGCGCGCTCTCACCCTGGGGTCCTGGGATCACATGACCATCGCGGCGGTCGCCCGTCGCTGGGGCTTCCGGAGCCCCACCCACTTCAGCCGCGTGTTCCGGGCCGCCTACGGGATGTCCCCGAGCGAGTGGCGGGGTGACGCCCAGCGGTGCGGCCGTCCGGTCCGCGGCTGAACCGGACGGCCGAGACCCCCCGGCACGGCCAGAGATCCCGGCCGCCGGCGGACACGTGCCGCCGGCAGCCGGGATCCACGGCTCAGGACGCCGACCGGACCCAGGCCGCGTCGGTGGCGGACAGCCGGTGGGTGACCACGGAGGTGAGCGCCAGGAGCAGCAGGGCCAGACCCAGCGCGAGCACCAGATGCCCGCGCAGGACGAGTTCGCCTCCGACGAGGGCGCCGAGCAGCATGGCCAGCACGGACAGGATCCGGCGGCCGGCCCTCGGCGCCGCCCCGCCGGCCGGACCCGAATCCGCGGCCAGCCCGGTCAGGGTCAGGGTCAGTACGGTCGTGGTGAGGTCCGGGACCCCGACGCGCCGGGCGACCGCGTTCTGCAGGCCCATGCCGAGTCCGAGGCACACGATCAGCGTGTACTGGACACCGGTGGTGACCCGGCCGTCGGTGGCCGCCGTGACGGCGACGGTGACGGCCACCAGGACCGTCTCCGCGGCGGTGGCCCTCTTCAGCAGGTGCCCGCGGTGCGCGGCGAAGCGGCTGCCGAGACCGCCGCCGGCCAGCGCGCCGAGGAGGAACGCCGCCAGTGCCACGACCGAGGCGACCACGGACAGGTTCGGGGCGCCGGCAAGGGAGAAGCCGAGGAACACCACGTTGCCGGTCATGTTGGCGACGAAGACGTGTCCCAGGGCCAGGTAGCTCACCGCGTCGACCAGACCGGTGACCACGGTCAGGGCCAGCATCAGGGGAGGCAGCGGGCCGTGGCGGTCGTCCCTGGGCGGGACCAGCGTGCGGACCGCGTCAGTCAGCAGTCCGCGCACGGGGCTTCCCTCCCGCCGGGGCCGGCTCGCGGTCGCGGTGCAGTACCGCGCGGGTGAGCAGCCCGCTGGCCGGACCGGCGACGATCACGGCCCAGGCGACCCACGCCGGCCAGGGGGTGATGCCCAGCGCGTGGTCGAGGGACCACCGGCCGGGCCCCGTGAGGGCCAGTGCCGCCGAGACGAGGACGAGGACCATCGGATACTCGTAGCCGTCGTTCTGCACCCAGAGGCCCTTGCCCCACTTGACGGTGCCCGCGACCGTCATCACGCCCATGGCGGCCATCGCGGCCAGGGGCGTGAGGAGTCCCGCGGCCAGGAACAGGCCGGCCCCGATCTGACTGGCCCCCGCGACCACGGCGGTCAGACGGCCGCCGCGGAAACCGTCGTGACGGAACTCCTCGGTGCCGCCCGCCAGGCCGTGGCCCCCGAGCCGGAAACTCACCTTCTGCACTCCGTGGCCGGCGACCAGCAGTCCCGCGACCAACCGGAGGACCAGCAGTCCAGCATCCATCTCTTCCCGCCTGTTCCTGACTCGTTGCTCGGTACGTCGCTTCCCCGCGTGGAATGCGGCTCAGCCGGCGGCGTGGGCGCCGATGACGGCCTGCGCGTAGACCACACCGAGGCCGTAGGCGCCGGCGTGCTCCTTCGCCACCTCGGTGACCGGGACGTACGTCTCGGTACGGCCCCAGTCCCGCTGCAGCTCCAGGAGCACCTGGAGCCAGGTGACCGGGACGGCACCGGCCTGGATCATGCGCTGGACGGCGTGCTCGTGGGCCGCCGGGCTGACGCCGCCGGACGCGTCGGTGACCACGTAGACCTCGTAGCCCTGGGCGATGGCCGAGAGCGTGGGCAGGACCACGCAGACCTCCGTCCACAGACCGGCGATGACGAGCTTCTTGCGGCCGGTCGCCTTGACGGCTTCGACGAACGCGGTGTCCTCCCAGGCGTTCATCGACGTGCGGTCGATGATCTCCTGCTCGGGGAACACCTCCGCGAGCTGCGGCATGATCGGACCGGAGAAGGACTCCGCGGCCACGGTGCTCAGCACGACGGGGACGTCGAAGACCTTGGCCGCCTTGGCCAGGCCCTGCGCCGCGTTGATGATCGCGGTGCGGTCGCCGCTGCCGGCGGCGAAGAACATCTGCGGCTGGTGGTCCACGAACAGGACCGCGCAGTTGTCCGGCGTCAGCAGGTCGGGGCTGGGGGACGCGGTGACCTCGGCGATGTCGACCATGAACGTGCCTTTCCATGAGAGGGATATCTGTGGTGTCCCGGGAGGGGCGGCTCGTGGCCCGGCCCCACCCGGAAGTCGTGAAGGAGAAACAGGGCTAGAACGTGAAGGGGAAATAGGGCTAGAAGGAGAAGCAGGGGTCGAAGGGCGCGTCGAAGCCCTCGGGGAAGAGCCCGCGTTCGACCCGCCAGGTGCGGTGCAGCTCCGCCTCCGCGACGGCCTCGGCGAGCGACTCGGCCTGCCGCGCGCCCGCGCACCGGGGCGCCTGGTAGCCGCCGAACCGCGCGACCGGGCTCCAGTCGGGGTTGACGGGCGGCAGTTCCTCGTCGAGCCCCGCGAACTCGCCGGCCGAGTAGACGATCCGGCCGCCGGTGACCGTGAGCAGCGACTCGATGTGCGCGATCTCGGGCTCGGGCACGGTGAAGTAGTCGTCGGAGAGCACCGCGAGGTCCGCGTAGCAGCCCGGACGCAGGACGCCCTTGACCTCCTCCTCGCCGGTCAGCCGGGCGCCGGCGAGGGTGAACATGCGCAGCGCGGTGTCCCGGTCGACCTGGTTGGCCGGCGGCCGGAGCGCCAGACCGGCGACGTTGCGGCCGCTGACCAGCCAGTGCAGGGCGACCCAGGGGTTGTAGGTGGAGACCCGGGTGGCGTCCGTGCCGGCGGCCACGGTCAGCCCGCGCTCCAGCATGGCCCGGACCGGCGGGGCGTCCGCCGCTCTGCCGGGGCCGTAGCGGCGCAGGAACGCCTCCCCCTGGAAGGACAGCCGGTTCTGCACGGACATCGCCCCGCCGAGCGCGGCGACGCGGTCGAGGCTTTCCCCGGACGCGGTCTCCGCATGGTCGAACAGCCACCGGTTCCCGGCCGGGAAGAGGCCCTCCGCGGCCAGCTTCTCGAAGACCGCGAGATCCCGGCGGATGGTCTCGTCGTACGTGGCGTGCAGCCGGAACCCCCAGCCGTTCTCCATGAGGAGACGTACGGCCCTCTCGAACTCGGCTTCGTAATCGCCGAGTTCCGGGCGCGGCTGGTTGAAGTTCTCGAAGTCCGCCGCCGCCCAGGTGAGGTTCTCGCCCGCGCCGTTCAGGCGCAGCCACTCGTCCCCGTCCTCGGGACGCGTCGTCTCTGTCCAACGGGTGAGGTCCGCTGTCTCCTGGCCCGGAACCTGCGGAAACAGGTGATAGGCGATGCGCAGCGACAACTGACCGGCCTCGGCCAGTTCGATGACGGTGCCGTAGTTGTCGGGGAAGTTCTGGAACCCGCCGGCGGCGTCGATCGCCGAGGTCAGACCGAACCGGTTCAGTTCACGCAGGAAGTGACGGGTCGAGACCTTCTTGTCCTCCCCTTCCAGAACCGGGGCCTTGGCCAGGGTCGAGTAGAGGATGAGCGCGCTCGGCGCGGCCAGCAGCAGACCCGTCGGTTCCCCGTCCCGGCCCCGCACGATCTGTCCGCCCTTGGGGTCGGGCGTGTCCCTGCCGAAGCCGGCGGCCCGCAGCGCCGCCCGGTTGAGCACGGCCGACTGGTACAGGTGCAGGACGAACACCGGGGTGTCGGGGGCGGCTTCGTTCAGTTCGGCGACGGTCGGCAGCCGCCGTTCGGCGAACTGCTCGACCGACCAGCCCCCCACCACCCGCACCCACTGGCCCTTGGGGGTGCGCGCGGCCTGTTCCCGGAGCATCGCCAGAGCCTGGCGCAGGGTGCGCACCCCGTCCCAGCGCAGTTCGAGTACGTAGTTGAGGCCGCCGCGAATCACGTGCAGGTGGGCGTCGTTGAGCCCGGGGACCATCCGCCGGCCGAGCACGTCCACCACTTTCGTGGCCGTACCGATGTGCGGGGCCACGTCCTTGTCGTCGCCGACGACCGTGATGACACCGCCCCGCACGGCGATCGCCTCGGCCTGGGGGCGGCCGGGATCTCCCGTGTGAATTCTGGCGTTGCGGACGACGAGCTCTGCGGCATCGTCGGTGGCCTGGGGAACCAGTCCGCCGACCGGCATGGGAGACACGTGTGCGGGACCCCTCCGGGATGAGTGTCTGATGACGCCCGCCGCGTCCGGACTCGGCGGACGGCAGCGGGCGGGGAGATGCGGTGGTACGCGAGGGTTCGCCATCGAGCCGATGTGCTGATGTGCTGATGTGTCGATGTGCTCACGGGCGAACCGCGACCGCCGAGCCATCACGCTAGGCCCGCCGGACACCGACGTGTGTTCCGTCCGCGCACTGGCGCGTTCCTCCCAGCGCACTGGACACGGACCGGCACGGCACCGGTGCGCTGCGGGGACATCGGACGTGCGCTTGCGGACAACTCGCCCGCACACGGCCGACCTACGGTGACGACCACCGGCGCCGGAGTGCCCAGCACGACGATCCGGGCGATCGCCGGAACGACCGGCGTATCCGACGACTCTCCAGGAGTTCCCCATGTCCGCATCCCCCCAGCCGGCGCAGCCGGTGCTGGAACCCGAGGCAGCCGCGTTCGCGGAGGCGACCGCCAACCCGCCCTACCTGTTCGACCTGCCGCCGGCGGAGGGCCGCAAGGCCGTCGAGGAGGTGCAGTCCGGGGAGATCGAGAAGCCGGCGGTCGACGAGGAGTGGATCACCGTCTCGGGCGGCCCCACGGGCAGCGTCCGGGCGCGCGTCGTCAAGCCCGCCGGCGCCGAGGGCACGCTGCCGGTGATCCTCTACATCCACGGCGCGGGCTGGGTCTTCGGCAGTGCCCACACCCACGACCGCCTGGTGCGCGAGCTGGCCGTCGGGGCGGACGCGGCGGTCGTCTTCCCCGAGTACGACCTGTCGCCCGAGGCGCGCTACCCGGTCGCCATCGAGCAGAACTTCGCCGTCGCGCGGTGGATCGTGGAGCAGGGCGCCACCAAGGGCCTGGACGGGACGCGCCTGGCCGTGGCGGGCGACTCGGTCGGCGGCAACATGACGGCCGCGCTGACCCTCATGGCCAAGGAGCGCGGCGGCGTCCCGCTGGCGCAGCAGGTCCTGTTCTACCCGGTCACCGACGCGAACTTCGACACGGCGTCCTACCACCAGTTCGCCACCGGCTACTTCCTGCGCCGCGACGGCATGCAGTGGTTCTGGGATCAGTACACCACCGACGAGGCCGACCGCGCCCGGATCACCGCCTCCCCGCTGCGCGCCACCACCGAGCAGCTGAAGGACCTGCCCCCGGCGCTGGTCATCACCGGTGAGGCGGACGTGCTGCGCGACGAGGGCGAGGCCTACGCCAACAAGCTGCGGGAGGCCGGGGTGCCGGTCACCGCGGTCCGCTTCCAGGGCGTCATCCACGACTTCGTGATGCTCAACGCCCTGCGCGGCACCCACGCGGCCGAGGCCGCCATCACGATGGCCGCCCGCACGCTGCACGCGGCCCTGCACACCGCCTGACAACAGAGGAGACAGCACAGACATGACCACTTCCACGCCCACGGTGCTTCTCGTGCACGGCGCGTTCGCCGACGCGGCCAGCTGGTCCGGTGTCATCACGGAACTCCAGGGCCACGGCATCCCCGTCGTCGCGCCCCCGAACCCGCTCCGGGGCCTCGCGAGCGACGCCGCGTACGTCGCCTCCGTGGCGGCCCAGATCGACGGGCCGGTCGTGCTGGTCGGCCACTCGTACGGCGGTGCGCTGATCACCGTGGCCGGTGTCACGGAGAACGTCGTCGGCCTCGTCTACGTGGCCGCCTACGTCCTGGAGGAGGGGGAGAGCCTCGGCGAGCTGCAGGGCCGCTTCCCCGCCTCCCCGCTGGTGAGCAGCCTCAAGCAGTGGACGTACCCCGTCGCGGGCGGTGACCCCGCCGTCGAGGTCACCATCGCCGAGGACGCCTTCCCGTCGGTCTTCGCCGCCGACGTGCCCGCCGAGGTCACCAAGGTCCTCGCGGCGGCGCAGCGACCGCTCGCCGCCGGGGCCTTCGAGGAGCCCGCCTCCGCCGCCGCGTGGCGGACCAAGCCGTCCTGGGCCCTGGTGGCCGGCGCGGACAACGCGATCAACCCGGAGGTGGAGCGCTTCGCCGCGAAGCGGGCGGGGGCGACCGTCGTCGAGGCCGAGGGCGCGTCGCACGCGGTCGCCGTCTCCCGGCCGAAGGAGGTCGCCGACCTGATCCGCGAAGCGGTACGCGCGACGAGCTGACCCGGCGGCACGGCCGGGCCGCGCGGACGCACTCCCGCATCGCGCCCGCGCGGCCCGGCCGCTCCCCACAGCCCCCGACCGGTGACACTGGCCCGCATCAGCCCCAGCGGCCTGACGCTGCCTTCACACAGCACATGCCCGTCCTGAAGCGGACTCAGTAACCTTTGCGCACGGCCGCCGGACAGGTGTGCCGTCGTAGCGAGGTGAGAGGTCCCATGTTCACCACCCGCCCCACCCTCCAGGGCACCTTCGGCATGGTCTCCGCCACCCACTGGCTCGCCTCGCAGTCGGCGATGGCCGTGCTGGAGCGGGGCGGGAACGCCTTCGACGCGGCGGTGGCCGGGGCGTTCGTGCTGCATGTGGTCGAGCCGCATCTGAACGGGCCCGCCGGCGAGGTGCCGATCCTGCTCGCCCCCGCCGGCGGCGCGGTACGGGTGCTGTGCGGACAAGGGGTGGCCCCGGCGGGTGCCACGGCCGCGCGCTACCGGTCCCTCGGGCTCGACCTCGTGCCCGGCACCGGGCCGCTCGCCGCCGCCGTGCCCGGTGCCTTCGACGCCTGGCTGCTGCTCCTGCGCGATCACGGCACCACGTCCCTGGAGGACGTGCTGTCGTACGCCATCGGCTACGCCGAGCACGGGCACCCGCCCGTCGAGAAGCTCGGCGCGACCGTGGAGACGGTACGGGAGTTGTTCGAGACGGAGTGGAGCTCGTCGGCGCGGGTGTACCTGCCCGGCGGCCGGTCGCCCCGTCCCGGGGAACCGCTGCGCAACCCCGCCCTCGCCGCCACCTGGAAGCGGCTGCTCGCCGAGACCGCCCGCGCGGGCGGCCGGGAGGCCCGGATCGACGCCGCGCGCGAGGTGTGGCGCTCCGGGTTCATCGCCGAGGCCCTGGTACGGCAGTCCCGCCGGCCCACGTTGGACACCAGCGGCGAACGGCACACCGGCACCCTCACCGAGGACGACCTCGCCGGCTGGTCGGCGACGTACGAGGACCCGGTGACGTACGACTGGAAGGGGTGGACCGTGTGCAAGGCCGGGCCCTGGAGCCAGGGGCCCGCCTTCCTCCAGCAGCTCGCCCTCCTCCCGCCCGAACTGCCCGCCAACGGCTCCGCCGACTACGTCCACCTGCTGGTCGAGGGCTGCAAGCTCGCCATGGCCGACCGCGAGGCCTGGTACGGGGACGCCGCCGACGTGCCGCTCGCCGACCTGCTGTCGGACGACTACACCACCGCCCGGCGGGCCCTCGTCGGCGCCGAGGCCTCCTTCGAGCTGCGTCCCGGAAGCCCCGGTGGACGCGCCCCGCGCCTGCCCGCACAGGCGCACGCGCGCGTGGCCGACGACGGCGCCCCCGGCTTCGACGCGCTGGGCGCCGGGGAGCCCACCGCCGCCGAGGTCCCAGGGGAGCCGCACGTCGCCGTCGACGGCACCACGCGCGGGGACACCTGCCACCTCGACGTGGTCGACCGCTGGGGCAACATGGTCGCCGCCACGCCCAGCGGCGGCTGGCTCCAGTCCAACCCGGTCGTCCCGGAACTGGGCTTCCCGCTCGGCACCCGCCTGCAGATGACCTGGCTGGAGGAGGGCCTGCCGAACACCCTCACCCCGGGCCGTCGGCCGCGCACCACCCTCACCCCGTCCCTCGCGCTGCGCGACGGCGTGCCGGTCCTGGCCTTCGGCACCCCCGGCGGCGACCAGCAGGACCAGTGGCAGCTGCACTTCTTCCTCGCCGCCGCCCTGCGCGCCCCGATCCGCGGCGGCCTCGACCTGCAGGGCGCTATCGACGCCCCGAACTGGCACACCGACAGCTTCCCCAGCTCCTTCTACCCGCGCGGCCGGCGCCCGGGAAGCCTGACCGTGGAGTCCCGCACCGACCCGGCGGTGATCGCGGAACTGCGGCGGCGCGGCCATGACGTCACGGTCGGCCCTGCCTGGTCCGAGGGCCGGCTGTGCGCGGTCGCCCGCGACCCGGAGACCGGCGTGCTGTCGGCCGCGGCCAACCCGCGCGGGATGCAGGGCTACGCCGTGGGCCGCTGATCCGGGTACGGCGGCGGCCGGCGACCCCTGTTCTTCATCCCGATTCCATCCGGTGTGCACCGCCCGGGCGCGGGCGTTGTCAGTGGGTCGTGCTCTCATGGAGGCATGATCGACAACACGGAAACCATCGACGAGTTTCTCGCCCGCTGCTCCGACGACGTGGAGGAGGCGGTCCGCAAGGCCGCCGCCGCCGAGATCCTGCCCCGCTTCCGCCGCCTCACGGCCGACGAGGTCGACCAGAAGAGCGGACCGCACGACCTGGTGACGGACGCCGACCGCCTCGCCGAGCTGCGGCTCACCGAGGACCTCGGCGCCCTGCTGCCCGGCTCCGTGGTGGTCGGCGAGGAGGCCGTGCACGCCAACCCTGCGGTCTACGAGGCGCTCCGGGGCGACGCCCCGGTGTGGATCGTGGACCCGGTCGACGGCACCCGCCAGTTCGTGCACGGCGACGACGGCTTCTGCACGCTGGTGGCACTCGCCCACCGGGGCGTCGTCGTCGCCTCCTGGACCTATGCGGCGGCCCGCGACCAGTTCGCCCGCGCCGTGCGCGGCCAGGGCGCCTTCCTCGACGGCGAGCGGCTGTTCGCGGGCCCGCCCGCACCCGGCCGGGACCTCGTCGTCGCCACCTCCCACCCGGACTTCACCACCGACGAACAGAAGCGGGCGCTGCGCGCCCTGTGGACCGACGGCATCGCCCCGCGCCCGTGCGGCTCGGCCGGCCTCGAATACCTCGCCGTCGCGCGGGGCGAGCTGGACGCCGTGGCGTTCTCCTGGGAGGCCGCCTGGGACCACGCGGCCGGTCTGCTGCTGGTCGAGGAGGCGGGCGGCGCGCACCTCACGCTCACCGGCGAACCGTTCCGGGTGACCGGCGGCAACACCCTGCCGTTCACCGCCGCGCGCGACACCGCCACCGCCCGGCGGCTGGCCGCCGTACTGGGCGCGGCGGTCTGACGGCGGCACCGGCCCCCGGGCGCCACCCGGGGCCCGGGTATGTCGGTGCACCGGCATATCCTGATCGGAAGTGGCCATCGGCTGACGAAGGGGTCCGAAGGTGCCGTCGATGCTCGATGCGGTCGTGGTGGGTGCGGGGCCGAACGGACTGACCGCGGCCGTGGAGCTGGCCCGGCGCGGCTTCTCCGTCGCCGTGTTCGAGGCGCGGCCCACCATAGGCGGCGGTGCCCGCACCGAGGAGCTGACCCTCCCCGGTTTCCGGCACGACCCCTGCTCGGCCGCCCACCCCCTCGGCATCAACTCGCCCGCGTTCCGCGCCCTGCCCCTGGACCGCTACGGCCTGGAGTGGCTGCACGCCGAGCTGCCCATGGCCCACCCCTTCCCGGACGGCAGCGCGGCCGTGCTGTCCCGCTCGGTCGCCGAGACCGCCGCCTCCTTCGGACCGCGCGACGCGGGCGCCTACCGCAGGATGGTCGAGCCGCTGCTCGCCCACTGGGACACCCTCGTCAAGGACTTCATGTCCCTGCCGCTGACCGCGCTGCCCCGCGACCCGGTCACCCTGGCCCGCTTCGGCCTGGCCGGACTGCCCCCGTCGACCTGGCTCATGCGCCGCTTCCGGGACGAGCGGTTCAAGGCCCTGTTCGCCGGTCTGGTCGGCCATGTGATCGCGCCGCTCGGCGGACTCGCCACCGGCGCCGTCGGCCTCGTCTTCGCGCTGGCCGCCCACGCGCGCGGCTGGCCCCTCCCACGCGGCGGCTCCCAGGCCATCTCCGACGCCCTCGCCGGCTATCTGAAGGACCTCGGCGGCGCCGTGCACACCGACTACGAGGTCAAGCGCCTGGACGACCTGCCACCCGCCCGCGCCTACGTCTTCGACACCTCGCCCACCGCCCTCGCCCGGATCGCCGGACTCGGCGACTACTACGCCGACTACCGGTACGGCGCCAGTGTCTTCAAGATCGACTACGCGCTGGACGGCCCGGTGCCCTGGACCGCGCCCGAAGCCCGCACCGCCGGAACCGTCCAGATCGGCGCGAGCCGTGGAGAGATCGGCGCCGCGCTCCGGGCCGCCTCCCGTGAGGGCCGGGCCCCCGAGAAGCCCTTCCTGATCACCGTGCAGCCGAGCGTCGTCGACCCCGGCCGCGCCCCCGAGGGCAAGCACGTCTTCTGGGCCTACGGCCATGTGCCCAACGGCTGGTCGGGCGACCTCACCGACGCCATGGAACGCCAGCTGGAGCGCTTCGCACCCGGCTTCCGCGACCGCGTCCTCGCCCGCGCCGTCGCCGGTCCGGCCGAGCTGGCCGCCCACAACGCCAACTACGTCGGCGGCGACATCGCCTGCGGCGCGGCCTCCGGACTCCAGCTCCTGCTGCGCCCCCGGCTGTCCCTGTTCCCGTACCACACCCCCCACCCGGCGGTGTTCATCTGCTCCTCGGCGACCCCGCCGGGACCGGGCGTGCACGGCATGTCCGGGCACAACGCCGCCCGGGCCGTCTGGCGGAGGCTGCGACAGACATGACCGGCACCCGTGTCGTCTTCGTCCAGGGCGACATCACCCGGCAGAGCGTCGACGCGATCGTCAACGCGGCCAACTCCTCGCTGCTCGGCGGCGGGGGAGTCGACGGCGCCATCCACCGCCGCGGCGGCCCCGCCATCCTCGCCGAGTGCCGCGCCCTGCGCGCCTCCCGGTACGGCAAGGGCCTGCCCACCGGCCAGGCCGTCGCCACCACGGCGGGCGAGCTGGACGCCCGTTGGGTGATCCACACGGTGGGCCCCGTCTGGTCCGCCGCCGAGGACCGCACCGCCCTCCTCACCTCCTGCTACCGCGAGTCCCTGCGCGTGGCCGACGAACTCGGCGCCCGCACGCTCGCGTTCCCGGCCGTCTCCGCCGGCGTCTACCGCTGGCCGATGGACGACGCGGCCCGCGTCGCCGTCGAGACGGTACGCAACACGCCGACCGCCGTCGAAGAGGTGAGGTTCGTGCTCTTCGACGACCGGGCGTACGGGGCGTTCGCCCGGGAAGCGGGCCGGTGAGCACCCGCGCGTAGGCGTTCCGGCACCTCCCGCGCCGCCCGGCAGGGCCTCGGGCCTTCCTGACCCCGGCCCCGTACCCGTGGCCCCCGCGTGGCATCATCGGCCGACATCACGACCGCAGCCGCCCGAGGAGCACGATGGAGCCCGCTCTCACCGCCCCGCCCGACGGCGGCGCCCCCGCCCCGGACGGAGCCGAGAGCCCCGGGGAGGCCGTCCCGCGTCCCTCCCTGCTCGACGACTTCTCCCTGGAGATGACCGGCAAGGACGTGCCCCGGCTCGAAGAGGCCCGTGCCCTCGTCCCGGACGGTACGCGGGTCAACATCACCTTCCTCGCCGGCGAGGATCTCACCACCCGGCTGGCCGCCGCCCGCGCGGTCAGGCGGCTCGGACTCGTCCCCGTACCGCACATTTCCGCGCGCCGGCTGCCCTCCCGCTCGGCCCTGGAGGAGTTCCTCGCCGGGCTGGCGGCGGACGGCACCGCCGAGAACGTCTTCCTGGTCGGCGGCGACCCCGCCCGCCCCGAGGGCCCCTACCCGGACGCGCTCGCCCTGCTGCGCACCGGCCTGCTGCCCGGATACGGGGTGCGCCACGTCGGGATCAGCGGCTACCCGGAGGGCCACCCGGCGATAGCCGGCCCCGCCCTGTGGTCCGCGCTCACCGGCAAGGCCGCCGCCATCGACGCCGGCGGGTTCGGCGGTGACGTCATCACGCAGTTCGGCTTCGACGTCGACCCGGTGCTGAGCTGGCTGGAAGCCGTCCGGGCCCGGGGCGTGCGGCTGCCGGTGCGCGTCGGCGTCCCCGGCCCGGCGGGCGTGCGCCGGCTGCTCGGCTACGCCGGCCGGTTCGGCGTGGCCACCAGCGCCTCCGTCGCCCGCAAGTACGGCTTCTCGCTCACGAACCTGATGGGTACGACCGGACCGGACCGCTTCCTGCGCGAGCTGGCCGACCGCTACGACCCCGCGCGGCACGGCCGGGTGAAGGTGCACTTCTACACCTTCGGCGGCCTGCGCGCCACCGCCGACTGGGTCACCCGCTTCCGGGAGTACGGCCACGCCTGACCCGCTGCTCACGCCCACCGCCAGGTCGGATTCCTGCCAGCGAGCGGGTGCGGACGTGGCCGATGCTGGACGCATGCAGACAGGGATGCACCTCGACCGGGAGCACTGCGTGCGCGCCGTGCAGTCCAAGGACGCGCGGTTCGACGGCTGGTTCTTCACGGCCGTACTGACCACGCGGATCTACTGCCGGCCCAGCTGCCCCGTGGTGCCGCCCAAGGCGCGGAACATGACGTTCTACCCGAGCGCCGCCGCGTGCCAGCAGGCCGGCTTCCGGGCCTGCAAGCGGTGCCGCCCCGACGTCAGCCCCGGTTCCCCGGAGTGGGACCGGCGCGCCGACCTGGTGGCCCGCGCCATGCGGCTCATCGCCGACGGTGTCGTGGACCGCGAGGGCGTGCCCGGACTCGCCGCGCGGCTCGGCTACAGCGCCCGGCAGGTGGAGCGGCAACTGCTCATGGAGGTGGGCGCCGGACCGCTCGCGATCGCCCGCGCCCAGCGCGCCCGGACGGCCCGCCTGCTCATCGAGACCACCCCGCTGCCCATGGCCGAGATCGCCTTCGCGGCCGGCTTCTCCTCCATCCGCGCCTTCAACGACACCGTCCGCCAGGTCTTCGCCCTCACCCCGACCGAGCTGCGCGCCCGGGTCCCCGGCAGCGGCAGGGCGGGCGCCCTCGGCACGCTCGCGCTGCGGCTGCCGTTCCGGGCGCCGCTCAACCCCGACAACCTCTTCGGCCACCTCGCCGCCACCGCCGTACCCGGCGTCGAGGAGTGGCGCGACGGCGCCTACCGGCGCACGCTCGACCTGCCCCACGGCCACGGCATCGTCGCCCTCACCCCGCGCCCCGACCACATCGCCTGCCGGCTCACCCTCGGCGACCCGCGCGACCTGACCGTGGCGATCAACCGCTGCCGCCGGCTGCTCGACCTGGACGCCGACCCGGTCGCCGTGGACGACCGGCTGCGCGCCGACCCGCTGCTCGCGCCACTGGTCGACCGGGCCCCGGGGCGCCGGGTGCCGCGCACGGTCGACGAGGCCGAGTTCGCCGCCCGGGCCGTCCTCGGACAGCAGGTCTCCACGGCCGCCGCCCGCACCCACGCGGCCCGCCTGGTCACCGCCCACGGCAAACCCCTGGACGACCCCGAGGGCGGCCTCACGCACCTCTTCCCGTCCCCGGCGGCACTGGCCGAGGCGGACCCCGGAACCCTCGCCATGCCACGCACCCGGCGCACCACCTTCACCACCCTCGTCCGGCACCTCGCCGACGGCACCGTGCGCCTGGGCGCCGAGTCGGACCGGGCCGAGACCCGCGCCCGGCTGCTCGCCCTGCCCGGCATCGGTCCCTGGACGGCCGATGTCATCGCCATGCGCGCCCTGGGCGACCCCGACGCCTTCCTCCCCACCGACCTCGGCATCCGCAAGGCGGCCGGCGAAGTGGGACTGCCGACGACCCCCGCCGCGCTCACCGCCCACGCGGAGGCCTGGCGCCCCTGGCGGGCCTACGCGGTGCAGTACCTGTGGGCGACCGGCGACCACCCCGTCAACTTTCTCCCGGTATAGGACAGTTCACCCATGACACGGCACACCGTGATCGACAGCCCCTACGGCCCGCTCACCCTCGTGGCCGACGCCGACGGCGCCCTGTGCGGCCTGTACATGGCCGGGCAGCGGCACCGGCCGCCCGAGGAGAGCTTCGGCCCGCCCGACCGCGGCCCACGCTGCTTCGGCGAGGCCGAGGAGCAGCTCACGGCGTACTTCGCGGGCGAGCTGACCGAGTTCACCGTCCAACTCGCCCTCTGCGGAACCCCTTTCCAACGCAGCGTATGGACCCAGCTCAGCCGCATCCCCTACGGCGAGACCCGCACCTACGGCCAACTCGCCCACACCCTCGGCAACACCGGCGCCTCCCGAGCGGTCGGCCTCGCCAACGGCCGCAACCCCGTCGGCATCATCGTCCCCTGCCACCGCGTCCTCGGCACCGGCGGCGCCCTCACGGGTTACGGCGGCGGCCTGGACCGCAAGCGCCGGCTTCTGGACTTCGAACGGGGAGCGGCGCTGTTCTAACGGGCCGCCAGGCTTGCCGGTGAGGAGTCAGTGCGCGGGATGGCCGTTCTCCAGTTCCGCCGTGCCACTGCCGGAGGCCAGGGTGTCCAGGGCGGCCAGGACGCGGCGGCCGAGGGCGCCCGGGAGGTGGGCGGTGAGGTCCTCGCGGGGGACCAGGCGCCAGGAGAGGAGTTCCTCCTCCTGGAGCTTGATGGCGGCGAGGTCGGCGTCGGTGAGGACGCCGCCGTCGTACAGGTAGGCCACCAGCGGCGGGCGGCCGTCGCCCCGGACCCAGTCCACGGCGAGCAGGCGGCCCGGTTCGCGGTCGAGGCCGATCTCCTCCAGCGTCTCGCGGCGGGCCCCCTGCCGCGGGGTCTCGCCGTCGTCCGACTCGATCGTCCCGCCCGGAAGCGCCCAGCCCTCGCGGTAGTTCGGCTCCACCAGCAGCACCCGGCCCTCGGTGTCCCGGAAGAGCGCGGCGGCGCCGGCGATGATGCGGGGCAGGCCCGCGATGTACGTGGCGAAGTCAGGAGTCGTGGTCATCCAGGAAGGGTAACCAGGCGCGGGGTGCGTTCGGCCGGCGCGCTGATCCGGACGCCGTCGAAGCCGAACACCGCGCTGCGGACCGTGTCCTGAAGCGGTCCTTCCACCGGTCCGGGATCGCGGCGGCGCCGTTCAGGACGCCGGCCACCGAACCGGCCGGCGCGCCGCCCGAGTCGGTGTCCGGACCGCCGCGCACGGTCAGGGCGATGGCGCGGGTGAAGCCGCCGTCGCCGTACAGCAGTCCGGCGGTGAGGACGGCCGCGTCCGGGACGGTGCGGATCCAGCCGAGGCCCGCCGTCTGCGCCGACACCGTGGCCGGCGTCTCCTCCCACGGCAGCACGGTCGGCGAGGTGAAGGCCGCCGAGAGCAGCGCGGCGGCGACCATCGCGCCGTACACGCCGTTCCCGGTGTGCGAGAGCACCGCGTCCCGGCGGCGACCGGGACGAGCGGGGGCAGGGTCCGCGGGTGGTCGGGGCATGACGGGGAGGCGGCCTTGCGGTTATGGTCGCAGCGGCGCGACTGGCCCTGACGTGCGCGGGGCCCGGAGAGCGAGGGGAATGCAAGGTGGCGGAAGCTGCTGTGGACGAGGACCGTCGGGTACTGGTCGCCGCGGACAAGTTCAAGGGCTCGCTGACGGCCGTGGAGGTCGCCGAGCGGGTCACGGCCGGGCTGCGCCGGGTGGTGCCGGACCTCCGGGTGGAGGCGCTGCCGGTCGCCGACGGCGGTGACGGCACGGTGGACGCGGCGGTCGCGGCCGGTTTCGAGCGTCGTACGGTCCGCGTCGCCGGGCCGCTCGGCGCGGAGGTCACCGCCGCGTTCGCGCTGCGCGGCGACACCGCCGTGGTGGAGATGGCCGAGGCGAGCGGGCTCCAGCGGCTCCCGGCCGGCGTCTTCGCGCCGCTGACGGCCTCCACGTACGGCTCCGGGCAACTGCTGCGGGCCGCGCTGGACGCCGGCGCCCGGACGATCGTGTTCGGCGTGGGCGGCAGCGCCACGACGGACGGCGGCGCGGGCATGCTGTCCGCGCTCGGGGCGCGGTTCCTCGACGCAGAGGGCGAGAGCGTGCCGCCGGGCGGCGGGGGCCTCGCCGCGCTGCGCCGGGCCGACCTGTCCGGGCTCGACCCGCGGCTGTCGGCGGTGGAGCTGGTGCTCGCCAGCGACGTCGACAACCCGCTGACCGGCCCGAAGGGCGCCCCGGCGGTGTACGGCCCGCAGAAGGGCGCCTCCCCCGAGGACGTGGCGACCCTGGACGCGGCCCTCGCGCACTACGCCGAGGTGCTGGAGGCGGCGGTCGGCGCGCGGGCGGCCCGGTACGCGGACTCCCCGGGTGCCGGCGCGGCCGGTGGCATCGGGTACGGCGCGCTGCTGCTCGGCGCCCGGTTCCGGCCCGGTATCGAGGTCATGCTCGACGTGCTCGGCTTCGCGCCGGCCCTGGAGCGGGCGTCCCTGGTCGTCACCGGCGAGGGCTCGCTGGACGAGCAGACGCTGCACGGCAAGGCACCGGCCGGGGTCGCGGCGGCGGCCCGGGCCGCGGGCCGGCCCGTGGTGGCCGTGTGCGGGCGGCTGGCCCTGTCGGAGGCGGCGCTGCGCGGCGCCGGCATCGAGCGGGCCTATCCGCTGACGTCGGTGGAGCCGGACGTCGCCCGGTGCATCGCTGAGGCCGGCCCGATCCTGGAGCGCGTCGCCGCCCGGATCGCCGAGGACCGCCTGAGCTGACCCGGGAGCGGCCGGCGGCATGGCGAAGGGCCCCGAACCGGATGGTTCGGGGCCCTTCGCCATGCCTTGCGGGAATGCCTTACGGCAGCTGCGCCGCCCGTGCCTCGCGGCGGTTGTCGCGGAAGTTGTTGACCCGGCGCGCCGTGGCGAACAGCGGGATCACCGCGCCCATCACCAACTGGAGCGCGCAGCCCGTCTGGAGCAGGAGCTGACCGCTCGGGGCGTCGAACGCCCAGGCCGCCAGCAGGCCCATCGAGAGCACGATCCAGGAGAGCATCGCGCCCGCGAGACGGCCCCGCGGCTTCGGGTACTCCACCCGGCTCACCATCAGCCACGCGGTGCCCAGGATCGCCAGCAGCGTCGCCACGAAGGGCAGCTCCAGCAGCACGATCGAGACGACCGTCAGCGCGCCGAACGGCGAGGGCATGCCCTGGAAGACGCCGTCCTTCATCGTGACGCAGGAGAAGCGCGCCAGCCGCAGTACGACCGCCAGCAGGACCACGATCGCGCCCAACGCCGCGACTCTCTGGTGCGCGTCGTCGGCGACCATGCCGTAGACGAGCACGAAGTAGGCGGGCGCGAGGCCGAAGCTGATCAGGTCGGACAGGTTGTCCAGCTCGGCGCCCATGGGGGAGGAGCGCAGCTTGCGCGCCACCAGGCCGTCGAACAGGTCGAACACCGCCGCGCAGAGCATCAGGATGACGGCCGTGGCGGCGCTGTGCCGCGCCATGCCCGCGGACTCGTCGTTCCCGGTCAGGTGCGGGATCAGGATGCCGGTGGTGGTGAAGTACACCGCCATGAAGCCGCACGTGGCGTTGCCCAGGGTGAGGGTGTCCGCTATCGACAGGCGCAGAGAGAGGGGCATCTCCTCTTCGTCGTCCACGTCGTCGGCCTCGGGCACCCAGCCCGCCTGGGTCTCCGGATCAATCACGGTCAATGCGAGTCACCCCAGCCACGGTCTTCTGACCGACCTCGACCGCGACCTCCACGCCCTCCGGCAGGTAGAGGTCGACACGCGAGCCGAAGCGGATCAGACCGATGCGGTCGCCCTGCTCGACCTTCGTGCCCTCCGGGAGGTAGGGGACGATGCGGCGGGCCACCGCGCCGGCGATCTGGATCATCTCGATGTCGCCGAGTTCGGTGTCGAAATGCCAGACTACGCGCTCGTTGTTCTCGCTCTCCTTGTTGAAAGCCGGAACAAAGCCGCCGGGGATGTGCTCGACCGACGTCACCGTGCCGGACAGCGGCGCGCGGTTGACGTGGACGTTGAGCGGGCTCATGAAGATCGCGACGCGGGTGCGGCCGTCCTTCCACGGCATGATGCTCTGCACCACACCGTCGGCGGGCGAGATGACCCGGCCCGTGGCGATCTCGCGCTCGGGGTCGCGGAAGAACCACAGCATGCCCGCCGCGAGCGCGGTGGCGGGCACGGCGACGGCCCTGGCCGCGGTCGAGCGACGGGCGCGGACCAGGCTGAGGGCTGCGGTGGCGACGGTCGGGAGAAGCCACGGCGATGCTCCGCGCGCGAGGCGTACGCCGGCTCGGCTGTCGCGAGGTGCAGAGGTTTGGCTGTGGGGCATGGATGACCTTCGTAGCGGATGATGCCGCACAAGACGGGGGACGGCGGCTTTCCGGGGATCGTACCGGGCGCGGGCTGCAACTGGGTAAGCCAGGCAGCCGAGTCGGCGGCCGAGAGGCGTCTACGGGGTGTGATCTTCTTCTCGAAGAAAACACCCCGTATCCGGACAATCAGCCCTGGAATCGATACTCTTCGAGCAACCTGCGCCCGATGATCATTTTCTGGATCTCGGCGGTACCTTCACCGATGAGCAGCATCGGGGCCTCCCGGTAGAGGCGCTCGATCTCGTACTCCTTGGAGAAGCCGTAGCCGCCGTGGATCCGGAAGGCGTCCTCCACGACCTCCTTGCAGTACTCGGAGGCGAGGTACTTCGCCATCCCCGCTTCGAGGTCGTTTCGCTCCCCGGAATCCTTTTTGCGTGCCGCGTTCACCATCATGGCATGCGCGGCCTCGACCTTGGTGGCCATCTCGGCCAGTTTGAACTGGATCGCCTGGTGCTGGGCGATGGCCTTGCCGAAGGTGTGCCGCTGCTGGGCGTAGCGGACGCCCAGCTCGAAGGCGCGCTGGGCGACGCCGCAGCCGCGGGCGGCCACGTTGACGCGGCCGACCTCCACTCCGTCCATCATTTGGTAAAAACCTCGGCCGGTGACGCCGCCGAGCACCCGATCGGCCGGTACCCGCAGCCCGTCCATGATCAGCTCGGTGGTGTCGACGCCCTTGTAGCCCATCTTGTCGATCTTGCCGGGGATGGTCAGGCCCGGGCGGACCTCACCGAAGCCCGGCTCCTTCTCGACCAGGAAGGTGGTCATCGACTTGTGCGGGGCCGTGCCCTCGGGGTGTCCTTCGTCACTTCGCACCAGCACGGCCACGAGCGAGGACGTACCGCCGTTCGTCAGCCACATCTTCTGGCCGTTCAGGACGTACGCGTCGCCGTCCTTGACCGCCTTGGAGGTGATGGCCGACACATCCGAGCCGAGAGCCGGCTCCGACATCGAGAAGGCGCCGCGGATGTCGCCGGCCGCCATGCGCGGCAGGAAGTGGTCCTTCTGCTCCTCGGTGCCGTGCTGCTTGAGCATGTAGGCCACGATGAAGTGGGTGTTGATGATGCCGGACACCGACATCCAGCCGCGGGCGATCTCCTCCACGCACAGCGCGTAGGTGAGCAGCGACTCGCCCAGACCCCCGTACTCCTCGGGGATCATCAGACCGAACAGGCCCAGTTCCCTCAGGCCGTCGACGATCGCTTGCGGGTACTCGTCGCGGTGCTCCAGTTCGGTGGCGACCGGGATGATCTCCTTGTCCACGAAGTCGCGGACGGTGGAGAGGATCTCCCGCTGGATGTCGGTCAGACCGGCGGTCTGGGCGAGGCGCGCCATGGCTACTTCTCCTGCTGCTTCAGTTCGGGACGGCCCGGCTGCTCGCCGCCGCGCTCCTTGGTGTACGTCTCGGTCGGCACCATGACCTTGCGGCGGAACACGCAGACCAGCGTGCCGTCCTGCTTGTAGCCCTTGGTCTCGACGTGGACGATCCCGCGGTCGTTCTTCGACTTCGACGGCCACTTGTCCAGCACGGTCGTCTGGCCGTAGATCGTGTCGCCGTGGAAGGTCGGCGCCACGTGCTTGAGCGACTCGATCTCCAGGTTGGCGATCGCCTTGCCGGAGACGTCCGGCACGGACATGCCGAGCAGCAGCGAGTAGACGTAGTTGCCCACCACGACGTTCCTGCCGAAGTCGGTCGTCTTCTCGGCGTAGTTGGCGTCCAGGTGGAGCGGGTGGTGGTTCATGGTGAGGAGACAGAACAGGTGGTCGTCGTACTCCGTGACCGTCTTGCCCGGCCAGTGCTTGTACGTCGCCCCGACCTCGAACTCCTCGTAGGTGCGTCCGAACTGCATCGCGCTCAGGCCTCCGGGATCTCGAACTTCGACGTGCGCTCCATGCCGGCGGCCCGGCCCTTGCCGGAGATGACGAGGGCCATCTTGCGGCTGGCCTCGTCGATCATCTCGTCGCCGAGCATCGCGGAGCCCTTCTTGCCGCCGGCCTCGGACGTGTAGTAGTCGTACGCGTCCAGGATCAGCTCGGCGTGGTCGTAGTCCTCCTGTGAGGGCGAGAAGATCTCGTTGGACGCCTCGACCTGGCCCGGGTGCAGCACCCACTTGCCGTCGAAGCCGAGCGCGGCGGCGCGCCCCGCGACCTCGCGGTAGCCCTCGACGTTGCGGATCTGGAGGTAGGGTCCGTCGATCGCCTGGAGGTTGTTCGCGCGGGCGGCCATCAGGATCTTCATCAGGATGTAGTGGTAGGCGTCCGCCGGGTAGCCGGGCGGTTGCTCGCCCACGACCAGCGACTTCATGTTGATGGACGCCATGAAGTCGGCCGGTCCGAAGATGATCGTCTCGACGCGCGGGGAGGCCTGCGCGATCTCGTTGACGTTGTTGAGGCCCTGCGCGTTCTCGATCTGCGCCTCGATGCCGATCTTGCCGACCTCGAAGCCCATGGTCTTCTCGATCTGGGTCAGCAGCAGGTCGAGGGCGACGACCTGCTGGGCCGTCTGCACCTTCGGCAGCATGACGCAGTCGAGGTTCTGGCCGGCGCCCTCGACCACGGTCACGACGTCGCGGTACGTCCACTCGGTCGTCCAGTCGTTGACGCGCACCACCCGCGTCTTGCCCGTCCAGTCGCCCTCGTTGAGGAACTTGACGATGGTGTGCCGCGCCTCGGGCTTGGCCAGCGGCGCGCACGCGTCCTCCAGGTCCAGGAAGACCTGGTCCGCCGGCAGACCCTGCGCCTTCTCCAGGAAGCGCGGGTTCGAGCCCGGTACGGCCAGGCAGGAACGCCGGGGGCGGAGACGGTTGACCGTAGTCATGCGG
The DNA here is from genome assembly GCF_024753135.1 of Streptomyces pyxinicus. Taxonomy (GTDB): domain Bacteria; phylum Actinomycetota; class Actinomycetes; order Streptomycetales; family Streptomycetaceae; genus Streptomyces; species Streptomyces pyxinicus. The sequence goes on along the minus strand of NZ_JANUGP010000001.1, from coordinate 458,182 downwards.
GGACCTCCAGGGGGTCGAGCTTGTTCGCTTTCCGGATCTCGTCGACGATGCGGCCGATGATCCCGGTGATGTCGAAGTCCTTCGGGGTGAAGACGGCGGCGACCCCGGCGTCCTTGAGCTGCTCGGCGTCACCGTTCGGGATGATGCCACCCGCGATCACCGGGATGTCTGTGGCGCCGGCCACACGCAGCCGTTGGAGTACGTCCGGGACCAGCTGGGCGTGCGAGCCCGACAGGATGGACAGGCCGACCGCGTGCACGTCCTCCGCGAGGGCCGCGTCCACGATCTGCTCCGGGGTCAGCCGGATGCCCTGGTAGACCACCTCGAACCCGGCGTCGCGGGCCCGGACGGCGATCTGCTCGGCGCCGTTGGAGTGCCCGTCCAGGCCCGGCTTGCCGACCAGGAAGCGCAGCTTGCCGACGCCCAGGTCGCGGGCGGTGTCCTGCACCCTGGCGCGCACCTCGGCGAGCGCCGAGCCGGCCTCGGCGGGGACGGCCACCGGCGCCGAGGAGACCCCGGTCGGCGCCCGGAACTCGCCGAACACCTCGCGCAGCGCCCCCGCCCACTCGCCGGTGGTGACCCCGGCGCGGGCGCACTCCAGGGTGGCCTCCATCAGGTTGTCGGTGCCCTTGGCGGCCTCCTTCAGCCGCTCCAGCGCCTTGCAGGGCCGCGGGTGGTTGAAGGGCGGCTGGTAGCGGGTGTCGCGCCAGGTGCCCAGCGAGGCGACCACCCGGGCCTCGACCGCCGGGTCGACCGTCATGATCGCGGTGTCCAGGTCGGCCGTCAGCGGGTTGGGCTCGGTCGTCTCGAAGATGTTGACGCCGACGATCTTCTCCTGCCCGGACTCGATCCGGCCCCGGCGCTCGGCGTGCGAGGAGACCAGCTGCGACTTCAGATAGCCGGACTCCACGGCGGCCATCGCGCCGCCCATCTCCTCGATGCGGTCCATCTCCGCGAGGGCGTCGGCGACCAGCTCGTCCACCTTCGCCTCGATCACCTTCGAGCCCTCGAAGATGTCCTCGTACTCCAGCAGGTCGCTCTCATGCGCCAGCACCTGCTGGATGCGCAGCGACCACTGCTGGTCCCAGGGCCGCGGCAGCCCCAGGGCCTCGTTCCAGGCCGGCAGCTGTACGGCACGCGCGCGGGCGTCCTTCGACAGCGTCACCGCGAGCATCTCCAGCACGATCCGCTGGACGTTGTTCTCCGGCTGCGCCTCGGTCAGCCCGAGGGAGTTGACCTGGACGCCGTACCGGAAGCGGCGCTGCTTGGGGTTCTCGATGCCGTACCGCTCCCGGGTGACGCGGTCCCAGATGCGCCCGAAGGCGCGCATCTTGCACATCTCCTCGACGAAGCGGACGCCCGCGTTCACGAAGAAGGAGATCCGCGCCACCACGTCGCCCATCCGCTCCCGCGGCACCTGGCCGGAGTCGCGCACGGCGTCCAGCACGGCGACGGCGGTGGACATCGCGTACGCGATCTCCTGCACCGGCGTGGCCCCGGCCTCCTGCAGGTGGTAGCTGCAGATGTTGATCGGGTTCCACTTGGGGAGGTGGGAGACCGTGTACGCGATCATGTCCGTCGTCAGCCGGAGCGAGGGCCCCGGCGGGAACACGTGGGTGCCCCGGGACAGGTACTCCTTGACGATGTCGTTCTGGGTCGTGCCCTGGAGCCTGGTGATGTCCGCGCCCTGCTCCTCGGCGACGACCTGGTAGAGCGCCAGCAGCCACATGGCGGTGGCGTTGATCGTCATCGAGGTGTTCATCTGCTCCAGGGGGATGTCCTGGAACAGCCGGCGCATGTCACCGAGGTGCGCCACCGGCACCCCGACCCGGCCGACCTCGCCGCGGGCGAGGATGTGGTCGGAGTCGTAGCCGGTCTGGGTCGGCAGGTCGAACGCGACCGACAGACCCGTCTGCCCCTTGGCGAGGTTGCGCCGGTACAGCTCGTTGGACGCCTCGGCCGTGGAGTGACCGGCATAGGTGCGCATGAGCCACGGCCGGTCCTTCTCCCGCTTGCCTTCGGCGGGCTGACGCTCAGTCATCTATGACCTCGGGTGTCCTCAGATGTTGCGGAAGCGGTTGATGGCGTCGAGGTGCTTGGCGCGCATCTCCTCGTCACGCACGCCCAGGCCTTCCTCCGGCGCCAGGCACAGGACGCCGACCTTGCCCTGGTGCAGGTTGCGGTGGACGTCGTAGGCGGCCTGCCCGGTCTCTTCCAGGGAGTAGGTCTTCGAGAGGGTCGGGTGGATCTTGCCCTTGGCGATGAGGCGGTTGGCCTCCCAGGCCTCGCGGTAGTTGGCGAAGTGGGAGCCGATGATCCGCTTCAGCGACATCCAGAGGTAACGGTTGTCGTACTCGTGCATGTAGCCCGAGGTGGAGGCGCAGGTGGTGATGGTGCCGCCCTTGCGGGTGACGAAGACGCTCGCGCCGAAGGTCTCGCGGCCGGGGTGCTCGAAGACGATGTCGATGTCCTCGCCGCCGGTGAGTTCGCGGATGCGCTTGCCGAAGCGCTTCCACTCCTTGGGGTCCTGGGTGTTCTCGTCCTTCCAGAACCTGTAGCCCTCGGCGCTGCGGTCGATGATCGCATCGGCGCCCATGGCGCGGCAGATGTCCGCCTTCTGCTCGCTGGAGACGACACAGATCGGGTTGGCGCCGCCGGCCAGCGCGAACTGCGTGGCGTACGAGCCGAGTCCGCCGCTCGCGCCCCAGATGAGGACGTTGTCGCCCTGCTTCATGCCGGCGCCGTTGCGGGAGACGAGCTGCCGGTAGGCGGTGGAGTTGACCAGGCCCGGCGCTGCGGCCTCCTCCCAGCTGAGGTGGTCCGGCTTCGGCATCAGCTGGTTGGACTTGACGAGCGCGACCTCGGCGAGGCCGCCGAAGTTGGTCTCGAAGCCCCAGATGCGCTGCTCGGGGTCGAGCATCGTGTCGTTGTGGCCGTCGGAGGACTCCAGCTCGACCGAGAGGCAGTGCGCGACGACCTCGTCGCCGGGCTTCCAGGCGTTGACGCCGGGGCCGGTGCGCAGGACGACGCCCGCGAGGTCGGAGCCGATGATGTGGTACGGCAGGTCGTGCCGCTTGGCCAGCTCGTTGGTGCGGCCGTAGCGCTCCAGGAACCCGAAGGTGGACAGCGGCTCGAAGATCGAGGTCCACACCGAGTTGTAGTTCACCGAGGAGGCCATGACGGCCACCAGAGCCTCGCCCGGGCCCAGTTCGGGCACCGGCACCTCGTCCAGGTGGATCGACTTGCGGGGGTCCTTGTCGCGGGTCTGAAGACCCGCGAACATCTCCGTCTCGTCCTTGTGCACGGTGATCGCGCGGTACGAGTCGGGAAGCGGCAGGGCGGCGAAGTCGGCGGACGTGGCGTCCTTCGACTGGATCGCGTCCAGGATGTCCTTCACGGTCACGGTGTTGCCTCCGGCGGTGAGCGCCCTGAGGGAGGGGCGCTGGGGGTTCGTCGGTGCTGCGATGAGTGCTGCTGAGGGTGTGGGAGGTGCCGTCGGTTCGGCTCGGTGGTGCTGCGGCAGCGCGTGGTGGCGCGGGAGGTTGCCTGTGACGCAGGCGTCCGGGCGCGCAGGCCGCGTGGCTTGCGGGGACAGCCGGCGAGCGAGGGATCCGGCTCGCCGGCCGCCCGGACCTCTTCAACGTATGACACCGCGTGTCAGGTGGCAAGGCACTGAGTGCCAATACCGGCTCTCAGATGAAATCTTTACGTAACAAATGAGCGATGATCGATCGAACGGCTCCCGGAATTCGCTGGAAAACGGCGCCTGACATGGCAAAACGGCCACCCCGAGAGGTGGCCGTCCGTACCGCGTCCCCGCCTGTCAGCGCGCCTTGAGCGCCTCTTCGATGGTCCGCATGACCTCGTCCAGCGGCGCGTCGGTCCGCGCGACCGTCACCAGCACCTCGCCGTGCGGCGAGACCGTGGCCGGCGCGGTCGTGGCGGCCGGCTGCGCGGCGGCCGGGCCGCGGCCGGCCCCGATGCCGGTGCCGAACGTCTTGCGCACGATCGCGAAGGCATGGTCGAGCTGCGTCTCCACGTCCCCCTGCCCGCCCGCCCGGAGCCAGCGTCTGAGGACGTGGTTGTGGGCGGTGACGACGGCGGAGGCGGCGACCTCGGCGAGCAGCGGGTCGTCGTTGGCGTCGTCGGCGTGCGCCCGCTCGTCGAAGTGGCCGAGCAGATAGCGCGTGAACAACCGCTCGTAGCGGGCCACCGAGGCGATCTCGGCCTCGCGCAGGGTGGGCACCTCCCGGGTGAGCTTGTAGCGGGCCACCGAGATCGCCGGCTGGGCCGCGTACATCTTCATGACTTCCTTGATCCCGCGGCACACCGTGTCGAGCGGGTGCTCGTGCGCGGGGGCGGCGTTCAGGACCGCCTCGGCACGGACCAGGGTGTCGTCGTGGTCCGGGAAGATCGCCTCTTCCTTGGAGCGGAAGTGCCGGAAGAAGGTGCGGCGGGCGACGCCGGCCGCCGCCGCGATCTCGTCGACGGTGGTGGCCTCGTACCCCTTGGCCGCGAACAGCTCCATGGCCGCTGCCGCCAGTTCTCGGCGCATCTTGAGCCGCTGGGCGGCGGCGCGACTGCCTGCGGCACTCTCCGGCGCGTCGGGCGTTGCTGGTGTACGTGAGGACTTGGCGGGCTGGGACATGACCCGAACGTACTGCATGCGCCCGGCAAGACGCGCAGGTACGGGGTATCCCCCGCCCGTGCGGGGCGGGGGATCTCCGGGCTGGACCGGGTCGAGCAGGCCGCCCCAGTCCGCGCCGTCGTCGTCGCCGTCGAACCAGGCGCCGGCGCCGTCAGCGGCGGGCATACTCGCGGAAGCCGCGGCCGGTCTTGCGGCCGAGGCAGCCCGCGGCCACCAGGTGCTCCAGCAGCGGGGCCGGGGCGAGACCGGGGTCGCGGAACTCGCGGTGCAGCACCTTCTCGATGGCCAGCGAGACGTCCAGGCCCACCACGTCCAGCAGTTCGAAGGGGCCCATCGGATAGCCGCCGCCCAGCTTCATCGCCGCGTCGATGTCGTCCAGGGACGCGTAGTGCTCCTGGACCATCTTGATCGCGTTGTTGAGATAGGGGAACAGCAGCGCGTTGACGATGAAGCCCGCCCGGTCGCCGCAGTCCACGGCGTGCTTGCCGAGCCCGGCGCAGACCTCGCGCACCGTCGCGTGCACGTCGTCGGCCGTGAGCACCGTGCGCACCACCTCGACCAGCTTCATCGCGGGCGCCGGGTTGAAGAAGTGCATGCCGATCACGTCCTGCGGGCGCGAGGTGGCACGCGCGCAGGCGACGACGGGCAGCGAGGAGGTGGTGGTGGCCAGCACCGCGCCGGGCCTGCACACCTTGTCCAGCGTCGCGAACAGCTGCCGCTTGACCTCCAGGTCCTCCGCGACCGCCTCCACGGCCAGGTCCACCTCGGCGAAGGCGTCGTAGGACCCGGCCGGCGTGATCCGGTCCAGGATGCCCGCGGCGGCCTCGGCGGTCAGCCGGCCCTTGTCGACGGAGCGGGCCAGCGACTTGCCGATCCGGGCCTTGGCGGTCTGCGCCTTCTCCGCGCTGCGGGCGGCCAGCACCACGTCGTGGCCCGCCTTCGCGAACACCTCCGCGATGCCGGACGCCATGGTGCCCGAGCCCGCCACCCCGACCGAGCGGACCGTGCGGCCGGCGCCGGCCGTGCCGCCCGGGGGCGGGGTCAGCGGGTCCGGCACCACGGTGGCGCTGCCCGGCGCCTCGTAGGTGTAGAAGCCGCGCCCGGCCTTGCGGCCCGTCAGGCCCGCCTCGCTGAGCTGCTTGAGGATCGGGGCGGGCGCGTGCAGCCGGTCGCGGGACTCGGCGTACATGGCGTCCAGGACGGTCCGGGCGGTGTCGATGCCGATCAGGTCCAGCAGGGCGAGCGGGCCCATCGGCAGGCCGCAGCCGAGCCGCATCGCCGCGTCGATGTCCTCGCGGGAGGCGTAGCGGGCCTCGTACATCGCGGCGGCCTGGTTCAGGTAGCCGAACAGCAGCCCGTCGGCGACGAAGCCCGGCCGGTCGCCGACCGCGACGGGCTCCTTGCCCAGCTCGATCGCCAGGTCCGTGACCGCGGCGACGGCGTCCGGCGCGGTCAGCACCGAGGAGACGACCTCGACCAGCTTCATCGCGGGCGCCGGGTTGAAGAAGTGCAGGCCCAGCACCCGCTCGGGGCGGGCCGAGTCGGCGGCCAGCCGGGTCACGGACAGTGCGTTGGTGCCGGTCGCGAGGATCGTCTCCGGGCGGACCACGCCGTCCAGCTCACGGAAGATGCGGTGCTTGACCTCGTACGACTCCGGCGCCACCTCGATCACGAGGTCCGCGTCGGCCGCCGCGGCGAGGTCGGTGCCGGTGCGGACGCGGGAGAGGGCGTCGGCGCGCTCCTGTTCGGTGAGCCGGCCGCGCTCGACGGCGCGGGCGGTGGCGGCCTCCAGCGCGGCGAGCGACCGGGCGGCCTGGGCCTCGCTGACATCGATGCCGATCACCTCGCGGCCGGCCTTCAGCAGCACCTCGGCGATGCCGGTGCCCATGGTGCCGAGGCCCACGACGGCGATCGTCTTGAGCGGGGACGGAGAGTCGGACTGAGGGGACAGGGGAGTGGCCATCGCGGGACTCCAGAAAGAGGGTGACGACGAGGAGCGCGCCGGGTGCGTCCGAGGACGCACCGCGGTGCGGAGGAGGAATGCGAGGGATGCGGGTGTCGCCGGGCTGCTAGACGACAGGGCCTAGCGCACACGCCCGGTGCCACCGGTGCCACGGGCGTGCACGCGCCCGCGCGGCGGCGGATCTCCGACCGGCCCTGTCCCGGAGCCGGGTCGTACAGCGGTACACACGGGTACCGAACCGACCAATCAGACGCTCGCGACGGTTGCGTCACCAAACCGTCGCCAGCGGAAGTGCGAGCGGTAACTCGCTCATCCGAGCTTAACCGGTGGGTAACGAGCGCGCCAGCCCCCCGAGTTTGTGATCTGCCTCCCCCTTCCGCCCCCACCCCTCTACGCTGGTGCGCGTGGACGAAGAGTTGCGATCGCTCACGGAACGCTTACGGCGCGAGGCGGCCGGTTCGACCGCTTTCGAACCGCTGGTGGCCACCGGGGACCGGGACGAACTGGCGGACGTCCTCACCGCGCCCGGACAGCCGCTGTGGGCCCGGGAAATGGCCGCGTTCCGCCTCGGCACCGCCGGCGACCGGCGCGCCTTCGAGTCGCTGGTGCTGCTCCTCAACCACCGCGACCCGCCGCGCTGCGCCTCCGCCGCCCACGCCCTCGCCCGGCTCGGCGACCCGCGCACCGCCCGCGCCGCCGCCGCCCTCGCCACCAACGAACTCCGCGTGGCCTACGCCCTGCACCCGGTACGGCTCCTGGTCACACTGCGCGCCCCCGAGGCCGTGCCCGCCCTCATCACCACCCTGGAACGCCGGCTGCGCCCCCACGACCCCTACCGCCGGGTCGCCCTCGCCTGCGTCGACGGCCTCGGCGAACTCGGCGACACCCGCGCCCGCCGCGTCCTCAACGAGGCCCTCGCCCACCCGGCCCTGGCGGAGGCGGCGGTCCACGCGCTGGCCCGGATTCCCCGGCAGCGGGAGGCACGATGAGGCTCCGCCGGCACTCACGGCGGTAGGTGCCGGTGCCCCGAGCGGTGCTCCTTCGCCGCGGTGAGCGGGGCGCGGCCGACCCCGGCGCCGAGCCGAGCCGAGGCGGGCCGGGCCGGATCGTTCGGCGTCCGTGGGGTGCGTCTGTGCGTCGGCTGGTGGTGCCGGCAGGGGGAGGCGGGGTGAGGCGCCGCCTGCCTTGCAGTCGGCCTGCGCAGCGTCAGGTGCGGGTCTCCGGAGTGGCGTTTCGTTTTCGTGGTGAGCGGGGCGTGGCCGGTGCGGTGCCGGGCGGGGCCGGGTCGTTCGGCGTCCGTGGGGTCCGTCTGCGCGCCGGCCGGTGGTGCCGGCAGGGGGAGGCGGGGTGAGGCGCCGCCTGCCTTGCAGTCGGTCTGCGCAGCATCAGGTGCGGGTCTCGCGAGTGGCGTTTCGCTTTTGTGGTGAGCGGGGTGTGGCTGGTCCGGTGCCGGGCGGGGCCGGATCGTTCGGCGTCGGGGGGGGGTGCGTCTGCCGGCCGGGGTCGCCGGCAGCGGGAGGCGGGGTGAGGCGCCGCCGGCCTCGCTGTCGGTGTGTTCGCGGGAGTGGCGTGCGTGACGTGCCGTCAGGCTCGCGACTCCCTGACATACCGCACCTCGGGCACCTGTGCCCCGCCCGCCTCGAAGGTCTCCTCGGTGCCGTCCGCCCGGAAGCCGGCCCGCTCGTAGAACCGGCGCGCGCGGGTGTTCTCCCTCAGGACCCACAGCAGCAGGCGCGGGTGGTCCGAGCAGTGGTCCAGCGTCGCGGCCAGCAGGGTTCGGCCGATTCCGGTGCCGAGCCGGGCCGGGGCGACGTAGATCGCGTACAGCTCGGCGTCCGCGGTGTGCCGCTCGCCCTCCCGGTAGGGGCCGTGTGCCGCCCAGCCGACCACTTCGCCGGCGTGCTCGGCGACCAGGTTCGTCACCGAGCCGTCCCCGGTCAGGAACCGGTCCCGGCGCCGGGCGGCGTCCGCCGGGACGCTCAGCGCGTCCAGGTAGGGCCCCGGCATCAGGCCCCGGTAGGCGTGCTGCCAGCCGCGCACGCGCAGTTCGGCGACGCGGTCGCAGTCGGCGAGGGTCATCGGGCGGATGCGGATGGGGTGTTCGTCCATGACGGGACCCTAGGGAACACCGCCAGGGACCCGCCTCCGGATATCCGGCTTATTCGGCCACCACCGCCAGCGCCTCGATCTCCATCAGGAACTCCGGGGCCACCAGGCCGGCGACGCGTACGGCGGAGGAGGCGGGCAGGCGGTCGTCGGGTATGTGCGTGGCGCGGGCCGCGCGGATGGCCGGCAGGTGGGCCGTGTCCGTCACGAAGTACGTCAGCTTCACCACGTCCTCGAAGCCGGCGCCGGCGGCGGCCAGGCAGCGCCGCAGGTTCTCGAACACCTGCCGTGCCTGGGCCGCCGGGTCGTCCGGGCCGACCAGCCCGCCGTCCTCGTCCAGGGCGAGCTGGCCGGAGACGGCGACCAGGCGGCCGGTCGCCGAGACCACATGGCTGTACTGCGTGGCGGGAGCGACCCCGGCGGGGGCGGTGATGCGGGTCGGTTCGCTCATGGCCCCATGATGGACCGGCCCACTGACAACGCCCCGGCCAGGGGAGTTCAGCGGCGGAAGCCGAGCAGCCGGTGCAGCGTCGACCCACGCGACGAGACCGAGGCCGCCCTCGCGGCCAGGGGCTTCGGACCGGGCGACTTCGAGCACACCGCGTCGGCCACCGGTCCGCCCCGCGGCAGCGTGCCGTCGGCCAGATACGCCGACAGGTACCCGTCGAGGCAGGCGTTGCCGCTCAGCGTGATCCCGTGGTTGCCGCCGCCGTCCTCGACCACGAGCCGGGAACCGGCGAGCAGCCGGTGCGTGGTGACACCGCCCGCGTAGGGCGTGGCCGCGTCGCCGGTCGCCTGGAAGAGCAGTGCCGGCGGCAGCTTGCCGTTGGCCACGTTCACCGGCTCCAGCGGCGCGGTCGGCCAGAACGCGCAGGGCGCGTTGTACCAGGTGTTGTTCCAGACCATGAAGGGCGCCTTCGCGTGGACCTCTTCGGCGTCCGAGCGCCAGCGGTTCCACGAACGCGGCCAGGAGGCGTCCCGGCACTGCACCGCCGCGTAGACGCTGTAGCCGTTGTCGCCCGCGCCGTCCACGGCGGCGAGGTTCTCGTACGCCCGCACCAGCGGACCGGTGTCCCGGTCGTGGACGTACGCCGCGAACGCGTCCGCGAGGTGGGGCCAGTAGCCGTCGTAGTAGCCGCCGGGGACGAAGGTGTCCTCCAGCTCCGAGGCGCCGACCTTCCCGCCGGCCGGCTGCTTCGCCAGGGCCGCCCGCATCGCGTACCACCGCGCCTCGACCCGGGCGGGGTCCGTGCCGAGCCCGTAGGCGTCGTCGTGCGCGGCGATCCACGCCATCAGGGCACGGTGGCGGTCGTCGAAGGCGTGGTCCTGGCCCAGATTGTCCTCGTACCAGATACCGGTCGGGTCCACGACGGAGTCCAGCACCAGCCGGCGCACCCGCTCCGGGTACAGCTTCGCGTAGACCGCGCCGAGGTAGGTGCCGTAGGAGTAGCCGAAGTAGCTGATGCGCGGCGCGCCGAGGGCCTGGCGGATCGCGTCCAGGTCCCTGGCGGTGCTGACGGTGTCGATGTAGGGCAGCACGTCGGCGTACTTGCGGCCGCAGGCGGTGGCGAAGGAGCGGGCCCGGTCCAGGTTGGCCTGCTCCAGGGCGGGGGTGGCGGGCACGCTGTCCGGGCGGACCGGGGTGAAGTGGCCCGGCGCGCAGTCCAGGGCGGGGGTGCTCTCGCCGACCCCGCGCGGGTCGAAGCCGATGACGTCGTACCGGGCGGCCACCTTCGCGGGCAGCGCCGAGGCGACGAACCCGGCGAGGGTCAGTCCGCTGCCGCCGGGGCCGCCGGGATTGACCAGCAGCGGGCCCTGGGAGGTCGGCGCGGTGTGCGGGACGCGGGACAGGGCGAGCGTGATCTGCCGGCCCCCGGGGCGCGTGTGGTCCAGTGGCACCTTCAGGGAGGCGCACTGCAGGGTGGGGTAGTCGCCGCTGCCGCAGGTCTTCCAGGCGAGGTCCGCGGCGGTGGCCGGCCGGGCGGCCCGCGCGGGGGCGGCGGTGACCGAGCCGGCCAGGACGGCGGCGGCGCACAGCACGGCTGCGCGTTTCTTCATGGGGCCTCCCGGGACGGAGGGGCGGAGAACCGCGAGGATCACGGTTCTCGCCGCATCGTCCCGGCAATGGCGACCCGCCGAACGCGTGCGGGCGATAGATGACCCGATTGGGCCGTGCGATGCCCTCGAACGCGCTCAGCGGAAGGAACGCGCTCAAGGGAACGCGCTCAGAGGAGGGTGAGTTGCGTCGGTTCCGTCGCGACGGCCGGCGGCTCCGGCTCCTCCGGGCGGACCCGGCGGGCCAGGCCCGGGCGGCTGGGCCCGATGCCGTACTCCCGGGCCAGCTCGTGCACCTGGCGGGTGATCCGGCGCTGGTACCAGCGGGGCGCGTAGGCGCCCTCCGCGTACAGCCGCTCGTAGCGGCGCACCAGGTGCGGGTGGTGCTGTCCGAGCCAGGCCATGAACCACTCCCGGGCACCCGGCCGCAGATGCAGCACCAGCGGGGTCACGGAGGTGGCGCCGGCCGCCGCGATCGCCCGTACCGTGGCCCGCAGTTGGGCCGGCTCGTCGCCGAGGAACGGGATCACCGGCGCCATCAGCACCCCGCAGCCGATGCCGTGCTCGCCCAGGGTGCGTACGACGTCCAGCCGCCGTTCCGGGGCCGGGGTGCCCGGCTCCACCGTGCACCACAGCTCGGCGTCCAGGAAGCCGACGGAGACCGAGACACCGATGTCGGTCACCTCGGCGGCCCGGGTCAGCAGGTCCAGGTCGCGCAGGATCAGGGTGCCCTTGGTCAGGATCGAGAACGGGTTCGCGTGCTCGGTGAGGGCGGAGATGATGCCCGGCATCAGCCGGTAGCGGCCCTCCGCGCGCTGGTAGCAGTCCACGTTGGTGCCCATCGCCACGTGGTCGCCCTGCCAGCGCCGGGAGGCGAGCTGGCGGCGCAGCACCTCGGGCGCGTTCACCTTGACCACGATCTGGGAGTCGAAGCCGACGCCGGTGTCCAGGTCGAGGTAGCTGTGCGTCTTGCGGGCGAAGCAGTAGACGCACGCGTGCGTGCAGCCCCGGTACGGGTTGACCGTCCATTCGAACGGCATCCGTGAGGCGCCCGGCACCCGGTTCAGCACCGAGCGGGCCCGGACCTCGTGGAAGGTGATCCCCGCGAATTCGGGCGTGTCGAAGGTCCGGACCGTCACGGCGTCCGCGCCGAACAGCGCGGCGTCGGCCGCCCGGCCGTGCTCGGCGGGCTCGCCGGACCGCCCGGAGTTCCCGGGCCCGACGGTGAGGTTCTCCCAGCGCATGACGCCTCCTCGGTACGACTGCGGCACAGAATAGAACATCTGTTCCCATGATCGTGCGGACCCCGATTTGGGCGGCCGGGCGCCGGGGTGGTTGGCTTTCCCCAACCCCGAGCAACCAGGTCCTGGAGGAACGCAATGGCGCAGGTCGAGGCCACTACGGAGCGGGTCGTCGCGGCGGACGCGGAGAAGGTGTTCGACGCCCTCGCCGACTACCGCGGCACCCGGCAGAAGCTGCTGCCCGAGCACTTCAGCGAGTACGAGGTGCGCGAGGGCGGCGAGGGCGCGGGCACCCTCGTGCACTGGAAGCTCCAGGCGACCAGCAAGCGGGTGCGCGACTGCCTGCTGGAGGTGAGCGAGCCCACCCGGGGCGAGCTGGTCGAGAAGGACCGCAACTCCTCCATGGTCACCACCTGGCGCGTCACGCCGGCCGGCGAGGGGAGGTCCCGGGTCGTCGTCACCACCACCTGGAACGGCGCCGGCGGCATCGGCGGCTTCTTCGAGAAGACGTTCGCCCCCAAGGGGCTCGGCCGGATCTACGACGCCGTGCTCGCCAACCTCGCCGCCGAGGTCGAGAAGTAGGCCAGCCCCTCACCGGGCCCAAGCACCCGCCGGTGAACCGGGGCCCAAGCACCCACCGGTGAAAGGGCGTTGAGCCCTTCACCGGTTCGGGTGGATCTCCGCCCGATCTCTGGCCGTGCCGTAACTCGCCGCAGTTGTTCGCAGTTGCCGCCTTGCGCGGGAAATGTGACAGGTGTGACGAGAGGAGCGGTACGTGGGCGGCACGACTCTGGTGCAGGACGAACCGGTGACGACACCGGTCACGGGGGAGGAGACCGGCCGGACCGAGGCGGGCGAACCGGTCCGGGACGCGGCGGCACCCCCGCCCCCGATGCCCCCGCCCCCGGCGCCCCCGAGCGCCGCCGAACTCGCGCCGCGCCGCGTGCGGTTGGTGTTCGTCGGGCTGATGCTCGCCCTGCTGCTCGCGGCGCTCGACCAGATGATCGTCGCCACCGCGCTGCCGAAGATCGTCGGCGAGCTGCACGGCCTGGACAAGATGTCCTGGGCGATCACCGCCTATCTGCTGACCTCCACCATCGGCCTGCCCCTGTACGGCAAGCTCGGCGACCTCTTCGGCCGCAAGGGCGTCTTCCAGTTCGCCATCGCCGTCTTCGTGGTCGGCTCCGCGCTCGCCGGCCGGGCCGGCACCATGGACCAGCTGATCGCCTTCCGCGCGGTCCAGGGCGTCGGCGCGGGCGGCCTCATGATCGGCGTCCAGGCGATCATCGCCGACATCGTGCCGCCCCGCGAACGCGGCCGGTACATGGGCCTGATCGGCGCCGCCTTCGGCCTCGCCTCCGTCGCCGGACCGCTGCTCGGCGGCTATTTCACCGACCACCTCTCCTGGCGCTGGTGCTTCTACGTCAACGTCCCCTTCGGCCTGGTCACCCTCGCCGTCGTCGCCGTCGTGCTCGAACTGCCCAAGCCCGCCACCCGGGGACGGCTCGACGTGCCCGGCGCGCTGCTGCTCGCCGCCGCCTCCACCTGCCTGGTCCTGCTGACCAGTTGGGGCGGCACCGAGTACGCCTGGGGCTCCCGGCAGATCCTCGGACTCGGAGCCGGCGCGGTCGCCGCCGTCGCCCTGTTCCTGGTCGCCGAGCGCTTCGCCGCCGAACCCCTCATCCCGCTCCGGCTGTTCCGCGACTCGGTCTTCAACGTCAGCGGCCTGGTGGGCCTCGTGATCGGCGTCGCCCTGTTCGGCGCGGCCAGCTATCTGCCCACCTTCCTCCAGATGGTCGACGGCGCCAGCGCCACCGAGTCGGGGCTGCTGATGCTGCCCATGATGGCCGGGATCGTCGGCGCCTCGATCATCGGCGGCCAGCTCATCAGCCGCACCGGCCGCTACAAGGTCTTCCCCGTGCTCGGCGGCGCCGTCTCCACCCTCGGCATGTGGCTGCTGTCCCGCCTGGAGACCGACACCCCCCGCCTGCACTACAGCGTCTGGATGGCTGTCCTCGGCGCCGGCATCGGCCTGGTGATGCCCGTCCTGGTCCTCGCCGTGCAGAACTCCGTGCGCCCCGCCGACCTCGGCACCGCCACCAGCGCCAACAACTACTTCCGGCAGATCGGCGGCAGCGTCGGCGCCGCCGTCTTCGGCACCCTCTTCGCCGACCGGCTCGCCGACTCCCTGCGCGACGAACTGCCCCCGCGCGCCGGCGCCGGACTCCCCGACGCCGACTCCCTCACCCCGGGGCTCGTCCACGCGCTGCCCCCGGCCCTGCGCGACGCCTACATCCGCGCCTACGCCGACGCGATGCCCCGGATCTTCCTCTATCTCGTCCCGGTGCTCGCCCTCGGCCTGCTCATCGCCTTCTTCCTCAAGGAGAAACCACTGGTGTCCCACCACACCGCCGAAACCGACCCGGGGACCCTGAACGGCGCCCCCATCCCCACCGCCCGGCAGCCGCACCCGGCCGGCATCCCGGTCTGCGGCACCGTCCAGCACCCGGACGGCACCGTGGTGCCGCGCGCGGCGCTCACCCTCATCGACGTCGCCGGACAGCAGGTCGGCCGGGGCGCCAGCGGCGAGGACGGACGGTACGCGCTCAGCACGCCCGGCTCCGGGGCGTACGTCCTCATCGCCGCCGCCGGCGGGCACCAGCCGCAGGCCGTCTCCGTCACCGTCGGCGAACGTCCCGTGGAGCTCGACGTCGTCCTCGGCGGCGCCGGACGCCTCGCGGGCAGCGTCCTGACCGCCGACGGCAGCCCGGTCAGGGACGCCACCGTCACCCTCACCAACGTGCACGGCGAGGTCGTCGCCACCACCCGCAGCGGGCGCGAGGGCGGCTACGTGATCAGCGAGCTGGTCGCCGGCGAGTACACCCTCGCCGCCAGCGCCCCCGCCTTCCGGCCCGCCGCCCTGCCGGTCACCGTGCAGGCCTCCCGGGAGACCCGGCAGGACGTCGAGCTTGCGGGCGGCGCCGTGCTGCGGGGCACCGTCCGGGCGAGCGGCGGACGCGCGGTGGAGGACGCCCGGGTCACGCTCCTCGACGCCGCCGGCAACGTCGTCGACACCCTCACCACCGGACCCGACGGAACGTTCCGGTTCGTCGATCTGTCCTCCGGTGAGTACACCGTCATCGCGGCCGGATACCCGCCGGTCGCCACGGTGTTGCAGGTCGCGGGCGGCGGCCGGACCGAGCGGGACCTGCAACTGGGCCACGAGGACTGAGGCGGCGCCGGCCGGTGCGATCACGTGCGGGCAATTCCAGGATTGCGGCACATCGTCACCGGCCGTCCCCGTACCGTGGTCACGGGGGCACAGATCGTTTGCGCACAGCCGTGGGGAGAGAGGGCCTGGGCCATGGACGGTGGCGGCGAGCGGGACACGTCTCCCGAGCGCGGCACGGGCGACGCCGCGGCGGGCCGGATCCCGCTGGCCGTGATCGTCGTGGACCGGGACGGCCTGGTGTCCCACTGGAGCAGCGGCGCGCGGCGGCTCTTCGGCGTCGACCGGGACGCCGCCGTCGGCCGGCCCGCGGGCGACCTGCTGCCGGTCTCCGGCGCCCTGCCCGAGGAACCGCACGCCGAGCCCGCGCCGGACACCGGCGCGGGGTCCGACGGCCTCGGCCCCGACCTCGAAGCCTCCCTCGGCGGCGGCACCGGGTACGCGACCGCGGGCCGCGCCCGGCTCGACCCGGACCGGCGGGACCCGGACGGCGAGCGGCTCGACGTGCTGTGGTGGGCCTACCCGCTGGTCGGACCCGGCCCCTCCCGGCTGCTCGTGCTGGCCGCCGACGCCACCCGGCTGCGCGACGAGCGGGGGTACGACGACGAGACCGCCGAGCGCGTCTCGCCCGGCTTCGCCCGCCACACCGAACTGCCCGCCTCCGACGAACTCGCCCGGCGGCTCCCGGAGATCCTGCCCAGCATGGGCCCCGGGCTCAGCGGCCGCATCGTCTCCCAGATCCTCGAACTGGGCTATCCAGTCCTGGAGTTCAGCCAGTTCGACCGGGTGCCCGTGACCCCGTACTGGGGCGTGCCCCGCCGCCCCGGACGCGTCCGCGCCGAGGCCGCCGTACCCCTGGAGCGGGCCGTCCTCCCGGTGCCCGCCGGCGCCGAACTGGAGCTGGAGTACGCGGCCGTGCGCGAGCGGCTGGAGTTCCTCAACGAGGTCAGCTCCGGCATCGGCTCCTCCCTGGACCTCGGCGAGACCATCCGCGAGGTCACCAGCGCCGCCGTGCCCCGGTTCGCGGACTTCGCCGGCACCCACCTGCGCGCCGCCGTCCTGGCCGGCGAGGGCTTCCCGGACGGCCCGCCCGACGCCAGCACCGTGATGTTCCGGGTGTGGGTCGAGCACAACGACGAACCCGGGCGCTGGGACGACACCGTGCCGGTCGGCGAGGCCTTCGCCTTCCCCGAGCACACGCCCTTCTACCAGTGCATGGTCACGGGCGAGCCGGTGCTCGTCCCGAAGGTCACCGAGGAGTTGTCCGAGCGCATCTCCGGCCAGTTCGAGAAGCGCGACCTGCGCCCCCTCATCGGCGGCCGGTCCCTGCTGATCGTGCCGCTCAAGGCGCGCAACGTCGTCCTCGGCTTCATGGTGCTGATGCGCCGCCCCGACCGGTCGGCGTTCGACGGCATGGACCGCACCACCGGCGCCGAACTCGCCGCCCGCGCGGGCCTCGTGCTCGACAACGCCCGTATGTACACCTACCAGGAGAACGTCGCCGACACCCTCCAGGACAGCATGCTGCCGCAGGTGACGCCGCGGCTGCCCGGCTGTGACGTGGCCACCCGCTACCTGCCCGGCACGCGGCTCGGCCGGATCGGCGGCGACTGGTTCGACACCATCAAGCTGCCCGGCTCCCGCACCGCCCTGGTGGTCGGCGACGTCATGGGCCACGGTCTCAACTCGGCCGCGATGATGGGCCAGTTGCGCACCGCCGTGCAGACCATGGCCACCATGGAGACCCCGCCCGCCCAACTGCTGCGCAACCTGGACGACCTGGCCCGCCGGCTCGGCGACACCTACCTCGCCACCTGTCTGTACGCCGTCTACGACCCGATCCGCGGCGAGGTGACGCTCGCCAACGCCGGCCACATCCCGCCCGTGCTGGTCCGCGCCGAGGACGGCGGCAGCGAACTCCTCGACCTGCCCACCGGCGCGCCCATCGGCGTCGGCGGCGTCACCTTCGAGGCCACCCGCGTCAAGGTGGCGCCCGGCGACCGGCTGGTGCTGTGCACCGACGGCCTGGTCGAGGTGCGTGGCTCCGACATCGGCGAGGGCCTGGCCGCGCTGTGCGAGTCCGCCGCGCACCCGGCCGCCTCGATG
This sequence comes from Streptomyces pyxinicus, assembly GCF_024753135.1. Lineage (GTDB taxonomy): Bacteria > Actinomycetota > Actinomycetes > Streptomycetales > Streptomycetaceae > Streptomyces > Streptomyces pyxinicus. The sequence continues at coordinate 440,834 of NZ_JANUGP010000001.1, read as the reverse complement.
GACGACGCCTGCGACACGATCATCCGCGCCCTCAACACCCATGGCGGCCGCAAGGACGACGTCGCCCTGCTCATGGCCCGCCTGAACGGCATCCCGGACGAGCACGTCGCCGCCTGGCACCTGGTCGCCGACCCGGGCGAGGTGCCCCGGGCCCGCCGCCTGGTCCGCGAGCGGCTGCGCGAATGGGGCCTGCCGCAGTCCGTGGAGACGGCCGAGCTGCTGGTCAGCGAGGTCGTCACCAACGCCGTGCAGCACGCCGAGGGCGACCGGATCGGCCTGCGGGTGGTCCGCACCGACGCCCTCCTCTTCGAGGTCACCGACGCCGAACCCACCCTGCCGACCATGGTCGCGGCCGGGCCGTACGACGAGACGGGCCGTGGCCTGCGCGTGGTGAGCCGGCTGGCCCGGGAGTGGGGCGCCAGCGCGGCCGGACACCGCAAGACGGTCTGGTTCGAGCAGGCGATCACCCCGGAGCACGACCGGCCGCGCTGAGCACCCGCTCGTACTCCCGGTAAAGGTCGTTCCCGCCTCTTGCCCACCTGCCCGCCGCCGCGATATCCCGATCACGGAACCGACCGTGGGGAGAGCGCATGAACGTCTCGGACAACTACCGCGAGAACTGGGAAAGTTACTGGAGCGGGACCTCCGACGCGACGGGGGAGGCGATCTGGGACTCCGACCCCTCGCTGGCCGCCGGACCGCACAGCGAACTGCTCCTGCCGCACGCCGACCCGGACCGCACCATCGTCGACCTCGGCTGCGGCAACGGCACCCAGACCCGCTACCTCGCCACCAGGTTCGCCCGTGCCGTCGGCGTCGACCTCTCGCACGCGGCCGTCGAGCACGCCCGGCGCGCCGGGGCGGACGGCACCGTCGAGTTCCGGCAGCTCGACCTCACCGACGCCGACGCCGTACGGGCCCTGCACGACCGCCTCGGCGACACGCACGTCTACATGCGGGCGGTCATCCACCAGAGCGAGCCCGCCGCGCGCCCCGCCGTGGCCGCCGCCGTCGCCCGGCTCATCGGCACCGAGGGCCGGGCCTTCGTGGTGGAGCTGACCTCCGCCTCCCGGGACGTGCTCGGGCGCGCCGCCGCCGAGCCGGCCGGCCCGCCGCCCAAGCTCCAGCGCGTCTTCGACCACCACCTCAAACCGGCCGACGCCGCCGACGACGAGGTCCCCCGGCTGCTCGCCGAGGCGGGCCTGAAGACCCTCGACACCGGCGAGACGGTGCTGCCCCAGACCGAACACCTGACGGACGGGACCCGCATCGACCTGCCGGCCCGCTGGTTCGTCCTGACCGCCGGGTAGCCACCGGGCCGGGAAACGCGGTACGTCGCACCGGGCGCCCGGGGTCGTAGCCTGGGCGCCCGGCGGCGCGTAACGTGACGCAGCATGAAGATCCTCATCAGTGCCGACATGGAGGGGGCCACGGGTGTCACCTGGCCCGCCGACGTGCTGCCGGGGACGCCGCAGTGGGAGCGGTGCCGGGCACTGTTCACCTCGGACGTGAACGCCGCCGTCCAGGGCTTCTTCGCCGGCGGCGCCGACGAGGTGCTCGTCAACGAGGCCCACTGGACCATGCGCAACCTGCTCCTGGAGCGGCTGGACGAACGGGCCGAGATGCTCACCGGCCGGCACAAGCACCTGTCCATGGTCGAGGGCGTGCAGCACGGGGACGTCGACGGGATCGCGTTCCTCGGCTACCACGCGGGCGCGGGGATGGCGGGCGTGCTCGCCCACACCTACCTCGCCAACCAGATCACCGGCGTGTGGCTCGACGACGTCCCGGCCAGCGAGGGGCTGCTCAACGCGCGGGTCGTCGCCGAGTACGGCGTCCCCGTCGTCCTCGTCACCGGGGACGACCTGGCCTGCGAGGACGCCCTCGGTTACGCCCCGGAGGCGCTGAAAGTCGCCGTCAAGGACCATGTGTCGCGGTACGCGGCGGTGTGCCGCACCCCCGCCCGGACCGCCGCCGAGATCCGCGCCGCCGCCGAGGAGGCCGCCCGGCTCGCGGTGCGGCACCGGCCGGCCGAGGCCGGGCCGCACACCGTCGCCGTCGAGTTCGACGCCGCGCACCTGGCGATGGCGGCCACCGTCGTGCCCGGGGTCGCCCGGACCGGCGAGCGGAAGGTGGCGTACACCAGCCCGACCATGTACGAGGGGATCAGGACGTTCAAGGCGGTCACCACGATCGTCTCTGCCGCCGTGGAGGAGCAGTATGGCTGACCACCAGGCCCTGGACGAGGTCGTGGAGTTCACCTCCGGCCTCATCCGGCTGGACACCACCAACCGGGGCGGCGGGGACTGCCGGGAGCGGCCGGCCGCCGAGTACGCGGCCGAGCGGCTGGCCGGGGCCGGCCTGGAGCCGCTGATGCTGGAGCGGACCCCGGGCCGTACCAACGTCGTCGCCCGGATCGAGGGCACCGACCCGGCCGCCGACGCGCTGCTCGTGCACGGTCATCTCGACGTGGTGCCCGCCGAGGCCGCCGACTGGAGCGTGCACCCGTTCTCGGGCGAGGTCCGGGACGGGGTCGTGTGGGGGCGGGGCGCCGTCGACATGAAGAACATGGACGCGATGATCCTCGCCGTCGTCCGGTCCTGGGCCCGGCAGGGGGTGCGGCCCCGGCGGGACCTGGTGATCGCGTTCACCGCCGACGAGGAGGCCAGTGCCGAGGACGGCTCCGGGTTCCTCGCCGACCGGCACCCCGAGCTGTTCGAGGGCTGCACCGAGGGCGTGAGCGAGTCCGGGGCCTTCACCTTCCACGACGGCGCCGGCCGGCAGCTCTACCCCATCGCGGCGGGGGAGCGGGGCACCGGCTGGCTGAAGCTGACCGCGCGCGGCCGGGCCGGGCACGGCTCCAAGGTGAACCGGGAGAACGCGGTGACCCGGCTCGCCGCCGCCGTCACCCGCATCGGCCAGCACGAGTGGCCGCTCCGGCTCACCCCGACCGTGCGGGCCGCCCTCACCGAACTCGCCGCGCTGTACGGCATCGAGCCCGACTTCCGGAACGTGGACCGGCTGCTGGACAAGCTCGGCCCCGCCGCCCGGTTGGTCGAGGCGACCATCCGCAATAGCGCCAACCCGACGATGCTGGACGCCGGTTACAAGCTGAACGTGATCCCGGGCGAGGCGGTCGCCTACGTGGACGGACGCTATCTGGCGGGCTGCGAGGACGAGTTCCGCGCCACCCTCGACGAGCTGACCGGACCGGACGTGAGCTGGGAGTTCGCGCACCACGAGGTGGCTCTTCAAGCGCCGCTTGACTCCCCGACGTACGCCCGGATGCGGGCCGCCGTCGAGGAGTTCGCGCCCGAGGGGCACGTGGTGCCGTACTGCCTGTCGGGCGGCACGGACGCCAAACAGTTCTCGCGGCTGGGCATCACCGGATACGGTTTCGCTCCGTTGAAGCTGCCCGAGGGGCTCGACTACCAGGCGCTGTTCCACGGCGTCGACGAGCGGGTGCCCGTCGAGGCGCTGCACTTCGGCGTCAGGGTGCTCGACCGCTTCCTGCGGACGGCGTAGAAGGGTGGGGGGAGAGGTGCGAAAGTCGGCGTACGGATCCTGGCCGTCGCCCATCGACGCGGCGCTGGCCGCCGCGCACGACGGGCAGCCGGAGTGGGTGGGGTTCGTCGGGGACGAGGTGTGGTGGACCGAGCCGCGCCCGGCCGAGGGCGGCCGGCGGGCGCTGGTGCGCCGCACGGCCGACGGCACCGAGGAGTCGGTGCTGCCCGAGCCGTGGAACGCGCGCAGCCGGGTCGTCGAGTACGGCGGCCGGCCCTGGCACGGCGTGCTGCGCGAGGGCGCGCCACTGGTGGTGTTCGCGCACTTCGCCGACCAGCGGCTGTACCGGTACGAGCCGGGCGCCGAGCCCGTCCCGCTGACCCCCGTCTCGGCGGTGGGCGACGGGCTGCGCTGGGCCGAGCCGCGGATCGACCTCGGCCGCGGCGAGGTGTGGTGCGTGCTGGAGGAGTTCACCGGGGAGGGCGCGGACGACGTGCGGCGCGTCCTGGCCGCCGTACCCCTGGACGGGTCGGCCGCCGACGACCGCTCGGCGGTACGCGAACTCGCCCCGGAGCGGCACCGGTTCGTCACCGGCGCCCGGCTCTCGCCCGACGGGCGGCGGGCCGCCTGGCTGGCCTGGGACCATCCCCGGATGCCCTGGGACGGCACCGAGCTGCTCGTCGCCGAGGTCGGTGACGACGGCACGCTGCGCGAGCCGCGCACGGTGGCGGGCGGCCCCGAGGAGTCCGTCGCGCAGGCCGAGTGGTCCCGCGACGGCCGGCTGCTGTACGCCGGCGACCGCGGCGGCTGGTGGAACCTGTACCGGGACGGCAGCCCGCTGTGCACCCGCGAGGAGGAGTTCGCCGGGCCGCTGTGGAAGCTGGGCCTCGGCTGGTTCGCCCCGCTGGACAACGGCCTGATAGCGGTCGTGCACGGCCGGGGCTCGATGCTGCTCGGCATACTCGACCCCGAGTCCGGCGAGGTGGTGGACGCCGCCGGGCCGTGGACGGAGTTCGCCGGCACCCTCGCGGTGCACGGCGAACGGGTCGTCGCGGTCGGTGCCAGCCCGCGCACCGCGCCCGAGGTGGTCGAGCTGGACACCCGGGCCGGCCGGGCCCGCGCCGTCGGCGCCCGGCACCGGGACCCGGTCGACCCCGCCTACTACCCGGAGCCGCAGATCCGGGTGATCGCCGGGCCCGACGGCCGCGAGGTGCACGCCCACGTCTATCCGCCGCACCACCCCGAACGCGCCCCGCTGGACGGCGAGTTGCCGCCCTACGTCATCTGGGCGCACGGCGGCCCCACCAGCCGGGTGCCGCTCGTCCTCGACCTGGAGATCGCCTACTTCACCTCCCGGGGCATCGGCGTCGCCGAGGTGAACTACGGCGGCTCCACCGGGTACGGGCGCGCCTACCGGGAGCGGCTGCGCGAGCAGTGGGGCGTGGTCGACGTGGAGGACTGCGCGGCCGTCGCCCGCGCCCTCGCCGACGAGGGCACCGCCGACCCGGCCCGGCTGGCCGTCCGGGGCGGCAGCGCGGGCGGCTGGACCACCGCCGCGTCCCTGACCGCCACCGACCTGTACGCCTGCGGCACCATCCGCTACCCGGTGCTCGACCTGACCGCCTGGGGCCCGGGGGAGACCCACGACTTCGAGTCCCGCTACCTGGAGTCCCTGATCGGCCCGTACGACGAGGTGCCCGCCCGGTACGCCGAACGCTCCCCGGTCACCCACGCCGACCGGCTCACCGCGCCGTTCCTGCTGCTCCAGGGCCTGGACGACGTCATCTGCCCGCCCGCCCAGTGCGAGCGCTTCCTCGCCCGGATCCAGGGCCGGGGCGTGCCGCACGCCTACCTCACCTTCGCCGGCGAGGGCCACGGGTTCCGCCGGGCCGACACGATGGTCCGTGCCCTGGAGGCCGAACTGTCCCTGTACGCCCAGGTGTTCGGCCTGGACGTGCCCGGTGTGCCGCGACTGGAGCTGCGTCCGTGACGGAGCTGACCCGCCCGGAGCGCCTGGCCCCGGGCGCCCGGGTGGCCGTCGTCGCGCCCAGCGGCCCGGTGCCCGAGGAACGCCTCCAGGCGGGTCTGGACGTGCTGCGCGGCTGGGACCTGGACCCGGTCGTCGCCCCCCATGTGCTGGACCGGCACCCGCGGTTCCCCTACCTGGCGGGCACGGACACCGACCGCGCGGCCGACCTCCAGGCCGCCTGGTGCGACCCGGCCGTGGACGCGGTGCTGTGCGCCCGGGGCGGGTACGGCGCCCAGCGCGTCGCCGACCTGCTCGACTGGGAGGCGATGCGGGCGGCCGGCCCGAAGGTCTTCGTCGGCTTCAGCGACATCACCACCCTGCACGAGGCCTTCGCCGTCCGCCTCGGGCTGGTCACCCTGCACGGGCCGATGGCGGCCGGCATCGACTTCGTCAAGAGCGCCCGGGCGCAGGAGCACCTGCGGGCCACCCTCTTCGCCCCGGAGACGGTGCGCACCCTCACCTCCGGCGGCACCGCGCTGGTCCCCGGCACGGCCCGCGGCACGACCCTCGGCGGCTGCCTCTCCCTGCTCGCCGCCGACCTCGGCACCCCGGGCGCCCGCACCGGCGCCGCCGGCGGACTGCTCTGCCTGGAAGACGTGGGGGAGGAGACCTACCGGCTGGACCGCTACCTCACCCAACTGCTGCGCGCCGGCTGGCTCCAGGGGGTGCGCGGGGTGCTGCTCGGCTCGTGGGAGCAGTGCCCGCCCGCCGACGAGCTGCGCCCGCTGCTGGCCGAACGGCTCGGGCCGCTCGGCGTTCCGGTGGCGGCGGACTTCGGGTTCGGGCACTGCGCGGGGGCGCTCACCGTGCCCTTCGGAGTGGCCGCCGAACTCGACGCGGACGCGGGCACGTTGACCCTGGACCGCCCGGCGCTGCGCTGACCCGCCGGGCCCGGGGCGTCGTAGGGTGGCCGGATGCCGCACCACACGCCCCACCACCTGGCCGAGGGTCCCCGGGTCGCGCTGCGCCCCTTCACCCTGGAGGACGGCCCCGAGTTCGCCGCGCGGGCCCGGGAGAGCAAGGACCTGCACCGGCCCTGGCTGTTCCCTCCGGACACCGAGCAGGCCTACGCCGCCTACGCCGGCCGGCTGATCGAGGACCCCGCCCGGGCCGGCTTCCTGGTGTGCGAGCGGCCGGACGGGGACATCGCCGGGTTCATCAACATCAACAACATCGTGCGGGGCGCCTTCCTGTGCGGGGCCCTCGGCTACGGCGCCTTCGCGCACGCCGCCGGGCGCGGGCTCATGCGCGAGGGCCTGGACCTGGTGATCGGCCACGCCTTCGGACCGCTCGGGCTGCACCGGCTGGAGATCAACGTCCAGCCGGGCAACACTGCCTCCCTCGCCCTCGCCCGGGGCGCGGGGTTCCGGCGGGAGGGCTTCTCACCGGCCATGCTCCATGTCGACGGCGCCTGGCGCGACCACGAACGCTGGGCGCTCACCGCCGAGATGCGCCCCGGCACCTGAACCGGGCCCGCCCGGACCGCCTTTGCGCAATCCTGACCGGCAGCTCCCCTGGCCGAGTCCCGTGCCCCCGGGTTCCATGGTCGGGTGACGAGCATCCGCCGTGAGGTACTGACCCTGCCCGCCGCCCCGTTGGGACCCGACAACCCGCTGCCCCCGCTGCGCCCGCTCGACGAGGCGCACCGCGTCGACCACCGGGACCCGCGCGACCTGCCCCGCGACATGGCCCGGCAGCTCGGCCACGAGCCGCTGCGCGGCCTGCTGCCGGTACGCGTCCGCGACGGCTACGGCAGAACCCGCGCACCCCGCGCGTTCGACGCGCTGGTGATCGAGAACGACCGGCTGCGCGCCACCGTGCTGCCCGGGCTCGGCGGCCGGATCGTCTCCCTGGTCCACCTGCCCACCGGACGCGAACTGCTCTACCGCAACCCGGTGTTCCAGCCCGCCGACTTCGCCCTCAACGGCGCCTGGTTCTCCGGCGGCGTCGAATGGAACATCGGCGCCACCGGACACACCACCCTGTCCTGCGCACCCCTGCACGCCGCCCGGGTCCCCGCCCCGGACGGCACCGAGATGCTGCGCCTGTGGGAGTGGGAGCGGCTGCGCGACCTGCCCTTCCAGGTCGACCTCTGGCTGCCGGACGGCTCCGACTTCCTGTACGTCGGCGTCCGCGTCCGCAACCCGCACGAGCGGCCCGCCGCCACCTACTGGTGGTCCAACATCGCGGTCCCCGAGGACGTCCGCGTCCTCGTCCCCGCCGAGGAGGCCTGGCACTTCGGCTACGACCGCACCCTGCGCCGCGTCCCGGTCCCCGCCTACGACGGCGTCGACCGCACCCGGCCCCTCGACAACCCCTACCCCGCCGACTACTTCTACGAGGTGCCCGACGAGCGCCGCCGCTGGATCGCCGCGCTGGACGCCGACGGGCACGGGCTCGTGCAGACCTCCACCGACGCGCTGCGCGGCCGCAAGCTCTTCGTGTGGGGCAGCGCTCCCGGCGGCCGGCGCTGGCAGCGGTGGCTGACCGAACCGGGCACCGGCGGCTACTGCGAGATCCAGGCCGGGCTCGCCCGCACCCAGCTCGAACATGTCCCACTGGCCGCCGGGAGCGAGCTGACCTGGCTGGAGGCGTACGGCCCGCTCGACGCGCCCCGCGAGGGCGAGTGGACCCGGGTCGTCCAGGGCGCCGAGGACCGGCTGGCCGCCGTACTGCCCCGGGCCCGGGTCGAGGCGGCCCACGCCGCCTGGCGGCCGTACGCCGACGCCGAACCCGGCGAGACGCTGGCCACCGGCTCCGGCTGGGGCGCTCTCGAACTCCTGCGCACCGGCGGGAAGCTGCCCGGCACGCCCTTTCCGGAGAGCACCCTCGGCGAGCCGCAGGAACCCTGGCGCGAACTGCTGCGCACCGGCACGCTGCCCGAGCCGCGCCGGGTACGGCCGCCCGGCGAGACCCTGGTCGCCCCACACTGGCGGGACATGCTGGAGACCGCCCCGGCCACCCCGGGCACCGAGTACCACCTCGGCATCGCCCAGTGGCACGCCGGCGACCGGGCGCAGGCCGTCCGCAGCTGGGAACGCGCCCTGCCGCTCGCGCCCTCCCTGTGGCCGCTGCTGCGCTGCCTGGCCGTCGCCGACCAGGAGTCCGGCCACCACGAGCGGGCCGCCGAACGGTACGCGGACGCCTTCGACGACCTGTGCCGGGAGCGGCGCGACGACGGCGAGACCTGGACGGCCGCCGTGGCCGCGCTCGGCCGGGAGACCCTGGAGGCGCTGCTGCGCGCCCGCCGGACACCGGCGGCGCGGCAGGTGTGGGACCGGCTGCTGCCCGCCGTCCGGCAGCGCGGCCGGTTCCGGCTGCTGGAGGCCGAGCTGCTGCTCGCCGAGGGCCGGGCCGAGGAGGCCCGCGCCGTCTTCGACGCGGGCTTCGAGGTCGCCGACCTGAGGGAGGGCGCGGACGTGATCGATCGGCTGTGGGCCCGCCTCACCGACGAGCCCCTGCCCGCCCGCTACGACTTCCGGATGCGGCCGGGCACGTCCTGACCGGTCAGGCGCGCTGGTCCACGTACTCGAAGACGGTCCCGTCCGGATGCATCGCCAGCAGGTTGCGGCCGGCGGGCGTCGCCAGCGGCCCCGCGACGATCCGCGCGCCCAGCTCCGCCAGCAGCCCGTGCGCCTCGTCCACGTCCCGCACCGCGATCGTCGCCGTCACCTTGCGCAGGATCTCCAGTTCCGCCTCCGGACCGCTCATCAGCAGGAAGGAGCCGATCGCGGCGACCTGGACGCCGCCCCGGTCGAAACGCAGCGCCCTGCCGCCCGCCAGACGCTCGTAGAAGGGGACGGCGGCTTCGAGGTCGTTGACGCAGATGCGCAGCGTGGCGCCCAGAATCTCCATGCGGGGGAGCCTAGTTGGACCGCCCGGGGCGACGCAGCGCCCCGCCTGGAACACCTGGACAAGCATCTTGTCGAAGAGCCGGCACAGGTGGCACGCGAGACGGTACGCGACGAACCGCGCGAGCAGTCCCGCAAGCGGCACCGCACCGCCACGCTCTACGCCGCCTCCGGTGCCACCGCGCTCTACGCGGGCGGCGCGGTGGCGCTCGCCATCGGCCTGGCACTGGCCGAAGGCCTGCCCGTCAGCCGTCGAGCCGCGGCAGCACCTTCGTCCGGTAGAAGTCGAAGAACCCGCGCTGGTCGGGGCCGATCTGGTTCACGTACACCCGGTCGAACCCGGCGTCGGCGTACGCCCGCAGCGCCGACACGTGCTGCTCGGCGTCGTCCCCGCACACCAGGTTCTCGCGCACCATGTCCTCCCCGACCAGCGGCTGCAACTGCTCGAAGTGGCGCGGCGAGGGCAGTACCTGGCCCATCTCGCCGGGCAGCAGCTCGTTGTACCAGAGCCGGTGCACCGTGCGGACGCACTCCTCGCGGTCGGTGCCGTAGCAGACCTTCGTCCCGCCGCTGACCAGCTTCGCGCCGCCCCCGCCCTTGCGGTACTGGGTGACCATGTCCTCGTCCGGTGTCATCGTGATGTAGCCGTCGCCGACCCGGGCGGCGAGCGCGGTGGCCTTGGGGCCGAATCCGGAGACGTCGATCGGCACCGGCTCGTCCGGGACGGTGTAGAGGCGGGCGTTCTCCACCGTGTAGTGCGTGCCCTGGTGGTTGACCTCCTCACCGGTGAACAGCCGGCGCATGATCTGGATCGCCTCCTCCAGCATCTCCAGGCGCACGTGCGTCGGGGGCCAGCGGTCGCCGAGAATGTGCTCGTTCAGCGCCTCGCCCGTGCCCACCCCGAGCCGGAAGCGGCCCTCGGTCATCACCGCGCAGGTCGCCGCCGCCTGCGCCACCACCGCCGGGTGCATCCGCACCGTCGGACAGGTCACCGCCGTCTCGATGGGCAGCGACACCGCCTCCGACAGGGCGCCGATCACCGACCACACGAAGGCGCTCTGGCCCTGCGCGTCGTTCCACGGGTGGTAGTGGTCGGAGATCCACAGCGCCTGGAAGCCGGCCTGCTCGGCCATCCGGGCCTGCTCGACCAGGGCGGCCGGATCGTGCTCCTCGGCCGCCAGGAAATAGCCGTACTCGGGCATGAAGGGCACCTCCGCGCGGGGCTGCTGGGTCCGGTGTCGACCGGTTGCGGGCCGGGTAACCGGGGGTGCGACGGCGAAACGCCACCGAATCGGCGTCCCGGGACGCCGACCGGGTGACCCGCCCGGCGTTTGGTTGCCCCGGCCCCGGTTACGCGGAAGGCCTGGGACGAGCCACACCGCCGGAGGCGCACCGTGAACCGACCTCGTGTCGTGGTCGTCGGCGCCGGTTTCGCCGGGTACCGGGCCGCCCGCACCCTGGCGCGTCTCGCCCGCGGCCGGGCCGACATCACCCTGCTGAACCCCACCGACTACTTCCTGTACCTGCCGCTGCTGCCCCAGGTCGCCGCCGGTGTCCTGGAGGCCCGCCGGGTCACCGTGTCCCTGCCCGGCACGCTGCGCGGGGTCCGGCTGGTGCTCGGCGAGGCGGACCACGTCGACCTGGACGCCCGGACCGTGCGGTACACCGGCCCCGAGGGCGACGCGGGCACCCTCGGCTACGACCGCCTGGTGCTGGCCGTCGGCAGCGTCAACAAGCTGCTGCCGGTGCCCGGGGTCGCCGAGCACGCGCACGGCTTCCGGGGGCTGCCCGAAGCCCTGTACCTGCGCGACCACGTGACCCGGCAGATGGAACTGGCCGCCGCCGAGACCGACCCGGCGCTCCGCGCGGCCCGGTGCACCTTCGTGGTGGTCGGCGCGGGCTACACCGGCACCGAGGTGGCCGCCCACCTGAAGATCTTCACCGACCGGCCGGCCCGGCGCGGCGGCCCGCGCCCCCGCTGGCTGCTGCTGGACGTGGCGCCGCGCGTGCTCCCGGAGATGGACGAGCGGATGTCCCGCACGGCCGCCCGCGCGCTGCGGGCCCGGGGCGTTCAAGTGCGGACCGGCACCTCGGTGCGGGAGGCCACGCCCGACGGCGTGCTCCTCAGCGACGGCGAGTTCGTCGCCTCCCGGACCCTGGTGTGGTGTGTGGGCGTCCGGCCGGACCCGCTGGTGACGGCCGTCGGGGAGCCGCTGGAGCGGGGACGGCTGCTCGTCGACCCGTACCTGCGGGTCCCCGGCCGCCCGGAGGTGTTCGCGTGCGGGGACGCGGCGGCCGTCCCGGATCTGCGGCGGCCCGGCGAGTTCACCCCGATGACGGCCCAGCACGCCTGGCGGCAGGGCCGGGTCGCCGCCGAGAACGTGGCCGCCTCGCTCGACCGGAGCCGGCGCGGGCGCCCCTACCGCCACCGCGACCTCGGGTTCGCCGTCGATCTGGGCGGAGCCCGGGCCGCCGCCAACCCGTTCGGCATCCCGCTGTCCGGACCGGCGGCCGGCGCCGTCACCCGCGGCTACCACCTGGCCGCGCTGCCCGGGAACCGGGTCCGGGTCGCCGCCGACTGGCTGCTGGACGCCGTACTGCCACGCCAGGGCGTCCAGTTGGGCCTCCTGCGCTCCTGGTCGGTGCCCCTGGACACGGCTTCACCGGAGCTGGCGCGGGTACCCGGCGGCCCGGACCCGACGCCCGCACCGGCGGGAGACGCACCGAAAACCCACCCGACCGACCCGTCCGACTCAGCGCAAGGAGACCGAGGAAACCGATGAACACCGCCGAACTCGCCGAACTGGGACAGCAGTTGCGCGTGGACAGTGTGCGGGCCGCCGCGGCAGCGGAGTCCGGGCACCCCACGTCCTCGATGTCCGCGGCCGACCTCGTGGCCGTCCTGCTCGCGAACCACCTGCGCTACGACTTCGAGCGCCCCGAGCACCCCGCCAACGACCGCTTCATCCTGTCCAAGGGACACGCCTCGCCGCTGCTGTACTCCGCCTTCAAGGCCGCCGGCGCCATCGAGGACGGCGAACTGCTCACCTTCCGCAAGCTCGGCAGCCGGCTGGAGGGACACCCCTCGCCCCGCCGCCTGCCCTGGGTCGAGACGGCCACCGGCTCCCTCGGCCAGGGCCTCCCGGTCGGCGTCGGCATCGCGCTCGCCGGCAAGCGGCTGGACCGCACCGGGCACCGGGTATGGGTGCTGTGCGGCGACAGCGAGCTGGCCGAGGGCTCGGTGTGGGAGGCCGCCGAGCACGCCGGGTACGAGAACCTGGACAACCTGATCGCCATCGTGGACGTCAACCGGCTCGGGCAGCGCGGCCCCACCCGGCACGGCCACGACCTGGACGCCTACGCCCGCCGCTTCCAGGCCTTCGGCTGGCACACCGTCGAGATCGACGGACACGACGTCGACAAGATCGACCGGGCCTACGGCGAGGCGCTGTCCACCACCGGGCAGCCCACCGTCATCCTCGCCCGCACCCTCAAGGGCAAGGGCGTCGCCGCCGTCGAGGACCGCGAGGGCCAGCACGGCAAGCCGCTGCCGCACGCCGACGAGGCCATCGAGGAACTCGGCGGAGAGCGCGACCTGCACCTCCACGTGGGCGAGCCGCCGGCCGCCGCCGCGCTGCGCGACCACACCACCGAGGTCCTCCGGCTCCCGCGCTACGACGTGGGCGACGAGGTCGCCACCCGGGACGCCTTCGGCGCCGCGCTGGCCGCGCTCGGCGGCGCCCGCGGCGACGTCGTCGCGCTGGACGGCGAGGTCGGCGACTCCACCCGCACCGAGGAGTTCGCCAAGGCCCACCCCGACCGGTACTTCGAGTGCTACATCGCCGAGCAGCAGCTCGTCGCCGCCGCCGTCGGCATGGCCGCGCGCGGCTGGGTGCCGTACGCGGCCACGTTCGCCGCCTTCCTCAGCCGCGCCTACGATTTCGTGCGCATGGCGGCCATCAGCGGCTCCGGGATCAACCTGGTCGGCTCGCACGCCGGCACCGCCATCGGCGAGGACGGGCCCTCCCAGATGGGCCTGGAGGACCTGGCGATGTTCCGCTCCGTGTACGGCTCGACCGTGCTCTACCCGTGCGACGCCAACCAGACCGCCAAGCTCATCGGGACCATGGCCGGCCTCGACGGCATCCGCTATCTGCGCACCTCCCGCGGCAAGACCCCGGTGATCTACGGGCCCGAGGAGGACTTCCCGGTCGGCGGCAGCAAGACGCTGCGCTCGTCCGAGGACGACCGGCTGACCGTCGTCGCGGCCGGCGTGACCGTGCCCGAGGCGCTGGCCGCCGCCGACCGGCTCGCCCAGGACGGCATCCGGGTTCGGGTGATCGACCTGTACTCGGTCAAGCCCGTCGACACCGAGACGCTGCGCCGGGCCGCCGAGGAGACCGGCTGCCTGGTCACCGTGGAAGATCACCACGCCGAGGGCGGCCTCGGGGACGCGGTCGCCGAGGCGTTCGCGGACGGCGGGCCCGTGCCGCGCCTGGTACGGCTCGCGGTGCGCACCATGCCCGGCTCCGCGGCCCCCGACGAGCAGCTGCACGCGGCCGGCATCGACGCCGAGGGCATCGCGGCGGCGGCCAAGCTGCTGGTGGAGGAGGCGGTCGTGCGATGACCGACGGCGACGCCCGGACCCTGCGGGCGGGCCGTCGTACCGTGCGGATCCAGCGGCCCGGGAAGGTGCTCTTCCCGGGCCGCGGGGGTACCGCGCCGTACACCAAGGGCGACCTCGCCGACTACCACCGGTCCGTGGCGCCGTACCTGCTGCCGCACCTGCGGGGCCGTCCGCTGATGCTGGAGCGGTATCCGGACGGCCTGGACGGCCCTCGGTTCATGCAAAAGAACACCCCGGAGCACTATCCGGACTGGATCAGGCGCGCCGAGGTCGCCAAGGAGGGCGGCACCGTCACGCACGTCGTGTGCGACGACACCGCCACCCTCCTCTACCTCGCCGACCAGGCCTGCGTCACCCTGCACCGTTGGCTCTCGCGCACCGACCGCGCCGCCGGCCCCGACCATCCCGACCGGCTCGTGTTCGACCTCGACCCGGCCGAGGACGACTTCAGGTAAGTCCGCGCCGCGGCCGGCTGGTTGCGGGAGCTGCTGGACGAACTGGGCCTGCCGGCCGCGCCGATGACCACCGGATCGCGCGGACTGCACCTCGTGGTCCCGCTCGACGGCCGCCAGGACTTCGACACGGTACGGCGGTTCGCCCACGACGTCGCCGAGTGCGCCGCGGCCCGGCACCCGGACCGGCTCACCACGGCCGCCCGCAAGAACGAGCGCGGCAACCGGCTCTACCTCGACGTGCAGCGCAACGGCTACGCGCAGACCGCCGTCGCCCCCTACACCGTCCGCGCCCTGCCGGGCGCGCCCGTCGCGGTGCCCCTAGGTCCTGTCGTCAAACTCCCGCCGTTCGCCCGGAGGGCGGGCTTCGCGGCGTCAGGTGCGTGCTCTGGGGGTCCCCCCGGCCGGAGGCTGGGGGAGTGCCGGGCCCTGATCCTCGTACTGGACGTACTTGGGTCAGGGCCCGGTGCGGCGAGAGTGCGTGCATGGCGTCGTGGAGCTGGGGGTACCTCCCGGCCGGAGGCTGGGGGAGGGAGTTTGACGACAGGGCCTAGCCTGGGAACAGGTGGACGATCCCGGCGTGGACGCCCGGCACTGGACCCTCGCCGACGCCGTGGACCAGGCACGCACGGACTCCTGGGCCGCCCTGCCCGGTCACGGGCGCTTGCTGCGAACGGCCCGTACACGCCTGGCCGCACTGCGTGACTGACCCGGGCGCATTCGCTCTTTGAGGTTTGGCCATGGATGTGGCGGCCACACGCAGGGGAGAGGTGGCCATGTCGAACTCAAATGACACATCAGCATCACAGAGTTCACGGGAATCACACGAGTCCCGCGAACCCCGCAAGACACAGAGCAAGTCCCCGATGGAGGTGCTCCGCGAGGCACGTGCCCAGCTCGCCGAACTCACCGGGATGACACCGGAATCGGTGTCCTCCTTCGAGCGGACGGACGAGGGCTGGGCACTGGAGGTCGAGGTTCTCGAACTGGAGAGGGTACCCGACACCATGAGCCTGATGGCGAGCTACCAGGTCGAGCTGGACGCACACGGCCAGCTCACGGGGTACCGGCGCGTACGCCGCTACGAACGCGGCAGGGCCGACGCGCGCGGCGGGCGCTAGACCCCGCCGGTGACACCCCACCACCACACGACTACACGCGAGGAGGAACAGCCGGCATGAGCGTTGTCCCGGCACAGCAGTCCGGAGGCGGAGGCGGCAGCAGCGGCCTCTACGACGTCCTTGAGCTGGTTCTCGACCGAGGCCTGGTGATCGACGCCTTCGTGCGGGTCTCCCTGGTCGGCATCGAGATCCTGAAGATCGACGTCCGGGTCGTCGTGGCCAGCGTCGACACCTATCTGCGCTTCGCCGAGGCCTGCAACCGCCTCGACCTGGAGTCCGGCCCGAACAAGAGCCCGGGCCTGCCCGAGATCGTCGGCGAGGTCACCGAGTCCGGTGCCCGCGGCAAGTCCAAGGGGGCGCTGTCCGGCGCCGCCGAGACCATATCCGACGCCTTCAGCCAGGCCCGCGGAGAGGGCGAGAAGGAGTCCCAGACCCAGTCCCGGCCGCGCGCCCGCAAGGCGCCCGCGCGCCGGAAGGAGGAGCAGGAGTGAGCACGTACGTCTATGGCATCACCGCGAGCTCGCACCCGGCGCTCCCCGAGGACGCCACCGGGGTGGGGCAGCCGTCCCTGCCGATCCGCCTCCTCACCGCGGGTGAGCTGACCGCCGTGGTCAGCGACGCCCCGGAGGACCTGCGGCCCAAGCGCCGGGACCTGCTGGCGCACCAGAACGTGCTCGCCGAGGCCGGCGTGGCCGGCTGCGTGCTGCCCATGCGCTTCGGCAGCGTCGCGGACGACGACGACGCGGTCACCCAGGTGCTCCAGGAGCGGCAGGAGCACTACCTGGAGCGGCTCCGGGAGCTGGACGGCAAGGTCGAGTACAACGTCAAGGCCACCCATGTCGAGGAGGCCGTGCTGCACCTGGTGATGGCGGAGAACGCCGAGGTGCGCGCCCTCGCCGAGGCCAACCGGCGCTCCGGCGGCGGGAGCTACGACGACAAGATCCGCCTCGGCGAGATGGTCGCGGCCAGCGTCAAGGCCAAGGAGTCCGACGACGCGCAGCGGGTGCGGAGCGAGCTGACGCCGACCGCCGCCGCGGTGAGCGTGGGACCGGAGTCCACCGGCTGGCTGCTCAGCGTGTCGTTCCTGGTGGCCCGGGACGAGGCCGAGCACTTCGTGGCCGCCGTCCAGCAGATCCGCGACGAGAACCCCCACCTGGAGCTGCGGGTGAACGGACCGCTGCCCCCGTACAGCTTCGTCGAGCCCGGTCCCGCCGAGCCCGCCGGCAGCACGGCCGGGGCGGACGCCGGGGCGCAGTGACGCCCGGGCCCGAACGGACAAGGAGATCACCATGGGACTGATCGGCGAAGTACTGATGCTGCCGTTCGCCCCCGTGCGCGGCAGCGCGTGGGCCATGAAGCAGGTGCTCCGCGAGGCGGAACGGATCTACTACGACCCCGCCACCGTTCGGGCCGAGCTGGCCCGCCTTGAGGAACAGCTTGAGGCCGGCGAGATCACCGAGGAGGAGTTCGACCGGCGCGAGGACGAACTCCTCGACCGGCTGGAGACGGCCATGGGCTCCGGCGACACCACAGGCAACGGGACGGGACGATGAATCGAACGACGCTGGGCCTCGCGATAGGGGCCGGCTATCTGCTGGGGCGGACGAAGAAGCTGAAAATGGCGCTCGCCGTCGGCTCCCTGGTGGCCGGCAAGAAGCTCAACCTCACCCCGAAGGGCATCGCCGACCTGGTGAGCCAGCAACTGCAGAACAATCCGCAGTTCAAGGAGATCGGCGACCAGCTGCGCCAGGACATGCGCGGGGTCGGCAAGGCCGCCACCGGGGCGATGGTCGAGCGGCAGATGAACGCGCTCGCCGACCGGCTGCAGGGCCGTACCTCCCAGGTGCGCGACCAGCTCAACGGCGTGGTGTCCGGGTCCGAGGACGACGAGGAGCGCGAGCCGCGCGACGAGGACTCCGACGACGAGGAGCCGCGCGAGGAGAGCCGCTCGGGCGGCGACGGGGACGCACCCCGCAAGCGGCCCGCGAAGAAGGCCCCGGCCCGCAAGTCCGCGGAGAAGTCCGCCGACAAGCCGCCGGCCAAGAAGGCGGCGGCGAAGAAGACCACCGCGGCCCGCAAGACGGCCGCGAAGAAGACGGCCTCCGCCCGCGGTACCGCGTCGCGGCGGCCGAAGGGCGGCGATGACCGATGACGCAGTCCGTGGGATCGGCCGCCGGCGCGGCCAAGGACGGCAACCCGCTCACCAACATCGCGCACAGCGAGGCCGCCGACCGGCTCAAGGCGGAGGCCCAGGAGTACCTGGCGGCCCAGGCCACCAAGGCGCTGACCGGCCTCGGCCGCAAGCTCGGCCAGACCACCCTGAAGCTCAACGACATCGCCGAGGGCAACAGCCCGGGCTTCGCCAAGCTGGCGCTGGAGGGCGGCCGCAAGATCGCCGAGGGCAAGGGCCCGGTGCGCAGCGCGCTGGAGCTCGGAGCCTCCCGGGCCAAGGAGAACGTCATGGGCGCGCTGAAGAACCTCGGGGGCGGCAAGGGGCAGAAGAAGGGCGGGGGCGGCAACAAGCCCACCGTGATCATGGAGTCCATCGACGTCGGCGTGCCGCTGCGCACCGCCTACGACCAGTGGACCCAGTACAAGGACTTCTCCAATTTCGCGAAGGGTGTCAAGAGCGCCAACCGCGCCGGTGACACCGACACCGACTGGCAGGCGAAGATCTTCTGGTCCAGCCGCAGCTGGAAGGCGCACACCACCGAGCAGGTCCCCGACTACCGCATCCAGTGGACGTCGGAGGGCGCGAAGGGCAGCACCAAGGGTGTCGTCACCTTCCACTCGCTCGGCGAGAACCTCACCCGGGTGCTGCTCGTCATGGAGTACTACCCGAGCGGTCTCTTCGAGAAGACCGGCAACATCTGGCGCGCCCAGGGCCGCCGGGCCAGGCTCGACCTGAAGAACTTCGCCCGGTTCATCACCCTCAAGGGCGAGGCGGAGGACGGCTGGCGCGGCGAGATCCGCGACGGCGAGGTGGTCCGCAGCCACGAGGACGCGGTGGCCGAGGAGGAACGCGAGTCCGAGGAGACCGAGTCCGAGGAGGGCGAGGAGCCCGAGGAGGGCGAGGAGACGGACGAGGGGCAGTACGAGGACGAGGCCGACGAGCCCGCCGAGTCCGAGGAGTCCGAGGAGCCCGAAGAGGACGCCGAGTACGAGGACGAGTACGAGGAAGGCGGCGAGGAGCCCGCCGAGGACGAGGAAGGCGCGTACGAGGACGAGGCCGAGGCCGAGCCCGAGGAGGGTGAGGAGCCGGAGGAGGAGTACGAGGCCGAAGAGGAAGAGGAGCCCGAGCCGGCCGAGGAGGAAGAGGAGCCTGAGCCGGCTGGGCGCGGGGGCCGTCGATGACGACGCCCGGCCGTTTCCCGGAGCCCTATGGCCAGGGCTCCGGGGCCAACCTCGGCGACATCCTGGAGCGTGTGCTCGACAAGGGTGTCGTCATCGCGGGTGACATCCGGATCAACCTCCTCGACATCGAACTCCTGACGATCAAACTGAGGCTGATCGTCGCCTCGGTCGACAAGGCCAAGGAGATGGGCATCGACTGGTGGGAGACCGACCCGGCCCTCTCCAGCCGGGCCCGCCGTGACGAGCTGGCCCGGGAGAACGCCGAGCTGCGCGAACGGCTGGCCCGGCTGGAGGAGCTGGAGCCCGGCCGCGAACCGAGGGAGGCACCATGAGCGGTCTGCGTTACGTCTACGCCGTCTGCCGGCCGTTCGGGACGCCCCTGCAGGCCCAGCTCACCGGGATCGGGGGCGCCCCGCCGGCGCTGCTGCGCCACCGCGACCTGGTCGCCGTCGTCAGCAGCGTCCCGGCGGCCGACTTCAGCGAGGACTCCCTCAAGGCCCACCTGGAGGACCTCGACTGGCTGGCCGCCACCGCCCGCGCCCACCAGGGCGTGATCGACGCGCTCACCACGGTCACCACCCCGCTGCCGCTCCGGCTCGCGACCGTCTTCCGGGACGACAGCGGGGTGCGCAGCATGATCGAGGAGCGCGAGGAGGACTTCCATTCGGCCCTGAACCGGCTCCAGGGCCGGGTGGAGTGGGGCGTGAAGGTGTACGTCGAGCCCGAGCCCGCCGAGCCCGCCCCGGAGCCGGCGAAGCCCGTCAGCGGCCGGGACTACCTGCGCCGGCGCCGGGAGCGCAGCCACGCGCACGAGGAGAAGTGGCAGCGGGCCGAGGGCTTCGCGCAGTCCCTGCACGAGCGGCTCGCCCGCTGTGCCGACGACTCCCGCCTGCACGCGCCGCAGAACAACGCGCTCACCTCCGGACCGGGCCAGAACGTGCTGAACGGCGCCTATCTGGTGCCTCGCGCGCACTCCGAGGAGTTCGTGGAGATGGTCGACCGGACGAAGGACGAGGCGCCCGGCATCCGGGTGGAGCTGACCGGTCCCTGGGCCGCCTACTCGTTCACGGAGGAACAGCCGCGCGGGAGGGCCGACCGGGCGCCCGGCGGGGGAGAGGGAGAGGAATCATGAGGGGGACCGAGCGGTGACCGTCGTGGAACGCCGGGAGATCGCGCTCGTAGACCTGCTCGACCGGCTGCTGGCGGGCGGGGTCGTCATCACCGGCGATCTCACCCTGCGCATCGCCGACGTCGACCTGGTGCGCATCGACCTGAACGCCCTGATCAGCTCGGTCAACGAGAACGTCCCCTCGCCTTTCGAGGAGTCGGTATGAGCACGGGCGGCTCGGGTGATACGGGCGGTACGGGCAAGCGGCTGGACCTGGAGCCCGACACGATCGAGCGCGATCTGGTGAAGCTCGTGCTCACGGTCGTGGAACTGCTGCGCCAGCTCATGGAACGGCAGGCGGTACGCCGCTTCGACACCGGCGACCTCACCGAGGAGCAGGAGGAGCGCATCGGGCTGACCCTGATGCTGCTGGAGGACCGGATGGCGGAGCTGCGGGACCGGTTCGGGCTGCGGCCCGAGGACCTGAACCTGGACCTGGGGCCGCTCGGCCCGCTGCTGCCCCGCGATTGAGGCGGCCCCGCGACTGAGGCGGCTCACGCCTCCCCGGGCGCCGGCTCGCGGCAGAGGATCTCCCCGTGCAGGACGGCGAACCAGCCGTCCTCCCGCCGGCCCCACTCCCGCCACGCCTCGGACACCGCCCGCAGTTGCCCGGCGGTCGCGTGGCCGCCCCGGGTGGCCAGCTCCGCGTAGGCGGAGGCCACGGTGCGGTCCGCCCACAGCCCGCTCCACCACGCCCGCTCCTCGGGCGTGGTGAACGTCCAGGTGCCCGAGGTGGCGGTGACGTCCGTCAGCCCCGCGGCCAGCGCCCACGCCTTCAGCCGGCGCCCGGCGTCGGGCTCCCCGCCATTGGCCCGGGCCACCCGCTCGTACAGGTCCAGCCAGTCGTCCAGGCCGTCGACCGCCGGGTACCAGGTCATCGCCGCGTAGTCCGCGTCGCGTACGGCGATGTAGCCGCCCGGCCTGGTCACCCGGCGCATCTCGCGCAGCGCCCGCACCGGGTCGCCCACGTGCTGGAGCACCTGGTGGGCGTGGACCACGCAGAAGGTGTCGTCCGGGAAGTCCAGGGCGTGCACGTCCGCGACCGCGAAGTCGGCGTTGCCCAGGCCGCGCGCCGCGGCGGTGGCGCGGGCCCGCTCCAGGATGCCCGGGGCGTGGTCGACGCCGGTGACCCGGCCGTCCGGGACCAGCTCCGCCAGGTCGGCGGTGATGGTGCCCGGACCGCAGCCGATGTCCAGGACCCTCATGTCGGGCCTGAGGACGCCGAGCAGGTAGGCCGCCGAGTTGGCGGCGGTGCGCCAGGTGTGCGAGCGCAGCACCGACTCGTGGTGCCCGTGGGTGTAGACGGCGGTCTCCCGCGCTTTCGGCATGGCGCCACCCCTTCGCGTCGTCGTACGCGACACGGTACGCGCGCACTCCGAATGATGAGACCCGCGTTTCACAGTCCGGACTGACGTTGCGTCAGATGGCCGGAGTCAGCGGCCGGTACACCGTCAGTGCCTCGGGCAGCTTCTCCAGCGTCACGTCGCCGGAGACCGGGGTGACCTCGCCGTCGAACGCCAGCGGGGTGCCGGCGGCGAGGCCGGTCAGGCGCAGCCGGTTGACCTGGGTCGCGGCGTGCGCCGGTGACCGGGTCAGGGGGCCGGCCGCGGCCGCCGCGAGCAGCCGCAGCGCGGGCCGCCGGCTGCCGTGCACCACTCGCACGTCCAGCAGGCCGTCCGCCAGGTCGGTGCGGCGGCCCGGGGCGAGGCCCATGCGGTGGTAGACGCCGTTGCCGACGAAGAGCAGCCACATCGGCCGCCGCTCGCCGCCCAGCTCCATCTCCAGCGGGTGCTGGTCCGCCCGCAGCACCCGCAGCGCGCCCAGCACCCCGGCCGACCAGCCGCCGATCCGGTGCGACCAGCGGTCGCGGGCACGCACCAGCTCCGGGTACACGCCCAGGCTGAGCGTGTTGAGGAAGAGTCCCTCGTCGTCGGCGGTGCGGAACCGGCCCACGTCCACCCGGACCGCCTCGCCGTGCCGCACGGCCCGGGCGAGCGCGCGCTCGTCCTCCACACCCAGGTCGTAGGCGAAGTGGTTGAGGGTGCCGCCGGGCAGCACCGCCAGCGGCAGGCCGTGGCGCAGGGCCACCCGGGCGGCGGCGTTCACGGTGCCGTCGCCGCCGCACACTCCGAGCACCGTGGCCCGCGCCGCGGCCTTCTCCAGCTCGTCCGCGACCTCCTCCGGCGCGCACTCGACCAGCTCGGCCCCCGGCAGCGCCGCGTGCAACGCCCGCACCCGGTCCGCCGTACCCGAGGCCCGGTTGGCCACCATCACCAGGCCCTCGCCCTCGGGCAGCGCCGGCGCCTCGGTGCGCGGGCGGGCCGGCCGCCACAGCTGGGCCCGGGTCGGCACCAGCCGCCGTACCAGGAAGGCCGCGCCCACGCCGAGGGCCGCGCCGGCCAGCACGTCGCTCGGGAAGTGCACGCCGGTGTAAACGCGGGAGGCGGCCACCGAGACCGCCGCCGGCGCCACCGCCGCGCCCCAGGCGGGCGACTCCAGCGCCACCCCGGTCGCGAAGGCGGCGGCCGACGCCGCGTGCCCGGACGGGAACGAGGTGGTGATCGGCTGCCGCTTCAGCCGCCGCACCAGCGGCACCGGGTCCAGCACCGGGCGGGCCCGGCGCACCGAGCGCTTGCCGAGGGTGTTGATCGTCAGCGAGGCGAGGCCGAGCGAGGCCAGCCCCCGTACGGCCGCCCGGCGGCCGCGCGGGGTGCGGCTCGCGGCCATCGCGGCGGCCGTGGCGAACCACAGCACCCCGTGGTTCGCGCTCCGGCTCAGCCGGGGCAGTACCCGCTCGGCGCCGGGCCAGTGCCGGGCGGCGGCCGTCTCGAACACCCGGCCGTCGAGGTCGAGCAGCTTGCGCAGGGGGTTGGGGCCGGTCGGGACGGCCGTCAGGTCCAGGTCTGGGCTCATGGGGTGCGGTTACCCTGAAGTGCCCGTTTCTTGTGTTCCCCGTGCGCCGGGTGGCCGACCGGTGCCGCACCGGGGGCCGGCCGGGGCGGAAGGAGACCCCCGGATGCGCCTGCTGCTGGTCCGCCACGGCCAGACCCCGTCCAACGTGGACCACCTGCTGGACACGGCCGTACCGGGTCCCGGACTGACCCCGCTCGGCGAGGCGCAGGCCGCCGCCCTGCCCGAGGCGCTCGCCGGCGAGGACATCGACGCCGTGTACGCCTCCACGCTGACCCGCACCCGGCTCACCGCCGCGCCGCTCGCCGCCGCCCGGGGCCTTCAGGTGCGGGTCCGGGACGGCATCCGGGAGGTGTCCGCCGGTGACCTGGAGATGCGGCCCGGTTCCTCGCCCGAGGGCCTGCTGTACCTGCGTACCGCCTTCGCCTGGGCGTCCGGCGAGACCGCCCTGCGCGTCCCCGGCGGCGAGAGCGGCGCGGAGGCCCTGGCCCGCTTCGACGCGGTGGTCGCGGAGGCCGCCGCGAGCGGCGCCCGGACCGTCGCCATGATCAGCCACGGCGCCGCCATCCGGGTCTGGACCGCCGCCCGCGCCGCCAACGTCGATGTCTCCTTCGCCGCCGCCCGCCCCCTCGGCAACACCGGCGTCGTCGTCCTGGAGGGCGCCCCGGCCGACGGCTGGAAGGCCCTGAGCTGGGAAGGGGCCACCGTGGTGCCGGCGGGGGAGGGCGGCCCGGCGGGGGAGCCGGTGGACCCGGCGGGCTGACGGGCCCGCCGCCCGCCGGGACCGGGCATAACGGTTTGCCCTCCCCGCCGGGCGCCCCGGAGAATGCCGGACCATGGGACATCTGGAAGCCGCGCACCTCGAATACCACCTCCCCGACGGGAGGACGCTGCTCGGTGACGTGTCCTTCCGGGTCGGTGAGGGAGCCGCCGTCGCCCTGGTCGGCCCCAACGGCGCCGGCAAGACCACACTGCTCCGGCTGATCTCCGGCGAGCTGAAACCGCACGGCGGCTCCGTCACCGTCAGCGGCGGCCTCGGCGTGATGCGCCAGTTCGTGGGTTCGGTGCGCGACGAGACGACCGTACGCGACCTGCTGGTGTCCGTCGCCCCGCCCCGCGTCCGGGAGGCCGCGAAGGCGGTGGACGACGCCGAGCACGCCCTGATGACCGTCGACGACGAGGCGGCCCAGCTCGGGTACGCCCAGGCCCTCGCCGACTGGGCCGAGGTGCGCGGCTACGAGGCCGAGACCCTGTGGGACATGTGCACCACGGCCGCGCTCGGGGTGCCCTACGAGCGCGCCCAGTGGCGGCAGGTGCGCACCCTCTCCGGCGGCGAGCAGAAACGCCTCGTGCTGGAGGCGCTGCTGCGCGGCACCGACGAGGTGCTGCTGCTGGACGAGCCGGACAACTACCTGGACGTGCCCGGCAAGCGCTGGCTGGAGGAACAGCTCCGGGAGACCCGCAAGACGGTGCTGTTCGTCTCGCACGACCGGGAACTCCTCGCCCGCGCCGCCGAGAAGATCGTCTCCGTGGAACCGGGGCCGGCCGGCGCCGACGCCTGGGTGCACGGCGGCGGCTTCGCCACCTACCACGAGGCCCGCCGCGAACGCTTCGCCCGCTTCGAGGAGTTGCGCCGCCGCTGGGACGAGAAGCAC
Organism: Streptomyces pyxinicus; assembly: GCF_024753135.1. GTDB lineage: Bacteria > Actinomycetota > Actinomycetes > Streptomycetales > Streptomycetaceae > Streptomyces > Streptomyces pyxinicus. Next base: position 416,163 of record NZ_JANUGP010000001.1, on the reverse strand, counting down.
GCCCAGCTGAAGAAGCTGGTCCTGAACCTCCGGCAGGCCGCCGCCGTCAGCCACGAGATGGCCTCGCGCTACGCCGCCGCCCAGACCCGGCTGCGCAAGTTCGAGGAGGCCGGACCGCCCCCGGAGCCGCCCCGCGAGCAGGACATCACCATGCGGCTGCGCGGCGGCCGTACCGGCGTCCGGGCCGTCACCTGCGAGGCGCTCGAACTCACCGGCCTGATGCGGCCGTTCGACCTGGAGGTGTTCTACGGCGAACGGGTCGCCGTGCTCGGCTCCAACGGCTCCGGCAAGTCCCACTTCCTGCGCCTGCTGGCCGGCCAGGACGTCGCCCACACCGGCGGGTTCCGGCTGGGCGCACGGGTCGTACCCGGGCACTTCGCGCAGACCCACGCCCACCCCGAACTCCAGGGGCGGCCCCTGCTGGACATCCTGTGGAAGGAGCACGCCCAGGACCGGGGGGCGGCCATGTCCCGGCTGCGGCGCTACGAGCTGACGCAGCAGGCCGAGCAGTCCTTCGACCGCCTCTCCGGGGGCCAGCAGGCCCGCTTCCAGATCCTGCTGCTCGAACTCCAGGGCGTCACCGCGCTGTTGCTGGACGAGCCCACCGACAACCTGGACCTGGAGTCGGCGGAGGCTCTTCAGGAGGGCCTGGAGGCCTTCGACGGGACGGTCCTCGCGGTCACCCACGACCGCTGGTTCGCCCGCGCCTTCGACCGCTTCCTCGTCTTCGGCAGCGACGGCCGGGTCCGCGAGACCCCGGAACCGGTCTGGGACGAGCGACGGGTGGAGCGGGCCCGCTGACGTCGGGGGTCACGCTCCGTGCGCGTGCGCAGGCCCGGCGCCCCGGATGTCCGTACAGTGGACTCAGGAACGGACACGACGAGCGGGGCGACACGATGACCGGAGTCGACGCCAGCCGACTGGACGACCAGCAGCTCATGAAGGAGCTGGAGACGATCCACCGCACGCGCCACGACACCCTCCTGTACGGCTCGAACGACGCGCTGCGGGTCCACAACGAGCGCATGGCCCAGTTGGAGGGCGAGTACCTGCGCCGCAACCCGCGCCGCCTGGTCAGCGCGGCCCGCACCCGGGAGGGCGCCCGCGAACGCGGCACCGGCGACCAGGCGACTCCGGACACGCCGGGCACCTGAGGCCCCGCGGCGGGACAGGACAAGAGGGAAGGACCGGCGACAACCGGCCCTTCCCTCCATGACCGCTGTCAGCCGGCCTCGCCGCTGAACACGTGCAGGAAGGCGTCGCAGAACGCCTTCAGATCGTCCGGCTTGCGGCTGGTGACGAGCTGGTTGGGACCGTGGTCGCAGATCTTGACCTGCTCGTCCACCCAGGTGCCGCCCGCGTTGCGGATGTCGGTCCGGAGGCTCGGCCAGGAGGTCAGCACCCGGCCGCGCACCACGTCCGCCTCGACCAGCGTCCAGGGCGCGTGGCAGATCGCCGCGACCGGCCGCCCCTCCTCGAAGAAGGACTTGACGAAGGCGACGGCCTTGTCATCCATCCGCAGGAAGTCCGGATTGGCCACACCGCCCGGCAGCACCAGACCACCGAACGAGCCGGCGTCGGCCTCGCCCACCACCTCGTCCACGGGGAAGGTGTCCGCCTTGTCGAGGTGGTTGAACGCCTGGATCTGCCCGGAGTCGGTCGACACCAGCACCGGCTCGTGACCGGCGTCCGAGACCGCCTTCCACGGCTCGGTCAGCTCGACCTGCTCGACGCCCTCGGGCGCCACCAGAAACGCGACTCGCATGATTCCTCAGCTTCCTTTCCCGGTGCCCGCACGGCCTGCGCCGCCCGGACACGCCGTTTCCTGTCCCCGGCCGCGCGTCGGCGGCGCGGCCCACCGGCGCCGGCTCATCCGCCGCCGGCCAGCGCCTTGGCGAGCTGCTGCACGGTCTCGTACCGGCCCTCGCGCGGCAGCCCCGCCACCGCGTCGACCAGACCGCCCGGCGCGTTCCGGCGGCGCAGCTTGCGCGCCAGCTCACCGGGCGTGGCGGGGAAGGCCGCCCGGCTCAGGTGCCGGGCCAGCTCCATCCGCACCCGCTCCAGCGACGCCGGCGAACCCAGCCCGCCGACCGGCCCGCTCCACACCTCCGGGTCGTCGTCCGCGGCCGGCTCCGGGTCGTGCCACTCCTCGGCCCGCGTCGGATGCCCGGACCTGAGCATGCCCTTCAGCTCGTGCTTCATCTCATCGTCCCGGTGGACGCTCAGCCGGTCACTGCCTCGCTGCATGTCTCCCTCCAGAGGGTCGAAGGTCCGTGCCGCGTACCCGGCAGAGGCGGCCCGACACCCATACCGGCCCTGCGAAGTCGGCCGGTCCGCTACTGCCTGCTCCGCCCCGGCAGGAACTCCTGGACCTTGGCCTTCAGGCCCTGCTTGACGACCGAGGCACGGTCGGGGTCGCCCTTGAGGACGGCGGCGGCCGTGGCTTCCATCTGCTCCCAGGTGGCGTGCGGCGGGATGGGGGGTACGGCGGGGTCGGTGAGGAACTCGATCACGGCGGGGCCGTCGGCCGCCAGGGCCGCGCGCCAGCCGGCCGTCACGTCCTCGGGCTTCTCCACGCGGATGCCGGTCAGGCCGAGGGAGCGGGCGAAGGCGGCGTACCGCACGTCCGGCAGCTGCTGCGAGGGCAGGAAGGAGGGCGCGCCCTCCATCGCCCGCATCTCCCAGGTCACCTGGTTGAGGTCCTGGTTGTTCCAGACGGCCACCACCAGCCGCGGGTCCGGCCAGCGGTCCCGGTACTTCGCCGCGGTGATCATCTCCGCCAGCCCGTTCATCTGCATCGCGCCGTCGCCGACCAGCGCGACCACCGGCCGGTCCGGGTGCGCGAACTTGGCGCCGATCGCGTACGGCACACCGGGGCCCATCGTCGCCAGCGTCCCGGACAGCGAGCCGCGCATGCCCGGCCGCATGGTGATGTGCCGCGCGTACCAGTTGGCCACCGAACCGGAGTCCGCGGTCAGGATCGCGTCGTCCGGCAGCAGCGGGTCCAGCGCGCGGGCCACGTACTCCGGGTTGATCGGGTCCGCCGCCAGCCCGGCCCGCCGCTCCATCGTCTCGTGCCAGCGGCGCACGTTCGCGCACACGGTGTCGTACCACTCGCGCCCGCCCCGGTCGGCGTCCAGCAGCGGGATCAGCCGGCGCAGCGTCGCCCGCGCGTCTCCGACCAGGTTCACCTCGTACGGGTAGCGCATGCCGATCATGTGCGCGTCCAGGTCGATCTGCACGCCCCGCGCCTTGCCGAACTCCGGCATGAACTGCGTGTACGGGAACGACGAGCCGATGGTCAGCAGGGTGTCGCAGTCCCGCATCAGCTCGTACGACGGCCGGCTGCCCAGCAGCCCGATCGGCCCGGTGACGTACGGCAGTTCGTCGCTCAGCACGTCCTTGCCCAGCAGCGCCTTCGCGACGCCCGCGCCGAGCAGCTCGGCGATCTCCCGCACCTCCGCCACCGCCCCGGCGGCGCCCTGGCCGACCAGGATCGCGACCTTGTCGCCCGAGTTCAGCACGTCCGCCGCCCGGCGCAGCGCCGAGTCCGTCGGGGTCGCCGTGCCGTCGCTCATGCCCAGGCTGGACGGCACCATCTTGAACGCGTGCGTGGGCGGCGAGTAGTCCAGTTCCTGCACGTCACCGGGGATGATCAGGGCGGTCGGGCAGCGGCGCGCGTACGCGGTGCGGATCGCCCGGTCCAGCACGTTCGGCAGCTGCTCGGGGACGGTGACCGTCTCCACGAACTCCGAGGCGACGTCCTTGTAGAGCGTGTGCAGGTCGACTTCCTGCTGGTAGGAGCCGCCCATCGCGGTCCGGTCGGTCTGGCCGACGATCGCCAGCACCGGCACGTGGTCGAGCTTCGCGTCGTACAGTCCGTTGAGCAGATGGATCGCGCCCGGCCCCGAGGTCGCCACGCACACGCCGAGCTTCCCGCTGAACTTGGCGTACCCGACGGCCTCGAACGCGGACATCTCCTCGTGCCGGGACTGGATGAACCTCGGCCGGTCCTCGGCGCGGCCCCAGGCGGCGAGGAGTCCGTTGATGCCGTCGCCGGGATAGCCGAAGACCTGGTCCACGCCCCACGCGCGCAGGCGTTCGAGGATGTGGTCGGAGACCTTGACGCTCATCTGGGGGACCTCCCGGGTGCGGTACGAAGCGGTCCAACCGGTCTGCCCCACCGAGTCACCTGCGCCGGACACGGAAAACCTCCGGGCGCGGTGGTACGCCGTCACCCGGCCGGGCGTCCCTGTCCCGCGAATGGGGCACGGCCGCGCGCGGTACGGCGCGGCGCGGGCTGTGATGGCAAGGGAGGGCACGGCCCCGTGCCCCGCACCCGTGGCGCCGCGCGGCCCGCCGCCGGTGCGCACCCGACGTCCGTCCATCGTCCCGCCGCAGCAGCCGAGGAGTCCCTCTCATGCGCCGCACCGCCCGCGCCCTGTCCGTCGCCCTCGCCGCCGGTGCCGCGCTCGCGCTGGCCGGTCCCACCGCCCTCGCCGCCGACACCGGTCCCGGCGCGCCCGTCCCCAGCCACGCCGGCACCGCCCCGAGCCATCCCGGCAGCGCCCCGCCGGCCTGCGACGACGGTGCCGGACTCGCGCCCGAGGCGGCCGACATCCCCGCCCCGCCCTGCGACGACGCCGGCGGCTGGTGCGAGGAGGCCTCCTGCGCGGGCGACCCCGAGGGCGCCGGGCAAAGCCTCGGGCAGGGCGCCGGGCAGGAGGAGACCCCCGAGAAGCAAGGAGACGTCCTCGGAAAGCAGGGGGACATCCCCGTAAAGCAAGGGGACACCCCAGGAAAGACCGAGAACGGCGGGAAGGTCGAGAACACCGGCAAGGGTGAGAACACCGGTAAGGGCGAGGACGGCGGTGGCTGGTGCGCCGAGTCGTCGCACGGCTCCTCCTGCCAGGGCGGGCAGGACTGCCGTACCGGCCAGGGCAGCGGCGGTTGCGCCCAGCTGCCCGAGCAGCACGGCGTGGAGGCCGGTACGGGCGGTGCCTTCGGCGGCTCGGTACCCGCCCTCGTCGCCGGCGGAGCGTGCGTCGCCGCCGCCTGCGCCGGTGCCGCCTACCGGCTGCTCGGCCGCCGGCGGCCGGCCGGGGACGGGAGCGGGGAGATGCCGGGGCTGTGACGGGGGCGAGCACGGACACCGGCCTTGGCGGGCCGCCCGGCGGGTAGAGACCCTTCCGAGGACACACCGGCACCAACAACCCCGGTCGGCACACGGCACTGTGTGGAGGCGGACATGCGGCGGACGGACCCCGAGGGGCACGGCTCCGTCCGGCACGGCCCGCCGCCGCCCGGCGACGGCCTGCCCCTGCTGCCCGAACTGACCGCCGTGCTCGCCGCCGCAGCGGACCGCGCCGACGCCCAGCCCGTCGGCGGCGCCCCCGCCCTGCTGGAGGCGGCCTGCGGCTACTGGACCCGGCGCGGGCTGCCCGGCGTCCCCGACCAGGTCGCCGCCGCACCCGGCGCCCCGGCCCTGCTCACCGCCGTCACCGCGGCGCTCGCCGGGGACGGCGGCGCCGTCCTGGTGCCCCGCCCCTGCGCCGCCTGGTGGGCGCCGTACGCCCGGCTGCTCGGCCGGCCCGTCTTCCACGTGCCCACCCCCGCCGAGAGCGGCGGCGTGCCCGACCCGTACGCCCTGCTGGAGACGGTCCGCCGGGTGCGCGCGGAGGGCGGCGACCCGCGGCTGCTGGTGCTGTCCGTCGCGGACGACCCCATCGCCACCGTCGCCCCGCCCGAACTCCTGCACGAGACCGTCGAGGCCGCGGCAGCCGAGGGACTGCACCTGGTCAGCGACGAGACCTGGCGCGACACCGTGCACGACCCGCACGAGACCGTGCTGCTCAGCCCCGCCGAGATGTGGCCGGACCGGGTCACCGTCGTCACCGACCTGGCCGGGGCACTGCTCCCGCCCGGCTGGCCGGCCGCCGTCGCCCGCTTCCCGGCCACCGAGGACGGCCGGCACCTGCGCGCCCGCGTGCTCGACCTCCTCACCGCGCTCGGCGCCCGCATCGCCACCCCGGTCGCCGTGGCGGCCGGCTACGTCCTGGACGAACCGCCGCCGGTCACCGAGCGCCGCGCGGCCACGGTACGGCTGCACGCCCGCCTGGCCGCGGCCGCGCACACCGCCGTGGTGGCCGCCGGCGCCCTCGCCCGGCCGCCCCGCGCCGGCCGCCATCTGTACGCCGACCTCGGCCCGTTGCGCGCACCCCTGGCCGGCCGCGGCGTCGCTGACGCCCAGGAACTGGAGGACCTGCTCACCGATCGCCTCGGCACATCCGCCCCCGGCGGCCACCGCTTCGGCGACGACCTCGGCGCCCTGCGGGTACGGCTCGCCACCGGGCCCCTGCTGGGCGGCACGGACGCGGAACGCGCGGAATGCCTCACGTCACCCGCGCCGTTGGAACTGCCACAAGTGCAACGGGCGTTGACCTCCCTGAGATCGGTGTTCGACGACCTCGGCGACGACGCCCAGCGATGGGAGCAGCCTCGATGACGCAGCAGACGCAGCCGCAGCAGACGAACGAGCCCGGACTGACCGTTCCGCCCGCCGCCGACCCCGCCGTCACCCTGACGACCGCCGAGACCTTGGCGGCCCCCGCCCCCGCCGCCGTCACACCCGCACCCGCACCCCCGTTCCCACCGCTCGCCGACCCCCGCCCGATCGGTGAACGCCGGGTCTGGCCGCGCACGTTCCACGACCGGCTGACCGCCCCGCTGCCCGGCCTGAAGGGCCTCGCCCGCTTCGCCCGCGAGGGTGCCGTACGCCCCGGCCCGGAAGGCCTCGTGGACATCCCCCGGCTGCCGTACGAGCCGGCCCCGCTGCCCCGCGTCGACGCCCGCGGCCTTTCCATCACCTGGGCGGGGCACGCCAGTTGGGTCGTCCGGATCGGCGGTCTGACCGTCCTCACCGACCCGGTCTGGTCCCGCCGCATCCTGGGCACCCCGGCCCGCGTCACCCCGGTCGGCGTCGAGTGGGACAGCCTGCCGCGGGTGGACGCCGTCGTCATCAGCCACAACCACTACGACCACCTCGACGCCCCCACCCTGCGCCGACTCCCGCGCGACACCCCGGTGTTCGTGCCGGCCGGCCTCGGACGCTGGTTCCGGCGCCGCCGGTTCACGGTCGTCACCGAGCTGGACTGGTGGGAGGGCGCCGAACTCTCCGGTACGCGCTTCGACTTCGTGCCCGCGCACCACTGGTCCAAGCGCAGCCTCACCGACACCTGTCACAGCCTCTGGGGCGGCTGGGTCCTCACCGCCGCCGACGGCCGGCGCGTCTACTTCGCCGGGGACACGGGATACGGCCACTGGTTCTCCCGGATCGGCCGCCGCTACCCCGGCATCGACCTCGCCCTGATGCCCATCGGCGCCTACGACCCGCGCTGGTGGCTCAGCGACGTCCACTGCGACCCCGAGGAAGCCGTCCAGGCCACCCTCGACCTGGGCGCCCACCGCATGGCCCCCATGCACTGGGGCACCTTCGTGCTCTCCGCCGAACCGGTCCTGGAACCCCTCACCCGCGTCCGCGCGGCCTGGGAGAAAGCGGGCCTCGTCCGCGAGGACCTGTGGGATCTGCCGGTGGGCGGCTCGGGCACCCTCGGCTGAGACACGCGAGCAAACCGTCACGCCGTCACCGAAACCGCCGTACCACGCTCGGCACCGCGCTGACCAGCAGTGTCAGCGCGATCGCCACCAGGACCCCCTCCCAGGGCTCGGGGAACAGCGAACCCCCCAGGATCCCGATCACCTGGTACGTCACCGCCCAGGCCAGGCACGCCGGCCCGTTCCCCCGGGCGAACCTCCGCAGCGGCCAGTCGGCCATCAGGCAGGCGAGCATCACCGGTATCCGGCCGGCCGGCACCAGCCGGGACAGCACCAGCACCGCCACCCCGTGCTCCGCCAGCTTCCCCCGCGCCTGCTCAAGCCGCTCCTCCGGGGCCCGCGACCGGATCGCCTCCAGCCACCGCGACCCGTGCTCCGAGCGCATCCCGCGCCGCCCCAGCCAGTACAGCGCCGCGTCCCCGAGGAACGCGGCCAGCGACGCCGTGCCGAACAGCAGGAGCAGCGAGAAGGGTGCCGTCTGGTGGAAGGCCACCACCGCCGCCGAACTCACCAGCGCCCCGGTCGGCACCACCGGCACCAGCGCCCCGATCAGCACCAGCAGGAAGAGCGACGGATAGCCGAGCGCCTGCCGGGTCACGTCCGGCGACAGGCTCGACGTCGTCGCCGCGGCGGTGAGCACCGCGGCGCAGGCCCCACGTATCACCGCGCGACCTCCAGCCGGACGCTCTCGCCGTGCCCGAGCTTGCGGACCGTCACCTGCGGCGCGGCGAGCGCGGACAGCCGTACGAACTCGTCGCCCGGCGTGTGGAACTCGTGCGGGCGCACCGCGTCCATGCCGATCGGCCAGTACGTGCCGTAGTGCACCGGCACCGCCAGCCGCGGCGCCAGCCGGGCCACGGCCCGCGCCGCGCGCCCCGCGTCCAGGTGTCCCTCGCCGAGGTACGGCCCCCAGCCGCCCACCGGCAGCAGCGCCACGTCCACCGGCCCGACCTCGTCGGCCATCGCGTCGAACAGCCCGGTGTCCCCGGCGAAGTAGGTGCGCGCCTCGCCCGCGACGACGTAGCCGAGCGCGGGCGAGCGCTGCGGGCCCACCGGCAGCCGCCGCCCGTCATGCAGGGCCGGCACCACCCGCACCAGCAGCTCGCCGGCGCGCACCTCATCACCGGGGACCACCTCGCTGATTTGCAGCGACCGCAGCCGGCGCAGACCGGGTACCGCCCGGAGTGCGCCCCGGGGCACGAGCAGGCGCGTGCCCGGGTCGAGGGCGGCCAGCGAGGGCAGGTGCAGATGGTCGGCGTGCAGATGGCTGACGAGCACCAGGTCGGCACGGCGGGCCTCGGCGGGCGGCGGGGCGCCCCGGCGGCGCCGCAGATGCGCCAGCCGGCGGGCGAACAGGGGATCGGTGAGGACCCGGGTGTTCGCATCCTCCACGGTGCAGGTGGCGTGACCCCACCAGGTGATCTCCACCGGCACCTTCTTCGCCTCCTTCACGCGACTCCCCGAAGCCTACGGGCAGGAGTAGGGTCTGCGACGAAACCCGGAGGTGAGGGGGACGCCATGGGACGGCCGCGGGGTGCCTTCGACGCGATCACGCCGGTGCGGGTGACCGCGATCGCGAGTCTGACACCTCTGGAGGAGCTGGAGTCCGACCCCTTTCTGGTGGACTCCCGCAGCCAGCACGCCATGTGCGCCCGCTGGGCGGCCGAGCACGGCTTCGTGATCGCACGGGAGATCCTGGTCGGCGGGCTGCGCTTCGACCACTGCGCGCTGTGGGACGGGGTGCGGCCCGGAGTGGACGTGTTCGTCGCGCCCAGCACCCGGGTGCTCGCGCGCGCCCTGTCCTCGGTGGCGGAGTTCACCGCCGAGTGCGCCCGCCGCGGGGTGCGCGTGGAGACGGTGGGCCGGGCCGAGCCGTCGTACGACGCGCAGATGAAGGCCCGCGTCCACCGGCGCCTGTCGATGCCGACGGCCGGCTACGACGGCCGCTGAATCCCCGGCCGGGGCCGCTGAGCCCGGGTCGTACGGCCCGGGGCCGGGCGGGACGTACGGCCCCGGGCCGGGCGCGTCCGGTATGACAAGGTGGAGCCGGGGTCCGGTCGAGCGGGCCGGGACGTGAGAGGTGCGGGGCGTGCGAGGCGTGCGGTGGCGGCGGATCGCCAGTCAGATCGGGCGGAGCGTCGCCGTATGGGTGGTCTCCACGCTCACCATGCTGCTCCTCGCCGGGCTGCTGCCCGACTTCCGGCTCCAGGCCCCCGGCGGCGACAGCGCCACCCGTATCGCGGTCACGGCGGCCTGCGGCGCGGGGGCCTTCGGGCTGCTCTCGGCCGTCGCCTGGCCGCTGCTGGTCCGGCTGCTGCTGCTCGTGCCGGCCTTCGTGCTCGGCCTGCTGGTCTTCTTCCTCAACGGCTCCCTGCTGCTGCTCGCGCTGCACGTCAACCCCTCCGGCCGGGGCGAGGCCGCGCCGGAGACCGCCGTCATCGTCGCCGCCGTGATGTCCGCGGTCGCCTCCGCCACCGGCGCCGCCCTCACCGTGCGCGACGACGAGGCCTACCGCCGGCGCCTGCACCGCCTGGCCATGCGGGGCAGCCGGCACCGGCCGCCCGGCCCGTCCGCCCCGGGTCTGATCTGCGTACAGCTCGACGGCGTCGGCCACGACGTGCTCACCGGCGCGGTCCGCGCGGGACTGATGCCGACGGTCGCCCGCTGGCTCGCGAGACCCGACGGCGACGAGCCGCCCGTCGGACCCGTCCCGCCGCCCACCCACCGCCTCACCCCCTGGCGCACCGACTGGTCCAGCCAGACCGGGGCCAGCCAGCTCGGCATCCTGCACGGCAGCACCTTCGACGTGCCCGCCTTCCGCTGGTACGAGAAGGACCGCGGCGAGGTGATGGTCAGCAACCGGCCCACCAGCGCCGCCGAACTCCAGTACCGGGCCGTGCTGCGCACCGGCGAGGAGGGACTGCTCGCCGTCGACGGCGCCAGCCGCGGCAACCTCTTCAGCGGCGGCGCCGGCGAACAGGCCCTCGTGCTGTCCATAGCCGCCCGCCGCCGCAGCCGGGAGAACCGTTCCCGCGCCGGCTACTTCGCCTACTTCTCCGACCCCGCCAACGCCGTCCGCACCGCCCTGTCCTTCGTCGCCGAGGTGGGCCGCGAGATCGGCGAGTCCGTCCGGGCCCGCGTCCGGGGGCAGCGCCCACGGGTCAGCCGGGGTGGCCTCTACCCGTTCGTCCGCGCCTTCGCCACCGTCGTGGAACGGGACGTCGTCGTCGCCGCGGTCATGGGCGACCTGCTCGCCGGCCGCACCGTCGTCTACGCCGACCTGGTCGCCTACGACGAGGTCGCCCACCACTCCGGGCCGGGCAGCCGGGACGCCGAGAAGGTGCTCCAGCGCCTGGACCGCGCCCTCGCCCTGCTGGAGCGGGTCGCCGAACACGCCCCGCGCCCCTACCGGATCGTGGTCCTGTCCGACCACGGCCAGAGCCCCGGTGAGACCTTCCGCGCCCGCTACGGCCTCACCCTCGGCGACCTCGTCCGGGCCGGCTGCGGACTGGCCGTGCCGCGCCGCGCCCAGCGCACGCACAGCGGCGCGGAGGCCCGCGCCGCCGTCCGCGCGGCGCTGCGCCGGCCCGTCGAGGAGAGCGGCGGGCGGCACCGCCCCGCCCCCGGCTCGGAGCCGATCGTGCTGGCCTCGGGCAACCTCGGCCTGGTCTCCTTCCCGGACGTGCCGCACCGCATGACCAAGGAGGAGATCGACGCCCGCCACCCCGCCCTGCTCACCACCCTCGCCCACCATCCCGGCATCGGCTTCCTGCTGGTGCGCAGCGAGCGGCACGACGGGGTGCTGCTGGCCGCCCACGGAGCCGAGATCCCGCTGGCCGAACTGACCGACGACCGCGGACCGCTGGCCCGCTTCGGCCCCGGCGCCGCCGACGCCGTACGGCGCACCCACTCCTTCCCGCACACCGCGGACATCATGGTGAACTCCGCCTACGAGCCCGCCGACGGTGAGGTCCTCGCCTTCGAGGAGCAGATCGGCTCGCACGGCGGCCTCGGCGGCGCCCAGTCACGCCCCTTCCTGCTCTCCCCGCTGGACCTGACCGCCCCCACCGCCGACGGGCGGGAGCCGGTCGGCGCCGAGGAGGTGCACCAGGTCCTGCGCCGCTGGCTGGCCGAGCTGGACGGCCCGCAGGTGCCGCTGCCCGCCGACGCCCCGGAGGAGCGGGCCGCCTGAACCCGCGGGCCCCGATGTGATCGGATAGGGCCAGAGACATCCCGGCAACGGGACCCCACGCCGAAAGGACCCACCGTGGCCACCACGCGCATCGCACACACCGTCTGGGAAGGCACCCTGCTCGACGGCAACGGCGTCGTCACCTTCGACTCCTCCGGCATCGGGCAGCAGCCGGTGACGTGGGCCTCGCGCGCCCAGGACGCGAACGGCAAGACCAGCCCCGAGGAGCTGATCGCCGCCGCCCACTCCAGCTGCTTCTCCATGGCCCTCTCGCACGCCCTGACCGGCGCCGGCACCGCGCCCACCCGGCTGGAGACCAAGGCCGACGTCACCTTCCAGCCCGGTGAGGGCATCACCGGCATCCACCTGACCGTGCGCGGCGAGGTGCCCGGTCTGGACGCGCAGGGCTTCGCCTCGGCCGCCGAGGACGCCAAGAAGAACTGCCCGGTCAGCCAGGCCCTGACCGGTACGACCATCACGCTCACGGCCGAACTGGCCTGAGCCGCCCGGCGTTTGGAGTGCCGCGCCCCCGTGACGGAGGGCGCGGCACCACCAGCCGCTCAGCCGTTCCCAGCCCCGCCGCTGCGGACGCGGCCCCTTGGGCACGGGGGCTGCTCAGAGCGACTCGCGGCACTCCCGCAGCAGCTTCATCGTGCGCTGCGCCGAGGCCGCCAGGGCCGTCATGTGGTCCAGCACCTCCAAGTGCGAGGAGACCTCCCGGCGCGAGTCCAGGTACAGCGCGCCGGTCAGGTACTCGGTGAACACCATGTCCGGCAACTCCGGCTCCGCGAACCGGAACAGGGTGAACGGCGCATACGTCCCCGGATGCGGGCCGCTCGCGAACTCCGCGATCTGGAGGGTGACCCGGTCCCGCTCCGCGTACTCCAGCAGCCGGTCCAGCTGGCCGCGCAGCACCTCGGGGCGAGTGCTCACCGGGCGCCGCAGCACCGTCTCGTCCATGATCACCCACAGGTGGGGCGGGTCGGGGCGCTCCAGCAGCCGCTGCCGCTCCATGCGCAGCGACACGTGCCGCTCCACCGCCGCCGGCTGGGTCTGCCCTATCGTGCCGGCCTCCATCACGGCACGCGCGTACTCCTCCGTCTGGAGCAGTCCGGGCACGAAGTGCGGCTCGTAGGAGCGGATGACCCGGGCGGCGCCCTCCAGGCTGACGTACAGGCTGAACCAGTCCGGCAGCACGTCGTGGAACCGCTGCCACCAGCCCGGCTGGTTCGCCTCCTCGGCCAGCCGCACGAAGGCGCCCGCCTCGTCCGCCCCGACCCCGTAGGTGGTCAGCAGCACCTGCACGTAGGGGATCTTCAGCGCGACCTCGGCCATCTCCATGCGCCGTACGGTCGCCGACGCCACCCGGAGCACCCGGGCGGCCTCCTCCCGGCTCAGCCCGGCCGCCTCGCGCAGCTCCTGCAACCGCTTGCCGAGCACCACCTGACCCACGGTGGGCGCCGGCCGCCGCTCACTCACGCCACGCCCTCCCCCAACGCGCCGAAGTACGGGGGCAGTCTGTCACGACCGGCCGTTCTCGCACACGTGGTCGAGCGGAGTCGGTAGGAACCGGTGCGTCAACCTGCCAGCGTGTGCAGATATCCGGTGGTCTCGCGGTCCGCCGGCAGGAACGTCTCGATGGCGATCTCGGACACCGTGACGTCCATCGGGGTGTTGAACGTGGAGATGGACGACACGAACGACAGCAGCCGCCCGTCGTGCTTGATCCGCAGCGGCAGCGCGAAGTGGACGTCGGGTTCGGCCGGTTCGGCACCCGGCGCGTCCTCCGGCGGCACCGGGTAGGCTGCCACCTCCTCGTACAGCGCGCGCAGCCGCTCGGAGCGGTGCACGGCGATCTCCCGCTCCATCTGGGCCAGCAGATGCCCCCGCCACTCCCGCAGGTTCCGGATCCGCGGCGCCAGCCCCCGCGGGTGCAGGGTCAGCCGCATGGCGTTCGGCGCCGGGGCCAGCAGTTCGGGCGCCACACCCGCCAGCAGCATCTCGATGCCCCGGTTCGACGCCAGCACCGTGTAGCCGGCGTCGACCACCAGTGCCGGGTAGGGCTCGTAGCCCCGGATCAGCCGCTCCATGCCGTCGCGCAGCGCGTCCAGGGCCGGGTCGTCCAGTGGGGTCTCCGGGTAGTGCGGGGCGTAACCGGCCGCCAGCAGCAGCGCGTTGCGCTCGCGCACCGGCACCTCCAGCTGCTCGGCGAGCCGCAGCACCATGTCCTCGCTCGGCCGGGACCGGCCGGTCTCCACGAAGCTGATGTGCCGGGCGGAGGAGTCGGCCCGCAGCGCCAGCTCCAGCTGGGAGACGCGCCGCCGCTCCCGCCAGGCGCGCAGCAGCGGGCCGACTCCCCGGTCGGCGGCGGTACGGGACGCGGGTGACGCGGCTACGACGGGACCGGACGCGACAGTGGTCATACGGCGACCCTAGCCGTGGCAGGCTGAACCACTGAACCCCTACCCGGGGACCCCGGCCGGGGTCCCGCCACCGCGAAGGGAGCCGGCCCATGGCCGTCGAACCGCTGTCGCCGCAGGAGATCGAGGACGCGCTGACCGGGCTGCCCGGCTGGTCGGTCGCGGACGGCCGGCTCACCCGCTCCTACCGGCTGGCTTCGCATGTGGCGGCGGCCGCGCTGGTGGCGCACATCGCCGCCGTCCAGGACGAGTTGGACCACCACTCCGACCTCACCCTCGGCTACGACACCGTCTCCCTCAGCGTGCACACGCACAGCGCGGGCGGCGCCCTCACCGCGAAGGATTTCGCTCTCGCCCGCAGGGTGGAGGACATCGCCCCCGGCCACGGCGCACACTGAGCGGTGTGCTCGACTACGACAAGGAAGCCGGCCGTTACGACGCCTCGCGCGGCGGCGAGGCCCGCGCCGCCGCGGCCACCGAGTCCCTCCTCGCCCTGATACCCGGCACCGCCACCCGGCTGCTGGACATCGCCTGCGGCACCGGGATCGTCACCCGCCGGCTCGCCACCGCCCGCCCCGGCCTGCGCGTGACGGGCGCCGACCTCACCCCCGCCATGGTCCGCATGGCCACCGCGCGGCTGCCCGGCGCGATCGTGCGGGCCGACAGCCGCCGCCTGCCCTTCCGCACCGCCTGCGCGGACGTGGTCACCACCGTGTGGCTGCTGCACCTGCTGGACGACCCCGCCGACCGGGACGCCGTCGTCGCCGAGTGCGCCCGCGTGCTGCGGCCCGGCGGGCTGTACGTCACCACGGTCGACAAGGCCGCCGCGCACGACGTCGGCAGCGACGTCGACGCCGTTCTCGCGCCCCGCCCGCGCCGCCCCGCCGCTGACGCCGCGGAACAGGTGGTCGCGCATGCCGCCCGGCACGGGCTCCAGCCCTCGGGCCGTACCTCGTTCCGTGGCACCGGACAGGGCCGCAGCCCCCGCTCCACCATCGCCGATCTGCGCCGCGGCTGGTTCACCCAACTGCCCCCGGGCGAGCCGCGTACCGAGGAGTTCGCCGCCCGCCTGGCCCGGCTGCCGGACCAGGACCGCCCCCGCGTGGACCCGGTCTTCACCCTGTGCGCGTTCCGCAAACCCGGCTGATCCCTACCGGCACCCCGCCCCGTCCAGCCCTCCGTCCTCTGCGCCGGCGTTGCCATTCCGTATCCCGTTTTTGCCGTCCCGGCAACGTCACTGGCCTCCGCCCGCCACACCGTCGCACCCTGGCCGGGAACCGACGAAAGGCTGACCGGCATGGCACCCGCACACCACCACACCCACCGGCACGCCACCGGTCACGACCACGGCACGGCCGTCGACTGGGGCGCGCAGGCCTCCCATCTGGAGTCGGAGGCCGACCTCATGACCCCCGTCTACGAGCGGGCCATGGCCTGGCTCGCGCGGGAGGTGACCGATCCGGGGCTGATCGTGGACGCGGGCAGCGGTCCCGGAGTCGTCTCGTGCCTGTTCGCCGAGGCGTTCCCGGCCGCCCGGATCCTCGCCGTGGACGGCAGCGAACCGCTCCTGGAGCGCGCCCGCGCCCGCGCCGCCCGCCAGGGCGTGACCGACCGCTTCGACACCCTCACCGGCGAACTCCCGACAGTGCTGTCCGAGTTGGACTACCCGGCGGACCTGCTGTGGGCCGGCCGCAGCCTGCACCACCTGGGCGACCAGCGCGCCGCCCTCACCGCCTTCGCCGACCGGCTCGCGCCCGGCGGCACCCTGGTCCTCCTCGAAGGCGGCCTGCCCACCCGCTTCCTGCCCCGCGACATCGGCATCGGCCGCCCAGGCCTCCAGGCCCGGCTCGACGCCCTGGAGGAGGAACGGTTCGCCCGGATGCGGGCCGGCCTGCCCGGCTCGGCCGCCGAGACCGAGGACTGGACCGCCCTGCTGACCGCCGCCGGCCTGATCCGTCCCCGCACCCGCAGCTTCCTCCTCGACCTCCCCGCCCCCGCG
Organism: Streptomyces pyxinicus; assembly: GCF_024753135.1. Classification (GTDB taxonomy): domain Bacteria; phylum Actinomycetota; class Actinomycetes; order Streptomycetales; family Streptomycetaceae; genus Streptomyces; species Streptomyces pyxinicus. The sequence goes on along the minus strand of NZ_JANUGP010000001.1, from coordinate 399,938 downwards.
ACCGCCCGCACCCGCGCCTACGTCGTCGCGACCCTCGCCCACCTGCGCGACGGCTTCTCCGACACCCTCACCCCCGAGGACCGCACCACCCTCGACCACCTCCTCGCCCCGTCCGCCCCGACGAGCGTCCACCACCGGCCGGACGTGTTCGTGCTGGGGGCGTACACGGTGCATACGGCGGTGCGGCCGGTCTGAGGCCCAGGACGAGCCCGGACCGGCCGGCCGGCACCTGGTCGGCCGGTGGGGCAGCCAACCGATCTGCCGTTTCGCTCAGTTGGCGGACAGGAACTGCCTGGCCAGTTGGTCCCCCAGGGTCACGGCCGCGCTGTGGCTCTCGATGGGGGACGCCTTGGAGTTCTTGAAGAGGAGGTAGGTGACGCCCGAGTCGGTGCCGCCCGTCTCCGGGTCGGGGTCGATGCCGAGTGCCTTCGCGGTGGCGTAGGAGGCCTCGCCGATGATCTCGGTGGGGCCGGTGTCGCCGACGACGGCGTACTCCACCTTGTTGTTGTAGATGACCGCGACCACACCGCCGCCCTTGATGCCGGCGTTCGCGTAGTTCCAGATGGCGCTGGAGCTGGGCACCACGACGTAGGGGAGCGACTCGGCCTTCAGCGGCTTGCCGTCGGACTGGTGGAAGGCGGTGTCGGCCTGGTACCAGGGGTCGCGGTCCTCGTTGCAGTTGGTGGTGCGCTGGCCGTCGCAGTCGATGTCCATGTCGGCCTTCCAGAAGACCGCGCCGTTCTTCCCGCAGACGGGGACGGTGGCGGCGGTCTCCTCGTCGGTCCGGTACTTGCCGCTGGAGAGCTGCGTACAGGACGACACCTTGGCCAGCAGGTCGGCCGCGCTGACGGTGCCCTCCTGGGCGGACGTGGGGGAGGCGGTGGCGTTCGCGGGCAGGACGCCGGCCGCGAGGAGGGCGGCGCCGGAGGCCGCGGCGAGGGTTAGTGTTCGAAGGCGCACGGTGGGGGACCCTTCTGTTAGGAAACTTTCCTTACCGGGTGTCGTACACGGTGGACCTGTTTGCATGTCCTCGTCAACCCTTCGGTCGTTCGGTGGTGAAACCCGCGCCGATTGCGGAGGTTGGTGTCCCGGGCAAGACTGGCGGCAGGGGGTGTGCCGGAAATGTCCTACCCTGTCCGAGGCCATCGCGCTGGGAGGTGGACGTCATGTTCGTGCGCACGGTGTACGCCACCGGCGATCCCGCCGAGCTGGACACGGCGGTCCGGGCCCTCAACTCCCGGGGCCACGACCTGCTGGAGGAACGCCCCGGGTACCGGGGAGCAGGGGTCTTCGTCGACCGGCAGCTCGGCAAACTGCTCTCGGTCAGCTGGTGGGAGACCGAGGAGGCCCGGTACAACAGCGACGAGGTGATGCGCGAGCGCCGCCCCGCGCTGCTGGGGCCCTTCGCCGGAACGGTCGCGGTCGAGAACTACGAGGTCGCCGTCTTCCACGCGCTCCACCAGCGCTCCACCACCGGCGGCGGACTGCGCCTCGCCCGCGTGGAGTTCGATCCGGCGGACGCGGACCTGTTCGCCGACGCCTTCCACGCCGATCTGCTGCCCCGACTGGAGGCCCTGCCGGGACTGGCCCGGGCCGCGCTCTTCCTGGACCGGCACCGCGGTCGCGGCCTCGTCGGCACCCTCTTCACCGACCCGCACTCCCTCGCCGCCTCCCGCGCCGGCCAGGCTCGGGTCCGGCGGGAGGGGGCCGCCAAGGCGGAGGTGACGGTGGTCGGCCTGGAGGAGTTCGAGGTCGTGCACGCCGACGCCCGCACCCTGTGAGGGGCCACATGGCCGTGCGCCCCGCCGGTCGGCGGGGCGCACGGTACCGCTCCGGCAGGGTGCCGGACGGCGTCGGACTCGGACGAACGGACCGCGTCAGACGACGTCGAAGGCGGCCGGGTCGGGGCCCAGGCGCCGGTCCTCGTTGAGCGCGCTGATCGCCGCGAGGTCCTCGTCGTCCAGGCTGAAGTCGAACACCGCGATGTTCTCCTTGATCCGGGCCGGCGTCACGGACTTCGGGATCACGACGTTGCCGAGCTGCACATGCCAGCGCAGCACGACCTGGGCCGGGGTGCGGTCGTGCTTCTGCGCGATCGCGACGACGGCCGGCACCTCCAGCAGGCCCTTGCCCTGGCCGAGCGGCGACCAGGCCTCGGTGGCGATGCCCTGCTCGGCGTGGAACTCCCGCGCCACGCGCTGCTGGAGGTGCGGGTGCAGCTCGATCTGGTTGACCGCCGGGACGACGGACGTCTCGTCGACGAGCCGGCGCAGGTGCTCCGGAAGGAAGTTGGACACGCCGATGGCCTTGACCCGGCCGTCGGCGTACAGCTTCTCGAACGCCTTGTAGGTGTCGGTGTAGGTGCCACGGGACGGCAGCGGCCAGTGGATCAGGTACAGGTCCAGGTAGTCCAGACCCAGCTTGGCCAGCGACGCGTCGAAGGCGCGCAGGGTGGCGTCGTACCCCTGGTCGCTGTTCCAGAGCTTGGTGGTGACGAAGATGTCCTCGCGGGGCACGTCCGAGGCCGCGATGGCCTTGCCGGTGCCCTCTTCGTTGCCGTAGATCGCCGCTGTGTCGATGCTGCGGTACCCGGCCTCCAGTGCCGTGGCGACGGCCCGCTCGGCCTCGTCGTCCGGCACCTGCCATACGCCGTAGCCCAGCTGGGGCATCTCGACGCCGTTGTTGAGGATGATCGGGGGGACCTTGCTGCTCACGAGCCTCTTGATCCTTCGGTTGTCGACAGGTGGTACTCCATCGTCAACGATCACGGCCCGCGATGCATTCCGTACGGCGGATCCCGATTGCCGCTCAGCCGCGGTAGAGGGCCTCGACCTCGGTGTCGTAGGCCTTCTCGATGGCCTTGCGCTTCAGCTTCAGGGAGGGGGTGAGCAGCCCGTGCTCCTCCGTGAACGGCTGGGCCAGTATCCGGAAGGTGCGGATCGACTCGGCCTGCGAGACCAGCGTGTTCGCCGCGACCACCGCCCGCCGGACCTCCGTCTCCAGGTCCGGGTCGCGCACCAGGTCGGCCGGGGACAGCCTCGGCTTGTCGCGCATCAGCAGCCAGTGCTCCACCGCCTCCGGGTCGAGGGTGACCAGCGCGGCGATGTACGGGCGGTCGTTGCCGACCACGATGCACTGGTTGACCAGCGGATGCTCGCGCACCCGCTCCTCCAGCACGCCCGGCGAGACGCTCTTGCCGCCGGAGGTCACCAGGATCTCCTTCTTGCGGCCGGTGATGGTGAGATAGCCGTCCTCGTCCAGCGAGCCCAGGTCGCCGGTGGCGAGCCAGCCGTCGTGCAGGGTCTCGTCGGTGGCCTTCGGGTTGTTCAGGTAGCCCTGGAAGACGTTGCCGCCGTTCAGCCAGATCTCGCCGTCGTCCCCGATGTGCACGGTCACGCCCGGGATGGCCTGGCCGACCGTGCCGTAGCGGGTGCGCTCGGGCGGGTTGGCGGTGGCCGCCGCCGTGGACTCGGTCAGGCCGTAGCCCTCGTAGATCTGCACGCCCGCGCCCGCGAAGAACAGCCCCAGCCGGCGGTCCATGCCGGAGCCCCCGGACATCGCGTTGCGGATCCGGCCGCCCATCGCCGCCCGCACCTTGGCATAGACGAGCTTGTCGAACATCTGGTGCTGCACGCGCAGCCCCGCCGACGGGCCGGGCCCGAGACCCCACGCCTTGGCCTCCAGGGCCTCCGCGTACTTCACCGCGATGTCGACCGCCTTCTCGAAGGGCCCGGATCTGCCCTCCTTCTCCGCCTTGCGGCGGGCCGCGTTGAACACCTTCTCGAAGATGTACGGCACGGCGAGGATGAACGTCGGCCGGAACGCGGCCAAGTCGGGCAGCAGGGCGGCGGCGTGCAGCTGCGGCTGGTGGCCGAACCGGACCCGGCCGCGGATCGCGGCGACCTCCACCATTCGCCCGAAGACGTGCGCCAGCGGCAGGAACAGCAGGGTGGACGCCTCGTCCCCCTTGCGGGAGTGGAACACCGGCTCCCAGCGTTCGAGGACGGTGTCCGCCTCGAACATGAAGTTGCCGTGCGAGAGCACACAGCCCTTGGGGCGGCCGGTGGTGCCCGAGGTGTAGATGACCGTGGCGACCGAGTCCGGGGTGACCGCCTGCCGGTGCCGGTGCACCACCTCGTCGTCCAGGTGCGCCCCGGCGTCGTACAGCTCCTGCACACAGCCGGAGTCGAGCTGCCACAGGCGGCGCAGTTGCGGGAGCCGGTCGATGACGGTGGCGATGGTCATGGCGTGGTCCTCGTGCTCCACGACCGCCGCCGACACCTCCGCGTCGTACAGCATCCAGAAGCACTGCTCCGCCGAGGACGTGGGGTAGACGGGCACCACCTGGGCGCCGATGGTCCACAGGGCGAAGTCGAAGAGGGTCCACTCGTAGCGGGTGCGGGACATCACGGCGACGCGGTCGCCGAACCGGACGCCGCCCGCGAGCAGGCCCTTGGCCAGGGCGAGGACCTCGTCGCGGAACTCGGCGGCGGTCACGTCCCGCCACTGCCCGGTGGTGTCCTTGCGGCCGAGGGCGATGTGCAGCGGGTCGGTCCGGGCGTGCTCGAAGACGACGTCGGCCAGACCGCCCACCGGCGGCGCCGACGTGGCCGGCGGGTTGGTGAACTCGCGCAATCCTCGCTCCCCGGTCCTCACTGCCTGGTCGCGTCGGTGACGCTCGGCACAGCGCGGTGAAAGCTACCCCACACTTTCGGCGCGCGGGAGGGGGTAGGAAACCGAGCAAACCTCACGTTTCACCGGTGCGCCGGCCGGAAAATGCCCGCACATGGGGAAGGGCCGGACACACTACTGACGGGTCGGTAAGTTCCGCCGCCGTAATCTCCACCGAATCTGTACGCGCCCGGCACGGGCGGCTGCGCTACCGGCGGCCTGTCCGCGGGCCGGCCTCTCACTCGCTCCGCCGCCGCAGTTCCTCGCCGCCCGCCAGGATCGCCGCCGCCAGGGCCTTCGCGGCGCCGGTGGCCGGGGTGGGGCGGTGGCCGTGGGCGAGGACGAAGTCGATGCGGCCGAGGTCGGGGAGGCCCGCGCGGTCCGGAAGGCGGGTGAGGCCGGGCGGGACGAGGCGGCGGGCGTGGGCCATCACCCCGAGTCCGGCGCGGGCCGCCGCGATCAGGCCGTTGAGGCTGCCGCTCGTGCACGCGATCCGCCACTCCCTGCCCTGCCGGTCCAGCGCCTCCAGGGCGCGGGCCCGGGTGATGCCGGGCGGCGGGTACACGATCAGCGGCACCGGGCGGTCGGGGTCGAGGCGCAGCCGCTCCGCGCCGATCCACACCAGCTCGTCGCGCCAGACCAGCTCCCCGCGCGGATCCTGCGCACGCCGCTTGGCCAGCACCAGGTCCAGCTTCCCGGCGGCCAGCCGCTCGTGCAGGGTCCCGGACAGCTCGACCGTCAGCTCCAGGTCGACCTCGGGGTGGTCGTGCCGGAAGCGCTCCAGGATCTCGGGCAGCCGGGTGAGCACGAAGTCCTCCGACGCGCCGAACCGTAGCCGACCCCGCACCCGGGTGCCGGTGAAGAACGCCGTCGCCTGCTCGTGCACCTCCAGCAACCGGCGGGCGAAGCCGAGCATCGCCTCGCCGTCCTCGGTCAGCTCCACCGAGTGGGTGTCCCGGGAGAACAGCTGCCGCCCGGCCGCGTCCTCCAGCCGGCGCACGTGCTGACTCACCGTGGACTGGCGCAGCCCCAGCCGCGCGGCGGCCTGGGTGAAGCTCAGGGTCTGGGAGACCGCCAGGAACGTGCGCAGGTGCGTCGGGTCGTACACGTTCCGAGCCTAGCCGGTCATCATGAGACGTGATGGCAGTCAGAGTGGTGTGCGGGATTCCCGATCGGTGCGCGGACGGGGACGATGGAGAAGGGACCTGTCGTCCCCGAGAACTGTTGTCCCCGAGAACCGTCGTCCCCCGGGAACCGGCGGGTACCCGCCCGTCACGCACCGCCCGCACTGCGATCGGAGCACCGTGAAACGCCTGCGCTGGCCGAGCTGGATGCCGATCGACCGCTACATCGTGCTGCTCCTCGGGACGGTGGGCCTCGCCGCGCTCCTCCCGGCCAAGGGCGTCGGCGCCGACGTGGCCTCGGGCGCCTCCACCGCCGCCATCGCGTTCCTCTTCTTCCTCTACGGCGCCCGGCTCTCCACCCGCGAGGCGCTCGACGGACTCAAACACTGGCGGCTGCACGTCACCGTGCTGGTCTGCACCTTCGTGATCTTCCCGGTGCTGGGGCTGGCCGCGCGCGGACTGGTGCCCGTCCTGCTGACCCACCCCCTCTACCAGGGGCTGCTGTTCCTGACGCTGGTGCCGTCCACGATCCAGTCGTCCATCGCGTTCACCTCCATCGCCCGCGGCAACGTCCCCGCCGCGATCTGCGCCGGCTCCTTCTCCTCCCTGGTCGGCATCGTCCTCACCCCGCTGCTCGCCGCGGGGCTGCTCGGCAACAGCGGCGGCGGCTTCTCCGCGGACTCGCTGGTGAAGATCGTGCTCCAACTGCTCGTGCCGTTCCTCGCCGGGCAACTGCTGCGCCGCTGGATCGGCGGCTTCGTCACCCGGCACAAGAAGATCCTCGGACTCGTCGACCGAGGCTCGATCCTGCTCGTCGTCTACACCGCCTTCAGCGAGGGCATGGCCCAGGGCATCTGGCACCAGGTCAGCCCGGTCCGGCTGGCCGGGCTGCTCGCCGTCGAGGCGGTGCTGCTCGCCGTGATGCTCGTCCTCACCTGGTACGGCGCCCGGGCGCTCGGCTTCGGCCGGGAGGACCGGATCGCCATCCAGTTCGCCGGCTCGAAGAAGTCCCTCGCGTCCGGGCTGCCCATGGCGAGCGTCCTGTTCGGCGCCCACGCCTCGCTCGCCGTGCTGCCGCTGATGCTCTTCCACCAGATGCAGCTCATGGTGTGCGCGGTCATCGCCAAGCGCCGGGCCCGCGATCCGCAGGGGACCGGGGACCCGGCGCGCGAGTCAGCCGCGCACCCGGTCCAGGGGCAGCCACAGAACCGTGTCCTTCGCTGACCGTGTGACCTCCGGGTCTGACAGCTCCTCGTCGCCGAGCGCCCGGTCCCACACGTGTACGTCGTCGATCGCGCCGCTGAAGAAGGCGCGGCTGTCCATCCGCTGACCGACGTGCACCCCGAAGGGCGAGTTGCGGCTGACCGAGCCCGGCACGTCGGACGCCGAGGACTGCGCCCCGTCGACCCACAGGGAAAGCCGGCCCCCGCCGCGCCGCAGCACCACGTGGTGCCACTGCCCGTCGTTGTACGCGCTGTCCGTGCGCACGTACGCCGTCCGCGGTGCCGTCGCCCCGTCCCGGGTGGTGATCAGCCCCTGCACCCGGTCGCTCGCCGGTTCGCCGCGCAGCCACACCTGCGGCTGGCTGGTGCCGATCCCGCCCATCCACAGCAGCGGCTGCTCGCCCGTCGTCGCCGTGTACCGGAACCACAGCGACGCCGTGAAGTCCCGCGTCCCCAGCGGCAGCCCGTCCCGGTAGGGCAGGCGTACGGCGTCGTCGGCGCCGTCGAACTCCAGCGCGCCCCCGACGGCACCGTCCGTCTCCTCGGCGTCGCCGAGCACGGCGGCCGGGCGGGCGCCCGGGGCCCGGTCGGCGGTGACCGGGTCGGGGCCGCGCCGGGGGGTCAGCCAGTCCTCGGTGAAGCGGGCGAAGCGGATCTCGTCGCGGGCGTCGGCCGCGCCGCCCTCGTAGAGCAGCCCCACCGTGTCCCGGCCGACGGCGACCAGGTCCGAGTAGCCGGACCAGTCGGTGGTGACGACGGTGCCGCGGTCCACGCTCTCCCAGGTGCGCCCGCCGTCGTAGGAGGAGCGGATCATCATCGTGCGGCGCCGGTCGGGGTCGGCGGGGCAGGCCAGCAGGAGCCGGCCGCCCAGGCGCAGCAGCGACCCCTGCACCTGCGGGGCGTACAGGTCGGGGATGCCCCGGAAGGGTGCCGTGAAGCTGCCGCCGCCGTCGCGGCTGACGGCCTGGGTGCGGTGTCCGAGGTCGGTGCCGTCCTGCTCCCGGCCACTGACCAGGACCGAGCCGTCATCGCGTTCGGCCAGCGTGAGTTCGGACGGCTTCTGCCGGAAGGTGCCGTCGGCGGCGATGGGCCAGGTGTCGGTGGCGCCGATCCGCCAGTGCCCGCCGTGGTCGTCGCTGACGATCAGTGCCGCGTGGTTGGCGCTGACCCGGGTGCCGTCCCAGGTCTCGGCGTTGACCCCGAACACCAGCCGCCCCGCGTACCGGCCACGGGTGAGCTGGATGCCGTGCACGGGGCCGGTCGCGTACCAGGAGTTCCAGTCGGCGGGCAGGATCTCCGGGCTCAGGTCGCGCGGCTCGGACCAGCTCAGGCCGTCGTCGTCGCTGTACTGGAGATGCGGGGTGCGGTCGCACGGCACCGAGCAACTGGCGCTGTCCGCGCGGCCGGTGTTGTAGGTCTCGGCGAGCCAGATACGGCCGGTGGCGCGGTCCACGACCGGTGCCGGGTTGCCGTGGGTGTTCCCGGCACCCTCGGTGACCACCCGTAGGGGGCCCCAGGTGCGGCCGCCGTCGGTGGAGCGCTTGACCACGATGTCGATGTCGGCCGCGTCCCCGCAGTTCAGCACCCGGCCCTCGGCGAAGGCGAGCAGCGTGCCGTCGGTGGTCCGGACGACGGCCGGGATGCGGAAACAGGCGTACCCCGGGTCACGGTCGGCCTTGAAGAGGACCTGCTGGGTGAACTCGGCTGCTGATCCAACCGGTTGGGCCTCGGCTCGCGGGGCGGGGGTGAGGGAGACGAGCAGGGCCGTCGCCGTGACGACGGCTGCGGCGGTGGCGGTGGTGAGCAAGGATCTGAGACGGGTGCGAAGACCTGACGGCACGATGCGATCTGCCCTTCGTCGGCCGGACATCTGGTCATCCGGACATCCCATGTCCAACGTGCGCCCCATCGACGGTAGTTGGACCGCCTGCCGCTCACAAGAAGCGTGCGGAACGAGAAGCAGGTGGAACAGGAGGGATCCCGCGGACGCGGCACCGCCTTCCCGGAATCGGCCCGGCCCTCGATCACCTCACGCGGCTTCGCGGCATCCTCCCGGCGCCCGCCGAACGCGATCAGTTCACGGACCTGTTGATCCGGATTTCCGGCACCGACGGCTGACGGGGGCTAACGTTCCGTCATGAACGCAGCCCACGTCCTCGACCCGCGGCGTACCGCCCTGATCCTCGTCGACCTGATGGAACGCATCGTCGCGCTGCCCCTCGAACCCCGCAAGGGCACCGAAGTGCTCGACAGAGCAAGGGAGTTGGCCGCCGCGTTCCGCTCCGCCGGGGCCCTCGTCGTCCTGGTCCGGGTGGAACGGCCCTCGGTCGCCGAGCAGCCGCCCGGCAGCGCACTGGTGCCGGGGCTGCTCCAGGACGGGGACCTGGAGGTGGTCAAGCGGACAATCGGCGCCTTCCAGGGCACCGGGCTCGACGCGCGGTTGCGCGAACGCGGGGTCACCACCCTGGTGTTCGGGGGCATCGCCACCAACCTGGGCGTCGAGTCGACCGCCCGCGCCGCCGGCGACCTCGGGTACGACCTCGTCTTCGCCGAGGACGCGATGGCCGCGCTGACCGCCGCCGAGCACGAGGCCTCCGTAAGGCTCGACTTCCCGCGTCTCGGCACGGTTGTCACGGCGGGGCAGCTCCGGCTCGAAGCGGGCTGAGGCGCGGAACCCGGTGAGGCGCGGAGGCCGGCGTGAGGCGGGGTCCTGGGGCGCAGGGGGCGCTCCCCGCCGGGGGCAACCCGGTTGAAACGGCAAGGTAAGGGCGAAGGACGAAGGACGAAGGGCGAAAGGCGAAAGGCGAAAGGCGAAGGACGAAGGCAAGGATGCCCCGCCGCCGTGCCACGGCCGGGCGGGGTCAGCCCTGGGGAGCCGGCTCCCGCAGGGAGATCCGGTCCTCGCCCGCGTACACGTTCATCGAGCTGCCCCGCAGGAAGCCCACCAGGGTCAGCCCCGTCTCGGCGGCCAGGTCGACCGCGAGCGACGACGGCGCCGACACCGCCGCGAGCAGCGGGACGCCGGCCATCACCGCCTTCTGCGCCAGTTCGAAGGAGGCCCGGCCGGACACCAGCAGGACCGTCCGGGACAGCGGCAGGTCGCCGTTCCGCAGGGCGCGCCCGACCAACTTGTCCATGGCGTTGTGCCGGCCCACGTCCTCCCGTACGTCCAGCAGCTCGCCGTCCTCGGTGAACAGGGCCGCCGCGTGCAGGCCGCCGGTGCGGTCGAACACCCGCTGCGCCTCCCGCAGCCGCCCGGGCAGCTCCGCCAGCAGCTCGGGCGTCACCCGCAGCGGCGGGTTGTCGGCGATCGGCCAGCGCGCGGTCGTCCGTACGGCGTCCAGGCTCGCCTTGCCGCACAGCCCGCAGGAGGAGGACGTGTACACGTTCCGCTCCAGGGTGAAGTCGGGCAGGCTCACCTCGGGCGCGGTGCGGACGTCGACCACGTTGTAGGTGTTCGAGCCGTCCACCGTGGCCCCGGCGCAGTACACGATGTTCCGCAGGTCGGACGCGGCGGCCAGCACCCCCTCGCTCACCAGGAACCCGGCCGCCAGCGCGAAGTCGTCGCCGGGGGTGCGCATGGTGATCGCGAGCGGCTTGCCGTTGAGCCGGATCTCCAGCGGTTCCTCGGCTACGAGCGTGTCCGGCCGGCTGGAGACCGCCCCGTCCCGGATCCGGAGGACCCTGCGTCGTTCCGTGACTCGTCCCATGTCCTGATCAGCCCCGGTTCTCTACGTGCTGGTGGCCCTCTGCGTTCTCATTGTCCTGCACCGGGAGCGCGGGGTCGCGACCCGGTCGGCCTCGCCTCACGCGGCGCTCCGAACGGCCGGCAGGTCCGCGAGGGCGTGCACGGTGCGCAGGGTCGGCACCTCCACGCCGGTGATCTCCGCGAGTCCTGATGACGGCCGCGAGCAGCACGTCCAGCTCCATCGGTCTGCCGCGCTCCAGGTCCTGGAGGGTGGAGGTGCGGTGGTCGCCGACCCGTTCGGCGCCCGCGAGCCGCCACTCGACGGAGACGCCGACCTCGCAGCCGGGGGAGGCGGCGACCGCGAGCGTCTCCCGGGCCTGGGTGAAGCCGACAACTCGGGCGCCCGTTTCCTGTGGCATCACCTGCCCCCCTACCCATGAGTCACTGACAAGACTGGTGGATCCGCTACCCACGGCAACGAGGGGGACCCCCCGCATGAACGGCACGCGCATCGCCGCCGTCGGCCACTACCAGCCCGCCAGGCTGCTCACCAACGACGACCTGGCCGGCATGGTCGACACCAGCGACGAGTGGATCCGCAGCCGGGTGGGCATCCGGACCCGGCATATCGCCGGACCGGACGAACCGGTCGACGAACTCGCCGCGCACGCCGCCGCCAAGGCCCTCGCCGCCGCCGGCCTCACCCCGGGCGACATCGACCTCGTCCTGGTCGCCACCTCCACCGCGATCGACCGCTCCCCGAACACCGCCGCCCGGGTGGCCGCCCGCCTCGGCATCCCGGGGCCCGCCGCGATGGACGTCAACGTCGTCTGCGCCGGCTTCACCCACGCCCTCGCCACCGCCGACCACACCGTCCGGGCCGGTGCGGCGACCCGTGCCCTGGTCATCGGCGCCGACAAGATGACCGACGTCACCGACTGGACCGACCGCAGCACCTGCGTCCTGGTCGGCGACGGCGCCGGCGCCGCCGTGGTCGAGGCCTGCGAACCCGGCCAGGAGCCCGGCATCGGCCCGGTGCTGTGGGGGTCGGTACCCGAGATGGGCAACGCGGTGCGCATCGAGGGCACCCCGCCCCGGTTCGCGCAGGAGGGCCAGAGCGTCTACCGCTGGGCCACCACCCGGCTCCCGCCCATCGCCCGGCGTGCCTGCGAGAAGGCCGGCATCGTGCCCGCCGACCTCGCCGCGGTCGTCCTGCACCAGGCCAACCTGCGCATCATCGAGCCGCTCGCCGGGAAGATCGGTGCCGTCAACGCGGTGGTCGCCCGTGATGTCACCGAGTCCGGCAACACCTCCGCCGCGAGCATCCCGCTGGCCCTGTCCAAGCTGATCGAACAGGGCGCCGTCCGCAGCGGCGACCCCGCGTTGCTGTTCGGCTTCGGCGGCAACCTGTCGTACGCCGGACAGGTCGTACGCTGCCCCTAAGACCAGTTCTCCTCCCCTGGAACGGGCTCCGGTGCGCCGTAGACTGCAGACGAAAGACAATCCATAGCGGGCTCAGGAGCAGGAGGGGGACCGCGATGGTGTCGACCGGACTGCCGCAGGGAGCCGTGCCGAAGCTGGAGCGGCCGGGACCGCTGCGGGACCGGGTCTACGAGGCCCTGCTGGAGCTGATCACCACGCGTGCCCTCGGCCCCGGCCGGCACCTGGTGGAGAGCGAACTCGCCGGGCACCTCGGCGTCTCCCGGCAGCCGGTGCGCGAGGCGCTGCAACGGCTCAGCACCGAGGGCTGGGTCGATCTGCGGCCCGCCCAGGGCGCGTTCGTCCACGAGCCCACCGAGGAGGAGGCCGACCAACTCCTCACCGTCCGCACCTTGTTGGAGGCGGAGGCCGCCCGGCTGGCCGCCGCGCACGCCGACAGCCCAGGCATCGCCGTCCTCGAAGAGCTGTGCGCCGAGGGTGAGAGCGCGGTGGCCGCCGAGGACGTGGACCGCGCGGTCGCCCTCAACGCCGCCTTCCACGCCAAGGTGATGGAACTGGCCGGCAACACGGTCCTCGCCGAACTCGCCGCCCAGGTCGACCGCCGGATCCGCTGGTCCTACACGCCGGTCGCCCGGCAACGCGGCGCCCAGTCCTGGGCCGAGCACCGCGAGCTGATCACGGCGATCGCCGACCACGACGAACAGCGCGCCACCCACCTGATGCGCGAACACACCGAGCACACCCGGCGGTCGTACCACGAGCACGACGCCGGCTGAGCGCGGGCACACCGGATCGCCGGCCGCCATCGAGTCCAACGGCGCCGCGGTCACCCCCCTCGCCACCGACGACCGGGTCACCTACAACCGGCTCGCCCGCCAGATCCGCGCCCTCAAGACCGGCCACGGCACGGCCCGCTCCCGTGACGACCGGGACGAACTCCTCGGAGGCTTCGGCGCCTCCTGGCGCGGCGCCTTCGTCGGCGGCCCCCTCCTCGTACGGGCCGTGATCCGGGCCCGGCGGAGGAGCGACCGCCGGGTAATTTCCCGGGGTACCACCTGATGCCGTGACCCTCACGCACGGTGACACCCCTTGCGCACCCCGCGCACACCCCCGCCCAGCGCCCGGATACGCAGGTGAAACGCACTCCGAAACCTTGGTATTGTTGTCTCGTCGCTGCGGGGAGCACCCCGCCGACAGACACCTGGTCCGGGTGGCGGAATGGCAGACGCGCTAGCTTGAGGTGCTAGTGCCCTTTATCGGGCGTGGGGGTTCAAGTCCCCCCTCGGACACCAGCTGAGACCCCACTTCGCGTGGGGTTTTCTGCTCTCCATGACTGTGGCGTGACCAACAGCCGAGCGAATCCCTGGTCGGACCAGGGATGACAGGCCGAGTCGGCCCGCTCCGGAGGCGGCCAGTCGGCGCGCTCCGTGCTTACGTGAGTGCCCGCACCGGGACATAGTGTAGCCGGGCGAGTGGTGTGCCGGACGTTGGCGGAGACCTCGACGGGGTTCTCCCCGGCTTCCAGGTCGTTCGTGACCTTGCTGTGGCGCCAGTCGTGGATGCGGAAGTCCTCGGGCAGGTGGAGCCGGGTCGTCTGGCTGTCGTCCAGGGTCGGATACGTCGACTCCTGCGCAGGGCGAGAGCGTACCGCCATCGCCAAGGCCCTGAGCCCCCCTGTAACGGCACATCGGTGAGAGTGCATGAGACGGGCACACAGCCTTTCTGGCAAGCCCCTCGCGTACGCGCCGGGGGCGTCGTCCTGCCCGACCGGACAGGGTCAGGGAGCTACCGCACGAACGAGCATCGTGCCTACGGTCCTGCCTTCCGGCGGGTCGATGACGGATGCGGAAGCACCGGTGAATCCGTGGCCGGTGAGGAGTCGCTCCCATGTGCTTGGGCTGTGGTCGTGCCGCATACCTGCCCTGCCCGGTCGCGGCCTCTGACTTCCGGCAGGCAGGTGCGAGAACGCCAGAATGCCGCCCGCTGCCATGCGGGCCCGGATCAGTGGGAGCAGAGTCTCCGGATCGACGAACCAGACGGCGCCGAAGATCGAGAGCACGACGTCGAATGTTCGATCTGTCCTGCTCAGGAACGCCGTCGCCTCCACCGTGCGGAACTCAAGTCCCGGCAGATCACCCCAGCGCTCCCGTGCCACAGCCTCACGGGCGGGGGCGATGTCCACCCCGAGACCGGACGCGCCGAGAGTCACCAGGTGTGCCAAGTTACTTCCGCTCCCCGAGCCGAGTTCCAACACCCGGCGCCCGGCCACAGGGCCTAGAAGAGCCTCGTTCGGCCCATGATCGGCGTACTGAGTCCAGTTCAGCCAGGTTGTGTCTCCGTTGGCGTTCTCGGCCCTACGGGGCGTACTCCCGACCGCGTACCTGTCCCAGGACTCAGCCAATGACATGCAGTGTTCCTCTCCGGGAGCGGGGCCCACCCCCAACGTACGGGGATAAGCCCCAACTCACGTGCTGCTCGGCCCTACTTGGGTGAGTCGTGGCATCCGGCGTGGCACTGGTTGCAGTCGGCCGCGCTCTCCATGCCCCACAGGTCGGGATCGATCTCGAACCCGGCCGCCTTGATGGCGTTGATCGTCCGTTCCAGGACCAGCGGACCGCCGTCCCGCGCGTCGCGCCCGTCCCCCAGCTCGGGAACGTGGTGGATGTACCGGCCGAAGTGTCGGTCCGTGAAGTGGTGGTACGGGATCGAGTCCAGCATGAACGAGTGCCATGCCTCGTCCACCTGCTTGGACGGACCCATGAGCAGGTCCGGGTTCTCGCCGCACGTGACCAGGTAGGCGACCGCCTGCGCGAACTTGGCCTCCGCCAGTTCGCGGGTGTTGTCCGGATTCCGGAGAAGGAGCGTCACCTCCCGCTCCCACACCTCCGGGGTGACGTACGCCTTCGGGTCACGGATCATTACTGCCGTACTCATGCCGGCTGGCCTCCACGCGATCGGGGGTCGGATGTGCTCCGGTCCTGTCGCCCGCCTCGGCACCCGGGGCACAGGCACGGGGGCATCAAGCCGGTGGTGCTGATGCGGACGGACATGACGACCATGTTCCGGATCGCCGTAACCATCGCGGCGACGTTCCCGGCGTCTCTCGGGCGTCATGTCGGCGTCGCGCCGAGGGCGTCAAACCGGTGTCATGGGAAGCGCGGCGTGGCTAGCCTCAGAGCATGACGAGCACGGTCGAGCGTGAGCGAATCCCCAACGACGTGCTGACCTCAGTACGCAAATCGATGAACCTCAGCCAGGACGAGCTTGCCCAGGGGTTACGCGGCGCGGGTGAGGAGCTGGGGGAACCCAACGACGCCTCCAAGCGACTCGTGCAACGCTGGGAGTCCGGGGAGACCAGGACATGCCGTCCGCTGTACGCGCGGGCGCTGAAGCGGTTCACGGGCCGCGCCCCCGAGTCGCTGGGGTTCGCCATCCCCATGACTCGCGTCCACTCAGACGGCGCAGGAGGCCACGACATGGAAGCAGGGGAACTCGGTACCACCGACGCCGCCGCAAGCTTGGAGACAGAGGGTCAGGGCGAGTACGCGGGTATCTGGCTGTCGCGGTACGAGTTCTACTCGTCCAGCCGCGACGAGACGTTCGACTGCAAGCACCACGTCGTGATCGTCCAGCACGGCAACCGGCTGACAGCTCAGAGCCTGCCCGGCGCGTCGACCAACCCGGACAGCCCCCTGTCTCTGGATCTCACCGTGGACCGGAACGTCATCACGGGCACATGGACCGAACAGACCGCGGCCGATGGCTACTACCAGGGCGCCCGCTATCACGGCGCCGTTCAGATGCTGATCGAGCCGACGGGCCGACGCATGGCGGGCAAGTGGGTGGGGTTCGGGAAGGACTTCGACGTGAACACCGGACCGTGGGAGCTGCGCCTACTCGACAGGTCCACGGGTCGAGCGAGCATTGAGCGGTACTCGACTCTTCCGTCATGAGAGGGATGGTTGGTCACGTGACCAACGCATGACCAGCAGCGCCCCGAAGCCACAGGAAGCAGCAGGAAAGAACAGGAGAAGCGCCCGCCGAAATGCCACCATTCGGCGGGTGTTTCCGCAGCTCAGAGCTTACAGGAGCTGATGCCCGAGGCGAGAGTTCAAGTCCCCCCTCGGACACCAGCAGGGACGTTTCTGGGGCGAGGGTACGCCGCACGGGACGGGCGGCGGACATCGGCAGGCCGGGGAACGGAAGAGGAGGCCGAGAGAGGGGGGCGCCCGCGTGCCCACCCTTACGGACCGCACTCGCACCGGCGTCATCCGACGTATTACGTCGCCCTTTGTGGCGAAAACGCGCATCAGCATCAGCTTGGAGCAGGACCAGGCCGAACGCATCAGGCAGCACGCGGAACCGGCGGGCACGGATGTCTCGGCATACCTGGTGCACGCCCTGTCCGGCGTCCTGAAGGACTGCGCGGTCCCTCATCAGGCTCGTACGTCGGAGCCGCCCATGCGTGAGACCAAGGCAGGCTGTCCGGAGTGTCTGGACTGTGCGACGGACCCGGACCTCGCGGACTGGCGGTGCATCGGCACCACTCTGGGGCGAGCGTCCCCGCCGGCCAAGGAGCGGCTGGCTGCGGTGGACGCCTGGGTGGCTCTGGCGGCGGGTCGGCACGGCAGCGCGGTGATCTTCACCATCGAGCCGGGGGACACGCACGCCTACCTGAAGGTCCTCGCGCCGATGGACGTGCGCGTGGTCGCCGTCTGACGACAGGGAGCCACGTTCCGCCCCGTCCAGTCGCTTTCTTCCGCCGGTCACGCCTGCGGCCTTTGCTCCCACCCGAAATCATGCCCACCGCGACGTGCCGTTCTCGGCCGCGCAGGGCGGCGACCGTAACCGCCCCCTCCGCCCCCTTCACGCCAACCGCCCCTCCACCGCCGCCCGCCAAGCCGGAGGCTGATCCGGCGTTGGAGCCGGCCGGCGGCCCCCCGTCGCGAAGAACGCCGCCAGGGGCAGGACCGCCGCGCCCACCGTCACCGCGTCCGGGCCGAGCCGGCCCAGGTCGATGCGTACCCGGGAGGCGGGGTGGCGCAGGGCCTGGGCGAGGGCGTGTTCGCGGACGCGGTCCAGGAAGGCGCCGCCGAGCTGTAGGCCCGCCCAGCCGCCGATCAGCACCCGCTCGGGCTGAAAGAGGTTGATCAGGTCGGAGAGGCCGGCGCCCAGGTAGGCGGCGGTCTCCGCGAGGAGGCTCCCGGCGACCGGGTCGGGTGTGGTGCCGTCGGCGGGGCGGGCCGCCGCCAGCAGGTCGGTCAGTGCCTGTTCCTCGCCGCCCCCCGCCGACGGCCGCCCGCCCGCCTCCCGCCAGCGCGCGACCAGCGCCTCCGCGCCCGCGTACGCCTCCAGACAGCCCCGCGCCCCGCACCGGCACCGCCGCCCCCCGACCCGTACGGTCAGGTGCCCCCACTCCACCGCCCGGCCCCGCGCCGCTTCCTCGGTGACCACGCAGGCGCCGACCCCCGAACCGAACAGCACGACCACGGCGCCCGGCGCCCCGCGTCCCGCGCCGAACCACATCTCCGCCTGGCCCAGCGCCTTCGCCCCGTTGTCGATGAAGCAGGGGACAAAGGTGGGGAGTCGGGTCGCTTCGCGGAGCAGGCGTTCCAGGGGGACCGCGTCCCAGCCGATCGTCTGGCCGTGGACGACCGCGCCGTCCGCGCCGGTGTGCTCGATGATGCCGGGTACGCCGACGCCGATACCGAGCAGTTCGGCGGGGGAGAGGGCGGCCGTGCGCAACACCTCGGCGACGCCGTCCGCCACCTGGCCGACGATCGCCGTCACGTCGTAGCCGCTTGGCCCCAACGGGCGTTCAGCGCGCGCGAGTTCGCTCATGGCCAGGTCGAACAGCTCCACCCGTACCCGGGTCTCGCCGATGTCCACCCCGATCAACCGTCCGCTGTCCGGGCGGACGCGTAGCAGCCGGCGCGGCCGGCCGACGTCCGCGCCGACCACGCCCGCCTCCTCCAGCAGCCCCTCGGCGAGCAGGCCGGCCACGACGTTGCTGACGGAGCCCGAACTCAGGCCGGTCGCCGGACCGAGGGCGTGCCGGCTCATCGGCCCATCGACATACAACCGTTGTAGAACGGCGCTCCGGCTCTCCCGCCGCAGGTCACGCACCGTGCGGCCGCTCAGCCCTGCCACCTGGCCTCCCCTTTTCCCGCGGTTTTCCGGCACTGCCGACCGGTTGCCGCTGCCGGATCCCTTGACGTTCGTTTCTCCTGAGGTTTAACTCACGTCCTAAATTAAGCCATGAGGGGGCTTCGCGGGCCGAACGGGGTGTCGGACCGCGCGGGCGGTCCTCGCGGTTCTCGACTCCCGGAAAGGGACACCAGGAGCCATGCGCAGCATCAGAGCCGCGGCCGTAGGCGCCGTGACCATGTCTCTGGCCCTCGCGGCCACCGCCTGTGGCGGCGGTTCGTCCAGCGGCGGCGGGTCAAACGACTCGCCGAAGACCCTGACGTACTGGGCCTCCAACCAGGGCGCCAGCATCGCCGTGGACAAGCAGGTCCTCCAGCCCGAGCTGGACAAGTTCCAGAAGCAGAGCGGCATCAAGGTCAAGCTGGAGGTCGTGCCCTGGTCCGACCTGCTCAACCGCATCCTCACGGCGACGACCTCGGGTCAGGGCCCGGACGTGCTGAACATCGGCAACACCTGGAGCGCCTCCCTCCAGGCCACCGGCGCGCTGCTGCCCTGGGACGCGAAGAACTTCGGCAAGATCGGCGGCAAGGACCGCTTCGTCGACTCCGCGCTCGGCTCCACCGGCGCCACGGACAAGGACCCGGCCGCCGTACCGCTGTACTCGATGGCGTACGCCCTCTACTACAACAAGAAGATCTTCGCCGAGGCCGGCATCGCCAAGCCGCCCACCACCTGGGACGAACTGGTCGCCGACGGCAAGAAGATCAAGGCCAAGGGCAAGTCGGTGATCGGCGCCGAGGGCGCGAACGTGTCGGAGAACATCCACCACGTCTTCGTCTTCGCCAAGCAGCACGGCGCCGACTTCTTCACCGCCGACGGCAAGCCCGACTTCACCAACCCCAAGATCGTGGACGCCGTCAAGCAGTACGTCGACCTGATGGCCGAGGACAAGGTCATCCCGACCGGCGACGCCGAGTACGCGCAGAACCAGTCCGTCAGCGACTTCGCCAAGGGCAAGCAGGCCATGCTGCTGTGGCAGTCGGCCGCCGCCAACCTCAAGTCCCAGGGCATGAGCGAGGACGACTACGGCATCACGCCCGTGCCGGTGCGCTCGGGCACCCCCGGCACCGGCGCCCAGACCAACTCGATGGTCGCCGGCATCAACATCGCCGTCTTCAAGAACAGCCACAACCTCGACGGCGCCACGCAGTTCGTGAAGTTCATGACCAGCGACGCGGAGCAGAAGATCCTCAACACCGCCTACACCTCCATCCCACCGGTCAAGGGCGCCCAGTCGGACGCCGCCTTCAACTCCCCGGCCAACGCGGTGCTGAAGAACACCCTCGCCACCAGCGCCGCAGCCCTGCCGCAGGTGTCCTCGGAGTCCCAGTTCGAGACGGCGGTCGGCACGGCCGTCAAGGACCTGTTCGCCGACGCGGCGGCCGGCCGCGCGGTCACCGCCGACTCCGTCAAGGCCAAGCTGGAGAAGGCCCAGCAGCAGATGCCGGCGGCGTGAGCACGATGACCACCACCGCTCTCCAGGAGCCGGTGCGCAAGACGTCCCCCGGTGCGGCGCGCGAACCCCGCCGCCGCACCGGGCGGATCCGCCGCATCGGGCTCCCCTACCTGCTGCTCCTGCCCGCCCTGCTGCTCGAACTCCTCGTGCACCTGGTGCCGATGGTCATCGGCATCGTGATGAGCTTCAAGGAACTCACCCAGTTCTACATCCGCGACTGGGGCACCGCCCCCTGGTCCGGCCTCGGCAACTACCAGGTGTCCGTGGACTTCGACGCCCCCGTCGGCGAGGCCCTGCTGCACTCCTTCTTCGTCACCGTCGGCTTCACCCTGCTCTCGGTCGGCCTGTGCTGGCTCATCGGCACCGCGGCGGCCGTCTACATGCAGGGCACCTTCCGCGGCCGCGGACTGCTGCGCGCGCTGTTCCTGGTGCCGTACGCGCTGCCCGTCTACGCGGCCGTGATCACCTGGGTGTTCATGTTCCAGCACGACAACGGCCTGGTGAACCACGTCCTGCACGACCAGTTGCACCTCACCGACGAGCGGTCCTTCTGGCTGATCGGCGACAACAGCTTCTACGCCCTGCTGACCGTGTCTGTGTGGAAGGGCTGGCCGTTCGCCTTCCTCATCGTGATGGCCGGCCTCCAGAACATCCCCGGCGAGCTGTACGAGGCCGCCGCGCTGGACGGCGCCGGGATGTGGCAGCAGCTCCGCCGCATCACCCTGCCCTCGCTCCGGCCGGTCAACCAGGTACTGGTCCTGGTGCTGTTCCTGTGGACGTTCAACGACTTCAACACGCCCTACGTCCTATTCGGCAAGGCCGCGCCGGAGGCCGCCGACCTGATCTCGGTGCACATCTATCAAGCCTCCTTCGTCACCTGGAACTTCGGCACCGGCTCGGCCATGTCCGTGCTGCTGCTGCTCTTCCTGCTGGTCGTGACCGGCGGGTACCTCCTGTTCACCTCGCGCGGACGGAGGGCCGCCGATGTCTAGCCCCACCTCGCCCATGGCACCGCCGCGTTCGTTCGTCTGGTCCCGGCGAATCTTCCTGACCCTGCTGACCGGTTTCGTGCTGATCCCGGTGTACGTGATGGTCTCCAGCTCGCTGAAGCCGCTCGCGGACGTCACCGGCGAGTTCCGCTGGCTGCCCAGCGGGCTGACGATCCGGCCATACATCGACATCTGGTCGACGGTCCCGCTCGCCAAGTACTTCGTGAACTCGCTGATCGTGGCCGGCGCGGCGACCGTCTGCTCGGTGGTCATCGCGGTGTTCGCCGCCTACGCGGTCAGCCGCTACGAATTCCGGGGCAAGCGCGTCTTCACGGTCACCGTGCTGTCCACCCAGATGTTCCCGGGCATCCTCTTCCTGCTCCCGCTGTTCCTGATCTACGTCAACATCGGCAACGCCACCGGCATCGCCCTGTTCGGCTCGCGCGGCGGACTGATCCTGACGTACCTCACCTTCTCCCTGCCGTTCTCGATCTGGATGCTGATCGGGTACTTCGACTCGGTGCCGCGCGACCTGGACGAGGCGGCGCTGGTGGACGGCTGCGGTCCGCTCGGCGCGCTGCTGCGGATCGTCGTACCGGCCGCGATCCCCGGCATCGTCGCGGTCGCCGTCTACGCGTTCATGACCGCGTGGGGAGAAGTGCTCTTCGCCTCCGTCATGACCAACGACGCCACCCGGACCCTCGCCGTCGGGCTCCAGGGCTACTCCACCCTCAACGACGTCTACTGGAACCAGATCATGGCCGCCTCGCTGGTGGTGAGCGTGCCCGTGGTCGCGGGCTTCCTGCTGCTCCAGCGCTATCTCGTGGCCGGTCTGACGGCGGGCGCCGTCAAGTGACCGACGCCGTCGGCCGACCGGTCAACCCCCCATTTCCCGAAGGGACTTCCGTGTCCGAACGCATCGACCTGGCCGCCCTCCCGCAGGACTTCCTGTGGGGCACGGCCACAGCGGCGTACCAGATCGAGGGAGCCGTCGCCGAGGACGGCCGGGCCCCCTCGATCTGGGACACCTTCTCCCACACCCCCGGGAAGATCGCGAACGACGACAACGGCGACGTCGCCTGCGACCACTACCACCGCTGGCGCGAGGACATCGCCCTCATGCGGCAGCTCGGCGTCAACGCCTACCGGCTCTCGGTGGCCTGGCCCCGGGTGATCCCCGGCGGGACGGGCGCGGTGAACCCCAAGGGGCTCGCCTTCTATGACGAGTTGGTGGACGCCCTGCTGGCGGCGGAGATCACCCCGACCGTCACCCTCTACCACTGGGACCTGCCGCAGGCGCTCCAGGACCGGGGCGGCTGGCCCGAGCGCGACACCGCCCTCGCCTTCGCCGAGTACGCCGCCGTCGTCGCCGACCGCCTCGGCGACCGCGTCAAGCTCTGGGCGACCCTCAACGAGCCCTCCTGCTCGTCCTGGATCGGTCACCTGGAGGGCAAGATGGCCCCCGGCTGGACCGACCTGACCGCCGCCGTCCGCACCAGCTACCACCTCCTCCTCGGCCACGGCCTCGCCACCCGGGCGATCCGCGCGGCCGTCCCGGACGCCCAGGTCGGCATCGTCAACAACCTCTCCACGGTGTACGCCGCCACCGACCGCCCCGAGGACCAGGAGGCGGCCCGCCGGCACGACGGCCACGTCAACCGCTGGTGGCTCGACCCGGTGCACGGCCGCGGCTTCCCCGCCGACATGCGCGAGGTCTACGGCGTCGAACTCCCCGAACAGCAAGGCGACCTGGAAACCATCGCCGCCCCACTGGACTGGCTGGGCCTGAACTACTACTTCCCGGCGTACGTCGCCGACGACCCCGAGGGCCCGGCGCCCCGCGTCCGCTCCGTCCGCCGCGAGGACGTCCCGCGCACCGGCATGGACTGGGAGATCGACGCGTCCGGCATCGAGACCCTGCTGCTGCGGCTCACCGAGGAGTACGGCGCCCGGAAGATCTACGTCACCGAGAACGGCTCCGCCTTCCCCGACGTGGTCCGCCCCGACGGCAGCATCGACGACCCCGAGCGCCAGGACTACCTGGAGGGCCACCTCGCCGCCTGTGCCTCGGCGGTCCGCAAGGGCGCGCCGCTGGCCGGCTACTTCGCCTGGTCGCTGCTGGACAACTTCGAATGGGCGTACGGCTACGACAAGCGCTTCGGCCTCGTCCACGTCGACTACCGCACCCAGGTCCGCACGATCAAGGGCAGCGGCCGGCGGTACGCGGACATCGTCCGGGTGCACCGGGGCCAGGCCCGCCGGGCGGCCTGAGCCGGTTCTGAACCACCGGTGGGCGCAGGCGGGGAGGCCTGCGCCCACCGGTCTCACCACCCCCCGGGCATGTCATGCACGTGACAGACCTGCGGCGTCACAGGAAGCGCACCTCCACCCCACAAGGAGAGCCGCATGTCCACCCGCACCCGAGCCCGTACACCCCGACCCCGTACACCCCGCACCCCCCGCCCCCTGCTCGCCGCCCTCGCGGCCACCACGGCCCTGCTCTGCGCGGCGCCGTTCCTGGCCGTCCCCGCCTCCGCCGCCCCCACCGCCGTCGCCTGGGACACCGACCGCGCGGCCGACGCCTACGCCGTGAACCCGGCCGCCGTCACCGCGTCCGGCAGCGAGAACGCCGGCACCGGCCCGGGCCTCGCCTTCGACGGCAACAGCACTACCCGCTGGTCCAGCGACTTCGCCGACGACGCCTGGATCCGCGTCGACCTCGGCACGGTGCTCCGCGTCGACCGCGTCGTCCTCGACTGGGAGGCGGCGTACGGCAAGCGGTACGTCCTGGAGGTCTCGAAGAACGGCACCGACTGGACGCCCTTCTCCACCGAGACCGACGGCACCGGCGGCTCGGTCACCACGCACACCTACCCCCAGGACGTCACCGGCCGCTACATCCGTCTGCGCGGCGTCCAGCGCGCCACCCCGTACGGCTACTCCCTCTACAACTTCAAGGTCTACGGCGGCGAACCGGCCCCCGCCTCCACCACCCGCACCAACCTCGCCCTCAACCACCCGGCGTTCTCGAACTACTACCAGGACGCGGGCCACTCCCCGTCCTTCCTCACCGACGGCGGATGGCCCGCCGACCTCAAGGGCGACACCAGCCGCTGGTCGAGCGACTGGAACACCGACCGCTGGGTCTCGGTGGACCTCGGCGCGCGGTCGGCCATCGACACCGTCGACCTGTACTGGGAGTCCGCCTACGCCGTCGACTACCTCGTCCAGGTCTCCGACGACAACCGCACCTGGCGCACGGTCTACGAGCCCTCGGCCGCCGACATCGCCGCGCGCCGCGCCAATGTCAAGGCACCCGGCGACGCGGCCGGCCTGCACGACACGGTCAGACTGTCCACACCGGCGAGCGGCCGCTACGTCCGCATGCTCGGCAAGGAACGCCGCTCCTTCTACAACCCGGCGCCGGCCACCGCCCAGTTCGGCTACTCCCTCTACGAGTTCCAGGTCTGGGGCACGGGCGGCAGCGCCTCGGCCGCCTACCCGGCGCTCCCGGCCGACCAGTCCGGCTCCTACCGCACCACGTTCTTCGACGACTTCACCGGCGCCGCCCTCGACCGCTCCAAGTGGCGGGTGGTGCGCACCGGCACCGAGATGGGCTCGGTCAACGGCGAGTCACAGGCGTACGTCGACTCCCCGGACAACATCAGCACCCAGAACGGCAGCCTGGTCCTGAAGGCCAAGTACTGCAAGGGCTGCACCAAGGCGGGCGGCGGCACCTACGACTTCACCTCCGGCCGCGTCGACACCAACACCCACTTCGACTTCACCTACGGCAAGGTCAGCGCCCGCATGAAACTGCCCGTCGGCGACGGCTTCTGGCCCGCCTTCTGGCTGCTGGGCAGCAACGTCGACGACCCGTCCGTCTCCTGGCCGGCCTCCGGCGAGACCGACATCATGGAGAACATCGGCTACGGCGACTGGACCAGCACCGCCCTGCACGGCCCCGGCTACTCCGCCGACGGCAACATCGGCGCCCGCCAGACCTACCCGGGCGGCGGCACCGCCGACCAGTGGCACACCTACGCCGTCGAATGGACCCCGACGGCGATGCGCTTCTCCGTGGACGACCGCCTGGTCCAGGAGACGACCCGCGAAAAGCTCGAATCCACCCGCGGCCAGTGGGTCTACGACCACAACCAGTACGTCATCCTCAACCTCGCCCTCGGCGGCGCCTACCCGGCCGGCTGGAACAAGGCCACCACCCCCTACTGGGGCCTCCCGCAGTCCAGCGTGGACCGCGTCGCGAGCGGGGGAGTGCAGGTGGAGGTGGACTGGGTGCGGGTGGAGCAGAAGGGCTGAAGGGGCTCGACAGTCGGCTGGACACAGCCGACAGGGAGAGGGCCCGGGGTCTGCGGAGAGCCCGGGCCCTCGGGCACCCGCCCCGGCCCCCGGGCGGCCGCCATCATCGCTGTCGGCATCGCCGGGTAATCTCTGTGTCATCGTCATCGCGGCCCGACGGGCTTCCGCTCCACCCTGGTGGAGTTCCGAAGGACATGCCCCCACCCGCACGAGTCACTTCGTGCTGCCTGGGGGAAGTCCTTGCTGTTCCGCGCGTCCGCTCAAACGGTCGCCGTCATGGCACTTGACGGTTCGCTGTTCCTGCACCTGACCGACCGGTTCGTCCATATGCACGGCTACCGCCCCGGTACCTCGGAGGCGCGTTCCTGGGAGCGCAGCATCCCGGTGCTGGCAGCCGCGCTCAACGACGCGGGCCTCGGGGATGTCGAGGTCATGCTGGAGTACGCGCTTCCTCTCAACAGCAAGCGCGCGGACGTGGTGCTGGCCGGCGTGCATCCTGTCACCGGGGAGCCGTCGTACGTCGTGGTGGAACTGAAGCAGTGGAGCCAGGCACTCCCGCACGAGGACGACCCCACCTTGTGCCATGTGGACGCCTATGCCCATCCCGTTCTCAACCCCGTCGAACAGGTGCGCCGCTACTGCGACTACCTCGTCAATTTCAACGGGGCGGTGGCTGACCACGCGCACCGCGTCAACGGTGTGGCGTTCCTGCACAACGCCACGGAGTTCGGCGTGACCGGTCTGCGTGAGATCGAGCGCGACGGTCACGGACTGCTCTTCACCGATGAACGTCGTGGTGCCTTCCTCGACCACCTCCGCTCCAGGCTGAGCGACCGGCATGCCGGGGCCGCCGTCGCGGACGAGCTGCTCGCGGGCGCCACCGTGCCGTCGAAGCAGCTGATGTCCGTGGCCGCGGAGGAGGTACGCGAGCGGCAGCAGTTCGTGCTGCTCGACGAGCAGCAGGTCGCCTACCGCATGGTGCTCAACGCGGTGGAGAAGGCCAAGCACGCCGACCGCAAGGAAGTGGTGATCGTCACCGGCGGCCCCGGCACCGGCAAGAGCGTGATCGCCCTCCAGTTGCTGGGTGAGCTGTACCGGCGCGGAGTCCCGGCTCTGCACGCCACCGGATCGCAGTCGTTCACCAAGACGATGCGGAAGGTCGCGGGCTCCCGCAAGCGGGAGGTCCAGGACCTGTTCAAGTACTTCAACAGCTTCATGACCGCCGAGAAGAACAGCTTGGGTGCCCTCATCTGCGACGAGGCACACCGCATCCGGGAGACCTCGGCCAACCGCTACACGCGCGCCGCGAACCGGACCGGCAGGGCCCAGATCGACGAACTGATCGACGTCGCCTACGTACCTGTTTTCTTCCTCGACGAGCACCAGGTCGTGCGTCCAGGGGAGATGGGCACCGTGGCCGACATCAGGGCGGCGGCGGCCGAGCGCGACATCCCCTGCCACGTGGTCCCGCTGGACAGCCAGTTCCGTTGCGGTGGCAGCGACGCCTACCTGCGCTGGGTCGTCCGTCTCCTCGGCCTCGAGTCGGGCGGAGCCGTCGTCTGGGAACCCGACGACCGGATGCACCTGCTGGTCGCCGACAGCCCCCAGGAGATGGAGGCATTCCTCGAGGGCCGCCGCGCCCAGGGCTACGGCGCACGCATGTCCGCCGGCTATTGCTGGAACTGGTCCCCGGAGCCCAGGCCCGGCGCCCCGCTCCCGCCCGACGTCGTCATCGATGACTGGGCGCGCCCCTGGAACCTCCGCGGCGACCGCTCCGTTTCCGGCGCCCCTCCGGCCGCGCTCTGGGCCACCGACCCGGCCGGCTTCGGCCAGGTCGGTTGTGTCTACACCGCCCAGGGTTTCGAGTACGACTGGTCCGGCGTCATCATCGGTCCCGACCTGCTCTGGCGCGGTGACCGCTGGGTCACCGACCGCATCGCCTCCAAAGACCCGGCGTTCAAGAAGGCGACCTCGGATGCCGACGTGGACCGACTGATCCGCAACACGTACAAGGTACTGCTGACCCGGGGCATGGTCGGCACGATCGTGTACTCGACCGACCTTGAGACACGGGAGAAGCTGCGGGAGCTGGTGGGCGAGGGCGTCGGCAAGGCCGTGTCGGCCTGACGCGGCCGGCGTACCCGAGCGGCTATTTCGCCGTCCGCGCGTGAAGTGCACACAGGGCTCGGTGATAGCGCAGGTACGCCTCATCGATCTTGTGGCGGGCGTTTTGGCGGAGTTGGCCAAGAGAGCCACCCCCGTGTGTCCACCTGACGGCGCCGTCGGTGTCAACATAGATCTCGAGGCCGTCGAAGAGGATGTGGTGATTGGGGCAGAGGCAGAGAAGGTTGGGCAGTTCGTCCGGACCATTGTGCGGGGATCCCAGGCCACGGATGTGGGCGGCCTGGTTGTAGCGTTCGCCCAGGTACCTGAGACGAGTTCCACACACCTGACAAGCGTGGCCGTACATTTCCTTGACCTCGGCCACGATTCCGGCGTTGCGAACCGGCCGTGAGCCCCGGTATTCCCGGCGCTTGGCCGGTCCGGTCGCCCGTTCCGTGTCGGTGGGTTCCCGGTCGCGGCCGTTGTCGTCTTCGTCGGTCAGGCCGTCGGCGGTTTCATATCCCGAGAGGCCCACCCGAGCGAGCAACTCGCGTTGACCGATCTCGTCAAGCTGGGTGCTGCACAGCTTCAACACGGCTTCGAGGCGGGTGAAGGGGTCCTGCAACAGCTCGGCGCTTGCAAAGGTAAGGCCCGCGACGGGCTGGACCGTGTCGAGGAGCGCTGTTTGCGGCACGGCCCCGGCGTGATCTGGCAGCCCGTGCACCTCCCAGAGGTCACTGCTCTGCAAGTGCCGGAAGACACCTTCCGCGGTGACCCCGGAACCGGACGGTCCGAAAGCGGTCAGAAGAGGACCGACCTCCGCGCGGAACGAGGACCACGGCGCCAGACGTGGCTTGCCCGTCGCGACCCGGGAGATCGCCCACAGGAGGGCCAGCGACTGGCAGCGGCCGAGAGCTTCGTTCGTCGTGGCGCGGGGTGTGTCGAGAGAGCCGATCCGGTTCAGCAGATCCCTGGTGGTCGGTCGGAGAGACGGGACCCGAGCCGGTGCCGGAGTTCGCGGGGGGACTGGCTGCAGCCTCTTCGGCAGGAGTTCGGCGACGCCGCGGTAGTCCTCGGCGGACCGCAGAGTGAGGCTTCGCAGGGGCACTTGAGCGTCCAGGCGACGCAGGATGGGCGCGGCCGGAACCCGGACGGGGAACTCCTCGACGTCGCCGAGGGCAATGATGTGTTCCCAGGTGACGTTCTCCGCGTCGGTTCCCCAGACTTCCCCCGCCACGGCCGGACTGTCGAACAGGTGGAGGATGCGCGCCCGGGCGATGAAATGGTTCTCGGTGTAGAAGAGCACGTCGTCACCGACTCGGCGGTTCCGCAGAGCCCTGACTTTCTCGTTGTTGACCTGGGTGGTGGGGGTGGACCCCCACAGCCGGGCGATTCCATCCGGGTACAGGGCTGTCAGCACTTCCGCCTGCTCACCGAGCGCACCCTGGATGGCCGCGATGGGCACGCCTTGCCTTACGGACTTGGCGAAGTTCTGCGGGCCGCGGAGCGGGAGTCCGCCTCGAGGCTGGAGGAGCACTTGAGGCGCCACTTGTGGCGGTTGGTCGGTAACGGTGCCGCTGTCTTTCACCGTGAAGCCGAGTGCCCGCAGGTGATCCGCGGCGGAGCGTGCGTCACCACCCGGACCGTCGGCCGGCAGCAGGTCGCCGACCGAGTACAGGTGCGCCACCCCGGCTATGGCCGGCGCGTCATAGGGGTAGCCGTCCAGGATCAGTTCATACGTCGTCGCGCGGTCGAAGCCGTACCGGCGGTGAAACGTTTCATTACCCAGGTGCCGACACTCGTCGACCGCGGCGATCACTCCCGCACGCGTCACATCTTCAAGGCCCATGCGCAGGAGCCTAGTACGACAATCATGATTACCCGGATGCCCTGGGGTGGTGCCTGAGTCCGCTGATTCCCGCGGCCGGGCTGGTCCGGGACCCTCGGCGTCCCCTCACCCCGCCGCCAGCTCCAGCACCCCGGCCTCCGTCGTCCCCGCATCGGAGGCCAAGGTGCGGGAGTTGCGCACCAGCCAGTGCACGTCGCGGCCGAAGGACCAGGTCAGGGTGGTCAGGGCGGTGAGGGTGACCGTGAGGGTCAGGGTGGGGGGCAGGAGTGTGGAGCCGGCCAGGAGGAGGGCGATGCCCTGGAGGGCGGCGACGGTCTTGCGGGCGAAGGACGGGGGGAGGGGGGCGGCCAGCCAGGGGGCGAGGCGGGACGCGGCGACGAAGGCGTAGCGCATGGTGCCGATCAGGAGGACCCAGGGGCCCAGGGACATGGAGACGTAGACGCTCAGGACCAGGATGAGGAACGCGTCCACCTCCATGTCGAAGCGGGCGCCGAGGGCGGTGGAGGTGCCGGTGCGGCGGGCCACCTTGCCGTCGACGCCGTCCAGGAGGAGGGCGACGGCGGTCAGGGCGACCAGCAGGGTGACCGGCGGGGCGCTCTCGAAGGAGTCCGCGACCAGGGCCGTCACTCCGCCGACCAGGGTGGCCCGGCCGAGGGTGACCCGGTTCGCGGGGCCGAAGGAGGCGAGCCGGGAGCGGTGCAGGGCGCGGGAGAGGACCGCCCAGGTGGCGAACGCAAAGACGAGCCCGGTCAGCCAGCCGGCCGGTCCCAGGCCGATGGCCGAGCCGAGCAGGGCCAGCAGCAGGAGCTGGACGCCCGCTCCCACGGCGGTCTCCTGCTGGAGCCTCGTGTCATACGCGTTGTTCAGGGCCACCGCACATCCTCCGGACGAGTGACAGAGTCGATCACCGCCGCGTACTGTGCGCGGCCTGTGCCCTTGTCGGTACGTGAACCACTTCCCGATCGTTCAGGAGGATGCCGATGAACCGGTCGGCCCGCGCGTTCTGGCTCCGCTCACCCGGCCACGGCGAACTGCGTGAGGTCACCCTCCCGGAGCCCGGCCGGGACGAGGTCGTCGTCCGCGCGCTGTACTCCGGGGTGAGCCGGGGCACCGAGACGCTGGTGTTCCGCGGCGGGGTGCCGGAGAGCCAGCACGCCGTGATGCGCGCGCCGTTCCAGGAGGGCGACTTCCCGGGGCCCGTGAAGTACGGCTACCTGAGCGTCGGTGTGGTGGAGGAGGGGCCGGCCGGGCTGGTCGGGCGTACCGTCTTCTGTCTCTATCCGCACCAGAGCCGCTACGTCGTTCCGGTGAGCGCCGTGACCGTGGTGCCCGAGCGGGTGCCCGCCGAACGGGCCGTGCTGGCCGGCACCGTGGAGACCGCCGTGAACGCCCTGTGGGACGCGGCGCCGCTGGTCGGCGACCGGATCGCGGTGGTCGGGGGCGGGATGGTCGGCTGCTCGGTGGCCGCGCTGCTCGCCCGGTTCCCCGGCGTCCGGCTGCAGCTCGTCGACGCCGATCCGGACCGGGCCCGTACCGCCGAGGCGCTCGGTGTCGACTTCACCGCGCCCGAGGCCGCCCTCGGCGACTGCGACCTCGTCGTGCACGCCAGCGCCACCGAACAGGGCCTCACCGGCGCCCTGCGGCTGCTCGCGCCCGAGGGCACGGTCGTCGAACTGAGCTGGTACGGCGACCGGCGCGTGAGCCTGCCGCTCGGCGAGGCCTTCCACTCCCGCCGGCTCACCCTGCGCAGCAGCCAGGTCGGCACGGTCTCCCCGGCCGCCCGCCCCGGCCGCGGCTACGCCGACCGGATGGCCCTCGCCCTCGACCTGCTCGCCGACCCGGCGCTGGACGCGCTCGTCACCGGGGAGAGCGCCTTCGGGGAACTCCCGGACGTCATGCCGCGCCTCGCCACCGGGGAGATCCCCGCCCTGTGCCACCGGGTGCGCTACTGACCTCGGCGAACGCACCAGGACGGGCCGGGAAAAGAGTGCACGCGCACTGAACGCGGGGAAGCGTCCAGCCGTACTGATGGACATCCCCCCGACGGGCAAACGCGGGGGGACCAGACGCGCCGCACCTGGAGGGTCGTCCGTTGTTCAGCATCACCGTCCGCGATCACATCATGATCGCCCACAGCTTCCGCGGCGACGTGTTCGGGCCCGCGCAGCGACTGCACGGCGCCACGTTCCTCGTCGACGCGACGTTCCGCCGCGAGCAGCTGGACGACGACAACATCGTGGTCGACATCGGCCTCGCCACCCGGGAACTGGGCGCGATCACCGCCGAGTTGAACTACCGCAACCTGGACGACGAACCCGAGTTCGCGGGGATCAACACCTCCACCGAGTTCCTCGCCAAGGTCATCGCCGACCGGCTCGCCGCCCGCGTCCACCAGGGCGCGCTGGGGGAGGGGGCCAGGGGACTCGCCGGGATCTCCGTCACCCTGCACGAGTCGCACGTCGCCTGGGCGAGTTACGAGCGTGCCCTGTGAGCGGCCCGAGGGCCACCGTGGCGAAGGCGCGCCTCGCCTACGTGCCCGCCCAGCCCACCACCACCGAGAACGCCGGAATCGTCCCCATGTCCCTGCGCACCGTGCACTTCGTCCTGCCGGGCGGTGTCGACGACACGACCGCGCCCAGCGGCGGCAACGCCTACGACCGCCGGGTCTGCCTCGACCTGCCCGGCTTCGGCTGGCAGGTCACCCGGCACACCGCGCCCGGCACCTGGCCGCGCCCGGCCCGTGCCGACCGGGACGCGCTCGCCCGGACCCTGGGCGAACTGCCGGACGACGCGGTCGTGCTGCTGGACGGCATCGTCGCCTGCGGCGTCCCGGAGGTCGTCGTACCCGAGGCCGACCGGCTGCGGCTCGCCGTCCTCGTCCATCTGCCGCTCGGCGACGAGACCGGCCTGGACGCGGAGACCGCCGCCGAACTGGACACCCGCGAACGCATGGTGCTGCGGGCCGTGCCCGCGGTGATCGCCACCAGTGACTGGGCGGTGCGCCGCCTCGTCTCCCACCACGGACTCGCCCCCGGCCGGGTGCACACCGCCCCGCCCGGCGCCGACATCGCCCCCCTCGCACCCGGCACCGACGGCGTCTCGCGGCTGCTGTGCGTGGCCTCCGTGACCCCCCGCAAGGGACAGCACCGGCTGGTGGAGGCGCTCGCGACGGTACGGGACCTGCCGTGGACCTGCGAGTGCGTCGGCGGCCTCGGCCACGACCCCGCCTACGTCACCGGGCTGCGCGCCCTCATCGACCGGTACGGCCTCGCCGACCGCCTGCGCCTGACCGGCCCCCGGACCGGCGCCGCCCTCGACGCCACGTACGCCGCCGCCGACCTGATGGTGCTCACCTCCTACGCCGAGACCTACGGCATGGCCGTCACCGAGGCCCTGGCCCGGGGCATCCCGGTCCTCGCCACCGACGTGGGCGGGCTGCCCGAGGCGGTCGGCCGCGCCCCCGACGGCGGAGTGCCCGGCATCCTCGTCCCGCCGGAGGACCCGGCCGCGCTCGCCGCCGAACTGCGCGGCTGGTTCGGCGAACCCGACGTACGCCGCCGCCTCAAGACCGCCGCCCGGGGCCGCCGGGCCGCGCTCGACGGCTGGGCGACCACCGCCCGCGGCCTGGCCGGAGTCCTCCAGCGACTCCCCGAAGCCCCGAGGAGGGCGGCATGAACACCCCCCGAACAGCCGCTGCGAAGTGGCGGGAGTCAGGGCGGCGGCCCTTGGGCGTCGGCACCGCAGACGCCGTCATCGCCGGTGCCGGGCCCGTCGTACGGCCCGGCGAGCGGGCCACCGTACGGCTGCGGGGTGGGGACGGCGAGGAGCCGCCGCGCTACGCGCCCGAGTGGCTGACGTTGCGGGAGGGCGCGGATGCCGCCGCCCGGGCGGAGGACGCGCTCGACCCGCTGCGGATCCGGCTGGCCGGCCTGCCCGGCGGTCTCGTGGTGCACGACCTGGGCTGCGGCACCGGGTCGATGGGCCGCTGGCTGGCGCCCCGCCTGGACGGCGCCCAGCACTGGGTCCTGCACGACCGGGACCCGTACCTGCTGCACTTCGCCGCCGCGGCCGCCCCGCGCACCGCCGCCGACGGCAGCCGGGTCACGGTCGAGACGCGCCGCGGCGACGTGTCCCGGCTGACCGCCGACGCCCTCGCCGGGGCCGCGCTGGTCACCGCGTCCGCGCTGCTCGACGTCCTCACCCGCGACGAGGTCGGCACCCTCGCCGACGCCTGCGTGGGCGCCGGCTGCCCCGCGCTGCTCACCCTGTCCGTCGCCGGGCGCGTCGAACTCGGTCCCGCCGACCCGCTGGACGCGGAACTCGCGGAGGCCTTCAACGCCCACCAGCGGCGCGCCGGGCTGCTCGGCCCGGACGCGGTCACCGCCACCTGCGAGGCGTTCGCGGAGCGCGGGGCGACGGTCCGGGTGTACCCGAGCGCGTGGCGGCTCGGCCCGGACGAGGCCGCGCTGACCGGGCAGTGGCTGCGCGGCTGGGTGGGCGCGGCGGTCGAACAGCGCCCGGACCTGCGCGAGCGCGCCGAGCCGTACCTGCGCGACCGGCTCGCCGCCTGCGCGGCCGGCGAGTTGCGGGCCGTCGTCCACCACGACGACCTGCTGGCCCTGCCGGGAGGGACACCGTGAGCGGGCGCGCGGGGGTGGTGGACGCCGGGACCGTCACCGCGCCACTCCGGGAGACCCCGGCGACCGGGGCCGTGCCGACGCGCCGTCCCGGCTCCCGCGCCCTGCGCACCCACCTCGGCACCGCCGTCGGCGTGGCCATCCTCGCCGTCCTCCTGTGGCGGCTCGGCACCGGCGTCCTGCTCGACGGGCTGCGCCGGATCGACACCGCGACGGTGCTGGCCGCGCTCGGCATCGGCGCCGTCACCACCGGATGCAGCGCGTGGCGCTGGCAGTTGGTGGCCCGGGGCCTGCGCATCCGGCTGCCGCTCGGGACCGCCGTGGCCGACTACTACCGGGCGCTGTTCCTCAACGCGGCCCTGCCCGGCGGCATCCTGGGCGATGTGCACCGGGCGGTACGGCACGGGCAGAGCGCCGGTGACGTGCGGCGCGGGGTCAAGGCGGTGGTGCTGGAGCGGGTCGCCGGGCAGCTCGCGCTGACCGTCGTGGGCGCCGCCGTCCTGCTGATCCTGCCGTCGCCGGTGCGCGCGCAGGCGCGGGACTTCGGACCGCTGGTCGCCCTCGCGGTGCTCGGGGCGGTCGCCGTGGTGCTCGCGGTCCGCATGAACCGCGCACCGGGGAGCACCCTGCGGGCGGGCCTGCGTGAGGCACGTCAGGCTCTGTTCTCCCGGCAGGGCGGCCCCGGGGTCGCCCTCTCCTCGGGCGTGGTGCTGGCCGGTCACCTCGGGATGTTCGTGGTCGCGGCCCGGGTCGCCGGTACCGCCGCGCCGGTGGCGACGCTGGTCCCGCTCGCGATCCTCGCCCTCGCCGCGATGGGCCTGCCGCTGAACGTCGGCGGCTTCGGACCCCGCGAGGGCGTCACCGCCTGGGCGTTCGGCGCCGCCGGCCTCGGCGCGGACACCGGCGTCGCCGTGGCGGTCGTCTACGGCGTGCTCAGCCTCCTGGCGAGCCTCCCCGGCGCCGCCGTCCTCGCCGCCCGCTGGTACGGGAGCCCGCGCTACTCCCGGCCGGAGGTGAGCAGGTCCAGGTACGGTGCGAAGGACTCGGCGAGGCTCCTCAGCAACTCCTTTCCCTTTTCCGCCGAACCGAGGGAAGGACGGCCGATCACGCCCGATTCGGTATAGGCGGACATTCCCACGGTGAGCAGATGCCGGCGGTCGTCGGCGGTGAAATCGGCGGACTCGTAACCAGGTCGGACGAATTCGGGGTGAGCGTGCAGCAGAATCGACGTCTCGATTTCTCCCGCGTGCATGTCGGTGAGCAGCGAGGTCTCCACTCCCGACCGGGCCCGTGCCGCCTCCCAGTCCTCGGCGGCCGGGAACAGCGCCATCCGCTCGCCGCGCGCGGACGCCTCCTGGACGACGTTGCCCAGCACGTAGTTGCCGCCGTGCCCGTTCACCACCACGAGGGCCTGGACGCCCGAGCGGCGCAGCGAGTCCGCGATGTCCCGGACCACGGCGTGCAGTGTCGCGGCGGAGATGCTGACCGTGCCCGGCCAGGCCGCGTGCTCGTGCGAGCAGGAGACGGTCAGCGGCGGCAGCAGGTGCACCGGGTACGCGGCGGCGATCTCCCGCGCCACGGCGCAGGCCACCAACGTGTCGGTCGCCAGCGGGAGATGGGCGCCGTGCTGCTCGTAGCTGCCCACGGGAAGGACGGCGACCTGTGGTGAGACGCCCGCCCCCCGTGCCCGTACCTCTTCCGTGGTGTCGGTCGGCACCACTCCCCAGGCCACCGTGCGCGCGCCCGAACCACTCATCTCTTCCCGGCCTTTCATCTCTGCTTAGGAATCAGATCATGACAGAAAACATCGGCGTCCTCGGCAAGAAGTCCCCGCGGCGTTCGGGCACGGAACGCGTCGTGAATACCCCGCTGCCCACCGTGTACGGGCAATTCCAGGCGATCGGCTACCTGGACCATGACCGAGGCGACGAACAAGTGGCCCTCGTGCACGGTGAGATCGGCACCGACGACGTCCTGGTGCGGCTGCACTCCGAGTGCCTGACCGGGGACGCGTTCGGTTCGCGGCACTGCGAGTGCGGGGACCAGCTGGCCGCCGCGATGCGCGCGGTCGTCGCCGAAGGCGCCGGTGTCGTCGTCTACCTGCGGGGCCACGAGGGCCGCGGCATCGGACTGCTCGCCAAGCTGCGCGCGATGGCCCTCCAGGCGGACGGCCTGGACACCGTGGAGGCGAACCTCGCGCTCGGCCTGCCGGTGGACGCCCGTGACTACGGCGTGGCGGCCCAGATCCTGCGCGACCTCGGTGTGCGGTCGGTCCGGCTGATGTCCAACAACCCGCGCAAGCGGGAGGCGTTGGTCCGGCACGGCGTCGAGGTCGCCGAGCAGGTGCCGCTGCTGATCGAGCCGTGCGAGAGCAACATCACCTATCTGCGCACCAAGCGGGAGCGGATGGACCACCTCCTGCCGCACCTGGACGCGGTCGCGCACGGCTCCTGAGACCCGGGTGCTCAGCCCGTGACCGCCTCGTGCACCAGCCGCCGCAGTTCGGGGAGGACTTTAAGGGTCTTCGGGCGGAGCTGGGTCATGAACTGGACGGTGAGGTCGTGGGCCGGGGCGACCCAGAACGCGGTGGTGGCCGCGCCGGTCCAGCCGTAGGTGCCGGCGCTCGACGGGGCCAGGGTGCGGGACGGGTCGGTCACCACCGAGACGTTGAAGCCGAAGCCGAGGCCGTCGTTGCCGGGCTCCCGGTGGACCGGGGCGCCGAAGTCGCGCAGGATCGCGCCGCCGGGCAGCCGGTTGCCGGTCATCTGGGCGACGGTCCCGGCGGACAGCAGCCGGGTGCCGTCCAGTTCGCCGCCCCGGCGCAGGAGTTCCATGAACCGGTGGAAGTCGTGCGCCGAGGAGACCAGACCGCCGCTGCCGGACAGGAAACGCGGCCGGCCGCCGAGCACCGGCAGCCCCGGCACCGGCGCGATCCCGCCGCCCCCGCTCTCGCCGTACAACTCGGCCAGCCGGTCCCGGTGTTCGGGCGCGACCTGGAAGCCGGTGTCGGTCATGCCGAGCGGGGTGAGGATCCGCTCGGCGAAGAACACGTCCAGCGGCTGCCCGGAGACGACCTCGACGACCCGGCCCAGCACGTTGGAGGCGACCGAGTAGTTCCACCGCGTGCCCGGGTCGAACTGGAGCGGCATCCGCGCGTACACCTCCACGGTCTCCGCCAGGTCGGCGCCCGGCGGCACCGAGAACTCCAGGCCCGCCTCGCGGTAGAGGGCGTCGACCGGGTGCTTGTGGTAGAAGCCGAAGGTCAGCCCGGCGGTGTGGGTGAGCAGGTGCCGCAGCAGGACGGGACCGGCGGCCGGGCGGGTGCGTACGGCGGCGCCCGTACCGCCCTCGTACACCCGGGGGTGGGCGAAGGCCGGCAGGTGGCGCTCCAGCGGGTCGTCCAGGGACAGCCGGCCCTCCTCCACGAGCATCAGCACCGCCACGGCGGTGACCGGCTTGGTCATCGAGTAGATCCGCCACAGGGTGTCCGCCTCGACCGGCAGCCCCGCCGCGACATCGCGCCGCCCGTAGGTGCTCAGGTGGGCGACCCGGCCGCCCCGGGCCAGCGCCAGCAGGTAGCCGGGCAGGCGTCCGGCGTCGACGTGGCCGGCGACGTGCCGGTCCAGGCGGTCCAAGGCCTGCACGTCCAGCCCGGCCTCTTCCGGGTCCGTCTCCTGTCGCAACCGCCCCATGGCTCTCCTCCGCTCGTGCCGCCTCACTCTCGGAGGCTCACCCACCCGCGGCTCATCGTCCCGCGGGAACCCGTCCGGGTACCCGCTCAGCACCGGACGGTGTGATCGACGCGACGCCGCCGGCCCCGGGCAGGGCTGCGGCGAGGAGCGCGCCGAGCACGGCGAGCGCCGCCAGGACGAGCAGCGCCGGCCCGGTGCCCGCGCTCAGCAGCGCGGCGGCCGTGGCGACGCCGACGGCGGGGCCGATGTTCAGCGCGGTCTGCTGGAGCCCGCCCGCCACCCCGGCCACCGCCACCTCCGCGTGCCGTACGACGACCTGGGTGGCCGCCACCATCACGGTGCCGAACCCGCCGCCCAGCAGCGCGAACCCGCAGGCCAGAGCGGGTGTCGCGGTGTTCCCGGAGAGCACGAGGACGCCGAGTGCCAGCACCGAGGCCGCCGTCGCCGTCGTGACCCGCGCCCCCACCCGGCGCAGCAGTACGGGGCACAGCGCGGCGGAGCCGATCATGAGCACCGCCAGCGGCAGTCCGCGCAGCGCGCTGTCGAACGGGTCGAGCCCGAGCCCGCGCTGGAGCACGTACGTGATCACGAACAGGGTGCCGAACAGGGCCGCCGAGACGGCGACCAGGGTGCCGAGGGCCGCGCCGACCACCTGGGAGCCGACCACCCGGGCCGGCAGCAGCGGGTGCGCGGTCCGCCGTTCGTGCCGTACCAGGACGGCCGCCGCGACCAGGGAGACGGCACCGGCGGCGGGGGCGGCGGCACCGCCGGACAGCGCGTGCACCAGGGCGGCCAGCGTCACCGCGAGCAGCGCGGCGCCGGGCAGGTCCAGCGCGGGCGGTGAGCCGGCCGGGCGGTGCTCCCGGCCGAGCAGGGCCGGAAGCCCGAAGACCAGCGCCGGCAGCACGTTGACGAAGAACACCGCCCGCCAGCCAGGGCCCGACACCAGTGCCCCGCCCAGCAGCGGGCCCGCAGCCGCCGCCAGCCCGATCGCGACGGTGCGCACGGCCAGCGGCGCCGCCAGCCGGTCCGGCGGGTACGCGGCCCGCAGCATCGCCAGCGTGGCCGGCTGCGCCAGGGCCCCGAACACGCCCTGCACCGCGCGCAATCCGATCACCCATTCCACCCCGGGGGCGAGGCCGATGCCCGCCGAGGCGGTGCCGAACCCGAGCAGGCCGAGCGCGAATACCCGCCGGTGCCCGTACCGGTCGCCCAGCCGTCCCGCGAACACCAGCAGGCCCGCCACCGGGACCAGATAGGCGGTACTGGTCCACTGCACCTCGGTGAAGGAGGCTCCCAACTCCCTCTGAAGGCTGGGCTGCGCGACGGTGAGGACCGTACCGTCCAGCGCGACGACCACGGCGCCCGCCACACAGCTCGCCAGCGTCCAGACGCGGTTCACCGGTCCCGCCCCAGGTGGGCCAGCAGCACCGTCTCGACCAGCGGCGCGAAGTCCTTTTCCCCGAGGGCCAGTTGCAGACTGCGCCAGCGCCACAGCTGGGCCGCCCCGTGCAGGTTCGCCCACAGCGCGCCCGCCACCCGCCGGGCGTCCCCCTCCGGCCGCACCTCGCCGACCAGCTCCACGAGCACGCCGAACAACGGGAGACTCGTCTCCCGCAGGCCCAGATGACCGCTCTCCAGGATGTCGTGACGGAACATCAGCTCGTACATGCCGGGGCTGCCCAGCGCGAAGTCCAGGTACGTCCGCGCCAGCGCGGCCACGCGATCCCGGGGGCCGGCGGACGCCTCCCGGGCGAGCACCGCCCGCACCCGCTCGCCGAGGTCGGTAAAGCCCCGCCGGGCGATGGCCGACAGCAGCTCCAGGTGAGTGGGGAAGTAGCGGCGCGGCGCCCCGTGCGAGACCCCGGCCCGCCGGGCGATCTCCCGCAAGGTCAGCGCCTGCGGTCCCTCGGCGGCCAGCAGCTCGGCCCCCACGTCGATCAGCCGAGCCCGCAGGCCCGCGTCGGATTCGGTCATAGACACTGTCTACCAGCCGTAAGTAGACAGTGTCTATCGGCGGGAATGCGGCGCCCGCCGCGCGGGGTTGTCACTGTCATGACCCAGGACTCCGCGCAGGACGCGGCACTGCTCGAACTGCTCTCAGACGGGCACGCGGGGGTGCTGGTCACCCTCAAGCGGGACGGCCGCCCCCAGCTGTCCAACGTCAGCCACGCCTACGACCCGGACGAGCGGGTCGTCCGGATCTCGGTCACCGACGACCGCGCCAAGACCCGCAACCTGCGCCGCGATCCGCGCGCCTCCTACCACGTCACCAGCGCCGACCGCTGGGCCTACGCCGTCGCCGAGGGCACGGCCGAGGTGTCCCCGGTCGCCGCGGACCCGCATGACGAGACGGTCGAGGAGCTGATCCGGCTGTACCGGGACGTGCTCGGCGAACACCCCGACTGGGACGACTACCGCGCCGCCATGGTCCGCGACCGCAGGCTGGTGGTGCGGCTGCGCGTCGAGCGGGTGTACGGCGTCCCGAAGCGCTGAGCCCGCATCCGCAGGCCCTGCCGCCGGCCGAGGGCTCAGTCCGCGTCCAGGTCCGCCGTCAGATACGCGACCACCATGTCACCGAGCATGCGGCGGTAATGGTCCCGCTGGGCCGGGTCCACCAGGTCTCGGCCGAACAGGGCGTCGAAGGTGTGCCGGCCCGCCACCCGGAAGAAACAGTACGAACCGATCATGACGTGCAGGTCGACCGCGTCCACATCGCCGCGGAACCGCCCCGCCTCCTGCCCGGCCGCCAGCACCCGGCGCAGCGTGTCCAGTACCGGGGAACCGATCGTGCCGAGCTTGTCGGATGCCTCGAGGTGTTCGGCGCCGTGGATGTTCTCGATGCTGACCAGCCGGACGAACTCCGGGTGCCGCTCGTGGTGGTCGAAGGTCAGCTCCGCCAGCCGCCGGATCGCCGCGACCGGGTCCTGATGGTCCACGTCCAGGTGCCGTTCGGCCTCCCGGGAGGCGGTGTAGGCCCGCTCCAGCACCGCCGTGAACAACTGCTCCTTGCCGCCGAAGTAGTAGTAGATCATCCGCTTGGTGGTGTGGGTGCGGGCCGCTATCTCGTCGACCCGGGCGCCGTCGTAGCCGGCCCGTGCGAACTCCCGGGTGGCCGCGTCGAGGATCTCGGCCCTGGTGCGGGCCGCGTCCCGCGCCCGCCCCGCGGGCGGCGGCGGTTCTTCGACGCTCGTCATCGCTGTCCTTCGTGCCGGGGTCCCCAGGGCGTCGCGCGCCCGCGTGCCGGAGATTGTAGAAGCAGCGGCCCGCCTTCCCGGAGGACCAATGTCACATCCCCGGGTACGACGACGGCCCGGACCGCACGGGGCGGTCCGGGCCGGGGGAGCGCCGGTCGGGGTCTGTCGCCTCAGTCCTTCTTCTCGACCGCGTGGCCGCCGAACTGGTTGCGCAGCGCGGCGATCATCTTCATCTGCGGCGAGTCGTCCTGCCGGGAGGCGAACCGGGCGAACAGCGAGGCGGTGATGGCGGGCAGCGGCACCGCGTTGTCGATGGCCGCCTCCACCGTCCAGCGGCCCTCGCCGGAGTCCTCCGCGTAGCCGCGCAGCTTCTCCAGGTGCTCGTCCTCGTCCAGGGCGTTGACCGCCAGGTCCAGCAGCCAGGACCGGATGACCGTGCCCTCCTGCCAGGACCGGTACACCTCGCGGACGTTCTCCACCGAGTGCACCTTCTCCAGCAGCTCCCAGCCCTCGGCGTAGGCCTGCATCATGGCGTACTCGATGCCGTTGTGGACCATCTTCGAGAAGTGCCCGGCGCCGACCCGGCCCGCGTGGA
Organism: Streptomyces pyxinicus; assembly: GCF_024753135.1. Taxonomy (GTDB): domain Bacteria; phylum Actinomycetota; class Actinomycetes; order Streptomycetales; family Streptomycetaceae; genus Streptomyces; species Streptomyces pyxinicus. Next base: position 358,747 of record NZ_JANUGP010000001.1, on the reverse strand, counting down.
CGTAGCCGTACGGGCCCTCCGGCTTGAGCGCGTCGAAGATCGGCTGGAGCCGGTCGACGTTCTCCTTCTCGCCGCCGACCATCAGCGCGTAGCCGTTCTGGAGGCCCCACACACCGCCGGAGACGCCGGCGTCCACGAAGCCGATGCCCTTGATGGCCAGCGCGGCGGCGTGCTTCTCGTCGTCCGTCCAGCGGGAGTTGCCGCCGTCGATCACCGTGTCACCGGGCTCCAGCAGGTCGCCCAGCTCGTCCACGACGGTCTGCGTGGCGGTGCCCGCCGGGACCATCACCCACACATGGCGCGGCGCGTCCAGCTTCTCGACCAGTTCGGCGAGGCTCTTGACGTCGGTGACTTCGGGGTTGCGGTCGTAGCCGATGACGGTGTGGCCGGCGCGGCGGATCCGCTCGCGCATGTTGCCGCCCATCTTGCCGAGACCGATGAGACCGAGCTGCATGATCAGTTCTCCGATGCGTTCTTGAGAGTGCGGTAGGCGGCGACGAGGGCCGTGGTGGACGGGTCGAGACCGGGCACGTCCGCGCCCTCGCTCAGGGCGGGTTCCACGCGCTTGGCGAGGACCTTGCCCAGCTCCACGCCCCACTGGTCGAAGGAGTCGATGTTCCACACCGCGCCCTGCGTGAACACCTTGTGCTCGTAGAGGGCGATCAGCTGGCCGAGCACCGACGGGGTCAGCTCGGTGGCGAGGACGGTCGTGGTGGGGTGGTCGCCCTGGAAGGTCTTGTGCGGGACCTGCTCCTCGGCGACGCCCTCCGCGCGGACCTCGTCGGCGGTCTTGCCGAAGGCGAGGGCCTGGGTCTGGGCGAAGAAGTTGGCCATCAACAGGTCGTGCTGCGCCTTCAGTTCCTCGCTCAGCTCGGCGACCGGACGGGCGAAGCCGATGAAGTCCGCCGGGATCAGTTCGGTGCCCTGGTGGATCAACTGGTAATAGGCGTGCTGCCCGTTGGTGCCGGGCGTGCCCCACACCACCGGTCCGGTCTGCCAGTGCACCGGCCGGCCGTCGCGCTGCACCGACTTGCCGTTGGACTCCATGTCGAGCTGCTGGAGGTAGGCGGTGAACTTGGACAGGTAGTGGCTGTAGGGCAGCACCGCGTGCGACTGGGCGTCGTGGAAGTTGCCGTACCAGATGCCCAGGAGGCCCAGGAGCAGTGGGGCGTTGGCCTCGGCGGGGGCGGTGCGGAAGTGCTCGTCGACCAGGTGGAAGCCGTCGAGCATCTCCCGGAACCGGTCGGAGCCGATCGCGATCATCAGGGAGAGGCCGATCGCGGAGTCGTAGGAGTACCGGCCGCCGACCCAGTCCCAGAACTCGAACATGTTGTCCGCGTCGATGCCGAACGCGGTGACCTTCTCCGCGTTCGTGGACAGGGCCACGAAGTGCTTCGCGACCGCCTTCTCCTCGCCGCCGAAGGCCTTCAGCAGCCAGGAACGGGCCGAGCTGGCGTTGGTGATCGTCTCGATCGTGGTGAAGGTCTTGGACGCCACGATGAACAGCGTCTCGGCCGGGTCCAGGTCGCGGGTGGCCTCGTGCAGGTCGGCACCGTCCACGTTGGACACGAACCGGAACGTCAACTCCCGTGCCGTGAACGGCCGCAGCGCCTCGTAGGCCATCGCGGGACCGAGGTCGGAGCCGCCGATGCCGATGTTGACGACGTTCCTGATCCGCTTGCCGGTGTGGCCGGTCCACTCACCCGAGCGCACCCGCTCGGCGAAGGCCGCCATCTTGTCGAGCACGGCGTGCACCTTCGGGACGACGTTCTCGCCGTCCACCTCGATCACCGCGTCCCGCGGGGCACGCAGCGCGGTGTGCAGCACCGCCCGGTCCTCGGTGACGTTGATCCGCTCACCGCGGAACATGGCGTCCCGCAGGCCGAACACGCCGGTCGCGGCGGCGAGTTCCTGGAGCAGGGCCAGGGTCTCGTCCGTGACCAGGTGCTTGCTGTAGTCGATGTGCAGGTCACCGACCGTGACGACGTACCGCTCGGCGCGGCCGGGGTCCGCCGCGAACAGCTCGCGCAGGTGCGGACGGCCCTCGGCGCGGTGGTCGGCGAGCGCCGCCCACTCGGGCCTGCGGGTCAGCTGGGGGGTGTCTGACGGGGCGTCGGACATGTCAGGCGTTCTCCTTGGTCGCCTCGCCGGTCAGGGCGATGGCGTACATCTCGTCGGCGTCGAGGCGGCGCAGCTCCTCGGCGATCAGCTCGGAGGTCGGTCGGACCTTCAGCGCGAGGGTGCGCGGCGGCTGACCCGGCAGGGTCAGGGTCGCGAGCGGTCCCTCGGGCCGGTCGATGACGATCTCACCGTTGTCGGTACCCAGCCGGACGGCGGTCACGACCGGCCCTTCGGTGACGACCCGGTCCACCCGCACGCCCAGCCGCGCCTCCAGCCAGCGGGCCAGCAGCTCGGCGCTCGGGTTGTCCTCCTCGGCCTCCACGGCCGCCGAGGTCACCTTCACCCGGGCCTGGTCCAGGGCGGCGGCCAGCATGGACCGCCACAGCGTCAGCCGGGTCCAGGCGAGGTCGGTGTCGCCGGGCGCGTAGTTGCGGGCCCGCGCGTCCAGCACCTCCATCGGCCGTTCGACCGCGTACAGGTCGGTGATCCGGCGCTGGGCGAGCGCGCCGAGCGGGTCCTTGGCGGGGGCGTCCGGCGCGTCCACCGGCCACCAGACGACCACCGGGGCGTCCGGCAGCAGCAGCGGCAGCACCACCGAGTCGGCGTGGTCGGACACCTCGCCGTAGGTGCGCAGCACGACCGTCTCGCCGGTGCCGGCCTCGGAGCCGACCCGGACCTCGGCGTCGAGCCGGGAGTGGGTGCGGTCGCGCAGGGTGCGGGCGTGCCGTTTGATGACGACCAGGGTGCGGGAGGGATGCTCGTGCGAGGCCTCCTCCGCCGCCTTGATCGAGTCGTAGGCGTTCTCCTCGTCCGTAACGATGATCATCGTCAGGACCATGCCCACGGCCGGGGTGCCGATGGCGCGGCGGCCCTGCACCAACGCCTTGTTGATCTTGCTTGCCGTGGTGTCGGTCAGGTCGATCTTCATGGCCTGCGCCAGCTCCGTCCGTCTCGTGCGAGCATCTCGTCCGCTTCCCTGGGCCCCCAGCTGCCCGACGCGTACTGCGCCGGCCGTCCGTGCGCCGTCCAGTGCTCCTCGATCGGGTCGAGGATCTTCCAGGACTCTTCCACTTCCTGGTGACGGGGGAACAGGTTGGCGTCGCCGAGCAGCACGTCCAGGATGAGCCGCTCGTACGCCTCCGGGCTCGACTCGGTGAACGACTCGCCGTACGCGAAGTCCATCGACACGTCCCGGATCTCCATCGAGGTGCCGGGCACCTTCGAGCCGAACCGCACGGTCATGCCCTCGTCCGGCTGGACCCGGATCACGATGGCGTTGGAGCCCAGTTCCTCGGTGGCGGTGGCGTCGAACGGGGAGTGCGGGGCCCGCTTGAAGACCACCGCGATCTCGGTGACCCGGCGGCCGAGACGCTTGCCGGTGCGCAGGTAGAAGGGGACGCCCGCCCAACGGCGGTTCTCGACGCCCAGCTTGATCGCGGCGAAGGTGTCGGTCTTCGACTTCGGGTCGATGCCCTCCTCCTCCAGGTAGCCGACGACCTTCTCGCCGCCCTGCCAGCCACCCGCGTACTGGCCGCGCACCGTGTGCGCGCCCAGGTCCTCGGGCAGCCGCACCGACTTGAGCACCTTCAGCTTCTCGGTGAGCAGCGCCTCCGCGTCGAAGGCGATCGGCTCCTCCATGGCGGTCAGCGCCATTAGCTGGAGCAGGTGGTTCTGGATGACGTCCCGGGCGGCGCCGATGCCGTCGTAGTAGCCGGCCCGGCCGCCGATGCCGATGTCCTCGGCCATGGTGATCTGGACGTGGTCGACGTAACTGCGGTTCCAGATCGGCTCGTACATCTGGTTGGCGAAGCGCAGCGCCAGGATGTTCTGGACCGTCTCCTTGCCGAGGTAGTGGTCGATGCGGAAGACCTGGTCCGGTTCGAACACGTCGTGCACGATCGCGTTCAGCTCGCGGGCGCTGGCCAGATCGCGGCCGAACGGCTTCTCGATGACCGCGCGCCGCCAGGCGCCCTCGGGCGGGCTCGCCAGGCCGTGCTTCTTCAGCTGCCGCACGACCTTCGGGAAGAACTTCGGCGGCACCGAGAGGTAGAAGGCGAAGTTGCCGCCGGTGCCGCGGGAGGCGTCCAGCTCGTCGACGGCGTCCTTGAGCTGCTTGAACGCGGTGTCGTCGTCGAAGTCGCCGGGGATGAACCGCATGCCCTCGGCGAGCTGCTGCCACACCTCCTCACGGAACGGGGTACGGGCGTGGTCGCGCACCGCGTCGTGGACGACCTGCGCGAAGTCCTGGTCCTCCCAGTCGCGGCGGGCGAAGCCGACCAGGGAGAAACCCGGCGGCAGCAGGCCGCGGTTGGCCAGGTCGTACACGGCCGGCATCAGCTTCTTGCGGGACAGGTCACCGGTCACGCCGAAGATGACCAGACCGGACGGGCCCGCGATGCGCGGCAGCCGGCGGTCCCGGGCGTCCCGCAGCGGGTTCACCCAGTCGGCGGCCGGGGCCACCGGCACGCGCACCTCTTCGGGCGCGTCCGGCGCCTCAGGAGCCTGGTTCGTCATTACGCGTCAACTCCCTTGCTCTCCAGGGACTTCGCCACGGTACCCAGCAGGTCCCGCCAGGCCACCTCGAACTTGGCCACGCCCTCGTCCTCCAGCTGTCCGACGACCTCGTCGTAGGAGACGCCGAGCGCCTCGATCGCGGCCAGGTCGGCACGGGCCTCGGCGTACCGGCCGGTCACCGTGTCGCCGGTGATGTCACCGTGGTCGGCGACCGCGTGCAGCGTGGCCTCCGGCATGGTGTTGACCGTGCCCGGCGCGACCAGCTCGTCCACGTACAGGGTGTCCTTGTACGCGGGGTCCTTCACCCCGGTGGACGCCCACAGCGGGCGCTGCTTGTTGGCCGCCGCCCCGGCGAGCGCCAGCCAGCGGTCCGAGGTGAAGACGTCCTCGTAGGCCTCGTAGGCGAGCCGGGCGTTGGCGAGGGCGGCGCGGCCCTTGAGCCCGAGGGCCGCCGCGGTGCCGAGGGCGGTCAGCCGCTTGTCGATCTCGGAGTCCACGCGGGAGACGAAGAAGGACGCCACGGAGTGGATGCCCGACAGGTCGACGCCGTTCTCCCTGGCCTTCTCCAGACCGGCCAGGTAGGCGTCCATGACCTCCCGGTAGCGCTCCAGGGAGAAGATCAGGGTCACGTTGACGCTGATGCCCGCGCCGACGACCTCGGTGATCGCGGGCAGGCCCGCCTTTGTCGCCGGGATCTTGATCATCACGTTGGGCCGGTCGACCAGCCATGCCAGCTGCTTGGCCTCGGCGACGGTCGCCTTCTCGTTCCGGGCGAGGCGCGGGTCGACCTCGATGGAGACCCGGCCGTCCCGCCCGCCGGAAGCGGCGTACACCGGCTCCATGATGTCGGCGGCGGCCCGCACGTCGGCGGTGGTCATCATCCGTACGGCCTCGTCGACCGTCACGCCCCGCACGGCGAGGTCGGCCAGCTCCTCCTCGTAGCCCTTCCCGGAGCCGATGGCCGCCTGGAAGATCGAGGGGTTCGTGGTGACACCGACGGCGCTGCCGCTCGCCACCAGCTCGGCGAGGCTCCCCGAGGTGATCCGCTCCCGGGACAGGTCGTCCAGCCAGATCGACACCCCCTCGTCGGCGAGGCGCTTGAGGGCTCCGGGGGTCGCGATTGCTTCGGTCACAGTCTTCATCTTTCTTCGGGTCGGTGTCAGGCGCGCGTCGCGGCGAGCGACTCGCGGGCCGCGGCGGCGACGTTCTCGGGGGTGAAGCCGAACTCGGCGAACAGGGTCCCGGCGTCCGCGGAGGCGCCGAAGTGCTCCAGCGAGACGATGCGTCCCGCGTCGCCGACGTAGCGGTACCAGGTCAGGCCGATGCCGGCCTCCACGGCCACCCGGGCCTTCACGGCCGGCGGCAGCACCTGCTCGCGGTAGGCGCGGGGCTGCTCCTCGAACCACTCCACGGACGGCATCGACACCACCCGGGTGCCGACGCCCGCGCCCTCCAGCAGGTCCCGCGCGGCCACCGCGAGGTGCACCTCGGAGCCCGTCGCGATGAGGATCACCTCCGGGACCTCGGTGGACGACTCGCGCAGCACGTAGCCGCCCTTGGCCGCGTCCTCGTTCGGCGCGTACACCGGCACGCCCTGGCGGGTGAGCGCGAGCCCGTGCGGGGCCGGGTTCACGGCGTGCCTCTTCAGGATCTCGGCCCAGGCGATGGCGGTCTCGTTGGCGTCCGCCGGGCGGACGACGTTCAGACCGGGGATGGCGCGCAGCGCGGCCAGGTGTTCGACCGGCTGGTGGGTGGGACCGTCCTCGCCGAGGCCGATGGAGTCGTGCGTCCACACGTACGTCACCGGCAGCTGCATCAGCGCCGACATCCGGACGGCGTTGCGCATGTAGTCGGAGAACACCAGGAAGGTGCCGCCGTAGATCCGGGTGTTGCCGTGCAGGGCGATGCCGTTCAGCTCCGCGGCCATGGAGAACTCGCGGATGCCGAAGTGGACGGTACGGCCGTACGGGTCGGCCTCGGGCAGCGGGTTGCCCTTCGGCAGGAAGGAGCTGGTCTTGTCGATCGTGGTGTTGTTCGAGCCGGCCAGGTCGGCGGAGCCGCCCCACAGCTCGGGGATCACCGGGCCGAGTGCCTGGAGCACCTTGCCGGAGGCGGCCCGGGTGGCGACGGACGTGCCCTCCTCGAACACCGGGAGCGCGTCCTGCCAGCCCTCGGGCAGCTCGCCCTTGGCGACGCGGTCGAACAGCTCGGCCCGCGCCGGGTCGGCCGCGCGCCACTCGGCGATCCGCTTGTCCCAGGCCGCGTGCGCCTCGGCGCCCCGGTCCAGGGCTCCGCGGGTGTGCGCGACGACCTCGTCCTCGACCTGGAAGCTCCGCTCGGGGTCGAAGCCGAGGAGGCGCTTGGTGGCGGCGATCTCGTCCTCGCCGAGCGCCGAGCCGTGGGAGGCCTCGGTGTCGCGGGCGTTCGGGGCGGGCCAGGCGATGACCGTGCGCATCGCGATGATCGAGGGCTTCGCGGTCTCCGCCCGCGCGGCCGTCAGCGCCGCGTACAGCGCGGGCACGTCGATGTCGCCGTCCGCGGTCGGTACGACGCGCTGGGTGTGCCAGCCGTAGGCCTCGTACCGCTTCAGCACGTCCTCGGAGAAGGCGGTCGCGGTGTCGCCCTCGATGGAGATGTGGTTGTCGTCGTAGAGGAAGACCAGGTTGCCGAGCTTCTGGTGGCCGGCCAGCGAGGAGGCCTCCGCGGAGACGCCCTCCTCCAGGTCGCCGTCGGAGACGATCGCCCAGATGGTGTGGTCGAAGGGGGAATCGCCCTCGGGGGCCTCGGGGTCGAACAGGCCGCGCTCGTAGCGGGCGGCCATGGCCATGCCGACGGCGTTGGCGGCGCCCTGGCCCAGCGGGCCCGTGGTGGTCTCCACGCCGGCGGTGTGGCCGTACTCGGGGTGGCCGGGCGTCTTCGAGCCGTGGGTGCGGAACGCCCGCAGATCCGCCAGCTCCAGCTCGTACCCGGCGAGGTAGAGCTGTGTGTAGAGGGTGAGCGAGGTGTGACCCGGCGAGAGGACGAAGCGGTCACGGCCGGCCCACTCGGGGTCGGCCGGGTCGTGCCTCATCACCTTCTGAAAGATCGTGTACGCGGCAGGCGCCAGGCTCATCGCGGTGCCGGGGTGGCCGTTGCCGACCTTCTGCACCGCGTCGGCCGCCAGCAGACGGGCCGTGTCCACCGCGCGCCGGTCCAGGTCGGTCCACTCGAAGCCGTCGGCTGTGTGCGTAGTCATCTTCAAGAAGTCCTCGTTCGGTGCGGGATCAGTGGCTGTACGTGTTCAAACTTAAAAGTCTGACTTTTTCCCCGGAAGGGCGGGGTGTGTCAGCCTGTGGTGAATCTGGGACAGTGATCACGCGACAGGGACGGCACGAAAAGGACATGGCTGACAGAACATGCCAAGCCGATGACGGCAGGGCGGACGGCGACGGGATCAGAACCTTCCCCTTCCCGGCCGAGCTGGCCGTCGGTGGTGTCGGCATGCAGGTCGGCCCCATGGGCGCCGACCGCACCTGGCACGCCGACGCCCCGCTGCACCGCGTCCACCGCATCGACTTCCACGTCGTCATGCTCTTCACCGACGGCCCCGTCCGGCACATGGTCGACTTCACCGAGTACGAGGCGACGGCCGGCGACCTGCTGTGGATCCGACCCGGACAGGTCCACCGGTTCTCCCGTCAACACGGGTACCGCGGAACCGTCCTCACCATGCAGCCCGGCTTCCTGCCGCGCGCGACGGTCGAGGCGGCCGGCCTCTACCGCTACGACCTGCCACCGCTGCTGCGCTCGACTCCGGCCCAGCTCACCGCACTTCAGGCATCCCTCGACCACCTGCGCCGCGAATACGAGGACACCACGACCCTGCCGCTCAGCCTGCACACGGCGGTCCTGCGGCACAGCCTCACCGCGTCCCTGCTGCGCCTCGCCCACCTCGCGGCCGGCTCCACCGAGGCGGCACGTCACGCCGACACCCCGCTCAGCGCGACGTTCACCCGCTTCCGGGACGCCGTGGAGGAGGGCTTCTCCGTCAACCACAGCGTCAGCGCCTACGCGGACGCCCTCGGTTACTCCCGCCGTACCCTCGTCCGCGCCGTCCGCGCGGCCACCGGAGAGACGCCAAAGGGATTCATCGACAAACGCGTCACCCTGGAGGCCAAACGCCTCCTCGCCCACACCGACCTCCCCACCGCCCGGGTCGGCGCCGCCGTGGGCTTCCCCGACCCGGCCAACTTCTCCAAGTTCTTCCACCTGCACACGGAGGTGACTCCGGCGGGGTTCCGGGGGGAGTTGCGGTGAGGGCCGGCGCAGGGGGACCAGCCCGCCGCCGATTGTCAGTGGTCGTGGTTAGGGTGGCGAGCATGAGTCTGACAGCGATGATGATCACGGTGGACTGTGCGGAACCGCGGGAGCTGGCCCAGTGGTGGGCCACCGCGCTGGGAGGCGAGATCTCCCAGGACTACGGCGACTTCGTCATGGTCAGAGCGGAGCCCGTGGCCATGGGTTTCCAGCGTGTGGCCGAAGAGCGGCAGGTCAAGAACCGCGTACACGTCGACTTCGCCGCCAACCCCGGCTTGGGCCGGGCGGGCGAGGTGGAGCGGCTGGTCGGTCTGGGGGCGAGCGTCGTCGGCGAGCACAGTGCTCCGGGCCTCACCTGGACGGTGCTTCAGGACCCGGCCGGCAATGAATTCTGCGTCCACTGACGACAGTTGCGGGGAGTGCGGGGTGGGCACAGGCGGTCGTGGAGAGCGGCGAAGGCCGTGCAGGAGAGGGGGAGAGTGACGGCGGCGGTGACGAGGATGGCGACGATGACGGGTGTGAGGATGCCGGCGTAGTAGGCGGCGAAGAAGTTGCCGGTGGCCTGTTCGAGGAGGGCTCGGGTGAGGGGGCGTAGAGGCAGGGCGAGTTGCGTCGCCAGGCGGAGTGCCCCGGCGGTGAGTGCGGCCAGTGGCAGGGTGGTGGCGAGGATGCGGGCCGCCCCGGCGCGGGTCCAGGTCAGCGACCAGGAACGGCGCAGCGCCGCACGGGGGCCGAGGCCGGTGGCCGCGGCGGCCGGGGCGAGGGCGAACGCCAGGCGCAGTACCAGGGCGGCGAGAACGGCGGCGACGGGGGAGGCCGCGACGAGTGTGTAGGGCCAAGAGCCGCGTTCCAGGGGCTGCGGGGTGTCGAGCTGGTCGCCGGTGAGGGCGTGGGCCGTGGCAAGGGCGAGCAGGGGAAGGGGCCAGACGATCAGGCCGCGCAGCGCGTACACGGCGAGTATCGGTCGCAGCCGTGCGGGGTGCGTGACAGGTGACCGGCCCTCACGCGGTGGATTTTGGGTTTCTGCCGCGACCGCCTGGGAGCACACTCTCTGGAGGGCCGCGGTGCCGGTGCCGAGGAGGAGCAGGTAGAGCGGGAGCGTGCAGAGGGCGACCAGTCCCAGGGTGGTGTGGTCGTGGAGGTAGGGGTCCTCAAGCTGCTGGTAGTGGATGCGCTGATTCCGCATGTGAGTGAAGACGGGCCAGGCGAGCGCGAAGATCGCGGATGTCATCAGCAGCCCGCTCAGTCCGGCCCGGCCGACGACCCGTACCGTCGCGCTCGCCAGGCCGGCCCGGTGCCGTCGCAGGACGGCGAACGTGGTCGCGGCGACGCCGCGTCCCGGGCCCGTGCCTGGTGACGGCGGCGTGCGGTCGGGCTGTACGGGCATGAGGCGGACCTTCTGTGTTCGGGGGCGGTCGCCGGGAAGGACGCCGGGCGGATTGGGCGCGGTTCTTCTTCGACGGCCTAGTGTCTTCTCCGACGACCTCGTGCCGGACCGAGGCCGGATACTGCCGCGGTTCGCCACGCCTGTGAGGGCGGTGGGCGGGCATAAGGGCTTCACTTCCTCTGAAAGGGGCTCCTTTTATGCTCGGTATAGGCGCGGCGGTGTTGTTCTTCGTGGCGTTTCTGATCAACGCGGCCGATCTCAGCACCAATGACGTGTTCTCTTCGACGAACGTGATGCTGCTGGGGCTGACCGCTCTGGCCCTGCACGTGGCAGGGATCGGCAGCGGCTGGTCCCGCAGACGCTGAACCCCCGTACCGCGGGCCTGGTGGCAGCTCATCACCAGGCCCGCGGACTCTCGGGTGGGGCACGACCTCTGCGTGACCGAGTCCCGCGGCCGTCAGTGTCCGAACGTGAACCAGTTCAGGTTGACGAAGTCGGACGGTTGGCCGCTGGTGAAGGTGAGGTAGACGTCGTGGGTGCCGGTGACCGAGGAGATGTTGGCCGGGACCGTGCGCCAGGACTGCCAGCCGCCCGTGTTGCCGACCGCGAAGCTGCCGATCGGGGCGTTGCCGCGGCTGTCCAGCCGGACCTCGACCAGGCCGCTCACTCCGCTGCCGGCGCCGCTCGCCACCCGTGCGTTGAACTGCGTCGCCGGTGAGGAGCCGAAGGTGACGCCCTTGTACAGCGCCCAGTCGCCGTTCGCGAGCGAGCCGAGGTCCTGGCCGCCACCGCTGTCCGAGGTCGCCTCGGTGTTCACGCCGGACTGGCTGTCGTAGGACTCGCCCTGGATGGTGCCGTAGGCGTCCCGGTTGCCGGTCGGCGGGGGAGTCGTACCGCCGCCGCTGCCGGACTGGAGGACTTGGACGTAGTCCACGGTCATCGGGTGGCCCGGCTCGGTGCCGCCGTCGGGGCCGCCGCCGAACGCGCCCGGGAAGCCGCCGCCCATGGCCACGTCGAGGATCACGAAGTAGCCGTGGTTGGTGGCGTTGGCCCAAGTCGTCGCGTCGACGTCGGTGGCGCGTACGGTGTGGAAGTCGACGCCGTCGAGAGAGAAGCGGATCTGCTCGGGGCTGGTGGAGCGGTCCCACTCCATCGCGTAGGTGTGGAAGCCCGCCTGGCACGTGGTGCCGGTGCAGGGCGTGTTGTTGCCGATGCCGGTCGTCTCGTTGCACGGGCCGCCGGGGTTGGTGCCGCAGTGCATCGTGGCCCACTCGGTGTTGAGGCCCTGGACGTTCTCCATGATGTCCAGCTCGCCGACGCCCGGCCAGTTCCAGTAGTTGCCCCGGAACGGCGAGCCGAGCATCCAGAACGCCGGCCAGTACCCCTTGGCCGCGTTGCCGGTGACGTTGGGCATCTGGATGCGGGCCTGCACGCGCAGCTTGCCGCCGGCCGGGGGCTGGAAGTCGGTGCGGTTGGTCTCGACGCGGCCCGAGGTCCAGTTGCCGGACGCGTCCCGGCGAGGGGTGATGAGGAGGTTGCCGTTGCCGTCGAGGGCGACGTTGTTCGTGCTCGACGTCATCGTCTCGACCTCGCCGGTGCCCCAGTTGGCCGCGCCTCCGGGATACGAGGTCCCGGTGTCGTACTGCCAGTTGGCCGTGTTGACGCCGGAGCCCGCGGCGCCGTTGAAGTCGTCGAGGAAGACCTGCGTCCAGCCCGACGGCGGTGCGGGGGCGTCGGCCCCGGCGGGCAGCGTACCGGCGGCCAGCGCGGCGGCCGTCAGGCCGAGGGTGCCGAGCACGGCGACCAGCACGCGCCGCAGCGGGCGGGGAGTGGATCGGGGCGGTTTTGGTCTGCCGGAGGGTGTGGTCATGGGGAGCCTCCCGGGTACGCGAGCACGGGTACGGGTGAGAAGGGGTGAGAGCCCTCCCGCGAGCGGACTGAGAGCGCTCTCAAGGTGGGGACAATGTGCTCCCCGGCTCCCCTGGCGTCAAGCCGTGAAGCAGGGAAACTCCCCTACATGTAAGGGAGTTCAGGATGCGAACGCCGTGGACGGGGTGGCGGCCCCGTCCACGGCGCGCGGGAGCCGGCTACTGCCGGTGGTACGTGTACACCGTCGTCGCCACCGCGCACACGCTCGGCGGGATCACCTCGGCGCGCAGGGTTCCGGTGCCGGGGTCGTAGTCCACGCCCTCCGCCTCGAAGTTCCCCTTGCACACGCTCTGTTGGGGCAGCCCGAACAGGCTCGTGACCGTGCCGGTGACCGGCCTGCCGTCCAGCGCGTGCGGCAGGTCCACCTGGAGCAGCGGTCTGCTCTGCGGGAACAGCGTGCCCGAGGCGTCGTCGGAGGCGCACACCAGCCGGGCCGGGCCGACGAAGTCACAGCCCTGGATGTCCCGCACCGGCTTGTCCAGCGTGATCTGGCCCGCCTGTGCGAGGGTGCCGCCGGTCGGAGAGGTGGCGGAGTTGAGCAGCGGGGCCGGGAACACCTGGAGCCGGTCCTGGTCGCCCCACTCGCCCGACACCAGCCACTGCCCGTCCGGCGAGACACTGGCGAAGGAGTTGTTCACCTTCTCGCCCGCGTCCAGCGGATGCGTGTAGTCGTACCGCTTCCCGGCCGGCGTGGTCACCGAGTACAGCTTCGCGGTGGCCGTGTCCGCGCCCTGGTAGGCGTCGAAGGTGTAGCCGCTCGCCACGTCCGGGTCGCCGACGTGGTTCCAGCCCTTGACCCGCAGGTCAAGCGGTATGTCCAGCAGCCCCCGGTACAGCACCGAGCCGTCGGCGCGGGTCGCGAGGCCCTGGCCGCCGCCGAGGGTGTCGGTGTACGACGTCCCGGACGCCGTCCAGTGGTCCGGCTCGGACGCGGTGGCGGACGTGCCGGCGACACAGACCAGCGCGGCCGCCAGCGCCGCGGCAGCCGTTAATTGACGCTTCATCGGACTCCTGTCACTTCGGAGAAGACGGGAGGGGAATCGAACCACGGGTCGGGCCGCCGGTCACCGTCCGGGCCGTCCGCTTCCGGGCCGCTGCCGCCTGCCCGGGCCGTCCGCAGCAGGACCCTTGGCGCGCACACCGGCGTTCCGGCCGACGCCCACGGCAGCCGGCAGGCCGTCACCACCCGCAAGGTCACCCACAAGTCGCCGTCGGGAGAAGGCAATCGCAGGGGCAGGGGCGCGGTCTCGCCCGGGCCGCAGATCGGGCAGCTCGGCGGGAGCGGTCAGGGTGCGGCCCCCGGCCGGGCCCAGTTCCCAGGACGCGGCCAGCCAGGTGAGGCCGCGGCGCCGCTGGAGGTTGGTCACGACGATGCCCTCGTGCCGGTGGCGGCGGATGCCGACCGGCGCCGGGCCGTACCGGAAGCCGGCGGGGAAGGGCCCGGCGACTCGCGGTCGCGGGTCGCCCCGCTCCCACGTCCCGGCGTCCGCGACTCCCGCCGCTCTCCCCTCGCTCACCCGGCCAGCCTCACGCGGCACCGCGACCGCCGGATGACGCGCCCCTGAAGAACGGGCGCCGGTGAGGTGGCCGTTGCCGTCGCTGTCGGCAGCGCCGGAAGATCCGGCCGCCGGAGTAGGGTGCGGGCGTGAAGCTGACGATTCTGGGCGGCGGCGGGTTCCGGGTGCCGCTGGTGTACGGGGCGCTGCTGGCCGACCGGGGCGCGGGGCGGGTCACCGAGGTGGTCCTGCACGACCTGGACGAGGCCCGGCTGCGCGCGGTGAGCCGGGTACTGGCCGAGCAGGCCGCCGGGGTGACCGACGCGCCCGAGGTGAGCGCCACCACCGACCTCGACCGGGCGCTGCGCGGCACCGACTTCGTGTTCTCCGCGATCCGCGTGGGCGGTCTCGCGGGCCGTGCGGCGGACGAACGGGTGGCGCTCGGCGAGGGTGTGCTCGGGCAGGAGACCGTCGGCGCGGGCGGCATCGCCTACGGGCTGCGCACCGTCCCCGTCGCGGACGACATCGCCCGGCGCGTGGCCCGGCTCGCCCCGGACGCCTGGGTCATCAACTTCACCAACCCGGCCGGTCTGGTCACCGAGGCCATGTCCCGCCACCTCGGGGACCGCGTCATCGGCATCTGCGACTCCCCGGTGGGCCTCGGCCGCCGTATCGCCCGGGTCCTGGGCGCCGATCCCGCGGAGGCCTTCGTGGACTACGTGGGCCTCAACCACCTCGGCTGGGTGCGCGGCCTGCGTGTCGCCGGACGCGACCAGCTGCCCCGCCTGCTCGCCGACCCGGCGCTGCTCGGCTCCTTCGAGGAGGGCAGGCTCTTCGGCGCCGACTGGCTTGCCTCGCTCGGCGCGGTCCCCAACGAGTACCTGCACTACTACTACTTCAACCGGGAGACCGTCCGCGCCTACCAGCAGGCCGAGCAGACCCGCGGCGCCTTCCTGCGCGACCAGCAGGCCCGTTTCTACGCCGAGGCCGGCGACCCGGGCGGCTCCGCGCTGCGCGCCTGGGACCGCACCCGCGCCGAGCGTGAGGCGACGTACATGGCCGAGAACCGGGAGAGCGCCGGGGCGGGCGAACGCGAGGCCGAGGACCTGTCCGGCGGCTACGAGAAGGTGGCCCTCGCCCTGATGCGGGCCATCGCCCGGGACGAGCGCACCACCCTGATCCTCAACGTCCGCAACCGCTCCACCCTGTCCGCCCTGGACGCCGACGCGGTCGTGGAGGTGCCCTGTCTGGTCGACGCGGGCGGCGCACATCCGCTGGCCGCCGATCCGCTGCCCGGGCACGCCGCCGGCCTGGTCTGCTCGGTCAAGGCCGTCGAGCGCGAGGTGCTCGCCGCCGCCGAGTCCGGTTCCCGCGCCACGGCCGTGAAGGCCTTCGCGCTGCACCCGCTGGTCGACTCGGTCACCGTCGCCCGCAGACTGGTCGAGGGGTACACCGAGGTCCATCCGGGACTGGCGTACCTGAGATAGCCGTACGCGGAGGGCCGCTCCGCCGAGCGGCCCTCCGCGTCGCGCCCCCGGCCGTCGATGCGACCGGGCGACCCCTGCGGCCGGTGGGACCGGGCCTCAGCCCGTGAACCCGGCCGTGATCGAGGTGAACTGCCAGGTGTCCTGGCTGATGCCGGAGCAGTTGCTCACCACGCCGCCGCCGGGGCAGGGCCGGTCCCGGTTGACCGCCCAGAAGGCGAGCCGCGCGATGTGGTGGGAGTTCGCCCAGTCGCGGATCTGCGTCCAGGTCGCCGGGGTGGTGTTCTCCTGCTGGTCCGACAGGCCGTTCATGCCGGAGATGCCGATGTGCGCGTAGGCGGTGGCGTCGTCCCAGCCGAAGGTGGACTTCAGCTTGTTCTTCAGCCCCTCCGTCGCGTTCACGGTGCTGCCGTACATGTCCGAGCCGCCGCCGAAGTCGAACGGCATGATGGTGAACACGTCGATGTTCGCGCCGAGCGACTGCGCCTGCTCGATCAGCCGGTTGCCGTAGGAGGTCGGGCCGGTGGTGGAGGTGCCGAAGGTGACGATGGTCTTCAGACCGGGATTGTCGGCCTTGACCGTCTTCAGGGCGGTCAGGATGCGCGCCTGTACGGCCTCGTTCTCGAACTCGTCGGTGTTCTCGATGTCCATGTCCACGGCCTTGAGGCCGTAGGCGTCGATCACCTTCTGGATGGCCCCGGCGAGCGCGCTCGCGGTGGAGCAGTTGGCGCCGAGCTTGCTGCCCTGCCAGCCGCCGAACGACGGGACGACGTCCCCGCCGGCCGACCGGATCTGGTTGATCGCCGTCTGGTCCACGCCACCGGTCAGCGGACGGCTGCCGTCCCAGGACGGGGTGCAGCCGCCGGAGTCGAGCACGAACGCCATGGTGAACCACTTGGCGCCGGTCGCGTTCATCACCGTCGTCGGGCTCGGCGGATCGCCCCAGCCCTCGAACAGGTACGGCGCAGCCTGCTTGAACCCGGTGCCGCCGCCGCTGCCCGCGTCGGTCGTCACGCTCAGGGAGTTGGAGGCGGGCGAGGTGTTGCCGGCCGCGTCCCGCGCCTTCACGGTGAAGGTGTAGGCGGTGCTCGGGGACAGCCCGCCGACCGTCGCGGACGTGCCCGAGACGCTGAGCAGTTGGTTGCCGCCGCTGTAGACGTCGTACGCCGTGACGCCCGCGTTGTCCGTGGCGGCGTTCCACTTCAGCGAGACGCTGCTGGACGACTTGCCGGTGGAGGTGAGACCGCTCGGGGCGGTCGGGGCCTGGGTGTCACCGCCGCCCCCGCCGCCGGGGCCGTCCAGGCTGATGTCGTCGGCGTGGTAGGTGCCCTGCGCGTACCAGCCGTGCACATAGATGGTGGCGCTGGTCTGCGAGGCGCCGGTGGTGAAGGAGAGGCTGAGCCGACTGTAGGCGGACGGGGACGAGGTCCAGGTGGAGGCGCCGCCGTTCACCCCCAGGTAGACGTAGCTGCCGCGGACCCAACCGCTCAACGCGTACGTGGTGTTGGGCTGGACGGCGACGGTCTGGACGCACTGCGCGTTGTCGCCCGACGTCACCGCGCCCTGGAGCGCCTTGGCGCCGCCGTGCACGGGGGAGGAGACGACCGAGCCGAGGTTGCCGGAACAGGTCCAGGGGGAGAGGCCGCCGGACTCGAACCCGGCGTTGCCGAGGATGTTGGCGGCCTGGGCGGTACCGGGCAGGGCGACGGCCCCGCCCAGCGCGAGGGCCGCGGTGGCGAGCAGGGCGAGAAGCCGGCGTCTGGGACGCCCGAGGAGGTGACGCACGCGATCTCCCTGTGGGGACAGAGGTGTTGGGGAGTGCGGGGAAGTGCGAAACGGATGCGCCACTGAATTTGGTATGGACCAATCACGCTGTCAAGACGGCCAACAGAACGTGTCGGCACCGGTGAGGGTCCGAAGGGGCGCGGGGAACTGCGCGAGCGACCACGACGAACCCGCACCCGCCCCCCGGCCTACAAGGGCAGGGCCTCCGCCGCCGAAGCCGCCTGCAAAGGCACGGCCGGCAACAGCACCTCCGCCAGCTCCACCCGCTGCCGGGGCAGGACCGCCGGAAGCAGCGGGCGCGGTCCCGGCACCACCGTGTAGTCCTGGCCGAGGAACGGCGGTTCGACCACCCCCGGGTCCTCGCCCAGCGCCAGCCGTACCGCCGCCCAGGGCGCGTTCACCCCGCACAGCGACAGCTGGTGCAGCCCGCCGGCGGGCCGGGTGTTGACGTCGAGCAGCACCGGCTGGTCGCCGTACATCCGGAACTGGATGTTGGACAGGTAGTGCAGCCCGAAGCCGCCGGCGATCAGCCGGGCCGGCGCCAGGCAGCGTTCGTCCAGGGTGAAGCCCCGGCGGCGGCCGTTCTTGGTGCGGCCCACCGCGAGCCGCACCCGGTTGTCCGGCCCGGTCAGGCAGTCGACGGACACCTCGGGCTGTTCGAGCCGGGGCATCACCAGCCAGTCCACCGTTTCCTCGGCCCGGGTCAACGCGGCCAGCACCAGGTCCAGTTGCACATGCGGGCCGGGGAAGCCGGAGAGGTGGGACAGTGAGAAGGGGGCGCGGGTGATCACCCGGAAGCCGGCCCCACCCGCTCCGGCGGCCGGCTTGAAGCAGGCCTTGTGCCCGGCCTCCTCCAACTCCTCGACAGCCGCCAGGAGTTGCTCCGGTGTGCGGACCCGCCACCAGGGCGGTACCGGGACACCGACCGAGCGGACCGCCTCGTACGCGGTCGCCTTGTCCTCGAAGACGGCGACCGCCTCGGGCGTCGGCGCCAGCAGGGCCGTACCCACCGCCGCGAACTCGGCGCGGTGGGCGACGATCGCCGCCTGGTGCAGCCGGGGCACGAACACGTCGATGCCGCGCCGGACGCACTGGTCGAGGGCGTACTCGACGTAGCCGGCCGGGGACAGGCCCTCCGGCTCCAGGTCGGCGGTGTCGGCGGCGGCCAGCACGGGGGAGTCGGGGTCGCCGTGCGTGGCGTGGATCTCCACCGCGCGATCACCGGGATTTCTCCGCAGCTGATCCATGAAGAACACGTTCTCCGCGTACGTGCGGTTGAGCCAGACGCGTACGCGAGAGAGCATGCGGGCCGCCTTTCAGGGGGCGCCCGGGCAGGGCTGAGCCGCCCGTGCCCGGGCCGGAGGAAGGAAGGGACGCCAAACGGCCCCGTGCGGGGGAGATGAGGGGCGCTGACGTTGGCGCGATCATACGACTTTCAAAGGTCTCCGCGTGCAACGCGCGTGTTACGGATCCCCCGGCACCGGAAGGCGACCGGGTGCACGTCCGGTGTGCGCCGGTGGGCGGCCGGGTGCACGTCCGGGGCGGCCGCACCGGCGGCCCCCGACATGGCTCTGAAGCCACTTGTCCGCCGTCCCCGAATATGCTCAGGTGGAGTCCGCGAGCCGATGATCGGAAAAGGGGTACGGGGTGGAGTCGACGGCCGGGGCCGGACAGCTGCTGGCCATCAGCGACCTGCACATCGGCTATGCCGAGAACCGCGCCCTGGTCGAGGCGATGCGCCCCACCAGTGACGAGGACTGGCTGATCGTGGCCGGTGACGTGGCCGAGACCGTCGCCGACATCCGCTGGGCACTCGCCACCCTCGCCGGCCGGTTCCGCAAGGTGCTGTGGGCGCCCGGCAACCACGAGCTGTGGACCCACCCGAAGGACGAGGTCACCCTGCGCGGCGTCGCCCGCTACGAGCACCTGGTCGAGGTGTGCCGGGAACTGGGCGTGGTCACTCCCGAGGACCCGTACCCGGTGTGGGAGGGCCCCGGCGGCCCGGTCGCCGTCGCCCCGCTCTTCCTGCTGTACGACTACTCGTACCTGCCGGCCGGCCGCACCACCAAGGCCGAGGGCCTGGCCTACGCGGAGAGCACCGGCATCGTCTGCAACGACGAGTACCTGCTGCACCCCGACCCCTACCCGACCCGGGAGGACTGGTGCCGGGCCCGGGTCGCCGCGACCGAGCGCAGGCTCGCCGAGCTGCCCGCCGGCCTGCCCGCCGTGCTCGTCAACCACTACCCGCTGGACCGGCACCCCACCGAGGTCCTGTGGCACCCCGAGTTCGCCATGTGGTGCGGAACCACGCTGACCGCCGACTGGCACCGCCGGTTCGACGTCGCCACGATGGTCTACGGCCATCTGCACATCCCCCGCACCACCTGGCGCGACGGAGTCCGCTTCGAGGAGGTCTCCGTCGGTTATCCGCGAGAATGGCGCAAGCGCCCCGGACCGCCCGGGACACTGCGCCGCATCCTGCCTGTGGAGGTCGAAGCCGGTGATCGAGGAGTTGCTCCCGGAGTCGGTCGTGGTCGTGGAGGCACACCGTGACGACCCGCTGTGGGACACCCCGCTGTACCCGGCGGAGGAGGCGCTCGTCGCCCGGGCGGTGACCAAACGCCGCCGCGAGTTCGCCGCCGTACGCGGCTGTGCCCGGCGCGCCATGGAGAAGCTCGGCGTGCCCGCGCAGGCCGTCCTCAGCGGCGAGCGGGGCGCCCCGCGCTGGCCGGCCGGCCTGGCCGGCAGCATGACCCACTGCGACGGCTACGGCGCCGCCGCCCTGGTCCGCCGCACCGACCTGGCCTCCCTCGGCATCGACGCCGAACCGCACGCGCCCCTGCCGGAGGGCGTCGGCCGCTCCGTCTTCCTGCCCGCGGAGACCGAGCGGCTCGACCTGCTCGCCGCGCGGCGGCCCGCCGTGCACTGGGACCGCCTGCTGTTCAGCGCGAAGGAGTCCGTCTACAAGGCCTGGTTCCCGCTCACCGGCAAGTGGCTGGACTTCTCCGAGGCCGACATCACCCTGCGCCCGCACCCGGACGGCACGGCGACCGGCACCCTGCGGGCCGAACTCCTCGTCCCCGGCCCGCTGGTCGGCGGGCGGCGGGTGCGGGGCTTCGACGGCCGCTGGGCGGTACGCGACGGGCTGCTGGCCACCGCGATCGCCGTACCGCACGCCGCACCGCAGGCCTGACGGCTCCGCCGCGGTCAGAGCGCGGAGCACCACGCGCGCAGCAGCCGGAAGAACTCCTCCTCGTTGCCCGCGAGGCCCGCCCGCTCCAGTGCCGCCTCCGCCTCGGCGAGCACGGCGGGCGGGACGAGGGCGGGCCGGCCGCCGTCCGGTGGTCCGTCGAAGGCGGCGCGCACCGTGTGCACCAGCCGCAGGTAGGCCTGGACAGCGGTGCGCTCACGGTCGGTCAGTACGGCGGTGGGCATCGGTCGGCTCTCCCCGAACAGTCGTCACGGTCGGCGCCCGGCGGCGCCGCGCGCCGTGTCCTACGACGCACACCCCCAGCTTGCCGCCCACCACTGACAACGCCGTCCGGCTCCACTCCGGTTCGCCCGCTCAGCGGAGGCACAAGCGCCTGTCAGGACGAGCGCGCGCCGGTCGCCTCCGGGTTCCGCGAGCGCGCGGTACGCGACGGCCCGGCCGACCGCGCCGCCCGGTCCTGACCCGGCCCTGACCCGGTCCTGAGACGTCACGATTCGTGGCGGATCACCAACGGGCGCTCGGGGGCGGTCCATTCCCCCTGCGAGGCCACGGCCGACGAGATCCGGCCACACTCGGCCCGCCGCACCGGACTCCCGCCGTGGGCCGCCGCCACCGCCCTCACGCCTCGGGTCGTTTGACGCTCTCCAGCAGCATGTCGAGCCACTCCGCGACCTTGTCCCGGTGCTGGTCGGTCGGCAACTGGGCGGCGCGCCAGGCGATCCCGCGCACCCCGTGATCCTGCAGCAGCCGCTCCAGCGGGTCCTCGGCGGTCGCGGCGGCGGCCCGCTCCCGGTCGGCGAGCTTCTGCAACAGCTCCTGCTCGGTGCGCTGCAAGGCGCCCGCCAGCGCCTCGGCGTCCTCCGCGGTGAGGAAGCCGGCGTGCACCCGGAAGAACCGCTGGAGCGCGTCGCAGTGCTCCATCGTGGGCCGGCGGTCGCCGTTGATGAGCGCACCGGCCTGCTGCCGGGACATGCCGGCGCCGTCGGCGATCTCCTGCTGGGTGTACCTGCGGCCGTTCGGCTTCAGGCGGGTGCGGCGCAGCAGGTCCAGGCGTTGCAGGAACCGCGCCTGGACGTCCGGTTCGCCCGCCGGCCGTCCGCTGAGCAGGGCCTTGACCACCGGCTCGGGTACCCCGCAGGCGGTGCAGAGCCGCCCCACGTGGAAGACCTCGGCGTGCGGCACACCGAGCCGGTCGGCGAGCGCGGTGACGCGGGCGACGACGGCCGGCAGGTCGGCGGTCGCCGCGGCGTCCGGATCCTCGTAGCCATCCGTCACCGACAGAACTCCTACGTCTCTCGACTGGCTTCGGAGGCGTGCGCGCTTCTCGCAAGCCGTGAACTTCCCGGAGAGTAGCGGGTGCGTCGAACTCACATCCAGGTCTCGCCACAACTGTGGCGAATTTCAGCCGTCAACCGACAGGAAATGCCACGATAGTTGACATCGCTTGCCCGCGGGCAGCAGGATCGCATCGCCGCGTGAAGGCCGCAGAGGCAAGAGGGGTGACCTCCCGATGGCACATCAGGCAGGAGGGCAGCGGCCGGCACCGCGGCCCGTCCCCACGACCTGCGACACCCAGGCATACCTCCAGGACTACGCCACGCTGCTGGAGGCGTCGTCCTTCCCGTCGATGGTGATCGACCATCGCTGGGGCGTCGTCATGGCCAACGGCGCGTTCGCGACGCTCTTCCAGGGCGTGCGCCCGCATCCCACGGCCATGCCCGGCGACAACTTCCTCAGGTTCGTCCTGTTCCACCCCGACGCGGCCGGTCTCCTCGGCGAGCACGAGCCCGGCTGGTGCCTGCCGATGCTGGCGCACCTGCGCGGCGCCCTGGAGGCGTACGGCCACGACCACGAACTCCAGGCCATCCGGCGGGACATCACCCAGGACGCGCTGATGGAGGCCGCCTACCGGCAGGGGCTGCCGCACTGGATCCGGGCCGTCGGAGACGCCGCGACCCGGATCGACGGTGCCGTACGGCTGCTGCTCCACCCCGACCCGCGCAGGGGCGCCGTGGAGTGCCGCATCGTGGAGGAGACTCCCGAGACCCTGCGGGGACTCGGGTACCGCCGCCTGACGATGATCCTGCGCGACCCCCGCCCGGCGGCTCCGGCCCGCCGCTCCCGCCGCCCCCGCGTGGGCGGCACCCACCTCGCGGTCGTCCCGGCCCCCGAGAGCTGACCCGGCACCGCCGGTGTTCAGGTCACCGGCGGCGCCGGGTCGACGCCCCCGCACCCGGGTGCCGACGTCCCCGCACCCGGTGCCGACGTCCCCCGCGCCCGGCCGACAGCGCCCTGCCACCGCCCGGCGCTCTGAGCCGGCCGTACTGGGCTGCCCCCTCATGCATCCGCTACGCAAGCGGCTTGCGTAAGTTGCGCTAGTCTTGCGCGCATGACGCGACGACTTGCGGAAGTGGCGAAGAAGGTCGGGGTCAGTGAGGCCACGGTCAGCCGGGTGCTGAACGGCAAGCCCGGGGTCTCCGAAGCCACCCGGCAGGCGGTGCTGTCCGCCCTGGACGTCCTCGGCTACGAGCGCCCCACGCAGCTGCGCGGCGAACGCGCCCGCCTCGTCGGCCTGGTGCTGCCGGAACTCCAGAACCCCATCTTCCCGGCGTTCGCCGAGGTCATCGGCGGTGCCCTGGCGCAGCTCGGGCTGACCCCGGTGCTGTGCACGCAGACCAAGGGAGGCGTCTCCGAGGCGGACTACGTCGCGCTGCTCCTGCAACAGCAGGTCTCCGGTGTCGTCTTCGCCGGCGGTCTGTACGCCCAGGCCGACGCCCCGCACGACCACTACCGCCGGCTCGCCGACCGCAAGATCCCCGTCGTGCTGGTCAACGCGGCCATCGAGGACCTCGGTTTCCCCGGTGTGTCCTGCGACGACGCGGTGGCCGTGGAGCAGGCCTGGCGGCATCTGGCCTCCCTCGGCCATGAGCGCATCGGCCTCGTCCTCGGCCCCGGCGACCACGTGCCCTCGGCCCGCAAACTCGCCGCGGCCCGGGCCCTCGCCGGTGAGCTGCCCGAGGAGTTCGTGGCCCGCGCGATCTTCTCCATCGAGGGCGGCCACGCGGCCGCCTCCCGGCTCATCGACCGCGGGGTCACCGGCATCATCTGCGCCAGCGACCCGCTCGCGCTCGGCGCCGTGCGCGCGGCGCGCCGCAAGGGGTACGACGTCCCGGGCCGGATCTCCGTCGTCGGCTACGACGACTCCGCCTTCATGAACTGCACGGAGCCCCCTCTGACCACCGTCCGCCAGCCCATCGAGGCCATGGGCCGCGCGGCCGTGGAGCTGCTGAACGCGCAGATCGGCGGCACCGCCGTACCCGCCGAGGAGTTGCTGTTCGAGCCCGAGCTGGTGGTGCGCGGGTCCACCGGACAAGCCTCCCGCGACTGAGGCCCGGCATCGCGCCGGAGCGCTTCCACGCGACTGTCGAATAATTACAGATTACGCGCGACATCTTGCGTCCGAGTGTCGCCGGTGCTTGAGTGTGCGGCGCCCACCGCTCCTGCCATGAGGGGTCCACCGATGAGAAGCACCGGGTTCCGCCGTACCGCCGTCGCGATCGGCGTCTGTTCGTCCCTCGTCCTGGCCGCCACCGCCTGCGGCTCGGACGACGACGACTCGGCGAGCGGCAAGACGCGCATCACCGTCAACTGCGAGCCGCCCAAGAGCGCCAAGACCGACCGGAAGTTCTTCGAGGAGGACATCGCCTCCTTCGAGCGGGCCAACCCGGACATCGACGTCGTCGCGCACGACGCCTTCCCCTGCCAGGACCCGAAGACCTTCGACGCCAAGCTGGCCGGCGGACAGATGGAGGACGTCTTCTACACGTACTTCACCGACGCCAGGCACGTCGTCGACATCCACCAGGCCGCCGACCTCACGCCGTACCTGAAGGAACTCAAGAGCTACGGCACCCTCCAGAAGCAGCTCCGCGACATCTACACCGTCGACGGCAAGGTCTACGGCATCCCGCGCACCGGCTACAGCATGGGCCTGATCTACAACCGCAAGCTCTTCCAGAAGGCCGGACTCGACCCCGACAAGCCCCCGGCGACCTGGGACGAGGTCCGCGCCGCCGCCAAGAAGATCGCCGCACTGGGCGACGGCACCGTCGGATACGCCGACTACAGCGCCCAGAACCAGGGCGGCTGGCACTTCACCGCCGAGCTGTACTCCCAGGGCGGCGACGTCGTCAGCGCCGACGGCAAGAAGGCCACCGTCGACACCCCCGAGGGCCACGCCGTCCTGAAGAACCTGCACGACATGCGGTGGACCGACGACTCCATGGGCAGCAAGCAACTCCTCGTCATCAACGACGTCCAGCAGCTGATGGGTTCGGGCAAGCTCGGCATGTACCTCTCCGCCCCGGACAACATCCCGATCCTGGTCAAGGAGAAGGGCGGCGACTACAAGGACCTCGCCCTCGCCCCCATGCCCGGGGGCCAGGGCACCCTCATCGGCGGCGACGGCTACATGTTCGGCAAGAAGGACAGCCCCGCCCAGATCCGCGCCGGCCTCAAGTGGCTCGACCACATGTTCCTCACCCCCGGCAAGGGCTTCCTCGGCGACTACGCCCGCGCCAGGAAGAACGACGCCCCCGTCGGCCTGCCCGAGCCGCGCCTGTTCACCGGCGCCGCCGACGCCAAGGACCAGCAGGCCAAGAAGGCCGACGCCAACGTCCCGGTGGAGAACTACCAGGCCTTCCTCGACGGCAACCAGAAGCTGCGGATGAAGATCGAACCGCCGAACGCCCAGCAGATCTACTCGGTGCTCGACGGCGTCGTCTCCGCCGTCCTCACCAAGAAGGACGCCGACATCGACCAGCTCCTCACGGAGGCGTCCGGCAAGATCGACAGCATTCTGGCCCGGAGCTGACCGCCATGACCAAGACGGCCGAGCGGCGGATCCCGGCACGGCCGGCCGCCCACCCGGTCCCGGCGCCGTCCCCGGCAGGGGACCGGGGGCGGCGCCGCCTCACCGACCAGCTCCGCGCCTACGGCTTCCTCCTCGGCGGCCTGATCTGCTTCGCCCTGTTCTCCTGGTACCCGGCGATCCGCGCCGTCGTGATCGCCTTCCAGAAGTACACGCCCGGCTCGCCGCCCGAGTGGGTCGGCACCGCCAACTTCAGCCGGGTCTGGCACGATCCCGAGTTCAGCGCGGCCTGGCGCAACACCCTGACCTTCACCCTGCTGGCCCTGCTCGTCGGCTTCGCGATCCCCTTCGTACTGGCCCTCGTCCTCAATGAACTCCGGCACGCCAAGGCGTTCTTCCGCGTGGTGGTCTACCTGCCCGTGATGATCCCGCCGGTGGTCAGCGCCCTGCTGTGGAAGTGGTTCTACGACCCCGGGGCCGGCCTCGCCAACGAGACGCTGCGCTTCCTGCACCTGCCCACCTCGAACTGGTCCAACGGCGCCGACACCGCGCTGATCTCCCTCGTGATCGTCGCCACCTGGGCCAACATGGGCGGCACCGTCCTGATCTACCTCGCCGCCCTCCAGTCCATCCCGGGCGAGCTGTACGAGGCCGCCGAACTCGACGGCGCCAACCTGCTCCAGCGCGTCCGGCACGTCACGGTCCCGCAGACCCGGTTCGTCATCCTGATGCTGATGCTCCTTCAGATCATCGCCACCATGCAGGTGTTCACCGAACCGTTCGTCATCACCGGCGGCGGCCCCGAGAACGCGACCGTCACCGTGCTCTACCTGATCTACAAGTACGCCTTCCTCTACAACGACTTCGGCGGCGCCTGCGCCCTGAGCGTGATGCTCCTCGTCCTGCTCGGTGCCTTCTCCGCCCTCTACCTGCGGTTCACCCGCTCCGAGGGGGACGCATGAGCGGCGCGACCCGCACCCTGATCTCCCCGGCCACCCTCGCCCGGCCCCGCGGCAAGATCCTGTACTGGACGGTGTTCACCGCCGTCGTCCTCCTCTTCACGTTGGCCTTCCTCTTCCCGGTCTACTGGATGGTGACCGGCGCCCTGAAGTCCCCGGACGAGGTGGCCCGGACCCCGCCCACCCTGGTGCCGGAGCACGGGCACCTGAGCGGCTACACCGACGCCTGGGACCTGATGCAGCTCCCGCGGCACCTGTGGAACACCGTCGTCCAGGCCGCCGGCGCCTGGGCCTTCCAGCTCGTGTTCTGCACGGCCGCCGCCTACGCCCTGTCCAAGCTGAAGCCGGCCTTCGGCAAGGTGATCCTCGGCGGCATCCTCGCCACCCTCATGGTCCCGGCGCAGGCACTCGTCGTCCCCAAGTACCTCACCGCCGCCGACCTGCCCCTGATCCACACCAGCCTGCTCAACGACCCGCTCGGCATCTGGCTGCCGGCCGTCGCCAACGCCTTCAACCTGTACCTGCTCAAGCGGTTCTTCGACCAACTGCCCCGGGACGTGCTGGAGGCCGCCGAGATCGACGGCGCCGGCAAGCTGCGCGTCCTGTGGTCCGTCGTGCTGCCGATGTCCCGGCCGGTGCTCGGCGTGGTGTCCATCTTCGCGCTGGTCGCCGTCTGGCAGGACTTCCTGTGGCCGCTGATGGTCTTCTCCGACACCGACGAACAGCCCATCAGCGTGGCACTCGTCCAGTTGTCGCAGAACATCCAGCTCACCGTGCTCATCGCCGCGATGGTGATCGCCAGCATCCCGATGGTGGCGCTGTTCCTCGTCTTCCAGCGGCACATCATCGCCGGGATCAGCGCGGGCAGCACCAAGGGCTGACGCCCGGAACCCGTCTACCGAAAGGCCTGCTCCGTGGGACAGCCCACCCATGCCCCGAAGGACCGCGACTGGTGGCGCTCCGCCGTCATCTACCAGGTGTACGTCCGCAGCTTCGCGGACGGCGACGGCGACGGCACCGGCGACCTCGCCGGCGTCCGCGCCCGGCTGCCGTACCTCGCCGAACTCGGCGTCGACGCCCTGTGGTTCAACCCCTGGTATCTGTCGCCCATGAAGGACGGCGGCTACGACGTCGCCGACTACCGTGCCGTCGACCCCGCGTTCGGCACCCTCGCCGAGGCGGAGAAACTCATCGCCGAGGCACGCGAGCTGGGCATCCGCACCATCGTCGACATCGTGCCCAACCACGTCTCCGACCAGCACCCCTGGTTCCGGGCCGCGCTCGCCGCCGGCCCCGGCAGCCCCGAACGCGAGCTGTTCCACTTCCGGCCCGGACGCGGCGAGCGGGGCGAACTCCCGCCCAACGATTGGCCGTCCCAGTTCGTCGGCTCCACCGAACCGGTGTGGACCCGGCTGCCCGACGGCGACTGGTACCTGCACCTGTTCACGCCCGAACAGCCCGACCTCAACTGGGCGCACCCGGCCGTCCGCCAGGAACACGAGGACGTCCTGCGGTTCTGGTTCGAGCGCGGGGTCGCGGGCGTCCGCATCGACTCCGCCGCCCTGCTCGTCAAGGACCCGGACCTGCCCGACCTGGCCGGCCGCCCCGAACCCCACCCGTTCGTGGACCGCGACGAACTCCACGCCGTCTACCGCTCCTGGCGCGCCGTCGCCGACGCCTACGACGGGGTCTTCGTCGGCGAGGTCTGGCTGCCCGACGCCGAACGCTTCGCCCGCTACCTGCGCCCCGACGAACTCCACACCGCCTTCAACTTCGCCTTCCTGTCCTGCCCCTGGGACGCCGGCCGGCTGCGCACCGCCATCGACAGCACCCTCGCCGAACACGCCCCCGTCGGCGCCCCCGCCACCTGGGTGCTGTGCAACCACGACATCACCCGCACCGTCACCCGCTACGGCCGCGCCGACACCGGATTCGACTTCGCCACCAAGGCCTTCGGCACCCCGGCCGACCTCGCGCTCGGCACCCGCAGGGCCCGCGCCGCCGCCCTGCTCTCACTGGCGCTGCCCGGCTCGGTCTACCTCTACCAGGGCGAGGAACTGGGGCTGCCCGAGGCCGAGATCCCGCGCGAGCGCATCCAGGACCCGATGCACTTCCGCTCCGGAGGCACCGATCCGGGGCGCGACGGCTGCCGGGTGCCGCTGCCCTGGTCCGCCGAGCTGCCGTACGCGGGCTTCGGCTCCCGGGAGGAGCCCTGGCTGCCGCAGCCCGCCGGCTGGGCGTCGTACGCCGTCGACCGGCAGCGCGACGACCCGCACTCCCCGCTCTCCCTCTACCGCGCGGCCATCGCCGCCAGGCCGGCCTTCGGCGACGGGCCCCTCACCTGGCTGCCGGCCCCCGAGGGCGTGCTCGCCTTCGCCCGCGCGGACGGCGCGCTGTGTGTGGTGAACCTCGCCGCCACCCCCGCGGAACTGCCCGCGCACTCCCGACTCCTGCTTGGCAGCGGCCCATTGGACGACACCGGCCGGCTGCCGCAGGACACGGCGGTCTGGCTGCTGGCCTGAGCCGACCGCACGCACCGCTGTCCCACGCACCCCACCACGAAGGGATCAGCACATGCACAGCAGCAGCACCGCCAGACACCTCCTGCGGATGTCGGCCATCGGGGCGGCCGTCGCCCTCGCCGCCGGCATGCTCGTCACCCTCGCCCCGGCCGCCGCCCACGCGGCCCCGGGCGCCACGCTCCCCTTCACCTCGGTGGAGGCGGAGTCGGCGACCACGAACGGCACGAAGATCGGCCCCGATTACACCCAGGGCACCCTCGCCTCGGAGGCCTCCGGACGGCAAGCTGTCCGCATTTCCTCCGGGCAGCGAGTGGAGTTCACCGTGCCGCGGGCCGCCAACGCCGTGAACGTCGCCTACAGCGTCCCGGACGGCCAGTCCGGCTCGCTGAACGTGTACGTCAACGGCACGAAGATCAGCAAGACCCTCCCGGTGACCTCCAAGTACTCGTACGTGGACACTGGTTGGATCGCCGGCGCCAAGACGCACCACTTCTTCGACAACGCCCGGCTGCTGCTGGGCCAGAACGTGCAGGCCGGCGACAAGGTGGCCGTCGAGTCCACCGGCACCCAGGTCACCGTGGACGTCGCCGACTTCGAGCAGGTCGCCGCGGCGGCGAGCCAGCCGGCCGGCTCGGTGTCCGTCGTCTCCAAGGGCGCCGACCCCAGCGGCAACGGCGACTCCACCCAGGCCTTCCGGGACGCCATCTCCGCCGCACAGGGCGGGACGGTGTGGATCCCGCCCGGCGACTACCGGATCACGTCCTCCCTCAGCGGCGTGCAGAACGTCACCCTCCAGGGCGCCGGCAGCTGGTACTCGGTCGTGCACACCTCCCGCTTCATCGACCAGACCAGCTCCTCCGGGAACGTCCACATCAAGGACTTCGCGGTGATCGGCGAGGTCACCGAGCGCGTCGACTCCAACCCGGACAACTTCGTCAACGGCTCGCTCGGTCCCAACTCGTCCGTCTCCGGCATGTGGATCCAGCACCTGAAGGTCGGCCTGTGGCTGACGGGCAACAACGACAACCTGGTGGTGGAGAACAGCCGCATCCTCGACACCACCGCCGACGGCCTCAACCTCAACGGCAACGCCAGAGGCGTCCGGGTCCGGAACAACTTCCTGCGCAACCAGGGCGACGACTCCCTCGCCATGTGGTCGTTGTACGCCGCGGACACGAACTCCAGCTTCGAGAACAACACCATCTCGCAGCCCAACCTCGCCAACGGCATCGCCGTCTACGGCGGCACCGACATCTCCGTGAAGAACAACCTGGTCTCCGACACCAACGCCCTCGGCAGCGGCATCGCCATCTCCAACCAGAAGTTCCTCGACCCCTTCTCCCCGCTGTCCGGCACCATCACGGTCGACGGCAACACCCTGGTGCGGGCCGGCGCGCTCAACCCCAACTGGAACCATCCGATGGGCGCGCTGCGGGTCGACTCCTACGACAGCGCGATCAACGCCACCGTCAACATCACCAACACGACCATCACCGACAGCCCCTACAGCGCCTTCGAGTTCGTCTCCGGCGGCGGCCAGGGCTACCCGGTACGCAACGTCAACGTGACCGGCGCGACCGTGAAGAACACCGGCACGGTCGTCGTCCAGGCGGAGGCGCAGGGAGCGGCCACCTTCAAGAACGTCACCGCCACCCAGGTCGGCGCCGCCGGCGTCTACAACTGCCCCTACCCGGCCAACTCCGGCTCTTTCACGCTCACCGACGGCGGCGGCAACTCCGGCTGGGCCGGCACCTGGGCGGACTGCTCCAGCTGGCCCCAGCCCGGCCAGGGCAACCCCGACCCCGATCCGAACCGCAACCTGGCCAAAGGCCGCCCGGCCTCCGCGACCGGCTCCCAGGACGTCTACACCCCGGGCAAGGCGGTCGACGGCGACGCCAGCTCGTACTGGGAGTCGGCCAACAACACCTTCCCGCAGTCGCTGACGGTCGACCTCGGCTCGTCCTACGCGGTACGCCGCCTGGTGCTGAAGCTGCCCCCGTCCCCGGCCTGGGGCGCCCGCACCCAGACCGTCACCGTGCTCGGCAGCACCGACGGCTCGACCTACTCCACGGTGGTGGGCTCCCAGGGCTACCGCTTCGACCCGGCCACCGGCAACACCGCCACCGTCTCCCTCCCCAGCACCACCAACCTCCGCTACCTCCGCCTGACCGTCACCGCCAACACGGGCTGGCCGGCGGGCCAGTTCAGCGAGGTGGAGGCGTACCTCGGCTCCTGACCCACTCCTTCGACGACCGCGTCCCGGGGCCGGGTCACCGGTCCCGGGACGCGGTGCCCGTCATCACCGTCCTCCACCTGATCCATCCATGGATATGCGGACTTGGTCGCATAAAACTCCCATACGGCACCGCCCGGACCGCCGAGTTTCACATCGGCGCCACCGGACCCTTCCCTGACGTTTGCTGCTCTTGGAACACTCGCTGCGCGCAGATTCCGTCATCCGGCGGCGGGGTCGCGCGTGTCAGGACGGAGGATCCTCACTCATGCCCGAGGTCAACAGGCGGCGCTTTCTCCAACTCGCGGGTGCCACCACGGCGTTCACCGCGCTGTCCAGCAGCATCCAGCGTGCGGCGGCCCTGCCCGCCCACCACCGCACGGGTTCGGTGGACGACGTGGAGCACATCGTCGTCCTGATGCAGGAGAACCGTTCTTTCGATCACTACTTCGGCTCGATGCGAGGAGTCCGGGGCTTCGGCGACCCGCGTTCCGTCACCCAGAACGGCCGGTCCGTCTGGAAGCAGTCCGACGGCACCAAGGACGTGCTGCCCTTCCACCCGGACGCCGACGACCTGGGCCTGGCCTTCATCCAGGACCTGCCGCACGGCTGGAACGACGGGCACACCGCCGTCAACGGCGGCAAGTACGACAAGTGGGTGCCCGCCAAGTCCGCGACGACGATGGCCTACCTGACGCGCGGGGACATCCCGTTCCACTACGCGCTCGCCGACGCCTTCACGGTCTGCGACGCCTACCACTGCTCGTTCATCGGCTCCACCGACCCCAACCGCTACTACATGTGGACCGGGTACACCGGCAACGACGGCCAGGGCGGCGGCCCGGTGCTCGGCAACGACGAGAAGGGCTACGGCTGGACGACGTACCCCGAGCGCCTGGAGCGGGCCGGGGTCTCCTGGAAGATCTACCAGGACGTCGGCGACGGCCTCGACGCGCACGGCGGCTGGGGCTGGATCAACGACGCCTACCGCGGCAACTACGGCGACAACTCCCTGCTGTACTTCAACCAGTACCGCGACGCCAAGCCCGGCGATCCGCTGTACGACAAGGCGCGCACCGGCACCGACGCGAGCAAGGGCGAGGGCTTCTTCGACCGGCTGCGGGCCGACGTCCAGGCGGACAAGCTGCCGCAGGTGTCCTGGATAGCCGCCCCGGAGGCGTTCACCGAACACCCCAACTGGCCCGCGAACTACGGCGCCTGGTACATCTCCCAGGTCCTGGACGCGCTCACCTCCAACCCCGACGTGTGGGCGAAGACCGCGCTGTTCCTCACCTACGACGAGAACGACGGCTTCTTCGACCACGTGATCCCGCCCTTCCCGGCCGCCTCCGCCGCCCAGGGCAAGTCGACCGTGGACCCCGCGCTGGACCTGTTCAAGGGCGGCTCCGGCTACTCGGCCGGCCCCTACGGCCTCGGCCAGCGGGTGCCGATGCTGGTGGTCTCCCCGTGGAGCAAGGGAGGTTACGTCTGCTCCGAGACGTACGACCACACCTCGATCATCCGGTTCATCGAGAACCGCTTCGGGGTGCGCGAGCCGAACATCTCGCCCTGGCGGCGCGCCGTGTGCGGTGACCTGACCGGCGCCTTCGACTTCTCCCGCAAGGACACCAAGCCGGTCACCCTGCCGTCCACGGCCGGCTACCAGCCGCCCGACCACAACCGGCACCCCGACTACGTCCCCACCCCGCCCGCCAACCCCGCCCTGCCCCGCCAGGAGCGCGGCAGCCGGCCCACCCGCCCGCTCAAGTACGCCCCGCTGGTGGATGGTTCGGCGGACACGGCGGCCGGGAAGTTCACCCTCTCGTTCGCCTCGGGCGCTCAGGCCGGCGCGGTCTTCCTCGTCACCTCGAACAACCGCACCGACGGCCCCTGGACCTACACCACCGAGGCCGGCAAGTCGCTCTCCGACACCTGGAACTCGGCCTACTCCGGCGGTTCCTACGATCTCGCCGTACACGGCCCCAACGGTTTCCAGCGCGTCTTCAAGGGCCGCAACAAGGTCGCCGGCCCAGAGGTCACCGCCCGGCAGTCCGGGGACCGCGTCGAGCTGACCTTCACCAACCGGGGCACCGGCACGGTGACCCTGAAGGTCACGAGCGGCTACGGCGGCAGCCCCCGTAAGGTCACCGTGCGGGCCGGCGCGACGGTCCGGCAGAGCTTCGATCTCACGGCGAGCAAGCGCTGGTACGACCTGACCGTCACCAGCGACGCCGATCCGGCGTTCACCCGCGGCTTCGCCGGACACGTCGAGAACGGGCAGCCCGGCGTCAGCGACCCGGCCATCGCCACGGGGTGACCGGGAGGTGAGGACGGCTCCGTGCGCACGGGTCAGGTGGTACCGGTCACGGCGGGGTAGTGTGCCCCGGTGACCACGCAATCGAACACACCTGCTGGCTGGTACCCGGACCCGCACGGAGCGGTCCAGACGCTCCGCTACTGGGACGGCGCGCAGTGGACCGAGCACACCAACCCGGCGCAGCAGGGCGCCGGGCAGGTTCCGCCGCAGCAGGCCGGTGCCGCGGCCGGCGCCGGCGGCGGCACGCTCTTCACCGAGCCCGTCCTGGTGGTGAACCAGAAGGCCAAGCTGATCGAGCTGACCAACGAGTACAAGGTCATGGACCAGCACGGCCGTGAGCTCGGCTCGGTGACCGAGGTCGGGCAGAGCCCGCTGAAGAAGATCCTGCGCTTCGTCTCCAGCCTCGACCAGTTCATGACCCACAGGCTGGAGATCCGCGACGCCCAGGGGCAGCCGCAGCTGGTGCTGACCCGGCCCGCGAAGATCTTCAAGTCCCGGGTCGTCGTGACCCGTCCGGACGGCTCGCCGGTCGGCGAGATCGTCCAGAAGAACATGATCGGGAAGATCAACTTCGCGATGACCGTGAACGGCCAGGAGGTCGGCGCGATCAAGGCGGAGAACTGGCGGGCCTGGAACTTCGCGATCGTCGACCACACGGACACCGAGGTCGCCCGGATCACGAAGACCTGGGAGGGCCTCGCGAAGACCCTCTTCACGACCGCGGACAACTACGTCCTGCAGATCCACCGGCAGCTCCCCGAGCCGCTGCTGAGCCTCGTCGTGGCGACGGCCCTCACCGTCGACACCGCGCTCAAGCAGGACTCGCGGGGTCTGGGCTGACCGGCCCCTCACGACGGCACGGCGGCGGCCGGTGCGCGCGGGACTTCCGCCGCACCGGCCGCCGCCGTCCGCGCTCAGAGCGCGGTGAGATGCCCCGGCTGGTCCGGCTGGCGCGGTACCAGCGCCGGTTCCGCCGTCGCCGTACCCGGCTCAAGGGCGAGTACCGCGGCCACCGGGTGCGGGTCCTCGGCGGCCCCGACGGCGGGGACCGGTGCGGAGGTCACGCGGGTCAGCGTGAGCACGCCCCCGGCGGCCACCCCGGCGCCCGCGAGCGCCAGCAGCACCCCGGCGGCCCCGCCCTGGAGGCCCTGTCCGAGCAGGGTCAGCCCGATCACCGCCGCCGCCACCGGGTTGGCCAGGGTGACCACGGCCAGAGGTGCGCCGAGGCCGCCGCGGTAGGCGGTCTGCGACAGCAGCAGCCCGCCCACGGCGAACGCGGCGACGAGCACGGCGACGACGATCACCTCGGCCCCGAGCACCGGCCCGGAGCGGTCCGTGGCCGCCACCGTCACCGTCTGGGTCAGCGCCGAGGCGACACCCGAGGCGAACCCGGACGCGGTCGCGTGCCGCAGCCCCGGTCGGGCGCCGGGCCGGGACAGCAGGCCGATCGCGGCGGCGGTGCCGCCGGCGACGGCCAGCGCCTCGGTCAGCGACAGCACCCGCGCCGGCGCCGGACCCGAGGCCGTGACCAGCAGGGCGGCGAGCCCGAGCAGGGTCAGCGCGGTACCGCGCCACTCCGCCGCGCTGACCCGCCGGCCGGCCGCCCGCGCCCCGAGCGGCACGGCCGCGACCAGGGTGAGCGCGCCCAGCGGCTGGACGACGGTGAGCGGGCCGTACTTGAGGGCGACGACGTGCAGCAGGGCCGCCGCCGCGTTCAGACCGACCGCCGACCACCAGGCACCGGTGCCCAGCAGCCGCAGCAGTCCGGTTCCGTTGCCGCGCGAGGCGAGGCGCTCCTGGGCCACCGCGGCCAGCGCGTAGGCGACGGCCGAGACCAGCGACAGGCCCACGGCGACCAGGACGGCGGCGCTCATCGGCCCGCTCCGACCAGGACGGGCGCGGGCGCGGGTACCCGGTCCGGGCTCCGCCGCGCGGTGCCGGCCGTCGGCCGGGGCGGGCGGATGACCGCCAGCGCGAGACCCAGCATGGCCGTCGCGGCCAGCGCGTCCAGCCAGTAGTGGTTGGCCGTGCCCACGATCACCAGCAGCGTGACCAGCGGGTGCGCGAGCCACAGCCAGCGCCGGCGGGAGCGGGTGGCGGCGATCAGTCCGACCGCCACCATCAGCGCCCAGCCGAAGTGCAGCGAGGGCATCGCCGCGAACTGGTTGGAGAGGTGGTCGCCGGCCGGCGGGCCGTACACCGAGGGGCCGTAGACCCGGGCGGTGTCCACCAGGCCGGTACCGGCCAGCATCCGCGGCGGGGCCAGCGGGAACGTGAACGGCAGCACCAGGGCGGCGGCGGTGACGACCGCGAGCACCCGGCGGGCCCACACGTAGTGCGCGGGGCGCCGGACGTACAGCCAGACCAGGAAGGCCAGCGTGGCCGGGAAGTGGACGGTCGCGTAGTAGGTGTTGGCGAGATGGACGAGGGTCTGCCCGTGCAGCAGCGCGGACTGCACGGAGACCTCGTCGGGCAGGTGCGCGACGCGTTCGAGGTGCCAGACGCGGTGTGCGTTGCGGAAGGCCTCGGCGGTGTGGCCGGTGGCCAGCTGCCGGCCGAGTTTGTAGACCAGGAAGAGCCCTGCGACCAGCAGGAACTCGCGTATCAGAGGCGGTCGCTGGTGGGCGTCCGGCTCACCTGGTGCCGCTGCGGGCTCGCTTCGGGCATGCATCCCCCGGCCCCTTCGCTGACGGTGGTGCGTGTGGTGACGCGTGTGGTGGTACGGCGGAGCGCGGGCGGTGCCCGCACTCATCGATACGTTTCCGTACCGATACGACAGTGTACCGATACGCTCGGGTACCGGTACACTGGCGTATCGATTGATGTGCGCCACACTGGAGGGATGACCGGCATGACGTCGCAGGCCGCGGACGAACCGGAGACGGTCGCCGCCTCGCGCCGCTCCAAGATCACGCCCGAGCGTGAGCGGGAGTTCTTCGACGCCGTACTGGAACAGATCCGCGAGTGCGGCTACGAGTCCGTGACCATGGAGGGCGTCGCCGCCAGCACCCGGTGCAGCAAGTCCACGCTCTACCGGCAGTGGAAGACCAAGCCGCAGTTCGTCGCGGCGGCGCTGCGCGCCAACCGGCGGGTGCGGTTCGCCGGCATCGACACCGGGACCCTCGCCGAGGACCTGCGGGAAGCCGCGCGGGCCGCGGGCGACTGGTCGAAGAAGGACGCCCGGCTCATGCAGGCGCTCGGGCACGCGGTCACGGCCGACCACGAACTGGCCCAGGCGCTGCGCGAGGCCCTCGTGCTGCCCGAGATCGCCGCGCTCCAAGAGATCCTGGCGCGCGGTGTGCAGCGGGGTGAAGTGGCCGCCGACCACCCCGCGCTGGAGTTCGTCCCCGTCATGATGTTCGGCGTGCTGCGGGTGCGGCCCGTGCTCAGCGGTCAGTACGCCGACGCCGACTACCTCGTCCGGTTCGTGGAGGCCACCGTGCTGCCCGCGCTCGGACTCGACCAAGGACCAGGCCGCCGTTCACGGGATGACTGAACGGTGACCTGCTCGCGCCGCACCGTGGGGACGGGGGCGGCGCGCACCCCCCGGCCGGGTGGGGTTCCCCTTGAGCGGAGGGGCGCCCCACCCGGCCGACTGCTTGACGCGACGGCGGTCAGACGTCCTGGCCGCTGCCGCCGCCCGACGACACCTTGATGCCCTTGAGGATCTCGTCCACCACCGACAGCGACCGGCCGACGTCCACGCCGAACCGCACCAGCACGAGCTGCTTGGGGTCATTGGGGGAGGGGAAGGCGACCGACTCGACGTAGCCGTCGGCGCCCTTGCTGGTGACCGCCTTCCAGCGCACCATGTACCCGCGCTGCCCGGCCACCGTCACCGCGCCCGAGGCCAGCACCTTGTGCGAGGTGATGCTGCCGTAGGTGCTGCCGCCGTAGGACTCCTTGGCGTTGGCCGCGATGTCCGCCTTGGCGGCCTTCTCGGCGGTGTCCGCGGTGATCCCCAGGGCCGCGGCCGGCGCGGTGTAGGCGCCGCCTGGTGTGCACCGCAGGGAGCTGTCGCCCGGGCACTTGTAGCCGTCGTCGGAGGTGACCTGCGCGCCGGCGCTGATCGTCTCCCCGGTCCACCCCTTCGGCACCCGCAGGCTGAGCCCGTTGACCTGGTCCGCCACGGTGCCGCCGCCCGGGACCTTGGGCGCCTGCGACTGCCCGGGCGCGGGCGAGTCACCACCCGAGCCACCCGAGCCGCCCGAACCCCCGGAACCGCCGGAGTCACCGGGGCCGCCCGAGCCCCCGGACCCGCCCGAGCCGCCCGGCCCGCCGAAGCCTCCGGACCCGCCGGACCCGCCGAACGGGCCGCCCTCCTGGCCCTGTGGCGGCTGGCCCTGCTGCGACCCGGCGCGCTGGTCGTCGCCGCTGTCCGGCTTGCCGAGGACGTACACGCCCACGCCGATGCTCGCCAGCACCGCGACCGCCGCCGCGACGGCTATGCCGGTGCGCAGACCGCGCCGGGGCGCCGTCGGAGGCTGGGCCGGGTAGGCCGGATACCCCGGAGGACCCCAGGCGGCGGCCGTCCCAGCGGGGCGGGTCTGGTCCGTCCAGGCCGTGCCGTCCCACCAGCGCTCGGTGGGCGGACCGTCATTCGTCTGCCCGGGGTCGGGGTACCACCCGGGAGGAGTCACCTGCGTCATGTCCCCACGGTAAGAGGCGTCGGTGAAAGCGGGATGAGAGGATCCGCCGCCCAGTACGCGGACCGGGACATATCGACGAGGATTTCTCCCGTCATCCCGGCTCCCCTCACCTACGGCCGCCCCGCCGGCCCCGCCACCACCAGCCGCTCCGGCCCGCGTGCACCGGCCGGCGGCAGCCGGAACCCGTGCCGTCCCGGGGTCAGCGAGCCCAGCACCGCCGCCCGCCGGGCGCCCGTGGCGCGCGGATCGGTGCCCGGCAGACCGTGCGCGGTCAGGAAGCCGAGGACCGCGAAGGCGTAGGCCTCCTTCGCCGCCCCGGGCAGCCCCCACTCGTCCGAGGCCCGTACCGGGACACCGGCCAGCAGCCGGCGCAGCGCCCCGGTCAGCACCGGGTTGCGCAGGCCGCCGCCGGACCCGATCACCTCGGTGGCGCCGACCGCGCGCACCGCGTCCGCGACCGTCCGCGCCGTCAGCTCCGTGAGCGTGGCCAGCACGTCCTCGGGCCGGTGCCCGTCCAGCAGCCCGGCCGCCGCGAGATACCCCGCGTGGAACAGCTCCTTGCCGGTCGTCTTCGGCGCCGGCAGCGCGTAGTACGGCTCCCCGAGCAGCCGCTCCAGCAGCACCGGGTCCGGCCGGCCCCGCGCGGCCAGGGTGCCGTCCGCGTCGTACGCCAGGCGCCCGCCGCTGAACTCCCGGGCCGCCGCGTCCAGCAGCGCGCAGCCGGGGCCGGTGTCGAAGGCCGTCCCGTCCGGTGCCGTCAGGTTGGCGATGCCGCCGATGTTCAGCGCGACCGGCCGGCCCGGCCTGCCCCGCAGCCACAGCAGATCCACCAGGCTCACCAGCGGCGCGCCCTGGCCGCCGGCCGCGACGTCCCGGGCCCGGAAGTCGGCGACCACCGGGAGCCCGGTCGCCTCCGCGATCCAGGCCGGCTGCCCGAGTTGGAGCGTGCCGCGTACCCGGCCGTCCGCCACCCAGTGGAACACCGTCTGCCCGTGCGAGGCCACCAACTCCGCCCGCCTGTCGCACAGTTCACGGTCGGCGCGGACGGCCGCCGCGGCGAACGCCCGCCCGATGCCGGTGTCCAGCCGGCAGACCGTTTCGAGCGGTACGGCGGCCGGGGGCAGCGCCGCCGTGAGCGCGCCGCGCAGCCCGTCGTCGTAGGGGGTGCTCACCATGCCGAGTGGGCGCAGGGTCAACGTGCCGTTCTCCAGCAGGAGTTCGGCCGCCGCCGCGTCGACCGCGTCGTACGACGTCCCCGACATCAGCCCGATCACCAGCATCCGTCATCTCTCCTTCTCTTCCCGGCCCGAAGGCCGTGCCAGCAGCGCGCCGGCGCTGAGCGCGCAGGCCGCCGCCGCGTAGTAGGCGGGCACGTCCGGGTTGCCGGTGCGGCGTACCGCCTCGGTGACGAGCAGACCCGCGCATCCGGAGAACAGGGCGTTCGACAGGGCGTAGGCGAGGCCGAGCCCCGTCCAGCGCACCCGGGCCGGGAAGGTCTCGGCCAGCAGCGCGGGACCCGGGCCGGCCATCAGCCCCACCACCGCCCCGGCCCCGGCCAGGGCGCACGCCTTCGCGGCGGCCGGGACGCCGGGGTCGCGCAGCAGGGCGAACAGCGGCAGCGAGACCACCATCACCAGCACGGCGCCCGCGAGCAGCACCGGGCGCCGGCCCACCCGGTCGCTGAGCAGGCCCGCCGGCAGGATGGCCGCCGCGAAACCGGCGTTGGCCGGCACCGCGGCGAGCAGCGCCTGCCGGGCGTCCGCGTGCAGCGCCACCTGGAGGTACGACGGCAGCACCACCAGGAACGTGTACCCGGCCGCCGCCCAGCCCGCCACCCGCGCCGCCGCCAGCACCAGCGCACCCGCGCCGAGCCGGACGGCCGCCCGCTCCCCGGCCCGCGAGGCGGGCGACGTCTCCGGCAGCCCCGACCGCAGCCACAAGGCCGCCAGACCGAGCGGCAGCGCCAGCAGGAACGGCAACCGCCAGCCCCAGTCGGCCAGTTGATCTGCGGTGAGCAGCGTCGCCGTCAGCGCGGTCACGCCCGCCCCGCCGAGCAGCCCCAGCGCCACCGTGAACGACTGCCACGCCCCGTACAGCCCCCGCCGGCCCGGCGGCGCGCTCTCGGTCAGCACCGTCACCGCGCCGCCGAACTCGCCGCCCGCCGCCAGGCCCTGCACCACCCGCAGCGCGGTCAGCAGCCAGGGCGCGAGGGCGCCGGCGGTGTCGTACGCCGGCAGCGCGCCGATCAGCGTGGTCGCGCCCGACATCAGCGCCACCACCCCGATCAGCACCGGCCGCCGCCCCAGCCGGTCGCCCAGCCGGCCGAACAGCAGCGCGCCGAGCGGCCGGAAGAAGAAGGCCAGCGCGAACGCGGCGTAGGTCCGCACCAGCGCGTCGGCCGGGCCACCGCCCGCCGGGGCGAAGAACCGCTCCGCCAGCACCGTGGCCAGGAAGCCGTAGACCCCGAATTCGTACCACTCCACGAGGTTCCCCACCGACCCCGCGGCCACCGCCCGCACCGCCGGGCCGCGCGGCACCGCGCGGCTGCCCGGAACCGCCCTCGCACCAGACATGGTTGACGCTCCGTCCGTCATCGGCCGCCTGGTCGGGCCGGGGTGCGCGTCGACCCGCCGCACCCGCTGTCACCCGGCGGGGCAACAGGTGTCCCGACCGGCCACCACACATCCCACCCGACGGCTACGCTCGGGTCTGTACGTCATTCGGGCGACCTGGGGAGGTAACGGGATGACGGAGGGACGGCCACCGGAGGCCGCCTCGGCTTCCCTGTGGGAGCGGGACGCCGAGATCGCCACCGTCGCGCAGGCACTCGACGTGCTGTGCGCCGACGAGTCGTCCGCAGGCGGCCTGCTCGTCTTCCGCGGCGAGGCGGGGCTCGGCAAGACGGCGCTGCTCGCCGAGACCCGGCGGATCGCCGAACGCCGCGGCTGCCGGGTCTGGTCGGCCCGCGCCGCCGAGACCCTGCGGTCTGTGCCGTTCACCGTGGTGCGGCAACTGCTCCAGCCCGCCCTGCTGTCCCTCATGCCCGAGGAGGCCCGCGAGTACCTAGGCGACTGGTACGAGATCGCCGGCCCCGCCCTCGGCCTGCTCGAACCGCGGGAGGCCAACCCCGACCCGCGGTACGTGTGCGACGGACTCGTCGCCGCCGTGCGCCGGCTCGCCCGCCGGGAGTGGCCGCTCGTGCTCATCGTGGACGACGCGCACTGGGCCGACCAGGAGACGCTGCGCTGGCTCGCCGCGTTCACCGAACAGCTCCAGGAGGTCTCCGTCCTCGTCGTGGTCGCCCGCAGGCCCGGTGAGGTCACCGGCGAGAGCGCCCGGCACCTGGACACGGTGGCCGAGGCGGCGGCCCGCCCGGTCAGCACCCTCAGCGCCCTCACCCCGGACGCCACCGCGGGCCTCACCCGGGCCACCGTCGGCCGGCACGCGGACGACGCGTTCTGCCGCGAGGTGTGGGCCGTCACCGCGGGTAACCTCTACTACACCGTCGAACTCCTCGCCAAGGTGCGGGACAGCGAACTCCCGCCGGTCGAGGCGCACGCCGCGGAACTGCGTGCCCTCAACCGC
Source organism: Streptomyces pyxinicus (assembly GCF_024753135.1). Lineage (GTDB taxonomy): Bacteria > Actinomycetota > Actinomycetes > Streptomycetales > Streptomycetaceae > Streptomyces > Streptomyces pyxinicus. The sequence goes on along the minus strand of NZ_JANUGP010000001.1, from coordinate 317,389 downwards.
GCCGCGCGTGGCGGCGGACTCGTCGACCGGCTCAAGGGCCTCGGTCTTGAGGCCACCCGGTTCGCCTGGGCGGCGGCCATCCTCGGCACCCACATCACCGTCGCCAAGGTCGCCCGCCTGGCCACCATGGACGACGACATCGCCGCCCACTGCGCCGAACTGCTGTCCAACGCGCGCATCCTGACCCGGCCCCAGCACCCGGCCGGCGACCGACGGATGGCGATCGAGCTGGAGTTCGTCCACCCGCTCATCTCCACGGCCGTCTACGACTCGATCCCGCCCGCCGTGTGCACCGCCATGCACGGCGTCGCCGCCCAGATCATCGCCGAGCTGGGCGGCGGTGCCGCCGAGGCCGCCCCGCACCTGCTCAAGATCCACCCGGACGACGACGAGGAACTCGTCCGGCAACTGCGCGAGGCCGCCCGCGAACACCTCGCCGTCGGTTCGCCCGACGCGGCCCGCCGCTGTCTGGAACGCGCCCTGGAGGAACCGCCCCGCCCGGAGGTCCACGCGCAGGTCCGCTACGAGCTGGGCCGCGCCACCCTGCTGACCGCGCCCGCCGTCACCATCGACCACCTCCAGACCGCGCTCGCCATGCCCGGCCTGGACGACGAGGACCGGGTCGACGCGGTGGTCCGGCTCTCCCAGGCGCTGCTGCACAACGACCAGGTGGAGGAGGCCGTCCGCACCGTCGAGGCGGAGGCGGCCCGGCACGAGGCCGGTCCCGTCCGCCGGCGGCTCCAGGCCTACCGGTTCATGTGGGAGAGCATCCACGGCGAGACCGTCTCGCCCGACCGCTCAAGGAACCTCGCCGACCTCGCCCGTACCTGCGCGGGACGGGACAACTCCGAGCGCGCCCTGCTGATCCTGCGCGGCTTCGACGCGATGACGCACGGCGAGAGCGCCGAGGAGGTGGTCGAGCTGTGCGACCGCGCCCTCGTCAACGGCCGCCTCGCGCCCGGCCTCGGCTGGACCGACCTCGAATGGGGCATGGAGCTGCTGTTCATGCTGGGCAGCGCGTACGCCTACGCCGACCGGCTCGACCGCGCCGAGAACCTCTTCGCCGAGGCCCGCCGCGTCTACGCCGGTGCCGGCTGGCACGGCGGTCACCTCTCGCTGGCCAACGCCTACCTCGGGCTCGCCTACCGCAGGCAGGGCCGTCTCAAGGACGCCGAGGACACCCTGCGCGAGGGACTCGCCCTCGCCGAGCGGGTCGGCCGGGGGCTGCCGCTGTACTGGTCCTCGACCTGCGGCCTGGTCGACACCCTGCTGGCCCGCGGCCAGGTCGAGGAGGCGTGGTCGATCGCCGAGCGGTACGGCTTCGCGCCGCCGTACCCCTCCACGATCGTGCTGCCCGACATCCGCTCCGTGCGCGGCCGACTGCTGCTCGCCGTCGGCCGGGTCGAGGAGGGCGTCCACGAACTGGAGGCCGCCGAGAAGACCGCCGCCTCGCGCGGCGGGTACAACCCGGTGCTCGCGCCCTGGGCCCTCGACCTGGCCAGGGCCGTCGCCGGCGAGGACCCGGCACGTGCTCGGCGGCTCGCGGGCGAGGCCCGACGGCAGGCCGAGCGCTTCGGCACCGACACGGCCATCGGCGAGGCCCTGCGCTGCGCCGCCGCCCTGGAGACCGGACAGCGCCGGGTACGGCTGGCCGCGCAGGCCGTCACCTATCTGGAGGCCTCGCCCTGCCAGTACGAGCACGCGGCGGCCCGCGTCGAGTACGGCATCGCCGCCGGCTCGGTCACGGAACTCGAACGCGGCCTGGACCTCGCCCGCGCCAGCGGAGCCGACGGCCTGGCGGCCCGGGCCCGGGAGGAGCTGGCGGCACTCGCGGCGCGGGAGCCGAGCTAGTCGGGCGCGGCCGCGAACACCACCCGCACCTGGCCCTTCGCGAAGTCCAGCGGGCTCCCGGCGGCCGTCGTGAAGGTGGTGCCGTCGGTCGCCGCGGGCCGCGACCAGGTGGCGTCGAAGGAGCGTCCGTCGCGCAGCACCCGTGCCCTCCCCGAGCCGACGGTCCCGGTGTACGGGGTGGGGTTGCCGAGGACGTCGTGGTAGCCGGACTCGCGCACCGTCACGTACTGCACGACGACCGTCGGCGGGGCGAGCCGCCCGCCGTCCGTGGTCACCGCGGGGGTGCCGTCCATCGTGACCAGCCGGCCCGCGCGGCCGGCGGACCAGGTGAAGGTGAAGCGGGCGGCCGGGTAGCGCACCGTGGACGACGCGGTGGGGGTGCCCCCGGCCGGTGCCGGGCCGTAGCGGAAGCCGGTGGTCAGCGCCTGCTCGCCCGGTGCGGTGGGCAGCAGCTCGGCGGGGTGCGGGTACAGGTTGTGCGGTGCGGCCCGGGCGGTGTCCCGGACGTAGGCGCCGGGCGCCCGCTCGGGCGGCTCGGCCCGCAGCGGCGCGCCGTCGACGAGCGGCAGCAGCCGGCGCTGCGCACCGGAGAAGGCGAGGGTCGGCCGGGCGAACTGGCGCAGCAGCTCCAGGTCGGACTCGCGGGCGCTGCGCACCGGCCCGACCGTCTTCGGCAGGCGGGTCGCGTACACCGCCATCAGCCGGCTCAGACCGCCCTCCACCTGCTCGGCGTAGACCACGTCGGCCGCGTCGAGGCCGGTCGCCGGGCGGGCCGCGGTGACGTTGTCGATCTCCACGGCCAAGGGGGAGCGGCCGGGTGCGGCCGAGGCGCTCGGCGGCGGCGCCGGGGTGTCGTGCCGTCCGCTGCCGGCGCCCGAGCCGGTGCGGCCCGTGGTGAGGGGCAGCGACAGGGCGGCGGCCAGCAGAGCCGCCGTGGGTATGGCGCGTCGTGTGCGCGCCCCGCTCCGTAGGTCCATCGCCACCCCGTTCTTGTGCACCGATTGTGCGCTCATCTGGTCATCGACGGCCCTGCCCGATCGTTCGCGCGCACGGCCGCCGAGCCGGGATGTTCGGGGCAGGGCGGCCCGGGTACCCGGCGGCCATCGCGGACGAAATCGGACACAGACCGACACACCGCGTGCCGGACGCGCCGGGTCGGACCGGTGGCCGGTGTGCGGGCGACACGAGGGAGCGCGAGGCATGAAGGCAGTCACCTGGCAGGGCAGGCGGGACGTCCGCGTCGAGGACGTCCCCGACCCGAGGATCGAGGAGCCCACGGACGCCGTCATCCGCATCACCTCCAGCGGACTGTGCGGATCCGACCTGCACCTCTACGAGGTGCTCACGCCCTTCATGTCGCCGGGCGACATCCTCGGCCACGAACCCATGGGCATCGTGGAGGAGGTCGGCGCCGAGGTGACCGACCTGCGGCCCGGTGACCGGGTCGTGGTGCCGTTCCAGATCGCCTGCGGGCACTGCTTCATGTGCGACTCCGGGCTGCCCACCCAGTGCGAGACCACCCAGGTCACCGGCGAGGGCATGGGCGCCGCCCTGTTCGGCTACACCCGCCTGTACGGCGCCGTCCCCGGGGCGCAGGCCGAGTACCTGCGCGTCCCGCAGGCGCAGTTCGGGCCGATCAAGGTGCCCGAGGGGCCCTCGGACGACCGGTTCGTCTACCTCTCCGACGTGCTGCCCACCGCCTGGCAGGCCGTCGAGTACGCGGCGATCCCGCCCGGCGGCACCGTCGCCGTCCTCGGCCTCGGCCCCGTCGGCGACATGGCCTGCCGCATCGCGCTGGCCCGGGGCGCCGAGCGCGTCTTCGGCGTCGACCTCGTGCCCGAGCGGCTCGCCCGGGCCGGCCGGCGCGGTGTGCAGACGTACGACCTGCGGGCCTTCGACGACGAGAAGGCGCTGGTCGACGCGATCCGCGACGCGACCGGCGGCCGGGGCCCGGACGCCGTGATCGACGCCGTCGGCACCGAGGCGCACGGCAGCGCCGCCGCCAGGCTGGCCCAGACGGCCACCGCGCTGATGCCGCGCAAGCTCAGCGGGCCCCTCGCCGAGCGCTTCAGCATCGACCGGCTCGGCGCCCTCCACATGGCCATCGACCTGGTCCGGCGCGGCGGCACCATCTCGCTCAGCGGTGTCTACGGCGGCATGGCCGACCCGATGCCGATGCTCACCCTGTTCGACAAGCAGATCCAGCTGCGCATGGGGCAGGCCAACGTCCGCCGCTGGAGCGACCAGATCCTGCCCTACCTCACGGACGAGGACCCGCTCGGCGTCGACGACTTCGCCACGCACCGGGTGCCGCTCGCCGAGGCGCCGCACGCCTACGAGATGTTCCAGCGCAAGCAGGACGGCGCGGTCAAGATCCTGATGAAGCCGTAAAGCCGAGAGGGCGGCCCGGCGCCCTCACCGCTCACCCAGGATCTCCGCGAGGTCGTAGCGCACCGGCTCCTCCAACTGGCCGTAGGTGCAGCTCTCCGGCGTCCGGTCCGGGCGCCAGCGGCGGAACCGGGCCGTGTGCCGGAAGCGCTGGGCGTTCTCCATGTGGTCGTAGGCCACCTCGGCCACCCGCTCCGGGCGCAGCGGCACCCACGACAGGTCCTTCTTGCCCGACCAGCGGCTCGGCGCCCCCGGCAGCCGGGCCGTCTCGTGGGCGGCCTCGTCCGACCAGGCCGCCCACGGGTGTCCGGCCACGTCGGCCATCCGCAGCGGCTCCAGCTCCTCGACCAGCTCGGCCCGCCGCTTCATCGGGAACGCGGCCGACACTCCCACGTGCTGGAGCCGGCCCCCCGCGTCGTACAGGCCCAGCAGCAGCGAGCCCACCACCGGGCCGCTCTTGTGCAGGCGGTATCCGGCCACCACGACGTCCGCCGTCCGCTCGTGCTTGACCTTGAACATGGCCCGCTCGTCCTGCCGGTAGGGCAGAGTGAGGGGCTTCGCCACAATGCCGTCGAGGCCGGCGCCCTCGTACTGCTCGAACCAGTGCCGGGCCACCTCGATGTCGGTCGTCGCGGGCGCCACGTGCACCGGGGGCGTGGCGTCGGCCAGTGCCCGTTCCAGCAGGGCGCGCCGGTCGGTCAGCGGCGCGTCGAGCAGCGCCTCGCCGTCCAGCGCCAGCAGGTCGAACGCGACGAACGACGCCGGGGTCCGCTCGGCCAGCGTCCGCACCCGCGAGGCCGCCGGATGGATGCGTTCGGTCAGCGCGTCGAAGTCCAGCCGGCCCTCCCGCGCGATGACGATCTCCCCGTCCAGCACGCACCGCTCGGGCACCCGCTCCGTGAGCGCGTCGACCACCTCGGGGAAGTACCTGGTCAACGGCTTGCCGGTACGGCTGCCCAGCTCGACCTCACCGCCGTCCCGGAACACGATCGCCCGGAACCCGTCCCACTTGGCCTCGTAGTGCATACCCGGCGGGATGCTCGCCACGGACTTGGCGAGCATCGGCTTCACGGGCGGCATCACCGGCAGGTCCATGGTCCGATTCTGCGCGCGGACCCCCCGCCCCGCCCGGTGTGCGAGCTGTCCGGGGTGCGCCTACGGTGGCCGCATGGGCGATGCGGTGGAGCTGGAGGTGGCCGGGCGGACCGTCAGACTGTCCAGCCCGGACAAGGTCTTCTTCCCCGAGCGCGGCTTCACCAAGCTGGACGTCGCCCGGTACTACGCCGCCGTCGCCCCCGGCATCCTGCGCGCCCTGCGCAACCGGCCCACCACCCTGGAGCGGTACCCGGACGGCGTCGGCGGCGAGTGGTTCTACCAGAAGCGCGCCCCCAAGGGCATGCCCGACTGGATCCCGACCGCCCACATCACCTTCCCCAGCGGGCGCAGCGCCGACGAGATGTGCCCCACCGAGGAGGCCGCCGCGGTGTGGGCCGCCCAGTACGGCACCCTCACCTTCCACCCCTGGCCGGTACGCGCCGGCGACGTCGACCATCCCGACGAGCTGCGCGTCGACCTCGACCCGCAGCCCGGCACCGACTACGCCGACGCGGTCCGCGCCGCCCACGAACTGCGCGCCGTACTGGACGAGTTCGGCGGCCTGCGCGGCTGGCCCAAGACCTCCGGCGGCCGGGGCCTGCACGTGTTCGTGCCCATCGAACCGCGCTGGACCTTCACCCAGGTACGCCGTGCCGCCATCGCCGTCGGCCGCGAGATGGCCCGCCGGATGCCGGAGCACGTGACCATCAAGTGGTGGAAGGAGGAACGCGGGCGCCGCATCTTCCTGGACTACAACCAGACGGCCCGCGACCGCACCATCGCCTCCGCCTACTCCCTGCGCCCCCGCCCCCAGGCGCCCGTCTCGGCCCCGCTGCGCTGGGAGGAGGTCGGCACCGCCCAGCCCGCCGACTTCGACCTGGCCACCATGCCGGCCCGCTTCGCCGAACTCGGCGACGTGCACGCCGACATGGACGACCACGCCTACTCCCTGGACGCCCTCCTGGAACTGGCCCGCCGCGACGAACACGACCACGGCCTCGGCGACCTCCCCTACCCGCCGGAATACCCGAAGATGCCCGGCGAACCCAAACGCGTCCAGCCCAGCCGCGCCCGCCCCGAGCCGACCGCTTAGGACAGCCCTCCCGCCGCCTTTCCAGACGCGGATATCCTGGCCCGCAGCCGGTGATGAGGAGATCCGAAGTGACCGAGGCAGTGTCGCGTCCCACGCTGGAGGCGGTGGCCGCGCGGGCCGGGGTGTCACGGGCGACCGTGTCCCGGGTCGTGAACGGCGGGGACGGGGTGCGGGAGTCCTTGGCCGAGCGGGTCCGGCAGGCCGTGGCGGACCTGGGATACGTGCCCAACCAGGCGGCGCGCAGCCTCGTCACCCGGCGGCACGACGCCGTCGCCGTGGTCATCGCCGAACCGGAGAGCCGGGTCTTCGCCGACCCCTTCTTCGCGCTCCAACTGCGCGGCATCAGCAAGGAGTTGACCGCCCACGACAACCAGCTGGTGCTGCTGCTCACCGAGGGCCGCGACGACCACGCGCGGGTGGCCCGCTACCTCGCCGGCGGCCATGTCGACGGCGCGCTCGTGTTCTCCCTGCACCTGGACGACCCGCTGCCCGGGCTCATCCGGGCCGCCGCCGTGCCCACGGTGTTCGGCGGCCGGCCGCACGGCTCCGCGCCCGGCGGTGCCGGGGTGGCGTACGTCGACTGCGACAACCGGGGCGGCGCCCGCACCGCCGTACGGCACCTCGTGGACCTCGGCAGAAGACGCGTCGCGCACATCACCGGCGCCCTCGACCAGACCTCGGCCGTGGACCGGCTCGACGGGTACCGGGACGTCATGGCCGACGTGCTCGGCGGCGCCGATCCCGGGCTGGTCGTGCAGAGCGACTTCACGCCGGCCGGCGGCGAACGCGCGATGCGGGAACTCCTCGACCGCTGCCCGGACGTGGACGGCGTCTTCGCGGCCAACGACCTCACCGCGCTCGGCGCCCTGCGCGTGCTGCGCGAGAGCGGCCGGCGGGTGCCGCAGGACGTGGCCGTCATCGGCTTCGACGACATGGTGCCGGTCGCCGAGCAGACCGACCCGCCCCTGACGACGGTCCGCCAGGACATCGAGGAGATGGGCCGTCTGATGGCCCGCCTCCTGCTGAGCGGCCTGCCGGGCGGCCGGGGCCGGGGCCGGGGCACGGCACGGACACCCGCACCGGACGCGCGTGCGGCCCCCGACGGGGGAGTGATCCTGCCGACCACGCTCGTCCGCCGGGCGACCGCCTAGCCGGCTAGTCCGGAGCCTGCGGGCCGGTGATCACCGCGAACCGTACGCCGTCCGGGTCCGCCAGCTTCGCCATCCGGCCCACCCCCGCCACGGTCGTGGCCGGCGTGCGCACCGTCCCGCCGAGCCGCTGGGCCCGTTCCACCGTGGCGTCGGTGTCCGCCACCGCGAAGTACGGCAGCCAGTAGGGGCCGGCCGTCGTCTCGTCCGGCGCCGCCGCCAGCGGGACCATGCCGCCGAACATCGCGTCCGCGCCGCCGTCGGCCGGGTTGACGCAGGTGTAGGTCCCGCCGGGGAACGGCACACCGGAGGTCTCCAGGCCGAGCACCTTGCGGTAGAAGGCCGCTGCCGCCGCGATGTCCTTCGTGTACAGCTCCACCCAGCACAGCGCGCCCGGCTCGTCCGCCACGTCCACGCCCCGGGTCCGGCCGGGCTGCCAGATCCCGAACGGGACGCCCGCCTGGTCGGCCAGGAGTGCCATACGGCCCTCGCCCATCACGTCCGTCGGCCCGAACAGGACGCTGCCGTGCGCCCGTTCGGCCGTCTCGGCGGTGGCCTGCGCGTCGGCGCTCTGGAAGTAGACCGTCCAGGCCGGCGGACCCTGCCCGGGGTCGCTCCGCATGCCGCCCGCGACGGTCCGGCCGGCCAGCTGGAAGAAGCCGTACCCGCCGGCGTCGGGCCCGGCCGACCGGAACTCCCAGCCGAACAGGCCGCCGTAGAAGGCCTCGGCGCGGTCGAGGTCGGGCGTGCCGATGTCGAGCCAGTTCGGGGCGCCGTCGACGAAACGGGTGGTGAGCATGGTCGCCCTCCTCGGAAGGGATCCCGTCCTGTGCACTGCCGAGTCTGGCACCGCCCACCGGCGGGCGCCGCCGGAGCGGCGCACGGGGCCCTCCCTCACCCAGGGTGACGGGACACGTCCTCACGGTTTCGCCAGGACTCCGCGCGCCGCCGTGCGCGAGCGCGCGTCCAAGGAGCATCATCGGGACGGCCGGAGGCCTTGACGCGGACGTTGACCCGGCGTTGATCGAACGTTTTTCGCCGCCCGGCACGATCCATGCCATGCACTTCGAAACCATCACCCCGGCGGACGACACCTGGCAGGCACAGGCCCTGTGCGCGCAGACCGGGCCGGACTTCTTCTTCCCGGAGCCGGGCAGCTCGGTGCGCGAGGCCAAGCGGATCTGCGCCCTGTGCGAGCTGCGCCCGGCCTGCCTGGACTACGCGCTCGCCCACGACGAGCGGTTCGGCGTCTGGGGCGGGCTGTCGGAGAAGGAGCGCCTGGCCATCAGGCGCACCGCCCGCTGACTCGGGCCCGCTGACTCCGGCCCGGGGCCGGCCCCGGCGGGTGCCGTCAGCCGGCGGCGCGGGCCGCCATGCGGGCCTTGCGGGCCGCCAGCTTCTCGTCGAACTTCAGGGCCTCCGCGTCCAGACCGCCCAGGAACAGGCCGAGTTCCTCCTGCGCCTTGCTGCCCTCGGGGCCGAGCCCGTCGATCTCCATGACCTTCAGGAAGCGCAGCACCGGCTGGAGCACGTCGTCGTGGTGGATGCGCAGGTTGTACACCTCGCCGATCGCCATCTGCGCGGCGGCCCGCTCGAAGCCGGGGATGCCGTGGCCGGGCATCCGGAAGTCGACGACGACGTCCCGGACCGCCTGCATGGTCAGGTCGGGGGCGATCTCGAACGCGGCCTTCAGCAGGTTGCGGTAGAAGACCATGTGCAGGTTCTCGTCGGTCGCGATGCGCGCCAGCATGCGGTCGCAGACCGGGTCCCCGGACTGGTGGCCGGTGTTGCGGTGCGAGATCCGGGTGGCCAGCTCCTGGAAGGCGACGTAGGCGACCGAGTGCAGCATCGAGTGCCGGTTGTCGGACTCGAAGCCCTCGCTCATGTGGGCCATGCGGAACCGCTCCAGCTTGTCCGGGTCCACCGCGCGCGAGGCGAGCAGGTAGTCGCGCATCACGATGCCGTGCCGGCCCTCCTCCGCCGTCCAGCGGTGCACCCAGGTGCCCCAGGCGCCGTCGCGGCCGAACAGCGAGGCGATCTCGTGGTGGTAGCTGGGCAGGTTGTCCTCGGTGAGCAGGTTGACGACGAGCGCGGTCCGCCCGATCTCCGTCACCTTGGAGTGCTCCTTCTGCCACGCCTCGCCGTCCTCGAAGAGGCCCGGGAAGTTACGGCCGTCGCTCCACGGCACGTACTCGTGCGGCATCCAGTCCTTGGCCACCTTCAGATGCCGGTTCAGCTCCCGCTCGACCACTTCCTCCAGCGCGTACAGCAGGCGCGCGTCGGTCCACGCGGACGGGCTGCCGAGGTGAGGGGAAGTGAGGGTCACGGGAACTCCAGGGGACGCCGAGCGGGGGAGCGAAAGGACGGTCCGGCGAGCGGTGCCGGGAAACCTACGTGATCGTAAGCTACGAATCCGTAGGTTACGAAACCGTAGGTTAAGAGCGTCGTAAAGAGCGCTGATCAGCGAGGATGGCGCGCCGGACACGGGAACGCGGGACAGCCCGGGGACCCGCAGGTCCCGGGACTGTCCGGCGAAGACGTCCACCCCCTCAGACGTACAGCTCCCGCATCCGCACCGAGAGGCAGGTCACACATCCCTCCAGCTTCTCGAACTCGCCGATGTCCACGGTGACGACGTCGTGGCCGAGGTCGGTCAGCAGTTCGGCCGTCTTGGGGGCGCTCGCCGCCATCAGCAGCTTGCCGCCGCCCAGCAGCACCACGTGCGCGCCCGCCTCCTCGGGCACCGACAGGAAGCCCGGGAACAGCGAGGGCCGGTCGACCTTCGGGATGTGCCCGATCACCGTGCCGTCCGGCAGCGCGGTCACCGCCGACTTCAGGTGCAGCACCTTGCTCACCGGGACGGCCACCACCCGGGCGCCCAGCGGTTCGAACGCGGCCCGCACCTGCTGCACCCCGGCCGCGTTGGTCCGGCCGCCCCGGCCGACGTACACCGTGTCGCCGACCTTCAGGACGTCACTGCCCTCCAGCGTGCCCGGCTCCCATATCCAGTTCACCGAGCAGCCGAGCCGGGCCACCGCCTCCTCGACGCCGGCCGTCTCCGGCCGCCGGGACTCGGCGCCGGGCCGGGTGATCAGCGCCACGTTCCGGTACATGACCACGGTGTCCTCCACGAACACCGAGTCCGGGCAGTCGTCGGCCGGTTCGACCTCCACGGTCTCCCAACCGTGCGCCCGCAGCGCCTCGACGTAGGCCTCCCACTGCTCGACGGCGAGCCCGACGTCGATCTCCTCCCGCTCCAGGTGCGTCACCAGGCCTTCGGCGAGGCGGGGACTGGGGCGGCGGACCAGGGCCTTCTTGCTGGGCACGAGGGGCCTTTCACATCGGTGGTGGTGCGGACGCGCGGCGGCGCCGGTGGTACGGCGCCGGTCCGCCATCATGCAGCCCGCCCCGGCGAGGACGAAACCCCGGCCCGCCGCCTGTGGCCGTCCTGAGACGCGCCCACGGGACCGGCCGGGTCAGCCGATGTCCCGCGCCGTGATCTCCCGCAGTTCCCCTCCCTCCATCAGCAGCCAGCGGGTGATGCCCACCGACTCCAGGAACGGCAGGTCGTGGCTGGCCACGAGCAGCGCGCCCTGGTACGACTCCAGGGCCGAGGTCAGCCGGCCGACACTGGCCATGTCGAGGTTGTTGGTCGGTTCGTCGAGCAGCAGCAACTGGGGCGCGGGTTCCGCGAGCATCAGCGCGGCCAGGGCCGCCCGGAAGCGTTCACCGCCCGACAGCGTGGCCGCCTTCTGGTCGGCGCGCGCACCCCGGAACAGGAAGCGGGCCAGCCGCGCTCGGACCCGGTTGTCGGTCGCGCCCGGCGCGAACCGGGCCACGTTCTCGGCCACCGTCAGCTCGTCGTCCAGCACGTCCAGACGCTGCGGCAGGAAGCGCAGCGGTACGTGCGCCGACGCCTGCCCCGACACCGGGTCCAGTTCCCCGGCGACGGTCCGCAGCAGCGTGGTCTTGCCCGCGCCGTTGCGGCCGACCAGCGCGATCCGCTCCGGGCCGCGCAGATCGAGGACGCCGTCGGCGCGCGTGCCGTGCGCCAGGACCAGGTTCTCCAGGGTGAGCACCTGCCGGCCGGGCGGTACGGCCGTGTACGGCAGGTCGACGCGGATCTCGTCGTCGTCCCGTACCGCCTCCGCCGCCTCGTCCATCCGCTCCCTGGCCTCGGCGAGCCGCTCCTCGTGCAGGATGCGGTGCTTGCCCGCGGACTCCTGGGCGGCCCGCTTGCGGGCCCCCATGACGATCTTCGGCTCGCGCTTGGAGTCCCACATCTTCTGCCCGTACCGCTTGCGGCGGGCCAGTTTCATGTGGGCGTCGGAGAGTTCGCGCCGCTGTTTGCGCACATCGGCCTCGGCGACGCGCAGCATCCGCTCGGCGGCCTCCTGCTCCACGGCCAGCGCCGCCTCGTAGGCCGAGAAGTTGCCGCCGTACCAGGCGACCTCACCGGAGCGCAGGTCCGCGATCTGGTCGACCAGGTCGAGCAGTTCCCGGTCGTGGCTGACCACGACCAGCACGCCGGGCCAGGCCGCGACCGCCCGGTACAGCCGGCGGCGCGCGTACAGGTCGAGGTTGTTGGTGGGCTCGTCCAGCAGCAGCACGTCCGGACGGCCGAGCAGCAGCGCGGCGAGCCGCAGCAGCACCGACTCGCCGCCGGACACCTCGCCGACGGTGCGGTCGAGACCGAGGTGGCCGAGGCCGAGTTCGCCGAGGGTGGCCAGGGCGCGCTCCTCGACGTCCCAGTCGTCGCCGACGGTCTCGAAGTGCCGCTCGCTCGCGTCGCCCGCCTCGATGGCGTGCAGCGCGGCCCGCCGCTCGGCGATCCCGAGGACCTGGTCGACGCGGAGCGCGGTGTCCAGCGTGACGTTCTGCGGGAGGAGACCGACGTCGCCGGCCACCTTGACCGTGCCGTCGGCCGGGACGAGCGTGCCGGCCAGCAGCTTCAACAGGGTCGACTTTCCGGACCCGTTGACGCCGACGAGCCCGGTTCTGCCGGGGCCGAAGGCGATGTCGAGTCCGTCGAACACGGTGGTGCCGTCGGGCCAGGAGAAGGACAGGGAGGTGGCGCTGAGGGAAGCTGACATGAGGGCCTCGCGGTGGGGTGGGTGCGGTCGGGAAACGCGTGTCGAGACACCGCGAGGCGAGAAACCGGGGATCCGGCACCAGAAGGGCCGCTCGAAGAGAAGGGGCCTGTGCCGGGGGACGGCTCGAACGCCGAGGTCGTACGCCACGCACACCTCACCGGTGTGACGCGGTGCCTCAGGACCTCAGACGAGCAACGTCCTACTCCGATCGACGACAACAGAACCGTCGAACACGGTAGGGAGGGTGCGGCGCGGGTGTCAACGCGATTAACGCGCGCTCATCGCGGCGACGCTGATGTCGGATTCCCGCCAGCGTGCGACGGGCGCCGGATGCTTGGCTCGGTCCATGACCACACCACACCCCCTGCACGCGTCCGCCCTCGCCTTCCGGGCCCTGCACGTGCCCGGCGACCCGCTCGTCCTGCCCAACGCCTGGGACGCGGGCAGCGCCGCCGTCGTCGCCGGGGCGGGCGCGCCGGCCGTCGCCACCACCAGCGCCGGACTCGCCTGGGCGCTCGGCGCCGCCGACGGTGACCGCCTGGACCGGGAGGGCGCCCTCGCCGCCGTGGCCCGGATCGCCGCCGCCGTGCGGGTCCCGGTCAGCGCGGACATCGAGGCCGGGTACGCCGAGGACCCCGCCGGGGTCGCGGACACGGTCCGGGCGGTGCTGGCCGCGGGCGCGGTCGGCGTCAACATCGAGGACGCCCAACACCGGTCGGACGCTGAGCCGCTGCGGCCCGTCGCCGAGCAGGCGGAGCGGATCGCCGCCGCCCGCGCGGCGGCCGACCGGGCCGGTGTGCCGCTGTTCGTCAACGCGCGCGTCGACACGTTCCTGCGCGGCGCCGGGGGAGTGGACCTCACCCTGGAGCGGGCGGCGGCCTTCCGCGCGGCGGGTGCCGACGGGATCTTCGTGCCCGGGGTGACCGATCCGGCCACGGTCAAGGCGCTCGTCGCGGGCGTCGACGGCCCGCTCAACGTGCTGGTGGGCCCCGGCGCGCCGTCCGTCGCCGAACTGGCCGCGCTCGGCGTGGCCCGGGTCAGCGCCGGCTCCGCCCTCGCCCAGGCCGCCCACGCCCTGGCGCGCCGCGCGGCCCGGGAACTGCTGGAGCGGGGGACGTACGGGGCGCTGGCCGACGGGTACGACTACGGGGAGCTGAACGCCCTCTTCTGAACCGGCCGTTCCGTCAGCAGGCGTCCCGCATCAATTCGGCCAGGCCGTTGTCCAGATCGAGCTGGAGGTGTTCGAGACCGGCCGGGACCAGCTCGCCGGTCGCCGCCAGGAACCGCCGTATCTCGCCCGAGCGGACGTGCACGACCGCGGTGCCCTCGGGGGCGTGGAACTCCAGCACCGTGCGGTCGTAGCCGTACGGCCGCACGCGCACGTCACCGTGGCCCTCGGGGCCCTCCAGGCCGGCGGTCAGCAGCTCGCGGGCGAAGGTCCAGCACACCTCGACGCCCTCAAGGGTGGCGGGCGCCGGGAAGGTCATGCGGACGGCGAAGGGGTCGCTCCGGTCGTAGCGCAGCGTGGCGGGAATGTTCGGCATACGCGGTGCGGCGGCGACGAGACGCGCCTCTACGGGCTGCTCGATGACGGTGGACAACACCTTGCTCCCTCGTGACGGCTGGACTACGCCCGGGTGTGCCACCCCGGCAATGGAAGAGACGACAGAATCGGCCAAGGCGTGCACACGAGGAACGAGTGACCTCGGTCACCGCCTCCATGCCTGCCCGAGGCTGGATCTTTGCGCTCGCGGTGATCGGCCCGCCCGTGAACGGGCCCTGCGGGAAGGCCCCCTGGACGGCGCCCGGGGCATGGACTAGCTTCGCCCGCCATGAGGCGCATGGGGAGCACGCGACGCGGGGGACGGGCCGGGCGGCGGACGGGCAGGCTCGTGGCGGCGGGGGTGGCCTGCGGGGCGGCGCTGGCCGCGCTCACGGTCCCGGCGGCCGGGGCCGGGCCGCTCGGTACGGCGGGCGCGGGACCGGGCGGTGTGCACTGGGCGCCGAAGGACACCGGCACCCCGCAGGTCCGCTTCCGGGGGCTCGCGGCCGTCGACCGGCGCACCGCCTGGCTCGCCGGCACCGGCGGCACGGTGCTGCGCACCACCGACGGCGGCGCGCGCTGGCGGAACGTCTCCCCGCCGGGCGCGGCCGGGCTGGAGTTCCGGGACGTGCGGGCCTTCGACGCCCGCCGGGCCGTGGTGCTGGCCATCGGCGCGGGCGAGGACTCCCGCGTCTACCGCACCGAGGACGGCGGCGCGAGCTGGACCGAGTCCTTCCGCAACACCGACCCGAAGGCGTTCTACGACTGCCTCGGCTTCTTCGACCGCCGCCACGGCCTCGCCCTGAGCGATCCGGTCGACGGGAAGTTCCGCGTCCTGTCCACCGCCGACGGTGGCCGGAACTGGCGGGTGCTGCCCAGTGCCGGCATGCCGCCCGCGTCGGCGGGTGAGGCCGGCTTCGCCGCGAGCGGCCAGTGCCTGGTCACCTCCGGGGCGCGGGACGCGTGGGTGGCCACCGGCGGCGGCGCCCACGCGCGCGTGCTGCACTCCGCCGACCGGGGTCTGACCTGGACGGCCACCGAGACCCCCGTACCGGCGGGCGACCCGGCCAAGGGCGTCTTCGCGCTCGCCTTCCGCGACCGCGCGCACGGCATCGCCGTCGGCGGCGACTACCGTGCCGACCAGCCCTCCCCGAAGGCCGCCGCCGTCACCGCCGACGGGGGCCGCACCTGGCGGCCCGCCGCCACACCGCCGCCCGCCTACCGCTCCGGCGCGGCCTGGCTCCCGCACAGCCGCACCGCCGCCCTCGCCGTCGGCCCCACCGGCACCGACCTCACCACCGACGGCGGACGCACCTGGCGGACCATCGACACCGGCTCCTACGACACCGTCGACTGCACCCCCGACCTCGGCTGCTGGGCCGCCGGCGAACAGGGCCGGGTGGCCCGGCTGGAACGGTGAGATGAGCCGACGGATCCCGGGTACCCGTTCCCTGCCGCAAAGGCCACCGCCAGAGGAACGCCGGAGGAAGGGAGCGATCATGACTGCCGGTTCCAGCCCCAAGCGCGAACGCCAGTACGAGCACATCAAGGAGAGCGCTCAGGACCGGGGCGAGAGCGCCGGCCGCGCCAAGGAGATCGCCGCGCGGACGGTGAACAAGGAACGCGCCCGCTCCGGCGAGTCCGAGACCGCCAGCCGCAGCTCGCTCCAGGACATGTCGTCGAGCAAGCGCGGCGGGCAGCGCTCGGGCAACCGGGCCGGCCCCCAGGGCCCGACCCGCGACCAGCTCTACAACGAGGCGAAGCAGCGCGGCATCGAGGGCCGCTCGCACATGAACAAGGACCAGCTCCAGCGCGCCCTGGACCGCAAGAAGGGCTGACGCCCGCGGCTCAGGCCGAAGGCTGCCGGTACCGCGCCAGCTCCGGGACCGCCTTCGTGGCCGCGAACTCCACGACCCGGTACGCGCAGACACCGCCGACGGTGAAGGGGTCGCCGGCGATGACCTCCTCGATCCGGGCCCGGTCCGCCGCGACGGCGATGATCACCCCGCCGTCGCGGGGGTTCTTGCGCCCGGACGCGAGGAAGATCCCCTGGTCGTACTGCTCCTCCAGCCAGGCCACGTGGTCCGCCAGCAGGGCGTCCACGGCGTCGAGCGGGGCGGTGTAGGTCAGCTCCAGAACGAACATGATCGCGAGCCTACCCCCGTGCGCCGAGGGCCCCGCGCCGGGCCGTACAGTCGGGGCCACGATGAGGATCACCGGTGTACCGGCGGGCTGGCCCGCGACCGAGGCGGCGGCCCGCGCCGTCCAGGACGAGCTGCGCGGGCGGGTGGTCCTGGACGAACCCGGACCGCCGCCCGGGACGGGCCGGGTGACCGGCGTCGACGTCGCCTACGACGACGCGCGGGACCTGGTCGCCGCGGCGGCCGTGGTCCTGGACGCCGCCACCCTGGACGTCGTCGCCGAGGCGACGGCCGTCGGCCGGGTGTCCTTCCCGTACGTCCCCGGACTGCTCGCGTTCCGCGAGATCCCCGCCGTGCTGGCCGCCCTGGAGGCGCTGCCGAGCCCGCCGGGCCTGGTGGTGTGCGACGGCTACGGCCTCGCCCACCCGCGCCGCTTCGGCCTCGCGAGCCACCTCGGCGTCCTCACCGGCCTGCCGAGCATCGGCGTCGCCAAGAACCCGTTCACCTTCACCCACGACGACCCGCCCCGCGCGCGGGGCACCTCCGCGCCGCTGCGCGCGGGCGGCGAGGAGGTGGGACGGGCGCTGCGCACGCGGGACGGGACCAGACCGGTGTACGTCTCGGTCGGCCACCGGGTGAGCCTGGACAACGCCCTCGCGCACACCCTGGCGCTCACCCCGCGCCACCGGCTCCCGGAGACCACCCGCCGGGCCGACGCCCTGTGCCGCCGGGCCCTGCGGGAGGCGGCACAGGGGCAGTTCGCAGGGCCGGGTCAGGACTCCTCGACGGACCCTTCGCCGGACTCCTCCACGCGCCAGGCGCCCACCTCCTGATACGCCGAGTCGTACACGGCCGAACCGTCGCCGGGCGCCAGCTCGTAGTGGCGCAGATTGCCGCCCCAGTAGCGCAGGATGCGCTCCAGCTCTCCCACCCGGTCCCGCGCCACCGCGCCGTCGTCCACGGTCACTTCGAGCACGAACTTCACGTCTGCGCCGCCTCCTCGGGTCCCTGCCTGAAAGGTCGGCCATCGTCCCACCCCGTGCGCGCGGGGGCGCCGGATCCGGCCACCGTGCTCAGCGGGCCGCCGCCACCCGGAAGCCGATGCCGGCCGCGCGCAGCCGCCCGGTCAGGGCGTCGCCCATCGCCTGTGCCGTGGTGACCTGGCCGGCCGTCGGCGGCAGGTCGTCCAGGGCGAGCGCGAGGGCCGCCTCGGCGAACATCTTCGCCGTCTCGTCATAGCCCGGGTCGCCGCCCGAGACCTCCGTGAACACCCGCCGTCCGCCGCCCTCGCCGACGAAGCGCACCGCGAACCGGCTCCGCGCCCGCTTCTCCGCGCTGGGCCCGTCCCCGGGCTTGAGCAGGTCCGACAACCGGCGCCGGACGGGCGGCAGCTGGGCCGCGGCGAGCACCGCGCCGACGGCGGCCGCTCCGCCGACGGCCACCGGGAGATGCCGTACGGCGGCGTAGTGGCGGTAGCGGAAGTCGGGGCCGTAGCGCTCCAGTGCCCGCGCCGAGCGGCTCACGACCCGCGGGTCGATGGTCGGCAGCGGCAGCGCCCACGCGCCGACCTCCCCGGCGAAGCGGGGCGTACCGGCCGGTGCGGACACCCGGCGTCCCACCATGCGCGGCTCGTGCCGGGCCCGCTCGCGCGCCGCCGCCAGCATCCGCCGGCCGCGCGCCGCCTGGTTGAGGGCGGAGGCGAAGGTGCCGCCGGAGAAGGCCGCGTCGACGCTGACGAACCCGTCGACGGTGAGCGGCACACCCTCGGGGAGCTGCCCGACCGTGAAGTGGACGCCCAGGTCGTGCGGTACGGAGTCGAAGCCGCACGCGTGCACCAGGCGGGCGCCGGTCTCCCGCGCGCGCGTGTCGTGCCGGACGTACATCAGGTCCACGAACTCCGGCTCCCCGGTCAGGTCCAGGTAGTCGGTGCCGCTGTCGGCGCAGGCGGCGACCAGCTCCTCGCCGTACAGCACGTACGGGCCCACGGTCGTGGCCAGCACGCGCGCCTGCCCGGCGAGGGCGCGCAGCGAGGCGGGTTCGGCCACGTCGGCCCGCAGCACGCCGATGTCCGCGCCGCCCGGCAGCCGTTCGCGCAACCGCTCCAGCTTCGCCCGGTCGCGGCCGGCGACCGCCCAGCGCAGCTCCCTCGGCGCGTGCGCGGCCAGGTACGCGGCGGTGAGCGCCCCGACGAAGCCGGTCGCGCCGAAGAGCACGAGGTCGTACGGACGGTCGGTCGGACGAGCGGTCGTTTTCAGCCTGCTCATGACACCCCTTGCCTGCTCATGACACCCCTTGGCCGTGCAGCCGTCGTGCGGCCGGTCGTGCAGCCCGCGCCGTTGTCGCCGGCCGAGGCTAGCGTGAAAGGCGCACCCTCCGCCGGGCGATCCGGGCACTTGGCTAAGCGCTTGCTCGTTCAGGTCTTGTGTCCGGTGGAACGTGTTCCTAGCATCACCGGTGTTACATCAGTTGTGTCATACGCGCTTGGGGGCTTGAGGCATGACGACGGCAGGGACGCCGACGACGCCGGGCAGCGGCCCGCTCTCCGGCGTGCGCGTGCTGGAGCTGGCCGGCATCGGGCCCGGCCCGTTCGCCGCCATGCTCCTGGCCGACCTCGGCGCCGACGTGGTCCGGGTGGACCGGCCCGGCGGCCCGGGACTGGGCATCGACCCGGCGTCCGACGTCACCAACCGCAACAAGCGCTCGGTCGTCGTCGACCTCAAGGCCGAGGGCGGCCCCGCCCGCGTCCTCGACCTCGCCGAGCGCGCCGACGTCCTGATCGAGGGCTACCGCCCCGGCGTCGCCGAGCGCCTCGGCATCGGCCCCGCCGACTGCCACGCCCGCAACCCCCGCCTGGTGTACGGCCGGATGACCGGCTGGGGCCAGCACGGCCCGCTCGCCCCGCGCGCCGGCCACGACGCCACCTACCTCGCGCTCACCGGCACCCTCGGCATGATCGGCCGCCCCGGCGAGCCCCCGCCCCCGCCCGCCAACCTCCTCGGCGACTACGCGGGCGGCTCCCTCTACCTGGCCGTCGGCGTCCTGGCCGCCCTGCACCACGCGCGCGCCACCGGCACCGGCCAGGTGGTCGACGCCGCCATCGTGGACGGCACCGCCCACCTCTCGGCGATGATCCACGGCATGCTGGCCGCCGGCGCCTGGCAGGACCGGCGCGCCGCCAACCTCCTCGACGGCGGCTGCCCCTACTACGGCACCTACGAGACCGCCGACGGCGGCCACATGGCGGTCGGCGCCCTGGAGTACCGGTTCTACGAGGAGTTCCTGGACCTGCTCGGCCTGCCGGAGCTGGCACCGGCCCACGCCGACTGGTCCCGCTGGGGCGAGGTGCGCGAGCGGGTCACCGCCCGCTTCAAGGCCCGTACCCGCGAGGAGTGGACGGCCGTCTTCGCGGACTCCGACGCGTGCGTGGCCCCCGTGCTGTCCCTGCGCGAGGCCCCGCACCACCCGCACCTGGCCGCCCGCGGCACCTTCACCGACCACGGCGGCATCACCCAGCCCGCCCCCGCCCCCCGCTTCTCCGCCACCCCCACCACGATCCGCACCGGCCCCGCCCTGCCCGGCGCGGACACCGAGGCGGTGACCCGGGACTGGGGCCTGCCCGCACCCGCGGACCACGCCCCGGCCGCCGACGGCGACTGACCCGGCCCCTGCCCGGCCCGACCCTCCCGAAAGGCACCCCAGTGAGCACCGAAGCGTACGTGTACGACGCGATCCGCACCCCGCGCGGCCGCGGCAAGGCCGACGGCGCCCTGCACGGCACGAAGCCCGTCGACCTGGTCGTCGGCCTCATCCACGAGATCCGCGCCCGCTTCCCCGGCCTCGACCCGGCCGCCGTCGACGACATCGTGCTCGGCGTCGTCGGACCGGTCGGCGACCAGGGCTCCGACATCGCCCGGATCGCCGCGATCGCCGCCGGACTGCCGGACACGGTCGCGGGCGTCCAGGAGAACCGCTTCTGCGCCTCGGGCCTGGAGGCCGTCAACCTGGCCGCCGCCAAGATCCGCTCGGGCTGGGAGGACCTCGTCCTCGCGGGCGGCGTCGAGTCCATGTCCCGCGTCCCGATGGCCTCCGACGGCGGCGCCTGGTTCAACGACCCGATGACCAACCTGGCGACCGACTTCGTGCCGCAGGGCATCGGCGCCGACCTCATCGCCACCATCGAGGGCTTCACCCGCCGGGACGTGGACGAGTACGCGGCCCTGTCCCAGGAGCGCGCCGCCACCGCCTGGAAGGAGGGCCGCTTCGCGCGCTCCGTGGTCCCGGTGAAGGACCGCGCCGGCCTGGTCGTCCTCGACCACGACGAGCACCCGCGCCCCGGCACCACCGCCGACTCCCTGGCCCGGCTCAAGCCCTCCTTCGCGGACATCGGCGAACTGGGCGGCTTCGACGCCGTGGCGCTCCAGAAGTACCACTGGGTGGAGAAGATCGACCACGTCCACCACGCGGGCAACTCCTCCGGCATCGTGGACGGCGCCTCGCTCGTCGCGATCGGCTCCCGGGAGGTCGGCGAGCGGCACGGCCTCACCCCGCGCGCGCGGATCGTCTCCGCCGCCGTCTCCGGCTCCGAGCCCACCATCATGCTCACCGGCCCCGCCCCCGCCACCCGCAAGGCCCTCGCCAAGGCCGGCCTCACCATCGACGACATCGACCTGGTCGAGATCAACGAGGCGTTCGCCGCCGTCGTGCTCCGCTTCGCCAGGGACATGGGCCTGTCCCTGGACAAGATCAACGTCAACGGCGGCGCCATCGCCCTCGGCCACCCGCTCGGCGCGACCGGCGCCATGATCCTCGGCACCCTGGTGGACGAACTGGAGCGCCAGGACAAGCGCTACGGCCTCGCCACCCTGTGCGTCGGCGGCGGCATGGGCATCGCCACCATCATCGAGCGCGTCTGAACTCCCCGCGGTACCGAGCGACTTCAACGGAGACGACTGTCATGACCGAGAGCACCACGATCCGCTGGGAGCAGGACGACACCGGTGTCGTCACCCTCGTCCTGGACGACCCGGACCAGTCCGCGAACACCATGAACCAGGCGTTCCGCGCCTCCCTGGCCGCGGTCACCGACCGCCTGGAGGCCGAGAAGGACGCCATCCGCGGCATCATCCTCACCTCCGCCAAGAAGACCTTCTTCGCCGGCGGCGACCTGCGCGACCTGATCCGCGTCACCCCCGAGACCGCGCGGGAGCTGTTCGAGGGCGGCCTCGCCATCAAGCGCGACCTGCGCCGCATCGAGACCCTCGGCAAGCCGGTCGTCGCCGCGATCAACGGCGCCGCCCTCGGCGGCGGCTTCGAACTCGCCCTCGCCTGCCACCACCGCGTCGCCCTCGACACCCCCGGCACCCGCGTCGGCTGCCCCGAGGTCACCCTCGGCCTGCTCCCGGGCGGCGGCGGAGTCGTGCGCACCGTACGGCTGCTGGGCATCGCGGACGCCCTGCTGAAGGTGCTGCTCCAGGGACAGCAGTACAACGCCCGGCGCGCCCAGGAGAACGGCCTCGTCCACGAGGTCGCCGGCACACCGGAGGACCTGCTCGCCAAGGCCCGCGCCTACATCGACGCCCACCCCGAGTCGCGCCAGCCCTGGGACGTGCCCGGCTACCGCATCCCCGGCGGCACCCCGGCCCACCCGAAGTTCGCCGCCAACCTGCCCGCCTTCCCGGCCAACCTGCGCAAGCAGACCAACGGCGCCCCCTACCCGGCGCCCCGCAACATCCTCGCCGCCGCCGTCGAGGGCTCCCAGGTCGACTTCGAGACCGCCCAGGTCATCGAGGCCCGCTACTTCGTGGAGCTGGCCGCCGGGCAGACCTCGAAGAACATGATCCAGGCGTTCTTCTTCGACCTCCAGGCCGTCAACTCCGGCGCCAACCGCCCCCAGGGCATCGAGCCCCGCCAGGTCCGCAAGGTCGCCGTCCTCGGCGCCGGCATGATGGGCGCCGGCATCGCCTACTCCTGCGCCCGCGCCGGCATCGAGGTCGTCCTCAAGGACGTCTCCCTGGAGGCGGCCGTCAAGGGCAAGGGCTACTCCGAGAAGCTGTGCGCCAAGGCCGTCGCCAAGGGCCGTACCAGCCAGGAGAAGGCCGACGCGCTGCTCGCCCGCATCACGCCCAGCGCCGAGGCGGCCGACTTGGCCGGCTGCGACGCGGTCATCGAGGCCGTCTTCGAAAACACCGCGCTCAAGCACAAGGTGTTCCAGGAGATCGAGTCGGTCGTCGCGCCCGACGCGCTGCTGTGCTCCAACACCTCCACGCTGCCCATCACCGCGCTCGCCGAGGGCGTGCAGCGCCAGGGCGACTTCATCGGGCTGCACTTCTTCTCGCCCGTCGACAAGATGCCGCTGGTCGAGATCATCAAGGGCGAGCGCACCGGCGAGGAGGCCCTCGCGCGCGCCTTCGACCTGGTCCGGCAGATCAACAAGACGCCGATCGTCGTCAACGACTCGCGCGGCTTCTTCACCTCCCGGGTGATCGGCCAGTTCATCAACGAGGGCGTCGCCATGGTCGGCGAGGGCGTCGAGCCCGCCTCCGTCGAACAGGCCGCCGCCCAGGCCGGCTACCCGGCCAAGGTGCTCTCCCTGATGGACGAGCTGACGCTCACCCTGCCGCGCAAGATCCGCGAGGAGACCCGGCGGGCCGTGGAGGAAGCCGGCGGCACCTGGACCGCGCACCCCGCCGACGCCGTCATCGACCGCCTGGTCGACGAGTTCGGCCGCACCGGCCGCAGCGGCGGCGCCGGCTTCTACGACTACACCGAGGACGGCAAGCGCGCCGGACTCTGGCCGGGGCTGCGCGAGCACTTCACCCGGGCCGGCCACGAGATCCCGTTCCGGGACATGCGGGAGCGCATGCTCTTCGCCGAGGCGCTCGACACCGTGCGCCTGCTGGAGGAGGGGGTGCTGACCTCCGTCGCCGACGCCAACATCGGCTCGATCCTCGGCATCGGCTTCCCCGGCTGGACCGGCGGCGTGCTCCAGTACGTCAACGGCTACGACGGCGGCCTGCCCGGCTTCGTGGCCCGCGCCCGGGAACTCGCCGAGCGCTACGGCGAGCGCTTCACCCCGCCCGCGCTGCTGGTCGAGAAGGCGGAGAAGGGGGAGCGGTTCACCGACTCAGTCCGTCCCTGACCCGCCCAGCCACTCGCCCAGCTCCTCCCGCAGCGAGCGCTGGAACGTGGTCAGCAGGGCCTGCACCACCAGCGGGTGCATATGGGCCGACAGCGACCGCACGTCCTGGGCGGCACGCTCCGCGACCTCGCCGCGGAAGAGCCGGGACAGCTCGCGGGCCGCGGCGCGCGAGTGCTCCATGAGCACCTCGCGCGCCGCCAGGATCACCTCCTGCGACAGCGGTACGTCGAGCAGCTGGACGCCGAGCCGGAGCAGCCCGGCGTCCACCCGGAAGGCGCCCCCGTCGCCCCCCTCGTCCGCCGTGACGACGTTCATCGCCGCCAGCCGCTCCAGGTCCCCGGCGGACAGCGGCCGGCCCGCCCGCCGCTCCAGCTCCCGGCGCGGCACCGTCTCCACCGCGTCCGGCGCCCAGGACGCCACGACGGCGCGGTGGATGGCCAGCTCGTGCGCGGTGAGGCCGGCCGGCAGCTGGTGCAGATAGCGCTCGATGGCCGCCAGCGTCATGCCCTGCCGCTGCAACTCCTCGATCAGCGCCAGCCGCGCCACGTGCTCCGGGCCGTAGTGTCCGACCCGGCGGGCACCGATCACCGGCGGCGGCAGCAGGCCCTTGCCGCCGTAGAAGCGCACGGTGCGGACCGTGACGCCCGCCCGGGCGGCCAGCTCGTCGACGGTGAGGGTCGGCTCCTCGGCATCGGTCGTCATGTGCAGCAGTATCGCTGTCCCACCTCTGCTGTGACACCACTGATGTACATCGGGTGGACGCTGAGTGGATCGTGTGAGAAGCAACGCTCTGTGACGTGGACCACCGTGTATCCGGCGATCCATCTGGGAAGCTGCTGCCTTGGTCTGTACCGCGACTCGACTGGGTGGTGCGGGCCATGACCTGCACGTCCCCCGGACCCCCGAGGCCCGGGCGCACCAGGAAGTGAAACCACCCGTGAGCAAGGACGCCGTGGAATCGGCACAGGCGGTCGCCCCCGAGGCGCCCGCGACACCCGCGGACGCGGGCGACGCCGGCTACAGCAAGGACCTCAAGGCCCGCCACGTCAACATGATCGCCATCGGCGGGGCCATCGGCACCGGCCTCTTCCTGGGCGCCGGCGGCCGTCTGCACAACGCGGGACCGGCCCTGGCCCTGGCCTACCTCGTCTGCGGCGTCTTCGCCTTCTTCGTGGTCCGCGCCCTCGGCGAGCTGGTCCTGTACAGACCCTCCTCCGGCTCGTTCGTCAGCTACGCGCGCGAGTTCCTCGGCGAGAAGGGCGCCTACGTCGCCGGCTGGATGTACTTCCTGAACTGGTCGACCACCGGTATCGCCGACATCACCGCGATCGCGCTCTACACGCACTACTGGAGTTTCTTCACCTCCATCCCGCAGTGGGTGCTGGCGCTGATCGCCCTCGCGGTGGTCCTCGCCGTGAACCTGATCTCGGTGAAGATCTTCGGCGAGATGGAGTTCTGGTTCGCGATCATCAAGGTCGCCACCCTGGTCGGCTTCATGCTGATCGGCATCTTCCTGCTGGCCACCCAGCACGACGTCGACGGCACCAAGCCGGGCCTGAGCGTCATCAGCGACCACGGCGGCATCTTCCCGCACGGCATGATGCCGGTCGTCCTCGTCATGCAGGGCGTGATCTTCGCCTACGCCGCCCTGGAGCTGGTCGGCGTCGCCGCCGGTGAGACCGCCGAGCCGGAGAAGGTCGTCCCGCGCGCGGTGAACTCGATCATGTGGCGGGTCGCCATCTTCTACGTCGGCTCCGTGGTGCTGCTCGCGCTGCTGCTTCCGGGCTCGGTGTACTCCGCCGACCAGAGCCCGTTCGTCACGGTCCTGTCCAAGATCGGCGTGCCGGCGGCCGGCGACGTGATGAACCTCGTCGTGCTGACCGCGGCGATGTCCTCGCTGAACTCCGGCCTGTACTCCACCGGCCGCATCCTGCGCTCGATGGCCACGGCCGGCTCGGCGCCGAAGTTCACCGCCCGCATGAACCGCAGCCAGGTGCCCTACGGCGGCATCCTGCTGACCTGCGGCGTCTGCGTGCTCGGCGTCGTCCTGAACTACCTGGTGCCGAGCCAGGCCTTCGAGATCGTGCTGAACGTCGCCTCCCTCGGCATCATCAGCACCTGGGTGATCATCATGGTCTGCCACCTGATCTTCGTCCGCCGCGCCCGCGAGGGCCTGGTGACCCGCCCCCACTTCCAGCTGAAGTTCAGCCCCGTCACCGAGATCACCACGATCGTCTTCCTGCTGGTCTGCCTCGGCATGATGTGGAACGACCACGAGGTGGGCCGCAAGACCCTCCTCCTGATCCCGGTGATCGCCGTCATGCTCGTCGCCGGCTGGTACGGCGTCCGCCGCCGGGTCGCCGCCGACACCAGCCGGAACCCCTCCGAGCTGCGGAAGTAGCGCCCCGCCGGCACCGCCGGTGGCATGCGCAGGGTGGCGTCACCCCCGAGACCGTCTCGGCCCGGGGTGACGCCACCAGTGGTTTCCGGCGTGCGGCACGGACCCGCGCCCGAAGGGGCGCGGGGAACTGCGCGACCGGCCACGGACGTCCTGTGGACGCCACGCGGGGCGAGCCCACCGGGCGGTGCGCGACACGGTGACGGGGCCGACGGAGGCCCGGGGGACGCGGCGACCGCCGGCCGGCCGAGCCCCCGGAGGGACTACTCGCCGTGGACGGAGTTCGTCGCCTCGATCTTCTTCCAGGACCTCGGCTGGGCCACGGCCTTGGCCGGGCTCTTCACCAGGGACCGGGCGGCGGCCGAGGCCGCCGGCTTCACGGGCTGGAACAGCCAGGTGTCGAACAGGGCCGCCAGCGGCTTGCCGGAGACCTGCTCGGCGTACTTCTGGAAATCGGCCACCGAGGCGTTGCCGTACGCGTGCTTCTTCGGCCAGCCCTTCAGGATCGCGAAGAACGCGTCGTCGCCGATCTCATCGCGCAGCGCCTGGATCGCCACCGCCCCCCGGTCGTACACGGCCGCGTCGAACTGGTGGTCCGCCCCCGGGTCACCGGGCGCCACCGTCCAGAACGCGTCGTCGGCCGGATGCGAGGCGTACACGTAGTCGGCCAGCTCCTGGGCCGTGCCCTCGCCCTCGTGCTCCGACCACAGCCACTGCGCGTACCGCGCGAAGCCCTCGTTGATCCAGATGTCCTTCCAGCGCTTGAGCGACACGTCGTCGCCGTACCACTGGTGCGCCAGCTCGTGCACGACCACCGACGTGTTGGAGCCGCTCGCGAACTGCTTCGGGCTGTAGTAGACCCGCGTCTGCGTCTCCAGGGCGTACCCGGTGGTGGTGTTCGGCACGTACCCGCCGGCCGAGCTGAACGGATACGGCCCGAAGTAGCCGCTCAGCCAGTCCACGATCTCCCCGGTGCGCTCCACGCTCGCCCGCGCCGCCCCGTCGTTGTCCCCGAGGTCCTTGCTGTAGGCGTTGACGACCGGGACGCCCCCGTCGGAGGTGCCGGTCGTGATGTCGAACTTCCCGAGCGCCAGCGTGGCCAGATAGGTCGCCTGCGGCTTGTCCTGCCGCCAGCCGTAACGGGTCCAGCCCAGCTTCGAACTCGTCGACTGGAGCGTGCCGTTGGAGATGGCCTGGGTGCCGTCGGGCACCGCCACGGACACGTCGTAGGTCGCCTTGTCGCTCGGGTGGTCGTTGCTCGGGAACCACCACCACGCGGCCTCGGGCTCGTCGGCCGCGACCGCCCCGTCCGGTGTGCGGTGCCAGGCGGTGAAGCCGTACGCGCTCTTCGTGGACGGCACCCCGCGATAGCGGACCACCACCGTCAGCTGCGTGCCCTTGGCCAGCGGCTTCTTCGGTGTGACGACCAGCTCGTGCTCACCGGTGTGCGTGAAGCCGGCCTGGCTGCCGTTGACCCGCACCTCGCTGACGTCCAGCAGGAAGTCCAGGTCGAAGCTGGACAGATCCTGGGTGGTCTTCGCCAGGATCGTCGCGGTGCCCTGCAACTCGTCCGTCGTCGGCTGGTACTGCAGCCTCAGGTCGTAGTGCGAGACGTCGTAGCCGCCGTTGCCGTAGTTCGGGTAGTAGGGGTCGCCGATGCCCGGCGCGCCGGGGGAGTAGCTCGCGGCCGATGCCGGGATCGCCAGCAGCAGGGAGGCCGCGGCGAGAGCGCCCGGGGCGATGATTCTGCGGTGCACGTCAGCTCCAAGTCGTCGGGACCGAAGGTCCGTTCGGAGAAGTCTGTTCGCAGCCTATTCAGTCCCTGTGGTCCCTGACCTGTCCATGGCCACTGCTGTCACACGATCGCCATTCGGCCGTCACGAGCCCGGCGTGTCACTCAGCTGCCCTCTTCTGCGCGGGAGTTGACCGGAGTACCGTCCGCGCATGCCGAAACGTACGCGCTTCACGATCGGGAGAACGCTCGCGGCGGTGGTCGCCGCCGTCCTGACCGCGCTCTTCCTCGCCCCGGCCGCCGCCCACGCCGCGCCCCCGCGCGAGAGCCGGCCCGTCTACTCCTACGCCGACGCCGTCCGCGAGTCCGTCTGGGTGGACACCGGTCTCGACGGGGACGGCGACGGCCGCACCGACCGGGTCGCCGCCGACATCGTCCGCCCCGCCGAACCGGCCCGCGAGGGCCGCAGGGTGCCGGTCATCATGGACGCCAGTCCCTACTACTCCTGCTGCGGGCGCGGCAACGAGAGCCAGGTCAAGACGTACGACGCGAACGGCCGCGTCGTCCAGATGCCGCTCTTCTACGACAACTACTTCGTGCCGCGCGGCTACGCCGTCGTCGGCGTCGACCTCACCGGCACCAACCGCTCCGACGGCTGCGTGGACGTCGGCGGCCGGGGCGAGATCCAGTCGGCCAAGGCCGTGATCGACTGGCTGAACGGCCGCGCCAAGGCCTACAGCAGCCGCACCGGCGGCAGCCGGGTGACGGCCGGCTGGTCCAACGGCCGCACCGGCATGATCGGCAAGAGCTGGGACGGCACGATCGCCAACGGCGTGGCCGCGACCGGCGTCCGCGGGCTGAAGACCATCGTCCCGATCAGCGGCATCTCCTCCTGGTACGACTACTACTTCGCCCAGGGCGCCGCGCTCTACGACGGCGGCCCCGACGAACTCGCCGGCTACGTCGAGAGCGACGACGCCCACGCCCACTGCGCCGCCGTACGGAAGGAACTGGCCGACGGCAGCCCGCCGAGCGGCGACTGGACGAAGCTGTGGACCGAGCGGGACTACGTCAAGGACGCGGCGAAGGTGCGCGCCAGCGTCTTCCTCGTGCACGGCATGCAGGACCTCAACGTGCGCACCAAGCACGTCGGCCAGTGGTGGGACGCGCTCGCGAAGCACGGCGTCGAGCGCAAGATCTGGCTGTCCCAGACCGGCCACGTCGACCCCTTCGACTACCGGCGCGGCGCCTGGGTCGACACCCTGCACCGCTGGTTCGACCACGAACTCCTCGGCTATGACAACGGCATCGACCGCGAGCCGATGGCCGACATCGAGCGCCACCCCGACCAGTGGGTCACCTCCCCGGTCTGGCCGCCGCGGGCCACCCGCCCCACCACCCTCCACCCGGCCGCCGGCACCCTGCCCGGCGTCGGCACGCTCGGGCTGCGCCGCGCCTCCGGCACCGAGACCTTCACCGACGACCCGAAGCTGAGCGAGACCGACTGGGCCGCCCACCTGACCGCGTCCACCCCCGAGAAGGCCGGCTTCCTCACCGCCCCGCTCACCCGTGACCTGCGCCTGTCCGGCTCCGCCCGGGTCACGGTCACCGCCACCCCGAGCACCTCATCGGCCCACCTGTCCGCCGTCCTGGTGGACCTCGGCCCCGACACCATCCGCGACTACGCCGACGCCGCCGAGGGCATCACCACCCTCACCCAGCGCACCTGCTGGGGCGCGAGCACGGCCGGTGACAGCGCCTGCTTCAAGGAGACGAAGGCCAAGACGGCCGACGTCGACTACACGGTGTTCAGCCGGGGCTGGGCCGACCTCGGCCACC
Source organism: Streptomyces pyxinicus (assembly GCF_024753135.1). Classification (GTDB taxonomy): domain Bacteria; phylum Actinomycetota; class Actinomycetes; order Streptomycetales; family Streptomycetaceae; genus Streptomyces; species Streptomyces pyxinicus. The sequence continues at coordinate 287,930 of NZ_JANUGP010000001.1, read as the reverse complement.
ACGCCTCCCTCGCCAAGGGCGTCCCGCTCACCCCCGGCAAGCGGTACACGATGACCCTCGACCTGGCCGCCACCGACCACGTCGTCCCCAAGGGCCACCGCCTGGCCCTGATCGTCGCCGGCACGGACAAGGACCTCATCGACCCGCCGTCCACCAAGCCGGCCCTCACCCTCTCCCTGTCCGGCACCAGCGCCACCCTGCCCCTGGTCGGCGGTCCGGCGGCCTTCACCCGGGCCACCTCCGGCACCGCCAGCGCCCCACGGCCCCCGGCCGCCCTGAACGGCATCCGCGCCCGGGACACGGCCCGGCACCTGCCGACCGCCTGACGCGAGACGGCGGCCGGACTCCGCGTCCGGCCGCCGCGATCGTCGAGCCGCCTCGCGCCTCTCTTCAGTCGCCCGGGCTTTGTCAGCAGCCCCGCACCGCCAGCGCCGCCGCCTCCCGGGCGCAGCCCCACGCCACCGTGATCCCGGCGCCGCCGTGGCCGTAGTTGTGGACGAGGGTGCGGCCGTCGGGCAGGGGCTGCCGGGTCAGCCGTACGGCGTCGCGTGCCGGTCGCAGGCCGACCCGGTGGGCCAGTACCCGCGCGCCGGCCAGTTCCGGGCGGACCCGCGCGCAGCGGGCGACGATCGCCTTGGCGGTGGCCGGGTCGGGTTCCAGGGACCAGTCGTCCTCCTCGGCCGTGCCGCCCAGCAGCAGACCGCCCGGCTGCGGAATGAAGTAGGTGGAGGCCGTCGAGGCGTGGTCGACCGAGGTGAACCACGTGGTGATGCCCGGGTTGGCGACCACCACCAGCTGCCCCCGCACCGGACGCACCGCCGGGTCCGGCACCAGCGAACGCGCGCCCAGGCCCGTGCAGTTGACCACCACGCCGGCCGGCACCGCGGCCAGGTCGGTCACCTCGCGCTCCGTCACCGTGCCGCCCGCCCGCAGCAGCCGTCGCCGCAGCCACGCCAGATGGACCGGCATGTCGATCACCGGCAGCCGCGCCGCCAGACCGTCCGCCACCGCCCGCAGCCCCGGCACCCGGCCCGCCCACTCGCCCAGTCCGCCGAGCCGCGCCCCCTGGTGCACCCCGTCCACCAGCCGTACGCCCGTCTCCTCCGAACGCGCCGCCAACCCCTCGTACACCGCGAGGGATTCCAGCGCCCAGGCGCCCACCAGCGGCTCCGGCTCGATGCGGTACGGCCACCACAGGCCGCCGGCGACCGCCGAGGTGGTCCGCGCGGCCGGCTCCCGCGTCCACACCCGCACCCGCCGCCCCGACTCGGCCAGCACCACGGCCGTCGTCAGCCCGGCGATCCCGCCCCCGACCACGATCACGTCGGCGGTCACTTCGTCACGCGGTCCGCTGCTCGCTTCGCTGTCCATCCGAGGACGATAGGGCCGCCTGGCCGCACACGGCAGACCTCGGCCGGCCGCACACGGCAGGCTCCGCCCGGCCGTCCGGTCGTACACCGCAGACCCCGCCCGGCCGCACACAACAACCCCTGTCCAGTCCCCGGGCGGCGCCCGGCCCACCGGCGGGCCGTCTAAAATCTGCCTCCTGATGACTGCCACCCTCGTCGCCAAAAACCTCGCCGCCGGCCACGGCGACCGCGCCCTGTTCTCCGGACTCGACCTCGTCGTCGCGCCCGGAGACGTGATCGGTCTCGTCGGTGCCAACGGCGCCGGCAAGTCCACCCTGCTGCGCTTGCTCGCGGGGCTGACCGCGCCCGAACAGGGCGAGCTGCGGCTGTCCCCGCCGACCGCCACCGTCGGCCACCTGCCGCAGGAACCCGAACGCCGGCCGGGGGAGTCCGTCCGCGCCTTCCTGGCCCGCCGCACCGGCGTCGCCGAGGCCCAGCGCGTGATGGACGAGGCGACGCAGGCCCTGGTCGACGGCGCGCCCGGCGCCGACGACGCCTACGCCGCCGCGCTGGAGCGCTGGCTCGACCTCGGCGGCGCCGACCTGGAGGAGCGGTCCGAGGAGGTCGCCGACTCCCTCGGCCTCGCCGTCGACCTCGACCAGCCGATGACCGCGCTGTCCGGCGGCCAGGCCGCCCGCGCGGGCCTCGCCTCCCTCCTGCTGTCCCGCTACGACGTCTTCCTCCTCGACGAGCCCACCAACGACCTCGACCTCGACGGCCTCGAACGCCTGGAGCGCTTCGTCACCGGCCTGCGCGCGGGCACGGTCGTCGTCAGCCACGACCGCGAGTTCCTCACCCGCACCGTCACCAAGGTCCTCGAACTCGACCTGGCGCAGGGGCGGATCAACCTCTACGGCGGCGGCTACGACGCCTATCTCGAAGAGCGCGAGACGGCCCGCCGGCACGCCCGCGAGGACTACGAGGAGTACGAGGACAAGAAGACCGCCCTGGAGGAGCGCGGCCGGACGCAGCGCTCCTGGATGGACAAGGGCGTCAAGAACGCCCGGCGCAAGGCCGGCAACGACAACGACAAGATCGGCCGCAAGTTCCGCAGCGAGGCCAGCGAGAAGCAGGCCGCCAAGGCCCGCCAGACCCAGCGCATGATCGAGCGCCTGGACGTGGTCGAGGAACCGCGCAAGGAGTGGGACCTGCGCATGGAGATCGCCGCCGCCCCGCGCTCGGGCGCGGTCGTCGCCACCCTGCGGGACGCCGAGATCCGGCGCGGTGACTTCACCTTCGGCCCGGTCTCCCTCCAGATCGACTGGGCCGACCGGGTCGCCGTCACCGGGGCCAACGGCGCCGGCAAGTCCACCCTGCTGGCCGCGCTGCTCGGCCGGGCCCCGCTGGACGCCGGACACGCCGCGCTCGGCTCCGGCGTCCTGGTCGGCGAGGTAGACCAGGCCCGCGGCCTCTTCCACGGCCCGGAGACACTGCTCGACGCCTTCCGCGCCGCCGTCCCGGACACCGAGCCCGTCGAGATCCGCACCCTGCTCGCCAAGTTCGGCCTCAAGACCGACCACGTGCTGCGCCCGGCCGCGACCCTCTCACCGGGCGAACGCACCCGCGCCGCCCTCGCCCTGCTCCAGGGCCGGGGCGTCAACCTCCTGGTGCTGGACGAGCCGACGAACCACCTCGACCTGCCGGCCATCGAACAGCTGGAGTCGGCCCTTGACGCCTACGAGGGCACCCTCCTGCTGGTCACCCACGACCGCCGCATGCTGGACGCGGTCCACGTGACGCGCCGCCTGGAGGTGGCGGCCGGCAAGGTGACGGAGCGCTGACCCCGGATCGGTACTCCGTGCGACGCCGTAGGGGCCGGAGTCATGGACCCCGGCCCCCGGTCAGCACTTCCTCCGGCTCAGCGCTTCTTCGGGTCCAGCAGCCCCGCGCGGCGCAGCGCGTCCGCCATCGCGCTGTTGGACGGGGCCGGGGTCTGCCGGGCACCCCGGTCGCCACCGCCGCCCCCGCGCTCGCCCCGGTCGCCACCGGAACGCCCCTGCCGCCGGTCGCCGCCGCCCTGCCGCTGCTGCGGCGGACGGGCGCCGCCGCGCCGCTGCTGCCGGTCCGCGCCGGACCCCTGCGGGGCGGCCTCGTCGTCCAGGCGCAGGGTCAGCGCGATCCGCTTGCGCGGAATGTCCACGTCGAGGACCTTCACCTTGACGATGACACCCGGCTTGGCGACGTCCCGCGGATCCTTGACGAACGTCTTCGACATCGCGGAGACGTGCACCAGCCCGTCCTGGTGGACGCCGATGTCCACGAACGCGCCGAACGCGGCCACGTTGGTGACCACGCCCTCCAGGACCATCCCGGCGGACAGGTCGGAGATCTTCTCCACGCCCTCCTTGAAGGTGGCCGTCTTGAACGCCGGACGCGGGTCGCGTCCCGGCTTCTCCAGCTCCTTCAGGATGTCCGTCACCGTCGGCAGACCGAACGTGTCGTCCACGAAGTCGGCGGGCCGCAGCGAGCGCAGCACGCCCGTGTTGCCGACGAGCGAGGCCACTTCCTGACCGGTGGTCTTCACCATCCGGCGCACCACCGGGTACGCCTCGGGGTGCACGCTGGAGGAGTCCAGCGGGTCCGTGCCGCCGCGGATGCGCAGGAAGCCCGCGCACTGCTCGTACGCCTTCGGACCGAGCCGGGCCACCTTCTTCAGCTCCGTACGGGAGGCGAACGGCCCGTTGGTGTCCCGGTGCGCCACGATGTTCTCCGCCAGCCCGGCGGAGATGCCCGACACCCGTGAGAGCAGCGGCACGGACGCGGTGTTGACGTCCACGCCGACGCCGTTCACACAGTCCTCGACCACCGCGTCCAGCGAGCGCGACAGCTTCACCTCGGACAGGTCGTGCTGGTACTGGCCGACCCCGATGGACTTCGGGTCGATCTTCACCAGCTCGGCCAGCGGGTCCTGCAGGCGCCGGGCGATGGACACGGCGCCGCGCAGCGACACGTCCATGTCGGGCAGCTCCCGCGAGGCGTACGCCGACGCCGAGTACACCGACGCGCCCGCCTCCGACACCATCACCTTGGTGAGCTGCAACTCCGGGTGCTTGGCGATGAGTTCGGTGGCGAGTTTGTCGGTCTCGCGGGACGCGGTGCCGTTGCCGATCGCGACCAGGTCGACCGCGTGCTCCTTGGCGAGCCGCGCCAGCTTGGCCAGCGCCTCGTCCCACTTGTTCGCCGGGACGTGCGGGTAGATGACGTCCGTGGCGACGACCTTGCCGGTGGCGTCGACCACGGCGACCTTCACGCCGGTCCGGAAACCGGGGTCGAGGCCCAGCGTGGCGCGGGTGCCGGCCGGGGCCGCGAGCAGCAGGTCGCGCAGGTTGGCGGCGAACACGTTCACCGCCTCGTCCTCGGCGGCCGTGCGCAGCCGGAGCCGCAGGTCGATCCCGAGGTGCACCAGGATGCGGGTGCGCCAGGCCCAGCGGACCGTGTCCGTCAGCCACTTGTCGGCGGGCCGGCCCCGGTCGGCGATCCCGAACCGGTGGGCGACGATCCCCTCGTACGAGGACGGGCCCTCGACGGGCTCCTCCGGCTCCAGGACGAGGTCCAGGGCCTCTTCCTTCTCGCCGCGCAGCATCGCCAGGATCCGGTGCGAGGGCAGTTCGGTGAACGGCTCGGCGAAGTCGAAGTAGTCGGCGAACTTGGCGCCCGCCTCCTCCTTGCCCTCGCGCACCTTCGCGGCCAGCCGCCCGCGCCCCCACATCCGCTCGCGCAGCTCACCGATCAGGTCGGCGTCCTCCGAGAACCGCTCGGTGAGGATCGCCCGCGCGCCCTCCAGGGCCGCCGCCGGATCGGCGACGCCCTTGTCCGCGTCGACGAACGCCGAAGCGGCGGCCACCGGGTCCACGCCCGGATCGCCCAACAGCCCCTCCGCGAGCGGCTCAAGACCCGCCTCGCGGGCGATCTGCGCCTTGGTGCGCCGCTTGGGCTTGTACGGCAGGTAGACGTCCTCAAGACGCGCCTTGGTCTCGGCGCCGCGGATCCGCGCCTCCAGCTCCGCGGTGAGCTTGCCCTGCTCGCGTACCGACTCCAGGATCGCGGTCCGCCGCTCCTCCAGCTCCCGCAGATAGCGCAGCCGCTCCTCGACCGCGCGCAGCTGCGCGTCGTCGAGCATCTCGGTCGCTTCCTTGCGGTAGCGGGCGATGAAGGGCACCGTGGAGCCGCCGTCGAGCAGCTCCACCGCGGCCTTCACCTGCCGCTCCCGTACGCCGAGTTCCCCGGCGATCCTGCCTTCGATGGATCCTGCTTCGATGGACCCGGGTGTCGTCACGATCCCGTACCGCCTTCTCCACTGAGGTTGCGCGGCAATTGTGGCAGGTGACGCCGTCGGCCGGGGAGCGGGGCGCCGCGCGGCGGGGCGGCGCGCCCCTCAGGTCAGGCGCGGCTGCCGCGCGCGGTGGACGACGTCCCGCCGAACAGCCGGGACCGGATACCTCCGCGGGGCGGCCAAGAAGCGCCGATGGCAGAAAAGGTGGGAAACGCGTCGTTGCGGCCATCGCGCGGGCCGCCAAGAATCGGGGGCATGGCGCAGCGAACCCTTCTGATCGCCCTCTTCGACGGCGTCCAGAGCCTCGACGTCACCGGCCCCCTGGAGGTCTTCAGCGGCGCCGAGAGGCACCGCCCCGGCTCCTACCGCATCCGCACCGGGTCCCTGGACGGCCGCCCGGTCCGCACCTCCAGCGGGCTCGGCCTCACCCCGGACGGCGCCCTGCCGGACACGGCCGAGGACGCCCCGCACACCCTCGTGGTGCCCGGCGGCGAAGGCACCCGCCGCCCCGACCCGCCGCTGGTGGAGTGGCTGCGGACGCACGGCCCGCGTGCCCGGCGCCTGGTCTCCGTCTGCACCGGGGCCCTGCTCCTCGCCGGTGCCGGGCTGCTGGACGGACGCCGGGCCACCACCCACTGGGCGTACAGCGACCGGCTCGCGCGGGAGCACCCCGAGGTCCGGGTGGACCCCGACCCGATCTTCGTGCGCGACGGTGACGTGGCCACCTCGGCCGGCGTCACCGCGGGCATCGACCTCGCGCTCGCGCTGGTCGAGGAGGATCTCGGCCGGGACGTGGCGCTGAGTGTCGCCCGCCACCTGGTGGTGTTCCTGCGCCGACCGGGCAACCAGGCCCAGTTCAGCGCCCAGCTCGCCGCCCAGACCGCCCGGCGCGCACCGCTCCGGGACGTCCAGCAGTGGATCACCGAGCACCCGGACGCCGACCTCGGCGTCGAGGCGCTGGCCGCCCGCGCCGCCCTGTCCCCGCGCCACTTCGCCCGCGCCTTCCAGGCCGAGACCGGCATGCCCCCCGGCCGCTACGTCGACCGGGTACGCCTCGAACACGCCCGCCGGCTGCTGGAGGACACCGCTGCCGGCATCGAGGAGGTCTCCCGGGCCAGCGGCTACGGCACCCCCGAGGCCATGCGCCGCGCCTTCACCCGCACCCTCGGCACCTCCCCGGCCGAATACCGCCACCGCTTCCACCCGGGGCCTGCCCCCGCCCCGTCCGCCACGGCCCGCCCGGGCCCCTGAACCGCCACCCCGGAGGAAACCATGGACATCGCCATCGTCCTGTTCGACCGCTTCACGGCCCTGGACGCCGTAGGCCCCTACGAGACCCTCGGCCGGCTTCCCGGTGCGCGGACCACCTTCGTCGCCGAGCAGGCCGGGCCGGTGCGCAGTGACACCGGGAACCTGGCGCTCGTCGCCGACCGGGCCCTCGCCGACGTGCCGTCCCCGGACCTCGTCGTCGTGCCCGGCGGTCCTGGGCAGCACGCCGTCATGGCGCACGTGCCCCTGCTGGACTGGCTGCGCGCCGCCGACGCCGGCTCCACCTGGACCACCTCGGTGTGCACCGGCTCGCTGCTGCTGGGCGCCGCCGGACTGCTGCGCGGCCGACGCGCCACCACGCACTGGCTCGGTCTCGACACCCTGGCCGAGTACGGCGCCACGCCCACCGGCGAGCGCGTCGTGTTCGACGGCAAGTACGTCACCGCGGCCGGTGTCTCCTCGGGCATCGACATGGGCCTCGCGCTGCTCGGCCGGATCGCCGGCGACGAGGTCGCCCAGTCCGTGCAGCTCGCCACCGAGTACGACCCGCAGCCGCCCTACGACGCCGGTTCACCGGAGAAGGCCCCGGCCCACCTGGTCGCCCGCATGCGCGAGAACAGCCGGTTCATGCTGACGTAGACACGCTCCAGGAGAAGCGCGGCGCCCGGCGCTGAAGGAACGCGGACACCCCCTCCGCGGTCTCCCCGGCACCCAGCCGCGCCTGCTCCGCCCAGTGGCCGTCCCGGTCGGTACGGCCCCCGGCGAACTCCTTCGCGGCGGCCTGCGTGAGCTGCGAGCGCGTGGCCAGGATCCGGGTCAGCTCGGCGACCCGCTTGTCCAGCTCGCCCGCCGGCAGCACCTCGTCCACGAGCCCGGTGCGCAGCGCCCGCTCCGCGTCGATCAACTCGGCTGTGAAGAGCAGGTACTTGGCGGTCGCCGGACCCACCAGCGACACCAGCCGCCGGGTCGAGGAGGAGGGGTAGACGATGCCGAGCCGGGCCGGGGTCACGCCGAACAGCGCGCCCTCCTCGGCGAGCCGCAGATCGCAGGCCGCCGCGAGCTGCGCGCCGCCGCCCACGCAGTGCCCGCGCACCGCCGCGAGCGTCGGCTTCGGGAACGCGGCCAGCGCCTCCTCGGCGGCCACCGCGAGCCCCTGCGCCTCCTGCGGCGAGCCCCGCAGCGTGCCGATGTCGGCGCCCGCGCAGAAGGTCCCGCCCTCGCCGGTCAGCACCAACGCGCGGACCTCCGCGTCCCGCGCGAAGCGCTCCAGCAGCGGCGGCAGCGCCCGCCACATCGCGGCGGTCATGGCGTTGCGCTTGGCCGGATGGCGGATGACCACGGTGGCGACGGAGTCGGCGACCTGGTGAGACAGCTGGGGCTCCATGGCGTGGATGGTATGCACCGCGCCCGCCCCGACCAAGGCCGCCCGCCCCACGGCACCCGTTACGGAACCGCACGCGGGGGGACATGGAGGGGAAGGAGAACCGCGAAACCGGGGTCGGTCCCAGGAGGCGCAGATGGCCAGGTTCGGCAAGCCCCCCACAGATCAGGCGACCCATCTGCGCCGAGGTTTCGGCTGGCTCGCGGCACTCGGCCTGATCCTCGTCCTCGCCGGGATCGTCGGCCTCGTCTACACCGGCGTCGCCACGCTCACCTCGATGCTGCTCTTCGGCTGGCTGCTGCTGATCGGCGGACTCGTCGGCCTGCTGCACGCCGTGCAGGCCCGCGGCACCCCCTACTTCTGGCTCGGCGTCATCGTCGCCGCCCTGAACATCGCGGCCGGCGTCGTCGTCATCCGGCTGCCGCACGCGGCCGCCGCCGCGCTGACCATGTTCGCCGCCCTGCTCTTCCTCACCGCCGGGCTGTTCCGGCTGGTCGGCAGCCTGGTGGTGCGCGGCCCGCAGTTCGGCTGGACCCTGCTGCTGGGCGCCTTCGACCTGCTGCTCGGCATCCTGGTCCTGGCCTCCTGGCCCGGCAGCAGCCAGTACGTGATCGGCGCCTTCTTCTCGCTCGCCCTGCTCTTCGACGGCCTCGGCCTGCTGGCCACCGGCTACGGCGGCCGCCGGGTCGTCGGCCTCGTACAACCCGAATAGTTCGCGAACCGGCGCCGGGTGAGCCCGAAACGCTCCGACACGTGACCAGGTCATACGTACTCGGTCAGAAAGCGCTCGATACCAGCTGACTTCTGTTCAGTCCGACGGACTTCAGCGCATTGTTACCAACACTCGACGTGTGGTGACAATCGAGCGCGAGGGTGGCGACCGGACGATGGACAACCACGGGCGCGGAGACGGCCCGCGCCCAGCGGGGGGCGCCGAGCGCCCGCCCGATCCCCTGCCGTACGAGGGCGTCTGGCGGTTCACCGCCCCGGCCGTGGACGCCTCGGTCCCGCAGGCGCGCCGCGCGGTCCGCGACCTGCTGCTGCGCCAGGGCGTACCGGTCTCCGACGACCTGGAGTACGGCCTGCTGCTGATCGTCTCCGAACTGGTCACCAACGCGGTCAAACACGCGGCCCTGCTGTCGCCGGTGCTGGCCGTGGAGGTGGCCGTCGGGGCCGAGTGGGTGCGGGTGTCCGTGGAGGACAACCACCCCTACCGCCCGACCGCCCTGGAGGCCGACCACGGCCGGACCGGCGGCCGGGGCCTGCTGCTGGTCAGCGAGGTGGCCCGGGAGGCCGGCGGAGCCGTCGACGTCGAGCACACGGCGAGCGGCGGCAAGGTCATCTGGGCCGCCCTGCCCCTCAAACCGGCGACACCGACGGCGTAGGCCTGGCGCACCGGCGCGGGGCCCGTCACATCCCCGCGGGCGGAGACACGACCGCGGGCGGAAACATCCCCGCCCGCGGTCCCACCCCCTGCCGCCGCTACCAGCCGGCCGACTGCCCCGTCAGCTCCCGGACGGCCGGCCGCGCGGCGTCCAGCACCGTCATGAACCAGGCGGAGAACGGGTCCCGGGCGTGCCGCTCGGCCAGCTCGGCCGCCGTCACGTAGGCGGTCGAGGCGACCTCCTCCGGGTCCGGCGCGAGCGGCGCCTGCACCAGGCCCACGAACAGGTGGTTGAACTCCTGCTCCACCAGGCCCGAGGCCGGGTCCGGGTGGTTGTAGCGGACCGTGCCCGCCTCCGCCATCAGCGACGGCGAGACCCCCAGCTCCTCGTAGGTGCGCCGGGCCGCCGCCGCGAACGGCGACTCGCCGGGGTAGGGGTGCCCGCAGCAGGTGTTGGACCAGACACCGGGGGAGTGGTACTTGCCGAGCGCCCGCTGCTGGAGCAGCAGCCGGCCCTGTTCGTCGAAGAGGAACACCGAGAACGCGCGGTGCAGCAGTCCCGGCGGCTGGTGGGCGGCGAGCTTCTCCGCCGTACCGGTCGTCACACCCTTCTCGTCGACCAGTTCCAGCAAAATCGCCTCTGCGGTGCCGTCCGACGCGCTCTGCGCCGCGGTGGCAGGTGTGATCGGCATACCCATCCTTCGCCTCGGTCTTCGCACCCCAAGTCTGCCGTACGAATCCGGCACTCCCGGCACTTGCCGCCCCGTCCGCGCGCGGCGCCGTACCCGAGCACGGACCCCGCCGATCATCGTGCCCGGCGTTTGCCGCCGGGAATCGCGGGGTCAGTGGCAGAGCCGGGCCTCGTGCTCCGCGTGCCCGCCCGGTTCCAGCTGGAAGGTGCAGTGCTCCACGTCGAAGTGGTCGCCGAGGCAGCCCTGCAACTCGTGCAGCATCTTCTCGTGGCCGATGGCGTTCAGTACCTCGGAGCTGACCACGACGTGCGCCGACAGCACCGGCATGCCCGAGGTGATGGTCCAGGCGTGCAGGTCGTGGACGTCCTCCACGCCGTCGAGCGCCAGGATGTGCTCCCGGACCTCCGCCATGTCGACGTCCTTGGGCGCCGCCTCCAGCAGCACGTCCAGCGTCTCGCGCAGCAGCTTCAGCGTGCGCGGCACGATCATCAGGCCGATCACCAGCGAGGCGATGGGGTCGGCCGGCTGCCAGCCCGTGGTCAGGATGACGGCCGCCGAGATCAGCACCGCCACCGAGCCCAGCGCGTCCGCGGCCACCTCCAGGAAGGCCCCGCGCACGTTGAGGCTCTCCTTCTGCCCGCGCATCAGCAGCGTCAGCGAGACCGAGTTGGCGGCGAGGCCGATCAGACCGAACACGATCATCTGGCCGCCGTGCGTGTCCGCGGGCGTGACGAACCGCTCGACCGCCTCGAAGAGGACATAGCCGCCCACGCCGAGCAGCAGCAGGCAGTTGGCCAGTGCGGCCAGGATCTCGGCGCGGGCGTAGCCGAAGGTGCGGTTGGCGCTCGCCGGGCGGTTCGCGAAGTGGATCGCCAGCAACGCCATGACGAGGCCCACCGCGTCGGTCGCCATGTGCGCCGCGTCCGCGATCAGCGCGAGCGAGTCGGCCACCAGGCCGCCGACGACCTCGACGACCATCACCAGCAGCGTGATGCCCAGCGCCACCCGCAGCCGGCCCCGGTACGCCGCCGCGGCCGTACCCGTCGGCGGCGCGTGCGAGTGCGTGTGCCCGTGGTCGTGCCCTGCCCCCATGCCTACCGCCCTTCCGAGTGCCGTCAGGCAGCCCAGTCAACTACGGGTGGGGGGTATCGGGCAACGCGGCACTGAACACCGTTGTCATGTGCCCTGACCTGCGGAAACGTTCCGCAGGTCAGACGGGTGACAGGCCCCGTGCGACGGCCGCGCGGTTCACATCCCGTGGTGCGGCCGCCAGCCCCGCCAGGCCGAGTCGACCATCTCGCGCACCCCGCGCGTGGCCCGCCAGCCCAGTTCCGCCGCGGCGCGCTCGGCCGAGGCCACCGCGCGCGGCGCGTCCCCCGGCCTGCGCCCCTCGACCACGGCCGGCCGGCGGTCCCCGGTGACCTCGCCGATCACGTCGATCAGCTCCCGCACCGAGACGCCCTCGCCGCGGCCGATGTTCAGTGTGAGATCACCGCTCGCGGCACCGTCCGCGAGCCGCCGGGCCGCCGCCAGATGGGCCTCGGCGAGGTCGGCCACGTGGATGTAGTCCCGCACGCAGGTGCCGTCCGGCGTCGGGTAGTCCGCGCCGAAGATCCGCGGGGCCTCGGCACGGGTGAGCCGGTCGAAGACCATCGGCACGATGTTGAACACCCCGGTGTCCGCCAGCTCCGGTGCCGCCGCGCCCGCCACGTTGAAGTAGCGCAGGCACACCGTGGCGATGCCGTGCGCCCGCCCGGCCGCCCGCACCAGCCACTCGCCGGCCAGCTTGGTCTCGCCGTAGGGGTTCACCGGGGCGCACGGGGTGTCCTCGGTGATGAGGTCCACGTCCGGGTTGCCGTACACGGCCGCCGACGAGGAGAACACCAGGCGGCCGACGCCCGCTCCGGCCATCGCGTCCAGCAGGGTGGCCAGGCCGCCGACGTTCTCCCGGTAGTAGCGGGTCGGCCGCTCGACCGACTCGGCGACCTGCTTGCGCGCCGCGAGATGCACCACACCGGTCACGCCGTGCTCGGTGAGGACCCGCGCCAGCAGGTCCCCGTCCAGTGTCGAGCCCGGCACCAGCGGCACCTCGGCGGGCAGCCGTTCGGGCACGGCGGCCGACAGGTCGTCCAGCGCCACGACGCTCTCCCCGGCGCCGGCCATGGCCCGAGCCACATGCGCCCCGATGTATCCGGCTCCGCCGGTGATCAGCCACGTCATGGTCGCCCACCCTATGCCGGGCCGGCGGGGTGTCCCGGATGCCCGGGTCTGCGCCCGCGGGTTTGTGGGGCGGGCCCCGGATCACCGATGATGATCGCGGCAAAGGCCGGGTCAGCCCCCGTGGGCCGGGCCGTGAACGGCCGGTGAACGCGGGTTCGCGCCCATCCGATACCCTCTGCCGACATGCCGCCCGGGAGCCGCAGCCGGGAGTCCCACCACGTGCAAGACCGGCCCGCAGGCCGGCACCCAGGGAGTGAGTTCGGTTGCCGACCGCCATCGTCACCGGTCCGCCGGTCCCCGGCTCGTCGCTCGACAGCGATCTGCGGTCGCTGGGCTTCGACGTACGTCCGGCCGCCGACGCCGCCGAGGCCGAGACCCTGCTCGCCGCCACCCCCGCCACCGAGCGCGTCGCCCTGGTCGACGGCCGCTTCGTCGGCCACCCGCACGCCCTGCGCCTCGGCCTGACCGACCCGCGCTTCCCGCTCGCCGCCGTCCCCGGCGCCGTCACCGCCCAGCCGGCCGCCCGGCAGGCGCTGACCCGGGCCGTGGCCCGCGAGACCTCCGCCGGCGGCGGCACCACGCTCGCCGTGGACAGCCTCGCCGACCGCGTGGTCACCGCCCTCGACGCCGAGGGCAGCGCGGTGCACCGGCCCGAGCTGGGCAGCCTGGTCGCCGCCGTCCCCGCCGACCCGCAGACCCGCAACGAGGCCCGGCAGGCCGTCGCCGCCGTGGACGACGAGGCGATCCGCCTGAAGTCGGCCGTCAAGTCCCGCGACGGTTTCTTCACCACCTACTGCGTCAGCCCCTACTCGCGCTACCTCGCCCGCTGGTGCGCCCGCCGGGGCCTGACCCCTAACCAGGTCACCACGGCCTCGCTGCTCACCGCCCTGATCGCGGCCGGCTGCGCGGCCACCGGCACCCGCGGCGGCTTCGTCGCGGCCGGCGTGCTGCTGATCGCCTCCTTCGTGCTGGACTGCACCGACGGCCAGCTCGCCCGCTACGCCCTGAAGTACTCCACGCTCGGCGCCTGGCTCGACGCCACCTTCGACCGCGCCAAGGAGTACGCCTACTACGCCGGCCTCGCCCTCGGCGCGGCCCGCGGCGGCGACGACGTGTGGGCCCTCGCCCTCGGCGCGATGATCCTCCAGACCTGCCGGCACGTGGTCGACTTCTCCTTCAACGAGGCCAACCACGACGCCACCGCCAACACCAGCCCCACCGCCGCCCTCTCCGACCGGCTCGACAGCGTCGGCTGGACGGTCTGGCTGCGCCGCATGATCGTGCTGCCGATCGGGGAGCGCTGGGCGCTGATAGCGGTCCTGACGGCGCTCACCACCCCGCGCGTCACCTTCGTCGTGCTGCTGATCGGCTGCGCCTTCGCCGCCACCTACACCACCGCCGGCCGGGTGCTGCGCTCCCTGACCCGCAAGGCCCGCCGCACCGACCGCGCGGCGGCGGCCCTCGCCGACCTCGCCGACTCCGGCCCGCTCGCCCAGGCCGCCGGCCGCCTCGCCAAGCGCGGCCTGCCCGGTCTCGCCGTACCCGCCGTCGCCCTGCTGGGCGGTGCCGCCGTGGTCGCCTGCTCGGCCCTGCCCGGCTACGGCTCCGTACTCCCGCTGCTCGGCGCCGTCGGCTATGTCCTCACCTCGGCGCTCGCCGTCGCGCGCCCCCTCAAGGGCGCCCTCGACTGGCTCGTCCCGCCCTTCTTCCGGGCCGCCGAGTACGGCACCGTGCTCGCCCTCGCCGGCAAAGCGGGGGTGAACGGAGCCCTTCCCGCGGCTTTCGGCCTGGTGGCGGCCGTCGCCTACCATCACTACGACACGGTGTACCGCATCCGCGGCGACGCCGGGGCGCCCCCGTCCTGGCTGGTGCGCGCCATCGGGGGGCACGAGGGGCGGACGCTGCTCGTCACCGCCCTGGCCGCGCTGCTCACCGCCTCGCAGTTCACGGTCGCGCTCACGGTCCTCGCCGTGGCCGTCGCCCTCGTGGTGCTCGTCGAGAGCATCCGCTTCTGGGTCTCCGCAGGGGCCCCAGCCGTACACGACGAAGGAGAAACCGCATGATCGGCCTCGTGCTCGCGGCCGGCGCCGGACGGCGTCTGCGCCCCTACACCGACAGCCTTCCCAAGGCTCTGGTGCCGGTGGGCCCCGCGGGCATAGAGGGCGAACCGACGGTCCTCGACCTCACCCTCGGCAACTTCGCCGAGATCGGTCTGACCGAGGTCGCGGTCATCGTCGGCTACCGCAAGGAGGCCGTCTACGCGCGCAAGGCGGCCCTGGAGGAGAAGTACGGCCTCAAGCTCACCCTGATCGACAACGACAAGGCCGAGGAGTGGAACAACGCCTACTCCCTGTGGTGCGGCCGTGACGCCCTCAAGGACGGCGTGATCCTCGCCAACGGCGACACCGTGCACCCGGTCTCCGTCGAGAAGACCCTGCTGGCCGCGCGCGGCGAGGGCCGGCGGATCATCCTCGCCCTGGACACGGTCAAGGACCTCGCCGACGAGGAGATGAAGGTCGTCGTCGACCCCGCGAAGGGTATGACGAAGATCACCAAGCTGATGGACCCGGCCGAGGCGACCGGCGAGTACATCGGCGTCACGCTGATCGAGGGCGACGCCGCACCCGAGCTGGCCGACGCGCTGAAGACCGTCTGGGAGACCGACCCGCAGCAGTTCTACGAGCACGGCTACCAGGAGCTGGTCGACCGCGGCTTCCGGATCGACGTGGCACCGATCGGTGACGTCGCGTGGGTCGAGATCGACAACCACGACGACCTCGCCCGCGGACGGGAGATCGCGTGCCAGTACTGACCCGGCTCATCCCCTCGCCGGTCGTCGTGGACATCCGCCCGGGTGCCCTGGACGACCTGGCCGGGGTCCTCGCCGACGAGCGGATCTCGCAGTCCGGCCGGCTCGCCATCGCCGTCAGCGGCGGCTCCGGAGCGCGGCTGCGCGAGCGCGTCGCCCCCTCGCTGCCGGGTGCCACCTGGTACGAGGTGGGCGGCGGCACGATCGACGACGCCGTCCGGCTGGCCGGTGACATAAAGGCCGGCCACTACGACGCGGTCGTGGGCCTCGGCGGCGGGAAGATCATCGACTGCGCCAAATTCGCGGCGGCCCGGGTCGGCCTGCCGCTGGTCGCCGTCGCCACCAACCTCGCCCACGACGGCCTGTGCTCGCCGGTCGCCACCCTCGACAACGACGCGGGCCGCGGCTCCTACGGCGTGCCGAACCCGATCGCGGTGGTCATCGACCTCAATGTGATCCGCGAGGCGCCCGTGCGGTTCGTGCGCTCCGGGATCGGCGACGCCATCTCCAACATCTCCGCGGTCGCGGACTGGGAGCTGGCCAACCGCGTCAACGGCGAGAAGATCGACGGCCTGGCCGCCGCCATGGCCCGGCAGGCCGGCGAGGCGGTGCTCAGGCACCCGGGCGGGGTCGGCGACGACGGCTTCCTCCAGGTGCTGGCCGAGGCGCTGGTCCTCACCGGTATCGCCATGTCCGTGTCGGGCGACTCCCGCCCGTCCTCCGGCGCCTGCCACGAGATCAACCACGCGTTCGACCTGCTCTACCCCAAGCGTGCCGCGGCCCACGGCGAGCAGTGCGGCCTCGGCGCGGCCTTCGCGATGTACCTGCGCGGAGCACACGAGGAGTCGGCGTACATGGCCGAGGTGCTGCGCCGGCACGGGCTCCCGGTGCTGCCGGAGGAGATCGGCTTCACGGTGGACGAGTTCGTCCGCGCGGTGGAGTTCGCTCCGGAGACCAGGCCCGGCCGCTACACGATCCTCGAACACCTCGACCTCAAGACGAACCAGATCAAGGACACGTACGCCGACTATGTCAAGGCCATCGGTAGCTGAACTCCGTCCGGTCGTCCACCCCGCGGGGGTGAAGGACCGGCGCAGCGGTGAGCACTGGGGGGGACGCCTCTACATGCGAGAGGTGTCCCTGCGCGTCGACCGCTACCTGGTCAACACCAGGGTGACGCCCAACCAGCTCACGTACCTGATGACCGTCTGCGGCGTGCTCGCGGCCCCGGCCCTGCTGGTGCCGGGGATCGCGGGCGCCGTGCTCGGCATCGTCGCCACCCAGCTCTACCTGCTGCTGGACTGCGTCGACGGTGAGATCGCGCGCTGGCGCAAGCAGTACTCGCTCGGCGGCGTCTACCTGGACCGGGTCGGGGCCTACCTGACCGACGCGGCCGTGCTGGTCGGCCTCGGGCTGCGCGCCGCCGACCTGTGGGGAAGCGGCCGTATCGACTGGCTGTGGGCCTTCCTCGGCACCCTCGCCGCGCTCGGCGCGATCCTGATCAAGGCCGAGACCGACCTGGTCGGCGTGGCCCGGCACCAGGCCGGCATGCCGCCGGTCAAGGACGCCGAGTCGGTCGTCCGGCCGCGCTCCGCCGGCATGGCGCTGGCCCGCCGGGCCGCCTCGGCGCTGCGCTTCCACCGGCTCATCCTCGGCATCGAGGCCTCGCTGCTGATCCTGCTCCTCGCCATCGCGGACCAGATCCACGGCGACCTGTTCTTCACCCGGCTCGGCACCGCCGTCCTCGCCGGGATCGCCCTGCTGCAGACCGTGCTGCACCTGGTGTCCATCCTGGCGTCGAGCAGGCTGAGGTGAGCGGGATGAAGGTCGGCGCCGTCGTCATCACCATGGGCAACCGGCCCGAGGAACTGCGGGCCCTGCTGGACTCCGTCGCCAAGCAGGACGGCGACCGGGTCGAGGTCGTCGTCGTCGGCAACGGCTCGCCCGTGCCCGACGTGCCCGAGGGCGTGCGCACCGTGGAGCTGCCGGAGAACCTCGGCATCCCCGGCGGACGCAACGTCGGCATCGAGGCCTTCGGCCCCGGCGGCCAGGATGTCGACATATTGCTCTTCCTGGACGACGACGGCCTGCTCGCCCGCAACGACACCGCCGAGCTGTGCCGGGAGGCCTTCGCCGCCGACCCGGAACTCGGCATCGTCAGCTTCCGCATCGCCGACCCCGAGACCGGTGAGACCCAGCGCCGGCACGTGCCCCGGCTGCGCGCCTCCGACCCGATGCGCTCCTCCCGGGTGACCACCTTCCTCGGCGGCGCCAACGCCGTACGCACCAAGGTCTTCGCGCAGGTCGGCGGCCTGCCCGACGCGTTCTTCTACGCCCACGAGGAGACCGACCTGGCCTGGCGGGCCCTCGACGCCGGCTGGATGATCGACTACCGGTCCGACATGGTGCTCTACCACCCGACGACCGCACCCTCGCGGCACGCGGTCTACCACCGCATGGTCGCCCGCAACCGCGTCTGGCTGGCCCGCCGCAACCTCCCCGCCCCGCTGGTCCCGGTCTACCTCGGCGTCTGGCTGCTGCTCACCCTGCTGCGCCGCCCCTCCGGACCGGCCCTGAAGGCCTGGTTCGGCGGCTTCCGGGAAGGCTGGGGCACGCCCTGCGGCCCGCGCCGCCCGATGCGCTGGCGCACGGTGTGGCGGCTCACCCGGCTGGGCCGGCCCCCGGTGATCTGACAAGCTCGACCTGAGAGGCCCCCGGTCGCCGCCCGGCGCGCCCGCGCGCCCGGCGGGGCAGCGGCCCCGACGCAGATGTACCCGAAGACGAAAGTTTCCCCTGTGAGTGAGACCACGCACGACGGCACGGTCGCGGTGACCGCCGCCCCGGCGCCCGACGAGGGACTGACGCCGGCCGAGCTGGCCGCCCGGTACGGGCTCTCCGTGAGCGGCGCCCGGCCCTCGCTCGGGGAGTACGTCCGTCAGCTGTGGAGCCGGCGCCACTTCGTCCTCGCCTTCTCCCAGGCCAAGCTCACCGCCCAGTACAGCCAGGCCAAGCTCGGCCAGCTCTGGCAGGTGGCCACCCCGCTGCTGAACGCGGCCGTGTACTACTTCATCTTCGGCCTGATCCTCAAGGCCAGCCGGGGCATGTCCCACGACGTGTACATTCCGTTCCTGGTCACCGGCGTCTTCGTGTTCACCTTCACGCAGAGCTCGGTGATGTCGGGCGTGCGCGCCATCTCCGGCAACCTGGGCCTGGTGCGCGCCCTGCACTTCCCGCGCGCCGCGCTGCCCGTCTCCTTCTCGCTCCAGCAGCTCCAGCAGCTGCTGTTCTCGATGATCGTGCTGTTCGTCGTCGCGATCGGCTTCGGCAGCTACCCGGGCGTGTCCTGGCTGCTGATCGTGCCTGTGCTGGCGCTCCAGTTCCTGTTCAACACCGGGCTCGCCATGATCGTGGCCCGGCTGGGCGCCAAGACGCCGGACCTCGCGCAGCTCATGCCGTTCCTGCTGCGCACCTGGATGTACGCCTCCGGTGTCATGTTCTCGATCAGCACGATGCTCCAGGGGCGGCCCGAGTGGATCACGCGGGTGCTCCAGTTCAACCCCGCCGCCGTCTACATGGACCTGATGCGCTTCGCGCTCATCGACGGGTACGGTTCCTCGAACCTGCCGCCGCACGTGTGGGCCGTCGCCCTGTTCTGGGCCGTGGCCGCCTTCGCCGGCGGATTCGTGTACTTCTGGAAGGCGGAGGAGCGGTACGGCCGTGGCTGAGCAGAACGCTGGGGAGCACACCCGGGACCGGCGCCCGACGGTCATCGCCGACGACCTGCACATCGTCTACCGGGTCAACGGCGCCAAGACCGGCAAGGGCAGCGCGACGGCCGCCCTCAGCCGCATCCTGAAGCGGGGCGAGGAGCGCGGGGTGCGCAAGGTGCACGCCGTGCGCGGGGTCTCCTTCGTCGCCTACCGGGGCGAGGCCATCGGCCTGATCGGCTCCAACGGCTCCGGCAAGTCCACCCTGCTGCGCGCCATCGCCGGCCTGCTCCCCGCCGAGAAGGGCAAGGTCTTCACCGACGGCCAGCCCTCCCTGCTCGGCGTCAACGCGGCCCTGATGAACGACCTCACCGGCGAGCGCAACGTGATCCTGGGCGGTCTGGCCATGGGGATGTCGCGGGAGCAGATCAAGGAGCGCTACCAGGGCATCGTCGACTTCTCGGGCATCAACGAGAAGGGCGACTTCATCACCCTGCCGATGCGCACCTACTCCTCCGGCATGGCGGCCCGGCTGCGGTTCTCCATCGCCGCCGCCAAGGACCACGACGTCCTCATGATCGACGAGGCCCTGGCCACCGGTGACCGCAAGTTCCAGAAGCGCTCCGAGGAACGCATCCGGGAACTGCGCAAGGAGGCCGGAACGGTATTTCTGGTCAGCCACAACAACAAGTCCATCCGCGACACCTGCGACCGCGTGCTGTGGCTGGAACGCGGCGAGCTGCGCATGGACGGACCCACCGACGAGGTCCTGAAGGAATACGAGAAGTTCACGGGTAAGTAGCCCGATTTCGGCCAGGGCCCCGCCGTGAACCTCGCGGCGGGGTCCCGCGTCCTTAAAGGAAGCGTCAACTCCGGCCAGCGGCAGGAATCTTGGTGCCGATCGGTGCGTTCTTGTGATCCACAGGACACCCCGGGGAACCTTGCTGCGTTGTACAACGTAAGCTGTACCGGTCCCGGAAAGCGGCAAGTGGGGCGATAATGCGCGACACCCTCCGACGGGCAGGCCTCGCGCATTGCCGGGCGGCGTGTCCGAAATAGTGTGTATTGGGTCGGCAGTGTAGAACGGGAGATGTGACGGCAATGGCTACGGAGACTCCCCGGCTCAACGCAGCATGTGCCGCCCCCGCCGCCCCGGGCAGCGCCCGATGACGGCCCCCCACCCGGCGACCGACCCGGAACGCGCCACCCTGGACAAGGCCGCGAGCGAGAACTTCCCCGTGGCCCCCTTCTTCCTGCCCCGCGACTGGCGCGACGACCTCATGGCCGTCTACGGCTTCGCCCGCCTCGTCGACGACATCGGCGACGGCGACCTCGCCCCCGGCGGCGCCGACGCCCGGCTGCTCGGCGTGTCGGCCACCGAGGCGGAGGACCGCCTGCTGCTCCTCGACGCCTTCGAGGCGGACCTGCGCCGGGTCTTCGACGGCACCCCCCGCCACCCCCTGCTGCGCCGCCTGGCGCCCACCGTCCGCCGCCGCTCGCTCACCCCCGAGCCGTTCCTCGGCCTGATCGCCGCCAACCGCCAGGACCAGCTCGTCACCCGGTACGAGACCTACGACGACCTCCTCGCCTACTGCGAACTCTCCGCCAACCCCGTCGGCCGCCTCGTCCTCGGCGTCACCGGCACCGCCACCCCCGAGCGGATCCGGCTCTCCGACGCGATCTGCACCGCCCTGCAGATCGTCGAGCACCTCCAGGACGTCGCCGAGGACCTCGGCCGCGACCGCGTCTACCTGCCCGCCGAGGACATGAAGCGTTTCCACGTCCAGGAAACCGACCTCGCGGCGAGAACCGCCGGCGCGTCGGTGCGCGCCCTGGTCGCGTACGAAGCGCAACGCGC
Source organism: Streptomyces pyxinicus (assembly GCF_024753135.1). Classification (GTDB taxonomy): domain Bacteria; phylum Actinomycetota; class Actinomycetes; order Streptomycetales; family Streptomycetaceae; genus Streptomyces; species Streptomyces pyxinicus. The sequence goes on along the minus strand of NZ_JANUGP010000001.1, from coordinate 266,928 downwards.
CCGCGATCTGCTGAATGAAGGCGCCCCCCTGGTGGGTAGCGTCCACGGCAGGTTGAAGCTGCTGCTCGCGGGGTTCGTGGCGGGAGGAAGGGCGGCGATCCGGGCGATCGCCGCCGCCGAACACGACGTACTTCCCGGCCCGCCCCGACCCGGCAAGGTCCAGTTGCTGCGTGAGGCGGGCGTGATCCTGCGAGGAAAGGGGTGATCCGGACCGTGGATTCTCCGCCACACGTGTCCGCTCCGGTACTCGCCGCCTACAGTTACTGCGAGGCCGTCACCGGGCAGCAGGCCCGCAACTTCGCGTACGGTATCCGGCTGCTGCCGACGGCCAAGCGACGCGCCATGTCGGCGCTGTACGCGTTCTCCCGGCGCGTGGACGACATCGGCGACGGCGCGTTGCCCGACGACGTCAAGCTGGCCCGGCTCACCGACACCCGGGCCCTGCTCGACCGCGTCCGGGACGGCAAGGTCGAGGAGGACGACACCGACCCGGTGGCCGTCGCCCTCACCCACGCCGCGCGGGCCTTCCCGATCCCGCTCGGCGGCCTGGACGAGCTGATCGACGGCGTCCAGCAGGACGTGCGCGGCGAAACCTACGAGACCTGGGACGACCTGAAGGTCTACTGCCGGTGTGTCGCCGGTGCCATCGGCCGCCTCTCGCTCGGCGTGTTCGGCACCGAACCCGGCGCGCGCGGCGCCGAGCGGGCATCCGAGTACGCCGACACGCTCGGTCTCGCCCTCCAGCTCACCAACATCCTCCGGGACGTCCGCGAGGACGCCCAGGGCGGCCGCACCTACCTGCCCGCCGACGACCTCGCCAAGTTCGGCTGCTCGGCCGGGTTCGAGGCGCCCACCCCGCCGGAGGGCTCCGACTTCGCCGGCCTGGTCCACTTCGAGGTGCGCCGCGCCCGCGCCCTGTTCGCCGAGGGCTACCGGCTGCTGCCCATGCTCGACCGGCGCAGCGGCGCCTGCGTCGCGGCCATGGCCGGCATCTACCGCCGGCTGCTGGACCGTATCGAGCGCGACCCGGAGGCCGTGCTGCGCGGCCGGGTCTCGCTGCCCGGCCACGAGAAGGCCTACGTCGCCGTCCGCGGCCTGTCCGGCCTGGACACCCGGCACGTCACCCGGCGCACCGTCAGGAGGCGCGCCTGATGGAGCGGCCAGAACCGGCCGATATGCGGCAGGCAACCCTCCGCTGCGGCGTGGCGTCCCTGACGGCGACGACCGTGCGTGCACCGTTCAACCAGCACGCCCGGCCCGCACGGAAGGACGCACCACGATGAGCGACGGCTCCCGCCCCGCACCGGAGCACCCGGCCACCGCGCAGGCGGTGGGCCGGAGCGCCGTCGTGGTCGGCGGCGGACTGGCCGGCATCACCGCGGCGCTCGCGCTCGCCGACGCGGGCGTCCGCGTCACCCTGCTCGAAGGCAGGCCCAGGCTGGGCGGCCTCGCCTTCTCCTTCCAGCGCGGCGACCTGACCGTCGACAACGGCCAGCACGTGTACCTGCGCTGCTGCACCGCCTACCGCTGGTTCCTCGACCGGATCGAGGGCGCGGCGCTGGCACCGCTGCAGGACCGCCTGGACGTGCCCGTCGTGGACGTCGCCAAGCCCGAGGGCAGGCGGCTCGGCCGGCTGCGGCGCGACCCGCTGCCCGTCCCCCTCCACCTGGGGCGGGGCCTGGCCGGCTATCCGCACCTCTCGCTCGCCGAGCGCGCCGCGGTCGGGCGGGCCGCGCTCGCGCTGAAGGCACTCGACCTCACCGATCCGGCCCTGGACGACCAGGACTTCGGCGGCTGGCTGACCGCGCACGGCCAGTCGGCGCGCGCCGTCGAGGCCCTGTGGGACCTGGTCGGGGTCGCCACCCTCAACGCGGTCGCGGGCGACGCCTCGCTGGGGCTCGCCGCGATGGTGTTCAAGACCGGTCTGCTGTCCGACCCGGGCGCGGCCGACATCGGCTGGGCCCATGTCCCGCTGGGCGAACTGCACGACCGGCTGGCCCGCAAGGCGCTCGACTCCGCGGGCGTCCGTACCGAGGTCCGTACACGCGTCACCTCCGTCTCCCTCAACGAGAACGGACGCTGGAGCGTTCAGGTTCCCGGCGAGACGCTCGAAACCGACGCCGTCGTGCTCGCCGTACCCCAGCGCGAGACCCACGACCTGCTGCCGCCCGGCGCCCTCGACGCCCCCGAGCGGCTGCTCGCGATCGGCACCGCGCCGATCCTCAACGTCCACGTCGTGTACGACCGCACGGTGCTGGCCGCCCCCTTCGTCGCGGCCGTCGGAAGCCCCCTGCAATGGGTGTTCGACCGCACCGCCGCCTCCGGACTGCGCTCCGGCCAGTACCTCGCCGTGTCCCAGTCGGCCGCCCAGGACGAGATCGACCTCCCGGTCGCCGACCTGCGCGCCCGCTACCTGCCCGAGCTGGCCCGACTGATCCCCGGAGCGCGGACCGCCGGGGTACGGGACTTCTTCGTCACCCGGGAGCGCACCGCCACGTTCGCCCCCGCCCCCGGCGTCGGCCGGCTGCGGCCCGGCGCCCGCACCAAGGCCCCCGGCCTGTACCTGGCCGGAGCGTGGACCGCCACCGGGTGGCCCGCGACCATGGAGAGCGCGGTCCGCAGTGGAGTGAGCGCGGCCGACGCCGCGCTGAGCGCCCTGGGCCGGCCCCGCCCGAGCCGCCTCTTCGCGTTCGAGGAGGCGGCCTGATGCTCGACCAGCGCGCGGGGGTCCCCCGCACCCCCGGTACCGCAACAAGAGGAGAGACTGTGCCCACTGTGCCCCCGGCCTCGACGCCCGATCCACGGGCCGCGGTGGACGTCGCCGCGCTGCTGGAGCGCGGGCGGACCCTGGCCACCCCGGTCCTGCGCGCGGCCGTCGACCGCCTGGCGCCTCCCATGGACACGGTCGCCGCCTACCACTTCGGCTGGATCGACGCCGCGGGCAACCCGGCCGACGCCGACGGCGGCAAGGCCGTGCGCCCCGCGCTGGCCGTGCTCTCCGCCGAGGTCACCGGCGCCGCCCCCGAGACGGGCGTGCCCGGCGCCGTCGCCGTGGAGCTGGTGCACAACTTCTCGCTGCTGCACGACGACCTGATGGACGGCGACGAGCAGCGCCGGCACCGCGACACCGTCTGGAAGGTGCACGGCCCCGCCCAGGCCATCCTGGTCGGCGACGCCCTGTTCGCCCTCGCCAACGAGGTCCTGCTGGAACTCGGCACCGTCGCGGCCGGCCGCGCCACCCGCCGGCTGACCTCCGCCACCCGCGCCCTCATCGACGGCCAGGCGCAGGACATCTCCTACGAGCACCGCGACCGGGTCAGCGTCGAGGAGTGCCTGGAGATGGAGGGCAACAAGACCGGCGCCCTGCTGGCCTGCGCCTCCTCCATCGGCGCGGTCCTCGGCGGCGCGGACGACGCCACCGCCGACGCGCTGGAGCGCTACGGCCACCACCTGGGCCTGTCCTTCCAGGCGGTGGACGACCTGCTCGGCATCTGGGGCGACCCGGAGGCCACCGGCAAGCAGACCTGGAGCGACCTGCGCCAGCGCAAGAAGTCCCTGCCGGTGGTCGCGGCCCTCGCGGCCGGCGGCCCCGCCTCCGAGCAACTGGCGGAGATCCTCGCCGCCGACGCCAAGAGCAGCGACTTCGAGAACTTCTCCGAGGAGGAGTTCGCGGCCCGCGCGGCCCTCATCGACCAGGCCGGCGGCCGCGAGTGGACGGCCGAGGAAGCGCGCCGCCAGTACACCATCGCCCTCCAAGCCCTGGACGCCGTCACGATGCCCGACCGGGTGCGGGACTCCTTCACGGCGCTCGCCGACTTCGTCGTCGTACGAAAGAGATGAGCCTTATCGGACCCACACACCTCGCGTAGTCGCCGGCCGGTTTCCGCCCCGGGTGCTCGGAACTCTCCCGAGCGGACGGAGCACAGGGACAGGACACCGGCCGACGGCGGACCCGTAGCAGCACGACTCGCACGACTGCACGAAGGGGAAGCCATGACAGCGACGACCGACGGAAGCACCGGGGCGGCCTTGCCGGCCCGCGCTGCCGCGGCCAGCGACACCACCACCGCGACTCTCACCACCCCCGAGGCGGCCGGGGTACCGGAAGCCGCCGCCCGCGCCGCACGGCGCGCCACCGATGTCCTGCTCGCCGCCCAGGACGACCAGGGCTGGTGGAAGGGCGACCTGGAGACGAACGTCACCATGGACGCCGAGGACCTGCTGCTCCGCCAGTTCCTGGGCATCCTCGACGAGACGACCACCGAGGCCGCCGCCCGCTTCATCCGCGGCGAGCAGCGCCCGGACGGCACCTGGGCCACCTTCTACGGCGGGCCCGGCGACCTGTCCGCCACCATCGAGGCCTACGTCGCCCTCCGGCTGGCCGGCGACGCGCCCGACGCCCCGCACATGGCGAAGGCGTCCGCCTGGGTCCGTGAGCGCGGCGGCATCGCGGCCGCCCGTGTCTTCACCCGGATCTGGCTCGCCTTGTTCGGCTGGTGGAAGTGGGCGGACCTGCCCGAACTGCCGCCGGAACTGATCTGGTTCCCGAGCTGGATGCCGCTCAACATCTACGACTTCGGGTGCTGGGCCCGGCAGACCATCGTGCCGCTCACGATCGTCTCGGCCAAGCGCCCGGTCCGCCCGGCCCCCTTCCCGCTGGACGAGCTGCACACCGACCCCGAGCGGCCCAACCCGGTCAAGCCCCTGGCACCGGTGGCCAGTTGGGACGGCGCCTTCCAGCGTCTGGACAAGGCGCTGCACCAGTTCCGCAAGGTCGCCCCGCGCAGGCTCCGCAGGGCCGCGATGAACGCCGCCGCCCGCTGGATCATCGAACGGCAGGAGAACGACGGCTGCTGGGGCGGCATCCAGCCCCCGGCGGTGTACTCGGTCATCGCCCTGCACCTGCTCGGCTACGACCTCCAGCACCCGGTGATGCGCGAGGGCCTGGCCTCGCTGGACCGGTTCGCCGTCTGGCGCGCGGACGGCGCCCGGATGATCGAGGCCTGCCAGTCCCCGGTGTGGGACACCTGCCTCGCCACCATCGCGCTCGTCGACGCCGGACTCCCGGTCGACCACCCGCAACTGGTCAAGGCGGCCGACTGGATGCTCGGCGAGGAGATCGTCCGGCCCGGCGACTGGGCCGTCAAGCGCCCTCAACTCCCGCCGGGAGGCTGGGCGTTCGAGTTCCACAACGACAACTACCCGGACATCGACGACACCGCCGAGGTCGCCCTGGCGCTGCGCCGGGTCAGGCACCACGACCCCGAGCGCGTGGACCGGGCGATCGGCCGGGCGGTGCGCTGGAACCTGGGCATGCAGTCGAGGAACGGCGCGTGGGGCGCCTTCGACGTCGACAACACCAGCCCGTTCCCGAACCGGCTGCCGTTCTGCGACTTCGGCGAGGTCATCGACCCGCCGTCCGCCGACGTCACCGCGCACGTGGTCGAGATGCTCGCCGCCGAGGGCCTCGCCCACGACCCGCGCACCCGGCGCGGCATCGCCTGGCTGCTCGCCGAACAGGAGCCGAACGGCTCGTGGTTCGGCCGCTGGGGTGTCAACTACCTCTACGGCACCGGCTCGGTGGTACCCGCCCTCACCGCGGCCGGCCTGCCCGTCTCCCACCCCGCGATCCGGCGGGCGGTCACCTGGCTGGAGTCGGTCCAGAACGACGACGGCGGCTGGGGCGAGGACCTGCGCTCCTACCAGCACGTCAAGGAGTGGAGCGGCCGCGGCGCCTCCACCGCCTCGCAGACCGCGTGGGCGCTGATGGCGCTGCTCGCCGCGGGGGAGCGGGACTCCGGGGCCGTCGAGCGCGGGGTGCGGTGGCTGGCCGACACCCAGCGGGCGGACGGCACCTGGGACGAGCCGTACTTCACCGGGACCGGCTTCCCCTGGGACTTCTCCATCAACTACCACCTGTACCGGCAGGTGTTCCCGCTCACCGCGCTCGGCCGGTACCTGCACGGCGACCCCTTCGAGCGCAACCTGCTCGCCCGCCCCGACCGGACCGCCCGGCGGGCCGCCGCCCCGCAGGCCGCGGGGGGCTGACGTGGCCACCCCGTCCGCTCCGGCCCCGCTGCTGATCGCCTGCGCGCTCGGCATCGAGCACCTCGCCCTGCGCACCGGCGACCGCGGCGGTGCCGGCGGGCCGTACACCCTCCTCCGCACGGGCATGGGGCCCCGGGCGGCGGAACGCTCCGTCACCGGCCGGCTCCGGGCCCCGGCACTCGCCGGGGCCGCCGTGCTGGCCACCGGCTTCTGCGCCGGACTCGCACCCGGGATGCACCCCGGCGACCTGGTCGTCGCCGAGGAGACCCGGGACCCGCGCGGGACCGTCCCGTGCGTGCGCACCGACCTGCTCGTCAAGGAACTCTCGCGTATCCTGCCCGGCCGCACCGTGCACACCGGCCCGCTCACCGGCTCCGACCACGTGGTCCGGGGTCCGGAGCGGTCCGGCCTGCTCGCGACGGGCGCGATCGCCGCCGACATGGAGTCGGCGGCCACCCTGCTGACGGCGCTGCGGACGGGCGAACGCCCGGTCGCGGCCGTCCGGGTGGTCGTCGACGCCCCGGAGCACGAACTCGTCCGGATCGGCACCGTGCGCGGAGGAATATCAGCCTTCCGCGTCCTTCGCTCCCTTCTTCCCGCGTTCTTCGAATGGCACCGTTCTTCGTCGCTCCCCCGGAGGTGAGCCAGATGGCCATGCCGTTGCGTCAGTCCATCAAGGTCGCTACATACCTGGCCGAACAGAAGCTCCGCAAGCGGGACAAGTTCCCGCTGATCGTGGAACTGGAGCCGCTGTTCGCCTGCAACCTCAAGTGCGAGGGCTGCGGCAAGATCCAGCACCCGGCGGGCGTGCTCAAGCAGCGCATGCCGGTCGCCCAGGCCGTGGGCGCGGTACTGGAGTCCGGCGCGCCGATGGTCTCCATCGCCGGCGGCGAGCCCCTGATGCACCCTCAGATCGACGAGATCGTCCGGCAGTTGGTGGCCAAACGCAAATACGTCTTCCTGTGCACCAACGCGATGCTGCTGCGCAAGAAGATGGACAAGTTCACGCCCTCGCCGTACTTCGCCTTCGCGGTGCACATCGACGGCCTGCGCGAGCGGCACGACGAGTCCGTCGCGAAGGAAGGCGTGTTCGACGAGGCGGTGGAGGCCATCAAGGAGGCCAAGCGGCGCGGCTTCCGGGTGACCACCAACTCCACCTTCTTCAACACCGACACCCCGCAGACCATCATCGAGGTGCTCAACTTCCTCAACGACGACCTCCGGGTCGACGAGATGATGATCTCGCCCGCCTACGCCTACGAGAAGGCCCCCGACCAGGAGCACTTCCTCGGCGTCGAGCAGACCCGCGAGCTGTTCAAGAAGGCGTTCGCCGGCGGCAACCGCAGGAAGTGGCGGCTCAACCACTCCCCGCTCTTCCTGGACTTCCTGGAGGGCAGGGTCGACTTCCCGTGCACCGCGTGGGCGATCCCCAACTACTCCCTGTTCGGCTGGCAGCGCCCCTGCTACCTGATGAGCGACGGGTACGTGCCGACGTACCGCGAACTCGTCGAGGAGACCGACTGGGACAAGTACGGCCGCGGCAAGGACCCGCGCTGCGCCAACTGCATGGCGCACTGCGGCTACGAGCCCACCGCCGTCCTCGCCACCATGGGCTCCCTGAAGGAGTCCCTGCGGGCCATGCGCGAGACCGTCTCCGGAAACCGGGAGTGACCCCGTGACCGCCGTTCCCTTGGGCGTTCCCGAGGTGCCGGCCCGCCCCGTCGCACCGCGTCGCCGGTCGCGCCGGATCCAGGTGGGGCCGGTGGCGGTCGGGGGCGGAGCCCCGGTCTCGGTGCAGTCGATGACGACGACCCGTACGTCCGACATCGGCGCCACCCTCCAGCAGATCGCGGAACTCACCGCGTCCGGCTGCCAGATCGTCCGCGTCGCCTGCCCCACTCAGGACGACGCGGACGCCCTGGCCACCATCGCCCGCAAGTCCCAGATCCCGGTCATCGCCGACATCCACTTCCAGCCCAAGTACGTCTTCGCGGCCATCGAGGCCGGCTGCGCGGCCGTCCGCGTGAACCCCGGCAACATCAAGCAGTTCGACGACCAGGTCAAGGAGATCGCGCGTGCCGCCAGGGACCACGGCACCCCGGTCCGGATCGGCGTCAACGCCGGTTCCCTGGACCGCCGCCTGTTGAAGAAGTACGGCAGGGCGACCCCGGAGGCACTGGTCGAGAGCGCGCTGTGGGAGGCGTCGCTCTTCGAGGAGCACGATTTCCGGGACATCAAGATCTCGGTCAAGCACAACGACCCGGTCGTGATGATCGAGGCCTACCGGCAGCTCGCCGAGAGCTGCGACTACCCCCTGCACCTCGGGGTCACCGAGGCGGGCCCGGCGTTCCAGGGCACCGTCAAGTCCGCCGTCGCCTTCGGGGCGCTGCTCTCCGAAGGCATCGGCGACACCATCCGCGTCTCCCTGTCGGCCCCGCCCGCCGAGGAGGTCAAGGTCGGCATCCAGATCCTCCAGTCGCTCGGGCTGAGGGAACGGCGCCTGGAGATCGTCTCCTGTCCGTCCTGCGGACGCGCCCAGGTGGACGTCTACAAGCTCGCCGAGGAGGTCACCGCCGGCCTGGACGGGATGGAGGTGCCGCTGCGGGTCGCGGTGATGGGGTGCGTGGTCAACGGACCCGGCGAGGCCCGTGAGGCCGACCTCGGCGTGGCCTCCGGCAACGGCAAGGGACAGATCTTCGTCAAGGGCGAGGTCGTCAAGACCGTGCCCGAGTCCAAGATCGTGGAGACCCTCATCGAGGAGGCCCTGAGGATCGCCGAACAGGCCAAGTGAGTCGGGACAGGGAACGGACCGAGAGGGGGCCCGAGCGTGACCATTCTGGAGACGATCCGCGGACCACGGGAACTGAAGGCGCTGTCCGCGGCACAGCTCGGCGAACTGACCGAGGAGATACGCGAGTTCCTGGTGCACGCGGTGTCGAGGACCGGGGGACACCTCGGCCCCAACCTGGGCGTGGTGGAACTGACCGTCGCCCTGCACCGGGTCTTCGCGTCACCGGTCGACCGCATCCTGTGGGACACCGGCCACCAGAGCTATGTGCACAAGCTGCTGACGGGGCGTCAGGACTTCTCCAAGCTGCGCGGCAAGGGCGGCCTGTCCGGCTACCCCTCGCGCGAGGAGTCCGAGCACGACGTCATCGAGAACAGCCACGCCTCCACCGCGCTCGGCTGGGCCGACGGCCTCGCCAAGGCACGCCAGGTACGGGGCGAGGAGGGCCACGTCGTCGCGGTCATCGGCGACGGCGCGCTGACCGGCGGCATGGCCTGGGAGGCGCTGAACAACATCGCCGCGGCCCGGGACCGGCCGCTGATCATCGTCGTCAACGACAACGAGCGCTCCTACGCGCCGACCATCGGCGGCCTCGCCAACCACCTGGCCACCCTGCGCACCACCGACGGCTACGAGCGCTTCCTCGCCTGGGGCAAGGAGATGCTCCAGCGCACCCCGGTCGTCGGCGGCACGCTCTACGAGTCCCTGCACGGCGCGAAGAAGGGCTTCAAGGACGCCTTCGCCCCGCAGGGCATGTTCGAGGACCTGGGCCTGAAGTACCTCGGCCCGATCGACGGCCACGACATCGGCGCCGTCGAGTCGGCGCTGCGCCGGGCGAAACGCTTCCACGGGCCCGTCCTGGTCCACTGCCTCACCGAGAAGGGCCGCGGCTACCAGCCCGCCCTCGCCCACGAGGAGGACCGCTTCCACACCGTGGGCGTGATGGACCCGCTCACCTGCGCGCCCCTCACCCCGGCCGGCGGACCCTCCTGGACCTCGGTGTTCGGCGACGAGATCGTGCGGATCGGGGAGGAGCGGGCGGACGTCGTCGCCCTCACCGCCGCCATGCTGCACCCGGTGGGCCTCGGCCCGTTCGCCGAGCGCTTCCCCGACCGGGTCTGGGACGTCGGCATCGCCGAGCAGCACGCCGCCGTGTCCGCCGCCGGCCTCGCCACCGGGGGCCTGCACCCGGTCGTCGCCGTCTACGCCACCTTCCTCAACCGCGCCTTCGACCAACTGCTGATGGACGTGGCCCTGCACCGCTGCGGGGTGACCTTCGTGCTCGACCGGGCCGGCGTCACCGGCGTCGACGGCGCCTCCCACAACGGCATGTGGGACATGTCGGTGCTCCAGGTCGTGCCGGGCCTGAGGATCGCCGCCCCGCGCGACGCCGACCAACTGCGGGCGCAGCTGCGGGAGGCGGTCGCCGTGGACGACGCGCCGACCCTGGTGCGCTTCCCGAAGGAGTCCGTCGGCCCCCGCGTCCCGGCCGTCGGCCAGGTGGGCGGCATGGACGTCCTGCACCGCGACGAGCGCCCCGAGGTGCTGCTGGTCGCCGTCGGCGTGATGGCCCCGGTCTGCCTGCGGGCCGCCGAACTGCTCGCCGCCCGGGGCGTCGGCTGCACGGTCGTCGACCCGCGGTGGGTCAAGCCCGTCGACCCCGCGCTGCCCGGACTCGCCGCCGGACACCGGCTGGTGGCCGTGGTCGAGGACAACAGCCGTGCGGCGGGGGTCGGTTCGGCCGTCGCCCTGGCCCTCGGCGACGCCGACGTGGACGTGCCGGTCCGGCGCTTCGGCATCCCCGACCAGTTCCTCGCGCACGCCAAACGCGCCGAGGTACTGGCCGACATCGGCCTCACGCCCGTCGAGATCGCCGGGCGGATCAGCGCGAGCCTGGCCGTGAAGGACGCGGGCGGCACAGCCAAGGAGAGTGAATGACCACGGAGTTCGACCTCGGCGCCCTGCTCGCCGAGCGCGGAGCCGAACGCTACGAGCTGCACGCCCGCTACCTCAATCCGCAGCTCCCGCGCATGCTGCACACCATCGGCTTCGACAGGGTCTACGAGCGTGCCGAGGGCGCCCACTTCTTCGACGCGGACGGCAACGACTACCTGGACATGCTCGCCGGGTTCGGGGTGATGGGCCTGGGCCGCCACCACCCGGTCGTCCGCAAGGCGCTGCACGACGTGCTGGACCTGGATCTCGCCGACCTCACCCGCTTCGACTGCCAGCCGCTGCCCGGCCTGCTCGCCGAGCGGCTGCTCGCCCACAGCCCGCACCTGGACCGGGTGTTCTTCGGCAACAGCGGCACCGAGGCGGTCGAGACCGCCCTGAAGTTCGCCCGCTACGCCACCGGGAAGCCGCGCGTCCTGTACTGCGACCACGCCTTCCACGGCCTGACCACCGGCTCGCTGTCGGTCAACGGCGAGAGCGGCTTCCGCGACGGCTTCGCCCCGCTGCTGCCCGACACCGCCGTACCCCTCGGTGATCTCGACGCCCTGGCACGGGAGTTGCGCAAGGGCGATGTCGCCGCACTGATCGTGGAGCCGATCCAGGGCAAGGGCGTGCACGAGGCACCGCCCGGTTATCTGCGCGCCGCCCAGGAGTTGCTGCACCGGCACAAGGCGCTGCTCATCGCGGACGAGGTGCAGACCGGGCTCGGCCGCACCGGGGACTTCTACGCCTACCAGCACGAGGAGGGCGTCGAACCGGACCTGGTCTGCGTGGCCAAGGCGCTCTCCGGAGGGTACGTCCCGGTGGGCGCCACCCTCGGCCGGGACTGGATCTTCAAGAAGGTCTACTCGTCCATGGACCGCGTCCTGGTCCACTCGGCGAGCTTCGGCTCGGGCGCCCAGGCCATGGCGTGCGGTCTCGCCGTGCTGTCGGTCATGGAGAACGAGCAGATCGTCGCGGGCGTGCGCACCACGGGCGAGCTGCTCAAGTCCCGGCTGACCGCGCTGATCGGGAAGTACGAGCTGCTGGCCGACGTGCGCGGCCGGGGCCTGATGATCGGCATCGAGTTCGGCCGGCCCGCCTCGCTGAAGCTGCGCAGCCGCTGGACCATGCTCCAGGCGGCGCGCAAGGGCCTGTTCGCGCAGATGGTCGTCGTCCCGCTGCTCCAGAAGCACCGGATCCTCACCCAGGTCTCCGGCGACCATCTGGAGGTGATCAAGCTGATCCCGCCGCTGGTCCTGGACGAGGCGGACGTGGACCGGTTCGTGGACGCCTTCACGGCCGTGATGGACGACGCGCACAGTGGCGGCGGCCTGATGTGGGACTTCGGCAAGACGCTGATCAAGCAGGCGGTCGCGAACCGCTGAGACACGCGAGGCCCCGCACCGGCCGGGTGCGGGGCCCTCGGTGTGCCCCGTTCAGCCGGCGAGCACGACGAAGTAGAGGAAGCAGGTCACCAGCCCGGTGAGTCCCAGGGCGGTCCCGACGACGGCCGTCCACAACCGGCCGACGCCCTGCTCGGCGTAGTAGACCCCCATGGCACCGAAGGCGACGGCGAGCCCGGCCGCCAGGAGTGACCAGGGGAGCAGCAGGAACATGAGTGTCGGCCACGCACCCGCGGCGGCCACCAGGCCGAGTACGGCGGCGAGCGGGCCGAGCGCGACGGCCGGTGAGTCGTCCCGATGAGCCGAGCCACGGTCGGTCATGACCGTTCCCCCTCTATTTGAACGTGTTCAAATACTAGGCTCGACCGTAGCACGAAGGATCACATCCGGTCGGGATTTGCCTCACAGGCAAGAAAATTGCCGCTCAGGCAATAATGCGGCTGAATGGAGGCATGAACGCCTCAGACGCCGTGCCACCGGCGGCGGGTCACGGCGAGGAGTTGCCGGCCGTCGCCCCGCAGCTGCGGGCGCTGCGCCGGCGCGCCGGCCTCACCCTGGAGGCCGCCGCCCGCAGCGCCGGGCTCTCGCCGGCCCATCTCTCCCGGCTGGAGACCGGCAACCGGCAGCCCTCGCTGCCCATGCTGCTCGCCCTCGCGCGCATCTACGGTACGACGGTCTCCGAACTGCTCGGCGAGACGGTCGCCGACCGGGACGCGATCGTCCGGGCCGCCGACATGGAGCCGACCCGGGCCGGCGGCTGGATCTACACCCAGGCCGGGTCCTCGGGCCGCGGCATGCAGGCCCTGCGCGTCCGCGTGCCCTACGGCTCGCAGGGCGACATCGTGCGCGTCCACCCGGGCGAGGAGTGGCTCTACGTCCTCAAGGGGCGGCTGCGGCTGCGCCTCGGCGACGCCGCGCACCTGCTCGCGCCCGGGGACAGCGCGCACTTCGACTCACTCACCCCGCACCGCCTCGCCGCCGAGGACCACGACGGCGTGGAACTGCTGTTCGTCCACACCCTGCTGCAGAGCCCCACGGCCACCCTGTGCCTGGGACCGTCGACCGGAGAGCTGCCATGAGCAACTTCGAGACCAAGTTCCCCCGTTCCCTGTGGGTCCGGCTGATCATCTACATCGCCCTCGGCCATGTCCTGGCCGCCTTCCTCTACCTGCTGTTCGCGCTGGGCGGCAAGGGCTGACCGGCTCAGTCCAGCAGGCGTCCGCGCAGCCGGTCCCGGTGCTCGGCGGTGACCCCGAGGCCGCGCTCCAGATAGCCGTCGACGTCCCCCCAGGTCTCCTCGATGCTCGCGAAGGCCGCCTCCAGGTACTCGGCGCGGGCGTCGAAGAGCGGGCCGAGCAGCTCCATCACCTCGGGCGTGTACGCCGAGTCCGCGCCGCCGTTACGGCGGACCCGGTAGCGCCGGTGCTTGGCGTTGGACTCCAGGTAGTCGGCCACGATGGCGTCCCGCTCCACGCCGAGCGCGAGCAGCGTGACCGCTATGGAGATGCCCGCGCGGTCCTTGCCGGCCGCGCAGTGCATCAGCGCGGGCACGCTGTCCTCGATCAGCGCGTGCAGCACCCGGGAGTGCTCGGCGGTGCGCTCGGTGACGATCGTCCGGTACGAGGCGACCATCCGGGCGACGCCCTTGCCGTCGTCCAGGACCGCGCGCAGCTGGTCGAGGTCGCCGTCGCGCACCATCTTCCAGAACTCGGCGCCGTCCGCCGGGTCGCTCAGCGGCAGGTTCACGTTCCGTACGCCGGGCAGCTCGACGTCCGGGCCCTCCAGCTTCTGGTCGGCCGCGTTGCGGAAGTCGAAGATCGTGTGCAGGTCCAGGGAGGCGAGGAAGGCCGCGTCCTCGGCGGTCGCGTGCGCCAGGTGGCCGCTGCGGAACAGCACGCCCTGCCGCACCCGGCGTCCGTCCACCGTGGGCAGCCCGCCCACGTCGCGGAAATTGCGCACACCGGCCAGCTCCGGCTCGGTCGACGGGACCTGCTGCGTCACGGAGGGCTCCTCCCGGTCGGCCCCGCCGGCGCGGCTCGACGACGGGCACTGCGACGACGATACGACATCGGTCACCTGGGGCAACGGGTTGCCCGGCGATGATCCGCGAATGCCGCAAAACGGTCGAAGCCCGAATTGGCGCTTTTCTCTCAACTCCATGCGAAATAAGGCTGTGTATCGCGGTGGTGCGTGAGGAGCGTCATAGCGGTGACCCAGCGTTGTAAGTCATGCCCACGTAATCCGGCTGGGAAAAAGGGAAATTGAAAGAACCGGAGCGGCAGACATCCACGGAAAGTCACCGGACATTCCCACCGTCGATCTTCGAAAACGCCAACGACAGGATTCGACCGCTTGTTTCGGTACGTCCCGCTCGCTTACGTTCGCCACCCATCCGGACGGAACGCCGAATCCTGCCGCCGCCCGGAATCCCCACACACTTGACCCGTGTACGGCAGGAGCGGGCGGCCGGGCAGCTCCAGTCCGCACCCGACAGCCGACCTCGCAGGCGCCGGAGAGGAATGCTCCATGCCCGCGAAGGGTAAGCACCGACGTCCCAAGGCCCCGCGTCTTTCCCGCTCCCTCGCCGTCGCCGGAACCGGTGGCGCCGCGCTGGCCCTGCCGCTCGTCGGGGCGGCCGGAGCGCATGCCGCGACCCCGGCGCAGTCCGTTTCCGGAAAGGCCGTCCAGTCCCTTCCGGTGGCCGGGAAGAAGGCCGCCTCCCAGGCGTCGCCGACCGTCCGCGGCTACACGGTCAAGTCCGGGGACTGCCTTTCGGTGATCGCCGAGACGCAGCACGTCGCCGGCGGCTGGCAGCGTCTCTACGAGGACAACCGGGGGGCCGTCGGCGCCGACCCCTCGCTGATCCACCCGGGCCTGAAGCTCACGCTCGGCAAGGAGGCCACCCAGGCCGGGACCGGTACCGGCACCGCCGCCCCGCGCCAGTCGTCGGCCGAGCCGCAGGCCGCCCCCTCCGCCCCGGCGAAGGCCGCCCCCACCGCACAGCAGGCGGACTCCGCCGACGCGCCCGCCCCCGCCGCCGACTACACCCTCCCCGTGACCGGCGCCACCATAGGCACCGGCTACCACGTGGCCGGCAGCATGTGGTCCAGCGGCTACCACACCGGCGTCGACTTCGTCGTCCCCACCGGCACCTCCCTCAAGGCCGTCGGCGCGGGCACCGTCATCTCCGCCGGCTGGGGCGGCGCCTACGGCAACCAGGTCGTCGTCAAGCTCGCCGACGGCCACTACGCCCAGTACGCCCACCTCTCCCAGCTCTCCGTCTCGGCCGGGCAGAGCGTGACCCCGGGACAGCAGATCGGCCTGTCCGGCGCCACCGGCAACGTCACCGGCCCGCACCTGCACTTCGAGATCCGCACCACGCCGGACTACGGCTCCGACATCGACCCCGTCGGCTACCTCCGGCAGCACGGCGTCACCGTCGGCTGACCACCACCGCTCCGGGCGGCACCAGCCGTCCGCGGGACCGCCTTATTCCCGGCTTGGCAATCTATTTAAGAGTGGCTCATCTCACCGTTCGTCAACCCCGCCCTACGGTCGCGTAGGTCACACCCCAAGGTGAATCATGGACCGACGTGGCAGACGATTCGAAGAGTGACAACAGATCAGTGATCGGGTCGTACGTGGCGGTGGGGGACAGCTTCACCGAGGGCGTCGGCGACCCCGGTCCCGACGGGGCGTTCGTCGGCTGGGCCGACCGGCTCGCGGTGCTCCTCGCCGACCTCCGTCCCGAGGGCGACTTCCGGTACACCAACCTCGCCGTACGCGGGAAACTGCTCGACCAGATCATGGCCGACCAGCTCCCAGCGGCCGTCGAACTCGCCCCGGACCTGGTCTCCTTCTGTGCCGGCGGCAACGACATCATCCGCCCCGGCACCGACCCCGACGAGGTCGCCGAGCGCTTCGAGCGGGCCATCGCCCAGCTCTCCGCGGCCGCCGGCACCGTCCTCGTGACGACCGGCTTCGACACCCGCGGCGTCCCGGTCCTCAAGCACCTGCGCGGCAAGATCGCCACGTACAACGGGCACGTCCGCGCGATCGCCGACCGGTACGGCTGTCCCGTGCTCGACCTGTGGTCCCTCAGGTCCGTGCAGGACCGCAGGGCCTGGGACGGCGACCGGCTCCACCTCTCGCCCGAGGGGCACACCCGGGTCGCCCTGCGCGCCGGACAGGCCCTCGGCCTTGAGATCCCGGCCGACCCCGAGCAGCCCTGGCCGGTGCTCCCGCCCCGGGGCACGCTGGAGATCCGCCGCGACGACGTCCAGTGGGCCCGCGAGTACCTGGTCCCGTGGATCGGCCGGCGGCTGCGCGGCGAGTCCTCCGGCGACCACGTGACCGCCAAGGGCACCCTGTCGCCGCACGACATCAGGATGCGCATCGCCGCGGTGGCCTGAGCCCGGCGGCCGTACCCGTGCCCCGGTCCGCGCGACCCCGCGGCCGGGGCACGGCCGTCGCCGGGCGGCTCAGCGGCCCGAGGCCGTCAAGGCCGCCCGCTCCAGACCCAGTTCACGCGCGAGCGCCTCGTCCACCCACTGCTGTGCCCGAGAGCGCGAGACCGTCCCCCGGTACGACGTGAGCTGCACCGCCAGCCCGTCCAGCAGCGCGGTCAGCCGCAGGGCGGCACCGGCCGGGTCGGCGCAGCTGAACTCGCCCGCCGCGACCCCCTCCGCGACGACCTCGGTGAGCGCGGCCTTCCATTGCCGGTCCAGATCCCGGGCGACCTCCCCGAGGGCCGGTTCGCGCAGGGCCACCGCCCAGCCCTCGATCCACAGCCGCCAGCCCTTGGCCTGACCCGTGGGCGCGTACCAGCGCACCGCCGCCCGCAGCCGGCGCACCGCCGACGTCCGGCGGCCCAGCAGCGCGCGCAGGTGGGCGAGATCGTCCTGCGCGGCGTACGCGAAGGCGGCGGCGACCAGCTTCTCCTTGGAGGAGAAGTGGTACAGCACCAGCGCGTTGCTCACCCCGAGCGTCGCGGCCACGTCGGCGATCCGCACCGCCGCCACGCCCCGCGCCTCGATCTGCTCGATGGCCGCCCGCAGCAGCTCCTCGCGCCGCTCGGCCACGCTCAACCGCACTCTCGCCATCCGGTCACCCTAAGGTGTGGGCACAGCCGGTACCGCGCGGGCCCGATCGGGCGCCCGGCACACCCTCACCGGTACCAGCCGAAACGTTCCGCGATCACCGGCAGCCGGTCGGCCACCAGGGCGTGGGCGGCCGCCCGCGGGGTCGTACCGTCGGCCTCCGCGCGGTCCAGCACCTGCCCGACCAGCGCCCGCATGGACCGCCGGACGTGCCCGAACGCCTCGTCCGCGGCCGCCCCGATGTCGCCGAACAGGGTCCACCACCACCAGGCGTTGGTCCCGGAGTTGACCACCACGTCAGGCAGCACCGTCACCCCGCGCGCGGCCAGCGCCGTCTCCGCCTCCGGCAGCACCGGCATGTTGGCCGCCTCCACGATCCAGCGGGCGCCCACCCGTTCCTGCTCGGCGGGGCCGATCGCGTACGACACGGCCGCCGGCACCAGCACCTCCGCCTCCACCGACAGCCAGGCGTCCCGGGGCAGTTCGCGGTCGCCGGGGCGCAGTGCCCGCCGGTCGACGGTGCCGTGGGCGTCCCGCGCGGCCAGCAGCGCCTCCACGTCCAGGCCCGCCGGACGGGCGACGGTGCCCCGGACGTCGGCGACCGCCACCACGGTCAGACCGGCGCGCGCGAGGAAACGCGCGGTGGCCCCGCCCATCGTGCCGAAGCCCTGCACGGCCACCCGGGTCCCGCCGTACGGCACGCCGGCCCGGTCCAGCGCCGTCAGCAGCGACTCGGCGACCCCGCAGCCGCCGGCCAGCTCGTCCAGACCGATGCCGTCCACCTCGATGGCGAAGGCGTCCGCGAGCCGCCGGCGGGCCGCGGCCTCGTCCTCCAGCAGCGGATACACCGCCTGCACGGACGACACGAGACCCGCCTCGGCCGCCGCCCGGTCCACCAGGTCCTGGGTCAGCCCCAGATCCTCGCCCGTCGTCCAGACACGCTCGATGTACGGCCGCATCGCCCGCAGGTAGCGCACCAGCAGCCCGTACGCCGCCGGGTCCCGCGGATCGCAGTCGATGCCCCCCTTGGCGCCGCCGAGCGGGACGTAACGGCTGCGCGGGTCGTAGTGCAGGGCCTCCTTCATCGACATGCCGCGGGCCAGTGCGGCCACCTCGTCGAGAGTGCAGCCGGGGCGCATCCGCAGCCCGCCGCTGGCCACGCCCCGCACCAGCCGGTCCACGACCAGGAAGCCCCGGCGCCCGGTGACGTGGTCGGTCCACACGAGGGACATCAGCGGTGCGGAGGCGGTCATCGGGGCTCCAGGCGAGGGGATCACGGGGCTCGGTTACTGAACGGGCGGTCGGTATCGGGACTCGCTCGCGACCCTGTCAACGTACTGAACCGACGGTCAGTGACACCGGTGGATGGCGGAGCGTGGACCCGGCGCCTCCGGCAACCGGGGGCGCCGACCATAATGGAGGCCCTCAGCCACTGTCTCTGGAGGTACCGTGACCGGTCTGCGTTCCCCGAGCTCCCGGCTCCGCGGCATGCGGCCCGCCGCCTTCGGCGCGGACCCGGGCGGCGAGCGCCTGGCACGCATCCGCCGCTCCCCGCACTTCGAGGACGGCGTCTTCCAGAACCCCGGCGGACCCGCCCGGACCCGGCCGTCCGGTTCCTCGCTGGACCTCGCGAAGGTGTTCCTCGACAAGGAGACCCGGCCGCTGCGCGCCCCGCAGGGCACCGTCCCGGTGTACCCCACGACCTTCGCCGACCTGGCCGGACCGCCGGCCACCGGGCTGCGGCTGACCTGGATGGGGCACTCCAGCGTCCTCGCGGAGATCGACGGCCACCGGGTGCTGTTCGACCCCGTCTGGGGCGAGCGCTGCTCCCCGTTCCCCTTCGCGGGCCCCCGGCGGCTGCACCCGGCGCCGCTGCCGCTGACCGCGCTCGGCGAGGTCGACGTGGTCGTGATCTCCCACGACCACTACGACCACCTCGACCTGCCCACCATCCGCGCCCTGGCCGGCACCGACACCGTCTTCGCCGTACCGCTCGGCGTGGGCGCCCACCTCGAACACTGGGGCGTCTCCCCGGACCGGCTGCGCGAACTGGACTGGCACGAGGCCACCAAGGTCGGCGGCATCACCCTCACGGCCACCCCGGCCCGGCACTTCTGCGGCCGGGGCCTGCGCAACACCCAGCACACCCTCTGGGCGTCCTGGGTCGTCGCCGGCGAGGAGCACCGTATCTACCACAGCGGCGACACCGGGTACTTCGACGGCTTCCGGGAGATCGGCGCCACGCACGGCCCGTTCGACGCCACGATGATCCAGATCGGGGCGTACAGCGAGTTCTGGCCCGACATCCACATGACCCCCGAGGAGGGGCTGCGGGCCCACCTCGACCTCCAGGGCGGTGCCCCGCACGGCGCGCTGCTGCCGATCCACTGGGGCACCTTCAACCTCGCCCCGCACCCCTGGGCCGAGCCGGGGGAGTGGACCAAGGAGGCGGCCGAGGAGGCCGGCCAGGCGGTCGCCCTGCCCCGCCCCGGCGAGCCGTTCGAGCCGGCGGGCAAGCTCCCCGCCGAGGCCTGGTGGCGGGGCGTCTCGGGCGAGGTCCGCCGCACCTGGCGCTCCGTCGGCGCCTTCGTGGCGGAGCCGCCGAAGCGCGGCTGACAGTCGCGCCCCTCGGCTCGGCGAGGCCGCCGAGCCAAGGCCAAGGCCGATACGCTCCGTGACCCTCGTGGTCGGGAGGCATGGTCGGCAGTTCCGTCCCCGGCGCGCGTGCGCGGGCGGACAACCGTCGGAAATCGGGCGGGTGTGTGGGTCTCGTGAAAGATGACCCTGCGCCCGCCCCTTTTCGTTTTGCGACCGGTTTCGACCAGGCTGTTTCGGTCTTTTTCGGAACGGGTGCGCCCGGACGGCCGAGTCGTCGGACTGTCGTACGAGGGTTCATACCAGAGCGGGACGCTGTGCGCGGGACTTTGTCAACTGCCCACCGCACATGATGCGCGGGCAACTACTGTGAGTGTCCGCGCGCCGCACTGCGCGACACATCCCAGGCCCGACGGACCAGTACGAGGACGCAGATGTCTCACCTCCGAGCACCGGCCGCCCGCGCCGACCGCCGCGAGGGCGGACGGCACGGGCGACCGGTCGCCCGACCCGCTCCCGCACTGCCCGAGACCCACATACGGCCCCAGCTCCTACGGCTCGCGGTGCTGCCGCCCCTCGCCGTCGCGCTCGGTGCCACGGCCGCCGTGCTCGTCAGCATCCGCTCCACCGGCGGACACACCGGACCCACCCTGTGGGCCGTCCTCGCCGGAGCGGTCGCCGTGGCCGTCGCGGGCATCCTGATCGCGGCCGTCGCCGCCGACCGCGCCGCCCGCTCCGTCACCGAACGGGTCGACGCGCTGCGCCGTACCACCGCCCGTGACGCGGCCGACCTGCACGCCCTGGTCGACGCGCTGCGCCAGGGCGAGAGCCCGCCGCAGCGCTCCGCGCGCCGCCGCCCGCCCGAGGACGCCGACGACTTCGAACTGCTCGCCGCCGACCTGGCCCGCGCCCACGACGGCGCCGTCACCGCCGTCGTGCGCGCCGCCCAGCTCTCCAGCCAGGCGGGCAGCGAACAGAAGCTGGAGGTCTTCGTCAACCTCGCGCGCCGGCTCCAGTCCCTCGTGCACCGCGAGATCTCGACGCTGGACGAGCTGGAGAACGAGATCGAGGACCCCGACCTGCTCAAGGGCCTCTTCCACGTCGATCACCTCGCCACCCGCATCCGGCGGCACGCCGAGAACCTCGCCGTGCTCGGCGGCGCCGTCTCCCGGCGCCAGTGGAGCAACCCGGTCAGCATGACCGAGGTGCTGCGCTCCGCCATCGCCGAGGTCGAGCAGTACTCCCGGGTGAAGCTGGTCCCGCCCGTCGACGGCGAACTGCGCGGCCACGCTGTCGCCGACGTCATCCACCTGCTCGCCGAACTGGTCGAGAACGCCACGGTGTTCTCCGCCCCGCAGACGCAGGTGCTGCTCCGCGCCGGCATCGTCACCTCGGGCCTCGCCGTCGAGGTCGAGGACCGCGGACTCGGCATGCCCGTCGCCGAGCAGCACCGGATGAACGCCCTGCTCGCCGACCCCGACCAGGTCAACGTGGCCAGCCTGCTGGCGGACGGGCGGATCGGCCTCTACGTCGTCTCGCAGCTCGCCCGCCGCCACGGCATCAGCGTGCGGCTGGGGACCAACATCTACGGGGGAGTGCAGGCCGTCCTCGTCGTGCCCCAGCCGCTGCTGGGGGCACCGCCGCAGGAGACGGCGCCCGTGACGGAGCCCCGGCAGGCTCCGGTGGCCCCGGTCGCCGCCGCGCCCCCCGCCCCGGTTCCGGGAGTTCGGCCAGAGTCCGGTACAGGCGGTGTTCAGGGAACCGGACGACGACGCCGTACCCCGGACGAGGGCGAGCGGCGCGACGCCGGCACCGGTGCCGGCCCCCGCGCGTCCGGCGGCGCGGGCGGTGACCGGGGCAGTGCCGCGCCGCCACCGCTCCCGGTGCGCGGCGCCCAGGGGACGCGGCCGACCCCGGCCGAGGCCGTACCCGGCGTCCGGGCCGAGGACCGGGCCGCGGTCGAGGCGCACGCGGGCGTCCTGCCCACTCCGCGCGCCGAGACCGTGCGCGGCACCATCGACAAGCCCCGACTGCCGCGCCGCCGCGCCCAGGAGCACCTCGTACCGCAACTGCGCGGCGGTCCGGCCCCGCGCCAGGACAGCGGCGGCGTCGCGGGCCACGATCCCGGTCTGATGGCCGCCTTCCAGCGCGGCATCGGACTCGCGGAGGCGCAACAGCAGTTGGAGACGAGCGCCGGGAACGAGCCGCAGTACATGGGCTCCGGTCACATGGAGCCGACGCACACGGGCTCGTGGCACCTCAGCGGCACCGGCACGGGACCCGGGCACACCGGCATGCCCTCGGATCACCCGTCCCCGCCCCCCATACTCCCCGCGCACGCCCCCGTCCCCGACGGCAGCCACCGCCCCGGCCGCACCGACGGGAGTGCCCCGGCCGGCTGACCGCAGCCGTCGTAGCCACCACCCACCGCCCCGACCACCCGTACGCCCCTCCGCATGTCCCCCCACCCGCGCTTCAGTAGATCTGCCACCCCAAGGAGTCGATCCACCATGGCGAGCGATGCGCCGACCGCCCACGCGTCCGACCTCGACTGGCTGTTGAGCGGCCTCGTGCAGCGCGTACCGCACACGGGCAGCGCGGTGCTCCTGTCGTGCGACGGGCTGGTGAAGGCCGTGCACGGTCTCGACGCCGACAGCGCCGACCACATGGCCGCCCTGGCCTCCGGGCTGTACTCGCTCGGCCGTAGCGCGGGCGTCCGGTTCGGGGACGGCGGGGACGTCCGGCAGGTCGTCGTCGAACTCGACTCGACCCTGCTGTTCGTCACCACGGCCGGTTCCGGCACCTGTCTGGCCGTACTGGCCGGCCGCGAAGCCGACGCCGCCGTGCTCGGTTACGAGATGTCGATGCTGGTCAAGAGCGTCCGCCCGTACCTCGTCACCGCGCCCCGGCAGCACGCCGCCGAGCCGTCGGCGACGAGGCCTTGAGGGTGGCGACAGCCGGTGACGGGCCTTGGCTGGACGACGCGGCCGGCCGGCTGGTGCGCCCGTTCACGGTCAGCAACGGGCGTACCGAGCCGAGCATCGCCCTCGACCTGATGTCGCAGGTCATGGCCACCGGGGTGACCCCGCTCGGCTACCTCGGGCCCGAGCACGCGCAGGCGCTCGACCTGTGCCGGGGACCCGTCTCGGTGGCCGAGATCGCCGCTCAGCTGAAACTGCCCGCAGTGGTCACCAAGGTGTTGCTCTCGGACCTGGTCGACTGCGGAGCGCTGACCACCAAGCCGCCCGCGTTCCACCACACACCCACTGACCGGTCCCTGCTGGAGGCAGTGCTCGATGGACTACGACGACAGCTCTGACCCGTTCCCCACTGCGCTCAAGATCCTTGTGGCGGGCGGATTCGGCGTCGGCAAGACCACCTTCGTGGGCGCGGTCAGCGAGATCGCGCCGCTCAGCACGGAGGAGCTGCTCACCACGGTCGGCGTCGGCACGGACAACCTCGACGGCATCGAGAACAAGATGGAGACCACGGTCGCCATGGACTTCGGCCGGATCACCCTCGATCCGGAACACGTGCTGTACCTCTTCGGCACACCTGGCCAGGAGCGGTTCTGGTTCATGTGGGACGAGCTGTCCGAGGGCGCGCTCGGCGCGGTGATCCTCGCCGACACCCGGCGGCTCCAGGACTGCTTCGCCGCCGTGGACTTCTTCGAGGAACGCGGGCTGGCCTTCATCGTCGCCGTCAACGAGTTCGACGGCGGCTTCCGCTACGACCCCGACGAGGTGCGGGCCGCCATCGACCTCGACCCGGGGGTCCCGGTCGTCCGCTGCGACGCCCGGATCTCCAGCTCCGGCGTGCAGACCCTGCTCACCCTGGTCCGCTACCTCCTGTCCCACGTCCCCGAACCGGCACCCAGCCGTGGCGCCCCCCTCTGATCCCGCCGCCCTACCGCCCTACCGCCCACGGAGCCCCCACATGAGGTACGTCCACCGCGACGGAGCCCGGCCATGAGCTATGAGCCGCCCCGGCGCGTCCGGGGACTGCTGCTCACGCCCGAGGACAAGGAGGCCCCCGCGCGTGCGGAGCGGCTGCGGCGGCTCGGCCTCGCGGACCGGCCCGACCCCGCGCTCGACGTGGTCGCCCGGCACCTGGCCGGGCACACCGGGGCGCCGTACGCCATGGTCGACTTCGTCGGCGAGGACCGGCAGTTCTTCGCGGGGCTGTGCGTCCCGCCCGTCGCGCCGTTCGTCCGGGAGGACGGCAGCGCCGCCCGCCTGGGCCGGACGCTGCCGCGCGATCACGGGTTCTGCCCCCATGTGGTGGTCCGCCGCAAGGCCCTCGTCCTGGAGGACGTGCGCGACTACCCGCGCTTCGCCGGCAACCCGGTCGTCGACGAGTACGGCATCCACGCCTATCTCGGCGCCCCGCTGACCGACAGCTCCGGCATGGTGCTCGGCACCGTGTGCGCCATGGACACCGAGCCCCGGGTGTGGGGGCGCGCGGCCCTGGAGACCGTCAAGGCGCTGGCCGCCGAACTCGTCGGACGCCTCGAACGCGGCGCGGAGGACGGGCTGTCACCGTGAGGCGGCTGGGCCGTTCGGGGGTATGTAGGAAAGCTGAGGCGCCGGTTAAGAAAAGGTCGATGGATTCCGGCCCGCGCATACGGCAGATTGCAGGGTGATTCCACCCCTCTGACCCGGTGCGGGCCGCTTCGGCATGCCCGCGGGCCGGGACCTCACCCACAGGAGCCACAGCTTGAAGGCGCTGGTCAAGGAGAAGGCGGAGCCCGGGCTCTGGCTGACGGACGTCCCGGAGCCCGAGATCGGTCCCGGGGACGTACTGATCAAGGTCATGCGGACCGGTATCTGCGGCACCGACCTGCACATCCGGGCCTGGGACGGCTGGGCGCAGCAGGCGATCAGCACCCCGCTGGTGCTCGGCCACGAGTTCGTCGGACAGGTCGTGGAGACCGGGCGCGACGTGACCGAGATCCGGATAGGAGACCGGGTCAGCGGGGAGGGCCACCTGGTGTGCGGCAAGTGCCGCAACTGCCTGGCCGGCCGCCGTCACCTGTGCCGGGCCACCGTCGGCCTCGGGGTGGGCCGCGACGGCGCCTTCGCCGAGTACGTCGCCCTGCCCGCGTCCAACGTGTGGGTGCACCGGGTCCCGGTGGACCTCGACGTCGCCGCGATCTTCGACCCCTTCGGCAACGCCGTGCACACCGCGCTGTCCTTCCCGCTGGTCGGCGAGGACGTGCTGATCACCGGCGCCGGACCGATCGGCCTGATGGCCGCCGCGGTGGCCCGGCACGCCGGTGCCCGCAACGTGGTGATCACCGACGTCAGCGAGGACCGGCTCGCCCTCGCCCGCAAGATCGGCGCGAGCCTGGCCCTGAACGTCGGCGAGACCACCATCGCCGACGGCCAGCGGGAGCTGGGACTGCGCGAGGGCTTCGACATCGGCCTGGAGATGTCCGGCCGGGCCGAGGCCATGCGGGACATGATCGCCAACATGACGCACGGCGGCCGGATCGCGATGCTCGGCCTGCCGGCGCAGGAGTTCCCCGTCGACTGGGCCCGGATCGTCACCTCGATGATCACCATCAAGGGCATCTACGGCCGGGAGATGTTCGAGACCTGGTACGCCATGTCGGTCCTGCTGGAGGGCGGCCTCGACCTCACCCCCGTGATCACCGGCCGTTACGGCTACCGCGACTTCGAGGCGGCCTTCGCGGACGCCGCGAGCGGCACGGGCGGCAAGGTCATCCTCGACTGGACCATGTGAGTCGGACTTCGCCCAACCGCCCTCGCCCGCAAGCCCCTTCAGGAGAACCCCTCATGTTCGACACCGTCCGCGGCGACCTCCGCGCCACCCTCGACGAGATCCGCGCCGCCGGCCTGCACAAGCCGGAGCGGGTCATCGACAGCCCGCAGTCCGCGACCGTCAACGTCAGCGCCGGCGGCCGCCCCGGTGAGGTCCTCAACTTCTGCGCCAACAACTACCTGGGCCTCGCCGACCACCCCGAGGTGATCGCCGCCGCCCACCAGGCGCTGGACCGCTGGGGCTACGGCATGGCCTCCGTCCGCTTCATCTGCGGCACCCAGGAGGTGCACAAGGAGCTGGAGGCCCGCCTCTCGGCCTTCCTCGGCCAGGAGGACACGATCCTCTACTCCTCCTGCTTCGACGCCAACGGCGGAGTCTTCGAGACCCTGCTCGGCGCGGAGGACGCGGTCATCTCCGACGCCCTCAACCACGCCTCCATCATCGACGGCATCCGGCTGTCCAAGGCCCGCCGCTTCCGCTACGCCAACCGCGACCTCGCCGACCTGGAGACCCAGCTCAAGGAGGCGACCGCGGGCGGCGCCCGGCGCAAGCTGATCGTCACCGACGGCGTCTTCTCCATGGACGGCTACGTCGCCCCGCTCGCCGAGATCTGCGACCTGGCCGACCGCTACGACGCGATGGTCATGGTCGACGACTCGCACGCCGTCGGCTTCGTCGGCCCCACCGGCCGCGGCACCCCCGAGCTGCACGGCGTCATGGATCGCGTCGACATCATCACCGGCACCCTCGGCAAGGCCCTCGGCGGCGCCTCCGGCGGTTACGTCGCCGCCCGCGCCGAGATCGTCGCCCTGCTGCGCCAGCGCTCGCGGCCGTACCTGTTCTCCAACACCCTCGCCCCGGTGATCGCCGCCGCCTCCCTGAAGGTCCTCGACCTGCTGGAGTCCGCCGACGACCTGCGGGTACGGCTCACCGAGAACACCGCGCTGTTCCGCCGCCGGATGACCGACGAGGGCTTCGACGTCCTGCCCGGCGACCACGCCATCGCCCCCGTCATGATCGGCGACGCGGCCGAGGCGGCCCGGATGGCCGAGCTGCTGCTGGAGCGGGGCGTGTACGTGATCGGCTTCTCCTACCCGGTCGTCCCGAAGGGCAAGGCCCGCATCCGGGTCCAGCTGTCCGCCGCGCACTCCACGGAGGACGTCGACCGCGCGGTGGACGCGTTCGTCGCCGCGCGCGCCGCACTGGCGGGCTGACCGGAACGGGACCCCGGCCGCCGCGATCGGGGTCCCGACCAGGCCGCCGTACCTGGGATAATCAAGCCATGATCGAGGCACGGCGGCTCCACATCCTCCGTGCGGTGGCCGACCACCGCACGGTCACGGCGGCGGCCGCCGCGCTCTACCTGACCCCCTCGGCCGTCTCCCAGCAGCTCACCGCCCTGGAGCAGGAGACCGGCCACCGCCTCGTCGAGCGCGGCGCCAAGGGGGTACGTCTCACCCCGGCCGGCGAGATCCTGCTCGGCCACACCAACGCGGTCCTCGCCCAGCTGGAGCGGGCCGAGGCCGAACTGGCCGCCTACGGTTCCGGCGAGGCGGGCACGGTCACCGTGGCCGCCTTCGCCACCGGCATCGCCCAGGTGGTCGCCCCGGCCGTGGCCCGCCTGGCGGCCCGCGCGCCCGGCATCGGCATCCGGGTCCAGGACGCCGAGGGCGACGCCAGCCTGCCGATGGTGCTGGACCGCCAGGTCGACGTGGCGGTGGCCGTCGAGTACCGGGGCGCTCCCGCCGCCGACGACCCCCGGCTCACCCATGTGCCGCTGTACGCCGAGCCGTTCGACGCCGTGGTTCCGGTCGGGCACCGGCTCGCCGACGCCCCCGAGGTCCCGCTCGCGGAACTGGCCAAGGACCCGTGGATCGGGCCGTACCCCGGCAACCCGTGCCACGACGTGGTCGTCCTGGCCTGCGAGAGCGCCGGTTTCCAGCCCCGCCTCGAACACTCCTCCGACGACTTCCGCGCCGTCGTCGCGCTCGCCTCGGCCGACGCCGGCGTGGCCCTCGTCCCCCGCTCCGCGCTGCGCGGCATGGACCTGTCCGGCGTCGTCGTCCGCCCGGTCGACGGCGTGGCCCCGACCCGCCGCGTCTTCGCCGCGGTCCGCCGCGGAGCCGAGAACCACCCCCTGATCCGACCGGTACTCCAGGCCCTCGACGAGGCGGCGAACGAGACGGCGGAGGCGTGAGGCTTCGGTAGCCGCTGGGTCAGCCGGCAGTACGCAGCGGAGTGAGCCGTCCCCAGAGAGGCACACCGTCAGCCCGGCCCGTCCGGTCAAGCCGAACAGCGGCACCTTCCCCGGCTACGCCCTTGCACCGCCCGGTGAAATGCGTCCCGGCACCCGGTACTTC
Organism: Streptomyces pyxinicus; assembly: GCF_024753135.1. GTDB lineage: Bacteria > Actinomycetota > Actinomycetes > Streptomycetales > Streptomycetaceae > Streptomyces > Streptomyces pyxinicus. Next base: position 238,916 of record NZ_JANUGP010000001.1, on the reverse strand, counting down.
AGCGCCGTGGCGTGACTGTCAGTGGCAGCGGCTACCGTGCGTGGCATGCCGGATGCCGAAGACGTACGCCGTATCGCCCTGTCCCTGCCGGAGACCACCGAGAAGGTCGCGTGGAACATGCCGACGTTCCGGGTGGCCGGGAAGATGTTCGCGACCGTGCCCGAGGAAGAGACGTCCATCGCCGTGCGCTGCCCCAAGGAGGAACGGGACGAACTGGTGCTGGCCGAGCCGGAGAAGTTCTGGATCGCCGGGCACGAGGCGCAGTTCGCGTGGGTGAGAGCGAGACTCGCCGCGCTGGACGACGAAGCGGAGCTGCGGGACATCCTCACCGACTCCTGGCGACAGGCCGCTCCGCCTCGACTCCTGGAATCCCACCCGGAGTTGGGGGCGCCGTCCAGGGAGTGAAAGGGGGGAGGCGGAGTGGGGCGGCGCGTGGCATGATCCCGCGCGGTGCGGCGGGAGCCGGCAGGGGAGGGGAGTACCGGGGATGACGGACACGGAAGCACGGCGCGACACCGTCGCCACCAGCGCGTTCGGGAGAGAGCGTGTCGCCCCGGCCGTGTGGTCGCGTGACTTCACGCTCTTCTTCGCCGCCCGTGCCGTGGCCCGCCTCGGCGACACCATGCTGCCCGTCGCCCTCGCCGCGGGCCTGCTGCAACACGGGTACGGCGCGGGCGCGGTCGGCCTCGCCATGGCCTCGGCGGCCGCCTCGTTCGCCGCGCTCGTCGTCTTCGGCGGGGTCATCGCCGACCGCTTCAGCACCCGGCGGCTGATGATCGGCGCCGATCTCGCGCGGCTCGGCACCCAGTCCCTCGCCGCGGTCCTGTTCTTCACCGGGCACGTGGTGCTCCGGCAGATCTGCGCGATCGGCCTCGTCAACGGCGTGGCCGGCGCCGTCTTCCAGCCCGGCGTGGCCAGCACCGTGCCCCGGCTGGCCACCGACGTCCAGGGCGCCAACGGCGCCATCCGCGTCGCCGAGTCGTCCGCGCAGCTCGCCGGGCCCGCCGTCGCCGGTCTGCTGGTCGGCTTCGCCTCGCCCGGCGGGGTGTTCGCCGGACACGCGGCCACCTACGCGATCAGCGCCGGCTGCCTGCTGCTGCTCCGACTGCCCCCGCCGCCAGCGGGCGGCCACGCCGTCACCGGACGCGGGACGCGCGCCTTCCGCACCGATCTGGTGCACGGCTGGCGGGAGTTCCGCTCCCGCACCTGGCTGTGGAGCGTCATCGCCGTCTGGTGCGTGTACATGATCGCCGTCTACGGCCCGACCGTCCCGCTGGTGGCCACCGAGATCGTGCGGCAGCACGGCCCCCGCGCCTACGGCCTGGTCAACTCCGCCCTCGGCGCGGGCACCGTCGTGGGCGGACTGCTCGCGCTCAGACTCCGCCCACGCCGCATGCTCCGGGCGGGCGCCGTCTCCCTCTTCGTCTTCTTCGGCTTCCCGGCCGCCGTCGGCGCCGGCCTCGGCGTCCCCGCCATGGCCGCCGGCGCCGCCCTGGCCGGCGCCGGGATGTCGTTCTGGGGGGTCATGTGGGCGACCAGCGTGCAGACCCAGGTCCCCGGCGAGGTCCTCAACCGCATCCACGCCTACGACGTCGCCGGCTCCCTCGCGATGATGCCGGTCGGCCAGGCCCTCGCCGGCCCGGCGGCGGACGCGCTCGGCGCCGGGCACGTACTGCTGGTGTCCGCCGTGACCAGCGTCGCGGTGGCGGCGGCCCTCCTCGCCCTCCCGGCGGTACGCGGCCTGGTCCGCGCCGACCCGGGCGTACCCGCGGCCAAGTCGCCGTAACCCTCCCCGCCCGGTGCTCAGGCCCGCGCGCTCTCCCGCCGAGGCGTGCCGGCGAACCGGCCGATCCGCTCCCGCAGACCGTGGGCGTCAAGACCGTGCGCGGCCGCGTGCTCCTCGAACGTGCCGTACCGGCGCAGCTCACGGCGGCCGACGCCGAGTCCCAGCACCCGGTGCGGCACATCGGCCAGGGCGTCGTTCACCGCGGCCACGGAGGTGCCCGCGAGATACGGCTCGACCAGCACGACGTCGGTGCCCGCCGCCTCCGTGGCCCGGCGCAGCCCCGCCGCGTCGAAGGGCCGTACGGTCGTCGCGTACAGGACGGTCGTGTCCAGGCCCTCGGTGGCCGCGAGGACGGCGTCCAGTACCGGGCCGACGGCGACCACGACGCCCGAGCGGCCTTCGCGGACGGTCAGGAAGCGCTCGCCGTCGAGGGCGGCGCCCTGCCGGTTCGACTGGACGGAGAGCCGTACGTACACCTTGTCGTCGCCCGCGGCGACCGCGCGGCGCAGCAGGGTCTCGGCCTCGTCCGGATGGCCCGGCACGTGCACGGTCCAGCCGTCCAGCGTGTCCAGCAGGGCGACGTCGCCCGGTGCCATGTGGGTGAAGCCCCCGGCCGGCCAGTCGAAGGAGGCCGCGGCGCTCACCAGGACCGCGCCCGTGTCCTGGTGCCCGAGGTCCAGCTTGACCTGTTCGAACGGCCGTTCCACGAGGAAGCTGGCGAAGGTGTGCACGACCGGCCGCAGCCCGGTCAGCGCCATCCCGGCGGCGGCCCCGACCAGGAGCTGTTCGCGGATGCCGACGTTGACGACCCGGTCGGGATGGCGGGCGATGGCCTCGCCGAAGGCGTCCTTGCCGATCTCGGCGAGGAGGACGGCGACCCGCGGGTCCTCGTCCAGCAGCCGGGTGACGACGGGTGCGAAACGGTCACGCATGGTGTCCATGGGAGTACGGCCCTTTCCGGAGCGCGCGGGGGTTTCAGGCGGGTAAGGCTCAGGCGGGGAAGGTTCAGGCGTTCTTCGGCTCGACCCGGGCGACGACCACGTGCGGCCGGCCCGGGTGCGCGGCGGTGCACGCGGCGTACAGGGCCTCGTGGTCACGGCCGTCGACAGTCACCGCCGACCAGCCCGCGGCCTCGAACCGGGCGGCGATCCCGCCGGGCAGCGCGTGGCTGGCCGAGGAGTTGTCGACCACCACCGTGTGCAGCCGCTCCAGCCCGGCCGGCCCGGCGAAGGCGATCGCCTCGTGGTTGCTGCCCTCGTCCAGCTCGGCGTCCCCGATCAGCACCCACACCGCCGGACCGGACAGCCCCTGCGCCCGCAGCCCCAGCGCGCTGCCCACGCCGATCGGCAGCCCGTGCCCGAGCGACCCGCTGGCGATCTCCGCGCCCGGCACCAGCACCCGGTCCGGATGGTGGCCGAGCGGGGAGTCGTACGAGCCGAAGCCGGGCAGCCAGTCCACCGGCAGGAAGCCCTTCGCGGCGAGCACCGCGTAGTAGGCCATCGGCCCGTGCCCCTTGCTCAGCAGAAACCGGTCCCGTCCGGTGTCGTCCCGCAGCTCGGGCGTGACCCTGAGCACCCGGTCGTAGAGCACCCACAGCACGTCGAGCGTGGAAGTGGCCGCCGGACCGTGCTTCTCGTCGCCCGTCATCAGACTCATCAGTCCGGGCAGGTCGTCGTATCCGTACGCGCGGAGTCCGTCCGCTGTGATCGTCATGCCGTCGATCGTGCAACCTCGACCGGACTTGAGGTCAAGGCATCTCAGGGGCCTGAGAAGTCGGCCAAGAGGTCCGCGCGTCTTGATCGCCGCCGGGGGTTCGGATACGCCGCCGAGGCCTGCTCGGGAGAAACGGAGGCGCGAGCACCGACCCGAGTGCGGTATGGTTTCCCTGCACGTTTCGACCAGGGAAACCCCAGGTCAGACGGCATCGGGACGTGGCGCAGCTTGGTAGCGCACTTGACTGGGGGTCAAGGGGTCGCAGGTTCAAATCCTGTCGTCCCGACTGGAGACAGTCGCAGGTTAGGGCCGGTTTCGGAGGTATCCGAGACCGGCCCTCACTCATTGTTTGGGGACCAGTTGGGGACCAGTGATCTTGTGGACGTCCGGGTGCGGGGAGCGTTGGGTGGTGGTCAGTGAGCCGTGGCGGGCGTTCCTGCGCAGGATGTGGAGGGGGACTCCGGCGTCCGCGAGCCAGGTCAGTGCGGTGTGGCGGAGATCGTGGCGGCGCAGGTGCTCGTAGCCGAGGCGGGTGACCACCTCGTCCCGGTGGGTGGCGTCGCGCAGGACCGCGGTGGAGATGCGTCCTGCGCGTGGGCCGGCGAACAGAGGCGCGTCGGGGGCTGGGCCGGCGGAGAGGATGCGCTGGCACGAGCGGGCGGATCTCCTCGATGATGGGCACTTTCCGGGCTCGCTTGCCCTTGGTGCCCTTGTCGGTGAGTCCGCCGGGGGCGGGCGGGCGTGGTCTGGCGCCGTACCGTCCAGATCCACTGGTTGGTGTCGATGTCTGCGACGCGGCACCCGGAGACGTCGCCGATCCGGGCGGCGGTGCTCGCGGCGAAGAGGCGGACGTCGCCCCGGCCTCCGTACTGGTTGTAGGAGGCGGCCACGAGGGCGTCGGCCAGTTGGACGAGGGTGTTCCAGCCGGGCAGGGCGAGGGCTCCTGGGTCGCGGAGTTCGTCCTCGGCCTGCCCGTAGAGCTTCTGCCGGCCGCTGACCCGGGCGGGGGTGACTTTGATGACGCCGTCGCGGACCGCCTGCTCCATGACGCGGACCAGAACGGCGATGGTGTTCTTGACGGTGGAGCGGCTGTGCTCGTCGACGATCCAGTTCTGCACCGCGCGGTCGACGACGCCGTTGGTGATCATCCGTACGGCGAGGTGGCCGAGCGCGGGGACTACGCGCATCCGCCATCCCGCCAGATACGGGTCGAGGGTCTTCAGTTCCAGCCCGCGAGGTGCGAGATCCATGTTCGCTTCGCCGTATTCGGCGAGCTTCATGGTGGCGAGTGACGGGGACAGTCCGGCCTGTGCGGCTTCGCTGATGTCCTCGGACAGGGTGTCCGGCGAGGTCTGCGCGGCCATCCGCGCCAGGAGTATGCACGCCTGGGGCACGAGGAGCCGGCGGGCCTTGTCCTTGAGGAGGTTCAGTACACGGCTGCGGACCGGTTCGGTGAACAGCCGGTCGGCAAGCACTCGATCGACCGACCGGGCGGACGTGTGGGGGGCGGCCAGCGAGTTGAGGAGCAGGCCACAAAAACGCAGGACGCCTTCGAGGGGGATGCGCCTCAACTGGGACTCGGTGTAGCCAGCGGGCAGCGGGAACCCGAATATCTTCTCCGGTGTGAGAAAGACCGCCATGAGATCGATCGGCGCTGGTTCCCGGAGGGAGGCGGTTGTCAGCAGCCCGCTGGAGCGTTGGTTCCAGCGAGGTACAAGGGCCGTGGCCGTCGATCCCTGCAGTACCGGGTTGCTGCACGAGGGGTCGGCCAGATGCCGGCCCGCAGGGAGGCGGGCTCGACACCGGCGAGCAACTGTCTCAGGGCCTCGATCTGCTGGGCGAGGCGGTCCCCGGCGTCCATCGGCGCTCCCGTCGTGCATGTACCCGAGGCCGTGGCGTCGGCTGCTGTTGGCGTCCTGGCCGTGCGGTCACCAGGATCGGTGCTGAAGAGGGGTGGGGCCAAGCGAATACCTGCACTGGCCAGGAATGGAGCTGGCACAACGCCTTTCGCGAGAGCTGACCGCGCATCACTGCCTCCCCCGAAACGGAAGCGCGCAGCTGGCGGCAGACGTCGCACGCCGACAGGCGTAAGCGCCCACACTCATCTCATAAACCTACGCGGCACCGAGCCCCGGGACACCGCCGGGAACAAGACCACGCCCGCTACCGCATCCACGCGCACGGCATGCCCACCCTCCCGCCCACGTATACGAGACCGGTGGGCCTGGCTGGCGATCGCCGCCTACACCCGGCTCCGGCTTGACCGGTCGCCGGCCCGGTGATCTCAGGCGCCCATGGGAGAAATTGGCTGAAGCGTTGCCGCCGCGCTGAGGGATTTCGAAGGCGACGGCAGACCGCAGGTTCCTGCTCGGATCGAGAACCGGTGTCTGAGTGAGGGCAGCACCTCCGGTGTCTGTGATACCTCTCGGCTGGGCATACCCGAGCCCAAGAATCGACCGGGTGTGCGTAAAGAACTGGCGGTCGCCGCTTGTGCTTATCTCCTCGGCTCTACAGTCGCTTGCCGGGTGGCAATCGGGGGGACATCGGTGGACGTTTACGCACAGCCTCACCCGGCGTTGCGAGAACTGGTCGAGGGTGCGTACCACGCGGGAGTGGAGACCCTCTCTCCTGGCGAGGTCATCGCGGTGCCGGCGAGTCTGTCGGTGTCGTTGAACCTGAACTTCGGCGAGCTGCCGGTGGGCGTGCCTTCGGCCTACGCGGCCGGTCCCGGTTTTCTCTACGAGTACGGTGGGGGCGGAACGTCCTCGGTGCAGGTGGCGTGGATCGGGCTGCGGCTTACTCCGCTCGGCGCATACCGGCTGATGGGAGTGTCGCTGGCCGACGTGGCCGGGCACGTCGTCGACCTGGCTGAAGTCTTCGGAACGTCGGGGCGTGTGCTGGCTGAGCGGTGTCAGGCCGCGCGCAGTCACCGGGAGCGGTTCGCCTTAGTCGATGCGTTCTTGCTGAGTCGTTCCGCCCAAGGGCTGTGGCCCAGTGCGGAGGTGGTGCGGTCGTGGCAGTTGCTCTCCCGCTCCGCAGGGCGGGCTCGGATTGCCGAGCTCGCTGCGGATGTGGGATGGAGCGGTGATCACCTTGGGCGGGTGTTCCGGCGACAGATGGGGCTGCCCCCCAAGTCCGCGGCACGGCTGATGCGGCTGATGAGCCTGCTTGCGTGTGTCGATGCGGAGCGGAAACGCTGGCCCGAGCTCGCAGCCGATCACGGATATAGCGACCAGTCTCATTTCATCCGCGAGATGAGGGAATTCACCGGTTTGACTCCCTCGGAGTATTTGTGCCGTCTGCGGCCGTGCGGCTGCCTGGGGAGTGCACAAGGCCCCCCTGGCCGGTCCGGACGATCCGCGAGAGACGCATCGGATTCGTTCAAGACTGAGGAAGCGGTGCGTTCGTAGCCTGCGATGGAGTTACCGCTCTCCACAGAGGACGCCATGCGCTTCGCACACATCAGCCCATCCCTGCACCGGTGGGGCATCGCAGTCACTGCGCTGCTCACCATGGCCTTCTACCTTGCTGCACCGGCCCCGCCGGCGAATGCGGACGTCGTGCTCGGAGACGTCCAGACCATCGCCGACATCGCGCGCGGCCAGACCCACCGCTTCGAAAGCGTCGGCGAGCCGGGGAGGGTCTGCGATCCCGGCTATCTGACGAGTTGCAGCGGCAACAAAGGACGGGGTGAGTACTGGTGCGCCGACTTCGCCCGCTGGGTCTGGGACCGGGCCGGCTTCCACACCGAGTATCTCGACCCCCGCGCCCGGAGCTTCCAGGAACAGCGGGCCAGATACGGCGGTGAGCACTCCGCGCCGCAGGTCGGTGACGCGGCCCTGTTCCACGACATTTACGGTAACGCCAAAGGCGTGGTCCACCATGTTGCCATCGTGGTCGCGGTCGACGGGGGTTCGGTGACCATCGTCAGTGGCGATGTCGGCGGCGAGGAGAACACGACAGGCCCCGAGGGCAACGAAGAGGCTCACTACGCGCACACGGCGAAGGTCCGTGAGGACACGCTCAACTCCTCACCGGGGACGATGTTCGGCAACTCCGAGGCGATCGACGGCTATGTCAGTCCCGTGCCCAAGAGCCGGCCACTGAACGGTGGTGGTGGCGGTGGAGGCGGCGGGGCCGGGAGCGGCGGCTCCGACAAGCTCTGGATAAATACCTTCGCTTCGGCTGCTGGACGCGATCACGGCGGGAAACTGTACGCCGGGCGCAATTACGTGTTCTGCCGCGAGTGGGGCACTCAGGTGGGATCAGGTAGTGCCTACAACCACTGGTGGCTGTACACCGACATGGACACCGGCGGCCGGGACTTCGTCTCCGCGTACTACCTCAGCGGCCAGGGCAACGACACGGCCAAGGACGCGAACGGCAACGACCTACCGACCTGCGATGGCACCACCACCGGCACGGGCCGCAGCGGCGGACGCACCTGGGTCAAGACCTTCGCCGCAGCCCAGGGCCGCAACGACGGGGGCACTCTCAACGCCGGGCGCAACTACGTCTTCTGCAAGGTCTGGGGCGCGCAGGTGGGCTCGGGCAGCGCCTACAACCACTGGTGGCTCGCCACCGACATGGACACCGGCGGTAAGGACTTTGTGTCCGCCTACTACCTCAGCGGCCAGGGCAACGACGTCGCCAACGACGAGAACGGCGACGACATCCCCGAGTGCGCCTCCGGAGACGACGCCGGCGGCAAGGTGTGGGTAAAGACCTTCACCACCGCTACCGGGCGCGACCACGGCGGCGCCCTCTACGCGGGCACCAACTACGTCTTCTGCAAGGTCTGGGGCGCGCAGGTGGGCTCGGGCAGCGCCTACAACCACTGGTGGCTCGCCACCGACATGGACACCGGCGGTAAGGACTTTGTGTCCGCCTACTACCTCAGTGGCCAGGGCAACGACGTCGCCAAGGACATCAACGGCCGGGACATTCACACCTGCTGACGCCTTCCATTGAGCACTGAGAGGGCGTTTAGTCTGTTTCTGATAGCGGCCCCGTCCGGGTTGGCGGACCCGGATACCGATGGGTGATTCAAACCTCTGGTTTGCAGGTTGCCGTTGCGGCGTAGACACGATGGCGAATCGCGAAGTCGAGGCCGCTGCGCCGGTCAGCGAGCGGCAGGTGGAGCGGTGGTGTCAGCCTGGGGCGAGCGCGGCGAGGGCGGGGTTCACTCGGAGGGGCTGCGGAGTCGGCTTGGGGACCAGTTGGGGACCACACGGTGTGCGCGATGGCGCGCGACGGAGCCTCCTACGCACACTATCCACCCTGATTAAGTCTGCTATATCCAGAAAATACCCTTGACCCCTACTCCTGGGGGTCAAGGGGTCGCAGGTTCAAATCCTGTCGTCCCGACTGGAGACAGTCGCCGATCAAGGGTCGATATCGGATACTTCCGAGATCTGCCCTTGACTGGCGACTTTGTGTGTGCGGGTGTCGATGCCGTCGTTCGCGTCCGTAGGGGACAGGCCGATGGGACGGCCGCACCGGTATTCGTCGTCGAGCGGGCCGTGCGTGGTCTCGCCACCCCGTCAGCGCAGGATGACGTGCACACCCTGTTCCCTGAAGATCTCCAGGAGCAGGTCGAACAGCGCTACCTCGCGATCGGCGGCGGGTACATGCTCCGCCAACCTTGCCCTGGTCTCGGTCGACGACTCCCAGTGCAAGGTGAACGGAGTGGTGGCGCCCCAGCCGCCTGTCAGGCAGTCGTTCAGAGCGTCGAGGTTCCATCCGAAGTATCCGCCGGGTCCGTTGACGGCTTCACCGATCGCGCAGTAGAAGGTGTCCCTGTCAGTGATGTGCCGGCCGTCCAGGGTGAACACCTCGCCTGCGGGAGCGTCGGGCTTCCCTTGACGCTGGTATTCCCCGGAGTGCAGCGCCACCGACAGCCACGCATGTCTGTCCTCGGGGGCGAGTTCGTGCCACATGCCGGTGCGATTGAGGTGCCCCGCGCGGATCAGGTTCCACACCTGTTCCGCTCCGTCCAGGGCGTTCTCACACCACAGCGTCACCGTGAGGTCCACGAGGCCGGCGCCGCGGGTGGAGGGCTTGACGCCGATGACGGTGACTTCGTTGACGAAGTAGGAACCCATGGTGGCGCCGTCACCGTCGAGGAGATCGAACCAGGCGTTGCCCGCCACAGCACGACGGCCGCCCACGTGGTCGATGCCCTTCAGCAGGCTTCCCTGCGGGAGGCAGCCCGCGAGGTGCACTCGGCGTGCTCCCTCCTCGTCCGGCAGTGGAGTGAACAGTCCCACGGCCTCGTGAGCGAAGGCCCAGAAGTCGCTGTCGTCCTCGGCCGAGGTCAGCGCGTACTGCTGCCGGTCACCGCCCCGCCCTGATGTTCGCATCGCACCCCCGGAGAAAGCACTGATCTGCCAGGCATTCAAGTCGAGTCCCAGGCCGTATGCCACCGCCGTGCGGACCGATGCCCCGCACGGCGGTGGACGCCGACCCCTCCGGGACCGTCCGGAGTGGGTCGGGGATCAGGGGCGGTGAGGGGCCGCCGGTGTCAGGGGCGGTTGGTGAGGTAGCCGCCCATGGCGGTGAAGTAGTCGGTCGCGGCCAGTTCGTGGCCGTCCTCGGTGCGTACGCGGGTGATGGCCAGGCCGTGGTTGCGGCCCGTGCGGGCGTCGGCGCCGGCGACGATGACCACGCCCTCGCCCTCGCGGTAGAAGACGCGGCCGGGAGTGCCGCCGTACCGGCCCTCGGAGACGACGGCGGCGAGCACCTCAAGGCGCTTGCCCTTGTGGAAGGTGAAGGCGGCCGGGTAGGGGGCCGACTGGGCGCGGACCAGGCGCTCCAGGACCTCGGCGGGCCAGTCCCAGTTGATGCGGATGTCGTCCTCGGCGCGCTTGTGGAAGAAGGTCGCCTGGGAGCGGTCCTGCTTGGTGAACTCGGTCCGGCCGGAGGCGATCGCGTCGAGGGCGCCGATGGTGACCGGGGCGATCAGGTCGACCGTCTTGTGGAAGAGGTCGGTGGCGGTGTCCGTCGGGCCGACGGCGACCGCGCGCTGGTCGACGATGTCGCCGGCGTCGAGCACCTCGTCCATCATGTGCGCCGTGACGCCGACTTCGGGCTCACCGTTGATGAGAGCCCAGATCAGCGGGGAGAAGCCGGCGTACTTGGGCAGCAGCGAGTCGTGGACGTTGAGGGTGCCGTGCCGCGGCAGGGTGTAGATGCGCGGCGGTATCCAGGTCCGCCAGTTGTTGGCGACGATGATGTCCGGATCGGCATCCTTGAGCCGCTGGAACAGTTCCTCGTCGTCGGGGCGGTTGCGGATGACGACCGGAACGCCGTGCTCCTCGGCGAGTTCCGCGACCGAGTCGCTCCAGATCTTCTCGTAGGCGTGCTCGCTCTTGGGGTGCGTCACGACCATCACGACGTCGTGCTCGGAGTCCAGGAGCGCCTTCAGGGTGCGATGGCCCCAGGTCTGATAGCCGAACATGACGACCCGCATCGGGGTTCCTCCTCAGAAGTGCGAAAAAGCCAGTGGTCAGTAAAGCAAGGCTTACCTAACAGTGCAACGAGCCCCGGTTGGAGGGTTGTTAGCCTGAGAGGTGGTGGTTTGTCTGGTTTGCCTGGTCGACAGTGGGGGAGGATCAGGTTAGCCTTGCCTAAGTTCCGCTTGGCTGCCGGTCACCGGTGTGCCTGGACTCCCCCTTATCCCCACCGACGTGACGCCTGACAGGCGGCTGTCCCGCACGAATGGGAGTGACATGTCACAGGCTCTTCCTGGCGACGCACCACTGGTCCACGATCTGATCGGTATCGGCTTCGGGCCGTCGAACGTCGCCATGGCGATCGCGCTGAGCGAGCACAACGCGCGCGTCGGAAGGCAGGAGGCGGTCACCGCTCACTTCTTCGAGCAGCAGCCCAGCTTCGGATGGCACCGCGGCATGCTGATCGACGACGCGACCATGCAAGTGTCCTTCCTCAAGGACCTGGTGACGCTTCGGAACCCGACGAGCGAGTACAGCTTCCTCTGCTATCTCCAGAGCAAGGGCCGCCTGATCGACTTCGTCAACCACAAGAACCTGTTCCCGCTGCGGGTCGAGTTCCACGACTACTTCGAGTGGGCCGCGGCGAAGGTCGACGACATGGTCTCGTACGGCCACCAGGTCGTCGCCGTCGAACCCGTGGTGCGTGACGGCGTGATCGAGTACCTCGACGTGACGGCCCGGTACGGCGACGAGACCGTCGTCCACCGCGCCCGCAACCTCGTCATCGGCACCGGACTTCGCCCGGTCATGCCGGAAGGCGTCGAGCGGACCGACCGCGTCTGGCACAACTCCGACCTGCTGGCGAAGGTGGACGGCCTGAAGGGCTCCGAGCCCAAGCGCTTCGTCGTCGTCGGCGCCGGCCAGAGCGCCGCCGAGAACGTCGCCTACCTGCACCGCCGCTTCCCCGAGGCCGAGGTGTGCGCGGTCTTCTCCCGCTACGGCTACAGCCCGGCGGACGACAGCAGCTTCGCCAACCGCATCTTCGACCCCCAGGCGGTCGACGAGTACTTCACCGCGCCGGAGGACGTCAAGCGCCGGCTGATGGACTACCACGGCAACACCAACTACTCCGTGGTCGACATCGACCTCATCGACGACCTGTACCGGCAGGCGTACTCGGAGCGCGTGCTCGGCACCGAGCGGCTGCGCTTCCTGAACGTCTCGCGCCTCACCGGCGTCGAGGAGACGCCCGACGGGGTCCGCGCCACCGTCAAGTCCCTTGTCACCGGCGAGGAGAACCGGCTGGACGCCGACGTCGTGGTCTGCGCCACCGGGTACCTGGAGGCCGACGGCCTGGGCCTGCTCGGCGACGTCGCCGGCCGGTGCCACCGTGACGACCGGGGCCGCGTCCGCGTCGAGCGCGACTACCGCGTGGCCACCGACGCCGAACTGCGCTGCGGCATCTACCTCCAGGGCGGCACCGAGCACACCCACGGCATCACCTCGTCCCTGCTCTCCAACACCGCCATACGCGTCGGCGAGATCCTGGACTCGGTCCTCGACCGCGGCCTCAAGGGCGCGCCCGACGCGGTCCGGCCGGTCGCCGGGGGAGCCGGCGGGGGAGTCCACCAGCCGACCCGCTGACCCGTACGCCCGATCCGTCGCCGTGCCCGTGGTGCGTTCGCGCCGCGCGGGCACGGCAGCGGTGCGTCCGTAGCGCACAGAAGAGCGGCAGCCATCAGAGAGGAACGTCCGTGGTCCATGGAGCCCCTCGCCGTGCCGGCGAACCGCTCCCGAGCGGGCGCGAGGTGCCCGGGCGGCCCGGCGGCGGCGCCGGGATAGCCTACGTCGACATGGGCACGAGTACAGTGGAGCGCCCGGCGCTCTCCCTGGTCACGGGGATACGGCGGCGGCGGGTCGTGGGTCTGGGCATTCTCGTCGCGGGTCTCCTGGTCGTCGCGGTGGTCTCCGTCGCCGTCGGCGCGCGCGCGTTGACGCCCGCCGAGGTGTGGCACGGGCTGTTCGCGGCACCGGGCCCGGACCAGAAGGCCACCGAGATCAGACTCATCGTGCAGACGGTACGGCTGCCCCGTACGGTGCTCGCGATCGTGGCCGGTATCGCGCTGGGCGTGAGCGGGGCGCTGATCCAGGGGTACACGCGCAACCCCATCGCGGACACCGGCCTGTTGGGAGTGAACACCGGCGCCTCGTTCGCCGTCGTGTCGGCGATCTCGCTGTTCGGGCTGACCGATCCGTTCCAGTACGTCTGGTTCGCCTTCCTGGGCGCCGCGATCGCCGGTGTCGTCGTGTTCGGGCTGTCGAGCATCGGCCGGGGCGCCGGCAATCCGCTGACGCTCGCTCTGGCCGGGCAGGGGGTCACGGTGTTCCTCGCGGCGATGACGACCGCGGTCGCCCTGTCGGACAAGGCGGCGCTGAACGCCCTGCGGTTCTGGAACGCCGGCTCGGTGGCCGGGGTGGCGTTCGGCGTCATCTGGCCGGTGACCGGGTTCATCGTCGTCGGCCTGGTGCTGGCGCTGGCCACGCTGCCCTCCGTCAACCTGCTCAACCTGGGCGACGACGTGGCACGGGGACTGGGCGTGCACGTCACGCTGATCCGGACCGTCGGCATCACCGCCATCACCCTGCTGGCCGGCGCGGCGACGGCGGCGTGCGGGCCCATCGCCTTCCTCGGACTCATGGTGGCGCACGTGGCCCGGTACCTGGCGGGCCCCGACTACCGCTGGCTGGTGCCCTACGCGGGACTGCTCGGCGCGGTCGTCCTGCTGGTCTGTGACATCGTGGGGCGCGTGGTGGTGCGGCCGGGCGAGCTGGACGCGGGTGTCCTCGTCGCCCTTCTCGGCGCCCCGTTCTTCGCGGTCCTGGTGTGGCGGGGAAAGTTCAAGAACGCATGAACGAGACAGTGGTGAAGCGGCCGGTGGCGCCGGGTGTGCGACTCGGCGGCGTGTCCTTCGTATGGCGGCCCCGGCTGGTGCTGGTCACGCTGCTGCTGGCGGCGGCGGCCTTCCTGGTGTTCTGCCTGTCCATCGCCGTGGGGGACTTCCCCCTCGGCCTGTCCCAGGTGATCGCCACGCTCTTCGGCCGGGGCGAGCGGGTGGACCAGTTCGTGATCATGGATCTGCGGATGCCGCGGGCCCTGGCCGGTCTCGTCGTGGGGTTCGCGCTGGGCGTGTCCGGGGCGATCACCCAGTCCATCGCCCGCAATCCGCTGGCCAGTCCGGACATCCTGGGCATCACCGGAGGCGCCAGCGCGGTCTCGGTGTTCCTGGTGACGGTCTCGGGCGGGGCCACCACCGCGATCGTCAGCTCCGTCGGCCTGCCCGCCGCGGCGCTGGCCGGCGGTCTCGGCACCGGGCTGCTGGTGTACTTCCTGGCGTGGCGTCAGGGGGTCGACGGCTTCCGGCTCATCCTCATCGGCATCTCGGTGAGCGCGGTGACGGAGGCGGTCACGACCTGGCTGCTGGCCACGGCCGACATCAGGGACGTCGCCCGGGCCCAGGCGTGGCTGGTCGGCTCGCTGGACAACCGGTCGTGGGGCGAGGTCCGGCCGGCGCTGTGGGGGACCCTCGCCCTCATGGCCGTCGTCGCGTGCGTCGCCTTCCAGTTCAAGCCCCTGCACTTCGGCGACGACGTGGCCGCGGGCCTGGGAGTGCGGTACGCGCTGGTACGGGCGGTCCTGCTGCTGTGCGCGGTGCTGCTGGCCGGCGTGGCGGTGAGCGCCGCGGGGCCGGTCCCGTTCGTCGCGATGGTGGCGCCCCAGGTGGCGATGCGCCTGACGAAGTCCCCGACGCCGCCCATGGTGGCGGCCGGCACGGTGGGCGCGCTGCTGCTGATCGGCGCTGACCTGGTCGCACGGACCGCGCTGCCGATCACCCTGCCCGTCGGCGTGGTCACCGCCGCGTTCGGCGGTCCCTTCCTCGTCTACCTGTTGGTGCGGGCGAACCGGCGGTAGGGCCTCTCTTCCGGACCCGGCCGGCCCCGGTCAACGGTGCCCCGCGACCCCGGCAAGGTCCGGACGAGAGGCCCTAGGTGATAGAAAGTTAGGCAAGCCTAAACAAGCCTGCTTGAGGGGGGACCTTGGTCGCTCAGGACATCACCGGGATCCAGTACGGGGCGGACGGCGTCCCACGGCTGGCAGCGAGGGGGGTCACGGTCGGGTACGGCGACCGTACCGTCATCGACGCGCTGGACGTGGCGATCCCGCCGGGTGTGGTGACCACGATCATCGGCCCCAACGGGTGCGGCAAGTCCACTCTGTTGCGAACCCTGTCGCGGTTGCTCAAGCCGGCCCGGGGCTCGGTCGTGCTGGACGGCGAGGACATCGTCAGGCTCCGGACCAGGGACGTGGCGAAGAAGCTCGGCCTGCTGCCGCAGTCGCCGGTCGCGCCGGAGGGCCTGACCGTGGCCGACCTCGTCGCCAGGGGCCGGCACCCGCACCAGGGCTGGCTGCGGCAGTGGTCCTCCGACGACGCCTCCGTGGTGGAACGGGCGTTGGCCATGACCGGGGTGGCCGACCTGGCCGACCGCCCCGTCGATTCGCTCTCCGGTGGCCAGCGCCAACGGGTCTGGATCTCGATGACGTTGGCGCAGGGCACCGACCTGCTGCTGCTCGACGAGCCCACCACCTACCTGGACCTCGCGCACGCCATCGACGTGCTCGACCTGGTCGACGACCTGCACGAGTCGGGCCGCACCGTGGTCATGGTGCTGCACGACCTCAACCTGGCCGCGCGCTACAGCGACAACCTGGTGGTGATGCAGGCGGGTTCGGTCCTGGCGCAGGGTCACCCCCGTGACGTGGTGACCGCCGAGCTGCTGGACGAGGCGTTCGGCCTGCGTGCCCGGGTGATCGACGATCCGGTGGGCGACCGGCCGCTCATCGTGCCCATCGGGCGCACTCATGTGGTCCCTGGCCAGGGCAGCCGGACCGGAACCCCCTCTACTTAGGCTAGGCTAACCTCACCGTCCCGGGCTAGGGTTTGCCTGCCTTATCTGGGGCCGGTAGTGGACAGCGCGAAAGCAAGGGAATCCGGATGCTCCTCGACAGAACGACACGTACGCAGCCCTGGCGGCGGCTGGCGGCGACCGCGTCCGCCCTGGCCGTCGGCATAGGCCTCCTCGCGGGATGCGGTTCCGGCTCGTCGGACTCGGACACGAAGGACGACAGCGCCAACTCCTCGGCTTCCGCGGGTGCGTTCCCGGTCACGGTTGAGCACGCGTTCGGCTCCACCACGGTCAAGGAGGCCCCCAAGCGGGTCGTGACCGTGGGCTACACGGACGACCAGACCGCCCTGGCCTTCGGCGTCAAGCCGGTCGGCATGGTCGACCAGTACCCGAACCCGGCGGGCAAGAGCCCCGACATCAACACCCAGTGGCCCTGGGTGAAGGACAAGTGGGGCGACACCAAGCCCGAGGTCGTCATGAACAACGGCGACTCCGGCCCCAACTACGAGAAGATCGCCGCCCTGCGACCGGACCTGATCATCGCGGTCTACTCCGAGATCGACAAGGCCGCCTACGACAAGCTCTCCCAGATCGCCCCGACGGTGGGCCGTACCAAGGCAGAGAAGGAGCCGTTCAGCGCTCCGTGGCAGGACAACGCCCTCCAGATCGCCAAGGCGCTCGGCAAGGCCGACGAGGGCAGGAAGATGGTCCAGGGCGTCCAGGACAAGCTCGCCGGAGTCAAGAAGGCGCACCCGGAGTTCGCCAAGCAGACCGCCGTCGCGCTGTCCTGGTACAAGGACTCGGTCAATCCGTTCACCACCACCGACGTCCGGGGACAGCTCCTGACGGGCATGGGCTTCAAGGGCCAGACCCAGATCGACAAGATCGCCGGTGACAAGTTCTCCGTCGCGCTCTCCCCGGAGCGCATGGACCTCGTCGACGTCGACCGCGTGTTCGTCATCAACGACAAGGCGGACACGGCCGCGTTGAAGAAGTACGACCTCTTCACCAACCTGAAGGTCGCCAAGAGCGGCAAGGTGTCGTACCTCCTCGACAGCGAGGGCCCGGCGGCCGGCGCGGCCATGTCGCAGGCCACCCTGCCCTCCCTGCCGTACGCCATCGACCAGCTCGTCAAGTCGGTCGGCTAGGTGTGAGCACCACGGACACGCG
The DNA here is from genome assembly GCF_024753135.1 of Streptomyces pyxinicus. Lineage (GTDB taxonomy): Bacteria > Actinomycetota > Actinomycetes > Streptomycetales > Streptomycetaceae > Streptomyces > Streptomyces pyxinicus. Next base: position 221,831 of record NZ_JANUGP010000001.1, on the reverse strand, counting down.
TGTCGCCCCGGCGACCCTGCGCACGACGACCGGCCGTGAGGCAGCTCGGTGGGTGGCGGCGAACTGCCGTGCCATGCCCTGGCTTTCGGCCGGTACCGTGGTCAGCACGGTGGCCGGGGCGGCGCTCCAGATGCTCCCGACCCTCCTCATCGGCCGGGTGGTCGACGGGGTGACCGGGGACGGATCGCGTTCGACCCTGGTCACGATCGGGGTGCTGATGGCGGCCGCCGCGCTGCTCGGCGCGGCGGCCACCGCCGTGTCGACCTACCTGATCGGGCGGCTCGGCGCCGACCTGCTCGCGCGGCTGCGGGAAGGCGCTGTCCGGGCCGTGCTGGGCATGCCCAGCGCCCGGGTCGAACAGGTGGGCCGCGGCGATGTGCTCTCCCGGGTCGGCGACGACGTCGCCGTCCTGTCCAAGGGCATCCGTTCGGCCCTTCCCACGGTGTTCTCCGCGGGCGTGCTGGTGACCGTCGCCACGGTCGGCATGTTCAGCCTCGACTGGCGGCTCGGCCTGGCGGGCGCCTGCGCGCTGCCCGCCTACGCGCTGGCCCTGCGCTGGTACCTGCCCCGGTCCGCCCCGCTCTACCGGAAGCAGCGGGCCGCCCAGGCCGACCGCGCGCAGGCGCTGATCAGCGGTCTGAACGGCATCGACACGGTGCGGGCGTACCGCCTGGAGGAGACGTTCCGCCAGAAGGTCGACGACGACTCGCGGCGGGTGCGGAACCTCGGGATCGAGGTGTTCCGCTTCTTCGGCCGGTTCGTCGGCCGGGAGAACCGCGCGGAGTTCATCGGCCTGGTCCTCATCCTCGTGGTCGGCTATGCCCTGTTGGAGACCGGTTCCGCCACCCTCGGCGAGGTGTCGGCGGCCCCGCTGGTCTTCCACCGCCTGTTCACCCCGCTGGGCGCCATCATGTTCACGTTCGACGAGGCGCAGAAGTCGGGCGCGAGCCTGACCCGGCTCGTCGGGGTGCTGGCGGAGTCCACACAGGAGCGGCTGGTGGGCGATTCCACCGCCGTGGCGGAGGGCGGCGCCGCGTACCCGGTGACGGTGGCAGGGCTGACGTACACCTACCCCGGCGCCGAGAATCCGGTGCTGCGGGACGTCGACCTGACGATTCCCGCGGGTGGTTCGCTGGCCCTGGTCGGTGCGACGGGTGCCGGCAAGACGACCCTGGCCGCGCTCATCGCCGGTATCGGGACCCCGCAGGCCGGGTCGGTGCGCATCGGGCAGACCGACCTCGCCGAGCTGGACGACGCCGGGGCGAGGGCGTTGGTGAGCATCCTGACCCAGGAGACGCACGTGTTCTCCGGCCCGCTCGCCGAGGACCTGAGGCTGGCGGCGCCGGAGGCGACCGACTCCGAACTGATGGACGCGCTGCGCGTCGTGGGCGCCGGCGAGTGGGTGGAAGCGCTGCCCGACGGGCTGTACACCGCGGTCGGCGAGGGCGGTGAGCGGCTGGACGGCACCAAGTCCGCCCATATCGCGCTGGCCCGGCTGGTGCTGGGCCGGGCGCCGGTGGTGGTGCTGGACGAGTCGACCGCAGAGGCGGGCAGCGAGGGCGCCGCCGAACTCGAAAGGGCCGTCCTGGCCGCCTGTTCCGGCCGCACCACGCTGTTCGTGGCGCACCGGCTGACCCAGGCGGTGTCCGCCGACCGGATCGCCGTGTTGGACGCGGGGCGGGTCGTGGAGCAGGGCACCCACGATGAGCTGGTGGCCCTGGACGGCCGCTACGCGCGGCTCTGGCGGGCCTGGCGTGAGGGTAGTTAGGCAACCCTAATTTAGGTTAGCCTTGCCTTAGTACCTGGAAGGTGTTGAGTTTTCAATGATGGAACCGAGCGCTCGTCTCGCGCTGATCTCCCCCACGCGCCTGGCCGACATACGCCGGCGCACCGGCGACCACTCCGACCGGACCATCGCCGAGGCGTGCGCGATCGGGCTGTCGTACTGGGCGACCGGCCGGAGCCCGGACGGCATCGACCTCGCCCCCGGCACGCTCTTCACGGACGTGCTCGCCTGGGCCGGCAACGGCGGCGCGGCGCCCCGTGGCTGGGAGGTCGGCGAAGCCGGCCCGGACGGTATGAGCATCGCCGTACCCGAGGGTGTCCAGCCGTCCGAGGCGCGGCTCGCGCTGGAGGACCTGGCGGACTTCCCCGACCGGCCCCTCGGTTCCATCAGCCCGACCGGCCTGGCGGAACGCCTGAAGACCCTGGCCGAATGGAACGACACCGAGGCCGAGCGGGACCGGCCGACCATCGTGGAGATGTTCCGCGAGCAGGCGCGGCTGCGGCCGGACGCGGTCGCCGTCGTGGACGAGCACCGATCGTTGACGTATCGTCAGGCTGCCGAGATGTCGGCCCAGTTGGCCCATGACCTGCTCGGCCGCGGCCTCACCGCCGAGCAGGTCGTCGGCATCTCGCTGGACCGCTCCGCCGACATGGTGATCGGCCTGCTCGGCGTGCTCCAGGCCGGCTGCGCGTTCGTACCGCTCGATCCGCAGTGGCCCGCCGCCCGCCGCGCCGTCGTCATCGCCGACGCGCGGGTCGTGGCGCAGCTCAACGCATCCGGCGAGCACGACCCCGCCGAACCGCCCGCCGTCGCCGTGGACCTCGGCGACTGGCGGTACGGCGGCCACCCCGTCGAGGGGACCGGCGTCACCGTCCACGGCGACTCCCTCGCCTACGTGATCTTCACGTCCGGTTCGACCGGCCGGCCCAAGGGCGCGATGATCCGGCACGCGGCGATCAGCGAGCGCCTGCTGTGGCAGGTGCACGAGATCCTGGGCTTCGGCCACGACGACGCGTCGCTCTTCAAGGCCCCGCTGTCCTTCGACATCTCCCTCAACGAGATCTTCCTGCCGCTGGTGTGCGGCGGCCGGCTGGTGGTCCTGCGGCCCGGCGGCGAACGCGACCCGCACCACCTGCTGAGCGTGATCGCCGAGCAGCGCGTCACCTTCACCTATCTCGTGTCGTCCATGCTGGACGTCCTGCTGGAGATGGCCGGCGACTCCGGACGGCTGGACAGCCTGCGGCACGTCTGGTGCGGCGGCGAGGTCCTCACCCCGGAGCTGTACGAACGGTTCCGCACCCGGCTCGACATCCCCATGTACCACGGCTACGGCCCGGCCGAGACCACGATCGGCGTCTCCCACGTCATCTACCGGGACGCGGCGGAACGCCTGTCGACCTCGATCGGCAAGGCCAACCCCAACACCCAGCTCTACGTCCTGGACGACGAGCTGCGCCCGGTCCCGGTCGGCGTCGGCGGCGAACTCTACGTCGGCGGCTTCCTCCTCGGCCGCGGATACGTGAACGCGCCCGGCCTGACCGCGTCCCGGTTCGTCGCGAACCCCTTCGCGGACGACGGCTCCCGGCTGTACCGGACCGGCGACCTGGCCCGCTTCGCCCCGGACGGGTCGCTGGACTTCCTCGGCCGGGCCGACAACCAGGTCAAGATCCGCGGCATGCGGCTCGAACTGGAGGACGTCGAGGCCGGCCTCGCCGAGCACCCCGGGGTGCGGCACACCTGCGTCGTCGCGAACAAGAACAGCGCCGGCGGCACCTACCTCGTCGGCTACGTCATCCCGGCCGCCGGCCACGAGGACCTGCGGGCGGACGAGGTCAAGGCGTGGGCCACCGGGCACATGGTGGAGTACATGGTGCCCGCCCACGTCGTCGTCATGCGGGAGTTCCCGCTCACCCCGAACGGCAAGCTGGACCGGCGCGCGCTGCCCGAACCCGAGATCGTGACCGGCTCGTTCGTCCGGCCCGCCACCGACGACGAACGCGCCGTGTGCGCCGCCGTCGCCTCCGTGCTGCGGCTGGAGGAGGTCGGCGTCGACCAGAACTTCTTCCAGCTCGGCGGCGACAGCATCCTCGCGATCTCCCTGCTGAGCGCGCTGCGCGAGGCCGGCCTCTACGTCACCGCCGGGCAGATCTTCGCCAGCGAAGTCCTGGGCGCGCTGGCGGCGGTGGCGAGCCGTGAGGACGTGACCCGGGCCGACCACGGCGACATCGCGACCGGTCCCGTCACCGGATCGCCCATCGTCCAGTGGCTCGGCCGGACCACCGACGCCGTCGACGGCTTCGTGCAGTCGGTCGTGCTGAACACCCCGGCGGACCTCACCGCCGACGCCCTCGACGCCGTCCTCACCGCCGTCGTCTCCCGCCACGACATGCTGCGGGCCCGGCTCGTGCGCGGCGACCGCTGGAGCTTCGACATCCCGGAGGCCGGTGCGACCCCGGCCGGCTGGCAGGAGAGCGAGGAGCCCCTCGACGCCTGCGTGGCCCTCGCCACCGAAGGCCTCGACCCGGACAACGGCGTGATGCTGCGGGCCGTGTGGCGCCGTACCGCCCGCCAACTCGTCGTCGTCGTCCACCACGTGGTCATCGACGGCGTGTCCTGGCGGGTCCTGATGGACGACCTGGCCACCGCGTGGCGCCAGTGCTCCGCGGGCGAGGCCGTCCAACTGCCCCCGGTCAGCACGTCGTTCCGGCGCTGGACCCAACTGCTGGAAAGCGCCGGGTTCCACGCGGACCGCGGCTACTACGCGCGCCCCCTGCCGGGCCCCGACGCGCCGCTGGGCCGGCGGGAGCTGTCCGCGGCCGACACCGTCGCACGCGAGCGGTCCCGGACCGTCACCGTCGGCGCCGACGTCACGGCCGCCCTGCTCGGCGAGGTCCCGGCGAAATTCCACGCCGGCGTCAACGACGTCCTGCTGACCGCGCTCGCCGTCACCCTCGCCCGGTGGCGCCGCGACCGCGGCCAGGACCAGACCTTCGCGCACATCGAACTCGAAGGCCACGGACGCGAGACCCGCCACGTGGCGGCCGCCACCGGCGTCGAGCCGGAACTGTCGCGCACCGTCGGCTGGTTCACCACGCTGTTCCCCGTCACCGTGGACCCCGGCACGGCGGACGACCTCACCGCCCCGGGGTACCTCGCCGCCGCGCTCAAGGCCGTCAAGGACGACCTCGCCCGCGTACCGGGCAACGGCATCTCCTACGGCGCCCTGCGCTACCTGGCCGACACCGAGTTCCCGGCCCCCGCACCCCAGATCCTGTTCAACTACCTGGGCCGCTTCGACGCGGGCGCCTCCGGCGACTGGCAGCTCTCGGGAGCCACCGGGCAACTGGGCGAGAAGCGCGACCCGCGGATGCGCCTGCCGCGCGCCCTGGAGTTCAACGCGATCGCCGAACCCGCCGCCGACGGGGAGTACGAACTGGTCACGACCCTCACCTGGCCCGAGGGGATGTTCACCGGCACGGACATCGAGACGATCGGCGGGTACTTCCAGGCCGCCCTCGCCGGGCTCGCCGCACTCGACCAGGGCGGCCACTCGCCCAGCGACTTCCCGCTGGTGCGGCTGACCCAGGCCGACGTGGACGCCCTCGACGGCCCCGCGCTGCGCGACATCCTGCCCCTGACCCCGCTCCAGGAAGGCCTGTACTTCCACTCGGTCTTCGACGACGACTCCGCGGGCAGCTACGTCGAACAGCAACTCCTCACCCTCGAAGGCGAGCTGGACGCCGGCCGGCTCGCGGCGGCGGCCACCCGGCTGTTCGCCCTGTACCCGAACCTGGCCGCGCGGTTCACGGCGCTCGCCGACGGCCGTGTCGTCTCCGTGCTGGAGAGCGGCGCCGAGGCGCCGTTCACCACGGTCGACCGGCCCGGCATCACCGGCGCGGAGATCCGCGACCACGCCGAGCGGGACCGCCGTGCCGGATTCGACCTGGCCACGGGACCGTTGATGCGGTTCACGCTGTTCCGCGACCCGGCGGCCGGCCGGAACGTGCTGGTGCAGACCGTGCACCACATCATCGCCGACGGCTGGTCGGTGCCGCCGATGCTCCGCGCCCTGCTCGCCGAGTACCACGCGCCGGGCACCGTGTATCCGCTGGGCGGCTTCCGCGACTACGTGGCCTGGCTCGCCGGACGCGACGCCGACGAGAGCGACCGGGTGTGGGGCGCCGAACTCGCGGGCCTGCCCGGCCCCTCGCTGGTCGCCGCCGAGCACACCCCGTCCGACCGGTTCGCCGACACCTCCCTGGAGCCGGCGACGGACATCGACGCGTCCGCCCGCTCGGCCGGCGTGACGCTGAGCGTGGCCGTGCACAGCGCTTGGGCGCTGACCCTGGGCGGCATCCTGAACTCCGGTGACGTGGTGTTCGGTTCCACCGTCTCCGGCCGCGACGCGGACGTGCCCGGCATCGGGGACATGGTCGGCCTGTTCATCAACACCGTGCCGCTGCGGGCCCGTTGGGACGCCGGCACCACGGCGCGCGAACTGCTCGCCACGGTCCGCGAACACCAGGGCGCGGTTCTGCCGCACCAGCACGTCTCCCTGGCCCGGATCGGCCGCCAGGCCGGCGTCGGCTCCCTCTTCGACACCCTCGTGGTGTTCGACGTGGCGACCGACGTCACCGCCCTGCGCCGCCCCGGCGACACGCTGTCCGTCAGCGACCTCGTGAACGAGGGGGCCCCGCACTACCCGCTGACCCTCGTCGTGGAGCGGTCCCTCGACGGGCGTCCGCGCTTCAACCTGATCTACGACGGCGCCCTGCTGCGGGAGAGCAGCGCCCAGGACATCCTGCGCCGGTTCACGCACGCCCTCACCGGCCTGCTCGACCGGCCCGACACCCCGGTCGCCGACCTGCTGCCGCGCGGCACCCGCACCCCGGCCCGTGTCACCCCGACGACCCTCGGCGGCCTGTTCGACGCCGCTGCGGACCGGAACCCGGCGGCCACCGCCGTCACCCAGTGCGCCCTCGACGGCACCACCCGGACGCTCACCTACGGCGAACTGGCGGCGGCCAAGGACGAGTTGGTCGCGACCCTGCGCGCGGCCGGGGTCCGGCGGGGCCGGCGCGTGGCCGTGGCGGTCCCGCGCTCCCTGGAGCAGGTCGTCGCCCTGGTCGCGATCGTCAGCGCGGGCGGCGCGTACGTACCGCTGGACATGTCGTACCCGGACGAGCGGCTGGAGTACATCCTCGCCGACGCGGCCCCTGAGGCCGTCCTCGTCGACCCCGGGCAGCGGGAGCGCTTCACGGCGCTGCTGGAGCGGGCGGGCGTCACGGCCCGCGTCCTCGTGCAGGGCGACGAGCCGTCGCGGGACGCCACCCCGCCCATGGCGGAAGAGGCCGACTGGCACGACCCCGCCTACGTCATCTACACCTCCGGCTCGACCGGCCGGCCCAAGGGCGTCGTCGTCCCGCACTCCAGCGTGGTGACGCTGCTCGCCAACACCCGGCCGGACATGGACGTCCGCCCGGACGACGTGTGGGTGCAGTTCCACTCCTACTCCTTCGACTTCGCGGTCTGGGAGCTGTGGGGCGCGCTGGCGCACGGCGCGGAACTGCTGGTCCCCGACTACGGGCTGACCCGCTCCACGGTCGACTTCCACCGGCTGGTCCGGGAGCGCGGCGTGACCGTGCTGAACCAGACCCCGTCGGCCTTCTACCAGTTCATCGAGGCCGACCGGCACGCCGGTGCCCCCCTTCCCGCCCTGCGCCGGGTCGTCTTCGGCGGCGAGGCACTGGACCTGGGGCGGCTGCGCGGCTGGGTCGAGCGGCACGGCACCGCCGCGCCCGAACTGGTCAACATGTACGGCATCACCGAGACCACGGTCCACGTCACCCACCGGGTGCTGACCGACGAGGACTTCGGCGCCGGCGAGGACGTGAGCCCCATCGGCGGCCCCATCCCGGGCCTGGTCACCTACCTGCTCGACGACCGACTGCGGCCGGTGCCGCCGGGCCGGGTGGGCGCCATCTACGTGGCCGGCGACCAGGTGTCCCTCGGCTACCTGGGCCGGCCGGGCCTCACCGCGGGCCGGTTCGTGGCCGACCCGTTCGCGAACGACGGCTCCCGCATGTACCACACCGGCGACCTCGCCCGCCGGACCCTCGACGGCGAGCTGGAGTTCGCCGGCCGCGCCGACGACCAGGTGCAGCTCAAGGGCTTCCGGATCGAACTCGGCGAGGTCGAGTCCGCCGTCCGGGACCTCGACGGCGTGGTCGACGTCGCCGTCACCGTCGCGGACAGCGGTGACCACCTGGTCGCCCATGTCGTGGGCCGGGTGCCCGGCGACCTCTCCGCCCTCCTCGCGGCGAAGCTCCCCGTGCACATGGTGCCGGGCCGGGTCCTGGCACTGGACGCCCTGCCGCTGACGGTCAACGGCAAGCTGGACCGCAAGGCCCTGATCGCGCGGGCCGCGCAGGACGACCCGTCGGTGACCGCCCCCGGCACCGCGTCGGCCGCCACCGACTCCGCGCTCGCCGCGCTGGTCGGCGTCTTCGCCGACACGCTGTCCCAGCCGGACGCCGACGCCGACACGGACTTCTTCGGGGCCGGCGGCGACAGCATCGTGGCCATCACTCTGGTCAACCGGGCCAGGGCGCTCGGCCTGCCGATCGCACCCCGCGACGTGTTCCTGCTGAAGACACCGCGAGCGCTCGCCGGGCTGGTGGGCACCGCGCCCGAGACCCCGGCGACCGCTCCGGCCGCGGCGCCCCCGCGTCACGAGGACGGCCCGGTGGCGCCCACGCCGATCATCCTGCGCCAGCGGGAACTGGGCGGCTCTCTCGCCCGGTTCGCCCAGGCCAGGACCCTGGAGGTGGCCGAGGGCACCGGCCTCGCGGACATCGAGCGCGCCGCGAACGCCGTACTGGCCGCCCACCCGGCCCTCAGGCTGCGGCTGACCGCCGAGTACGGCGTGTGGAGCCTGCGGACCGAACCCGGCCGCGAGGCCACCGTCGTCCGCGCGGACACGGACGACGCCACGGCCGCCGCGAACGAGGCCGCCGGACGCCTGGACCCCGAGTCCGGGGACGTCATCGCGTTCACCTGGCTCGCCGCCGGCCGCACCCTGGTGCTCACCGCGCACCACCTCGCGGTCGACGCGGTGTCCTGGCTGATCCTGCTGGACGACATGGCGGCGGCCCTGCGCGGGGAAGCCCTCGCACCGGCGACCACGTCCTACGCCGAGTACGCCGAGACGCTCACCGCGCGGGCCGCGGCGGACGCCGGCGACCTCGGCCGCTGGGTCGACACCCTCCAGGCACCTCCGCTGCTGCCCGCGACCGGCGCGCTGCGCGAGACCACCGTGCTCCTCGACCCCGCGGTCAGCGACCAGGTGACGCGCACGGCGCCCACCGCGCTCGGCGTCGCCCTCACCGAACTGCTGTGCGGCGCCCTGCGCAGCGCGCTGACCCGCATCCAGCCGTCCCCCACGGACCTCGCGATCGAGCTGGAGCGGCACGGCCGGGTCCCGGCGCTGCCGCACCACGACTACACCCGCACGGTCGGCTGGTTCACCGCCATCGCGCCCGTCCGGCTCACCGCGCACACCGACCCCGTCGCGGCGGCCCGCGAGCTGGCCGAGCGGCAGCCGGACGAGGCCGGGCACCTCGCCTACGGCCGGCTGCGCCACCTCAACCCGCAGACGGCCCCGCTGCTGACCGCCCGCCCGCAGGTGCTCTTCAACTACCTCGGCCGGGGCAGCGAGTCCCAGGCCCCGCACATCACCGGCGGCGACCAGGGCAGCCCGTACGCCGTGGAGGTCAACGCCTGGACCGACGCGGTCTCCGGCAGCCTGTACGCGACGTTCACCCTCGCCGAGGAGATCCCCGACGAGATCACCGCGCACTGGCTGCGCGCCCTGGAGGCGGTCGCGGACGCCGCCGTGACGGCCGAGCGCACCGCACCGGTCACCCCGCTCCAGCGGGGCCTGTACTTCCAGGCCCAGCTCGCGGGCGCGGCCGGGCACTACGTCGCGCAGAGCTACTTCGCCTTCGACCGGCGCCTGGACACCGACGCGCTGGCCGAGGCCATGGCCGCGGTGATCGCCCGGCACCCCGTGGTCGGCGCCGGCTTCGGCACCGACGACGACGGCAACCCGGTCCAGATCCTCAGGGCGGGCCGCCGGATCGGCGTCCGCACGGTCGCCCTGGCCACCGACATGGACGTGGCGGCCCTGCGCGACGAGGACCGCAACACCGGATTCGACCTGACCGAACCACCGCTGGTCCGGCTGACCGTGGTCCGGCGGCCCGACGGCAGCGACGGCCTGCTCCTCAGCTACCACCTGCTGCTGTGGGACGGCTGGTCCCGCGAGATCGTGCTGCGCGACCTGTTCGCCGCCTACGAGGCCGTCCTCGCCGGCGGGCGGCCGGACACCCGCCCGGCCACGCCCAGCTTCCAGGACCACGCCCGGGCACTCGCCGCCAAGGACCCGGCCGTCGCGGAGCGCTTCTGGGCCGAGCACCTGGCCGGGCTCCCGGGCGCGACCCTGCTCGCCGGACCGGCGCCGGCCCTCTCGGCGGACCTGCCGCCCGCGCTGGTGCGCACGCTCTCCGCCGAGCAGTCGGAACTGCTGCGGGACGTGGCCAGGACGCACGGCGTCACCCTGAACTCCGTCCTGACCGGCGCGTTCGGCCTGCTCCTCGGCGCCCGCACGGGCCGCGCCGACGCGGTGTTCGGCGTGACCGTCTCCGGGCGCGAGGGCGAGGGCCTGTCCGAGATCGTCGGCGTGCTGCTCAACACCGTGCCGATGTGGACGCGGGCCCGGCCGGGCGACACCGTCCGGGACTACCTGTCGGCCGTGCAGACGGCCCGGGTCGAGGCCATGGAGCACGAGCACCTCGGGCTCGGCGAGATCCAGCGGGCCAGCGGCCACGACACCCTGTTCGACAACCTGTTCGTGCTCCAGAACTTCCTGGACATGGACGCGTTCGACGAGATGAACGCCCGCCACGGCATCACGGCGGTGCGGTCCGACGACTCCACGCACTACCCGTTCACCTGGGTCGTCACACCCGGCGACCGGCTCACGGTCAAGCTGGAGCACCGCCACGGCGACAGCGACAGCGCCCGTCGCCTCCTCGACGACTACGTGCGCGTCCTGGCGGACCTCGCCCGTGCCACCGGACCCGTGGGCGCCCTGCGCGGCCTCGGGCCGGTGCCCGCGCCCGCCGCCCGGACCGACATCGGCACGGACACCGTGGTCGACCGGTTCGACCTGGCGGCCGACCGCGCCCCGGAGCGGACCGCGCTCGTCGCCCACGGCAAGAGCATGACCTTCGCCGAACTCCAGCACCGCAGCCGTGCGTTGGCGGGCGTGCTCGCCGGGCGCGGGATCGGGCCCGAGCGGACCGTGGGTCTCGCGATCCCGCGTTCCCTCGACTCGATCGTGGCGCTGTTCGCCGTACTGCGCACCGGAGCCGCGTACGTGCCGCTGGAGCTGGACCACCCGGACGAGCGGATCGCGGCGATCGTCGCCGACGCCCGCCCGGACGTGATCCTCACCGTCAGCGCCGTAGCGCCGCGGCTGACCGGCGACCTCATCGAACTGGACCGGCCCCTGCTCGCGGCCGAGCCGTTCGTGACGTTCGCGCCGGACGACCCGCACCGCCTGCGGCACCCCGCGTACACGATCTACACCTCCGGCTCGACCGGAAAGCCCAAGGGCGTCGTGACCGAGTACGCCGGCCTCACCAACATGCTGGTCAACCACCAGCGCCGGATCTTCGCGCCGGTGCTGGCCGAGCACGGGAACCGGGTCTTCCGGATCGCCCACACCGTGTCGTTCGCCTTCGACATGTCGTGGGAGGAACTGCTGTGGCTCGCCGACGGCCACGAGGTGCACATCTGCGACGAGGAGCTGCGCCGCGACGCGCCCGGCCTCGTCGAGTACTGCCGTGAGCACGGGATCGACGTCGTCAACGTGACCCCGACGTACGCGCAGCAGCTGGTGGCCGAGGGCCTGCTCGACAACCCGGCCCGGCGTCCCGCGCTGGTGCTGCTGGGCGGCGAGGCGGTCACCCCGACCCTGTGGCGGCGGCTCGCCGAGACCGAGGGCACGGTCGGCTACAACCTGTACGGACCCACCGAGTACACCATCAACACCCTGGGCGTCGGCACCTTCGAGTGCCAGGACCCGGTGGTGGGCGTGGCGATCGACAACACCGACGTGTTCGTGCTGGACCCGTGGCTGCGACCGCTGCCCGACGGCGTCCCCGGCGAGCTGTACGTCTCGGGCGTCGGCATCGCCCGGGGCTACCTCGGCCAGCCGGCCCAGACCGCGCACCGGTTCGTCGCGTCCCCGTTCGGCGAGCCCGGCGAGCGCATGTACCGCACCGGCGACCTGGTGATCCGGCGGCCCGACGGCAACCTCATGTACCTCGGCCGCACCGACCAGCAGGTCAAGATCCGCGGACACCGGGTCGAGCTGGGCGAGGTCGAGGCGGCCTTCGCGGCGCACCCGGCGGTACGGTTCACCGCCGCGGTCGCCCAGCCTGACCCGCAGGTCGACGGCGCCTACCGGCTCGCCGCCTACCTGGTGCTGGACGGCGCCGATCTGGCGGCGGTCGCCGCCGAGGTGGGCGCCGGGCTCCCGGACTTCCTGCGCCCGACGCACTACGCCCAGGTCGACGGCATCCCGCTCACGGTGAACGGGAAGGCTGACACCAAGGCATTGCCCGAGCCCAAGCCGCTGGGCGCCCTGACCACTTCGGGTGAGCGCGGCCCGGAGACCGAGACCGAGACCGTGGTCTGCGAGTTCTTCGCCGAGGCCCTGGACCTCGACGACGAGGAGGTGAGCGCGGTGAGCGACTTCGGGTCCCTCGGGGGACACTCGATGCTGGCCGTCCGCCTGGTCGGACTGCTGCGCCGCGAATTCGGCCCCGTGATCACGATCCGTGATCTGTTCACCCTGCGAACCCCGGAAGCGATTGCCCGCCACCTCGATGACAACTCCTGACGAGAACCGATCCCGCCGCCCGGGATCTGACATCCTGCGGACGGCCGTCCGCAGCAACCTCGGCGCGATGGCCTGGGGCACCCTCCTCATGGGCCTGTACCAGGCGGGCGAGACCGCCTTCCCGATCGCGCTCGGCCTGATCGTCGAGCACACCCTGCGGGAGCGGAGCCTGCCGTCGCTCGGCCTGTCGATCGCGGCGCTGGCCGTGATCATCACGACCGTGTCGCTGTCGTGGCGGTTCGGCATGCGCGTCCTGCAGAAGGCCAACACGACCGAGGCGCACCGCTGGCGGGTGCGGGTCGCGGCCTGCGGCCTCCAGCCGGTGGCCCGGGACGCCGACCTCAAGTCCGGCGAGGTGCTCACCATCGCCACCGAGGACGCCGACCAGACCGCCGACATCGTCGAGGTGGTGCCGATGCTGATCAGCTCCATGGTCTCGGTGTTGATCGCGGCGTTCGCGCTGAGCGTGGCGGACGTCCGTCTCGGCCTGCTGGTCCTGGTGGGGGCCGTCGCCATCCTGGCGGTCCTCAGCCTGATGTCCCGGCGGATCGGCAGCAGCACCAAGGAGCAGCAGGCCCGGGTGGCGCGGGCGGGTGCGAAGGTCGCCGACCTGATCACCGGCCTGCGCCCGCTGCACGGCTTCGGCGGCAACCACGCGGCGTTCCGGTCCTACCGGAAGGTCAGCACGGAGGCGCGGGAGCAGGCGGTCACCGTCGCCCGGGTGAACGGCGGCTACGCCGGCGCCGCGCTGGGCCTGAACGCGATCCTCGCCTCCGCGGTGACCCTGACGGCCGGCTGGCTGGCCATCGACGGGCAGATCGGCATCGGGGAACTGGTCATGGCCGTCGGCCTGGCGCAGTTCATCATGGAGCCGCTCAAGCTGTTCTCGGACATGCCGAAGTACGTCATGATGGCGCGCGCTTCGGCGGAGCGGATGGCCCTGGTGCTGTCCGCCCCGCCGGTGACGGCCCCGGGGACGGAGCGGCTGACGCCCGGGGGTGACCTGGAGATCGACTGCGTCCGGTACGGGTCCCTGCAGGGCGTCAAGTTCCAGGTCCCGGCGGGCGGGTTCACGGCGATCGCGGCCCACCAGCCGCGGGCGGCGGCCGAGTTGGCGTCGGTCCTTGCCATGTCCGTGCCGCCGGACGCCTACGAGGGTGAGGTGCGGGTCGGCGGCCAGCGGCTCGCCGAGCTGTCGGTCGAGTCGGTCCGCGAGCACATCCTGGTCAACCCCTACGACGGGGAGGTCTTCGCCGGCACGCTCCGCTCGAACATCGACCCGTCGGGGACGAGCCGGATGGTGCCCGAGGCGGTCGAGGCGTCCCTGCTGACCGACGTCGTCGCCCTGCACCGGCAGGGACTCGACTACGAGGTCCGCGACCGCGGTGCGAACCTCTCCGGCGGCCAGCGCCAGCGGCTGTCCCTGGCCCGGGCCCTGGCCGCCGACACCGACGTGCTCGTGCTGCACGACCCGACGACGGCCGTCGACGCCGTCACCGAGCAGCTCGTCGCCCGCAACATCGCGGAGCTGCGCCGGGGCCGTACCACCGTCGTGATCACCAGCAGTCCGGCGCTGCTGGACGCCGCCGACCGGGTCCTCGTCCTGGACGGCGGGACCGTCACCGCCCAGGGCCCACACCGCGAACTGCTGGCCACCGACGAGGCGTACCGCCTGGCGGTGACGCGCTGACCTCCGGGGGCCGGTGACGAAGGGGGCCCGGGTGCCCGGCGATCCGCCGGTGCCCGGGCCCCGTCACGTGCCGGTCAGGCCAGCGCCCAGGCGACATCCCTGAGCAGGGCCCCCCGCCAGCCCGCCCGGTCGTGGCCCGACGCCGACCGCGAGACCCGCACGCTCGCACCGCTCTCTGCCGTCAGGGCCTCGACCAGTTCGCAGTGCGGACGCATCCGGGTCTCGTGCTCGCCCAGGTCGAACGCGATCCGCAGCCCGGCGGGGGCCGGCCGCTCCCGCAGGCGCGCGGCGAGGGCGCCGCCGACCGGGCCGCCCAGCGGGTCCGGCTGCGCCAGGGCCTCCGGCGTCCACCAGAACGACCCCGACTGGCAGGCGACCCGGGACACCAGGTCCGGGAACTCCAGCGCCGCGTACAGCGCGCTCAGCCCGCCGAGGCTCTGTCCGGCGACCACCAGGCGGTCCGGGTCCGCGGGCACCCCGCTGTCCGCCACCAGCGGCAGCAGCTCGTCCCGTACCGCCTCCCACAGCTCCGGCCGGCACCCGAACTCGCCTTCCCGGTCCTTGGCCGGCACGAAGACCAGCGTGACCGGGGGCATGTCGCCGGCGGCGCAGGCCGCGTCGAACGCGGTCATGGCCGGATGCAGATGCAGCCAGTCGTCCCCGTCCAGCAGCAGGACCACCGGCCCGCCGCCGCCCACCGGATGGACGCGCACGGTGCGCCGCCCGCCCAGCCGTCCGCCGGTCCAGCGGACCCGGGTGCGGGGGAGCGGCAGCACGTCCTCGGCGCCGACGGCCGGCCAGTGCGGCTGGGCAGGGGCGTCCGGGGTGGCGAGGACGGACCGGTCGCCGCCGGCTCCGACCGGGTTGAACGGATCGGCGTACGACGCGTCGTCCGCGAGGAACCGGTAGGTCACCCGGAGCCGCGCGGGCATGCGCACCCGGGCGTACCAGCAGTCCGTGTCGCGCCACCGGACCAGCGGCACGGGGTCGGACCAGCTCTCGAACTCGATGACGGCCGGCGTGCCGCGCCACAGGAACAACGTGTCCCAGCCGCCGTCGCCCAACGGCACGGAGGCGGGAGTCGCCGCTGCCCAGAACCCGTCGGTGCCGGGCGCGCCGGTCAGACCGAACGCGGCGAAGGGGCTCTCCACGTCGCCCTCGTCCAGGGCGCCGGCCTCGTCCAGGGCCGGTTCGGCTCCACGCATCGGGGTCTCCTTGTGAGGGGAAAGGGGGAAACGTTAAGCTCTGTAATTAGGCGAGCCTAACCTAAGTGTGAGGCTCGCTTCATTTCCGAACTCCCCATCGGACTCCAGGAGGAACCACCGCATGAGCACCAACCCCTTCGACGACGCCGACGGCCGCTTCCTGGTCCTGGTGAACGACGAGGGCCAGCACTCCCTCTGGCCGTCCTTCGCGGAGGTGCCCGGAGGGTGGACGGTCGCCCTTGAGGAGACCACCCGCGACGCCTGCCTGGAGTACGTCGAGTCCCACTGGACCGACCTGCGTCCGCGCTCCCTCGCGGCGGCCGTCGACGCCTGACCGTTCGCGCGGTGCGTGGGGGCGAGTTGGCTCGTTCGAGTAGGTAAGGCTAGCCTTACTTTGGGTCGTCGGGGGTCGCGCGGCGCAACTCGCCCGCGCCCGGGCCCTGTCCGGGAGACCCCCGCGCCCGCGAACGGTGCACCCCGAGGAAGGACCGCCTTGACCACGGCCACGCTGCCCCCCGTCGCCCTCGCCGCGCTGCCGCCCCGAGCCCCCGTCACCAGACCGCACGGCACCCCCGGGTTCTCGGTGCGTCCGGCGCGCGAGGAGGACGGCCCCGCGCTCGCCGCCCTCTCCCGGCCGTTCGTCCACACGGGAGCGCTCCGTGAACGCCCCCTGGCCCTCTACCTGTCGAGGGCGTCCGACTTCCTCGTCGCCCAGGCCCCCGACGGCTCCCTCGAAGGCTGTGTCGGGCTGCGCGCACACCCCTCGGCGGGCGTGCTCTACAACTTCTGTGTCGCCGCCCACCGGCAGGGTTCGGGCATGGGCGGACGCCTGCTGCGCGCGGCGTTCGCCAGGGCGCGAAGCCGCTCACTGCCGACGCTGTTCACCGCCACGACCGGAGACGGCCGGCTCTTCCTCCGCCACGGCTTCACCCCGACCGACCCGGTCCTGGCACCGGCCACTTGGGCCCGGTCGCTGGACCCCGCCCGCGACGCACGCGTCCTGGCCATCACCCTCTAGCTGTACGACGTAGGGGCGGACCCGGCAATGGGCCCGCCCCTACGCTGTCCGCGCGGGACGCCGCTCAGGTCTCCCCGAGTGCCCTGTCGAAGATCGCCGGCAGCGCTGTCACCAGGGCGTCGGCCTGGCGCTCCGGAAGTGTCAGGGCGGGGGCCAGACGGAGGACGTCCGGTGCCGCCGCGTTCAGCAGGAACCCGGCGTGCTGCGCCGCCTGTTGGACCCGGGCGGCGACCGGCTCGGCGAGGACGATGCCCAGGAGCAGCCCCGCGCCCCGCACCTCGCGGACCAAGGGGTGCCGCAGCGCCGCGATGCCGTTGCGCAGTCGCTCGCCCAGCCGCGTGACGTGGGCGAGCAGACCCTCCTTCTCGATGGTCTCCAGAACAGCGAGGCCGGCCGCGCAGGCGACCGGGTTGCCGCCGAAGGTCGAGCCGTGCTGACCCGGGGTCAGCAGCTCGGCGGCCGGGCCGAAGGCGACCATGGCGCCGATCGGCAGACCGCCGCCGAGCCCCTTGGCCAGGGTGATCACGTCGGGGTCCACGCCCCGCTCCGCCTGGTGCGCGAACCAGTGGCCGGTACGGCCGATCCCGGTCTGCACCTCGTCCAGGACGAGCAGGGTGCCGGTGGCCCGGGTGATCTCGCGGGCGGCCCGGAGATAGCCCTCGGGCGCCGGGACGACCCCGGCCTCACCCTGGACCGGTTCGAGCACGACCGCCGCGGTGTGCTCGGTGACGGCCGCCCGGAGCGCCGCCGTGTCGCCGTAGGGCACGTGCGTCACCTCCGCGGGCAGCGGCAGGAACGGGTCGCGCTTGGCCGCCTGGCCGGTCAGGGCCAGCGCCCCCATGGTGCGCCCGTGGAACCCGCCCTCGGTCGCCACCAGATGCCGGCGACCGGTCCGCCGGGCCAGCTTGAACGCGGCCTCGACCGCCTCGGCGCCCGAGTTCGCGAAGAACACCCGGCCCGGCCGGCCCAGCAGCGCCAGCAGCCGTTCCGCCAGCGCGACCGGCGGCTCCGACACGAACAGGTTCGACACGTGCCCGAGCCGGGTCACCTGGTCCTGTACGGCCGCGGCCAGGGCCGGGTGGGCGTGCCCGAGGGCGTTGACGGCGATCCCGCCGGTGAAGTCGGTGTACGCGCGCCCCTCCTCGTCCCACACCGTGCTGCCCTCGCCCCTGACGAGGGCCAGCGGGGGCGTGCCGTAGGTGTCCATCAGCACCGCGCGCCAGCGCTCGGCGAGCGGGGTCGTACCGTCGGCGGTCACGTGCCGTCCTCCCTGCCGCCGAGCCCCTCGGGCACCGGCGCTTCGTCGGGCACCACCGTGGTGCCGGGCGCGTTCTCGGTGAAGACCCCGTGCAGCAGCGCGTGCGGTATCCGGCCGTCCACGACCTGGGCGCGGGTGACACCGCCCCGTACGGCTCGCAGGCAGCCCTCCATCTTCGGGAGCATGCCACTGGCCAACTCCGGCAGCAGCGCGTCGAGCTGATCGGCCGTCAGGCGGTCGATGACCTCGGTGCTGTGCGGCCAGTCCGCGTACAGCCCCTCGACGTCGGTCATCATCACGAGCCGGTCGGCGCCCAGCGCCACGGCCAGGGCCGACGCCGCGAGATCGGCGTTGACGTTGTAGACCGTGCCGTCCTCGCCGCGCGCGACGGGCGAGACCACGGGGATGCGGCCGTGCTCCAGCAGCGCGCCGATCGCGTCGGCCCGCACGGCCGTGATGTCGCCGACCAGGCCGATGTCCACCGGCCGGCCGGCCACCCAGGCGGGCCGCCGTACGGCGGTCATGGTGTGCGCGTCCTCGCCCGACAGGCCCACGGCGAACGGCCCGTGCGCGTTGATCGCCCCGACCAGCTCGCGCTGCACCCGGCCGGTGAGCACCATGCGCACGACGTCCATCGTCTCCGGTGTCGTCACGCGCAGACCCGCCTCGAAGCGCACCTCCAGGCCGAGCCGGTCGAGCAGTTCGCTGATCTGGGGCCCGCCGCCGTGCACGACCACGGGCCGCAGGCCCGCGTGCAGCAGCTCCACCACGTCCTGGGCGAACGTCCGGTACAGGGACGGGTCCACCATGGCGTTGCCGCCGAACTTCACGACGATCGTCCGGCCCTGCAACTGCTCCAGCCACGGCAGGTCCCGGGCGTCCGGCACCGCGTGCGTCGTCCGCGTCCCGGCCGGGTCCGCCGCCTTCGTCTCCGTCATCCCCGCCCCGCTCACGAGCTGTACGCGCTGTTCTCGTGGACGTACTCGGCCGTCAGGTCGTTGGTCCACACGACGGCGCGGGAGTCCCCGGAGCGCAGGTCCACGGTGACGGTGATCCGGCGGTCCGACAGGTCGACCTTGTCGCGCGGCTCGCCCTCGGCGCCGTCCCGGCAGACCCAGACGCCGTTGATCGCCACGTCCAGGAGGTCCGGGTCGAACACGGCCGACGTCGTACCGATCGCGGAGAGCACCCGCCCCCAGTTGGGATCCTCTCCGTGCAGCGCGCACTTGAGGAGGTTGTTGCGGGCCACCGAGCGGCCCACCTCGACGGCGTCCGCCTCCGAGGCCGCGCCGACGACGGCGACCTCGATCTCCTTGGACGCGCCCTCGGCGTCCGCGACCAACTGGCGGGCCAGGTCCTGGCACACGGCGTGCACGGCCGCGGTGAACCGCGTGGGATCGGGGACGACACCCGAGGCGCCCGAGGCGAGCAGCAGCACGGTGTCGTTGGTGGACATGCAGCCGTCGGAGTCCACCCGGTCGAAGGTGGTGCGCACCGCCTCGCGCAGGGCCGCGTCGAGGACTTCGGCACCTGCGTCGGCATCCGTGGTCAGGACGACGAGCATGGTGGCCAGGCCCGGGGCCAGCATGCCCGCGCCCTTCGCCATCCCTCCCACGGTCCAGCCGTCCCCGGCGGCCACCGCCGTCTTGTGCGCCGAGTCGGTCGTCTTGATGGCGACGGCCGCGTCCTCGCCCCCCTCGGGCGACAGCTGGTCCGCCGCGGTGGCGATGCCGGCCGTCACCCGGTCCATCGGCAGCCGGACGCCGATCAGACCGGTGGAACACACCGCGACCTCGTCGGCGGCCAAGTCCGTCTGACGCGCCGTGTGTTCGGCCATCGTCCGGGTGTCGCCGGCACCACCGGGCCCCGTGCAGGCGTTCGCGCCACCGGAGTTGAGGACGACGGCGGAGAGCCGCCCGTCGGCGAGTGCGCGGCGCGACCAGCGTACGGGCGCGGCCTGCACGCGGTTCGAGGTGAAGACACCGGCGGCGGCGCGCGACGGGCCCCGGTTCACGACCAGGGCCAGGTCCGGAGCACCGGACTCCTTGATGCCGACGGCGACTCCGCTGGCCAAAAATCCCCGGGCGGCGGTCACACTCACGGTGCCACTCCATTCGTGGGCAGGCCCAGCCGTTCCGGCAGGCCGAGGGCGATGTTCATGCTCTGCACCGCGCCACCCGCGGTGCCCTTCGTCAGGTTGTCGATGGCGCTCACGCAGATCAGCCTGCGGGCGTCCGGGTCCACGGCGAGCTGCACCTGCGCGGTGTTCGAGCCGAGGACGGCGGCGGTGGCGGGCCACCGGCCGGGCGGCAGCAGCCGCACGAACGGCTCGTCGGCGTACGCGGACTCGTAAGCGGCGCGCACGGCGTCCTCCGCCTCCGTCGCCGGCACGTCCGGGCCCAGCCGGGCTGAGCAGGTGGCGAGGATGCCCCGGGGCATGGGTGCCAGGGTCGGGGTGAAGGAGACCGTCACCCGCTCGCCGGCCGCCCGGGACAGGTTCTGCACCAGCTCCGGGGTGTGCCGGTGGCCGCCGCCGACGCCGTACGGGCTCATGGAGTTCATTACTTCGGCGCCGAGCAGGTGCGGCTTGAGCGAGCGCCCGGCGCCGGAGGTCCCGCTGGCGGCGACCACGACGGCCTCCGGTTCGACCAGGCGGGCGGTGTACGCGGGGAACAGCGCCAGCGTGACCGCGGTGGGGTAGCAGCCGGGGACCGCGATCCTGGTGGCCCCCTTCAACTCCTCGCGTGCGCCGGGCAGTTCGGGCAGGCCGTACGGCCAGGTCCCGGCGTGGGGGGAGCCGTAGAAGCGCTCCCAGGCGGCCGGGTCCCGCAGCCGGAAGTCCGCGCCGCAGTCGACGACCAGCGTCCCGGGCTCCAACTCCGCCGCGAGCGCGGCCGATTGGCCGTGGGGGAGGGCCAGGAACACCACGTCGTGGCCGCGCAGGGCCGCCGCGGAGGTGTCCAGCAGGACCCGGTCGGCGAGTTCCGGCAAGTGCGGCTGTACGGAGCCCAGCGGGCGGCCCGCGCTGGTGTGCGCCGTCACCGCGCCGATCTCCACACCGGGGTGCGAGGCCAGCAGGCGAAGCAGTTCCCCGCCGGCGTAGCCGCTGGCACCGGCCACCGCGACCCGTACGGTCATGTTCGTCCGTTCTCTTGGTTCGTATGGGGGCAGGCGGTGCGCGGGCCAAGGCCGGCGTCGGCAGCGGGGCGCGCTCACCCGTCCCGGGTCGCGGCCTGCCGGCGGGCGGAGCGGCCGGCCGGGAAACGCTGGTTCGCGGAGGAGCGGCCGGGCGGTGAGTGGCAGGAGCCGAAGTCCGGCAGACTCACCGCGTTCCCCTCCCTGACGGACCGTGAAGCGCCTGTTCCTCCGCGCGACCCTGTGCGTGATTAGCTTAGCCTAACCTAAGCCAGCCGCCGTCCCGGTGTGGGTCCCCTACGGGACCACCACTGTCATGGCCACCGCCACCACCACGAGCAGCCCGACGTACCCCCACGCGTGGACGCGGTCCGGAATGCGCGGCGGACGCCGCCGCAGCAACGCGATCACCGGCAGGGCGCCGGCCAGCAGCGCCACGGCGGACCGGACGTCGACGAGCCCCACCAGTTGCCCCCGCGCGTCCCCGGCGGCCGGCGCCGAGACGGAGACCAGGCAGACCGCGGCGGCCGGCAGCGAGACGGCCAGCGTGAGCGGGTTGGCCAGTGCCGTGGCCACGCCCATCGAATGCCCGGCGCGCCGCATCGCCGGGACGGTCATGACGCTGCCGCCCACGCCGAGGAAGGCCGCGACCGCGCCGACGGGCGCCCCGAGGAACGCCGGCAACGGCCGTGGCGTACTCCACTCCTCGTGCGGCGCGTCGCCGTGGCGCGGACGCAGGAAGCCGGGGCGCAGGAGTACATCGGCGACGGTGAGGACGACGTACCCGACGAAGGCCCAGTGCGCGAGCCCGGCCGGGGCCAGGCGCGCCGCGAGCGCACCGGCGAAAGCGCCGACGGCCAGCAGCGGGAGCAGCGGCCCGCTGCCGCGGAGCGCCGCCAGCACCCGCCGCGGTGTGACGGCCGTCGCGAACCCCGCGTTCACCACCATCACCAGCGCCGAGGTGGCCGTCGCCACCCGCATCGCCTCCGGCCCGAGCGCGGAATCCGCCCACACCACCACCGGCACCGTGACGAACCCGCCGCCGAAACCGAAGGCCACCGTCGTCAGCCCCGTCAGAAGCCCTATGCCGAGCAACACCACCACATCCATACCGTCCACCCCACCAGCCGTCCGCCCTGGCGCGCATGCGATGGTCGGCGCGATTCCTTCGCGTCCCGGCCACGCAGCCGGTACCGTGGCCGGGTGAGGAACGTGTCGCTGGGCGAGGTGGACCACGTCGAGCGGGCCGTCCTGCCGATCGGCACCGACTACCCGCACGGCCGGCTGCTGGACTGGCACGCACACCGGCGGGCGCAGTTCCTCTACGGCGCCACCGGCGTCATGGTCGTCGACACCGCCCACGGCAACTGGACCGTCCCGCCGGAGCGTGCCGTGCTGATCCCCGCCGCCACCCGGCACCGCGTGCGCATGCTCGGTGTGAGCACGCGCAGCCTGTACATCGAGCCGGACGCGGTCCCCTGGTGGCCCGGCACCTGCACGGTCGTCGACGTCCCGCCGCTGCTGCGCGAACTGCTGGCAGCGGCCGTCGAGTTCGAGGCCGACTACAGCCTCTCCGGGCGCGAGGGCGCCATCGCCACCCTCCTCGGCCACGAGATCGCCCGGCTGACCCCGCTCCCGCTGCACGTCCCAATCCCGGCCGCCGCCGACCTCGCCCGGCTCTGCCGCGCCTACCTGGCCGAGCCCGACGCCGGCACCACCAATCGCGAATGGGCCGACCGGGTGGCCATGAGCGAACGGGCCTTCACCCGGCGGTTCCGCGCGGAGGCCGGCGACAGCCCAGCGGTCTGGCGCGGTCGGGCCCGCCTGCTCGCGGCGCTACCGCTGCTGCGCACGGCATCGGTCAGCACGGTGGCCGGCCGGCTCGGCTACGCCTCTCCCGCCGCGTTCACCGCCGCCTTCACCCGGGTCGTCGGCACCCCACCGTCCCGCTTCACCGCCCGCCCCTGAGGACCGCCTTGCCGCCCCGGTGGACCTCGCGACCGCCGACTCGACGAAGTCCGAGGCCGGTACCGCGCCGATCACGTCCCAGCCGTACCGCCATGGGGCACGTCGAGCGCACCTCGCGGGGTGGTTCTCCGGGCGGGTTCCCAGCCCGCCGCGGCCATCTGGACGAAACCGCGGACGACCGGGCTGCGTTCGGTCTTGCGCCGGGCCACGACGAGGGCGCTCGCCGGGCGGTCGCGGAACGGGACGGTGACCAGGCCGGCGGGAAGGGGCTGGTCGACCGGGGCGAGTGCCGACGTCCCGTTCCACAGGGCCGCCTGCAGACACTCCTGGATCGTCCGCATGACCGGCGCCGCGTCGTCGTGTCCGCCGCCGGTCCAGTACGCGGCCCACACCGGGTCGGTGCCGGGCGGCAGCCGGACCCAGCCGCGGCCGGCGAGCGGGTCGTCGTCCCGCATGACCACGCCGACGGGCACCGGCCGCAGGACGTGCGTGCTGATGCCGGTGTCGTCGAACGGCGTGCGGGTGATCGCCACGTCGGCGAGCCCGGCGCGGAGTCCGGCCGTCGGGTCGCCGAGGTCCGCTTCGCGCACCGTGACGCGCACGTGCGGATGGCGGGCCCGGAAGAGCGGGACCAGCCGTCCGCCGACCTGCTCGGCCGCGTCCGCCAGTGTCCCGACGGTGAGGGTCGCCGTGCCCGCCGCGCCGGTCACCTTGCCGCGGATCCGGCCGGCCTGCCGCAGCAGCGCGTCCGACTCGTCGCGCAGGACCGTCCCGGCCGGGGTGAGGACGACGCCCCTGGGGGTGCGCTCGAACAGGGTGACACCCAGCTCGTCCTCCGGCTGCCGGATGGCCCGGCTGAGGGGCGGCTGTGTCATGTGCAGCCGGCTCGCCGCCCGGCCGACGTGGCGTTCACCATCGGATGTTTCCCGTACGACACGACACGCGCGCTGTTCGACGGCAGCGTGCGCGTCGCCGGTGCCGACGTCACCACGGAGACCGCGGACACCCTGCCGGAGGTCTTCGAACGGCTGATCCGGGGAGCGGAGTTCGACGTCGCCGAGCTCGGACTCACCTTCTACCTGCGGCTCCTGGAGACCGGCCTGCCGTACGTGGCGCTGCCGATCTTCCCGAACCGCGTGTTCCGGCACTCGTGCGTCTTCGTCAGCACCCGTAGCGGCATCACCGGACCCGGTGATCTCGTGGGCAGGACCATCGGTGAGTTCGGTGTCCACGGCCAGGACTCCGGGGTGTGGGCCAAGGGCATCCTGACGGACGAGTACGGCTTCCGGCCGGAGCGGAACCGGTGGGTCATCGGCGGCCTGGAACGCCCCGCGGCCCCGTTCGGCTTCATCCCGCACCCGCACCCCGAAGAGGTCGAGGTGACCACCGCGCCCCCGGGCAGGTCCCTGAGCGCGATGCTCGACGCGGGGGAGATCGACGCCCTGTTCTCGGCGAACGTCCCGCAGTGCGTGCTCGACGGCTCCCCGCACGTCTCCCGGCTGTTCCCAGACTTCGAGCCGCTGGAGCGCGACTACCACGGAGCTGGACGAGCGGCTGGCCGGGTAGGGCCCGCGGGGCGCTACCGCCGCGACCGCAGGCTGTACCAGGTCCCGACCATGGTGCCGTGGATGAACGCCCTGGTGGAGCGCAACGAGCGGGAGTTCCCCGAGGACTGGTGGCCCTACGGCATCGCCGCCAACCGCGCCACCTATCTGCGCTACCACCACGAGCAGGGGCTGTCCTCGCGGCGGTGGACGGTCGAGGACGTCTTCGCCCCGGAGTTCCGGGAACCGACCGGCGCCTGACCCGGCGGTCGGGCCCGGCGGTCGAGTCGAGCGGTCGGGTCAGGCGCCGGTCGGGTCGGCTCGGGTCAGGTCGTCCAGACCGTCTGGCCGTTGTAGACGATGGCGACCTTCGCGTCCGCGCGCAGCACCAGTCGGGCGCCGTCGCGGCCGTTCGTCTGGGAGGCCCAGATCGGACGGTTGTCGGCGTTGTAGACGACCAGGTTGCCGTCGCCCTGGAAGACGGCCCGGTGGTTCTGGCCGAAGGTCATGGTCGCCCAGAGCGCGTGCCCGTGCTCGTTGTAGACCACGAGGTTGCCGTCCGTCTGCATGACCAGGCGGATCCGGTTGGTGGTCCAGGCCTGGTTGACCTCCAGGACGCTGGTCGCCTGCACCGTCTCCGTGCTCCAGTTCGGCTTCTGGGCCGCCTTGTGCTTGGGTTTCGGCTTGGGCTTCGGCTTCGGCTTCGGCTTGGGCTTCTTCTTCTCGGCGGTGTGGCTCGGCGACGGCTTCGGCGGGGGCGGGGCGGACTGCGCGGCCACGGGCTTCGGGTCCGCGGTCTTCTTCGGCTTCTCCTTCGTCGGCGACGGGCTCGGCTTCTCCGTCACGTAGTCGCCGAGGGCGGCGGGCGTGGACTGCGGGTTCAGGACGGTGTCCGAGTCGTCCGCGGCCAGGCCGGCGGAGTGCCGGGGGCCCTCGTCGTTCCCGCTGCCGGTCAGCAGCACGGGGATCGCGACCAGGGCGGCGCCCAGCAGGGCGGCTCCCGCCAGCATCGACTTGTGCGGGCGCGCCCGGTCGACCTTGGTGTCCGTCTTGACGACCGGGGGCGTCACATCGACCGCCGCGGCCACCGCGATCGCGTCGGGGCGCGGCTCGGTGGCCTTGGAGGCGGCGGCGGGTGCGGCCGTGTTCTCTTCAGCGGAGGCGGCCGTGCCCTCCCCCTCCGGGGCGGCGGCGCTCTTCTCGGCCGGCTTCCGGGCCGGCTTCTCGGCCGACCCCTGGCCCGGCTTCTCGTCCGGCGTCGTGGCGGTGGTGGCCTCGGCCTCGGGCCCCGGCGCCGGTGTGTTCCCCTGCGGTGCGGGGGACGGCGGCGGGGAGCCGGCCTCGCCGGGGCGGGTGGCGGCCGCCTCCGTGTTCGCTCCGGGGGCGGGGTGCTGGGGGGACATGCGGTACTCCTCCTCGGTGGCGGAGCTCTCGGTGCTGGGCAGGGGTCCGTGGAACGGCCGGTCCGGGCGCACCGCGCCGGGTCCGCCGGGACTCGGGCGAGTGCCGTGCCGTAGCGAGCCGTCCGGCCCGGCCCCGTCCGGCCCTGTACGGCCCCGGCCCAGACGTCCGGCCGTGAGGTGCCGTACGTCGACGGAGCCGAAGGCACCCCCAACTTAGCCCGTCCGGGCGGCCGGGGCCGATCCTCTCGTTCCGGCGTACCGTCACTTTGTCCCACCACGCCTCACTGCTCCCGGAAAATTCTCCAAACGGGCGTACTACGGGCATGCGTTGGCCCCCAAACGGACCTGGTCGGTCCCCCCACGCGCGGGACTCGTGTGGCATCCTGAGGGCTCAGCGATCTGACCGGCGCCGACGTGCGCGTATGGCGTACGGCGCCCAACAGTTCGTACCGACCCAAGAGTTCAGGTGGAGATGCGCCCCGGAGAAAGCCGGCAGGGCGGGCAGGACGCCCGGTCCGTGGCGGCCCCGTCGATCTCCGCGCCGCCCAGGGTCCCCGAAGCGCCCGAGCCCGTCGACACCCCCGAGATCCCCGAGGCCGTGCGGGACGCCGCCCGTCGCGCGCCGGGACACTGGATCGGCGTCGTCGACCCCGAGTGGGACGGGCGGGAGACCCCGCCGGAGTGGGCGGTCGTGGGGGAGTGGCAGTCCGACGAGAGCGGGGGCGTGGGGGACTACCGCGCCAACCCGGCGTACCGCCCCTCGGCCCGCGCGCTCGGCTGGCCCGAGCCCACCGACCCGGTCGACGCCGCCGCCCAGCGGGCCGCCACCGGCTACGGCCCGGCGGACGCGGCCCTGGCCGCCCTCGCGGAGGCCGAGGTCACGGTCGTACGGGGGCCCGACGGCGCACCGCTCATCGCCGCCGGACGGGAGGGGGCGCCGGTGGTGCTGCTGTTCACCGCGCCGGCTCACGCGTTCCTGTCCGAGACACTGCACCACGACACCCTCCTGGCACGGGAGTTGGCGCGCACGCTGAGCGGCTCGGGCAGCCTGCTGATGGTCAACGCCGGCGCTGTGGCCCCGCTGCTCGTTCCGTCGGACGCCGTTCTCGAAGCCCCGGGTACGGCGGACGCCGGCACCGGGGACCGTACCGACAGCTCTCCTGAACCCTGGCCCCACACCACAGGGAGGAACCCGTGACGCGTCCGGACCAGCAGCGTCCCCCCGCCACTTCGCAGGTGGCGTCCGGTTCCGGCGGGGAGGAGACGGCCCCCACCGCCGTAGCCGCCACCGTCGGCGAACCGACGCCGAAACCGAAGCCACCGGCGTCGGCGCAGGGGGAGTCGGCGGCCGGGCCCCGCGCCGCCGAGGCCACGCGGGGGACCGCCGCGCGGGACACGCCCGAGATCTCTTCCAAGGACACTCCCGGCACACGTTCCCCCAGCACTCCCGATGCCCCCGCCGAGGCCGCGACCGCCCCCGAGTCCGCGCCGACCGCCGAGACCGACCCCGGCGCCGCCGCGGTCGCCAAGAGCCGGCTGCCCGCGCTCGTGCGGACCATGACCGCCACCGCGATCGGCCAGCCGGGGACCCGCACCGGACCGGTGGGGCGGCCCGGCAGGGCCGCGCTGGCGGGCGCCGCGCTCGGCGGGGCGCTGCTGGTGTCGGTGCCGTTCTTCCTGCTCGGCGGGAAGGACGACCACGACCGGGCGGCACCGACGGCCGCGGAGACCGTGCTCGGCGGCGACGCCGCGGAGGCGCCGGGCGACTACGCGCAGACCAAGCCGGACGCCGGCCCCTCCGACGAGCCCGCACAACAGGCGAAGAAGCCGGCCGCCTCCGGCCACGACGCGCCCGCGCCCGACCCGGAGAAGAAGCCGGCCACGCACGCGCCCGACAAGAAGCACCCGGACGCCGAGGACGCCCCGAAGCACAGCGGCGGCGGCAAGCACACCGGGAAGACCTCCGGCACCGCCAAGAAGACCGGCACCGCCGAGAAGACCAGCACCGCCAAGAAGTCCGGCAGCACCAAGAAGAAGGCCAAGAAGACCGGCACCGGGCTCATCCTCAACTTCCCCGTCTCCCTGCACAGTCACCTCTCGGGCCGCTGCGTCGACGTACCGAACGGCGACTTCGGCGACGGCAAGAAGCTGTGGGTGTGGGACTGCAACAACAGCAACGCGCAGAAGTTCCAGTTCGCCTCCGACGGCACCGTCCGCATCCAGGGCAAGTGCCTCGACGTGGCCAACGCGGACTACAACAACGGCACACCCATCCAGATCGCCTGGTGCAACGGCAACAACGCGCAGAAGTTCGCGCTGAACCCGGCCCACGACCTGGTCAACACCGTCGTCGGCAAATGTGTCGACATCCGGGACAACAACCGGGGCAACGGGGCCTGGCTGCAACTGTGGGACTGCTCCGGCACCGACAACCAGAAGTGGAGCGTCTGACCGGACGCTCGGCCGGGACCGCCGCTCCCGGCGCCCGCCCGACCCCCGGGACGAGGCATGATGGCACCTGTCGGTTCGCCGACCCGCGCCCCCGGAGAAGGGGGCGCCCGCTGAAGACGCCGCCATAGCGAGGAGGTTGGTGCGTGTCGCGCCAGGTACTGACGGTCGGTCCCGGGGACCAGGACCGCTACCGGACGATCGGTGAGGCACTCGCGGCCGCCCGGATCGGCGCGCTCATCAGCGTGCGGCCCGGGACGTACGCGGAGAACCTGGTCGTCCACACCAGGGTCACCCTCACCGCCGCCGAGGGGCGGGGCACCGTCGAGATCCGGCCGCGCACCGGCAGCGTGCTGTCGCTGCGCGCCGACGCCGTGATGCTCTCCGAACTGACCCTGCGCGGCGGCGATCCCGAGCTGCCCGCCGTGGACGTGCGGCGCGGACAGGCAGCGCTCGACGGCTGCGAGATCGTCGGCGCCGCCTGGACCGCGATGCTCGCGGGCGGCACCGGGTCGCTCGCGCTGCGCGAGTGCCGGGTGAGCAATCCGCAGGGCGCCGGCATCGTCGTCACCTCGACCACGCCCACCACGGTCGAGTCCTGCACCCTCGAACACCTCGGCACCAGCGGCCTGGTCCTCGCCGAGCAGGGCGAGGCGCGCGTACGAGGCTGCACGGTCCGGGACGCCCGCGGCAACGGCCTGCTCGCCAACGGTGACTCGCGCGGCAGCCTGGAGGACTGCGA
Source organism: Streptomyces pyxinicus (assembly GCF_024753135.1). Classification (GTDB taxonomy): domain Bacteria; phylum Actinomycetota; class Actinomycetes; order Streptomycetales; family Streptomycetaceae; genus Streptomyces; species Streptomyces pyxinicus. Next base: position 192,665 of record NZ_JANUGP010000001.1, on the reverse strand, counting down.
CCTCTCCTCCACCGACAAGCCGTCCCTCGCCCTGGAGGGGAACTGCTCCCTGACCGCGTCCCGCACGGTGGTGCACGACACCAGCACCGGCGTGCACCTGAGCAGCGCCGGCCGCACGACGCTGGAGGACGTCCGCGTCACCGGCGCGTCCGGCAACGGCATCACGCTGGCCCAGGGCACCGACCCGGTGCTGCGCCGCTGCCGGGTCTCGCGCACCCGCGGCCACGGCCTGCTCGTCACCGATCGGGCGCGCGGCACCTTCGAGGACTGCTGGGTGGACGGCGCCCAGGGCGCGGCGGTGCGCGTCGCCGGGGCCGCGTCCCCGGCACTGACCGGTCTGACGGTCCGCGACTGCGAGCAGACCGGCCTGCTGCTGGAGGAGGACTCCGCGGCGGAGCTGGACCGCCTGGAGGTGATCGGCTGCGCGCCCGCCGTCGCGGTGCGCGGCGGCGCCAACCCGCTGCTGCGCCGGGCCCGGCTGGTGGAACCGGCCGGGGACGGCATATCGGCCGCCAAGGAGGCCCGGGGCCGCGCCGAGGACTGCGAGATCGTCCGGCCGAACGGCGTGGGCGTGCTCGTGGCCTCCGGCAGCAGCCTCTACCTGGCCGGCGGCGGGGTGTCCGGCGCGGGCGCCGGCGGCCTGGTCGTGGAGGACGGCGGCAACGTCACCGTGCGGGACTTCCGCGTCGAGACGTCCGCCGAGGACGGCGTCGTGGTCGCCGGGGGCGGCGAACTCACCGCCAACCGCACCACCGTGCACGCCCCCAAGGGGCACGGGTTCCTGATCCGCGAGGGCGCGCTCGCCTCGCTCAGCGGCTGCGAGGCCAGCGGTGGCGCCCAGGACGGCTTCCGGGTGGAGTCCACCGCGCCGGTCTCGCTGGTCAACTGCCTGGCCCGGGAGAACGAGGGCGGCGGCCTGGTGCAGACGGCGCCCGGCGAACGCCTCGCCGTGGAGGGCCTGAAGAGCACCGGCAACGGCAAGCGGGACGCCTGGGGCACCGGCAGCGCCGAGAACACCGACCCGGCCGGCTCCGGCGCCGCGGACGGGCCCGCGCCCGACCGCGCCGACGGCCCGCTGGGCGCCCTGAACGCGCTGATCGGCCTGGAGAACGTCAAGCAGCAGGTCCGCACCCTGGTCAACCTGACCCAGCTCGCCCAGCGCCGCGAGCAACTCGGCATGCCCGCACCGCCGATGAGCCGCCATCTGATCTTCGCCGGGCCGCCGGGCACCGGCAAGACCACCGTCGCCCGCCTCTACGGCGCGATCCTCGCCGAACTCGGCTCGCTGCACAGCGGCCACCTGGTCGAGGTCTCCCGCGCCGACCTCGTCGCGCAGGTCGTCGGCGGTACGGCCATCAAGACCACCGAGACCTTCCGACGCGCCCTCGGCGGCGTCCTGTTCATCGACGAGGCGTACACACTCACCGCCGACAGCGGAAACGGCGGCGCCGACTTCGGGCGCGAGGCGGTGGACACCCTGCTGAAGCTGATGGAGGACCACCGCGACGAGGTCGTGGTCGTCGCCGCCGGGTACTCCCGCGAGATGGAGTCCTTCCTCGGCTCCAACCCGGGCCTCGCCTCCCGGTTCTCGCGGACCGTCGAGTTCGAGAACTACACCGTGCCCGAACTGGTCGCGATCATGGAGAACATGTGCGCCCAGCACCAGTACGAGCTGGGCGAGGGCACCGCGGAGGCACTGGCATCGCACTTCGGCGCGATGCCCCGGGACGCCGGGTTCGGCAACGGCCGTGCCGCGCGCGGGGTGTTCGAGGAGATGGTGGACCGGCAGGCGGTCCGGCTCGCCGAGCAGGCGCAGGTGAGCGAGCACGACCTGCGGCTGCTGCTCCCCGAGGACGTCTCCGTCGCCGCGGCGGCGCAGGCGGCCCAGAGCGCCGCCCCGGCCGACGACCCGCTGACCCGCCTCGGCGACATGATCGGCCTGGCCGAGGTGAAGCGGGACGTGGCCGACCTGGTCAACCTCATCACCACCGCACGCCACCGGGCCGCCGCCGGGCTGCCGGTGCCCAACCTCAGCCACCACCTGGTCTTCACCGGGCCGCCCGGCACCGGCAAGACCACCGTGGCCCGCCTCTACGGCGAGATCCTCACCCAGCTGGGCATCCTGGAGCGGGGCCAGCTCGTCGAGGCCGCCCGCGCCGACCTCGTCGGCCGCTACATCGGCCACACCGCCCAGCTCACCCGCGAGGTCTTCGAACGGGCCCGCGGTGGTGTGCTGTTCATCGACGAGGCGTACACCCTCACCCCGCGCGGCGAGGGCGCCGACTTCGGCCAGGAGGCGGTGGACACCCTGCTGAAGCTGATGGAGGACCACCGCGACGAGGTCGTGGTCATCGTCGCCGGCTACACCGACGAGATGGAGCGCTTCCTCGCCTCCAACCCGGGCCTGTCCTCGCGCTTCCCGCGCCGGATCGCCTTCGCCGACTACTCCTCCGAGGAACTGGTCACCATCGTGCGCTCGCAGGCCTCGGCCATGGGCTACGAGTGCGGGCCCGGTACCGGCCCGCTGCTCAAGGAGTACTTCGACGCGCTGCCCCGGGACCGCTCCTTCGGCAACGCCCGGCTGGCCCGGCAGGTGGTCGAGTCGATGGTCACCCGGCAGGCCGGGCGGCTCAGTTCGCTGGCCGCGCCCACCCTGGACGACCTGCGCATCCTCCTGCCCGAGGACGTCGCGGTGGCGAAGGCGGCCCCCCGGTGAGGCCCCCCGCCCGTCTGCTGCTGGGCGCGGGCTGCGCCACCGTCCTGCTGCTGCCCGGCGCCGCCCCGGCCCTGGCGGCCGCGCCCGCACCCGCCCTCCCGGCGTACCCGGCCCACCCGCACGCCGCCGTGCAGGCCGCCTACGGTCACGCCGCCGTGCAGACCGTCGATGGTCACACAGCGGTCCAGGCCGCCGACGGGACGAAGGGCCAGGAGCTGCCGGGCATGCCCTCCGCGCTCGACCCGCAGGACAAGGACGCGCCCTGCACGCTCGCCTCCAAGGAGACCGCGCGAAAGCAGGACTGGTCGCGCCAGCGCCTCGACCTGGACCGGGTGCACGGCCACGGCACCGGCTCGGGGGTGACCGTCGCGCTGATCGACACCGGTGTGGCTCCCGGCGCCGCCGGACTCGACGGACGGGTCACCGCGCCCGGCGACGCCGCCGACGACTGCGTCGGCCACGGCACCTTCCTGGCCGGCCTGATCGCCGGGGACGGCGGGGACAGCCCCCGGGTGGCCGGGGTCGCCCCGGGCGCGAGGATCCTCGCCCTGCGCGGCACCGACCGCTTCGGCGCGGCCGACGCGGCACGGGTGACGGCGGCGGTGCGCGCGGCGACCGACGCGCACGCCGACGTGATCGCGGTCGGCGTGGCGCTGCCGCGCCGGGACGCCCAGCTCACCCGGGCGGTCGCCGACGCCCGCCGCGCGGGCGCCGTGATCGTCGCCGCGGCCACTCCGGACCCGCCCGGGGCCGGTTCCGGAGACGTCCCCTCGCGCACCTACTGGCCGGCCGGCGAGCCCGGGGTCCTCTCGGTCGCGGACATGCTGCCCGCCGGCACCCGCCCCGACGACAGCCTGCCCACCCGGGGCATCGACCTGGCCGCGCCCGGCGCCGGGGTGGTCTCCGGCGGCCCGCGCGGCGACGGCCACTACCTCGGCGGCGGCGCCTCGGTGGCCGCCGCCTACGCCGCCGGGACCGCCGCCGTGGTCCGCGCCGCGCACCCCGACGACTCACCCGACACCGTCGTCCGCCGGCTGACCGCCACCGCCTACCCGGCCGACATCCCCCAACTGGACCCCTACGCCGCCGTCACCACCGTACTGTCCGACGCGGGCGCCCCCGCCGGGCGCGCGGCGGCCCCCGTGACCGTCCGCGACACCGCCGCCGCCGACCACGCCACCGGCCGCGCCACCCTGTTCGTCCTGCTCGGCTCCGCCGCCGTCCTCGCCGTCCTGTGGACCGGCTACGCCCTCTCCCGGGCCCGCAGACGCGGCTGGCGCCCACCGACACCGGCGATCTCCGAGGACTGAAGTCCGTGCGGCGGGGCCGGCCCGCGGGGACGTGACAGCGGCGGCGGGCCACCCCCGGGTGGCCCGCCGCCGACATGTGATCCCTCTCCGGTCAGGACTCCCGCGTCTCCTCCACCAGTGCCGTCTGCATCAGGCGGGAGCGGCGGCGGGCGATGTGGAGGGCCCGGCCGGGCGGCAGGTTGAGGGGCTTGGCGTTGCCGAACAGGCGCCCCTCCGAGGGCGGGCAGGAGAGCAGCACGGCCGGGTTGTTGGCCTCGTCCAGGCGGCGGATGAGCCCGTCGCCGAGGCCCCGGCCGGCTCCCATGGCGCTGCGGGCGACGACCACGTGCAGCCCCATCTCGAAGCCCAGCGTCAGGTGCTCGAAGAGCGCCTCGAAGGGGTTCTGGAAGGAGTTGCCGGACACCATGTCGTAGTCGTCGACCAGGATGAACAGGCGGGGTCCCGTCCACCAGTCGCACCGGCGCATCCGGGCGGGCGCGATGTCCGCGCCGGGCACCCGGGTCTTCATCGCGCGCGCCGCGCCGTCGATCGTGTCCTTGAGGTTGTCCAGCGAGATCACGTGCCCGATGCGGTACTCCTCCGGGACGGCGTCCACCAGCGTGCGGCGGTAGTCCACCACGATGATCTTCGCCTCGTTCGGGGCGTACCGGTCCGTGATGCCCTTCGTGACGCGGCGCAGCAGGTTCGTCTTGCCGCTCTCCGTGTCGCCGACCACGATCAGGTGCGGGGTGCGGCTGAAGTCGTGCCAGACCGGCTCCAGCGCGTCCTGGTCGATGCCGAGCGGCAGCCGCATGCCCCCGCCCTCGGTGCCCTCGGGCGCCGGGAGTTCGGCCAGCGGCAGCCGGTGCGGCAGCATCCGGATCTGCGGGGCGGGCTCCCCGGGCCAGTGCCGGGCCACCTCGGAGACCAGATGGGCGACGCCCTCGCCGAGATCGTCGAGGGAGCCCTTGCCGTCGAGGCGGGGCAGCCCGGCCAGGAAGTGCATCTTGCTGTCGGCGGTGATGCCCCGGCCACCGCTGCGCGGCACCGCGCGGGCCTTGCGGGTGTCCACCTCGGAGTCCATCGGGTCGCCCATCCGCAGTTCGAGGCGGGTGGCGGCCTGGTCGCGGACCTGGGCGGACAGCTCCACCCAGCGGGTGGTGGTGATGAGCAGATGGATGCCGTAGTTCAGTCCGCGCGCGGCGAGTTCGTTGAACTTCGGAATCAGGTCGTCGTAGTCCTGGCGGACCGTGGACCAGCCGTCGACCACCATGAACACGTCGCCGAACCGCTCGTCGGGGAACTCCCCGGCGGCCCGGCGGCGCCGGTAGGACTGCATGGAGTCGAGGGTGTGGTCGACGAAGAACTGCTCCCGGCGGGCGAGCAGCGTCATCACCTCGGCGACGGCCCGGTGCACCCGCTCGGGGTTGAGCCGGGGCGCGACACCGCCGACGTGCGGGAGCGCGGCCAGTTGGGAGAGGCCGCCGCCGCCGAAGTCGAGGCAGAAGAACTGGATCTCGGCCGGGGTGTGGGTGAGGGCGAGCGCCGTGATCAGCGTGCGGGCGACGGTGGACTTGCCGCTCTGCGAGCCACCCGCGATGGCGACGTGGCCGCCCGCCCCGGAGAGGTCCACGACCAGCGGGTCGCGGCGCTGCTCGAACGGCTTGTCCACCAGGCCGACCGGCACCCGCAGCCGGCCGGTGCCGGACCAGCCGGCCGCGATGAGACCCCGCTCGGGGTCGGCCGCGATGCCGGGCAGCAGGGCGTCCAGCGGCGACGGCTCGTCCAGCGGCGGCAGCCACACCTCGTGCGCGGCCGGCCCGGAGTCGCGCAGCCGGTCGAGGGCCACGTCGAGCAGGGTCTCCTCGTCACCGCTCTCCTCCGCGACCGGTTCCGGCTCCGGCGCCTCCAGCGTGCGCGGCACCACCCAGCCGCTGGTCCACTGCACCACCTGGCTGGCCACCCGCGCCTGCACCACAGCGCCGGTACGGCGCCGATAGGTGCCCGAGGAGTAGGCCGCCCGGAACCGTGTCAGCGACTCCACACCGGACTTCAGATAGCCGCTGCCGGGCTGGGCGGGCAGCTCGTAGGCGTCCGGCACCCCGAGCACACCCCGGCTCTCCATCGCGGAGAACGTGCGCAGACCGACCCGGTACGACAGATGGCTCTCCAACTGGTGCATACGGCCCTCGTCAAGCCGCTGCGAGGCGAGCAGCAGATGCACGCCCAGCGAACGGCCGAGGCGGCCGATCATCACGAACAGGTCCATGAACTCGCGGTGCGCGGAGAGCAGTTCGCTGAACTCGTCGACCACCACGAACAGGCTGGGCAGCGGCGCGAGTGCGGCCCCGGCGGCGCGGGCCCGCTCGTACTCCAGCGCGGACGTGTAGTTGCCGGCCGCGCGCAACAGCTCCTGGCGCCGGATGAGTTCGCCGTGCAGCGCGTCCTGCATGCGCTCCACCAGGGCCACCTCGTCGGCCAGGTTGGTGATGACGGCCGAGGTGTGCGGGAGTTCCTCCAGGCCGAGGAAGGTGGCGCCGCCCTTGAAGTCGACCAGGACGAAGTTCAGCGTCTCCGAGGAGTTGGTCAGGGCCAGACCGAGGACCAGGGTGCGCAGCAGCTCGCTCTTGCCGGAGCCGGTGGCGCCGATCAGCATGCCGTGCGGGCCCATGCCGCCCTGCGCGGACTCCTTGATGTCCAGCTCCACCGGGCGGCCGTCCACGCCGACCGCGATCGGCACCCGCAGCCGCCCGGTGCCGGTGTGCCGCTCGAACAGCGTCTTCGGGTCGTGCCGGTGCAGGTCCGGGATGCCGAGCAGGGTGGTCAGCTCCACGTCGGCGTCCAGCGGCTGCGCGATGTCGGTGCCCAGACTCATCCGGCGCGGCGCGAGCAGCCGGGCCAGCGACTCGGCGCCGAACAGGCCGAGCCGGTCGGGCCGGCCGAGCGGCACGGAACGCTCCTTGCGGCTGCGGTCGGTGCGCACCAGGCTCACCCGGTCGGGGCCCACCGTCAGTCGCAGCGTGTTGCGGCCGGGACGCCAGCGCAGCGCCCCGGAGAGGTCAAGGACCAGGGCGTTGCGGTAGCCGTGCCCCTCCCAGCGGTGCCCCTCGGGGACGGTCACCCCGTCCAGGACGACGACCGTGTACGGCTCGTCACGGGCCGGCCGGGCATCCGGGTCGAAACCGGGGCGCTCGGCGAACTCGGGGCCGAGCAGGTCGTCCAGCTCGGTGAGATCGGCGGTGATCCGGCGCACCTTGCCCGCGCCGTCCTCCTCGTACGGATGCAGCGCGTGCGGCAGCCACTTGACCCACTCCCAGTCGGGCCGCCGCTCGTCGCTGACGCACAGGGCGAGCCACAGCTCCTCGGGCGCGTGGAACACCGCGAGCTGACCGAGCACGGCCCGCACCAGGGCGCGTACGGCGGCGGCGCCCTCGTCCGTGCCGGGCGTGCCGGCCCCTACGGTGCCCGGCTCGTCCGGCTCCGCCTCGAAGGTGTCCTCCGGGCGCAGCAGGATCCGGGCCGAGGACCGCAGGTAGAGGCCGAGCGGCTGGTCGGGGATGGTGGAGTAGGCGCGGATGAAGCGGCGCAGCGCGTGCGCGCACAGCGGTTCCAGGTCCTCCACCGGGCGGGTGGAGACCGGGGACAGGGTGAGGGCGAGCTGCTGCTCGCCGACCGCGATCCGGACCTCGCCGAAGTCCTCGTCGGCCGGGCGCCGTTCCCACAGCCGCGTGGTGCGGGCCAGGGCGCGCAGCGAGGCCGGCTCCGGGTGCCGCCAGGCCAGCGCCCGCTGCTGCTCGGTGATGGTGGTGCGGACCCGCTTGCGGATCTGCGCCAGATAGCGGAGGTAGTCGCGGCGCTCGCCCTTCAGGCGCTGCTTGCGCTCGCTGGAGCGGCGCATCAGCTGCCCCAGCAGCATCGCACCGGCGGAGAGCGCCATCACGCCCATCGCCAGGTAGATGAAGACGCTGTTCCCGCCGCCGGTGCGCAGGAACATCAGCATCATCGACACCGACATCAGGGCCATCGGCAGATAGGTCCACACCGCCGAGGTGTCGGGCACCGTCTCCGACAGGACCGGGGGCTCCTGGAGGGTCAATTGTCCATCGGGCATCTCCGGACCGCGCCTGCGGGCCGGCCGCCGAAACAGCACCACACTCAAGGAACGAAACCTCCGGTTTCACTGGCATTCCGGCCCGTGCCGAATAGGCGTACCCGTCGCCGGGAAAGAGCGCGCCACACCCATTCTCCGGGAACCGTCCGAAGCGATGGACACCGGGTGAATATTCCGAGCGGACCAGTCAAAACGGCCAACTCGCTTGACGCGCAACTCCGTACCGGCCGACGAAACCGGACCGCAGCACGGCCGACGGGCGTAGGCAGTAGTCTGCATTCACGGAACGCGACCTGTCCACGCGGGAGATGCGGCACGGGCACCGGGACACAATTCCTCCGCCCGGCCCTCTCGTTCAGGGTCGCACCGGCCTTCCGTACTCTTCGCACGTCCCCTCTCGCGAGGGAAGCCCTCCCGCCAACGCCCCCCACGGAAGCCGAGAGTCCAGCTGATGACCGACAGCGCGGTGGCCGAACTGTGCCGCCTGACCGTACGCGCGCCGAGCGTCTCCGTCGATCTGGCCGTGCCCGCCGACGTGCCCGTCGCCGACCTCCTGCCCACCCTGCTGCGCTACGTCGGCGAGGAGGCCGAGGAGGCCGGGCTCGACCACGCCGGCTGGGTGCTCCAGCGCCTCGGTGACGCGCCCCTCGACGAGGAGACCACCCTCGCCCGGGCCGGACTCGCCGACGGCGCCGTGCTCTATCTGCGCCCGCACACCGAGGCGCTGCCCGAGGCGCGCCTCGACGACCTGGTGGACGGCATCGCCGACACCACGGGCCGGCGGCTGTCCGACTGGAGCCCGGTAGCGTCCCGCCGCGCCCTGGTGGGCGCCGTCGTGGCGACCGTGCTGGCCGCCCTCGTGCTGCTGCTGTGGCCCGGGGTGTCCGGTTCCGGCTCCGTGCGGGCCGCCGCCGCTGCCGTCACCGGGCTGCTGCTGCTCGCGGGCGCGGGCACCGCGAGCCGCGCGGTCGGCGACCGCCTGACCGCGACCGCGCTCGGCCTCATGGTCGCCCCCTGCCTGGCCCTCGCCGGCTGGCTGCTGCCCGGCGGCGACCTGACCGGCCCGGACGCGGCGCGCGTCGTGGGCGCCCGCCTGCTCGCGGCGGGCGCCGCGGGCGCGGGCGGCGCGGTCCTCGCGCTGGCCGCCACCGCGGTGGGCGCGCCCGCCCTGCTGGCCGGCGCGGTGGTGTCGGTGGCCGTCGCGGTCGCCGGCGCGCTGACCGGGTACACCGACCTGTCGGTGCCGGCCTCGACGGCACTGGTCGCGACCTTCGTCGCGCTCGGCGCCGGGACCGTCGCACCCTTCGCCTTCAAACTGGCCGGCATGCGGATGCCCGCCCTGCCGTCCTCCGCCGGACAGCTCCAGGAGGGCATCGAGCCCTACGCGGGCGACGAGGTCGCCGAGCGCACCGAACTGGCCGGCCGCTGGGTCACCGCCCTGTTCGCCGCCACCGGCACCGTCGTCGCGGCGGCGCTGGCCGTCCTCACCGTGCGTCCCGGCCTGCCCGGGGTGCTCACCTCCCTGGCCCTGAGCCTGCTGCTGCTCCTGCACGCCCGGGGCCTGGTGCACACCTGGCAGCGGCTCACCCTGACCGTGCCCGGCGTGTGGGGGCTGCTGCTGCTCGCCCGGGCCTGGGCCGTCGACAGCGACGGCACCGGCCGGGTGATCGTCTTCGCGGTGCTGCTGGCCGCCGCCGGCGCCCTCGTCATCGCCGCCTGGACCGTGCCCGGCCGGCGGATGCTGCCCTACTGGGGCCGCGTCGCCGAACTCGCCCACACCGGCTTCGCGGTGGCCCTGCTGCCGCTCACCCTGTGGGTGGCGGGGCTCTTCGGCTGGCTGCGCGGGCTGTTCGGCTGACGGCGGCCACGGCACGGCCCACGGGGACGCCGGCGCGGCCGTGCTCCGGGACATCGAGAACGAGTGAGGAGGGACTGTGCAGTCCAAGCGCGACCAGGTACACGCCCACAGTTTCATGATGGGCAGGCTCAGTTCGGGTCTGCTGATGGCCGACCCGGACGCCCCGGAGAGCCCGCTCGGGCGCACCACCCGGGGTGTCGTCTTCGGGGTCCTGGTCACCGTCCTGATCGGCGCCGGCGCCACCGTCTACGGCCTGCTGCGACCCGGCGGCAACGACGGCTGGCGCGACGGCACGCACCTGGTGGTCAACCGGGACACCGGCGCCCGTTACCTGTGGACCGGCAACGACGACGTCCTGCACCCGGTGCGCAACTACGCCTCCGCCCGGCTGATCGGCGGCTCCGGCCTGGAGACCGCCGACGTGCGCACCGCCTCCCTGCGGGACATCCCGGTGGGCTCCCCGGTCGGCCTGCCCGGCGCCCCCGACAGCGTGCCCGACGCCGGCGGGCTCGACGACGACGCCTGGCACCTGTGCGTCACCGGCCCGGACGGCGCGCTGCCGAACACGTCGGGCGTCGTGTCGGACACCGGCGTCGACAAGCCGGGCGCCACCACCGTCGTCGCCGGGGCCGCCCTGGACACCCGGGGCGTCGCCGCCGACCACGGGGTCCTGGTCGAGGGCCCCGACGACACCCAGTACCTGGTGTGGCGCGGCAGCAGGCTGGCCCTCGACCGCGCCTCCAACGCCCGTAACGCCCTGGGCTACGGCTCGCAGCGGCCGATGCGGGTGTCGGCGGCCTTCCTGGACGCCCTGGCCCCCGGGCCCGCCCTGAAGCCGCCCGCGGTGCCGGGGCGCGGCGAGGAGGGCCCCGCCATCGGCGGCGAGGCCGCCCGGATCGGCCAGGTCTTCAAGGTGAGCGTGCCGGGCGGCAGCAGCACCTATCAACTGCTGCGCCGGGACGGCCTGGTGCCGCTCACCCGGCTCGGCGCCGCTCTGGTGCTCGGCGACCCGGCCACCCAGAAGGACGCCTACCAGGGCCGTTCGCCCGAGGTGCGCACGGTCGGCGCGGACGTGCTGCGCGAGCACCGGGCCAAGGACACCTCGGGCGTCGCCTCGGCCGAACTGCCCGACGCGCCGCCCGTCCCGCAGGCCACGCCGCGCGGCAGCGCGCTGTGCGCGCAGGTCGACGGCGGCACCGGCGGGGCCCGCATCGCCTCGGTCCTGGTCTCCCTGACCGACCTGGCCCCGGCCGCCGTGTCGGAGGGCACCGCCGAGCCGCTGGAGCCGGCCTGCGTCCCGACGGACGTGACGGTGGTCCGGCCCGGGCACGGCGCGCTGGTCCGGGCGCTGAACGCCAGCGGTGCCGCGCACGCCGGGACCACCTACCTGGTGGCCGACAACGGCGTGAAGTACCGCGTCTCCGGCAAGGACGCGCTGGCCGCGCTCGGCTACGACGCCTCGGACATCGACTCCGTCCCGGCGCCCCTGCTGGCGACCCTGCCCACCGGCGCCGACCTCGACCCGGCCGCCGCCACGGGCGCCGCCCAGCCCCGGATCACGGCCCCCGCCTGTGGCCGGAAGACGGGGGAGACGGACACGGACAAGGCGGACACGGTGCGCACAGCCGACACCGCGCACTGATCACGCCAAGGTGCGCATACGGCCGTAAAGAAAGGAAAAGGCGAGGAAAGGAAGGGAAAAGGGTGGGGGAGTGGTGGCCAGCCGAAATCTCCACCCCCGGCATCGGTGGTGCGGAACCGGTGAAGTCGCTCACAGTGATGCCCGACGAAAAAGCTCAGATAAAGCTCAGATATTACGAGCCGGTTCTCCGGTGCCACGGCTACGACGGACACCCGGATACGTCCGCGATGCCCGTACAGCATGGCCGTGTGACCGTTTCCCGCCCGAGTGGCGTCCACCTCGCCGAAACGTTCGGACAACTCCCGTGCTGTACAACAATTATGACGCCGCGACGCAAGCTCAAATTTTCCCTGCTTCCGTTGCGCGGAACGCCGGGTTCTCCTTAGCCTCGGCGGACACCGGTACGACGAGATCAGCCTGAACGAAGGGAACGCGACATGGCCGACAGCGCCGCAAGGAAAGCGGACTATGCCAAGGGCTTGGGAGGCGTCTCCTCGCTGGAGTCGGCCCGGTCCCAGGTCGAGAAGATCCAGAACAACGTCGCCGAGATCGCCGCGCGCACGGGCGTCGGCGGTGACGAGGGCCAGGCCCTGCTGAAGCTCTTCCGCAGCTGGAACGGCGAGGCGCAGAAGGTCGTCGTCCAGATCAGCAAGATGGTCGACGCGCTCCAGGAGAACGTGACCTCCGCCGACCGCCTGGCGAAGGAGAACCAGGACCTGACCGAGGTTCTCAACAGCAAGACCAGCCAGGGCGTCTTCGAAGCGCTGAGCTGACCCGACCACCCGCGCGACAGCGGGCGGCGACACCGACATCCCGCCCCGCGCGTTTTCCCGGGCGCCGGCGCCCGGTCACCCGTAAGGAGACGTCATGGCCGACGGCATCATCGATGTGCAGTACCCCGTGGTCCGGCAAGCCATCGAGGAGCTGACCGAGCAGACCCAGCAGATCATCAACGCGCTGAACAACCTGGAGGACGAGCTGAAGCCGCTCGTCTCCTCCTGGGAGGGCTCGGACCAGGAGATGTACCGCACCGTCCAGGCGGAGTGGGACCAGGCCACCAAGAACATGGCCCTGCTCCTCGGCGACAGCGGCACGCTGATCCAGAGCATCCACGACAACCACTCCCGTGACGAGCGCAAGAGCGCCGACAACTGGGGTAACGTGCGGGCCCGTTAGTCCGACGGAGGTCCCCGGAGCCCGGCCCAGGGCTCCGGGGGAAGCACCGGGTGCCCCGCCCGGCCCCGGGCCGTCCCCCGGGGCCGCCCGCCCCGAACCCCGTCCCCGTCCGGCACCGAGCGGCAGGAGAGCGTCCCATGGCCGGTGACAAGGCCGACGTCAAGCACTTCGACCTCAAGCAGATGGAGAACTTCCGCGACAACGAGGTGGAGCCGGTGTACACCGCCGCGAAGAAGCACCGCGAGCAGGGCGACGGGGACCACATCCGCCCGCTCGGGAAGCTCATCGACGGGCACACCACCCCGGACAACCTCGCCCAGGACAAGCAGCTCCTGCGCATCGGCAAGATGGTCACCGAGAACCTGGTGTCGGGCCCCGAGCTGATCAAGGACATCCGCGCCGCGGCCGAGGCCATCGACAAGCTGCTCGGTGACCAGATGGACCTCTTCAAGGAGTTGAAGGAGGCCCTCACCGACACGATCGACGAGGCCAACAAGACCAAGGACAAGAACCTCGACGCGATCGACGCGCAGACGCTGCTCCAGACCTTCGAAGAGGTCGACACCCTGACGTCAGGCAGCACCGACAAGCCCGGCGAGAACGAGGACTGACCCCCAGCGGGCCGGGCGTCCCAGCCGCCCGGCACACCCCCTGACCGACGACCGGCCGCGCACCCCCACGACAGCGCGGTGCGCCGGTCCGGACGACACCCCGACCAGAAAGGGCGCCCGGTGGCCGACCGGTACGATCCCAACTCCGTCGCCAACGTCGACAAGTTCGACAACGCGGGCGACCCCTCGGACGACACCTGGGCCGCTCTGGTCAAGCACATCACCGGCTATCCGGTGCCGGACCGCGGCACCGTCTTCGACACGCTCCGCTCCGACCACGGCGGCAAGCTCTTCCGCATGGACATCAAGGAGCGCAGTCTCAGCCTGCTCGTCAAGGACTCCGGCTTCCTGGTGAACTCGGGCGAGGACTACGACATCTACTTCTTCGACAGCGGCAAGAAGCGGTCGATCATGCAGGCCCGGATCGTCTTCGAGGGCCGGGTGAAGGCCGGGGACGAGATCATCTTCGACTCCCCGGGCTCCGACAACGTCAAGGACGCCCAGGTCCGTGAGGGCAACGAGTTCACGGACTACAACAAGGACAAGATGAGCACCATCCCGCTCGCCCGGTACATGAACGGGCCGCGGGCGGCACTCCTCGCCCTGCTGGGCGGCAGCACCCAGGACGCCCGGTTCAGCAACCTGGGCGTGGCGTCGGCCGACGCCGTGGACCTCAACTCCTTCAACACCACCGGCGAGTCCTTCGACTACGCCGCCAAGTTCTTCAAGGACTACGCGCCGGTCCTGAAGGACTGGGAGGACCGCTTCGGCCGCGACGACGCGAGCTGGAAGGGCGAGGCCGCGGAGGTCTTCCGGAGCCTGCTGAAGAAGATCCGCGAGAACTACGACAGTTACGTCGAGACCTTCAACTCCTCGCCCGCCGCGGGCGACGGCACCGGCACCGGCAACACCGTCTACTCGCGCGCGCTGTCGCTGGGCCGCAAGTACCTGGAGGACGCGGCGAGCAGTCTCCTGGACGCGTGGCTCGCCTGGGCCAAGTCCCCCTACTACGACCCGCACCAGGTCCTGCGCTACGTCCTGGACGACCTCGCCCAGTGGGTCGACACCAACAACGTCGCCAAGACCGACATCAAGTCGTACACCAGCCGCTACTCCACGACCGTCACCCACAGCCCGCAGGCCGGCTTCTCCCAGACCCACCCGGAGTACGGCGACCTCAGCGACATCGCCAACTGGGGGAAGGTCGGCGACAAGGCCGCCAAGCTCTGGACCCAGGGCGTCGCGGAGTACCTCGGCAAGCCCGCAGCCCAGGTCCAGTCCGACCTGAACAACCACTTCCTCGACCTCGGCGCCGACTTCTCCGACAACGTGCCCAAGCCCAAGTCGACCGACACGGCGGCGGACGAGTACAAGGACAAGAAGGAGAAGGAGGAGCAGGAGGAGATCAAGAAGCAGAACGAGGAGAACAAGAAGTACCAGGACGACCTGCGCAACGAGCAGAACAAGCAGCGCGAGGAGGACAAGAAGTACCAGGAGGATCTGCGCAACGAGCAGAACAAGCAGCGGGAAGAGGACAAGAAGTACCAGGACCAGCTCCGCGAGGAGCAGAACAAACAGCGCGACGAGGACAAGAAGTACCAGGACGACCTGCGCAACGAGCAGAACAAGCAGCGCGACGAGGACAAGAAGTACCAGGACCAGATCCGCGAGGAGCAGCGCAAGGAGCAGGAGGACGCCAAGCGCGAGGCCGAGCAGCAGAACAAGGCCCTGACGGAGAGCCTCGGCGGACTCAACGACCCGAACGCCGTCAAGGAACAGAGCATCGACGGTCTCGACGACCTGCTCAACCAGGACAAGCCCACCACCGAGAGCCTCGGCAACATCGGTGACATCAACGGCCAGGGCGGCAACGACCAGCAGACCGTGATCCCGCCGGTCACCCAGGACCTGGGCAGCCTGGGCGGGCTCAACACCGGGCTCGGCGGCGGCTCCCTGAAGACACCGACCGGCGGCAGCACCCAGCTCCAGAACGGCAAGCTCACCACCGACTTCGCCGACGGCAGCAAGACCAGCTTCAACCCCGACGACGAGGTGCTCACCACCACCCACCCCGACGGTTCGACCACCACCACGAACCTCGGCAACGGGCTGAAGGTGACCAACCCGGACGGCTCGGTGACCTCCCTCGGGAACGACGGCAAGCTGACGACGACCTTCCCGGACGGCACCAAGCAGACCGTCGACCCCACCACCGGCCAGACCGTCACCACCAACCCCGACGGCACCACCAGCTCGACCGACCTGGGCAGCCTCGACGGCCTCAACAGCGGTGCGAACCACGGTGTGCTCGACACCCCGACCGGCGGCAGCACCCAGCTCACCAACGGCGGCGACGTGCTCACCGACTTCCCCGACGGCAGCAGCACCCAGTTCGACCCCGGCAGCCACACCCTCACGACCACGCACCCGGACGGTTCGACGACCACCTCGCATCTGGGCGACGGGCTGAAGGTGACCAACCCGGACGGCTCGGTGACCTCCCTCGGGAACGACGGCAAGCTGACGACGACCTTCCCGGACGGCACCAAGCAGACCGTCGACCCCACCACCGGCCAGAGCGTCACGACCGACCCCGACGGCACCACCCACACCCAGGACCTCGGCAACCTGGGCAACCTCAACTCCCACAACAACGTGGGAGACCTGGGCGATCTCGGCGACCTGGGCGACATCAACACCCAGTCGTCGGGCCACCTCTCGGGCTTCGCCGTCGACCACTCCGGCCTGCAGAGCCCGACCGGCAGCCACGTCAAGCTCGACGCCGGCGGCGACATCACCACCTCGTTCGACAACGGCGGCAAGTCCACGTTCCACGTGGACACCGGACAGCTCACCACCGTCGGCGCGGACGGCACCTCCAAGACCGTCGACCTCACCCACGGGGCGACGGTGACCAACCCGGACGGCTCCACCACCACCCTCGACAACGGGAAGCTCACCACCCACTTCCCCAACGGCAGCAACGAGGTCGTCGACCCGGAGACCGGCGCCACCACCCTCACGGACCCGCAGGGCCACACCGAGACACTGAACCTGCACGACCTCAACACGCCCAACAAGCTTGACAGTTCGGACATCCTCGACGGTCTGGGCGGCTCCGGCGGCGACGGCACCACCAGCAAGGACCTGTCCCTGTCCGACCTGGGCCTCGGCGGCGGCAGTGGCAGTGGCGGCGGGAGCGTCAGCGTGGGGGGCACCGGCGGCGGACTCGGCGGGTCCGGCTCCGGCTCCGCGCACGGCTTCTCCACCGGCAGCGCCGCCCCGCTCTCCGACAGTGTCGCGGCCGGGAGCAGCCCGCTCGCCGCCGCCGCCACGGCCGGCTCCGCCGGCGCGCCCGGTACGCCCGGCACCCCCGGTTCACCCGGCATGCCGATGGGCGGCGGTGCCGGCGGTATGGGCGCGGGCGGCGACAAGGGCAACGGCGAGCGGGTGCGGGCCGTCCTGGTCGACGCGGCCGAGGAGAGCGAACGCCGCAACCGCCGACGGCGCAGCCCGTGGCACCGCCAGGAGGACAGCGACACCTTCCTGACACCGGCGAACCGGGTGGCGACCACCGGCGGCGACACCCCCGAGGAGGAGGCGGAGCCGAACCGCAGGGCCACCAGCTCCGCCGACTACCTGGAGGAG
Source organism: Streptomyces pyxinicus (assembly GCF_024753135.1). Lineage (GTDB taxonomy): Bacteria > Actinomycetota > Actinomycetes > Streptomycetales > Streptomycetaceae > Streptomyces > Streptomyces pyxinicus. Next base: position 175,614 of record NZ_JANUGP010000001.1, on the reverse strand, counting down.
GACGCGGACGTGTGGGGCACCGAGGAGGGCGGCACCCCGGCGGTCATCGGGCGCTGAGCCGGTGGTCGCCGGCACCTGACCAGCGGCCCGGAGTAACGAACGCCACCATGCCCCGACTTCCCCGGCGGGGCTCTCACCAGGCAAGATCAGTACAGCAGTTGACGGCACCGGACCGCACGGGCCGTCGTACGAGCGAAGTGAAGGGCGGAGCGGCGTGACGGAACCGCTGGAGAAGCGATTGGAGAAGGCGATGGCCGAACTCCAGGCCGCGCAGGAGGGGCTCGCGCGCACCGAGCGCGAACTGCGGCAGGCGTCCTTCGCGGTGCTCTCCTCCGACCGCGCCGTCCGCGCCACCGTCGGCCCGCAGGGCGAGCTGACCGGCATCGAGTTCCTGGAGAACAAGTACCGCGACATGTCGCCCCGGGAGCTGGCCGCCAGCGTCCTGGAGGCCGCGAGCGCCGCCCGCGTGAAGATGAACCGGCATGTGATGAAGGCGATGGCACCCTTCACCGAACCCAGCAGCGAGGTACCGGAGCTGAAGGGCTTCGAGCTGGACTGGGAGCGGATCTTCGGACCCGAGGTGCTGCGCGAGGACGACGAGGACACGGCACGCGGCGGCCGGGCGACCCCCGCCTGGCGGGACGCGCTCGGCGAGGACGGGGAGGACTGACGCATGGGTGAGCGCTACTACGTCGACCCCCAGCGCATCGAGGCCCTCTCGGGCCAGCTGGAGGAGATCGGCGGCCTGGCCAGGTCCATGACCGAGGAGTTCCTGGACGAACTGGCGCCCACCGTGAGCTGGCCCGGCACGAGCGGCGACTTCGCGGAGAAGGCCAAGCCGCAGGAGCAGAAGGAGCGGCAGGCCACCAAGGACACCATGCTGTCCATCCGTGACGCCCTGGTGGGCATCACCGACGCCACGCTCAGCCAGGTCAAGATGATGAAGGACACCCGCGACCGCAACATCGACGACATCGAGCAGGGCAACAGCCGTATCGAGACGCACGGCCTGGACGGCGACCACGGCGGCACGGGCGGGCATGGCCGGCACTGACCGCACCCGCTTCCGGAGCGCCACCCGGTGAGCATCAAGGCATCGCCCGAGGTCAACGCGATGATCTTCATCCTCACCGGGGAGAAGCTCATCGACGCCGACGAGGACCTCGCCTACGAGAGCCGCCGGCCCTACTCCGGTCTGGGCCGCAAGCTCGACCGGATGTCCTCGCTGATCCAGAAGTCCGTCCACGACATCGCCGAGTCGATGCCGGACGACCTCTCCAAGTCGTACGCCCAGGCGATGGGCATGCTCATCGACGACGGCGGCAAGAACTACCTGCGCGACTTCGCCGACCAGCTCGACAAGATCGCCGAGGGCCGGCGCAAGACCTCCATGGACATCATGGAGTCCAAGTGGCAGGTCATCGCCGAGATCATCCGGCTGCTCATCGAGATCGCCATCTACCTGGCGATGTCCTTCTTCACCGGCGGTGCCAGCGCCAGCCAGATCATGATGGCCAAGCTGCGCAGCCGGTTCGTGATCCTCACCACCCTCAGCCACCTCCTCCAGCGGCTGCACCTGGCACCCTCGCTCACCGAGGCCTTCGCCGAGGCGTTCACCACCTTCGCCGTGCGCCTGGCGATGATGAACTTCGCGCCCGACGGCCGCCGCCCCGGCGGCTTCGACTGGAGCCAGATCCTCAAGGACGGCGCGTTCGGCGCCGCCGCCGGCTTCTTCACCAGCGTCTTCGACCACTTCGCCAAGAACATCGTCAAGAGCTTCGACAACAACTTCTTGAAGAAAGGGCCGGACCTCGACTTCAAGCCCAACCCCACCCTGCGCGACCCGCACGGCCCCGGCGTCACCTACCACCCCAACCCCAAGCCGGACCCCGGCCCCGGCTCGCACTCCCCACGCGACCACACCCCGACCGACAGCCCCGGCGCCAACCCGCCGGTCACCTTCCGCGACGGCCCGCACTCCTTCCGGAACAACTCCGAGCTGTGGCGCAACAACCAGATCCTGCGCTTCAACTCCGACCGGCCCGGCGCGGTGGCCGGGCACTACGGGCTCAAGGGCACGGCCGACTTCCTCGCCGCCGGTTCCGGCGAGGCACTCGGCGAGTTCCTCATCAAGGGCGCCTTCGACGGCGACTGGTCGACCAGCTGGTCCACCTTCGTCGGCGCGGGCCTGAGCAGCCAGGTCGAGAGCAGCCTGCACGGCACCGCCCTGAACAGCGGTGCCGAACTGCGGCACGCCATCGACAAGTTGCGGAACCCGCCCACCGTGTCCGGCGGTACGACTGACTCCGGCACGCGGGGCTCCGGCGGCACCGGGCACAACCGCTCCGGTGACGGCACCGACCACACCGACGGGCCGCCGCGCACCGGCCCCTCGGGCGCGAGCGAGATCCCGACGACCACCCAACAGGCGGACGTCCAGGGCGACTTCACCGGCACCGAGGCGCCCCCGCCGTACTCCCCGGCGAACCCGCCGCCGTACACCTCCCCGGCGCCGCCGACCTACACACCGGGCCCGCTGCCCGTGACCGCCGCCGAGAACACGCTCTGGCAGCAGGTCCACCAAGGCCCCGCCGACCTGCGCGAACAGGCCCTGCACCAACTCGCCGCGCTGCGCGGGACGCCGCCGCCCGGCCCCGCCGAGGTCGGCGTCCGCGACGGACTGCACGCCCACCTCTCCCAGGTGCCCGAGGTCCGGGTCGTACCCGCCGGGAACGATCCCGCCGCCCAAGTGGACGCCGACTCGGTCCGCCGCGCCCTCGACGCGTTCGGCACACCGGTGACGGTGCAGGCGCCGCTCGGGGGGACGCCGGACGCGCAGGTCCATGGGGGTGGCGGCTCTGCCGACCTCGGCGGGTCGGCCGTACCGGGTCCTCAGGTGGGAAGCGTCGGCGGTACGACGGCAGGGGTGGGCTCCGCGACCGGGGCTGGGGCCGGGTCCGCGACCGGGGTCGGTGCCGGGTCGGGGACCGGAACTGCGGGGAATCCCGGGGTCGGGGCGCGGCCGGGAGGCGTGGCCAACTCGACTGGGAACACGGGGACTTCGCCCTCTGTCGATCCCACCCCGTCCGCCGACCTCGACACGGCTCCGCCGACGGTGGACACCACGGGCTCGCACACGGACACCGGTGGCTCGGTCACGGGCACCCATGGCTCGGTCGCGGATACCGGTGGCTCGCATACGGGCACCCATGGCTCGGTCACCGACACCGGTGGCTCGCACACGGACACCAGCGTCGACCAGGCACCCGACGGCGTCGACGCCGAGGTGAAGACGGCCCAGCCCGCCCCCACCATCGAGCCCGACCTGAAGACGGCCCAGCCCGCCCCCACCGTCGACGCCGACCTGAAGACCGCGCAGCCCGCCCCCACCGTTGACCCGGTGTCCGGCCACGCGCCGCCGCTCACCGTGCTCGTGTCGCAGACGCCACCGCCGGTCTCCGGGTCCCCGGAGGCCTCCGCGCTGCTGGACGGTGCCGGGACCGACCGAGCCGTGGTACTCGGACCCGCGACCACCCCGGACGGGGCGGGGCGTCCCGTGCGTACCGCCGTCGAGCTGACCCGGCAGGGGCCGGGCGCCCCGGTCCGGGTGCGCCCCCTCACCGGCCCGCCGCCCCTCGCGACACCGGACGGCACGGACACCACAGGCACCACTGGCACGACGGACCTGGCCTCGCCGCCCGCCGACACCGCCTTCCCCGGCGCCGACGTGCTGCTGCCGCTCGCCGACGCCCTCGGCCCGGCACCCCGGCCCGTCACGGAGAGCGGCACGACCGTCGACAGCGGGCCGGTCACGACGTCCGACGCGGAACCGTCCCCGCCGTCCCCGCCGCCCTCGCGTCCGAAGCTGATGTCGGACCCGATGCCCGTGGCGCACAGCACCGACGCCGAAGCCCCCGTCACGGCCAAGCTCGACACCCTCTCCCGGCCCTGGACCGACACGGCCACCGACCTGCGCCTGGAGTCCGGGAACACCACCGACAGCGAGACCGACGGAACCGGCGGTCACACCCCCGGCATCGGCGGCGGGCACGGCCTCGGGGACGGCGGCCCCCCGCCCCCGCCCGAGCCGCCTACGGCGGACACCGTCACCCCGGTCAGCCCCCCGCCCGCACCCCCGGCCCGGATCGTCGTACGGCCCGCCGCCGGGCCGGTCGTCACGACCCTCGACGGGCACACGGTTCCCGTGGCCCAACTGCGGCGCCTCGTATCCGACACCGCCGCCAAGCCGGTGCCGGGGCGCGCCGTGCGGACGCTGACCATCTCGCAGAGCGCGGCCGAGGACGCGACGGAGCACGGAGCGCGCCGGCGTGCCCTGATCGACCAGGACACCTACCGAGGTGTGCGCACCACCTCCGCCGACCCGGAGACCTCGCCGGCCCCGGCGGAGGAACCGCCCGAGCGCCGCACGGTGTTCACCGGGCCGCCCGCCCCGCTGCCCGGCTCCGGTACCGAGCGCGGCGCCGACTACTTCGCTGGGCACGGCACCGCGCGCACCGTCACGCTCGGCACCGACGACGCGGCACGCCCCACCGTGAAGGTCAGCGGTGTGCAGCTCGGCGAGGTGCTCAAGTCCTGGACGCGGGACGGCGATCGGGACCGGCCGCTGGTGCTGTTCTCCTGCGAGACCGGACGGCAGCCGGAGGTGGCGGGGCTGCCCGTCGCGCAGCACGTGGCGAACCGGACCGGGCGGCCGGTGTACGCGCCCACCAGCGAGGTCGGCACGGCCCGCGACCGGGACGGCGACGTCCGCGCGGTGCTCACCGAGGGACCCGACGGGCCGGGGCGCTGGCGGCTGTTCACCCCCGAGCCCGCCGGCGCCGAGCTGGACGCGCTGGCCCGTGTCGCCGGCCTGCACTCGGGACCGGAGCCCGCGGACGCCTTCGCCCGGGCCCGCACCCTCCAGCAGATCCGCACCCTGCGCGACGCCCTCGGCCCGGACGCCGAACAGCGGCCGGAGAACCACGACCTGCTGGCCGGCCTCGCCTACGCGGACGGCCTGCGCTGGCTCAGCCCGGACACCGCCGCCCGCTACGGCGACGGCCGTATGACACCGGACCTGCTGCACCGGATGACGGTCGACCGGCGCCGCGCCGGCACCGGCCCCACGCCGACCGCCGAGCCCACCGCCGAGGAGTACACCGCGTTCCTGCGGGCCGCGGCCGACCTCCGCACCACCGCCGGGCCCGACACCACCCTCGACACCCTGCTGCCCCCGCCGCCGCCCGCGCTGCCGCCCGGCACCCTCGTCTCGCCCGAGGACGTGCGGGGACTCGCCTACGCACCCGCCGCCCAGATCACCTGGTCGCTCTCCGACACCCCGCTGCCGCTGTCCGAACTGGCCCTGAGCCCCGAGGACACCGCCGAACTCGCGCGCCGCAGGCCCGACCTGGCGCCCGCGCCGAGCCGACCGGAGAGCATCGCCGAGGACCTGACCCTGCTCAGCAAGGACACCGGGACGCCCGGCCGGTCGGACCTCGTGAGCGTGGACCGTACGCTCTTCCGCCGGCTCGACACCCCCGGCGGCGGCAACTGCTTCTTCCGCGCCCTCCTCGACAGCGCCCGCAGCCAGGCCGTACCGCCCGCGTGGGCCGCGCGCAACGTCGCCGGGCTGCGCACACTGCTGCGCGACCGGATCGCCGGGTCCGAACTGGGCGCGAGAGCGGCCCAGATGACTCCGGACCCGGTGTTCGCCGTCGTCGACGACCTGCGGATGACCGCCCTCGCCGGAGTGAGCGACCCGCGTCAGCAGCAGGCCGTCACCCGGCACTGGAACCGGATCGCGCAGGAGGTCGTCACCGATGGCGACCCGCGCCGTTGGCGGCGCATCCTCCGGGACAGCGGCTACCCGTATCTGGCCACCGTGGCGCCCACCCCCGCCGCCGCGCGGGACCTGGGCACCGAGGGACTCCTGGCCGCGGCGGCCGAGCACCCCGACCTGTGGGCCTCGCCCTTCGCCGACCTGCTCTCGCAGGTGGCGGCGCACACCCTCGACCTCGATCTGCGCCTCGTCCAGCCGGACCCGCGGACACCGGGAACCACCTTCGTCAATCGCCTCCACCCGGGCGGACGCGGCGGCGTCCTGCACCTCTTCTACAACGGCGTCGACCACTACGACGCCCTGGTCCCGGCCACGGCCCCGGTCACCGCCGTACCGGACCCTGTCGGCACCACCAGCACCACGGAGCCGGCGCCGGCGACCAGCACTCCCGATCCCGCCGTCCAAGAGTCCGCCGCGCCCGACCCGTTCGGCGAGTGGCTGCGCGGCATGGGCGGGATCGACCACGTGTACGACCCCGACGCCGAGACCCCCGACCGCGGTGATCCGGTGCAGCTGGAGACCCAGCTCGAACGGCACCGCCCGGCCCGTCTGCTGACCGGGCCGGACGCCCGGCCGCCGGGTCGGGCACCGCGTACCGTCACCTTCGAGGACGGCAGCCTGCTGCCCGCCGTCCTGATCAACCCCGAGTCCGACCCGGACGCCCCGCGCCCCGACGGCACCCCGGCGACCACCGGTGGACTGCTCACCGGGCCCGGCGTGCTCACGCTGCGCTCGCCCGAGCAGGTGGCGCGGGAGATCCTCGGCCAGCTGCCGAAGAAGCTGCGCGACCGCTTCGACGAGGCGGAGCTGCTGCGCCTGCTCACTCATCAGCCCGGCGCCTTCACCGCCCCGCGCGGTGCCCGCGTCGTCGGCCGGGAGAAGTCCGGCGTCGGCCTGGAGATGACGGTCGAGGCCGTCCCGTACCACCGCTGGGAACGCTTCTCCGACGTCAACGGCGCCACCGTGCGCGTGGACACCATGCGGCGCGGCCAGGCCGGCACCGGCGGCGGGCGCAGCGTCGGCTTCGGACGCCGGGTCGCCGCCGCGCTCAGCATGGGCCCACCGCTCAACTGGCTGCTGAAGATCGGCGTTTCGCTCGGCTGGACCCGCCGGACCGACTACACGCTGGGCACCCAGGCGTACCACCAGGCCGAGCACCGCGGCTGGGAGGGCTCGCACCTCCACCTGGACGACGTGCACTACCGGGTCCGGGTGGAGCGGGTCACCGAGGCACCCGGCACCGGCGGGCGGGACGGCCGTACCGGCGCGGCGGCCACGGCGCCCCGTTGGCGGCGCACCCAGGTGCACAGCGCGCGCTTCGCCATGCGCGACGGGCTGAGCTGGCGGCTGCCCGACAACCTCACCGTGCCCTTCACGGGCCCCCGCAGGGCGCCGCAGACGCTCACCTTCCCGGACGGCGTCGAGCCCCGGGTCTCCGACATCACCGGCCTGCACCTGACGGACCCGCCGGAGGAGCTGGCGCTCGCCGTCTCCGGTGCCCGGCCCGGCAGTTCGGCCCACCGCACCCTCGTGTCGTACGTGCGGCCGGGCCGGCTGCTCGCTCTGTTCGGCCGGTTCTCCGGGCCGGTCAGCGGGCCCGAGCTGACCCGGGGGAGTGGGCGGCACCCGCTGGGGCACCTGGTCGTCGAGCGGTCCGTCCCGCACCGCGCCACCCTGGTCACCGAGTCGGTCAAGGCGGAGCTGCGCGACCTGACCCAGACCACGTACCAGAACGAGCGCGCCCACGTCCGCGAGACCCGCTTCGGCGTGCAGGTCACCTCCGGGCCCAACTACACGCTCACCGGCCCGGACACCGACGTACGCCTCCAGGGCGGCCCGGCGCTCCGCACGGACCTGGGTGTCGGCCGGGGGCACTACCTCGGCACCGACGCCGCCCGCAAGGTCACCGGCCGGATCCGCAACCAGCCGCTCGCGCTCTACCGGGTGGAGCGCACCCTGATGGTCCGCAGGGCCGGCGAGCCGTCCGCCGCGGCCCGTCCGGTACGGGTGGTCAGCCTCGACTGGATGTCCACCCAGGACGCCCGCCGCCTCGCGGGCTGGGACGGCCGCACCCCCGGACAGACGGGACCGAACCCGGACGCCGAGCCGCCGGTCCCGTGGTACCTCACCCGCGAGGACCCAGTACACCTCGGCGGCCAGGTCCGCGCCGAGGGCTTCCGCGCGGACCACCCGGCCGACACCGTGCCGAACCCGCCGACCGACGCGGTACCCAACCCGCCGATCGACACCGTGCCGAACCCGCCGGCCGACCAAGACCAGCAGAACCCGCCGGCCGACCAGAACCAGCAGGACCACCGGAATCAACAGGACCAGCAGACCCGGCAGCCCGCCCCCGCCCCCGCCACCCCCCAGGACCCCATGCGGGTCTTCGCCGACACCGTCCTGGACACCCTGCACCGCTCCTACCCGTCGCTGTTCGTCCCGCCGCTGATGCTGCGCCACCCCCGGCTGGCCAAGTTCTGGTACGGCGACGGGCGGATGCGGACCGCGCTGCACAACGACCGGCAGGTGCGCGAGGCGCTCAACCGGCCGACCCTGGCCCAGAGTCTGGACGACCTGACCACCACCGGTGTGCCCGTCACCCTCACCGAGGACGGCAAGGTGCGCCGCGGCCACCACACCCTCATCCTGCGGGCCCGGCTGACCGACCGGCGCTTCGAGTCGACCCTGAGCGAACGCTCGCTGCGCAACGCGGTGATCGGCACCGAGGTCTCCGGGCAGGGGCAGCAGGCGTCGACCACTCTGTCCGCCGGCGTCGAACTCGGCATCTCCCCGCGCGACCACGACAAGGTGCCCGGCGCCGGCCTGCCGGCCCAGACCGGCAACGTCTCCCTGGGCGCCCGGTACGCCGTCACCGACCAGAAGGCCACCCGCGCCACGGTCGCGGTCGCCCACGACCACCTCACCTTCCAGAACGGCGCCGACCTCTACAGCTACCAGGTGGAACTGGGCGCCTCCTTCGAGGGGCACCGCCGCCCGCGCGGCTGGGCCCGGCTCGCCACGTTCGGCCTGCTCGGCACCGGTCTCTTCGTCAGCAAGGTCGCCGAACGCCCGCTGTTCACGCGGGGTACCGAGACCGTCGGCCGGGTCGAGCTGGCCGTACCGGCGGCGCACGGCTCCGACCGGTACGCGCCCACCGACCCGGCGCCCACCGGCCCGGCGCCCGCCCCGGCCCCCGCACCGGTCCGGCTATCCGCCACCGAGGCGGACCAACTCCTCGACGGCACACGGCCTTTGCCGAGGACGGACGACGCCGACCGGCAGCTCGTCCGGAAGCTGCTCAGCGCCCCGCACGTGGTCCTCAGCACCGAGGGCGGCCGGCAGCGCCAGCAGCTCGTGCAGGACACCGCCGACCGCGCCTCGGGCGGCACCTGGCACGTCAGCGCGCCCGGCGCCCCCGCCCGCACGGCCCTGCGCCGGGCCATGGCCGACCTCGGTGTGGCCGGCCAACTCGGCCAGTACCTGGGCCCGTTCGGCTCCCGCATCACCGGGCTCAACGGCGCCGGGCCGCTGCGCACCCACTACCTGAAGGCCGCCGTCCGCGGCGAACTGCACGGCCTGCGCGTCCGCAGCGACCCGAAGCCGTCCACCCTGGAAGCCACCCTCGGCAACGAACACCGGATCGCCGGCAGCGCGAGCACCGGCGCCCGTACCACCCTCGGTCTCCAGGGCACCGACAGCCCGCTCCAGCAGGCCCCGGGCCACCAGCCGGTCGTCGGCTCCTACTCGACGGCCCTCCAGTACGCCTGGGGCAAGGGCCGCAGCGTCTCGGCGACCCTCACCCGGGGACGCCAGACCACGCTCGCCTTCGCCGGGCGGATGTACCTGGTCGTCGCGGACGCCGCCGAGACCGTCGCCGTACGCGACCGCTGGACGGCCGCCATGGGCACCGTCGGCACCCGCACCGGGGCCCGTATCAGCTCCGCCGCAGGCAAGATCTCCCAGGGCCTCGGCCGCGGTCTGGCCCCGCGCCGGGCCGCCGCCGCGCTCCAGCGGCTCCGCGACGCGGTGATGTTCCACCTGCCGATGCAGGACGCCATCGAGGCCGGGCTCGCCCCCGACGGCCTCGACACCGGTACCCCGCGCAACCTCGGGCGCGGCTACCGGGTGCCCGCCTTCCTGCGCGGGCGCCGCTTCGCCACCCACCCCAGCGGCCAGCTCGACGCCGGCCACGCGGCGCGGCAGCTGATGGGACGGCTGGAGAAGATCGGGGTGCCCTCGCACGACCGCGAGCAGGTCCTCCAGCGGCTCTCCCCGGACTTCCTCCGCGCCCATCTGCACGAGCTGACCACCGACGGGATGACCCTGCCGGTCCGCTACCGGACCTGGACCAGCCCCGCCCACCTGCCCGTCGGCGGCAGCCCCGGACAGATGCGCTTCAAGCTGACCCCGGTCACCACCACCGTGGAGCGGCTGCGCACCGGGTACGAGCTGGAGGACTACCGCACCACCGCCCGCGACGACGCCGACGGCTCCTCCCAGGACCGGGGCGCCGACGTCACCCTCAGCGCCGGGCAGCGCGCTGCCGAGAGCGGCGTCCTCATCGCCAACCCCTCGCTCCAGGGCACCGCGGCCAAGCAGCGCTCCAGCGGCCGTACCGAGACCACCGGCACCACCTCCATGCCGAACGTCGCCACCACCCAGGCGCACGTCGAGGTCGTCACCACCTACACCCTCACCGTCACCATGACGGACGCGACCGGGAAGGCGCTGTCGCCGCGCGCCGTCGCCCAGGTCGGCGACCTCCACGAGATGGTCCCGGCCGGCCTGCTCACCCCGGACGGCGACGGCGCCGACGGCGCGCTCACCGAGCGGGACGTGCCGGAACCGGAGCGCGCGGTGCGGATGCTGACGGCGGCTCAGGCCCGCCCCGACGGCATCGCCGCCTGGCGCACCTCCGGCTCCGCCGACACCGGCGCGGACGATTCGGACGTGCTGCCCTTCGACGACCGGATCGGCTCCGGCATCCTCGCCGTGGACATCCGCGGCGCCGCCAACGTGCAGGACGCCCTCACCCTCGCCACCGCCCGCGCCGACGGCCTCGGCGACAGCGACCTCGGCAAGCGGCACACCGGCACGTCCCTCTCCGAACGCGTCCGCATGGCCCGCCTCACCCCGCTCACCGGCCTCGGCACCGCCCCCGCCCAGGCCCAGCAGGAGGCCACCACCCAGGTCGGCCTGACCGCCGGCTTCCGCGAGGCGCTCGGCGCGCACGGCTCCGCGCTGCCCACCCAGGCCTCCGCCCGGCTCTTCGGCCAGTTCCACACCGCCGACTCCCGCCTCTACGCGAAGATGCACCGCGGCGGCGCCCGTCTGCTCGCCGTCGAGAACAAGCCGCGTATGGAGGCCATGCAGCGGCAGAAGACCTCCGACGCGCTGGAGACCGGCATCACCGACAACGTCGAGGGCGCCATCGGCACCTCGCCGCTGGCCGGCAACAGCAACGCGGGCGTCACCAATCCGGGCGCCACGGTCCCGATCGGCGGCTCCAACGACGGCACCACGCTCAAGGCCACCGCCGACACCACCTCCGGCACCCACATCAAGGTCGTCACCGACCGCACCATGCTCTTCGCCGTCCCGGTGAGCTGGCTGTCGGTGGCCGAGGTGGACCACCGGGTCACCGACAGCCGGCCGCTGCGCGCGCTCGGCAAGGCCCGGCGCGGCCCGCGCGCCGTGCAGGCCGAGACCACCGCGCTGGTGTGGCTGCGCGAGGACATCGCCCGTGACTACGGCCTGCTCGACGACAGCACCTTCCCGGAGGAGGCCGGCACCGCCTGGGACGACGTCGCCAAGGCGGCGGGCGACCTCGCCAAGGCCGACAGCTCCTACTACGACGCCCGGGCCCGGGCCCGCGAGACCTGGCTCGCGCTGAGCGACGACGAGCGGACCGCCCTCGGCGACGGCCGGCCCGACCTGCCGACGGTCCTGCCGAGGGCCCTGGCCGAGTCCCCGGCCGTCCGCGCCTGGCAGGCCGCCCGCGACGAGGTCCGGCTCTGGCAGGGGCGCACCGACACCGCCGCCGCCGAGCACCAGCGGCTGCACCTCGCCGCCTCCCGCCTCACCGCCCACCACCAGGGATCGGCCGCCGTCCCGGTGCCGGACCGGCCGCTGCCGTACACCGAGCCGGGCTGGCGCTCCGAGGCCCCCGCCCCGTACACGCTCACCGACGGCACCGGTCCCGGCCCGCGCACCCTCACCTCCCCGGACGGCGCGACCGTCCGCGAGATCCACGACGTGCCGCACGACGGCGCCTCGTTCTTCCACGCGCTGCTCGCCGCCGCCCAGGACCGCGGCCGGCTGCCGCACCTGCTGGGCGCCGACCTCGCCGCCCGGTTCACGGCCGCCCCCGGCGATCCGGCGGTCACCGCCGAGGCGATCGACACCGCCCGCAACGTTCTCGCCTGGGAGCTGGGCGAGGACGGCAACGAGGACCTCCTCGACGCCCTCGCCCTGGACGTCCAGGACACCTTCACGCAGGACGAACTCGACCGGGCGGGCATCGTGCTGACACCCGCTCAGCAGGCCGAGTTCGACACCTTCGGCCGCCTCCCGGCGACCTACTGGCCGACCGCCGATGAACGCGAGGAGCTGGCCGTCGCGGCCCTGTCCCGCCCCTTCGCGAGCGAGCCCCGGCAAGCCGCCACGGACGGCACGGGCACCACGGACGGCACGGGCACTCCGCGCACCACCCGGGACCTGGACGGCGACACGACCCCGCCCGAGCGCCGGGCCGGCGACCACGGCGGCGCCGACCTGCTGCCCGCCTTGGCCGCACGCGTCCTCGGCACCCCGCTCACCGTGGTGACCGGCGAGGGCCGCGAGCAGCTCTTCCTGCCGCCCGGCGCCGACCCGGCCGCCGTCGACCCCGCCACCGACCCGGTCCTCTTCGCCGCCGACGGCTTCTTCCACGCTGCCCTCCCGCCGGGCACCCCCGCCCCGGTCACCGCGGCGCTGCCGGCGTCGGGCAAGCCGGAAGATTCCGGTACGACCACGACGCCCACCCCGGCGCGGCCGCCCGCGCACCGCAGCCACACCATCCCGCCCTGGATGCCGCCCGCCGAGGCCGACGGCCCGCGCTACCGCCTCGCCCGGGACGGCGTCCTCACCGCACCCGACGGCGCCACCTACACCCAGGGCACCCCCACCGGGCGCGGCAACGGCTTCTTCGGCGCCCTCTCCGCGGCCCTGCACCACGCGGCCCGGCAACCCGGGGTGGACCGCCAGGAGGCGACCCGGCTCGGCGTCCGCGCCGGCCTGCCGCCCGCCCAGCTCATGCGCCTCAACGGCCTGCCCGGCGACCCGGCCCAGCACGAGGCGCTCTTCTCGCCGCCGCCCCCGCGGGTCCGCCCGGGGGAGCCCGAGCCGAGCCGGTTCGCCCGCGACAGCCAGATGCGCCGCCACCTCGCCGAGGCCCCGTGGAACTCCGGGGCCGACCGCGCGGTGGCCGAATGGGCCGCCGCCGCGACCGGCACCACCGTCACCCTCGTCGAGGAGAACGGCACCGCCCACACCTACCCCGGCCCGTCCGGCGCCGGCGGCACCCACCTCCGGCTGCGCCGCCGGGGCGGTGACTTCGTACCGCTGCTCCCACCGGCACCGGCTCCCGCACCGGCACCGGCACCGGCAGGCGACGGAACCCCGCTGCCCCCGCCGCCCGCCCAGGACACCGCCCTCCCGGTACAGGGCCGTACGACGGCCCCGGCACCGGCGGGCCCGGCCGTACCCGTCCCCCCGCCGACCGGTGCGCTCGCCGACCTGGCCGCGCTGCTGCCCGGGATGACGCCGGCCGAGCGCGCGGCGGAGCTGGCCCTGCTGCCGGCCGCCGACCGGGAACGGCTGGCGGCCGACCCCGCCCTGCGGGCGGCGCTGCGCGCGGCCTTGAGCGACGGCGAGTTCGCCGCCACGGCGGCCCAGTTGATCGTGCAGGTGGCCCCAGGCGTGGACCAGCCGGTGTCGGCCGGGCGAGAGGCCCGGGCGCGGATCGCCGCCATGCTGCACGACCCCTCCGTGGCGACGCGCCTGCTGGAGCGGGGCGCCCGGGTGCTGGTGGTACCGAAGAACGAGGCGCTCACCACGCTCAGCCCGTTCCGCGACCTCGCGGGCCGCCGGCTCTCCCCGACGGACCGGCGCACCTGGGACACGGTGCGCGGACTCGGCCAGCTCCACACGGGCATCACCGAGGAGAACCTGCTCGGCGAGACCACCGACGTGCCGGGCGCGCAGGGCTACGTGGACGGATACTCCACCACCACCCACGAGTTCGCGCACGCCATCCACCTCTACGGACTCAGCGACGCCGAGCGGCGGACCGTCGCGACCGCGTACCGCACCAAGCTCCATCCCCTCACCGGGCAGGACCCGGCCTACGTGGAGTGGCCGGACGGCCCGCGCCGGGGCGTGGACGACGGACGGCCGGTCGACAACTACGCCTCCACCGACGAGTTCGAGTACTTCGCCCAGGCTGTCAACGCCTACCTCGGCACGAACACCGGCCACGACCCGTACACCGGACAGCCCCGCAACAACGGCGCGGACTGGGTGCGGCGCCATGAGCCCGACCTGCTGCCCATCCTGGAGCGGCTGTTCGGCACCAGCCCGGGGCAGGACGGCCTCGGCCCGGCCAACCCGGTGGAGGCCACCCGCGCCGAGAACGAGGTGTACGAGGGCTTCCGCGCGCTGTGGGACCAGGCGGAGGGCGTCCACCTGGCCCAGCCGCACCCGCCCGCGCCCACGGTCCCCGTACCGCACGATCCCGGTGCGCGGCCGGGGACGGCCGAGGAGGGCCAGGCCGCGCTGCCTCCGCCGCCCGGCCGCCGCAGTGGCTGGGCGGAACCCCCGGCGGGGCTGACCGAGATGCTCGACCGGCTCCGCGCCGGCGACCCCGAGGCGGAGGCGCTGTCCCGCTTCCGGTTCACCGAGGACAGCGACAGCGACACCGGTACGGACGGCACCCCGGACGCGCTGCCGCCGACGTGGTCCGACCTGCTGTTCGGGCCCGCCGCCCGGTACGACCACGCGCCCGGGACGCTGCGCGAGGTCGCCGAGTCGCTGTCGGACCTGGCTCGCCAGGACGGGGCGACGGCGTCGGTCGCGACCAGTGACCTGGCGGGCCTGCACGACCTGGCCCGGCGGGTGCTGGGTCTCGGCCCCGACTCCTCGGTGACCCGGCGGGACCTGCTGCTCCTCGGATCCCTGGCGCTCAGCGCCTCGCCGGCGGAACGGGCCGACGAGGACGCACTCGCCGACCGCCTCGTCCGCCAGGACGCCGCCCTGACGCGCGAGACCGCGTTCGAGCCCGGGCGGGGCGCCGGACGGAACTGGACGGGCACGGGCGAGGCGCCGCCCGTGGACTCCTATGTGGCGCAGGACGAGGACGGCCGGCAGGTCGTGTGGCCCGCCCCCTGGCCGGACGCGTACGTCGTCCTGGCCCAGTCCGCCGGGGAGACCGTGGACCTGCGCCTCCCGCAGGGGACGCTGCGGGTGGCGGACCCCGCGGAGCTGGCCCGGCTGCTGGCGCGCGACCCGGCCCGGCCCGAGGGCGCCGACGTGGTGCTGGCGTTCCCGCACGACGACATCGCGTCGGTCGCCCGGCACGTGGCGGACCTGACCGGCTCCCGGGTCTGGTACTCGGAACTGGCCCCGCACCCGGCCACCGACTGGCGCACCGGCGCCGGCTATCTGACCGTGGGCTCGGCGCGCGACGGCGGCGCCGGGGCATGGACGTCCCTGCGGCCGGGCCAGGCCCCCGCCCTGGCACAGGACCTGGACACCGAGGACCGCCGAGCCGAGGACCCCCAGGCCACCGAAGGCATCGAGGCGCGCCGGGCCAGGCCGCTGACGACACGGGACTACGGCATCGTGGACCAGCGCGGCGACGGCGTGCTCTTCCGTGTCCCGGGCGACCCCGTGAACGAGTGGCTGGCGCCGAGGGCCCTCGCGGATACCGAGGACGCGCCCACGCTCTCCCTGGCCACCCAGCAGTGGACCGTGACACCGACCACCGGCCCGCCTCCCATCCGGATCTCGGCCGACCGCACACTCGCCGTCCAGGACGCCCTGGGCGGACAGCAGGTCTACGCCACCGCCCGGGCCGTCGCCGACGCGACGGCGAAGCTGGCGAGGGCGGGCCTGGCGGTACGGCTGCGGGCCGACGAGGAGCTGAGCATCGTCCTGCCCGTCCCCGGCGGCGGCAGCAGGCGGCTCTTCCAGGTCACCCCGGTCTTCCTGAACCGCTCCGGGGAGTCCACGGAAGAGGTGTGCGTGGACTTCGCCGACATGCTGGCGGACGGCGGCCGCACCTCGCACCTGATCTTCCGGGCCCCGCACGGCGGCCCGGCGCTCACCGCGCCGGTCAACGCCTCCGACGGCGCCGAGGTCACCGGCACCCACCACCTGGCCGAGGCCCTCGGCCGGGTCGCCGACGGCGAGGTGCCCACCGACGCCACCGGCCCGGCCTGGGCGGCGTCGCTGGTACGCCGGGACGACCGGCCCAGCGGCGGCGACGGCACCGGACCGCTGCCCGCCGAGGCGTACGGCAGCGCGCTGAGCCTGGCCGAGGACGACGATCCCCGGCGCGAGGCGCTCTCGGACGCGGCCCGCCGGATCGGCCTCAACGAGCACGCGTGGGCCGACGTCGGCGAGGGCTACCTCGTGCAGTCCGTCGCGGCGCCCGGTGCGCACGGCCCGAGCCTGGGGACGAACTACGCCATACCCGGCGGCGAACCCGACGGGACGTACTTCGGGTACCACTTCATCACCGTGGTCCTGGCGAGCGAGGACGGCACCCACCAGGTCTCCCTGGAGAACCACGCGCGGGTGACGCAGCGCGGCGCCCTGCACCACAGGACGATCCAGGCCAACCTCGACGCCCACGACGTGGCCGAACTGCGGGACCAGGCCGACCGGTTGCGCCGGGAGATCGCCCGGCAGGAGGAGAACGGCCTCGACGAGGACCTCAAGGAGGTACGCGACCACCTCGACCTGACGATCCTGTTCATCCGGGTGAAGCAGACCGAGGAAGTGCTGCGGGCGGCCCCCGCCGGCTCTCCGGAACGCACGGAGGCGGAACGCGCCCTGAACGGCGTCACCCGGGTCCTGGCGCAGCGCCTGGAGCGCCTGGAATCCGTCGTCCCGGGCAAGCGGCTCTGGTACATGCGGATGTTCGCGCAGCGGCCGGGCGAGTCCGCGCACGACGTCAACGCGGACCTGCTGGACGGCGACCTGGCCGCGGAGGCCAACCCGCTCACCGCCGTCGTCCTGCGCGGACAGCAGCTCGTGCCGGTGCCCGTCCACTTCGAGCCGGGCACCGAGAACACGCCCGACGGCTCGGCGTCCGCCATCCGGCACCTGGCCAAGGGGGTGGCCCGTACCGCGATGTGGAACACCGCCAACGGGCTGCCGCTGCCGGAGGTGCGGGTGACCGGCCGGCGCGGCGGCCGGCTGGGCCGGGACCTCGGGAAGATCCGTTCGCAAGCGGTCGCCCAGACGTTCCGGCAGGAGCTGGCGACGGCGCTCGCGGACCTCCAGGCCGACTCCCCGGGGCCCCGTCTGACGGCCGACCGCATCACCGTCGAACCGGTCTCGGTCCGCGACCGCCAGGCCTCCGCCGGCCAGTCAGGCGCCGACACCGTGGACATCACCGTCGACGACCGGCGCGGCGGCCCCCGGCAGATCAGCCTCCGCGGCCCCCGCGGCGGTTCACCCGACGACGGCCGCGACCCGATGGCCGAGCAGTGGCCGATCGGCCGCCCGGTCACCGTCATGCGCCCCCGCTTCGGCGAGCAGGCGCCGCCCGGGGCGCTGCCCGCGGCCGAGGCGCCCGCCGGGACCGCCACCTCCGGACAGGGCAAGGGCCCCGAGCCGTACCCGCGGCGGTGGTACCCGTACATCCGGTCCGCGAAGTCCCGCTCGGAGCCGTACCACTACGAGGTCGCCGACACCGGGCACCTGCGCCTGCCCGGGGGACAGGTGATCCCGCCGACCGGCTGGACGCGGTTCGGCGACGACTTCGTGCACCCCGAGACCGGGGCCCTGCTGCGGGGCGACAGCGGATGGCTCGGCCGGGTCGCCAACATCGACACCCTCGCCCCGGTCCTCACCGGCCTCGACCCGGACGCAGCGCCGTACCGGATCACGGTCGACTCCTCGGCTCTCCATCTGGTGCCGGTCGGCGCGGGCGACGTCGCGTTCCGCATCCCGCTGCGTGAGGGTCCCGCCCCGCGCCGCCGTCTCGACGACCGGCCGCGCGTCGTGGTGCGCTCCGCCTTCGACGTGCGCCGCATCGCCTTCGGCGGGGAGACCGTCACCGACCTGGAGGTCCGGCTCGCGCTCCGCCCGGGGGACGGGCACGGCGACCCCGAGGCCGTGCTGCGAAGGGTGCGCGAGGGCGTCGAGGAGTTCTACAACCGGCCCGGGCACCGCCTCCCCAACGGCGACCGGGTGCACGTCTCCGTCACTTTGGTGGCACCGGACGCCGACCCGCACCTGACCGTCGAGCTCGTCGGCCGGGACCAGCCGATGAACCAGCGCGCCTGGTGGGCCGACGCCGACCCGGTGGAGTTCGCGCACGAGCTGGCCCACCAGCTCTTCCTGCGGGACGAGACCCGTGGCGCGGACAATCCGGCCCGGCTGCACGCCCCCGGCAGCCTGCTCGGGCCGTTCCGCGAGCAGGCGCCCGCCGGTCTCGCGCAGAGCGGGCTGCGCGACCGGCACCTCCAGGTGTGGGCCGCGGTCGCCGGCGACCTCCCCGTGCACGTCCCGGCGGACGGGACGAGCTGGGAGCAGGCGTGGTCGGACGCGCCGGAACAGACCCGGGAACGGGTGTGGGCCGACCCGGTGTCGCTCCCCGTCCGCTCCCCGCAGACGGAAGCGGACGGCTCGGTGCCGCCGCCCCTGCCCCCGGGCACGACCCCGTCCGCCGGGGAAGCCGCCTCCGGGGCGGACCCGGACTCCGCGGACCCGGACCCCGAGAACACGGATTCCGAGGACCCGGATTCCGAGGACTCGGATTCCGAGGGCGAGGAGACGGCCGAGCCGCCGGTCTGGGCGTCTCCCGGCTGGCTGGTCCCGGTCTTCGGACCGCAGTGGAGCAGGGCCCCGCGCGCCCGGCTTCAGGAGACCTCCCAGGCGCTGTACCGGTTGGTCCAGCAGACGGCCGCCGGCCGCGCCTCGCGCGAGGGGCTGGCCGAACTCACCCGCCGGGTCCTGCACATGCCGCGCCGGGCACCGGTGACCGCCCAGGACGTGCTGGATCTCGGTTCGCTGGCGCTGGAGGCGTCGTCGGACGACCTCGCGAGCGCCGAGAACCTCGCGGTGTACTTCGTCGACCGGCAGATCGAGGTCCGGCGGGACGCCCTGGCCGACGACACCCTGCTGCGCACCCCGGACGGGAGCGCGGCCGGCCGTGACTTCACCGACACCGACGAGCCGGTGCCGGACCTGGACGCCATCCTCACCGAGCGCTCCGGCCGGGTCACCCGGCAGCCCGCGCCCTGGCGCAACCCGTACCTGTTCGTGGCGGAGGAGGCCGAGGGCGGCGGCCTCCGGATCGTCACACCCTGGCGCGCCTTCGTGGTGCGCGACGCCGTCGAGATGGCCCGGATCATCTCCTACGACTCCCGGCGCCCGCGCGGCGCGGACATCGTCCTGGTCCTCCCCGCCGCGTACGCCGCGCGGGTCGCCGACCTGGTCGCCGGTACGACGGCCCGGCCCGTCTGGTACCCGCAGGGCCCGGTCGAGATCGCCACGCACCCCCGCACCGGGGCCCGCCACCTGGTGCTGCACCAGCCCGCCGACGACCCCGGTGCCGCCTGGACCACGCCTCCGCCGCCACGGGAGGGCGGCCTGACCGGCGCCCGCGACGTCAGCAGCGACAGCAGCAGTGACAGCGATTCCGGCAGCGACGGTGACGCCGAGTTCGACCGGATGGTCGAGGAGGCCGAGAAGGAGCGCCGGATCGACGCCCTGCGCCCCCGGCCGCTGATCACCCGGGACTACCGGGTCGTCGACGAGACCGGCACCGGGGTGCTGTTCACCGAGGTGGGACCCCGGACGGTCGGTGACGTCCCGGCCGCGGCCGGTCCCGACGCGCCGGCTCTCGTCCTGCCCCGCCAGGCCGAGGGCGAGGTCCGCACCGCCGACCGGCCGCCGCTGCACATCTCCGCGGACCGGACGCTCGCGCTGCTCTCGGCCGGTACCGACACCACCGGCCGCGGCAGGCAGGTGTACGCCACCCGGGCCGCCATCGAGCGCTCCTCGGCGCTGCTGACCGCCGCCGGAGCCGGAGTGGAACTCGTCGCCGATCCCTCGGTGAGCGTGCTGCTGACCAAGGAGGACGGCTCGACCGGTGAGCCGCTGTACCGGGTGGAGCCGCGGTTCCTGACCCCCTCCGGCTCCTCCGAGCACGCCTTCACCCGCGACTTCGCCCGGATGGTCGCCGGCACCGGGGCCGCGCCGCTCACCCACATCGCCTTCCGCGGCCCGGGCGGCTCCGTGGCCACGGCCCCCGTCAACGCACTGCACGGCCGCGAGGTCACCGGCACCCACCACCTGGCCCAGGCACTGACGGAGGTCGCCGACGGCACCCGTCCCACCACCGACGTCACCCCCGGCTGGGCGGCCCGCCAGGCCGGCTCGGACCAGCGTTTCACCGGCGGCGTGCTGGGCGCGCCGACGCCCGGCGAGGAGTACGGCCGGGCCCTGAGCCAGGTCCCGGACAACACACGGCGCGGTCCGCTGACCGCCGCCGCGGCGCGCGCCGGCGTCAACGAGTTCGCCTGGGCGCAGGTCGGCGAGGGCTATCTGATCCAGTCGGTCAGCACCACGAACGACAGCGGCGCCCAGCTGTTCACGCACAACCACGCCAGGCCCGGCGACCCGGTCGGCCCGCACGCCCCCTACCACTTCGCCCAGGTGGTGCTGGCCAGCGAGGACGGCACCCACCAGATCACCCTGGAGAACGAGACCCACTCCCGTACCGAGATCCCGGCGGACCAGCTCGACGACATTGTCGACGACAACCTGGAGCGCTACGACGCGGACGAGCTGCGGCGGCTGGCGGACGACGCCGAGCGGCGCCTCGGCACGGCACTCGGTGCCGGTGACCAGGACCGGCAGCGGGGCATCGCCCGTGTCGCGCGGGCGCTCGCCGAGGTGCACGAAGCGGAGCAGGTCCTCTGGTACTTCCCGGAGGACCGCCCCGAACACCCGCTGGCGCAGCGGGACCTGGACGTGGCCCGCGCCCGCGCCCGGGACGCGATCCGGTCCGCCGCACCCGTGCCGGACGACAAGGACCTGTGGTTCTTCCGGGCCTACAGCAGGCGCCCCGGGGAATCCGCGCACGCGGTCAACGCGGCCCTGCTGTCGGAGCACGCGCCCGCCGTCGCCAACCCGCTCACGACCGTGGCCCTGCACGGCCACGCGCCGCTCTGGCACCAGCGGACGATCGCCTTCGGGCAGGAGCAGCACACCCCCTCCTCCGACGCGGACGCGACCCTGGACGCGCTGGCCCACGCGCTGGCGCGCGCCGGTCTGTGGAACCGGGCCAACGGGCTGCCGCTGCCGAAGATCACCGTCACCGGCCACGGCAACCGCTCGCAGGCCAGCGGCCGGAAGCGGGCCGAGGCCGTCCGGGACGCGCTCGGCACCCGCCTGGACCGGCTGCTGAAGGAGTTCCAGTCGGCCCTCCCCGGGCCGCACGTCACCCTCTCCGACTTCCCGGTGGCCCTGGACGCGAAGCGGGTGCGCCGCGCCACCGACCCGGACCAGGGACGGACGGTGACGGTCGGCATCGACGACCGGCGCCACACCCCCGCCGCGCCGCCGGCCCCCGACACCACCGGGCAGCCGCCCCGGCCCGAGGCCCCGGCGCCGCTCCGGCCCACCTCCGCCGACTCCTCCCCGGCCGGCGGGCGCCGCTCCGACAGCACCGGACCGGCCGGCTCCGGCAGCCGTGCCGGGTCCCGCGGGCCGCGCCGCACCGCGGACCCCAGCCCGGACCGCTCCGCCCCCGTGCCCGCGTGGGTGCGGGCGCGGATCCGCTACGCCGAGGAGTCCGCCGCCTTCGACCGACGGCTGGCCGACCACCTCGCCGAGAACGCGGCGGTCACCCGGGAGTTCCGGAAGATGGCGCGCGCCGCGTGGGAACGGGCACGGCTCCAGTACCCGAACGCCCTGAGCGCGTTCGGCAGCGAGAACCCGAGTCTGGCCGGCTCCGTGGGCCTGGAAAGGCCGGCCCTCCAGCAGGTGCTGCGCAGCGGCAACCTGCGGGAACTGGTGACCTTCCTGTTCCAGGGGATCTCCAGCGACCTGGTGCCCGAGATGCTCGGCGGCGCCGAGGAACAGCACCCGGTCATCGCCGCCGAGCGCCCCAGCCGCCGCACGGCGGAGGGCCGGGCGGCGCTGGAGCGCCGGCTCCAGGAGATCCAGCAGGACGACAGCATATCCCGCGAGGAGAAGGAGGCCGCCCTGGCGGAGGCCACGCGGCCACAGCTGGTCCAGACCGACCCGGACGACGTCCGTCCGCCGCTGAGCCGGGCGGAACGCGGGCTCGGGGTCGTCGACGGACGGCTGGCCTGGATGCCGGCCTCCTCGGTGTACGACCTCGCCATGAACTCCGGGATCCAGGGGCTGTCGGAGGACACCGGCGGCCTCGTCGCGACCGGCACCGCGGGATCGACGTACCGCTTCCTGCTGCACGCCGCCCGGATGCGGGACCAGTGGGGGATCGACCTCGACCTCGGCCTGATCCGGGCCGGGATGATCGCCATCTCCCTGTCGGCCGGCCACCACTCGTTCCACGAGGTGATGCGCGGCGCCCAGCTCGCGCTGGACGACATGCCCGGCCACGACCGGTCGCTGGACTACCAGGACAACTGGGGCCGGTACTGGAACGTCTATCCGCTCACCGAGCAGGAACTGCGCGACCACGTCGCCCGGGACGGCCGCTTCCCCGACGAGCACGCCCAGGCCCTCCTCGCCGAGCCGGCCCCGTCGTCCGCCCCGGCGACCGACGGCCGGCGCGACGACCCGGGCACCCACCGGGCGCTCCCGCACCGCCCCATCCACACCCGTCCGGCCGCCAGCCGGCCCAACCACCCGGCCCCGCACCTCCCCAACCACCCGGGAGCGCCGGGTCCCGCCCCGGCCACCGCCCCGCTCGCCCGGCCCGTCACCGACGAGGAGGCCGAACAGCACCGCGAGGCGATCCTTGACGCCCTGGACGGTCTCGGCTTCCTGGACGGCCTCGACCGGGAACGGGCCGCCGAGGGCCTGGAGCGGCTGGACCGGCTGCGCGGCGCCGACCCGGAACTGCGCGGCGGCTTCCTCGACCTGGACGCGGTGGCACGCCGCGTCCTGCTGAGCGATCCAGCCGTCCCGCTGAACGCGGCGGCCCGCGGCGCGCTGCTCCGGCTGGTCACCGACCCGGGCACCGCGACGGCCGGCAGCCTGGACGCGCTCTCCGCCCACCACCTGGTCCGGCGCGGCGCCTTCCACCCCGACTTCCGGCTCACCGACGCCCAGGGCCGCGCCCACGGCTGGAACTGGCTCGGCCGGCCGCTGCCCGGCGACTTCGACCCGCACCGCACCGGCCGGGTCTCGCGCTCACCCGACGGCACCACCGGGCACAGCGGCCCGGAGGACGCGCCGTGGCGCCCCGCCCCCGGCCGCCCCGCCCCCTACACCCTGCTGCTCACCGCGGACGCCGACGCCGTCGTGGTGCGCGGACTCGGCGGCTTCTCGCGCTCCGTACGGCCCGAGGTGCTCCGCGAACTGGTCGCCCTGGACGGGGAGTTGGCCGCGCGCCCGGCCGACGCGACGGTGCTGCTGCATGTCGAACGGAACGCCGGCGGCGGCCTGGACCTGGCGCGCTCGATCGCCGACCGGACCGGCCGGGAGGTGTGGGCGACCGCGGGGCGGGCCGGGATCGGGCAGCTCCCGAACACCCCCGGCGCCTCGATGCTGCTCCTGCTGGACGAGGTGCGCCGGGCTCCCCGGGCCCAGTGGCTCCTCAGCCCGCCCGCCGCACCGGCCGCGCCCCCGGCCGACCCGGCGGACGACCAGGTCAGCGCCGTGTCCATCGGCCACGGCGGACCCCGCTCGACCGGTTACCTCTCCATGGACCCCGCGGACTCGTCCGACGGGAACTGGTCCCGGACCCTGGCCTACAGCCGGCTGGGAGCGGTCACGGCCTACGCCTACCAGCGCAACGGCTACGGCTTCGGGCGCCCCGCGTCCAACGCGGTGCCCTGGGTCCAACTCAGCCTGCCGCAGCCGTACTTCGCCAGCAACCACGGCCTGCCGGGCACCGTGATGTGGCACACCCCGCAGGGCGAGCGCAGGGACGACGGGCCCCGGTTCGCGCGCACCCTCGCCCGCCGCCGCAGCCTGGCCTCGCTGGCCCCCGAACACCCCGTGGTCCTGCTCATCTGCTACGCGGCCACGCCCCACGGCATCGGCGAGATGCACGGCCGCCACATCGACGGCCCCCTCCCGCACGTGCCGGACCCGCTCGCGTCCGTCGCGGTCGCCCAGCACACCGCCAACGAGACGGGCCGCACGGTCTTCGCGTCCGTCCTGATGAACGCCGTCGAGCACCGCCCCACCGGCTCCGGCGAGGGGCCCGTCAACCTCCAGACCGACGCGCGGGGCCGCGCCCACGACTGGGTGATGTTCCGGCCGGAGCCCGCCGGGGACGCCCTCGACCAGCGGGCCCGCGACGCCGGACTGCACCACGGGCCGGGACCCGTCCCGCCGGAGACGGCGGAGCGGACCCTGCGGCTGGTGCGGGCGCTGCGCCGGATCTTCGGCCCCGCCGTCGACGACACCCCGCAGTACCCGGAGCTGCTGCGCGGCATGGGCGCGCTCGACCTCATGCACCAGGCCGACCCGCGCCTCAACCGGGACGGCGCGCGCCGCTTCACCATGGACCTCTACGAGCAGATCATGGTCCACCGCTCCGGCGCGGCCCTGTCGGGACCGGTCCCGTCGTTCCCACCGGACGCCCACCGCCGGCTGCTGACCGAGGCGGCCCAGCGCTGGGCAGCGGGCCACCGCGGCCCGCTGACCGACTGGATCGGCCTGCCGCACCTGGTGCGCCTGCTGGACGGCCTCGCCGCCGCGCCGCAGCGCGCGAGCCTCGCCCGCGAGGTCCTGGGCCTGGACGCCGCCGAGCCGGTCGGGGAGGCCGAGCTGTCCCGGCTGCTGTGGGCGTCGTACCGGGTCGCCGCCTTCACCGGCCAGGCGGACCGGGGCGTGTTCGCCTCCGTGGTGCTGCACCTGCCGGCCCCGGACGCGACGCGGTACGACGAAGCGGTCCTGGTGGCACGCCAGGCGGCGGCGGCCGGCCGCGACCTCTGGCAAGTCCACGAGCTGACCGCCTTCCACCTGGAGTGGCAGGGCGCGCTGGACTCCGAGCGGCTGCTGACGGACGACGACGAGGATGCCTGGGGCCGCGCCCTGGACGGCGTGAACCGCCCGGAGGGCACCTTCGACCCGGCGGTGATCACCCTGCTCGGCCGGACCCCTGACGGCTCGCTGGTGCCCGTCGGCACCGAACCCGCCCCGTGGGCAGCCGATCCGCACCGCCCCACGCCCTTCGTGTACGTCCTCGACGGGAACGCCGACGGGCTGCGCATGCCGGGCCCGGTGCCGCCCCAGGAGTTCGGCGAACTGGTCTTCCGGGACCCGGATCTCCTCGCCGAGGACGGCTACGCCGAGGTCGTCGCGGTGCTCTCGCAAGGCGGCCCCGCAGGCGGACACCCGGTACGGGGGAGCGTCCCGGGCGAGGGCGCCCGCAACTCGGCCCGCAACTGGTGGAGCACCGGTGCCCCCACCACCCTCCACCACGATCCGGCGACCGGGACGTACACCGTCGCGGTGCTGCCCGGACCGGACGGCCGGCCCCTCACCGCCGCCTCCTGGAACCGGGCCGAGCCCTCCGACGGCGACCCCGTCGGCACCACGCCCGACCCGGGACACGCCCCGGCCCCGACGGCGGCCAACTCCGCAGGCCCCGAGACCGGCACCGCGCCCGGCCCGGACACCGCCGAGACCGAGACGGCGGTCACCGCACCGGGGGCGACCGACCCCGCCGACGCCGCACCCGCGCCGAGCCGCGGAGCGAGCGGGGCGCGGTCCTCCGTCGGCGATCCCATGGAGGGCGTCGAGCCGACCTCCCTCCCGGTGCCCGCCACACCCGTGGCCGTCCGGCCGCTGGCACCGCTGCCGGCCCGGACCCTGGTGGCGTACGGACGGGACGAGACGAGCCCGTCCGCGCAGGGCGAGCGGACCATCGAGCGGCTCGCCGCCCAGGCGGCGGCCACCGGACTGCGCAACTGGCGGGCGGGCGCCGCGCTGCCGCGCGTCGAGGTCACCGGCTACGGCGCCGACGCCCGCCCCGGCGCGGGCCCTTCGAGCGGGCTCGCGATGCGGCGCGCGACCACCACGCGGGCCCGCTTCACCCGCCTGCTGACGAGGGAGCTGGAGAAACTCCAGCGGGACCTGCCGGCCGACGCCCCGCGGCTGACCGCGAAGGACTACTCGATCGCGGCGCGGGCCATGACCCGGGTGCCGGCCGACTGGGTGGCCTCCGGCGGGTTGCAGCACGTCACCCGGGCCGAGCTGGGCCGCCAGGCGACGATCGGCCTCTCCCAGAAGGCGGACGCCCAGGCGGTCCAGAAGCTGGACACCCTGCGCCGGCGCGACCGCGCTCTGCGGAACGGCCCGTTCGACGCGGACGCCCTCGCCCGCCGCATCCTGCACCTGGACGCCGGCGACACCGTCGAGCAGGAGACCCGGCAGGAGCTGTTCGCGCTGGTGGGCAGGGCGACGGCGGCCGGCCGGGCGACCACGGTGGCCGCGCTGGCCGCGTTCCACCTGTCCGAACTGGGCGTCATCGCACCGGAGCGGAAGCACCACTTCACCGTGGGCGGCCACCGGGCGGCGGGCCTGAACTGGACCGAGGACGACGTCGTCGAACTCGACACCACCCGGAGCCACCTGCTGCCGAAACCCCCGAGCAGCATGCTGACCCCCACCGCCCCCGTCCCCTGGGCGCACGGCGTCACCCCGTACGTGGTGGCCGCCGAGGGCGGGCCCGACCGGGTGGAGGCGCTGCTGCCGGACGAGACCACGCGCGAGCTGGACATCGACGAGTTCGTGGAGCTGGTCGCGGCCGACGTGGCCCGGGAGGCGCTGCCCCCCGGCACCCCCATCGTGCTGGCCGTGCCGTTCGCCGGCGACGGCTACCTGGACCTGCCCCGCAAGCTCGCCGACCGCACCGGCCGTACGGTGTGGGCGCGCAGCGGCGACATCACGGTCGACGCCGTCTCCGGCACGGCGAGCACGATCAACGTCGGCCGCGGCCAGGGCCGGCGGCACCCGCTGGGGGACTGGATCGCGAGCGAACCCGGACTGGCCCCCGACCCGGACGACGACCTGCCGGACTGGCACCGCGACGTGGTGAGCCGGCCCATCGTCAGCGCCCGGACCGGCCGTCAGATCGGCCGCGCCTCGCACCATCCCGCCGAGTTCGCGCGGGACTTCGAGGACCACGACCGCCACCTGGACCGGATGGCGACGTTCGTGCACGACTACCCCGCCACCGACCAGGTCTCCCAGGAGTACGAGCTGCCGCGCCCGGGACCGGAGGACCAGGCCTACCGACTGGACCTGCACGGTTCCCCCGGCCGCCTGATCCTGGCCCTGCGGGGCGGCGGCACCCGCAGGATCGACGAGCGCGAGGCGGGCCCCTGGCTGCGCCGCCGCAAGAGCCTGACGACCCTGCCGAAGGACCACTGGGTCGACCTGGTCGTCTGCTGGAGCGGCGCGCCCGCGGACAGCGCCGTACCCGTGCCGAGCACCGCCTCCGACGCGTACCCCGGGCCGTTCGTCCCCGATCCGCTGCGCACGGTCTCCATGGCGCAGCACGTGGCCAACTCCACGCGCCGCTGGGTGCGTCTGGCCCACAGCTCGCAGGGCACCCGCGACGCCAAGGGGCGGTACCACCGGACGCTGTTCGCCGACGCCCAGGGACGCCACCGGGCCTGGGACCTGGCCCGGCCCGAACCCGACGACGCCGAGCTGGACGTGCTGGCGGAGGTCGCCGGACTGAGCCCCGGTGACGGGGAGGTGTCCGAGGAGATGCGCACCGGGACGCTGCGCCTGGTGCGGGCGCTGCGGGCGACCTTCGGGCCGTACGTCGACGACGCGCCCGGCTACGCCGAACTGCTGCGCGGCGCGGCGGCGCTGGACCACATGTGGCGCGGCGACCCCGACTTCGACGCGGCCGGCCCGTTCACCCTCGACCTGCTCCGGCGGGTGGTCGCGGCGCACCCGGAGGCCGCCGCCGGGGTGGACCAGGAGGCCGCCCGGCGGGTGCTGGCCGCCGCCGGGCGGCAGTGGGCCCAGGATCCCGACAGCCGGCTCCAGGACGTCGTGGAACTGCCCGCCGTGCGGCTCGCCGTCGAGTGGCTGCGCGCGGGCGGTGTCGAGGACGAGGCCGCCGCCGTCCTGCGCGTCGGCACCGACGAGGTCGGCGAGGCGGAGATGTCCCGGATGTTCTGGGCACGCGTCAAGGCGGAGGAGACGCTGTCGGAACCCGGCACGGACACGGACGCGTTCATCGAACGGCTGCTCCACCTGCCGCCGGACTCGGACCTGGGCGACGAGCGGCTCGACGAGGCGCTGGACGTCCTCACCCGTGCCTTCGCGGTGGGCCGGGACGCGTCCGACCCCGACGTGGCGGCGGCGTACCGGCTGGTGGAGGCGGGCGCGTACCGCAACACCATGACGGCCGTGACGCGGGGGACGGCCGACGGAGCCGGGCGCGACTACACCGACACCCCGTCGCCGGACGTCCACCTGACCCGGTTCCGCACCCCCTCCGGGCTGACGGACGCGCCGTGGGCCGGGACCGGCGGCGGGCAGGCCGAGCCCGTCCCCTTCCTGGTGCGGGTCACCCCCGACGAGGACGACCCGGACCTGCTGGAGGTGGCGTGGGAGGGGGAGTCGTACGAGGTGAGCCTGGCCGAGTTCACGGAACTCCTGGCCGCCGACCCGGTGCTGACGCGCCTTCAGCTCTCCACGTCCGTCGTCCTGGCCTTCCCGGGCCCGGCGGCCGACGCCGGGGGACTCGCCGCCCGGGTCGCCCAGCGGCTGGGCCGCGGCGTGTGGTGGACCGGCTTCCCGGTGGACGTCTCCGGTACGGACGACTCCGGCGAGGCGGTGCTCACCCTGTGGGCCACGGCGGACGGGAACGTCCCCGGCCCCGACCCCTGGCAGCAGGCGCGCCCGGTCCACCCCGCCTCGCCGCGGGACGCGCCGCGCTCGGTCCCGGCCCCACCGACCACGTACTCCCAGCAAGCGAGGACACGATGAGTGACTCCGGCGTCAAGGCCACCTCCTCCCCACTGGACCCCCCGCCCCCGGCGGAGTTCGTCCAGGCCGCCAGGCTGGCGCCCGACCACTGGCTCTATCTGACCGATCCCGCCTGGCAGGGGGAGGGGACGCCGCCGGACTGGGCCGTGGTCGGCCAGTGGCGCTCCGACTCCGAGGGCGAGATCGTCGCGTGGGAGGACAACGAGGCGTACCGGCCGTCGCCCGAGGCGATGGGGTGGCCCGAGCCCGCCGACGAGGTGGACCGGGCGGTCCAGCTCGCCGCCACCGGATACGGTCCGGCCGACGGCATCACCGACGCGTTGGCCGGGGCCGAGGTCGCGGTACTGGTCACGGCGGACGGCGAGCCGGTGAGCGCGTCGGCGCCGGACGGCACGGCGGTGGTCCCGGTGTACACCTCCCCCCGCTATCTGCAGAGCGCCGGGCAGTTCGGGTTCGAGCGGCTGCCGCTCGTGGAGCTGCTGGCCCGGATCCCACCGGGCCACAGCCTGTCGCTCAACAGCTCGGCGCCGGTCGCCATGGTGCTGACCACGGACGGTCTCGCGCAGACGCTGGCGGAGGCGGCCTCCGCCGGCGCGGAAACCGCTGCCGGCCGGGACGTGACCGGTGGACGTCCGCCCGGCGAGGCGTGACCCGTCGCTCGGCGGCGGGAAGTCCGGGCCCCGGCGCGGGCGGCCCGCGCCGGGACCCCTGGCTCAGTACGTCAGACCCACATGCGCCAGCGCCTGCTTCAGCAGCACCCCGTGCCCGCCCGGCATCTCGCTGTGCAGGGCGACGGAGGCCGCCTCCTGCGGACTGAACCAGACCAGGTCCAGGGCGTCCTGGCGGGGCCGGCAGTCACCGGTCACCGGCACGATGTAGGCGAGGGACACCGCGTGCTGGCGCGGGTCGTGGTACGGCGTGATGCCGGCCGTCGGGAAGTACTCGGCCACCGTGAACGGCTGCAGCGAGGCCGGTACCCGGGGCAGGGCCACCGGGCCGAGGTCCTTCTCCAGGTGGCGCAGCAGGGCGTCGCGGACCCGCTCGTGGTGCAGGACGCGGCCGGACACCAGGGTGCGGTTGACGGTGCCGTCCGGGCCGATGCGCAGCAGCAGCCCGATGCTGGTGACCTCGCCGCTGTCGTCCACGCGCACCGGCACGGCCTCGACGTAGAGGATCGGCATCCGGGCCCTGGCCATCTCCAGCTCGTCCGTGGTCAGCCAGCCGGGCGTGGTCTCGGTCATGTCAGACATTGCTTGATCATACTTTCCGGGTGGGGCGTCCGCTGGGGTCGGAGGCCGGTTCGGATACGGGCGGTCCGTACAGTCGGCGGGCGTTGTCGCGGCCCGTCCAGGCCGCGATGCGCAGGGCGTCGGACAGGGTCAGCTCGTCGGCGTCCACCCGGTCCTGGAGGAGACCGGCGAGGGCGCCCCGGAAACACAGGGCGCCCAGGTGGTGGAACTCGGCCAGACCGTAGGCGTCGGAGCTGTACAGCAGTTTGCGGAACGGGGTGATCTCCAGGGCCTCCTCCAGTACCGCGCGGCAGCGGGCCGGGCCGGTGTGGTGCAGGGCGAGCCCGACGTCCAGGTACACCTGCTCGAACACCGCCGACAGATAGGCGGCCTGCCGGTGGTAGGGCCAGCAGTGCAGCAGCAGGACCGGGACGGTGCCGGAGGTCAGCCGCAGCCAGTCGGTGAGCAGGGCGGGATCGGCGTGGTGCAGACGCAGGTCGGCGTCGCCGAAGCCGGTGTGCAGTTGCAGGGGCAGCCCCAGCTCGACGGCCGTCCACAGCAGGTGCCGTACCAGGACCGGGTCCGTCAGGCGCCCGCCCGCCGTGAGCCAGCGGGCGGCGGCCTCGGTGACCTCGGCGTCGGCGGGGCGGCGCGGATCCAGGGCGAAGCCGGTGCGGTAGGCGGCCACCGACTTCACCGCGACCACGTCCGGGCGGCGCACCGCGTCCTCGGCGGCCGAGCGGAAGACGGCCGCGTACTCCCCGGGCTCCACGCCCCGGGCGGCGACCGCCTCGGCGAGCTGTTCGAGGCGCACCACCTCGAAGGCGGCGGCGCCGGCCGCGCGGGCCAGTTCGGCGGGGGAGGTCAGGGGGTGCGGGGCGTACCCGGTGTCCACGCAGAACACCTCGGCCCCGGCCGCCGTCAGGAACCGCCGCCCGGCCTCCGCGTGCCCGAGGGCCGTGCGCCGGTCCAGGTACGCCTCGGGCGGCGCGTGCCGGGGCAGGTCGAGCAGGGGCGCGCAGTGCCGCCGTACGGCCAGCCCGGCGGGCGTGTCCCAGGGGGAGACGCCCGGCCAGGCCGCGCCCTCGGTGAGCAGGGACGCGAACGCCTCGGGGGAGAGGTCGGCGGTCACCGCGCCGTGGCAGTGGTGGTCCACCAGCGGCAGTGCGGCCAGGGCCTCGTGGACCGGTCCGGTGCCGGGGGCCATCGTCAGTACACCCAGCGGTAGGCCGCCGCCACCCGCGCGTCGTCGAACCCGGCCACCGCTGCGGCCTCGCCGAGCCGTACGGCGATCACCGCGTCCGCGAGGACCGGGCCCAGCGCCGCCCGCAGCACCTCGTCCGCGCGGAACTCCTCGACGGCCTCGGGCAGCGAGCGCGGCAGCCGCCGGACGCCCCGGGCCGCCGCCTCGTCCGGGCCGTGGCGCGCCGGGTCGCCGGTGATCTCCTCGGGCAGCGACAGGCCCCGGTCCACCCCGTCCAGGCCGGCGGCGATCACACAGCCGAGGGCGAGATACGGGTTGGCGGCCAGGTCGACCGGTTTGACCTCCATGTTGGCGTCCTGGTCCGCGCGGCCGGACGTGCCCGTGACCATCCGCAGCGCGGCCTCCCGGGTCTCGTGGCCCCAGGCCGTGAACACCCCCGCCCACTGGGAGGGGCGCAGCCTGAGGTAGCTGGCGGGGCTGGGCGCGGTCACGGCCGTCAGCGCCGGCAGGCGGGCGAGCACCCCGGCCGCGAAGGACTCGGCCTCGGGCGTCATGCCGTACCGGCGCTCGCCGCCCGCGTGCAGGTTCCGCCCGTCGCGCCAGGAGGACAGGTGCAGATGGCCGCCGTTGCCGACGCCCTCGGCCGACACCGCGGGCGCGAACGACACCCGCAGGCCGTGCCGCCGGGCCACCGCCCGGATCGTCTGCCGCACCAGGACACTGCGGTCGGCCGCCGCCACCGGGTCCAGCGCCCCCACCGAGACCTCGAACTGCCCGGCGGCGTACTCGGGATGCACCTGGTCGACGGCCACGTCCTGGGCGGCGAACGCGGCCAGCAGGTCGGCGGCGCAGTCGCCCAGCTCCACCTGCCGGATCGCCCCGTACGCCGGGCCGGACACCGCCGGCACGAACTCCCCGGGCGGCGCCGAGTCCAGCCCGGCCGCCCACTCGACCTCGATCGCCGCCCGGAACGCGAGGCCGTACCGCTCGGCGGCGCGGGCGACGGTGCGGCGCAGGAAGGTCCGGGCGCAGCCGGGGTGCCGCTCGCCCTCCTGGCTGATCCGGTCCACCGGCGCCCAGGCCCAGCCGGGCTGCCCGGCCAGCACCACCAGCCGGTCGAGGTCCGGATAGAGCCGCAGGTCACCGTCCGGGCCGCCCAGCACATCCGTGGTGACGACCGAGTCGTCGGCGAGGAAGGTGTCGAACACCGGGGACATGCCCACACCCCGGGTCACGGCCGACTCCAGCCGGGCCGTCGGAACCGTCTTCACCCGGGTGACGCCCGCGGTGTCGACGTAGGCGAGCACGATGCCGCGCACGCCCCGCTCGGTCAGCTCCGCGGTGAGCGCGGCGGCCCGGCCCGGCTCGCCCGGGCGCCCGCCGGGCACGGGGTCGGCAAGGCTGGTCATCACGTCCTCCTCGGCAAGCTCGGCGGTACGGCGGTGCCGGTTCAGCGTTTCACGGCCACCGCGCCGAACTGCGGTACGGCTCCCGCGCCCGGCTCGGCGCGCCACCGCGAGCACGGCACCAGACCCGGCTCCACCAGGTCCAGGCCCGCCAGGAAGGAGGCGATCTCGGCACGGGTGCGGGCGGTGATCGGCGGGGTGGCGTGGGCGTTCCAGAACTCCATCGCCGGCACGTTGCCCTCACCGCCCACGTCCGCGTCGTACGTCGGATGGGTGAGGACCAGGTGGCTGCCCGACGGCACCGCCGCCACCAGCCTCCGCACGATCTCGCGGGCCTCGTCGGTGTCCAGCACGAAGTTCAGGATGCCCAGCAGCATCACCCCGACCGGCCGGGACAGGTCCAGCGTCTCGGCGGCGCGCTGCACGATGCCCTCCGGGTCGTGCACGTCGGCGTCGACGTAGTCGGTGACGCCCTGCGGGGAACTGGTGAGCAGCGAGCGGGCGTGCACCAGCACGATCGGGTCGTTGTCGACGTACACGATCCGGGACTCGGGCGCGAGGCGCTGGGCGATCTCGTGGGTGTTGTCCACGGTGGGCAGGCCCGTGCCGATGTCCAGGAACTGCCGGATGCCGCGCTCGGCGGTCAGGAAGCCGACCGCCCGTGCCAGGAACCCCCGGTCCGCGCGGGCCACTGCCCGGATCACCGGGAACATCCCCGCCACCTGCTCGCCGACCCGCTGGTCGACCTGGTAGTTGTCCTTGCCGCCGATCCAGTAGTTCCACACCCGGGCGTTGTGCGCCACGGACGTGTTCAGCCGGCCCGCGCCCGCCGTCGGAGGATGCCCTTCGGTCACGTCGCCGCCCCTTCCGCACACGCTGGTACGCCGTCATTGTGCCGCCCGGTGATCGACCTGTCCCGGGAAACGCGCACCACGGGCGGTTCCGGGAGCGCCGGGACGTTCCGGACCCCGGCACCGGGCGCCCCGCCCGGTCGGCGACACTGGTGCGGTACCCCGCCCCCGACCGGAAGCCGCGCATGCCCGCCACGCCCACGCCCCTGACCGACGCCGAGCACCTGCCCGCCGGGGCCGCCGACATCCGGCTGGTCGTCACCGACATGGACGGCACGCTGCTGGACGACGCGAAACGCCTACCCGAGGCGCTGTGGCCGCTGCTCGCCGAACTGCGCCGGCGCGGCGTGCTGTTCAGCCCGGCGAGCGGCCGCCAGTACGCCACGCTGGCCCGGCAGTTCGCGGACGTCGCCGAGGGCATGGTGTTCATCGCGGAGAACGGCACCTACGTGGTCCGCGACGGCGTGGAGCTGAGTTCCGACCCGCTGGAGCGGACCGTCGCGGCCGACGTCGCGCGCACGGTACGGCGGCTCGTCGCGGACGGCGTGGACGCCGGCGCCGTGGTGTGCGGCAAGCGGTCGGCGTACGTCGAGCGGGCCGACGAGGCCTTCCTCGCCGAGGTGCGCACGTACTATGCCGAGCACCGGGTCGTGGACGATGTCACCGCCGTCGAGGACGAGGTGATCAAGGTCGCGGTGTTCGACTTCGGCCCCGCCGAGCGCTCCACCGCCCCGGCACTGGCCGGCTTCGCCGCCACGCACCAGGTCGTCGTCTCCGGCGAGCACTGGGTCGACGTGATGAACAGCACCGCGAACAAGGGCACCGCCCTGCGCCGCCTCCAGCGGGCACTCGGCATCACGCCCGCGCAGACGATGGTCTTCGGCGACTACCTCAACGACCTGGAGATGCTCGACGCCGCCGACTGGTCCTTCGCCATGGCCGGCGCCCACCCGCAGGTCCTGGCCCGGGCCCGCCACCTGGCCCCGTCCAACAACGAGGAGGGCGTGCCGCGCACCATCGCCCGGGTGCTCGGCCTGTGACGGGTCAGGGCTCGCCCGGCCGCTAGCCGGTCACGGCTTGCGGCCGACCCCGCCGTACAGCGACACCGGCCCCCGCTCCGCGGTCGCCTCCCCGGGCCGCCAGCCGTCGACCGGGACGACGCCGGGGTCGAGCAGATCCAGGCCGTCGAAGAAGGCGGTGACCTCGGTGCGGGTGCGGGCCACCAGGGTGACGCCCCCGGCCGCGTAGGCGGCGACGCCCTCGCGGACGTGCTCCGGCTCGAAGTCGGCCGTCAGAGTCGACAGCACCAGGCAGCTGCCCGGGGCGAGGGCGTCGACCAGGGTGGACACCAGGGTGTGGGCGCCGTCGTCGTCGGCGACGAAGTGCAGCAGCGCGATCAGCGAGAGGGCGACCGGCCGGCCGAGGTCCAGGACGGCACCGGCGCGTTCCAGGATGGTGTCCGGGTCCCGGGCGTCGGCCTGCACGTACTCGGTCACGCCCTCCGGGGTGCCGCGCAGCAGCGCGCCCGCGTGGGCGAGCACGATGGGATCGTTGTCGACGTAGACCACGCGGGCGTCGGGCGCGGCGGACTGGGCGATCCGGTGCAGATTGGGCTCGGTGGGGATGCCGGTGCCGATGTCCAGGAACTGCCGGACGCCGTCCGCGGCCAGCGCGCGCGTGGCCCGGTGCATGAACGCCCGGTTGGCGCGCGCGGCACGGGCGGCGCCCTGGTCGATCGCCTCGATGCGGCGGCCCAGTTCCTCGTCGACGGGGTAGTTGTCCTTACCGCCGAGGAACCAGTCGTAGACCCGGGCCGGATGCGGCCGGGTGGTGTCGATGCGCTGTACTGCCGGCCGGGTCCCCGTCACCCTGCTGCTCCCTGTGTCGGACCGCTCCCGGTGGTCGGTCCGGGACGTGCGGGCAGCAGTCTGGCACGATCATGCCGCCCGGCGGAGGCAGTCTTCGGCCACCTTCTTGTCGAGCGCGGCCCGGACCAACGCGGCGGCGAGGGTGGCCGGTTGGGCGTCACCGGCCAGCGCGGTCAGCTTCTGCGGGTCCTTCGGCAGGCCGAGCCGGCCCGCCCCGGACAGCGCCTTGGCGTCCAGGTACGGGCCGACTTCCGGCCACACCTGCTGGGCCTCGCGCAGGAAGATGTCGGCACCGGCGGGCCCGACGCCCGGCTCCTCCTGCAGCAGCCGCCGCAGCTCGCCGGTGTCGCCGTCCGCCTCCTCGTGCAGCCGCCGCAGATCGCCGTGCCAGCGCTCCAGCAGCAGCTCGGCGCCGTCGCCGAGCTGGGTGGCGGTGCGTTCGTCGTAGCGCCGGTAGCCGCCCCGGCCGAGCGCGTCCACCCGCTGCTGCCATCCGGCGTCGGCCATCCGGCGCGGGCTGTCCAGGTGGTCCTCGTGCAGGGCCCGGGCGGCGGCCACCGCGACCGACGCCCGGATCCGGGCACTGAGCAGCAGGGCCAGCACCAGCAGCCGGTACAACGGCTGCGGGGTGTCCTCCAGGCGGATGCCCGCCTCCTCGGCGTACGTCCGCCCGTACTCGGACACCAGCTCCCGTACGATCCGTTCGTCGCGGTCCATGGTCTCGCCCCTACGGCTTGAGCGGGTCGTGGCCCAGCGTCATCAGCCGGTGCCGCAGCCGGGTGTCCTCGGAACTGTGCTCCGGCAGCGGCTCGTCCTCCATGTCCACCAGGTCACCGACGGTGTCCACGACCCGGTACATCACCCGGACGTCGTCGTCGGTGAGGTCGGTACGGCGCTTCTGGAGGATGGACAGGACGTGCTGCCCGGTCGGCGTGCCGGCCTCCTCGGGCAGCGGCTCACTCTCCTCGGCCGCGTCGCGGACCTTGAGCCAGGTGGCGAGTTCTGCCGAGGTCATGTTCACCACGCGGTGGAAGTCCTCCCACAGCGCGTCCATTTCCAGGGCATCGGCCACGGGTCTTTCTCCTTCCGTGCGAGCTCTTCTGTACGGGATCTTCTGTGCGGGCT
Source organism: Streptomyces pyxinicus (assembly GCF_024753135.1). Classification (GTDB taxonomy): domain Bacteria; phylum Actinomycetota; class Actinomycetes; order Streptomycetales; family Streptomycetaceae; genus Streptomyces; species Streptomyces pyxinicus. The sequence goes on along the minus strand of NZ_JANUGP010000001.1, from coordinate 138,692 downwards.
CTCATGGGCTCGGGCCGGCTACTGGCTCTCCCCGCGCGGGAAGTTCTCGGCCTCGAACATCCAGCGCTGCTTCTCCAGATCGGCCGTGATGGCGATCAGCAGGTCCTGGGTGACCGGGTCGGGCTCGTCCGTCACGGCGATGCGCTCGCGCAGCCGGCCGATGGCCGCCTCCAGGGTGGACACCATCAGCTCCACCACCTCGGTGTCCCGCAGCCAGCCGTCCTTGGTGCCGGGCAGCGCGAAGGTCGCGGCGATGGTCTCCGGGCGGCCGTCCGGGGACACGCCCAGCGCCGCCGCGCGCTCGGCCACCGTGTCCGAGTGGGCGCGGGCCGTCGCGACGACCTCGTCCAACTGGAGGTGGATCGAGCGGAACCGCGGACCCACGATGTTCCAGTGCGCCTGCTTCCCGACCAGCGACAGCCCGAGCAGGTCCACCAGGGTGTCCTGAAGGGCGGTCCCGGTGACACCGAGCGCCTCCTCCGGGAGCGTGCTCTTGATCACGGTCATGGTGCGTCCGTACCCTTTCTCGGTTTTCCCGTGCCGAGAGGTTCCCTCCGCACGGTGTCGGTCACGTCCGAAAGGGCGGGTGCCCAGCGTCGCCGGGCGCAAACAGGCCTGCTCAGCGGGGCAGTACGGCCTCCAGGAAGCCGGTCAGCTCGGCGACGGCACGCGCGCGCTCCAGCTCCTGGAACACCTCGTGCCGGGCCCCGGGGAAGATCCGCTCGGTCAGCCGGCCGCCGAGCCGCTCCACGCCGGGGCGGCTGCCGGCCATCGGCACCAGCCGGTCGGCGTCCCCGTGCAGCCACAGCACCGGCAGCGCCCCCACGGCACCGCCCGCCGCGACCGTCTCCAGGGCCCGGGCGAAGGCTTCGAGCGTCGGCCGCTTCATCGGTCCGTGCCACACCAGCGGGTCGGCGGCGTAGGAGGCGCCCACCGCGGGATCGCGGGAGAGCGCGGCCGGGCTCACCGGGGTGTCCGGGATCTCCGGCAGGGCCAGCAGCCGTCCCGGCAGCGCCCAGGCGCCGATCACCGGGGCGGACAGCACCAGCGCGGCCGGCTCGGAGCCGTACCGCTGGGCGTACCGGGCCGCGACCAGGCCGCCCATCGAGTGCCCGAACAGGACGAGGGGCAGCCCGGGGTGGGCGGCGCGGGCCAGGTCCGCCACCGCGTGCAGGTCGGTGACCAGGTCCTCGAAGTCCTCGATCAGCACCCGTTCCCCGGCCGACCCGCCGTGCCCCAGATGGTCGGGCGCGTACACGGCGGCCCCCTGCCCGGTGAGGACGGCGGCGAGGGCGCCGTACCGGCCCGCGTGCTCGCCGTACCCGTGCGCGAGCAGCGCCAGGAAGCGGGGCGCCGGGTGCGGCCACTCGTGTACGGCGACGGCTCCGCGGGTGCCGTCCAGGACAGGGCGTGATGCGTGGCGCATGGCGTGGCGCATGTCTCCTCCAGCGGCGTCGGCGCGACCGGGAAGGATCTTCCCAGCGGACCGTCCGCGGGTCTATAGTCCAAAACTAGCAGTGCTAATTAAGTGCGTGCCCGTCACGCGGGGCCGTGGAAGGGAAACGGCCCCGGCTGATCCACAACGTCGTAGGTCAGGAGTCCCAGCCGTGCGTCCCGTCCACTTCGCGGCCGCCCGCCGCACCCCCATCGGCAAGCTGCGCGGGGCCCTGTCCGCCGTCCGGCCCGACGACCTCGCGGCGACCGTGATCCGCCGGCTGGTGGCCGACACGCCCGCCCTCGACCCCGCCCGCGTCGACGACGTCTACTGGGGCGCGGCCAACCAGGCCGGCGAGGACAACCGCAACGTCGCCCGGATGGCCGCCCTGCTCGCCGGACTCCCCGAGACCGTGCCCGGCGCCACCGTCAACCGGCTGTGCGCCTCCGGCCTGGAGGCCGTCACCACCGCCGCCCGCACGATCGCCGCCGGCGAGGCGGACATCGTGATCGCGGGCGGCTCCGAGTCGATGAGCCGCGCCCCCTTCGTGCTGCCCCGCCCCGACGAGGCCCTGCCGCAGCGCGTCGAGACCCACGACACCCGGCTCGGCTGGCGGCTGGTCAACCCCGCCATGAAGGACCTGCACGGCCTGCTCTCGATGGGCGAGACCGCCGAGGAGGTCGCCGAGCGCTACGGCGTCTCCCGCGAACGCCAGGACGCGTTCGCCCTGCGCAGCCACCAACTCGCCGCCGCCGCCCGCAAGGACGGCCACTTCGACGCCGAACTCCTGCCCGTGGAGCGCCCCGACGGCATCGTGGTCGAGCAGGACGAGTGCGTCCGCGAGGACACCTCACTGGAGAAACTGGCCCGTCTCAAGCCCGTCTTCCGCCAGGGCGGCACGGTCACCGCGGGCAACGCCTCGCCGATGAACGACGGCGCCGCCGGACTGCTCCTGGTCAGCGAGGACGCCCTGAACGACCTGGGTCTCGATTCCCTCGGCCGCTATGTCGCGGGCGCCTCGGCCGGCGTCCACCCCGACGTCATGGGCATCGGCCCCGTCCCGGCCACCCGCAAGGTCCTCGCCCGGGCCGGCTGGGACGTCGCCGACCTCCAAGAGGCCGAGTTCAACGAGGCGTTCGCCGCCCAGGCCCTCGCCTGCGTCGACCGACTGGGCATCGATCCCGGCCTGGTGAACCCCACCGGCGGCGCCATCGCCCTCGGCCACCCGCTCGGCTGCTCCGGCGCCCGCATCCTGACCACCCTGCTGCACCGGATGCGCCGCACCGGCGCGGGACGCGGACTGGCCACGATGTGCGTCGGCGTGGGCCAGGGCAGCGCGCTGCTGGTCGAGAGGGCATAGGCGCGCCTCGGCCGGAAGGCGCCGGCCGCGCTTCAACGGGGGCTCCCCGCACGGGGACGCGAGACACGAGCCGCAGCAAGAACGGAGCACCACCCCATGGCAACCCTGTCCGTCGCCGCCATCCTCGCCGAGAACGCCCGGCGCCGCCCCGACAAGACCGCCCTCGTCGAAGGGGACCTGCGGCTCGGCTTCGGCGAGGTGTGGCGGCGGGCGCTGGCCCGGGCGGGCGCGCTCACCGCCCTCGGCGTACGGCCGGGCGACCGGGTGGCGCTGATGGCCCCCAACACCGCCGAGTTCCCCGTCGCCTACTACGCGATCGCCGCGGCCGGCGGTGTCGTGGTCCCCGTCCACCTGCTGCTGTCCACCGAGGAGGTCGAGCACGTCCTCAAGGACAGCGGCGCCCGCCTGCTGCTGGTCCACCCGGCCCAGGCGGACACCGGCCGGGCCGCGGCCGACGCCACCGGGGTCGAGACGGTCACCCTCGGCGCGGAGTTCGACCGGCTCGCGGCGGACGCCGAGCCGCTCCCGACCCACCTCACCCGGGCCGCCGACGACCCCGCGGTGATCTTCTACACCAGCGGCACCACCGGCGTCCCCAAGGGTGCCGTGCTCAGTCACTTCAACCTGGTGATGAACGCGACCGTCAACGCCTTCGACGCCAACGACATCCGCCCCGACGACATCGCGCTCGGCGCCCTGCCCCTGTTCCACGCCTTCGGTCAGACCGTCTCCCTCAACTCCACCTGGCGGGCCGGGGCCACGCTGGTGCTGCTGCCCCGCTTCGACGCGGCCCGTGCCATCGAGCTGATGGCCGAGGAGGGCGCCAACACCTTCCACGGCGTGCCGACCATGTTCGTCGCGCTCGCGGCGGCGGCAGCGGACGCCCCGGCCCTGCCCGCACTGCGGGTGTGCGTCTCGGGCGGCGCCTCGCTGCCCGTCGCCGTCCTCGAACGCTTCGAGGCGGCGTTCGGCGCCCGGGTCCACGAGGGGTACGGGCTCTCGGAGACCTCGCCGGCCGCCGCCGTCAACCAGCCCGACTTCGGCACCAGGCCCGGCACCATCGGCCACCCGCTGTGGGGCGTCGACGTGGAGATCGCCCGCGCCGAGACCGACGACCGGATCGAGCTGCTGCCGACCGGTGAGCTGGGCGAGGTCGTCATCCGCGGCCACAACGTCTTCTCCGGCTACCTGGGCCGCCCCGAGGCCACCGCCGAGGCCCTGGTGGACGGCTGGTTCCGCACCGGCGACCTCGGCACCAAGGACGCGGACGGGTTCCTGCGCATCGTGGACCGCAAGAAGGACGTCATCATCCGCGGCGGCTACAACGTCTACCCGAGGGAGGTCGAGGAGGTGCTGACGCGCCACCCCGGCATCGCCCAGGCCGCCGTCATCGGCCTGCCCGACGACCTGCACGGCGAGGAGGTGTGCGCCGTCGTCGTCCCCGCGCCCGGCACCGCGCCCGACGCCGCCGCCGTCACCGCGTGGTCCAAGGAGCACCTCGGCCGGCACAAGTACCCGCGGCGGGTGGAGTTCACGGACGCGCTGCCGCTCGGCCCGAGCATGAAGGTCCTCAAGCGGGAGCTGCGGGCACGGTACGCGGACCGGTAGCGAGGCGTCTCGAACAGGCCGGTTGCGTGCGCATAGCATCGGTCCCCACATGAACACGATGACGCTCTGGCACATATCCGGCTGGCAGTTCGCCGCGCTCGCCCTCGCCGCGCTGCTCGTCGGCTTCTCCAAGACCGCGGTGAGCGGCGCCAACACGGTCAGCCTCGCGGTCTTCGCCGCCGTGCTGCCCGCCCGCGCCTCCACCGGCGTGCTGCTGCCCCTCCTGATCGCCGGCGACCTGCTCGCCGTCGCCACCTACCGCCGGCACGCCCACTGGCCCACCCTGTGGCGGCTGTTCCCGGCCGTCGCGGTGGGCGTGGTGGCGGGCACGCTGTTCCTGGTGTGGGCGGACGACGGGATCGTACGGGTCTCGATCGGCGTCATCCTGCTGGTGATGGCCGGCGTCACGGTGTGGCGGCGGCGCAGGGCCGAGACGGCGCCGGAACCGGACGCGGTGACCACCCGGGCGGGTCGGCTCACGGCGCGCTCCTACGGCGTGCTCGGCGGCTTCACCACCATGGTCGCCAACGCGGGCGGCCCGGTGATGTCGATGTATCTCCTCTCCGCGGGCTTCCGCAAGCTGGGCTTCCTCGGCACGTCGGCGTTCTTCTTCCTGATCGTCAACGTGGCGAAGGTGCCCTTCAGCGCCGGACTCGGCCTGATCGACGGCCACTCGCTGCTCCTGGACGCCGCGCTCGTGGTCTTCGTCGTACCGGGCGCGCTGCTCGGCACCTGGGCCGTGAACCGGATCAACCAGCGCCTGTTCGAGCAGTTGGTGATCGCGGCGACGGTCGTGGGCGGCGTACAGCTGCTACTGCGCTAGCCCCGGCAGCGCGGGCACGTCGGCGAACTCGACGCTCCGACGGAAACGACAGCGGCGCGCGCCGCCCCCTCACCGTCAGCGGTCCCCGGGATTCCTGCGCAGCAGATACGTGTCCATGATCCACCCCTTGCGCTCACGCGCCTCGGCCCGCAGCCGCTCGATGCGCGGCCCCGCCTCGGCGATCGGACCGGAGACGAGGATCTCGTCGGGGGTGCCGAGGTAGGCACCCCAGTAGATGTCCATGTCCTGGTCGGCGTACGCGCGAAAGGCCTGGTGGGCGTCCAGCATCACGATGACGTCGTCCACCCCCTCCGGAAGCCCCTCGGCCAGCCGCCGCCCGGTGGTGATCTGCACCGGGCGCGCCACCCGGTTCAGGCCCGTGCGGTGCCGGGCGGCCAGCGCCGAGACGCTGCTGATGCCGGGCACGACGTCGTACGCGAACCGCACGCCGCCGCGCTCCAGCACCTCCTGGAGGATCGCGAGCGTGCTGTCGTACAGGGCGGGGTCGCCCCACACCAGGAAGGCGCCGGTGCCGTCCTCGCCCAGCTCCTCGGCGATCAGCCGCTCGTAGATCCCGGCGCGGGCGCTGCGCCAGTCCCCGACGGCCGGCGGGTACGCCGCCCCGCCCGCCCGGCGGTCCCGCTCCGGGTCCCGGGCCGTCACGACCCGGTACGACCCCTCGGGCAGATGGGCGTCCAGGATGTCCCGGCGCAGCCGCGTCAGGTCGTCCTTCACCTCGCCCTTGTCGAGCAGGAAGAACACCTCCGTGCTCCGCAGCGCCTTGACCGCCTGCAGGGTGAGCTGGTCGGGGTCGCCCGAGCCGATGCCGATGACATGAATCCTTCGCACACCCCGAGTCTGCCGCACATCGGGTACCGACCCCGCACACGGGCCCCGGCCGCCTCACCCGAGCCGCGGCGCCTCCGCCCGGGCGTCCACCGGCCCCTCGCCGCGCTCCACCCGCCCGGCCAGCTCCCGCGCCCAGCGGCCGAGCCCGGGCAGGTCCATGCCGTAGGGCCGGTCCTCGCCCCCCACCCGAGCCCACTCCTCGACCGCGCCGGCGCCCCGCCGCAGCAGCCGCGCACCGCCGACCGTGTTGCCCCGGGCCGCGTGCGTCAGCCCCACCGCCAGCTGGGCCAGCCCCCGCCACAGCGCCCGCTCCTCGCCCGGCCCCGACTTCCAGGCGTCCTCGAACACCTCGTGCGCGTGGAACGGCTTGCCCGCCGCCAGCAGCGCCCGCGCCTCCGCGACCGTCTCCCCGGGCGTCCGGACGACCCCCTCGGGCTGACGCTCGACGCCCTCCGTGCCATAGGGCAACGGCCGCCCGAGCCCGTCCCGGGGCCGCGCACTGCGCGCCCGCCCCTCCGGGTCCCGGTCCCTGCCGTCCGCCGCGCTCGCCTTCGCCATACCCCGATTCTCCCCACCCCGCCCCGGCCCTCTTCGGCGCACCCCCGCAGGTGGGGTAAAGTTCTGTTCGCGCGATCACGCGGGTCACCGCGAGTGAGCGCACCGGGACGTGGCGCAGCTTGGTAGCGCACTTGACTGGGGGTCAAGGGGTCGCAGGTTCAAATCCTGTCGTCCCGACTCAATGGAGTCGCAGGTGAGGGGCGGTTTCGGAGGAATCCGAAACCGCCCCTCACCTATTGTTCGGGGACCAGTTGGGGACCAGCGGTACCCGCGGCTGTGATCTTGTGGACGTCCGGGTGCGGGGAGCGCTGGGTGGTGGTCAGTGAGCCGTGGCCGGCGATCCTGCGCAGGACGTGGAGGGGGACTCCGGCGTCCGCGAGCCAGGTCAGTGCGGTGTGGCGGAGGTCGTGGCGGCGCAGGTGCTCGTAGCCGAGGCGTGTGACGACCTCGTCCCGGTGGGTGGCGTCGCGTAGGACCGCGGTGGAGATGCGTCCTGCGCGTGGGCCGGCGAACAGACGCGCGTCGGGCGCTGGGCCGGACGGAGAGGATGCGCTGGGCCACGAGCGGGCGTGGTCTGGCGCCGTACCGTCCAGATCCACTGGCTGGTGTCGATGTCTGCGACGCGGCACCCGGAGACTTCGCCGATCCGGGCGGCGGTGCTCGCGGCGAAGAGGACGACGTCGCCCCGGCCTCGGTACTGGTTGTAGGAGGCGGCCACGAGGGCGTCGGCCAGTTGGACGAGGGTGTTCCAGTCGGGCAGGGCGAGGGCTCGTGGGTCGCGGAGTCCGTCCGCGGCCTGCCTGTATAGCTTCTGCCAGCCGCTGACCCGGGTGGGGTTGCTTCGATATGGAGTGCGCCGCGCCATCCTTCTGCTGGCGCGACTGACGGCCTGTGGAATCTGATACCGGTTCGAGGCAAGTGCGGTGGATCTTCGAGCGATATGGAGCACCAGACAGATGCGGGAGAAGACCGTCGGCGACGTATGACACGGCAGGCTTTGACGGCAAAGGAAGTCACCTACGCGAGCAGTTGTCAGAGCGGGCTGGGTGGTGAGGGCTGGGCCGAGCAGCGTGCCGCGCAGCTGAGCTGGCTGTGGTCGTCACCGGTCTGGTGATCGTCGCGGACTGGCTGGCGAGTCAGACGGAGGCGATCACCGCCGTCATACCGGCGCTGAGTTGGCGGGGGACGCCGGAGGAGGTTGACGAACATTGGGAGCGCGCCCGGAAGGTGGCACCGGCTTTTGTGGCGAATGCCCAGTTGGGTAGAGCCCGGTTCGGCGCCGAACGCTTTGAGGGCATGTTCCCGTTCCCGCCGAACGCGCTCCAGGCGGATCTCACCGAGCATCTGCCGGTCGTGGTGAACGGTGCCGGCCTGCTGCTTGTCACGGCGCCGACGGGGGATGGGAAAACTGAGGCGGCCCTGTGCGGGGCGTCGGTGCCGGGTCGGGCGGCACAGACTCGCGGGATGGCTTTCGCGCTGCCCACCATGTCGACGGCGGATGCCATGTATCCAAGGGTGGAAGCCTTCGCGCGCGATGCTCTCGTCGGAGATCGCGCACTGACTCTGCTGCACTCCATGGCGTGGCTCTCTCCCGTCTACAGCCCTGCCGGTCCGGTCGGCGCCGAGGCAGACTCGCTGGGGGAGTCGAGTACCGACCCGGTGACAGCGACCGAGGCGGGTGCGTGGTTGAGGGGACGTTGACGCGGGTTGCCGGCTCCGCTCAGTGTCGGCACCGTCGACCAGCCTTTGAGTGCGGTCCTTCCTCTCAACTTCAACGCCCTGCGCTTGTTCGGCCTCTCGGACAAGGTGCTCGTCGTCAACGAGGCCCATGCCTACGGTCCGTGGATGCATCAGCTGCTCATCCGCCTGCTGGAGTGGCTGGGAGCTTTCGGCGCTCCGGTCGTCCTGCTGTCCGCGACGCTGTCCTCTCCACCCCACCACTGAGCTGTGACGCCTCACTCTGACAGCTCCGCCCAGGGCGTCACGGGTCACCGACCTGGTGACGGATGCGGTCACGGCACCGGAGGCCGGGGACTCCTTCACGACGACGGTTGTGCTTCGTCGCGTCAATGCGTGTGCAGGGCGGGGATCTCGGGGTATGCGGACCGTCCGGCGTCAAGTCGGCCGGATGGCAAGGTATTTGAAGGCGAACGGGAGGGGTTCGACAGTGCGCACCAAGAGTGTGGCGGCGGCCGTGGCGGCAGCGAGTGTGTCCATCGTCCTGGTGGCGGGGTGCGGGGGTGACTCCGACGACGACAAGGCCTTCGAGGGCCAGAGCGCCGACGCCATCGCGGCCAAGGCGGTCGAGGCCACCAAGCAGGCGAAGTCCGTGCACATGAAGGGCGACACCCGCACGGAGAACGGCTCCATGGTCACCATCGACGTCTCGGCCGACCAGGACAAGAACTGTCAGGGAACCGTGGGCTCGCAGGGTGCCAAGGCCGACGTGCGGCACACCGGGGCCACGCTCTATCTGCGCGGGGACGAGAAGTACTGGCGGCAGTCCCTGAAGGGGCAGCCCGAGACGGCGCGCAAGGCGGTGCCCAAGCTCCAGGGCAAGTGGGTGAAGATGTCGGCCGGCGACGACCAGCTCTCCGGCGTCTGCGACAAGCAGGGCGTCCTCTCGGCCATGGACGAGGACAAGTCCGAGCGCAAGGGCATGAAGCGCGGCGGGACCACCGAGGTGGACGGCGAGAAGGCGATCAAGCTGACGAAGCAGGGCTCCGCCGGTGAGACGATGGAACTGTACGTCGCCACCGAGGGCAAGCCGTACATCCTCAAGACGACCACCAAGGGCGGGAAGAACCCGGGCAGCGTCACCTTCGACGACTACAACGAGCCGGTGAAGCCCGAGCAGCCGCCGGCCGGCGAGACCATCGACATGAAGGAACTGGCCGACGGCCAGCGTGCCTGACACCGCCTGCCCGTCGGGCACCCCGGGTTCCGGGCGAGCGTCGAGTTCGCTCCGGCACCGCCCGGTCCCGGGTCCATTCCCCCCGCCCGGGGCCGGGCGGAGCGGAACGCCGTCCCGCAGGCGCTGCCGTCGCACGCGCGGGTCAGCGACGATCGCGCTTCGCTCGTACAAGGCTTCGCTGGGCACCGCCCACTCCGGTCCCTTACCCACCTCAACGGCCCCCGTCCAAGATCCCCGACAGCGTCAGGCACTCATGTGGCAGAAGACGCCGTTCGGAAAGGGCGTCATGGTGGCGGCGGTTTGGAACGGCTGACGCGTCCTGGATGGGAGCTTCACCCGGAAGGCCGATAACCACGGTGACACCCGTGCTCCTCCAGGCCGATTCGAGACGACCGCTTCGGGTCCCCCGGCCTCCTGGAGCGCCCGCAGCGCAGGGGTAGCCGCACAGGCCCCGGACGGTCGTGGCCGGTGGAGGCCTGCCGCGACCGTCCGGGGCGGGCGTCGGTCAGGCGGTGGGGTCGGCGGGAATCGCGTGGATCTCGATGGGATCGTTGCACGGCGTCCCGCCCGGCCCGGGGCACGCCGAGACTCGTGCGGCGATCTCGATCGCCCGCTCCTCGCTCGCGACGTCCACGACCCAGTACCCGGCGAGGATTCCACCTTTGCGCGAGGGCCCGGCCGTGACCTGCGGTGCTCCGTCCGTGCTCGCCCGTACGGTCTTCGCCAGGCCGGGCCCGCCGAGCCCGCGGACCTCGACCATCTCGCCCGCCGCGGTCAGCTCGTCGTTGAGCGTTCCCATGTGGGCGAACATCGCCTTCGTGTCGTCCTCGCTGTAACCCGCCGTGGCGCCGTCCCAGCTGTCGGCTTCCACGTTGATCTGGATCATGTACAACATCGGGTGCTCCTCGTGTCGTTCCGTGTCGAGGTGCAGACCTCCGAGCCCGGCAGAACTCATCGGTCCCAGTCCGGGCAGTCGTGCCCGGTCACGTGTGCTTCGGGCACTTTGGGAGCGTTCGTAGTCGCGGCCGGAGACCTCCCTTGATCGTGACGGACGACTCCGCGATTCCCGGTTCCACACCCGGATCAACGCCGCCGCCCCCCACCAGGAGGCGGGCCGCCGGGCCGGGTCGCCCGTTCGGCCCAGTCCGGTGACTCAGCGCCGTGCGTCGCCGGGGGTGAGGAGGTTGGTCAGCTCCGAGATTGCCTCGTACGACGGCTTGAAGTAGCGGCGGACGTTCTCCGGCTTCTTGTGCCGGGACTTCGCCACCAGCATCAGCAGGGAAGAGCCCGGCACGCCGAGTTCGGCCAGTCCCGAGTGGCGGTACTCGTGCAAGTCCCGGCCGGTCCCGGCCACCCCGGCGAGGGCGGCGCGCTGGCCGAGCAGCGCGCGGGTTTGCCCACGCCGGCGGGGTTTGCTGCGGACGCCCTTGGCCCTGACCAGGCAGCGGCGGGCGGCGAGGTCCAGTCCCTCGATGTCCACGCCGAGGATCTCCTCCGCGCGGGCGCAGGTCTCGTAGAGCATCCGCCACAGCGTCTTCTCCCACAGCTGCACCTCGCGGCGGGCGATAAGCCGGTCCACGGCCATCGTCGAGCGAGCCGGGGTCTCGGAAGTCCGGTACCGCCGGCCGCTTCGTCCAGCCGCAACCTGCGGGCCGTCGTAGCCGTACTGCGCGCACCAGCCCAGGAAGGAGAGCACCGCCGCCCGGCAGGCGTTCCAGGTGTTGACCGCCGCGGTGCCCCACAGCAGTTCCAGGGCCTCGCCGATCTCGTCGTCCGCGACCAACCCGAGCGGGCCGGCCTCCCCGATCCGCTCGTGGTGAAGTCGGCCTTGCGTGTCGTCGGCTGACGGTCCACAACTTACCGACTCGAACAAGTGTTTGCTTCTGTGGCCGTGGGGTCAGGACCAGCAGGAATGCGGCGGGACGATACGGGAGGACGCGCCTGCACCGCGCTGGATGTGCTGCCACCGGGCGTCGTCCCCACCGCCGCCTGGCACCCTGCCCCCGACCAGCGTGAAGAACCCACGGCCGACGTGTCGGTGCGCGGCGTCGTGGTCAAGCGGGGATGACGCGGAGGGCTCGTGCAGGGGCCGATGATGTGGACCGAGGCCGCGACGAGCCGCGCGGTGGCGCCGTGTCGGTGACGCCGCACGCTACGTTCGTCGAGACGCTGTGTCCTGTGAGGAGTGCTTCACATGCCTTGGCGGCGGTGACGACGAAGTACTGGTGGCCGGTGCGTCCGTCGGCGTGCGACGTCGGGACGGTGACGAGCCACTTCACGGGGAGGCACATGCTTGAGTGTGGGTCCGCGCGGGCCGTGCTGTGATGCCCGCGAACGGTAACAGGCGCGGCCTGTCCCCCTCCGCGCCGCTCGAATCACCGGCATACTCCCGGCATGGAGCTGGAGGCGCGGCATCTTCGGTGCCTTGAGACGGTGGCGACGGCCGGCAGCCTCAACAAGGCGGCCCGCCTCATGGGCCTGTCGCAGCCGGCGCTCAGCGCCCAACTGCGCCGCATCGAGGCCCTGGTGGGCGGTCCGATCTTCGAGCGTGGGGCCTTCGGCGCGCGCCCCACACCTCTGGGCGAGGTCCTGCTGCCCTACGCGGCGGAGGTGCTGCGCGGCCTGGACGAACTGGCCCGGGCGATCAAGCGGCACCGTGCGACGGCGGGCGGCCGTCCGCTACGCCTGGGGGCGCGGACGACGCCGCTGGCCCTCATGACGTACGACGTGGCGACCGGCATCTTCCCCGGCGACGTAGCCGAACTGACGGTGCTCGACCGCTCGGCCGAGGCGATCGCCGCGCTGGTGCGTGGGGACGTCGACCTGGTGCTGCACACGGACTTCCCCGGCCGGCCGATCGTGCCGCCCGCCGGGGTGCGGATGACTGTGCTCGGCAGTGAGCCCCTCTTCATCGGACTGCCCGAGGGCCACCCGCTCGCCATTCACACCGAGATCGACCTGGCCGATCTCGCCGGGACCACCTGGCTCATGGCGGTCAACGGCGACGACGAGTTCGACCGGCATCTGATCGAGCAGTGCCGCCTGGCCGGCCACCGCACCATGGTGGTCCGCGCCGTCGAACCCCTGCTGCTGGTGCAGCTGATGCGCCGCGGGGGACCCGTCGTGCTGGCCATGAACGCGCTGAGCAGCGGGCTCACCATTCCCGCGGTGGTCCGGGAGCTGCGGGGCAGCCCGGTCCGTACCCGGCACGTCCTGCTGTGGCGTCAGGACGGCGGTCCGGCCGGCGGCGGGTTCGCCGAACGGATGCGTGCTGGACTGCTGGACGCCTACCGCGCGGCCCTGCCGCACAGCGGGCGGATACCGGGGTGGTGGGAGCGCAACCCCGGGTGGCTGGGTTCGGCCACCGGCGCCTGAGCCCCGACCGGCCCAGGGGACAACGACGAGCGCCGTCGCTCACCCGCGTGGCTGGTGGACCGCCACCGGGCTGCGTGGCGTGGTGCGCCAGTACGGGTGGCCGGCCAGCCAGGCGCAGTACGCGGGCGCCGCTTCGATGATGTCCCGCTGGGCGCGGACCAGACGCTCCCACAGGTTCCGTATCCACTCCTCGGGCAGCGGCCCGCCCGGCCGCCAGTAGAGCAGCGTGACCATGCTGAGCGGTTCGCCGCGCAGCGGCAGCAGCACCAGGTCGCGGCCGGTCCGGCTGCCCGGCATCATCGGCATCACCGCGCCGCCCTCCCGGACGAGGGCCAGAGCCGCCGCGTAGTCGGCGCCGACCAGCGCCGCCGGGTGCCCGGCCCGCCGGCAGGCCTCGGTCAGCTGGGTGCCCAGGTCGTCGTCCGATCCGGGCGGTAGGCACCACCGTTCACCAGCCAGTTCGGCGAGGTCGGCCTCGGGACCCGCGGCGAGCGGGTGCCGTGCGGAGACGCCCGCGAACAGCGGGTCCACCGCGACGACCGACCCGCGGAGCGCCCCCTCCCCGTCACCGACCGCCCTCGCGGTCTCCCCGGGCATCGGGAAGCGGGTGATCAGAGCGGCCTCGATGCGTCCGGCGGCCAGCGCCGCCAGGTGGCCGGCGGTACCGGCCGCAGTGGTGATCTGCACATCGCTGCCGGCCACCAGGGGCACCGCCACCGACAGATGGGCCACCAGCAGCCCAGGCGCACAGCCGATCCGGACCGCCGCCGGCCAGTCGCCCTTCCGGTGCCGGACCACCGCGGCGGCCATCCGCTCCATGGCGTCCAGCACGGCACGCGCGTGCCCGACGACCGCCTCGCCCAGAGAGGTGGGCACCGCGCCTCGCGAACCGCGCAGGAACAGCGGCCCGCCCACGGCGCGTTCGGCCAAGGCCAAGGACTGGGACACCGACGGCTGGGCCATGCCGAGCCGTCGTGCCGCGCCCGTCAGACTGCCCGTGTCGGCGATCGCCGCGACCACCCGCAGCTGCCGCAACTCCAGAGCCATAGGCAGACCTTAGACCTGGATGGGATTACCCGGGAGGCCGCCGGATTTCCATAGTGGGTTCACCGGACGGCCCCTGGTGCCGAGCACCGGGCAGCCGCCCTCCCCACCCCCCTCTCCCCATCACGGAGGATCCCAGTGTCTCCCCGCACCCTCATACGCGGTCTGCTCACGACCGTGCTGCTCGGCGGCGCCGCCCTGGCGGCCCCCGCCGCCACCGCACACGCCGTCCCCGCTCCCGAGACCACCGCCGCACCCGTCACCGGCGGCGTCCGGCCGATCGTCGGCGGCGGCCAGGCGAGCGAGAACTACTCGTTCATGGCCTCCCTCCAACAGCAGGGCCGCCACCACTGCGGCGGCTCCCTGATCGCCGCGCAGTGGATCGTCACCGCCGCCCACTGCGCCACAAGCCAGCAGGGCGGCCAGACCCCGGCCCAGCAGATCCAGGTGCACATCGGCTCCGCCGACTACACCCAGGGCACCACCGCCTCCGTCCAGCGGGTCATCCGCCACCCCCGCTACAGCGGCGACCCCACCGGCAACTACGACATCGCCCTGCTGCAACTGCGCACCCCCGTGCGGAACCAGCCGGTCACCATCGCCGCCGACTCACCGTCCGAAGGCACCGCCACGCGGCTGCTCGGCTGGGGCCAGACGTGTCCGCAGCAGGGGTGCTCGCAGCAGCCGCCCCGCAATCTGAAGGAGTTGGACACCCGGATCAACCCCGACCGGATGTGCGCGGGGGGCTTCAACGCCGCCAGTGAGCTGTGCGTGTACGGCACCCCGCAGGCCACCGCCTGCTACGGGGACTCCGGCGGGCCCGCCCTCGTCGGCAACTCCGGCAGCTGGCAGCTGGTCGGCGCCACCAGCCGCGCCGGGCAGGACGGCTCCACCTGCGGAACCGGCAACTCCACCATCTACACCGACGTGACCGCCTACCGGCAGTGGATCAGCCAGAACACCGGTGGAGCCCTGCTCCGGTCCTGAACCGGCACCGCCGTCCCGCTTCCGCGGTTCCCGGTTGGCGGCCACCGCAGGGAGCCGTCGGGGCGGGACCCGTACCGCGAACGCCGGCCACACCGCGTCCGGTACGAGAGCGACGGGGCGGGTGGCTCTCCGGCTCCTGTGGGGAAGCCGCCCGAGGCGCCCGCCCCGCCGCGCACGCGAAGACTCGCCGGGCAGGACCTGCCCGTGCCGAACCCCCCGTGGGGCGGGCACGACGCCACGAGCGCCGTGCCCGCCCCACGGGCTGTGACAGACGGACTCCGCGACGCCCCATCCCGCGATCAGGGCGGCGCAGGTGCGCGCGTGGCACTCACGGGGCGTCTCGTACGGGCCGGACCGCGCCGCTGACCCCGCCCAGCCCGATGCGGGTGCCGTTCGCGCCGGGGGCGGTCGCGGTGATGTCCACACGGCTCCCGACGGCGCCTCGGAATTCATCAGCCTGTCCCTGGGCCACGTGCGCGGCACCTTCATCGTTCCGCAGGTGAACATCTACGCCGGCGAAGGCTTCGAAGAGGTCGCGGAGTCGTTCTTCGGCTTCATGCTGCGCGACGGCGAGCAGCAGGGCCGGCCCTTCGAACCGCGTACCGTGCGGATGAAGTCGGAGCTGCGCGGGACGGGCCGGGTGGCGCTGCCGCTGGTGTTCCGGCGCGGCGACGACGGCCGGTGGCGCGCGAAGTGGCTGCACCTCTATCTGAAGGGCATCTCGTCGGCCAATCGCGTGGAGGAGAACCAGGTATCCGTCTCGAGGGTGGTGCGCGCCGTCGTGGAGCGCGAGCAGCTGACGGTGGGATACCTGGCCGACCTGATGTCCGGCGCCGCCACCACCGTGGACCTGTGGGACGGCGAGCCGGTCCTGGACGAGCCCGTGACGTACATCGGCCTCGAACGTCCCGAGGGACTGCATCCGGACTCACGCGTCATCACCCTCGAAAACCTGCGCGACTTGATCCCGGACTGAGTGCTAGCGTTGCCCGTGGCGAGGCCATGAAGGGGCTTCCTTCTCACCTTCCTTTCTGAAACGAGTTCCTTCGCTTTCCTCGCCGCCGACCTCGATACGGGCGCGCCGCGTGGTGAACGGCGTTCGAGTGGGGTACCTGGAGTTCGACGCGGACCTCGACGCCGAGGTGCAGGTGGAGATCGTCGCCGGGCACAGCCAGGACGCCGTACTGGAACCCCTGCCGTCCCTCGGCGGCGACCGGGCGTGGCCGGTCGGCGGGCATCCCGGTATCTCGGGTTGATCGATCTGTGGCCTGCGAGGCTCAGGTGTGCGCCACGCGTTCCGCCCGCTCGTGTGCGCAGGTGTCGTCGGCGCCGTGGACGTCCCAGGCCGGGAACGGGTCGTCGTAGGGTGCGCACTCGCCGTCCGCCAGCAGGCAGTCGGTGAGTGCGGTGGCCAGTGCCTCGGCCCGCAACCGGACGCCGATGAAGACCAGTTCCTGGCCGGGTGGGCTGTCGGCCTCGTGGACCGCGGACGGCTCGAAGCGGGCGACGGAGCCGGCCTGGGACCACAGCCCGGTCACGTGCGGGCGGCCGGCCAGGGCGAAGAACCCCTTGGAGCGCAGGATGCGTCCGTGGGCCCCGCTGTCCATCTCCCGCGTGACGAACCGCCACAGCCGCCCCGGGTGGAAGGGGCGCGGGGAGCGGAAGACGGTGGAGGAGATGCCGTACTCCTCGGTCTCCGGGACGTGGTCACCGTTGAGCTCCCTGACCCAGCCGGGGGCCTGCTGGGCCCGCTCCAGGTCGAACAGCCGGGTACCGAGGACGTCTTCGACGGCGACCCGGCCGCGCACGGCGGGCACGATCCGCGCCGCCGGGTTGAGCCGGCCGAGGGCGGCGCGGAGCCGGTCGGCGGACTCCCGGTCCACGAGGTCGAGCTTGTTGAGCACGATGACGTCGGCGAACTCGACCTGGTCCATCAGCAGGTCGCTGACGGTGCGTTCGTCGTCCTCGTACGGGGCGAGGCCGCGCTCGGAGAGTTCGTCGCCGCCCTCCAGCTCGGGCAGGAAGTTCGCGGCGTCGACGACCGTGACCATGGTGTCCAGGCGGGCGAGGTCGCCGAGGGTGGCGCCGTCGTCCCGGGCGAAGGAGAAGGTGGCGGCCACCGGCATGGGTTCGGAGATGCCGCTGGACTCGATGAGGAGGTGGTCGAACCGGCCCTCGCGGGCCAGCCGGTCCACCTCCACGAGCAGGTCGTCGCGCAGCGTGCAGCAGATGCAGCCGTTGGTCATCTCGACCAGGCGTTCCTCGGTGCGCGACAGGGCGGCCTCGCCGCCGCGCACGAGGGCCGCGTCGATGTTGACCTCGCTCATGTCGTTGACGATGACGGCGACACGCAGCCCTTCACGGTTGCCGAGCACATGGTTGAGCAGGGTCGTCTTGCCCGCGCCGAGGAAGCCAGACAGGACGGTGACGGGCAGTCGGTGTCGGTGGTCGGGCATCGGATGTCAGCCCTCGGGGCGCAGCAGGCCGCGGCGGTACGCCTTGGCCAGCCGCTGCGGCACCAGGTACGACACTCCGTCCACGGTCACCGGTACGAGCGCCGGCGTGGCCGCCTTCCACTGGGCGCGCCGGTGGCGGGTGTTGCTGCGGGACATCTTGCGTTTGGGGACGGCCATGGTCACTCCTCGTTCGGCGACGTCGGAGCCCACGCTATATGGAAATGAGTGTCATTACCAAACCGTGTGACGCGCGAGGGGCGGAGCGGCCGGTGACGTCTCAGGCGGCCATGCGCTGCGCCCCCTCCACACCCAGTTCCTGGTTCTCTGTCACATACGGGCGCATCTCGCGCTCGTAGCCCTCGAAGGCCTTGGTGTGGTCGGTGCCGGAGGCGGCGAGGTGGCGGGCCAGGGTGCTCGCGCCGATCAGGGCCTGTGAGGTGCCGAGGCCGGAGGTGGGGGAGGCGCAGTAGCCGGCGTCGCCCAGCAGGACGACCCGGCCCGCCGACCAGCGGTCCACCCGGACCTGGGCGGCGGAGAAGAAGTAGAAGTCGTCGGCGGCGGCCATGTCCTCCAGCAGGCGGGGCATGAGCCGGCCGACGTCGGCCATGCGCTCGCGGATGGCCTGTTCCTGCTCGGCGCGGCTCAGCAGGTCCAGTGCCGGGGAGTCGGTGGCGAAGAAGAGGCTGGCGGACATCCGGTCGGGATCGGCCGCGCTGTACAGGTAGGACGCCCGGCCGCCCGGGATCTGCCACAGGGCTCCCCGGTGGTCCAGGTGAAGGTGGTTCGCCGTACTGAACCCGGCGCCGGACAGGCCGAGATGGCGCACCGCGTCGGCGTGCGGGCCGAAGACCAGGCGGCGCACCACCGAGTAGATGCCGTCGGCGCCGACGACGAGGTCGTATGTGTCCGGTTCGGCCCGTTCGAAGCCGACCCGTACCCCGTCCTCGTCCTGCTCGATGCGGTTGATCGAGTCGCCGAAGACGTAACGCACCGCGTCCGCGGTGTGCTCGTGCAGGATGCGGGTCAGTTCGCGCTTGGGCACCTCCAGTTCGCCCGAGAAGACCTCGGGGGGCCATTCGCCGACCCGGTCGCCGTCGGCGTCCAGCAGGTCGGTGCCGGTGATCCCGGTGGCGTGCGCGCGCACCTCCGCCAGGATGCCCAGTTCCTCCAGCACCTCGAAGACCGTGCCCCGGAAGTCGATGGCCCAGCCGCTCCGGCGTAAGGACGGTGCGCGTTCCACCACGGTCACCCGGTGCCCGTCACGGTGCAGGAAGCGGGCCAGCGCCGGGCCCGCGACACTGGCTCCGGAGATGAGGATCTTCATGAGACGTTCTCCCACAGTCGGTCTGTGTCGATTCGTCGTCGTTGTCGGTTCGTCGTCGTTTCGTCCGTGTCCTCAGCTTCCCCCTGTCCCGGACGCGTGATCAACAGGGGTTTCGGTCATCGACGGACGGCCCGGACCCCTCGTGGACGGCGGCCGCCGGCTCGGTGGTGAGGAACCGGGCGGCCGCCTCGCCGATCATCACCGACGGCGCGTTGGTGTTGGCCGAGGTGATGGTCGGCATGACCGAGGCGTCGGCGACCCGCAGGCCCGCGATGCCGTGCACGCGGAGGCGGGCGTCCACCACGGCCTCCGGCCCGCCGCCCATGGCGCAGGTGCCGGCCGTGTGCTGGTACGGCAGGCACGCGTCCCGGAGGAACGCCCTGATCCGCCGTCCGTTCAGGGGGCCGGCCGGGGCGACCCGGCGCCGGACGAGCCCTCGGTGTGCGGGCTGGTCCGCGAGGTCGAGGCCCAGCTCGACGGCCGCCGACAGGGCGTCCACATCGGCCCGTTCGGTGAGCAGGTTCGGCTGGATCTCCAGGGGGCCGCCGGGGTCGGCCGACAGCAGCCGGAGGTGGCCGCGGCTCGCCACCCGCATCAGCCCCGGCAGGATCGAGAAGGCGTGCGGCGGGGGTGGGGGAGGAGAGACGGCGCCGATTTCCGGTGACACATGAGGGAGTTGGATGGACACGAACATGAGGTCGGGTGTCGGTGCGGTCGCTCTGCCGGGCCAGAAGGCGATGCTGCCCTCCAGGTTGTGGTCGGGGGGTGGCAGCGGCTGCCGGGTCTCGAAGCACAGGCCCGCGAGCAGCGGGTGTTCCTGGAGGTTCCGTCCCACGCCGGGCAGGTCGGCCACCGGTGCGATGCCGAGCCGGGTCAGCTCGTCGGCGGGGCCGATCCCGGACAGCATGAGCAGCCGGGGGCTGTCGACCGCGCCGGCCGACAGCACCACCTCGCCGGCCGCACGGACCCGCTGCACTCGGCCCTCCCGGGCGAACTCCACGCCCGTACAGCGGTTTCCGGAGAAGGTCAGCCGCCGCACGGTCGCCCGGGTGAGCACGGTGAGCCGGGGATGGCCGAGCAGCGGCCGGAGGTAGCCGTGCCAGGAGTTCCAGCGCCGCCCGTCGCGGACGTTCATGCTGACCGGTCCGGCGCCGAGAGGCTCGGGCACGTTGATGTCGTCCAGGTACGGCATGCCGTGGGACAGGCAGCTGTCGATCAGGGCGCCCGCGACGGGATGCAGGTCCCTGGCCCGCTCCACCCGGAGGGGGCCGCCCGCGCCGTGGTGGGCGCTCGGCCCGTCCTCCCAGTCCTCGGACGCGGTGAAGTACGGCAGCACCGAGGCGTAGTCCCACCCGGGGTTGCCGGCCGCCGCCCAGCCGTCGTAGTCCGCCGCCCGGCCGCGGGCCCACACCAGCGCGTTGACGGCACCGGAGCCGCCGACGACCTTCCCCCGGGCCAGCGGCAGCGGGCGGTTCCCGGTGTGCGGGTTCGGGGCGTAGCGGTAGTTCCAGTCGAAGGCCGAGCCGAAGTTCTCCACCCACCGCCGCGGACAGGTGAGGCTCGGGGCGTCGTCGCGTTCGCCGCCCGCCTCCAGGACCAGGACGCGCCCTTCGGTCCTGCGCAGCAGTCGCGCGGCGACGACACAGCCGGCGGAACCGGCGCCCACCACGATGTGGTCGTACTCCCGTGCCGTCGCCCTCTCCCTCTCGGCCCCGGTCATGAGCCCAGCACCAACGCGAAGGCGGCGTGGTCCGCCGGTCCGCCGGACCGGTCGACGCTGATGAACTTGGACTCGGTGTACGCGTCGAGGGCGTCCGGGCCGCCCTCGCGTCCGAGACCGCTCTGCTTCATCCCGCCGAACGGGTAGGCCGTAGGCGTGACGTGCCAGTCGTTCACGAACACCATCCCGGCGTCGATCCGCCGGGCGACGTCGAGCGCCCGCGCCTCGTCCCGGCCCCACACACCGGCGGACAGTCCGTACGCGGTGTCGTTGGCGAGAGCGACCGCCTCCTCGACCGAGTCGTAGACGAGGACCGTCAGGACCGGTCCGAACACCTCTTCGCGGGCGATGCGGGAATCGCTCGCGACCCCGGCGACGACGGTCGGCTCGATCCAGTTCCCCGTCCCGAACCGCTCGCCCTCGGGGACACCCCCGCCGCACACGACGGCCGCGCCGTCGGCACGGGCCTCCTCGACGCGGGCCAGGATCAGGTCCCGCTGCTCCCGCGTGATCACGGGGCCCAGGTCGGTCGCCGGGTCGAGCGGGTCGCCCACCCGCAGGGAGGCCGCCCGGGCGGCGAGCGCGGACACGAACCCGGCCGCGCGCTCCCGTGGCACCAGGAGCCGGCTGCCCGCCTCGCAGGCCTGCCCGTTGTTGGCCATGACCGCATACAGGGCGCCGTCCACCGCGAGATCGAGGTCGGCGTCCGGCAGGACGATGTTCGCTCCCTTGCCGCCCAGCTCCAGCGTCACCCGCCGTACCGTGTCGGCGCTCTGCCGCAGGATCGCCTTGCCCACCTCGGTGGAGCCGGTGAAGGCGGTCTTGCGGACGCCCGGGTGCCCGCTGAGGTGTGCCCCCACCGGTACGCCGTCCCCCGTGACCACGTTGAGCACACCGCGCGGCAGGCCCGCCGCCTCGAACTCCCGGGCCAGCTCCAGAGCCAGCAGCGGGGTGTGCTCGTCGGGCTTGAGGACCACGGCGTTCCCGGCCGCCAGCGCGGGGCCGACCTTCAGCGCGGTCACGGTCAGCGGAAGATTGAAGGGCACGATCGCCGCGACCACACCGAGGGGTTCCCGGCGCAGAATTCCGGTGCTGGGGAACGGGTGCATGTCGGGGCCGGGAATTTCGAAGGCGTACGACTCCGCCAGGTCCGCGAAATACCGCAGGTGCGCGATGCTCAGACCGAGGTGCAGAACACGGCTGGTGCGGATCGTCGCGCCGTTCTCCCGCGACTGGAGGACGGCGAGTTCCTCCTGGCGGCGCTCCAGCGCGTCCGCGACCGCACGGATGATCCGGGCGCGCCGACCAGGCGGTGTCCGGCGCCAGAAACCGTCCGCGTGCGCGGCGGCCGCCGCGGCGACCGCCCGGTCCACGTGCTCCGTGGTGCCCCGCGCGACGGTCGCCACCGGCTCGCCGGTGGCGGGATCGGTGAGGGTGGAATGGTCCGCGCAGTCCGTCCATTCGCCGTTCACATACAGCGGATAATGCGGAGTGTTCATTTTCCCTCGATTTCACGGATCGGATTCAGGGATCTCGAATCGGGGCGGTCGGGAATGGGATCGTGATCAGCGTAGGTTTCGCCCGCGTACCCGGAACACCCAGTAAGCTGGGGATTCGGCCGCATGTCAGGGCGGGTGCATCATGAACGCTTCCCGGCTCCAGCGGGGCCTGCGGAAACTGGCGGGACAGGGGCTGGACTCGTCCGCTTTCCGGCACGAGTCCGCGGACCGGATCGCGGCGGCGGTCGGCGCCGACGCGTACTGCTTCGCCGAGACCGACCCGGAGTCGGTGCTCGCGACCACCTACGCGACCGGCAACCTCGACCGGTCCGGCGCCGCCCTGCTGCACGTCAACGAACTCGGCCAGCGCGACTTCCTGAAACTGCACTCCCTGGCGGACGGCCCGGATCCGGCCGGTGCCCTGTCGGCGGTGACCGGGGGCCGGCTCGACCGCAGCGCGCGCCACCGGGACCTGCTCGCCCCGCTCGGCCTCGGCGACGAGATCCGGGCCGTCGCGCGGACCGACGGCCGGGTCTGGGGCTTCCTCCACCTGTTCCGCCGGGCGAGCCGGCCCGGCTTCGACCCGGCCGAGGTGGACGTCGTGGCCGCCGCGGCGCCGCTGCTGGCCGCGGGCATCCGCGACGCCGCCCTCGGCTCGCCGGCGCCCGCCCACGACCTGCGGGGCCCCGTGCTGGCACTGCTCGACGACACCAACCGGGTCGTGGAGTCGACACCCCGGGCCGACGAGGTGCTGGCCGAGCTGCGCGACCCGGACGAACCGCGGGCCGAGACCCCCGACGTCGCCCTCATGATGGCCGCCTTCGCCCGGGGCCCCGCCGCGTCATCCGCTCCCGTCGCCGCCCGGGTGCGCACGAGAGCGGGCCGCTGGTTCTCGCTGCACGCGGGTACGACCGCCATGGACGGCGGTGCCGGGCGGGTCGCCCTGATCCTGGAACCCGTCGCCGCCCCGCTGACACCGGAGACCTGGCGGGCCCGTTACGGACTGTCGGCCGGGGAGAGCGAGGTGGTCGAGAAGATGCTCGCCGGACGCTCCACCGCGCAGACGGCCGCCGAACTGATGATCTCCCCGTGGACCGTACAGGACCGGTTCACCAGCGTGTTCGCCAAGACCGGCGTACGCAGCCGCCGTGAGCTGACCGGCCTGCTGCGCCCGTAGCCGTACGCGTCACGAGCGCCGCACGGTCACGCGCACCTCGCTGCCCGGGACCGCTCGCACCCACGCCCGGCCGTCTTGGCGGTGGACGACGCGCGCGCCGCCCTCGGCCGTGATCCGCCAGTCGCCGGGCGGCAGGGAGAGGACACTCACCCGGGAGCCGTGCGGTGCCGCCCGGTAGGCCAGCCGGAACACGCCCCGCTGCGCGTCGTACGCGGCGGAGCGGACCGTACCCGCCACGCTCGGCGCGTACGGCTCGACGGTCAGCTCCTTGTTGGGGCGGAAGGCACCCGTGTCGTCCACCGCGCAGTACCCGCCGCCGTAGCACCACACATAGCCCGCCCAGCCGGAGGTGTAGCGGCTCAGCGAGGCCATCGCGTCCCGGTAGAAGCGGTTCATGTGCGGCAGCCCGCTGTCGGGCGGGCCCCATTCGCCGACCACGACCGGCACCCGGTAGCGCCGCGGGTAGGCGGTGACGGCACGCTCGTACGCCTCGATCCAGCCGGCCCCGGGGTCGTAGTCGGCGCCCGCCTCCATCGCGGTGTCGTAGAAATGCGGCGCGTACACGACGCGCGGGCCCTCGATCCGGCCGAGTCCGGTCGGCACACCCTCGCCCACGACCGGGGTGGGTTCCACGAACACCCAGGCGTCCGGGTCGGCCGAACGGACCGTCCGAGCCAGCCGGTTGTACATGGGGGTGAGCTGGTCGCGTTCGATCCGGCGGGCGGCCGTGGGGAGGTCCTCGTCCGGACGCGGCTCGCCCATCGGCTCGTTGATCAGGTCGTAGCCGAACACCGCCGGGTGGTGGGCGAAGCGGGCGGCGAGCACGCGCCACATCCGGGCCTGGGCCCGCCGGAGGTCCGGGTCGTCGTACAGGTGCGTGAAGGCGCGCTGGACGGCGGGCTCGAAGTACTCGGCGAACCAGTCGTCGGGGTGGGGGGTGAACGGCAGCCCGTCGGTGCGGGTCGCCCACTCCGGGATGCCCCGGTGGCCGAACGCGGGCCCGAACACGTCCTGGTGGGCGTCGATCACGACCTTCACGCCGTAGCGCTCGGCCCAGTCGAGGACACGTTCGATCGTGCGGAGGTAGCGCCCGCTGTAGTGGCCCGGCCGTGGCTCCAGGTCGTCCCAGAAGACCAGCAGCCGGGCGAAGCCGAAGCCGTTCGCCCGCAGGTCGCGCAAGTGGCGCTCGGTGATCGCGGACAGGGCCGCCTCGCCCCGGTGCGTCTTGTCCTCGATGTTCCAGCCGCGCAGGGTCAGGACGCGCCCGTGTCCGTCGGTGAGGCGGGGGATGTCCGGTGCGGGCGGAGGGGCGTCCGGTGTGGGCCGAGGGGCGTCCGGTGCGGGTCGGGGGCTCTCCGGCGCGGGCCGGGTGATGTCCGATGCCCGTTCGATGGCCCGGGAGGTGGCGGGGGAGGCCGCGGGGGTCAGGAGGGCGGCGAGCACCGCGCCCGCCGCCACCGTCGCACGTAACATCGGGGCATCCCACCACCGCCCGCCCGGGACTTCAAGGGTTCTGACATCGGCCCTCGGGGGCCGTGTGGAGGCGCGCCCTGTCCTTACATTCGGACCTGAGGGTGAGACTATGTCTTAACAAAGTATTGACAGCGGGCCCGGCAGGGACTTTGATCCCGTCCCAACGCGACTGCGCGCCGACGCGACTGCGTCCCTTCTCCCGTCGCACAGTGAGGTGCAGGAACGATGGACCGCTCTTCTCGCTCCCGATCCCGGGGACCGGCCCCCTACGTGGCGGTCGCCGCCGCGGCAGTCCTCGCCCTCGCCGGCTGCTCCAGCAGCTCCGGTGGCAAGAAGGCCGAGGAGTCGGCGGCCGACGCCGCCGCGGGCAAGGCCGACACCCCCCGGATGACGGTCGCGCTGATCACGCATCAGGCACCCGGCGACACCTTCTGGGACACCGTCCGCGAGGGCGCCGAGGCCGCAGCGGCCAAGGACAACGTCAAGCTCGTGTACTCCGCCGACCCGAACGCCGGCAACCAGGCCAACCTGGTGCAGAACGCGGTGGACCAGAAGGTCGACGGCATCGCGCTCACCCTGGCCAAGCCGGACGCGATGAAGGACGTCATCGGCAAGGCGCGGAGTGTCGGCATCCCGGTCGTCGGCCTCAACTCGGGACTCGCCGACTGGAAGGACCTCGGCCTGCTGGAGTTCTTCGGGCAGGACGAGAGCGTGGCCGGTGAGGCCTTCGGCAAGAAGCTGAACACCACCGGCGCCAAGAAGGTCGTCTGTGTGATCCACGAGCAGGGCAACGTGGGCCTGACCCAGCGCTGCGACGGGCTGAAGAAGACGTTCGAGGGCACCACTGAGACGCTGTACGTGAACGGCACCGACATGCCGTCCGTGAAGTCGACCATCACGGCCAAACTGAAGACGGACAGCTCCATCGACACGGTCGTCACCCTCGGCGCCCCCTTCGCCCCGACCGCGGTCCAGTCGGTGGACGACGCCGGCAGCAAGGCCAAGGTGGCCACCTTCGACCTGAACAAAGACCTGGTCAAGGCCGTCCAGAACGGCTCCGTCGAGTTCGCCGTGGACCAGCAGCCCTACCTCCAGGGCTATCTGGCGGTCGACTCCCTGTGGCTCTACAAGAACAACGGCAACTACAGCGGCGGCGGTGAGCAGCCGGTCCTGACCGGGCCGGCCTTCGTCGACAAGTCCAACGTCGACAAGATCGCCGACTACGCCGCGAAGGGCACCCGGTGATGAGCATGGCCCAGCAGGCAGAGCCGGCGGTCGGGACACCGCCGGCGCCCGGCCCGAAACAGGGCGACGGCCGCACCGCCCGGCGCCCGCTGGTGCTGCGGCTGCTGGCCCGGCCCGAGGTGGGCGTCTTCCTCGGCGCCGCGGCCGTCCTGGTCTTCTTCCTGATCGTGGCGCCCTCGGTCCGCCAGGGCAGCTCGATGGCCACGATCCTCTACCAGTCCTCGACCATCGGGATCATGGCCCTGCCGGTCGCCTTGCTGATGATCGGCGGCGAGTTCGACCTGTCCGCCGGCGTCGGCGTGATCACCTCCGCGCTCACCGCGAGCATGCTCAGCTACCAGCTCACCGTGAACGTGTGGACCGGCGTGCTCGTCGCCCTGGCCCTCTCCCTCGGGATCGGCGCCTTCAACGGCTGGATGGTGGTGCGCACCGGGCTGCCCAGCTTCCTGGTCACCCTCGGCACCTTCCTGATCCTCCAGGGCGTGAACCTCGCCGTCACCAAGTCCGTCACCGGCAACGTCGCCACCGACGACATCAGCGACATGGACGGCTTCGCCCAGGCCAAGAAGATCTTCGCCTCGTCCTTCGACGTCGGCGGCGTCCAGGTGAAGATCACCGTGGTGTGGTGGCTGGTCTTCGCCGCGATCGCCACCTGGGTGCTGCTGCGCACCAAGTACGGCAACTGGATCTTCGCCGTCGGCGGCGACCAGGACAGCGCCCGCGCGGTCGGCGTCCCGGTGAAGTTCACCAAGATCACGCTGTTCATGCTGGTCGGCTTCGGTGCCTGGTTCGTCGGCATGCACCAGTTGTTCTCCTTCAACACCGTGCAGTCCGGCGAGGGCGTCGGCCAGGAGCTGATCTACATCGCCGCGGCCGTCATCGGCGGCTGCCTGCTCACCGGCGGCTACGGTTCCGCGATCGGCACCGTGTTCGGCGCGTTCATGTTCGGCATGGTCCAGCAGGGCATCGTCTACGCCGGCTGGAACCCCGACTGGTTCAAGGCGTTCCTGGGCGTGATGCTGCTCGGCGCCGTCCTGATCAATCTATGGGTCCAGCGCACGGCGACCCGGAGGTGACCGATGACTGACCACGGAACCGGAACCCACGGCGCCGTCCGCACGGACGCCCCCGCCGCCGACGGGCCCCTCGTCGAACTGCGCGGCGCCGGCAAGTCCTACGGCAACATCCGCGCCCTGCACGGCGTCGACCTGACCGTGCGCGCGAACCGGGTGACCTGTGTGCTCGGCGACAACGGCGCCGGCAAGTCCACCCTCATCAAGATCATTTCGGGGCTGCACCAGCACACCGAGGGCGAGTTCCTCGTGGACGGGCGCCCGGTGCGGTTCGGCTCCCCGCGCGACGCCCTGGCCAAGGGCATCGCCACCGTCTACCAGGACCTGGCCACCGTCCCGCTGATGCCGGTGTGGCGCAACTTCTTCCTCGGCTCCGAGCTGACCCGGGGCCCCTGGCCCGTGCGGCGCCTCGACATCGCCGGCATGAAGGCCACCGCCGACCGCGAACTGCGCGACATGGGCATCGTCCTGGACGACCTGGAGCAGCCCATCGGCACCCTCTCCGGCGGCCAGCGCCAGTGCGTGGCGATCGCCCGCGCCGTCCACTTCGGCGCCCGCGTCCTCATCCTGGACGAGCCGACGGCCGCCCTCGGGGTCAAGCAGTCCGGTGTCGTCCTCAAGTACATCGCCGCCGCCCGCGAACGCGGCCTCGGCGTCATCTTCATCACCCACAACCCGCACCACGCCTTCATGGTCGGCGACCACTTCAGCGTGCTGCGCCTCGGCACCCTCGAACTGAGCGCCGACCGCGGCGAGGTGAGCCTGGACGAGCTGACCAACCACATGGCGGGCGGCGCCGAACTCGCCGCGCTCAAGCACGAACTGGCCCAGGTGAGCGGCGTCGACGTGGCGGGACTGCCCGAGGCGGGCGACCTCACCGCACCCGTGGCGACCTCGCCGGAAGGGAACACCTGAGATGACCGACCCCACCCCGCTGGACCGCATCCGGGTCGGCTCCGCCCCCGACTCCTGGGGCGTGTGGTTCCCCGACGACCCCCGCCAGGTCCCCTGGGAACGCTTCCTCGACGAGGTCGCGGAAGCGGGCTACGACTGGATCGAACTCGGCCCCTACGGCTACCTCCCCACCGACCCCGGCCGGCTGGCCGGCGAACTGGCCCGGCGCGACCTCACCGTGTCGGCCGGCACCGTCTTCACCGGCCTGCACCGCGGCCCCGCCGTCTGGGACGACACCTGGGCGCACGTGAGCCAGGTGGCCGCGCTCACCCGGGCGACGGGCGCCCGGCACCTGGTCGTCATCCCCTCCTTCTGGCGCGACGACAAGACCGCCGAGATCCTGGAGCCCCCGGAGCTGACGGCCGAGCAGTGGGCGCACCTGACCAAGGGCATGGAGCGGCTCGGGCACGAGGTCAGGGAGACCTACGGCCTCGACATCGTGGTGCACCCGCACGCCGACACCCACATCGACACCGAGGACCACGTCGAACGCTTCCTGGACTCCACCGACTCCGAACTGGTCAACCTGTGCCTGGACACCGGGCACTACGCCTACTGCGGCGGGGACAGCGTCAAGCTCATCGAGACCTACGGCGAGCGCATCGGCTACCTGCACCTCAAGCAGGTCGACCCGGCCGTCCTCGCCGAGGTGGTCGCGCGGGAGGTGCCGTTCGGTCCGGCCGTGCAGCGGGGCGTGATGTGCGAACCGCCCTCCGGCGTGCCGGAGCTGGGACCGGTCCTCCAGGCCGCCCAGCGGCTCGGGGTGGACCTGTTCGCCATCGTGGAGCAGGACATGTACCCCTGCGAACCGGACCGGCCGCTGCCGATCGCGGTGCGCACCCGGCGGTTCCTGCGCTCCTGCGGGGCGTGAGGAGTCTCCCTCCGGGGCAACTGGTTTCCTGCGCAACCACACGTGATTCGGGTGGGCGGGCGCCGGGAACCAACCGGGGCACGCGGGCGTTCTCCTGAATGACGGGGGACGCCCGCGGAGACGGGAGGACGAGATGACACACCGTTCGGAACACCGGCACACGTCCCAGGACACCACCGACGCGGCCACACTGCGCCGCGACCGCTTCGGCACCCTGCCCGAGCGGATACGCCCCGAGGACACTACGGAGACCCGCCCGGCGACCCTGCCGGACCCGGCCCGGGACCGCTACCACGCCGACGAGTGGCTGGTCCGCTACTGCCTCTGAGGCACTTCGGAGGGGACAGCGACGCGGGCGAGCAGGCTCCCGGCGCGGCCCGGAACCGCCCGCGCGGCGGGGCGAGGTCGCCGACCGAGCGGTTACCCGGCCTTCTCGGTGCCGGTCCGGGCGCCGTCGGCCGAGTGCCGGAGTGATCTCGCACCGGGACATGTCACCGATCCGGGCCGCGAGCCGCACCAGCCCGTCCGGCACCCGGAGCACGGGCACCCACAGCCGCCGCTCGTCCGGTTCCTGCCGGGGACGGGCCCCACACAGCACCGGACAGCACTGTGGCCCGGCGCGGTCGGTCCGTCGTAGCCGGGGTTCGTCCGCAGCGGAGACCGGTGGCGCCGGCGGCTCCCTCCGGGCCGGGTCGACTCGGAGGATGTCCTGCTCCGGCTCCGACTGGGTGGGTCGGGGCGGATCGACCTCTTCCGTGACGGCGAGGAGCGGCCCGAGCGCATCCTGGCGCAGCTCGTCAACGCCCCGCGCGCCGGACCCGCCTGCGGGGCCTCAGCCCGCCCGTACCTCCGCGAGCGTCACCGGCCGGTGCTCGCGCAGCGACAGGGTGCAGGCCTCGGCGATCCAGCCCGCCTCCAGCGCGTCCTCAACCGTGCAGGGGGAGGGGCGGGTGCCGGTCACGACCTCGGTAAAGGCGGTGAGTTCGGCGCGGTAGGCGGCGGTGAAGCGGTCCATGAAGAAGGCGTGCGGGATGCCGGCGGGGAAGGTGGTCCCGGGCTCGACCGAGCGCAGTGGCAACTGGTCGTCCAAGCCGACCGCGATCGAGTCGGTGAAGCCGTGCAACTCCATGCGGACGTCGTAACCACGGGCGTTGTGGCGGGAGTTGGAGACCGTCGCCAGGGTGCCGTCGTCCAGGGTGAGGAGTGCGCCCGTGGTGTCGGCGTCACCGGCCGCCCGGATGTACGCGGCGCCCCGGTTGCCGCCCACCGCGTACACCTCGGTCACCTCGCGGCCGGTCACCCAGCGCAGGATGTCGAAGTCGTGCACGGAGCAGTCCCGGAAGATGCCACCGGAGGCGGCGACATAGGCGGCCGGCGGCGGCGCCGGGTCCAGCGTCGTACAGCGGACCGTGTGCAGGGCGCCCAGCTCGCCCGAGCGCACCGCGGCCCGCGCGGCGGCGAAGCCCGCGTCGAAACGCCGCTGGTAGCCGATCTGGATCGGCACGCCACTGTCCCGTACCGCGGCGAGCACCGCGACGCCCTCCGCCATGGTGCGGGCCACCGGCTTCTCGCAGAACACGGGAACACCGGCCGCCACCCCGGCCCGGATCAGCGCCGGGTGGGCGTCCGTGGCCGCCGCGACGACCAGGCCGTCCACCCCGGCCGCGAGCAGCGCCTCCGGCGAGTCCGCGACCTCGGCCCCGAACCGCTCGGCGGCGACCTTGGCGGCCTGCGCGAACGGGTCGCAGACGACGAGCGACTCCACGGCGTCCAGGCCGGCGAGGGTCTCGGCGTGGAAGGCCCCGATGCGGCCGAGGCCGAGGATTCCGATGCGCATGCTGCTGCTCCTAGGGTGCGAGGGGGCCCGGTGCGCTCGCCCTCGGTCGCGGTCCGGCGCGGTGCTGTCATTCTTGTCAGTACAAACCCCTCGAACAACCAGCAGGCAGCCATCAAAAACCCCTCAAGGAGCCGGTCCGTGGGCCATCCGTTCCCGATCCGGGAGATCGCCCGTCAGGCGGGACTCAGCGAGGCCACCGTGGACCGGGTGCTGAACGGCAGGGGCGGGGTCCGGGAGAGCACCGCGCGGGAGGTGCGGCGGGCCATCGCCGACCTGGACCGCCAGCGCACCCAGGTCCGGCTGGTCGGCCGCACCTTCATGGTCGACATCGTCGCCCAGGCACCCGAGCGGTTCACCACCGCCGTGCGCGCCGCCCTGGAGGCCGAGCTACCGGGCCTGCACCCGGCCGTGGTCCGCTCCCGCTTCCACTTCCGCGAGACCGCCCCGGTGCCCGAGCTGGTCGCCACGCTGGACCGGATCGCCCGGCGCGGCTCCCAGGGCGTCATCCTCAAGGCCCCGGACGTGCCCGAGGTCGTCGCGGCCGCCGGCCGGCTCATCGCCGCCGGCGTCCCGGTCGTCACCCTCGTCACCGACCTGCCCGTCACCGGCCGGCTCGCCTACGTCGGCATAGACAACCGGGCCGCCGGTGCCACCGCCGCCTATCTGACGGGCCAGTGGCTCGGCGACCGGCCCGGCAACGTCCTCACCAGCCTCAGCAGCGGCTTCTTCCGCAACGAGGAGGAACGCGAGATGGGCTTCCGGAGCGTCATGCGCGCCCGGCACCCCGAGCGCGCCCTGAGAGAGATCACCGAGGGCCAGGGCCTGGACGCCACCCAGTACGACCTGGTGCGCGCCGCCCTGCTGCGCGACCCGGAGATCCGCGCCGTCTACTCCATCGGCGGCGGCAACGACGCCACCCTGCGCGCCTTCGCCGACCTCGGCCGCGACTGCGCGGTGTTCGTCGCGCATGACCTCGACCACGACAACACCCGCCTGCTGCGCGCACACCGGCTGTCCGCCGTCCTCCACCACGACCTGCGCCAGGACCTGCGCGAAGCCTGCCGGCTGGTGATGCGCGCCCACGGCGCCCTGCCCCCGGCCGGACCGGTACCGCCGTCCGCGATCCAGGTCGTCACCCCGTACAACATGCCCGCGGGGGCCGCCGCGTGACAGGGGACCGGACGCCCCGCACCGAGCAGGTGGAGATCGAGGGGGTACCGCTGCTCGCCACCTATGTACCGGGCGGCCGGATCGGGCTGCTCGCGCTGCACGGCAGCAACGAAGGGGGCACGGCCGAGCTGGCCGGCCTGGTGGCCCGGCGCTGCGACGCCACCAGCCTGGTCTTCACCCAGCCCGGGGTACGACGGCCCGTGCACCTCCCCTCCGCGCGCATGGCCGCCGACCACTGCGCCCTGCTGCGGGAGTTCCTGGACCGGGTCGCGCTCACCGTCTCCCTGCACGGCCACATGCGGCCCGCGGCGCAGCGCACCCTCTTCCTGGGCGGCGGCAACCGTACGGCGGCCCACCTCCTCGCCGCGGAACTGGCCGCCCTGGCACCGGAGTTCCGTACCGTCACCGACCTGGCGGAGATCCCCCGGCACCTGCGCGGCCTGCACCCCCGCAACCCGGTCAACCTCACCCGGCTCGGCGGCGTCCAGGTGGAACTCCCGCTGTCGGCCCGCACCACCGGCACCGCCGACACACCCCCGGCGCCGGTCGCGGGCGCGCTCACC
This sequence comes from Streptomyces pyxinicus, assembly GCF_024753135.1. Lineage (GTDB taxonomy): Bacteria > Actinomycetota > Actinomycetes > Streptomycetales > Streptomycetaceae > Streptomyces > Streptomyces pyxinicus. Next base: position 106,377 of record NZ_JANUGP010000001.1, on the reverse strand, counting down.
GCCGGTGTCGTACGGCTCGCTCACGCCGTGTCGATGTCCACCCACGAGCCGAGCTGAGCGGACCGCTCCATCGCGTCCAGCACCGCCGCACCGCGCACCGCGTCCGTGAGCGTGGTGCCGTACGGCGTGCCCTCGGCGATGGAGCGGACGAACCGGTACGCCTCGATGACCTTCAGATCGTCGTAGCCCATCGCGTTGGCGGCACCCGGCTGGAACGCGGCGAACTCGCCCGCGCCCGGGCCGACGTACACCGTGCTCACCGGCTGGTCCTGGAACGTCGTACCGCGGCTGACGCCCAACTCGTTCATCCGGCGGAAGTCCCAGAACACCGCTCCCCTGGTGCCGTGCACCTCGAAGCCGTAGGCGTTCTGCTCGCCGACCGAGACCCGGCAGGCCTCCAGCACGCCACGGGCACCGGAGGCGAAGCGCAGCAGGCAGCCGACGTAGTCCTCGTTCTCGACCGGCCCCGGGACGCCTCCCGAGGCCAGGGCGTGACCGGCGGTGGCGCCGGCCGGGCGGGCGCGCTCCGGGACGAAGACGGCGGTGTCGGCGGTGAGCGAGACGATGTCGCCGAGCAGGAAACGGGCCAGGTCGGCGCCGTGCGAGGCCAGGTCGCCGAGCACCCCGCTGCCACCGCGCCGCCGCTCGTAGCGCCAGGTCAGGGCGCCGTCCGGATGGGCGGCGTAGTCGCTGAACAGCCGGACGCGGACATGTGTGACCGCGCCGATGTCACCGGCGGCGATCAGATCGCGGGCGGCCTCGACGGCGGGCGCGTTGCGGTAGTTGAAGCCCACCGCGCCCTGCACGCCGGCCCGCGTGACCGCGTCGGCGACCGCGCGGGCGTCCCCGGCGCTCAGACCCACCGGCTTCTCGATCCACAGGTGCTTGCCGGCCTCGGCCATCGCCACGCCGATCTCCCGGTGCAGGAAGTTCGGCGCCGTGACACTGACCGCCTGGACCCGGGGATCGGCGGCCACCTCGCGCCAGTCGCGCACGGCGCAGGCGAACCCGAACCGCTCGGCGGCCTCCTCGGCCCGACCCGGCACCTCCTCGGCGACCGCCACCAGCCGGGGACGCAGGGGCAGGTGGGGATAGTGGTGGGGGAGACGGGCGTACGCCTGGGTGTGCACCCGGCCCATCCAGCCGAACCCGACGACGGCGACACCGAGCGCATCCACCATGACAGCCCCTCCGTGGACCGGTCCAACTCCTGTCCCGGTCACCATGTCCGGACATGGAGCGGCTGTCAAGCAGTGCGTACCCGGCGGCCGACCCCCTTTGACAGTCCTCTCCCGCACATGGAACGGTCCATCCATGAGACCTCCGACGATCCGCGACGTGGCCGAGCGCGCCGGGGTGTCCAAGTCGCTGGTCTCCCTCGTGCTGCGCGGCTCGGGACCGGTCGGCACGGCGAAGCGGGACGCCGTCCTCGCCGCCGTGCGCGAGCTGGACTACCGGCCCAACGCCGCCGCGCGCAGCCTGAGCGAGCGGCGCACCCGGACCGTCGGCGTCCTCCTGGACGACCTGCGCAACCCCTGGTTCGTGGACCTGCTCGACGGCCTCAACGCCCCCCTGCGCACGGCCGGTCTGCGCATGCTCCTCGCCGACGCCCGCCTGAACCGGCGGGCCGGCCACGACCTCGCCGAACCCTTCCTGGACCTCGGCGTCGACGCTCTCGTGGTGGTCGGCACCGTCCCGGACGCGGGCGCGCTCGGCGACCTGGCGCGGCGGATGCCGGTGGTCGTGGCCGGCGCCCGCGAACCCCGGCCCGTCCGGGTGGACGTCGTCGCCGGGGACGACGAACAGGGCGCCCGGCTCGCCACCGAGCACCTGCTGGGCCTCGGCCACCGGCGCGTCGCCCACCTCGCCGGCCACGGCGCCGTCGGGACGCTGCGCCGGCGCGGCTACGAGACGGCCATGCGCGCTCACGGCGCCGAGCCCCTGGTCGAGCCGGGCGACCTCACCGAGGAGGGCGGCTACCGAGGGACCGTACGCCTGCTCGGCCGCCCCGAACGGCCCACCGCCGTCTTCGCCGCCAACGACATGGCCGCGGTCGGGGCGCTCTCCGCGGCGGCCGAGCTGGGCCTGCGGGTACCGCGCGACCTGTCCGTGGCCGGCTATGACAACACCGGCACCGCCCGGCTCCGGCACGTCTGGCTGACCACCGTCGACACCGGGCCGTACGAGATCGGCCGGCGCGCCGCGCGCTGTCTGCTGGACCGCTTCGCACGGCCGGAGGCGGAGGGGCGCGAGCAACTGGCCGTGCCGCGGCTGGAGATCAGGGGGACCACCGGACCGCCGCCCGGCCCGGCGGCGCTCACAGGTTGATCGCGTACGCCTTGCGCAGCGTCTCGTGCACGGTCCACGTCGTACGGTCGCCCGCCCGCAGCACCGCCATGTCACCCGGTCCCACCCGCAGCGTCGGACCGCCCTCGACCTCGATCGTCGCCGAGCCGCTGACCACCACGAACAGCTCGTCCGCCTCCGTGTCGGTGACCACGCCCGGCGTGATCTGCCAGATGCCCCGGAGCTGCCGGCCGTCCGGCGACTCCCAGACCACCTTGCCGGTCACCTCCGGGGTGCCGGAGACGATCTGCTCCGGGTCGAGGGGCTCGGGTTCGAGGTCGGCGTCCGGGATGTGGATCGCGAAGCTGTGCGTCATGGGGCCGACCCTAGCGAGCCGCGCCGGCGCGCCGCCGTGGACAGTGTGTGGGGCGTCCGGGCAGGTGGGAGGACACATCGTCGCGCCGCGCGAACTGGCGGCGGGGCGCGGCCCGGGTGATCGTGGAGGCATGGCGGACTCCACGGCGGCCACCGGGACGAGCGGCACGCCCGGTGAGCCGCGCCGAGGACACGACACCCGCGAGGCGGTCCTCTTCGGCGGGGTCTACGGCGCCGTCCTCGCCAGCTCGATGGTCGCCGCGCTCACCCAGTACGGCCACAGCTCCGCCGCGAGCCGCCGCTACGACGCCCTGTGGCTGCTGGTCACCGCCTGCGCCTCCGCGCTGGCCCACGGCTACGCCCACTACATCGCCGAGCGCACCCCGCACCGCCGCTGGGACGCGCTGCGCGCCCTGCGGCAGGAGTGGCCGCTGGTCACGGCCGTGCTCCCGACGGTGTTCCTGCTCGCGGGCGCGGGCTGGGGGTGGTGGCCGCCGGGCGGGGTGGAGTACCCGGCGTTCGGCCTCAATATCCTCCTGCTCTTCGCGCTCGGCCTCGTCACCGCCCGCCGCGCGACCCGCGCCTGGCCGGTCGCCGTCCTCACCGGTCTCGGTGACGCGCTGCTCGGCGTGCTGGTGGTCGTGGCGAACGCGCTGATCAAGTAGCCACCCGGCCTCAGCGGCCGGTGCGCACTCCGTCCAGGGCGATGGCGAGGACCCGGTCGCGCTGGGCGTCGTCCTCGAAGGCGGTGGCCGTGATGCCGGCGACCATCCGCAGCAGGTCGCTGAAGTCCATGTCCGGCCGCGCCGTGCCCGCGCGCTGGGCGCGCTCCAGCAGCGGGCCGCCGGCGGCGTACATCGAGTCGCGGCAGGCGGTGAAGATGTCCGACTCCTCGTTCAGCGCCTCGCGCACCGCCCGCTTGGTGACCATGTAGCCGGCGAACCGGTCGAGCCAGGCGGTCAGCGCCGCCCAGGGCTCGCGACCGGCCAGTTCCACGGCCGCCTGGCACAGGGCGTTCACCTCGTCCGCGTAGACGCTCTCGAAGAGGTCCCGGCGGGTGGGGAAGTTCCGGTACAGGGTGCCGATGCCGACGCCGGCCCGGCGGGCGACGTCCTCCAGCGAGGCCTCCGCGCCGTGCTCCGCGAAGGCCTCGCGGGCGGCGGCGATCAGGGCGTCGTAGTTGCGGGCGGCGTCCTTGCGGTGCGGCCGGCGGGTCGCCACGATCTCGCCGACGGGGAACGGCGTGGCCGTCACTGCTGCCTCCTGGGCGGCTGGTGGAAGCGGAGGTCTCCGTACCGGAAGCGGAGGTAAGCATCCGTTTCTTGAACCGGAGGACTACCTCCACTACAGTGGAGGGGTACCTCCACTTTACCAGTGCGGAGGCGGCTCCGCCGTGGCCGGACCTGCCCCGATCTCCCCGGCCTCCGATGTCCGGGCGTCCGTACACCCTCCGTCAACACGTCTCGGAGAGGCACCCTCATGCCCCGCTCGTCCACGCGTCTCACCTTCGCGGTCCTCGCGACCGGTGCCGGCGTGTTCTCCATGCTCCAGTCGCTGATCGCGCCGGCCCTGCCGACCGTCCAGCACGCCCTGGGCACCTCCCAGTCCACCGCGACCTGGGTGATGACGGCGTACCTGCTGTCGGCTTCGGTCTTCACCCCGATCCTCGGCCGGGTCGGCGACCTCGCCGGGAAGAAACGCACCCTGGTCGCCGTGCTGGTCACCGTCCTCGCGGGCTGCCTGACAGCCGCGCTGGCCCCGAACATCGGCGTGCTGATCGCCGCCCGGGTCGTCCAGGGCGTCGGCGGCGCCCTCTTCCCGCTGTCCTTCGGCATCATCCGCGATGAGTTCGCCGCGTCCCGGGTCAGCGGCAGCATCAGCAACCTCTCCGCGGTGATCGCCGCCGGCGGCGGTGTCGGCATGGTGGCCGCCGGTCCGATCGTCTCCGCGCTGGACTACCGCTGGCTGTTCTGGATCCCGGTCGGCATCGTCGCCGTGACCGTCCTGATCGCTGCGCGCTACGTCCCCGAGTCCCCCAAGCGGGCTGCGGGCAAGGTCGGTTGGGCCGGTGCCATACTGCTGTCCGCCTGGCTGGTGGCGCTGCTGCTGCCGCTGAGCGAGGCCGGCCGGTGGGGCTGGGGCTCGCCGAAGGTGCTCGGCCTGTTCGCCGCCGCCGTGATCCTCTTCACCGTCTGGCTCACCGTCGAGGCCCGCTCCCGCAACCCGCTGATCGACCTCCGCGTGCTGCGGCTGCCCGCCGTGTGGACGACCAACACCGCCGCGCTGCTCTTCGGCGCCGGCATGTACGCGATCTGGTCCTTCCTGCCGGGCTTCGTCCAGACGCCGACCGCGGCCGGGTACGGCTTCGGCGCCAGCGTCACCGCCTCCGGCCTGCTGATGCTCCCGATGCTGCTGGCGATGTTCCTCTCCGGGATCCTCTCGGGCCGGCTCGAACCCCGCGTCGGCGCCAAGGCCCTGCTCACCACCGGAGCCGCCCTGGGCGCCCTGGCCTGCGGCTTCCTCACCCTGTGGCATGACGAGCGGTGGCAGATCGCCGTCGTCGCCGGCCTCTTCGGCCTCGGCATCGGCCTGGCCTTCGCCTCCATGGCCAACCTGATCGTCGGCAGCGTCCCGCCCGAGCAGACCGGCGCCGCGACCGGCATGAACGCCAACATCCGCACCATCGGCGGCTCCATCGGCGCGGCCCTCACCAGCGTCCTCGTCACCGGCCGGCTCCAGCCCTCCGGCCTGCCCCAGGCCTCCGGCTACACCCACGGCTGGGCCCTGCTGTCCCTCCTGTGCCTGGCCGCGGCCGGCGCCGCCCTCCTGGTCCCGGCCCGCCGCCCCACCCCCCTCACCCCGGCCACCACACCGGGTACGGCACGGACACCGGCCGGGGTGCGGTAGGGTTGACCTGCGTGATCACACGGGCCACTCCGGGTGGGATCGCGGCCGGGACGTGGCGCAGCTTGGTAGCGCACTTGACTGGGGGTCAAGGGGTCGCAGGTTCAAATCCTGTCGTCCCGACTGGAGACGGTCGTAGATCAGGGGCCGGTGTCGGAGCAGTCCGACACCGGCCCCTGATGGTTTCGCCGCCCTTGCGGACACCGGCCGGGGCACCGTTCGTGGTTGCGCGCCCGGTCGCTACGGCTTGAGGAGGATGCGGCCGACGTGCTCGGTGTCGTTCTCCATGTACGCGTGGGCGTCGGCCGCCTTGGTCAGGGGGAAACGGGCGGCGATGGGGGAGTGGACGCGGCCTTGGGCGAGGAGGTCGAGGACGCGTAGGGCGTCCTCCTGGCGGGCGCCGCGGATTCCGACGATGTCGCACTCCAGCATGGTCAGATCCAGCACCGCGAAGGGCATGGGGCCCGGTGTGTTCATCGAGCCGGACGCGGGGCAGAGGCGGCCGCCGAGGCGCAGGCTGTCGATCAGGAGGCGCAGCAGATCGCTGTTGCCGGTGTTGTCGATCGCGTGGTCGGCACCCCGACCGCCGGTCAGGTCCCGGATGTGGGCCCGGGCCGCGGTGAGATCGGTGGTGACGACGACCTCGTCGGCACCGGCGGCGCGCAGCCCCTCGGCACGCGCGGCCTGGCGGGTGGTGGCGATGGTGCGCAGGCCGAAGACGGCCGCCAGGTTGAGCATGGCCAGGCCCATCGGACCCGTGCCGCCGGCCACGAGCAGCGTGTCACCCGCTTGTACGCGGAGCCGGTCGCGCAGGATGCGGTGACTGGTGCCGTACGGCCACAGGGTGACCGCGGCCTGTTCGAGATCGGCGTCCGCCGGCAGCGGCAGCCACAGGCTCTCGTCGCGGATCAGGTGTGACGCGTAGCTGCCGGGGCTCTGGTGCCCGGGGATGGCGATGCCCGTGGAGAGGTTGCCCAGGCCGCGGTAGGTCTCAAGAGCGGTCGGGTTCTCCGGGTGGACGACGCCTGCCACCTTGTCGCCGGCCTGGAAAGCCGTGACCGCGCTGCCTACGGCGAGTACGGTGCCGGCGCCTTCCCGGCCCAGGCGCTGCGGCAGGGGGAAGGGGTTTCGGCCGGGCAGGACGATGTCGCCGAGACCCTTGCGGTACCTGAGGTCCCAGCCGGAGAGGGCCGTGGTGTCCACGGACACCAGCACGTCGTGGGGCCCCGGGTCGGGCAGCCGGCGTTCCTCCACGGTCAGTTGCTCGGGCCCTCCGTTCTCGTACACCCAGACTTCGGTGGCGGTGGTGGGTTGCGTCACGGGAATGCCTCTTTCGACCGACGGTACTATGCCCTACATAACAGGATGCTGGTTCTGTATAGCAAGACTGGGTGAGGTCGTGGGGCGTGCCGCGTCCGGGGAAGGTGGCCGCAACCGTGCCCGCAACTCGCCGATCAGGTGGTGGAGTTCGAGGGGGGTCGTGGCCGTGCCGAAGAGGTAGAAGTCGGGGCGGATGACGGCCGCGACGTGGCCGTGTCCGGGCAGGTGCGGCAGACAGGCGTCGTCGGAGTCGACGTACTCCGCGCCGGCCGTGGCCGGAGAGTGCAGCGGGAGGATCGTCGCGCCGATCCGGTCCAGGAACTCCCGGTCGCGGAGATCGAGTTCGGAGCACGCGGCGTCACCGTCGGCCAGGACGACGAAGCCACCGCCGGTGATGTCGTCCAACGGCGCGGTACGGCCCCGGCGGGTGACCCGGTGCTGAGGGGTGAGGTGCCCGGCGCCGGGGGCGCGGGACGTGCCGTCCTCGCCGCGTTGCAGGACGCCGTCACCCAGGACCGGCGGGGGCATGTCGGGGAGTACGCGAGCGGGGTCCGCCCCGGCGGCGATCATGCGCGCGTCGCGTGCGGTGGCCGCTGCCTCGTCGGGTACGCAGATGACCTTCCCCAGCGCCATCGACATGCCGATGGCGTGCTGGACGTGGTCGCGCCGCTCACTGGTGTAGGTGTCCAGGAGGGCGGGGGACACGGTGCCGTCGAGTACCAGGCCGAGCTTCCAGGCGAGGTTCATCGCGTCGCGCAGTCCCGAGCACATGCCCTGTCCGGCGAACGGCGGCATCTGGTGCGCGGCGTCCCCCGCGAGCAGCAGCCGGCCCTCGCGCCAGGTGTCGGCCCAGCGGGCCTGGAAGGTGTAGACGGCGTGCCGTTCGATGGTGGTGTTGTCCGGGGTGCGCCCCCAGGGCTTGAGCAAGTGCCAGGCCGCGTCGAGGGAGTTCAGGTCCGTGACGCTCTCGCCGGGCAGGCGCATGAACTCCCAGCGGCGCCGCCCGGGACCGCCCGAGACGAGCGTCGTGGGCCGCCGCGGGTCGCACAGCTGCCAGTTCATCGGGGACCACACGGTGTCGGTGTCCTGGGGGAGGACGTCGACGATGAGCCAGTCATGGAAGTAGCCCAGGTCGGTGACGGCGGTACGCATGCGGGAGCGTACGAAGCTGTTGGCGCCGTCGGCCCCCACGACGAAGCGGGCCCGGAACGTCTCGCCCGTCCCCGTGACCAACTCGACGTGCTCGTCACCTTCGTGGAGACCGACGACCTCCCGGCCGCGGCACAGGGTGATGCTCGGCTGTCCGGCGGCGGCCGCGGTGAGTACGGCTTCCAGGTCGGGCTGGGAGAAGAAGTTGGCGACCGGCCATCCCGAGGGGCCGTTGCCCGACCAGTCGATACGGAGCAGGGCGTCCCCGTCGCGGTTCCGCCACTCGTAGTGGTCCGGCACCGGCTCGGTGACCGCCCGTACCCGCTCGCCGACGCCCGCGAACTGGAGGATCCGGCCGATCTCGTCGTCGAAGTGCACCGCTCGCGGCAACTCGTAGGGTGTGGGCCAGCGTTCGAGTACGAGCACCTCGTGACCGGCGCGTGCGAGCAGCAGGGAGAGGAGCTGGCCGACGGGGCCGAAGCCGACGATCGCCACGTCGTACGCGGAGGACGTCCCGCCGGTCATCGGGTCACCGCCCCGCACTGTGGGTTCCGGTCATCAGCGCGGCGAGGTCCTCGGGGCGCAGGAAGGACGGAGGCGGCGGCGGACCCCAGGCGAACAACCCCCGCGCGCCTTCGAGGACTTCGGGCGTCCACAGCTGGTCGTCCACGACGCAGTCCATGTCGGAGTAGTACTCGGAGAAGTTCCCGGCCGGATCCTTGAGGTACCAGAAGAAGTTGGACCCGGCGTGGTGCCGGCCCAGGCCCCAGACGTGCCGCTCGGGGTGCTCCCGGAGCATCGCGGTGGCCCCGCGGCCCACCTCGTCGATGTCGTCGACCTGCCAGGACGTGTGATGCAGGAAGGTGACCGGAGCGTTGAGGACCAGGATGTTGTGGTGGTCGGTGGAGCAACGCAGGAAGGCGCCCTCGCCCTTGATGTAGTCGCTGGCCTTGAAGCCGAGTCCATCGCGGAAGAACGAGGAGGTCGCCTCGAAGTCGGTGGTGCCGACGACGGCGTGGCCGAGCTTGCGGGGGCGGACGGGGGTATCGCGCAGGACACCGGGGGCGCGGGTGCCGGCCCGCTCGACGCGGCCGGGGCCGTTGTAGGGAATCGCCGAGACCGGGGACTGGGTGATCCTGGGGGCGACTTCGAGGACGGCGCGTACCCCGGTGGCCTTGTCGCGGGCCGCCAGCGACGAGCCGTGCCGTTCGCCCGGAACGCCGATGCGCTCCAGGCGGGACGCGGCGGCGGCCAGGTCGTCGGAGTCGTCGACGCCGACGCGCACCTCGACCAGGCGGCGGGTCGGGGCGTGCACGATGTGCAGCTGGCGTCCGCCGTCGCGGGTGGCGAACCAGCCGTCGCTCTCGGGCGAGAGGCCGAAGTCGGCGTAGTAGGCGGCGGTTTCGGCGACGTTCGGGACCCCCATCGTGAGGGAGGTCAGGCGGTGCAGTGCCATGGCGGGGACTCCTTTGTCCGGTTCCGTGGCGCGGGCGGGGCCGGGTCAGGCGTGGAAGGTCTGGCGCAGCTCGCCGATGCCCTCGACGGACGAGACCAGGACGTCCCCGGGGGCCAGCCAGCGCTGCGGATCGCGGCCCAGGCCGACGCCGGCCGGGGTGCCCGTGAAGACGACGTCGCCGGGCAGGAGCGGCAGCACGGCGGACAGCTTCGAGATCAGGGTGGGGACGGTGAATATCAGGTCGCGGGTACGGCCCTTCTGGACCTGTTCGCCGTTGATGCGGCAGCCGAGTTCGAGGTCGTCCGGGTTGTCGAACTCGTCCGGAGTGACGAGCCAGGGGCCCATCGGTGTGAACCCCGGGAAGGACTTGCCGAGGCTGAACTGCGGTACGGGGCCGGCCAGCTGGGAGATCCGCTCCGAGATGTCCTGACCTGCCGTGAGCCCGGCCACATGCGACCAGGCGTCGGCCTCGGCCACGTGCTCCGCCCTGGTGCCGATCACCGCGACCAGCTCGACCTCCCAGTCGGTGTGCCCGCCGGTCGGCAGCGCGACCTCGGTGACCGGGCCCGAGATGCTGGTGGCGAACTTCGTGAACACCGGAGGGAGGCCCTCGGGGACCGCGAAGCCCGCCTCGGACGCGTGCTTGCGATAGTTGAGCCCGATGGCGAACAGCTGGCGCGGGGCGGGTGCGGGGGAGCCGAGGTCGACGGCCTCGAACGGGCGGCCCGGGGGGAGCTCGACAGTGGCGGCCCAGGACCGGAACTCCGTCCAGCGCTCGTACACGGCCTGCGGGTCCGCGCCGAAGCGCCCGCCGCCGGCCTCCTCGACGTCGACGGCCCGGGTCTGGTCGTCGGTGATCAGAGCCAGTCGGCCGCAGACATTGGCGATCCGCATGGAGTGCTCCTCGTCGGCATCAAGGGAGCATGCTGACGTCGAATTCAGCATGATGATTAGGGTGATGCTGCTCCCGGTCCTCCGGTGACGTCAAGAGGGGGCATGGGAGTAACCTCCATAATCAATTCAGGGAAGCGTCGGAGGAGAGCCTTGAGCACCGCACGTGATGCCGCACGCACGAAGGCCACCAGCCGGGCCGAGCAGGCGGCGCAGCACATCGCCCAGCTCACCGAGGCCGCGCGACCCGGTGCCAGGCTCGGCACGAAGGAGTCCCTGCGTACGCGGTGCGCGGTGTCGGTCGGGACCTTCAACGAGTCGCTGCGCCTGCTCCAGTCCCGCGGTCTGGTCACCGTCAGGCCCGGCCCGGGAGGCGGGATCTTCGTGGCCGAGCAGTCCCCCATGGTCCGCCTCGGCAATTCCGTGCTCGCCCTGGACGCGCAGGAGACGGACGTGGCGGACGCCGTGCGCATCCGGGACGCGCTCGACCCGCTGCTCATCGAGGACGCGCTGTGGCACGCCTCGCCGGCCGACATCGCGGACCTGCGCGAGCGGATCGAGGACATGGCGGCGGCGGCCACCGCGAGCGACCCCGTCGCCTTCGTCCACGCCAACTGGAAGCTGCACGCGCGGATCGCGGCGATCAGCCCGAACTCGCTGCTGAGGTCGCTCTACGACAACCTCCTCGACCTGATCGAGACCCACACCCTGGACGTGCTGCCCGCGAGCGACCAGCCGCTCGCCGACTACATCGCCGAGCGCCACCAGCTGCACCGCGACCTCGTGGACGCCCTCGACGCACGTGACCGCGAGACGGCGCTGCGGCTCATCCACGAGCACAACACGAGCCTCGCCGACCCCCAGCGCTGATGCGGCGCTCCGGCCCCCCCGGGCGGGGCGGGCCAGAGCGCCGCGGCGGCGAGCGTTGCCCGGCGGTCGGCCGCCGCAACGCTCAAGTGCTGCTCTACAGATGGGCCTTGAGGAATGCGTCGACGATGTCGAGGACATCCTCCTGCCAGAACGGCGCTCCGCCGTGGTCCGCGCCGGCCAGCTTGTAGAACGTGACGGGCTGGCCGGCCGCCTTGAGCGCGTCGTGGAGCAGGACGCTCTGGGCGAACGGGACGAGCCGGTCCTTGCTGCCGTGCATGATCAGCAGCGGCTTGAGGGCCGCGTCGGGGGTCACGTGGTTCATGGCCACGGTGGGGGCGACGAGTTCGGGGTTCTCCCGTACGTCGCGGCCGCCGATGAGCATGCCTTCAGGGCTGTCGGGTGCGATGTGGTTCTGCACGGAGGGCTCTTCGCACATCCGGGAGATGTCGGTCGGCCCGTAGTAGTCGACGAAGCACCGGATGCCCAACGGCTCCTCACCGACGGGCTCTTCGCTGAAGGCCTGGTCGTTCTCGGTGAGGTACGTGAGGACGGTGGTGTGGCCGCCGGACGAGTCGCCCCACAGGGCGATCCTGCTCGGGTCGACGCGGAACCTGGCGGCGTTGCGGGACAGGAAGCGCAGAGCCGTGCGGGTGTCGTGGATCTGGGCCGGGAAGGCCGCCACCGTGGACGGGCGGTACTCGATGATGGCGACCACGTAGCCGCGCTTGGTGAAATCCGCCAGGGCGGCGGCGTTCGCCCCCAGGTCCTGCGGGAACCAGCCCGATCCCTGGACGAAGCCGATCAGCGGGAACGTGCGCTCGTCGTCCTCCGGCACCGGGGGGTGGAGCACATGGACACGCAGGGGATACCCGTCCTTCTGGGCGTAGCGCACGTCGGTGGTCACACGCGCGTACCGGGGCGTGAGGTCAGCGGGGATGACCCGCATGCCCTCGCTCGCCGCCTCGCTCTCGGGGAACGCGTCGTATCCGACCTGCTGCGGTTCGACGACGGCTCGGTTCGGGGAATTGACGGTCATGCCTTCTCCAGATCGTGGGCCGCGGCTGCCGGTACGGCGGCGCGGCCCGTGCGGACGTACCTGAGGGTGGTGAGGAGGGCGACGGCCGTGAGGACCACGGCCGCGACCAGCAGCTGGGCCGTGGCGCGCTCGTCGCCGTCGAGGGTCCCGGCGATCCCCAGGATGTAGGGCGCCAGGGCTGTTCCGACGGCGGCGCCCGTGAAGAGCAGCGCGGTGGCCATGGCGGACGCCTCGGGGGTGGACCGGTTGTTGGTCTCCGTGACGAGGAAGGGCATGTAGACCCCGAAGCCCAGGCCCGCGAGGACTGCCGCGACATAGCCGGTCAGGGCGCTGTCCGCGCCGGCGCACAGGGCCATGGACACGGCCAGGACCAGCGCCGAGGCCGTCCCGGTCCAGTTGCGCAGCCGCCTGACCGCGGTGCCGAAGATCAGGCCGGCGGCGACCGACGCCAGGGCGAAGAAGGTCATGATCCAGGGCACGGTGGAGGCCGCGACCAGGTGCTTCTCCGCTGTGAAGGCCAGGGGCATCGAGATGATGAGGCCCTGGTAGCCGGCGGTGAAGACGAGCATGAGACCTGCGGCGAGCCACGCGTCGGCCGGCAGCCGGTACCAGCGGGGCGTCGCGGCGGCGGGCTCGGCCCGGACTTCCTCGGGCCTGACGACCTCGGCCCGGACTTTCTCGGGCCGGGCCCGCCCGGGCGGCTCGGGCACGTATCGCGCGTAGAGCCCCATGCAGGCCAGGCCGACGCCGTAGACCAGGAACGCGGCCTTCCAGTCCCACAGGACGAGCAGGCCGACGAGCAGGTTCCAGATCACGCCGCCCAGGCCGACCGCGGCGCTCTGCCAGCCGAGCATGTCCTCGCGCTCCTTGCCGCGGTAGAAGTCCGCGATGACGCTGGCGCTCAGCGGCTGCACGAAACCCATGCCGATGCCGAGGACGATGCGCGAGGCGAGCAGCGCCCCGAAGTTCCCGAGGGGGACGAGCACCAGCGGGGCCATACCGGCCACGGCCATCAGGGCCATGCCCAGCAGGGTGAGCCGGCGCTTGCCGAGCCGGCCGGCGAGCGCGCCCGCCAGCAGGGTGCACACCGTCACCGCGGCCGACCCTATGGTCATGAAGCTCTGGATCGAGGTCTGGCTCTCGTGGGGGAAGGCGTCGGCCAGTTCGGGCAGGGTGGCGGACACGGCGCCCGCCTCTGACAGCAGTAGAGACGCCGACAGCAGGGCTGCCCGGAATCTCCTGGACTGGGGATCGTGGCGCACGAGTCCTCCTCATTGAAGTCATGGCCTGCCGCGACGAGTGGGGTGATGTAGGTCGTGGGCGCCCGGCGGGGCGCCGACCGCATCGGCTCCGGCCCCACTCGGGGCGCCTCGGACCCTACGGAGCCGCACGTTTTAAGTCAACGGTTGACGTAAATAGGGTTCGGATCGCCGTCGCACCCCGGGAGCCGGGCCCGGGAGCCCGGCCGGTCAGGCGCTTGCGCGGGGCGCGACCCCCCTGCACCATGAACCGCATGCCCCCGTCACCCGCGGTCTCGGCCGATGTCGGCCGGCACAACATGTCCCTGGTCCTGCGCTCGCTGGCGGACCACGAGCCGTGTGCCAGAAGCGAGATCCGGGCCCGGACCGGTCTGGTCAGCGGCACCGTCACGACGATGACCGAGGAACTCGCGGCCCGTGGTCTCGTACAGGAGACGGGGAGCGTGTCCGGAGGGGGCAGGGGCAGGCCACGGCGGTTGCTGCGGACGGTGCCGCAGCGGGTCAGGACGGTCGCCGTCCAGCTCTCCTCGGGCAGCGTCATGGGGGAGGTGAGGGACCTCGCCGGGCAGGTCCTGTGGGCGAAGACCGACGAGCACGGCACCGCCGCGGGTGACATCGACGAGCTGGTGGCACGGGCGGGGCGGATGCTCGACGCCGCGATCGAGACGGCCGAGGACGATCCGCGCGTCCATGTGCCGGCGCCGGTGGTCGTCGTGCCCGGCCTGCTCAGGTCCGATGCCACGGTGGTCGCCTCGCTCGAACTCGGTCTGGGCCAGACCGACTTGCGCACCCCGTTGACCCGCCGGCTGCGGCGCCCGAGGGACCTGGCCCTGATGAACACCGGACGGCTGGGCGCCCTGTCCGAGTACGCGGCGCACCCGCCCGACGCCCGCCCGCACGCCATGGCGTACGTCAACGGACTCGAAGGGGTCGGCGGCACCGTCCTGCTGGACGGGGACTTCTACGGCGGTGCGCACGGACTGGCCGGCGAGTGCGGCCACATCACCGTGGACATGAACGGGCCCCGGTGCGGCTGCGGCGCCCGGGGCTGCCTGGACCTGTATCTCGGCCTCACCGCCATCCTCACCCGGGTCGGTCTGCCCACCGAGGACCCGGCCCGGTCCCTCGGCGAACTCGTCGACCGCCTGGAACGCGCCGAGCCCACGGCCTGCGAGGCCCTCGACACGGCCGGCCGGGCACTGGCGGGTGCCATGGCGACCATGGCCAGCTACACCGACCTCGACCTCGTGGTGCTCGGCGGCGTCCTGCCCCGGCTGTTCCCCTGGCTGGAGCCGCACCTCGACGAACTCGTCACCGCCCGGAGCCGGGTCACCCCCGAGTTCAACCCCAAGGTCGCCCTCGCCCGGTACGGCAAGGAGGCACCGCGCCGGGGCGCTTGGCTGCACTCCCGCGGCCTGGTCCTCGACGATCCGTCCCGGGTGCCGTACGTGTGAGGTCCGCGGTGCCGGGGATCGTGGTCCGCCGGTGATCATCGGCCGGGACACTCCGCGTGCACCCTGCCGGGCACCCCAGGGCGAGGCCTACGAGCGGCGTACCCCCCAGGCGCCCTGACCGCCCGCGTGCAGGACCGGTAGCAGCACCGTGTCCACGAACTCGGTCTGGGCGTCGACGGAGAACGGCCGCCCCTGGATCATGTGCCGGACGAGAGCCCGTCCCAGAATGAGGTCGAACAGGACGTCGGTCACCGCCGGGTCCTTCAACTCGCCGCGTCCGATGGCGCGCTGTACGACGTCGCGGCAGTTGCGCTGCTGAGTGGCCAGCGCCCCGCCCCGCAGGGTGTCGGCGATGACCGGGTCCTTCTGCGCTGCCGCCAGCAGGCTCACGAACCCCGGTGTGTCCTCCTGTGCGGCCAGCGCGGTCAGCGCCGTCACCAGGGCGATCAGATCCTCGCGCAGGCTCACGGCCGTGGCCGGCAGTTCGGCGGTCGCCTTCGAGCGGTCGAGCAGCGCGGCGCACACCAGGGACCGCTTGTCGGGCCAGCGCCGGTAGATCGTGGTCTTGCTCGCCCCGGCGCGGGCCGCCACCGCGTCGATGGACAACTGCTCGTAGCCGACTTCGCGCAACAGCGTGTGAGTGGCGCTGATGATGGCCGCCGTGCGTGCCGCCGCGCGACCTGGGGGCATCTTTTTCACGGACATGGTGTACGTGATCGTATGGTTCGGCACCGGGCCGTCGCAACCGGCGGGCCGCTGGGAGCAGCGGGCTGTGCAGGGCCGCGAACGCCGATGTGTACGGTGCCGTCTTCTCTCCTCCGCTTCTCTCCTCCGGGCGGGGCTCTTCAGCGCGTGAACCACCCGGCCTCGGGAGTCAGATCTGCTCAGCCGGCAGGCGGACGGTCAAGCCGTCCAGTGCGGGGGAGACCGTGATCTGGCAGCTGAGGCGACTGAAGTCATCCGGTTCCAGGGCGAGTTCGAGCATCGCTTCTTCCGTCTCGGACCGTGGCTCCAGGCGCTGAGCCCAGGGTGGCTCGATGTGGACGTGGCAGGTGGCGCAGGCCGCGATACCGCCGCACTCGGCCAGGATGCCGCGGATGCCGGTCCTTACCGCCGTGCGCATCAGGGTGTCCCCGACGACGGCCTCGCGTTCGTGGGCGACCCCGGCCGCGTCCACGAAGGTGACCCTGACCCCCATCAGGACTCCGCGGCGAGAGGGCTGGGCACCGACGGTCCGGTCATCGGGTACGGGACCAGTTCGGCCACGTGCCGTCCGTCCTCGGTGAACCGCAGCTTCGTGCGGTACATCATGCGCACCCGGTTGTCCTGCCACACCCCCTCGACCGGGTCGACGCGGAAGAAGACCTGCCGCAGCCGCACCCCGGCGCGCCGGAAGTTCTCGTACATGTCCGGGGAGTCGCGCAGCCACTCGAACTGCTCGTGGCTGAGCCCCAGCACCCGCTCGACCTCCTCGGGATCATTGACGAACGAGGCGCGGCCGGTGACCTGGACGTGACGGGCCTGAAGGCGCCCCGCGAAGCCGTCGGCGGGCATGTGGGCGAGCGTGTAGCCGACCCGGAGGTCACGCAGGATGCTCTCGTACTTCCGGGTGTAGGTGAATGTGTGCAGGTAGGCCGTCAGGCCGTCCCCGACGAAGTGCATCATCGCGGCGGAGGGGAATCCGTTCTCGTCCAGAACCGCGACCGCCCCGACCTCCTCCTCCCGCAGCAGCTCGACGACGGCCCGCTCCACGTCCGCGGCACTCGGCTGGGTCACTGCCATGTGGATCCCTCTCCCACCAGACTGCTCGGTCGAATGTGTACGGGACCGTATCGACTAGGAGCCAGCTAAACAAGGGAAAGGAAACCTTGAATTACTGAATGCGTACGCTAGCGTCTCGTTCATGAGGCGTTACGACGTGATCATCGCGGGCGCGGGACACGCCGGCTCGGCGGTCGCCGGGGAGCTGCGCGCGGCCGGCTTCACGGGGACGATCCTGCTGGTGGGCGACGAGCCCCGGCTGCCCTATCAGCGGCCGCCTCTGTCCAAGGGGTGGCTGACGGCGAGCCCCGACCCCGAAGCGCTGGAACTGCGCCCTGCCGCCTTCTACGCCCAGGAGCGCATCGACCTGCTGCTCGGCAGCCGCGCGGAGAAGGTCGAACCCGCCGCGAATCTGCTCCGCCTCGCCGACGGAACGGAGCTGACATGGCGTCACCTCGTCCTCGCCACCGGAGCCGGGCCGCGCGTGCCGCGACTGCCCGGCGTCGGACTCGACGGCGTGCACGTCCTGCGCGACATGGACGACGCCACACTGCTCAAGGCGGCGCTGGAGTCGGGGCAGCGGCTGGTGGTCATCGGCGGCGGCTGGGTCGGTCTCGAGGTGGCGGCCTCCGCGCGTGCTCGGGGGGTCCGGGTGACCGTCCTGGAGGCCCGGCCGCGGTTGCTGGCCCGGACCGCCGGCCCGACGGTGGCCGCCTGCCTGGAGCGTCACCACCTGTCCCGGGGCGTGGACATCCGCACCGGTGCGCAGGCGGAGAGGCTGTTCGCGGGACCGGACGGGCGGGTCGGGGCCGTGCGGCTCGCCGACGGCTCGTGTCTGGACTGCGATGCGGTGCTGCTCGCCGTCGGCGCGGTCCCGAGGGACGCCCTGGCCCGTGCGGCCGGTCTCGTCTGCCGGGACGGGGTACTGGTCGACGCCCAGGGGGCCACCGACGCCCCCGGCGTGTACGCCGTCGGGGATGTCACCGTCCGCCCCCTGGCGGGGGAGAGCTTCAGCGGGCGCCTGGAGAGCATCCAGAGCGCCCACGAACAGGCGCGGCGGACGGCCGCCGCCATCTGCGGACGGCCGCAGCGTCCCCTGGAGACGCCCTGGTTCTGGTCCGAGCAGTACGAGCTGAGGATCCAGATAGCGGGGCTGCCCCTGGAAGCGGGGACGAGTGTGCTGCGCGGAGAGCCGGACGGTCCCGGCTTCGCCGTCTTCCATCTGCGCGGCGACCGGCTCCGAGCGGTCGAAGCGGTCAGCGCGCCACGGGAGTTCGCGCTCGGCCGCAAGCTCATCGGAGAGGGTGCACGTGTCTTGGCCTCGGCGCTCGGGGATCAGACCAGGCCGCTGCGCGAGGCCGTGCTCGGGCACGGCTGAGTTCCGCCGGACCGGACCCGGCCGTCGCCCTCCGTCAGGGGATGCGAGGCCCGGGACCTGAGGGCGGTCCCGGGCGGTTGGTGGGACGGGCGAGTGCGTCAAGGCGCGTGGAGGGCTCGGCCGTACGCGGGTGCTCAGGCCGTGCAGACGCCGGCGACGGCGATCTTCCGGACCAGGATCGGATAGGAGAGTGATCCGTCAGGGTAGAGCGGCAGGAGGTTCTGGAAGTCTTCGTTCATGAACGCCTTCCTGAGGGCGGTGAGGGACTCCCAGACCGCCACGTTCGTCAGCACCCTGCTGTCGCCGATGCCGCGGTGCAACTGTGCTGAGACGAAGCCGGGTTGGGCCTTCATGACGAAGGAGTCCTTCCGCCAGGCGTCGATGACCGCCTCGGTCCGGCCCTCGGGGGCGACGAAGGTGTTGACGAGGGTGACCGGCTGCCCGTCGTCGTGGCCCTGGAGCTGGGCCCGGAAGGGGAGCCTGGGTTCGATGTCCCGGATCTCGATCATGCGCCTCTCCTGATTCCGCTTGTTACGCTGGCTTCTACCTCTAGTGCTAGAGGTAACCTGTCCGCAGTGCCGCGGGTGCGTGGCGGCGGGGCTGGATTTTTTCGCATGGCAGGACCATAGTCTTCGTTATCAGGACACGACAGGTTCAGGAGCTGACATGTCTCAGCGGACGGCCAGGGGCGCGCGCCCACAGGAACCCAAGATCGACCGTTCCCTCACCCTGCATCTGCGGGGTGACTGGGGGAGCGCGAACCTGCACCGGGTGTGCGGCTGGATCTCCCAGGAACTCACCGACCGGTGCGGCCCTCATACGAAGGTCGCCATCTGGAACAGCCGTGGCTTCAGTGACGCGGTGCGGGCGGTCGGCCGCGGTGAGGTCGATGTCGCGATGACCACGCCCGTCGCCTTCGCGACCGCAGCTCTCGACGGGCGGGGGGTGTTCTCCGAAGAGGCCTTCCCGGAGCTGCGCGCCCTGGGTGTCGTGCCGCAGCGCGACCGGCTCGTCATGGGTGTGCGCAAGTCGCTCGGCATCACCACGTTCGCCGAACTGCGCGCGGCGAGGCCCGCGTTGAAGCTGGCCACTTCGGTCCACGACGGAGTGAACTACGTCGGCCTCGCCGCGCACGAACTCCTGACCCGCTCGGGCGTCGACATCGAGGGGTGGGGCGGCGAGTTCCTGGAGGACGAGCGCCCCTTCGAGACCCTGGACCACGTCCGGGACGGCCGGGCGGACGCCGTCATCCATGAGGCGTACATGCTCCCCGCCTGGCAGGAGATCGGCACCGGCCTGAACTTCCTGGAGGTCGAGCCGGACGTCCTGGACGGGCTGTGGAACGACTACAGCTGGCCCGCCGCCGTGGTCGACGAGGGGCACTTCCCCGGCTGCCCGCGCTTTCGGACGCTGGACTTCTCGGACTTCCTCGTCCTGACACGTAGTGATCTGCCCGAGGACGTCGCCTACGCGATCGCCTGGGTGCTCGGTGAGACGCGGCACGTCATCGAGAGCCAGTACCGCCACCTCGCGCCCGAGCGCAGCCCGATCAGCTACCCGCTCGACCCGGTCGTGATGGGCAGGACCCCGGTTCCGCTCCATCCTGGTGCCGCCGCGTACTACGACGCGCTGCCCACGCCGTGACGCCCCGGGAAGCGCGGGCTCTGGCCGTGCGGGCGTCCCACGCGCTGGCGGCCGCCGGACAGGGCGACATGGTGTGGGGGCACACCGCAGTCCGGGACCCGGAAGGCCGGGGCATCTGGATCAAGGCTCCCGGCTGGGGCCTTGAGGAGGTCCGGGAGGAACGGCTGCAGCTCGTGTCCTGGGCGGCCGACGTCCTCGAAGGCGAGGGGGCCCCGCACAAGGAGTGTCACATCCACCTCGAAGTGCTGCGGGCGAACCCGGAGTTGACGTGCTGCGTGCACACCCACGCCCCGGACGCCGTGGCGTTCGCCGCGCTCGACGTGCCGCTGCTGCCCTTGTCCCACGAAGGGGCACTCTTCGCCGGCGAGGACGTACCCCGCTTCCGTGACACCGGCGCCCTGGTCAGCACGGCGGCCCTCGGCAAGGCGCTCGCCGCCACGCTGGGCGACGCCCCGGCGGCGCTCATGCCCAGGCACGGCCTGGTCGCCGCGAGCCGCGGCGTCCCGGCCGCCGTGATGCACGCCGTCCTCCTGGACCGGGCCTGCCGGACCCAGCTGACCGCCCTCGCCGCCGGCCCGCCCCGGACGTATTCGGACGCGGCCGAGGCCCGCGCCAAGCGCGCCCAGTGCTGGCCGGACAGCCAACTGGAGGCGGGCTGGCGGTACTTGCTGCGCCGCGCCGCCACTCACCGGACCACCTGACACCACCCGGCACGACGAAGGAAACCGAACGATGACCGACCACCGCACCCCCACCGCCGCGACGACCGACTGGGTCACCCTGCCGACCGCCGACGGCCCCATGCGCACCTACGTCGCACGCCCCGGCACCCCGGCCGACCGGGCCGTGATCGTGCTCCAGGAGGCGTTCGGCGTCAACGACCACATCCAGGACATCGCCCGCCGCTATGCCGCCCGCGGCTACCTCGCCCTGGCCCCCGACCTCTTCCACCGCAACGGCGTCGGCACCCTCGGATACGAGCAGCACGCCGAGGCCATGCCGCTGATCGGAGCCATCGGAGCGGACGCGATCGTCACCGACGTGGACGCCGTGCTGACCCACCTCGCCGAGGCCGAGGGCGTCCCGGCCGCCCGTACCGCGGTGAACGGCTTCTGCTTCGGCGGCCGGGCCGCGTTCACCGCCGCCACCGCCATCAGCGGCCTGGCGGCCACGGTCGTCTTCTACGGACCCGGCATCGCCGCGGGACCGCACGCCGTCCTCGACCGCGCCCAGTCCATCGACGCACCCGTGCTGCTGCACGTGGGCGCCGAGGACCCCACCATCCCCGCCGAGCAGGTGGCGGCGATCGACAGCGCGCTGAAGAGCGCCGGCGTCACCTTCGAGAGCTACGTGTACCCGGGAGCGGGGCACGCCTTCGCCTGTGACGCCCGGCCGCACATGTACCGCGCGGACCCGGCCGGCACCGCCTGGAGCCGTACCCACGCCTTCCTCGACCGGCACCTCCCCGCGACGGCCTGACCAGTCCGCCCCGCCCGCCCCGACCGACCCGTCCAGCTTCAGGGAGTCCGCATGGGAACCGTGCAGGAAGTCATCCAGGTCATCTGCTCCGAACAGCCGCCGCGGACGGTGGAACGCGACGAGCACCAGCTCCTCTCCGCCCCCCATCCGAGCCCGTTCCCCGTCAAACTGTGGCGCGACCACGAGCCGTTGACGGTGGTGCACTTCCCCCAGGAGTACGCGGCCCAGCCGTTCGCCCCGCCCCGCGGCGTCTACGAGAGCGCCCAGGTACGCGTCGAATGGCAGACGATGGACAACCGTCAGCCCTTCTACCACCGCAACACCGACGTCGATGAGATCTCGTACCAGGTGGCGGGCGAGCGGACCCTCATGACCGAACTGGGCGTCGTGGAGCACCGCGCCGGCGAGTTCTCCCGTATCCCGCGCGGCGTGGCCCACGACAACTACGGCCGCAAGGAGAGCCACCTCCTCTTCTACACCCCCGCCCCGGTCGCCGAGGACCGCCCGGCGGAACGCGACTCGGAGCCGGTCTTCCCGCCCTTTGCCGGCTGGGAGGCGGGGCGGCTCAACGAGGCCGTCACCCAGTGCATGGGCACCCCCGGACACGACATCACCGTCTTCCCGGTCGACGAGCGCGCCCTGCTCGAACAGGTCCACAAGGAGAAGGACCGGCTGCGGGTCCTGCGCGCGGCCGACGGGTACGGAGTGACCTGGCTCTACCGCTCCGACCCCTTCCGGCTCGCCACCGTGCGCCTGCCCGCCGGCGACGGCCGCGTCTACCACCGCACCCTGGACGCCGACGAGATCCAGTACCAGATCAGCGGCCACCGCACCCTGATCACGCAGCGCGGCATCGTCGAACTCGGCCCCGGAGACTTCGTCCGCATCCCCCTCGGCCTCGCCCACACCAGCGTCACCGCCCAGGACAGCGAGCACATCGCCCTGTACTCGGACCGCGAACTGCCCCAGATCGCCGAGACGACCAGGACCGCCGAGCCGTACTCGCCGCAGCGGCTCGCCGCGGCGCGCGCCTGACGCCCCCGACCCCGTCAAGGAGCCGCATTCCATGACCGCCATGCTGGCCGCCCGAGCCCAGAAGGGCTCCAACACGCTGCAGCTGCACAAGATCGCCGTGCCGGAACCGGGCCCCGGGGAGGTCCTGGTCAAGGTCGCCGCCGCCGGACTGGCCCCCGGCATGATGACACTGCTCGCCCAGGGCGCCTTCAAGCACCTGCCCACCACGCTCGGCCACGAGGCCGCGGGCGCCGTCGCCGCCGTCGGCCCCGACGTCACCGGGATCGACGTCGGCGCGCGGGTGCGCGTGCACCCCAACCTGAACTGCCGGGCCTGCGACCCCTGCCGCACCGACCGCGAGATGATGTGCCGGCAGCAGGCGATGATCGGCCACGCCGCCTTCAGCGACGTACCCATGCCGCTGTACGACCGCTACCACGACGGCGGGCTCGCCGAGTACGTCCGCGTACCGCACTGGCTCATCGACCAACTGCCCGACTCCGTCAGCTTCGACGTCGGCGCCAAGGTCCACGATCTCGCCAACGCGGTACGGGCACTCAAGTGCGCGCAACTGCCCACCGGAGCCACCCTGATCGTCACGGCCGCGACCGGGACCATGGGCACGGCCACCATAAAACTCGCCGCCCACTTCGGGGTGGCCCGCCTCATCCTCGTCGCCCGCAGCACCGAACGCCTGGCAGCCGTACGGCACTTGGCGGGCGGCATGGCCGTGGACACGGTCGCACTCGAACAGCTTCCCGACGACTGGGGAACCACCCAGGCGCTCACCGGCGCCCTGCGCGCCCTCGCACCGCAGGGCGCCGACGCGGTGCTCGACTACGTACCCGACGGACCGGCCACCGCCCAGTCACTGGCCGCGCTCGCCACCGGCGGCACCCTCGTCCACATGGGCGCCAACCGCTCGCCCCTGCTCTTCCCGATGGTCGCCGTCATGGTGAACTGCTGGCGGATCGTCGGCACCCGGGCCTGCACCCGTGCCGACGCCCAGGAGGTGTTGAAGCTGCTGGGCGGCGGCGCGCTCGACGTCGACGACCTCATCACCCACCGGTTCCCGCTCGCCGAGGCCGAACGGGCGGTCGCGGCCATGCAGAGCCGTACCGAACCCATCTGGATGGCGGTGGTCAATCCGTGAACCGCCCCGCCCCGCCCGTCCTCGTGGTCGGCGGCGGACCGGTCGGCCTGACCGTCGCCAACCTCCTGGCGGCGTACGGCGTCCAGGTCGTCCTGGTCGAACGCAACCCCGCCACCAGCGACGAGGCCAAGGCGATCAGCCTGGACGACGAGTCGCTGCGCACCCTGCACACGGCCGGCCTGGCGGACGCCGTCCTGGACATCGTCGTCCCCGGCACCGGCACCCGCTACTACGACCGCAAGGGCCGGCCGCTCTTCCACGCGCGCGGCCCGCAGCCCTACCGGCTCGGCCACCCCTTCAAGAACCAGTTCGCCCAGCCCGAACTCGAACGGGTCCTGCTGGACGCCCTCAAGTCCCGCCCGGAAGCCGACGTCCGCTTCTCCACCGAACTCGTCGACGTACACAACGACCCAAGCGGTTCCCGCGTATTGGTGGGGCTGCGCCGCACCGGCGAGGAATCCTCCGCCCCCGAGGCGGAGGAGTTCAGCTGGGTCCTGGGCTGCGACGGGGGCCGCTCCACGCTCCGTGAGCTGCTCGGCATCGGCATGACCGGCGAGCGCCACGACCAGGTCTGGCTCGTCGCCGACACGACCGGCGACCACCACGACGAGCGGTACGGCATGCACCACGGCACCCCCGGCCGGCCCACCGTGATCGTGCCGGGGCGCGGCGGACGCTGCCGCTACGAGTTCCTCCTGCACCCCGGCGAGGGCACCAAGGGCGAGGCCGACTTCGAGACGATCCGCCGGCTGGTCGCCCCCTACCGGGAGATCACCGAGGACCAGGTCGAACGCTCCACCAACTACACCTTCAACGCGGTGGTCGCCGACCGATGGCGCGACGGCCGCTGCCTGCTGCTCGGCGACGCGGCGCACATGATGCCCCCGTTCGCCGGACAGGGCCTCAACTCGGGCGTCCGGGACGCCGCCAACGTCGCCTGGAAGATCTGCGAGGTGTGGCACGGCCGCGCGGACCAGCGGCTGCTGGACACGTACGAACAGGAACGCGCTCCGCACGCGAGGGCGGTCGTGACGTACTCCCAGCGGCTCGGCGACGTGGTGATGACCACCGACAGGCGGCGCGCCCTCGTCCGTGACATCGCCGTGCGCTCGCTGCTGCGCACGCCGCCGGGCCGCCGCTATCTGACCGGGATGCGGTTCCGCCCGCCGGCCCGCCACGACCGGGGTCTCGTGTCCGGCACGCACCCGCTGACCGGCGGCATCCTGCCGCAACCGCGGGTGCTCGTACCGCCGAGCCTGAAACCGCGGATGCTGGACGACGTCCTCGGACGAGGGTTCGCCCTGCTCGCCGTGGACGTGCCCGGCGCGGCCTGGCAGCGGTTCGACGGGCCCGACTGGCGTGACCTCGCCTGGCCGCTCCGGCGGATCGACGTCTTCCTCGGCGACCGCCTGCCGATCGCACACCCCGGCCGGTACGCGATCGCCGACGCCGACGGTCGCCTGGAGGAGGCCCTGGCCACCGCCCGCAACCGGTTCGTCCTGGTGAAGCCGGACCGGTACGTCGCCGCGGTCATGAAGCCCGACGACATCGCGGCGGTGTCCTCGATGCTGCGCTCCGTGCTGACGTGAGACTCTCGCCGGCCGCGTCTCCGGTCAGCTCCTCGTCCGCTCGGGCCACAGACTGACAGCCGGCGTGTCCGGGCCGTCCAGCTCCTCCGCGACGCGGCGCAGCGCGTCGCGGAAGCTCCGGGCCTCCTCCGCACCGCCGAGGGACGCCGTGATGCGGGAGACGACATGATCGGTGATCGTCCGCCCCCTGGCGACTCCTTCGTGACCCGGCTCCGTCAGTTCGAGCAGGACCACCCGCTTGTGCACCGGGTGGGGCCTGCGCCGGAGCCACCCGAGGCGGTCGACCTGGGCCAGGGCGGTGTTCACCGTCTGGGGCGTGAGGCCCTGGCTGCGGGCGAGATCAGCGGCCGACAACGGGGCGTACTCGTCCAGGGCGACGGCGAGGGCGAACTGGCTGACCGTGAGTCCCAGTTCGCCCAGCTCGTCGTTGAGTGTGCGGTGCATGGCCTGGGCGGCCTTCCACAGGAGGTGGTTCAGCGTCTGCTGCCAGGGGGGCACCGGGGCGGTGCTCTCGTTCGGGGCCGGCATGGTCTCGCTCCTCGGGTGGTCGATCGGTCATCGTAACCGAAATTCCAAGGTGTGGCAGCAGTGCGATCTAGTTATCAGTACTACTGATATTATGGCAGTGAAGCGAATATGAAAGGAGGGCATCTCCATGTCCGTCACCACCGCACCCGCACACAGCCCACCGGCCCACCGGGCTTCACGCCCCGCCATGACGGTGCTCCTCGCCTGCCTGGGAGTCTTCGCGTCGTACATCCCGATCGGCGGCGTGTCCGTCTCGCTGCCCAGCATCCAACAGGGGCTGGGAGCGTCCACGTCCGACCTGCAGTGGATCACTGACGCGTTCATCCTCCCGATGGCGGCGTTCATCCTGACCTTCGGCCTGCTCGGCGACCTGTACGGCCGTAAGAAGGTCTTCCTGTCCGGCCTCGGGTTCTTCGCCGCCGGCTCGGCGGTCAGCCTGACCGCGAACGGCGTCGCCCAGGTCTGGGTCGGACAGGCCCTGTCCGGCGTCGGAGCAGCGGCACTGCTCACCTCCACGCTCGCCCTGATCAGCCACGTCTACCCGGACTTCCGGGCGCGGGCCAAGGCCGTGTCCGCGTGGGCCGCCTCGCTGGGTCTCGGCATGTCGCTCGGTCCGCTGGTCAGCGGCGGAATCCTGGAAGGGGCCGGCTGGCGCTGGATCTTCCTGCCCGCGCTGGTCGTCGCCGTGATCGGTCTGGTCGCCGGAGCCGTGCTGCTGGAGGACTCGCGGGCCGCCCACGGGCGCGCCATCGACATCCCGGGCCAGATCGCGGCGGTCGTGACCATCGCCGCTCTCGTCTACGGCGTCATCGAAGGCGGCGCGTCCGGCTGGGGAGAGGGCAAGGTCGTCGCCGCGTTCGTCGTCGCGGCGGTCGGGCTGGTCTCCTTCGTCGCCGTGGAACTGCGCTCCTCCTCGCCGATGCTGTCCATGCGGTTGTTCCGCTCGCGCGCCTTCAGCGGTGCGGGAGCGGTCATCGCCCTCGCCCTGTTCGCGCAGGTGGGCCTGGTCTTCGCGCTCAGCCTGTTCTTCGGCACCGTGCAGCACCTGTCCGCCCTGCAGATCGGCCTCCGCTTCCTGGCGCTCAACGGCCTCGCGGTGATCCTCGGGCCGGTGGTGGGCCGTCTCATGGGGCGCGTCGCTCCCGGCCTGCTGCTGACCGGGGGGCTCGTCGTCACGGCGGCCGGCACCTTCTGGCTCGACACCCTCGAAGCGGACACGGGCGCGGGGCCCGTGGTCCTGGTCCTCGCCGTCATCGGCGCCGGATTCTCCTTCGTGATGGCGCCCATCACCGCGATCGCGGTGACCAGCGTCCCGCACCACCTGGCCGGCATGGCCGGAGCCGGAAGCAACACGCTGCGCCAGGTCGGCGGCGCCATGGGGCCTGCGGTCTTCGGCGTCGTCCTCACCGACCACACGGTGGCCTCGCTGCCGGACAACCTCGCCGCGGCCGGCCTGAGCGCGGCCGATCGGCAGCACGTCGTCAACGCCGTGACCTCCGAAGGGCTGGGCGCGGCCGGGCACCTCGGCCTGGGCGGCAAGGCCACCGGCCAGGCGCTGAGCGCCTTCGGCGACAGCTTCAGCGCCGCCTTGCACACCTGCACGACGATCGGGGCCGTCGGCATGCTGGTGGCGGCCGCGGTCACCGTGGTCTTCATCGGCGTCCGCAAGCCGTCGGCCCCGGGGCACGCGGTGACGGCGAGCGCCGCCCCGCGCTCCTCCGCGGAGACCGTGGAGCCCGCAGAGGCTGTAGAGCCCGAGACCGTCTGAGCGGTCCGTGAGGCGGCCGGCCGCCCGTCCGGCCCCGCAGGCCGGGCGGCCTGTCGTCCTACGGCGGGCAGCTCACCGCCCGGCGGAGGCATGGCCCGTCGCCGGCCCCGACCGGTGGCCCGGTGACCCGGTGATTCTCAGGTCGTCTGATCCGCGACGCACCGGTTGCGCGTCTCGCCGATCCCCTCGATGACCGTCCGCAGCACCTGCCCCTCCTTCAGATAGACCTTGGGGTCGCGGCCGTCTCCGACGCCTCCGGGAGTGCCGGTGCAGATCACGTCGCCCGGCAGGAGCGTGATGATGTCGCTGACGTACGACACGATGTCGGCGATCCCGAAGAGCAGGTCCGAGGTGCGCGAACGCTGCATCACCGCGCCGTCCACCTCGCAGCGGATCTCCAGGTCCGGCTCCGCGTCGCCGAACTCGTCCGCGGTGACGAGCACGGGTCCGACCGGTGTCGTGCCCTCGAAGGTCTTTCCGGACAGGAACTCGCGGGTGCGCCGCTGGTAGTCCCGCACCGTCACGTCGTTGACCACCGTGTAGCCGGCGACGAAGCCGAGCGCCGCCTCCTTCGGCACATGGCGTGCCCTGCGGCCGATGACGAAGCCCAACTCGGCCTCCCAGTCGACGCGGTCGCTGACGACGGGCAGCACGATCGGGTCGTAGGCGCCGATCAGGGAGCCGTCGTACTTGGCGAACAGGGTGGGGTACTCCGGGGTGGCGCGGCCCATCTCCTTGATGTGCGTGGCGTAGTTCAGACCCAGGCAGATGATCTTGTTCGGATGCGGGACCAGGGCCGCGAACTCGGCGTCCGTCGCTGCCACACGGTCGCCCTCCTGCCGCTCGGCGAGGGATCGCCAGTGCTCGCCCTCCGCCAGCAGTGCGCCGAGGTCCGCGTAGGGGAGCAGGACGTATTCGTCGCCGTCCAGGCGTGCCGCGCGGGTTTCCCCCCGGACTCGAAGCGTGGCCAGTCGCATGGGTCGTACCCCTCTTCCGTCGTTGACCTGTGCCGAACGCGATCGTACTCTTGTTTCGTAATGCAGGATAGCTGTCCTGCTTTGCAGGACGTCTGAGGAGAAGGTGTCATGGCGATCACTGGACTCGGCCACACGGGACTGTGGGTCTACGACCTGCCGAAGATGCGTGACTTCTACGAACGGCTGATGGGGCTGACGGTCACCGACGAGGACGAGGGGCTCGGGATCGTCTTCTTCAGCGCGCGGCCCGACGAGGAGCACCACGAGTTCGTCCTGCAGGAGGGCCGTACCGCGGCCATCGGCGAGAAGCAGCAGCACCAGATCTCCTGGCGGGTGGCCTCGCTCGACGACATCCGGGCCTTCCACCGGCTCTTCGAGGAGGAGGGGGTCGAGGTGCAGCAGGAGGTCACGCACGGCAACGCCTTCGGCATCTACTTCTTCGATCCGGAAGGCAACCGGAACGAGGTCTACCTGCGCGTCGAGCGGGACGTGCGCCAGCCGTTCCGCAAGACCATCGACTTCGGGATGGCACCCGAGGCGATCTACGCCGAGGCCGAACGCCTGCTGGCCGACGACGGTCCCGCCTACCGGCCGGTGCAGTGACCGGGCGCCCCGGACGGCCCCTGCTATCTTTCTCGCATGTCAGGAACTGCTCCTCGCGAAACAGGAAGCGGTCAGGGGTATCGCGTACGCAACTCGACCGCCGACCGAGCCCTGGACATCCTGCTGCTGTTCGATGAGGAGCGGCTCACCCTCTCCGCCAACGAGGTGGCCACACACCTCGCCGTCGCCCGGTCCACGGCGTACCGCTATCTCCAGTCGCTGACCGCCAACGGCTTCCTGGAGGAGAACGACGCCGGTTCCGGGTTCCGTCTCGGCCCCCGCGTCCTCGACCTGGCGCGTCTGGCGCGCAAGGGGGTCGGGCTGTCGGAGCTGGCCCGCCCCGTCATGCGCGACCTGGTCGAGCGGACCGGAATGCCGGCGCTGCTCACCCGCCGCGCCGGTTCCGCCGTCGTCTGTCTGGAGCGCGAGGAATCCGGCCGCACCCTGCGCCTGTCGTACGAGCGGGGCCAGGTGCTGCCCGTCAACGCCGGCGCGGCGGCCCTGGCCCTGCTGGCCTGGGCGCCCGACGGCGAACTCGACGAGCTGCTGGCCGAGCCGCTGCCCCGCTTCACCGACGCCACCCACACCGATCCGGACGAGCTGCGGGCGCACCTCGCCGAGATCAGGGACCGGGGCTACGCGGTGGGACGCGGCGAACTCGACCCCGACGTCCTCGGCATCGGCGCACCGGTGCGGGCGGAGGACGGCCGCGTCGTCGCCGCCCTCAGCATCGCGGCACTCTCCCACCGCGTGCCGGACGAGGAACTTCCGCGCTACGTGACACCGGTGCGCGAGGCCGCGGACGAACTGTCCCGGCAGATCGCGCGGATGGGGGCGTACTGACCCCGCGGAGCGCGGGAGCCCCCCCACCCCGTGCCCACGGCGTCATGCCGCGGACACGCCTGACGCTCCCCGGTGATCAGGAAGCGTCCCGCACCGCCTCGCGCCGCACTCGCCGGGCCGCCATCACCGCGTACACCAGGACGCCCGCGAACAGGAACAGCACGCCCTGGTAGACCGCCGCGTAGCCGGCGCCCGCCATCAGCCAGATCGAGAAGGCGGCGGCCACCGAGGTGATCACCGCGTCCCGGACCAGCCGTGACCGGTCCACCGGGCCGCGGCCGGAGACGAGGTGGAAGAGCTGCGCGGCGGTGGCCAGCAGATACGGCACGGTCGCCGTGAACGTGGTGACGAGGACCAGGACCTCGAAGACCCGGCCCGAGCCCGACAGGTAGTTGTACGCCGTCAGCAGCGAGGACAGGACCACGGTGACCGCGACACCGACCGTGGGCACACCCCGGCGACGGCGCGCGAAGGCCGCCGGGAACAGGCCGTCCTTGGCGGCGGCGTACGGCGTCTGGGCGCTCAGCAGCGTCCAGCCGTTCAGGCAGCCGGTCATCGACACCAGCGCGGCCAGCGCCACCGCCGTACCGCCCCAGCCCCCGCCGAACATGGTGTTCACCGCGTCCGAGAACGGCGCCGTCGAGGCCACCAGGCGGTCGTGCGGGACGGTGCCGAAGACCGACAGGGTGCCCAGCAGATAGACCAGGGCGGCGCCCGCGGTGCCGATCACGGTGGCCCGGCCCACGTTGCGGCGGGCGTCCCTGACCTCGCCGGCGCTGACCGCTGCGGACTCCACCCCGAGGTAGGAGAAGAGCAGCAGCGCCGCCGAGGCGGACACCGCGCCGACCGCGCCCTGGCCACTGGAGTTGAACGGCCCGAGCCGGGAGGGGTCGAAGAAGAACAGACCGCCCACCGCCACGAGCAGCAGCGGGACGAACTTCAGCACCGTCGAGACCAGCTGCACCGCGCCCACGTAGCGGGTGCCGGCGAAGTTGGCGAGCGCGGGCAGCCACTGGAGGGCGAGCGCGGCCAGGCAGGCGCTCCACCGATGGCCGCCCACCGGGATCAGCACGTCGAGGTAGCCGACGGCGGCGACGGCGAGCGCGGCGTTGGACACCCAGGTGGTGATCCAGTACGACCAGGCGGCGAGGAAGCCGGCGAAGTCGCCGAACGCGCCGCGGGCGTACACGTACGGCCCGCCGGTGCGGGGGTCGCGTGCCGCGAGCCGGCCGAAGACCAGGGCCAGCGCGATGGCGCCGACGGTCAGCACGCCGAAGGCGACCAGGCTCACCGTGCCGAAGGGCGCGATCGAGGCGGGGAGCAGGAAGATGCCGCCGCCGATGATGTTGCCCATGACCAGCGCGGTGGCCACGGGCAGGCCGAACCGGCGGGCAGGTCCGCCGGGGGTGTCGTGGGGGTCCCCGCCGGGAACCGCGCGGGTCTCCGAGGGGGCCGGAGCCGACTGCGGGACGGTTCCGGTGCTGTGCATGGCTGGTGCGCCTCTCATGGAACTGACGTTCCCGGGATCGCCGGGACCGGCCCATGGTCGGCGACGGTCCGCAGTGGCTCAAAATCGCCGCCCCTTTGCCCGTCCGGGCCGCCGGAGCGCGCAAAAAGCGCCGTGATGAGAGCCGGACGCCGTGAGATGTCCGGTGGTGCGGAGGGGCGGCCGGTGGCGCGAAGTGGCGGCCGGTGGTCAGTCGCCGGCCGCCCAGAGGCTCCGGACGTGTCCCAGGTGCCGGGTCATGATCTCCCGGGCGGCCTTCTCGTCGCGCTCCAGCAGGGCGTCCAGGAGATCCAGGTGCTCCTGGGCCGAGGCCAGCAGCCGGCCCGCCTTCACCAGCGCGGTCAGCCCGTAGAGGCGGGAGCGTTTGCGCAGGTCGGCGACGACCTCCACCAGGTGGGCATTGCCCGCCAGGGCCAGCAGGCCGAGGTGGAAGCGGGTGTCGGCCTCCACATAGGCGATGAGGTCGCCAGCCACCGCGGCGGTGACGATCTCGCGGGCCGCCGGGCGCAGCGCCTCCAGCGAGACCCGGTCGGCCGTGCGGGCCAGCTCCGTCACGGTCGGGATCTCGATGAGCGCGCGGACATGGGTGTACTCGTCGAGCTGCCGGTCGGAGACGGCGGTGACCCGGAAGCCCTTGTTCGGGACCGTGTCGACCAGCCCCTCCTTGGCCAGGTCCAGCATCGCCTCGCGTACCGGCGTCGCCGAGACGCCGAAGCGGACGGCGAGCGACGGCGCCGAGTAGACCTCGCCGGGCCGCAGCTCGCCCGCGATCAGCGCGGCACGCAGCGCCTCCGCCACCCGCTCCCGGTAACTGCTGCGCCGGCCGCCGAGCCGGGGGAAGGCGGGCAGGTCCGCGTCCTGCGGGGTCTGTGCCGGGGGCTGTGCCATGTCACGCGTCACCGGGGTGAGTCTAGAGGACGGCTAGAGGACGAAACCCTCCGGGAACGGGTCGGTGGGGTCCAGCAGGTACTGCGCGGTCCCGGTGAGCCACGCCCGGCCGGTGAAGCTCGGCAGGACCGCGGGCAGGCCGCCGACCTCCGTCGTGCCGAGCAGCCGGCCGGTGAAGTGCGTGCCGATGAAGGACTCGTTCACGAACTCGGTGTGCAGCGGGAGTTCACCGCGCGCGTGCAGTTGTGCCATGCGCGCGCTGGTGCCCGTGCCGCACGGGGAGCGGTCGAACCAGCCGGGGTGGATGACCATCGCGTGTTGGGAGCGGCGGGCGGTGGCGCCCGGCGCGTACAGGTGGACGTGGTGGCAGCCGTGGATGGAGGGATCGGTCGGGTGCACGGGTTCCGCCTCCGCGTTGACCGCGTCCATGAGAGCCAGTCCGGCCGCCATGATCTCGTCCTTGCGGGAGCGGTCGAAGGGCAGCCCGAAGGCGTCCAGGGGCAGGATCGCGTAGAAGTTGCCGCCGTAGGCGAGGTCGTAGGTGACCGTGCGGCCGTCGGGGAGGGCGATCTCGCGGTCCAGACCGACGGCGAAGGACGGGACGTTGCGCAGGGTCACGTGCCGGGCGGCGCCGTCCGCCACCGCCACCTCCGCGACCACCACGCCGGCCGGGGTGTCGAGCCGGATGGTGGTCACCGGCTCCACGACCTCCACCATGCCGGTCTCGACCAGCACGGTGGCGACGCCGATCGTGCCGTGTCCGCACATCGGCAGGTAGCCCGAGACCTCGATGTAGAGGACGCCCCAGTCGCAGTCGGGACGGGTCGGCGGTTGCAGGATCGCGCCGCTCATCGCGGAGTGGCCGCGCGGCTCGTTCATCAGCAACCGCTTGACGTGGTCGCGGTGTTCGCGGAAGTACAGCCGCCGCTCGTTCATCGTCGCGCCGGGTACGGTGCCGATCCCGCCGGTGATCACGCGGGTCGGCATGCCCTCGGTGTGCGAGTCCACGGCGTGCAGGACGAGTCTGCTGCGCACGGTGCCGGCCTCCCTGTCAGACGAGTCCGGCCGCTACGGCCTTCTCGGTGGCCGCCCGGACCGCGTCCCGCTGCTCGGCGGTGAGCGGCACGCGCGGCGGGCGCACCGGTCCGCCGTACCGCCCGACGACGTCCATGGACAGCTTGATCGCCTGCACGAACTCGGTCCGCGAGTCCCAGCGCAGCAGCGGGTGCAGCTGCCGGTAGCGGGGGAGCGCGGCGGCGAGATCCCCGGCCGTGGCGGCGCGGTACAGCTCGGCCGAGGCGCGGGGGAGCGCGTTGGGGTAGCCGGCCACCCAGCCCTTGGCGCCCGCCACGGCCAGCTCCAGCAGCACGTCGTCGGCGCCCGCCAACAGGTCGAGGTCCGGGGCGAGTTCGGCGATCCGGTAGGCGCGCCGGACATCACCGGAGAACTCCTTGACCGCCCGGACGTACCCCTCCCCGTGCAACCGGGCCAGGAGTTCGGGCACCAGGTCGACCTTGGTGTCGACCGGGTTGTTGTACGCCACCACCGGCAGCCCGCACTTCGCCACCTCGGCGTAGTGGGCGAGGACCGCCCGCTCGTCGGCCCGGTAGCCGTTGGGCGGCAGCAGCATCACCGACGCACAGCCGGCCTCGCCCGCCTGCTCGGCCCAGCGCCGCGCCTCGGCGGAGCCGTACGCGGCGACACCGGGCATCACCCGGTCACCGCCGACCGCGGCGACCGCGGTGCGCACCACCCGGGCGCGCTCCTCGGGCGTGAGCACCTGGTACTCGCCCAGCGAGCCGTTCGGTACCACGCCGTCGCAGCCCTGCTCGACCAGCCAGGCGCAGTGCTCCGCGTACCGGTCGTGGTCGATCGAGAGGTCCTCACGCAGGGGGAGCGCGGTGGCGACGAGGATGCCGCGCCAGGGGTGGGAGCGGAGATCGGGCATGTCGGACTCCAAGTCAGTGAGGTGTGACATGGCACAGGGAGGTGTCAGGGGGCGGGGGCGTCCGGGTCCGGCAGCGCGGCCAGGACCCCCAGCGGTACGGGACGGGCGAAGGGCCGGCGGCCCGGGGTGAGCGGGCAGCCGGTCAGGGCGGCCACCGCGGGCCCGCACATCCGGCCCTGGCACCAGCCCATCCCGGCCCGGGTGAGCAGCTTCGCCGAGCGCGCGTCCGTGGCGCCGAGCGTGCTCACGGCCGTCCGGACCTCCCCGGCGGTGACCTCCTCGCAGCGGCACACCACGGTGTCGTCCGGGACCGACCCGGCCCGGCCCGGCGGGGGTGCGCACACCGCGTCCACCGCCGCGAAGAAGCGCCGCAGCCGGGACCTCGCGCGCGCGGCCGGCGCCCAGCCGGCCGGGTCGGGTGTCCTGCCGTACAGACGGGCGGCGGCGGAGCGGCCGGCGATATGGCCCTCGGCGAGCGCGAGGGCCGCCCCGCCGATGCCGGTGGTCTCACCGGCGGCCCAGGCGCCGGGCACGTCGGTGCGCTGCTCGGCGTCGACCCGTACGGCGGTCCCGGTCAGGGTGCAGCCGAGGGTCTCGGCGAGGTCGGTGCCCGGGAGCATGCCGTGGCCGACGGCGAGGGTGTCGCAGAGGATGCGGAGGGAACGGCCGCCGGGGCTGAGCGGGGCCACGGTGACCGCCTCCAGCCGGTCGGTGCCGTGGGCCGCCACCACGGTGTGCCGGGTCAGGATGCGGACGCGGTGCCGCAGCAGCCGTACCGCGTACCCGGCGCCCTCGGCCAGCTTGTCCGGCCGTACCAGCAGGTCGGGGAACCGGCGCGGCACCGCCCCGGGGTCGGCGGACTCCACCAGCGCGGCCACCTCGGCACCGGCCGCGGCGAGACCGGTGGCGACGGGCAGCAGCAGGGGGCCGGTGCCGGCGACGACGACATGACGGCCCGGCAGCACTCGTTCGCCCTTGAGCATGGCCTGTGCGCCGCCCGCCGTGATCACGCCCGGGAGGGTCCAGCCGGGGAAGGGCAGGACGTACTCGTGACCGCCGGTGGCGAGCAGGACGGCGTCCGCGCGGAGGGACACGCCCTCGTCCTGGGCGGGCCCGAGCAGCGCGTGCACGAGGAAGGACATCGAGTCCCGCTGCACACACCACACATGATGCTCCGTCAGGTGAGTGACGCGGTGCCGGTCGAGTCCCGTCCGCAGCCGTTCCCAGGTGTGTCCCTGGCGGGGCGGTGCGCCGAGGGCGGGGGAGGGTTGCCGGTGGAACTGGCCGCCGGGCCGGCCGGCCGCGTCGACCAGGGTCACGTCGACGCCCCGCGCGGCGGCGGCCAGCGCGCCGGCGAGGCCCGCCGGACCCGCGCCGACGACGGCCAGGCGTGGTCGTTCAGTCATCGTCCCGGCCCGTCCCCTCCTGGACGCCGATCACGTCACCCGGCCGTACCGGTACCAGGCAAGCCCGTTGGTTGGGGCTGCCGTTGACGGTCACCAGGCAGTCGAAGCAGACCCCGATCCCGCAGAACACCCCGCGCGGCCGGCCCGCCCGACGAGTGGTGCGCCAGGCCGTCACGCCGGCCGCCCACAGCGCCGCGGCGACGGTCTGTCCGGGCCGCGCCTCCAGCGGGCGGCCGTCGAAGGTGACCGTGCAGGTGCCGTCCGGACGTGCCTGTCCCGACTGCCGTGCTCTCACGTCCGGACGTGCCTGTGCCGGCTGTTGTGGTCTCACGCGCTCTCGCCTCCCTCGGTGTCGAACCGCTCCGGCCGGAACGGCGTGAGGTCCATGTCCGGCGCCTTTCCGGTGAGCGCCTGGGCGATCAACCGCCCGGTGCCGGTGGCGAGTCCGATGCCGGCGCCCTCGTGTCCGCAGGCGTGGAACAGGCCCGGTGCGCGGGGGTCGGGGCCGATCGCCGGCAGGTGGTCGGGCAGGTACGGGCGGAATCCGGCGTACGTGCGCAGGGCGCGGACCCCGGCGAGGAACGGGAACAGGCCGATCGCGCCCCTGGCCAGCGCCCGGACCGCGGGAAGCGACAACGAGCGGTCGAAGCCGACGCGTTCGCGGGTGGCGCCGATCAGGACCGGGCCCGCCGCCGTGCCCTCAACGACCGGCGAGGAGCGCAGGGCGGCCGAGTCGCTCGCCACGTCGGCCACGTAGTCGGCCGCGTACACCTTGTGCCGGACCCGGCGCGGGAGCGGTTCGGTGACCAGGACGAAGCCGCGCCGGGGCAGCACCGGCAGCCGTACCCTCGCCAGTGCCGCGAGGTCACCGCCCCACGTGCCGGCCGCGTTCACCACCGCGGGCGCGTGCAGGTCGCCGTGGTCGGTGCGGACGCCGCGCACGGTGCCGTCCGGGGCCCGCAGCACACCGGTCACCGTCCGGCCGGTGTGCACGCGGGCGCCGGAGGCCCGTAGCAGGTGGGCCGCCGCGAGGGCCGGCATGACCTGGGCGTCCTGCGGGTAGCGCACACCGCCCGCCACGCCGGGGATCAAGTAAGGCTCCAGGGAGCGGAGTTCGTCCGGGCCGACCGGATCGGCCGTCACCCCGGCCGCGCGCTGGCCGGCCGCGAACCGGGTCAGCGCGCTCAGGGCCGCCGGGGTCGAGGCGATCACCAGGCCGCCCTTCGGCTCGTACTCGACGGCCGCGCCGAGACCGTCCGCCAGCTCCGCCCACAACCGGGCCGACAGCAGGGCCAGTTCGAGTTCGGGGCCCGGTCCCTTGTCGGAGACCAGGAGGTTGCCCTCGCCCGCGCCGGTGGTGCCGCCGGCCACCGGCCCCCGGTCCACCACACGCACGTCGAGGCTCGCCCGCGCGGCGTACCACGCACACGCCGCGCCCACCATTCCGGCCCCGACGACCACGACATCGCAGGTCAGTCGCTTCGCCACGGCAGTACTATGTCACATGTCGCACCCTCTGAGGAGACCCCGCGCAGTCGTCCGATCTCCAGGCGTGGACGCCCCCTTGACGCCAACCCGCGCCGGATCGACACTCCCAGGAGGGAATCCTAGTGAACAGGTAGGGAACCATGACGCGCCTTGAGACGGGTACCGGCCGCACAGGCCGGACGCCGTTGCGCGCACCCCTGCTCACCTCCCGGCGCCACATCGACCTGCTGCGCGTGAACAGCGCCATCGGCCTGCCGCGCTGAGCCCGGCCCGGCCAGGCTGTCCCGTCGTCGCGCCTGACGGCGCCTGCCCGCGCGCCCGCACCGCACGTCCACCACGCACGTCCGTCACGAGGGCGACCGCACGCCCACCACCAGGGGAGACGCATGTCCGTCAGTCCGCTCGCCACCGCCACGCACCCCCACCGCCCCGCCGCCTTCCGGGGCCGCATCGGCCGGGACGCGCGCAGCGGCCACTACGCCGTGCCGCACCGCTACCGGCTCCTGCTGTCGACCGCCTGCCCCGACGGGCTGCGCCTCGCCGTCGGGCACGCCGTACTCCGGCTGGACGAGAGCTGTCCCGTCACCCTCCTGCCCGCCGTCCCGGACTGTCCCGACGGCGGCCACACGGCCCTGCGCCCGCTATACGAGGCGAGCGCCCACCACTACACCGGCCCCGCCCTCGCCCCCGTCCTGTGCGACGACTGGTCCGGACGCATCGTCAGCACCCACGCCCCCGAGATCCTGCGCGACCTGGACCGCTTCCCGCGCGAGGGCGGGCCCCGGCTGTACCCCCGCGGCACCGAGTCCGTCATCGAGGCCGTCGAACGGATGTGCGCCGAGGGCGTCGAGGAGGCCGCCCAGCGCGCCGGGCGCGCCGACACCGACCCCGCCGAGCGGGCCGCCGCCCTGGACGTGCTGCTCGACACGCTCGGCCGGCTGGAGCGCCGGCTGACCGGCGAGGAGTACCTGGTCGGCGACGCGCTCACCGCCGCCGACATCGAGCTGTGGGTGACCCTGGTGCAGCTCGACACCGTGCACCGCTGCCACCTGGACGCCTCCGCCGTCCACCGGATCGCCGGCCACCGCGCCCTGTGGGCCCACGCCCGCCGCCTGGCCGCGCGTCCCGCCTTCGGCCGGCATCTCGACCTGGACGGCATCTCCCGCCGCCACCACGGCCGTTGCCGGGGTCTGGAGGCCGCCGGAGCCGCCGTCCAGATCCTGGACTGGGCCGGCCACGCGGCGGACGCACCGGACGCTTCCCGCAGGTGAGAGGCGGCTGTCGGCGTCCACTTCGCGGACGGGCGTTGACAACCGAACGGACAACTGCCTTACTTGCCGCTCAGAACGGTCATGAGCGTCAGCGTCAAGCCCTGGCTGGCTGACCGGCAACCCTCGCATCGCGGTGGGGTGCCCCAGGTGACGACCGGACCGGACCACGATTTCGGTAAGCGCGAGGCCCCGCGGGGCCCGGAACAGTGACAGGTGACGCCATGTACGCAGCTCCCAGGACGGCCCCGAGCCGCCCCCAGGGCTGCGTACGGTCGTCCGCCCAGCTCCTGGTCGCCGACCGCGCCGTCGATCTGCTCCGCGTCAGCAGCGCACTGTGTACCGCACCGGGCTCCGCCCGCTGTCGGGGCTGACCTCTCTCCTCCCAGCCCCCGCGTTCCGCCCGCACACCCGCCGTGCGGTGTGCCGCCGCCCGCCCAGCTCCCGGTTCCGCGCGTTCCCGTGCGCCGCCCCGTGCCCCCGTGCCGGGCCGGCCCCCGACCGTTCGCCGCCGCCCCGGGATGTCCGATTCCGCCGGAGCCCGCCATGAGTGAACCCCCAGGCGCCGCCGTCTCCCTCGCCGAGAGCGAGAGCAAGAACGAGAACGAGGCACCACCCGCTGATACATCGTCAAGACCCTTGACAGCGCAGCGCGTTCAGCCACTGCGCAGGCCCGGCCGGTGGATCGTCACCGCCGTCGTCCTGGTGCTCGTCGCGCAGATCCTGCACGGCCTGGTCACCAACCCCTTCTACCAGTGGGACCGCTTCCGCTACTGGTTCCTGCGCCCCACCGTGCTCGACGGGCTCGTCGTCACCCTCGAAGTCACCGCCCTGAGCGCCGTGCTGGGCCTGGTCGGCGGCATCCTGCTGGCCCTCGCCCGGCTCTCCGGAAGCCCCGTGCTGCGCGCGGTGAGCTGGACGTACACCTGGCTGCTCCGGTCCGTGCCGCTGATCGTCGTCCTGATCTTCCTCTACAACTTCAGCGCCCTGTACAAGACGTTGAGCCTCGGTGTGCCCTTCGGACCGGCCTTCGTCACCTTCGACGAGTCCCGGCTCGCCACCGACATGGCCATCGCCGTCATCGGACTCAGCCTCAACGAGGCCGCCTACGCCGCCGAGGTGGTGCGCGGCGGACTGCTCTCCGTCGACCAGGGACAGCACGAGGCGGCCGCCGCGCTCGGTCTGCCCCAGGGCTACCAGTTCCGCCGGATCGTCTTCCCGCAGGCCCTGCGCTCCATCACCCCGAACTACGTCAACCAGCTCATCGGACTCGTCAAGAGCACGTCCCTGGTCTTCTACGTCTCCCTGCTCGACCTGTTCGGCACCGTGCAGTCGATGGGCAGCACCTACCCCGGCGACGTCGTCCCGCTGCTGCTGGTCGCCACCGTCTGGTACCTGATCCTGACCAGCGCCGTCTCCGTCGTCCAGTTCTACGTCGAGCGGTACTACGCCCGCGGCGCCACCCGCACCCTGCCGCCGACCCCCGTGCAGAAGGCCCGGGCCGGTCTGGCCGGCCTGCGGGCCCGGCTGCGCAGAGAGGCCGCCGTATGAGCACCGCACCCGCCCCGGGAAAGACCGCGCCCGCCCCGGGAAAGACCGCCCCCGCCCCGGAGAAGACCGCACCCGTCGCGCTGGAGGTGCACGACGTCCACAAGTGGTACGGCGCCCATCGAGTCCTCGACGGCATCGACCTGACCATCCGCCCCGGCGAGGTCACGGTGATCCTCGGGCCCTCCGGCTCCGGCAAGTCGACACTCCTGCGGGTCATCAACCACCTGGAGAAGCCCGAGATCGGCCATGTCAGCGTGGGCGGCGAGCTGATCGGCGTCAAGCGGCACGGGGACCGTCTGAAGG
The DNA here is from genome assembly GCF_024753135.1 of Streptomyces pyxinicus. Lineage (GTDB taxonomy): Bacteria > Actinomycetota > Actinomycetes > Streptomycetales > Streptomycetaceae > Streptomyces > Streptomyces pyxinicus. The sequence continues at coordinate 66,281 of NZ_JANUGP010000001.1, read as the reverse complement.
AGCTCGGCGAACGCGCCATCCTCGCCCAGCGCGGCCGGATCGGTTTCGTCTTCCAGAACTTCAACCTGTTCCCGCACCTGACCGTCCTCGACAACGTGGCCGCCGCACCCGTGGCCACCGGCCGGCTGAGCAAGCCGGCCGCGCGGGAACTGGCCCGTGAACTGCTCGACCGCGTCGGCCTCGGCGACCGCACCGGCTCCTATCCGCGCCAGCTGTCCGGCGGCCAGCAGCAGCGCGTCGCCATCGCCCGCGCCCTCGCCCTGCGGCCCGGGGTCATCCTCTTCGACGAGCCGACCTCGGCCCTCGACCCCGAACTCGTCGGCGAGGTACTGGCCGTCATCAAGGACCTGGCGACCAGCGGGACCACGCTCGTCATCGTCACCCACGAGATCGGCTTCGCCCGCGAGGTCGCCGACCGCGTCGTCTTCATCGACGGCGGCCGGATCGTCGAACAGGGGCCGCCCGGCCAGGTGCTGGACCAGCCCCGCCACGAACGCACCCGGGACTTCCTGCGCAAGGTCCTGTGACCCCGCAACTCACCTGTGTGACCCACGACTTCCCCCCACGCGGCTCGACCCACGACACCCCCAGCACGCCCATCACCCTCATCAGCGAGACAAGGACAGCCACGCCATGCCTACCCACCTCACCCGACGCGGCCTGATACGCGGCATCACCGCGGCGACCGCCGTCGCCACCCTCGCCACCGGGCTCGCCGCCTGCGGGGGCGACAGCGAGGCCGCCACCAAGACCGAGAGCGCCGGCACCGTCACCGTGGGACGGCTGTCCAACGGCGCGGCCAAGGAGACCGGACTGAAGGTCTCCGAAGTGAAGTCGATCAGCGCCGAACTGCCGGCCGCCGTCCGCGAGAGCGGCAAGCTCGTCGTCGGCATCGGCGCCCTGCCCTCGGGATCCGCGCCGCTGAACTTCGTCGGCAGCGACCAGAGGACCCTCACCGGCTCCGAGCCCGACTTCGGCCGCCTGGTCGCCGCCGTGCTCGGCCTCAAGCCCGAGATCAGGAACTTCACCTGGGAGAACCTCTTCGTCGGCGTCGACAGCGGCAAGGTCGACGCGGCCTTCTCCAACGTCACCGTCACCGAGGAGCGCAAGAAGAAGTACGAGTTCGCCTCCTACCGCAAGGACAACCTCGCCTTCGAGGTGCCGAAGAAGAGCACCTGGAACTTCGGCGGCGACTACCGCAACCTGGCGGGCAAGACCGTCTCCGTCGGCGCCGGCACCAACCAGGAGAAGATCCTCCTGGAGTGGAAGGCCAAGCTGGCCAAGGAGGGCAAGAAGCTCACCGTCAAGTACTTCCCGGACCAGAACGCCACCAACCTGGCGCTGTCCAGTGGCAAGATCGACGCCTTCTTCGGGCCGAACCCCTCCGTCGCCTACCGCGCCCGGCAGACCGCGAACACCCCCAATCCGACCCGCAACGCGGGCACTTTCTCCGGTGCAGGCGAGACCCTCCAGGGCCTGATCGCCGCCACCGCCAAGAAGGACAGCGGGCTCGCCAAGCCGCTCGCGGACGCCATCAACTACCTGATCGAACACGGGCAGTACGGCAAGTGGCTGGCCGCGTACAACCTCTCCAACGAGTCCGTGGCCAAGTCGGAGGTCAACCCGCCCGGACTGCCGCTCGACAACTCCTGACGCAACGTCAATTACCGTCCTGTGGCCCGAGCAAGGAAGGACTCCGCCTCCGTGGCACCCGTGACCGACCTCCGCGGCGGCGGAGCCCCGCCCCTGCCCGGCGCTCCCGCACTCGACAACGCCGTCTGGGCCGCCCTCGACGGCCCGCACGCCCACCTCGCCGAACGCCACGGCCGCGCCGCCCGCTACCGGCCGGACATCTACGCCTTCGCCGCCCTCGCCGACCCGGCGGATCCGGCCGCCTGGGCCGACCTGCGCACCCTCGTCGGACCGGGAGCCACCGTCCGGATCAAGCCCGTCGAACACGCCCCCGACGGCTGGCAGATCACCGGCTCCGTCGAGGGCGTCCAGCTCGTGGACACCGCGCTGCGCGCCGAGCCCGATCCCGAGGCGGTACGGCTGGGCCCCGCCGACGTCCCCGAGATCCTCGGCCTGGTCGCCCGCACCCGGCCCGGCCCGTTCCTGGAGCGCACCGTCGAGATGGGCGGCTATCTCGGCATCCGGCACGAGGGCCAGCTGGTCGCGCTCGCCGGGGAACGGCTCCGGCTGCCCGGCTGGACCGAGATCAGCGCCGTCTGCACCGACCCCGCGCACCGCGGCCGGGGGCTCGCCACCCGGCTGGTGCGAGCCGTCGCCGCCGGTATCCGGGAGCGCGGGGACACCCCGTTCCTGCACGCGGCGGCCGGCAACACCCGGGCGATCCGGCTCTACGAGTCGATCGGGTTCACCCTGCGCCGCCGCTCCCGGATCGTCCAGGTGCGGGTGCCGGAGGCCGTCGGCGACGGCTTCCGGAATCTCGGTGGCGGGGCGGGAACACCGGGCGTGGGCCGGGCGTTGTAGGTCATGACGAGATCCACCAGGCGGACGAGGCCCACCAGGCGGTGGCACGGCCCCGCCGTGGCCCGCACACGGAGGACGGAGGTGGCGGCCATGACCGACGTACTCCCGTACGGACGCGCGCCGCGCCTCCCGCACCCCTACCGCTCCGTGCGCCTGCACTCCCGGCCGCACATAGACCTCCAGCGCGTGTCCGCCGCGCTCTGTCGTCACTGACGTTCTCACCGGCACCCACCTCCTCACCGTCCCCGGCCGGGTCCCCCTCCCGCCGCGCCGCCCGTCCCCGGCCGTGCCCCGCCCGGGCGAGCCCGCGTTCCCTCACGGACATCGCACCCTCACGGACATCGTTCTCTCATGGACATCAAGGAAGGCACCGACGTGTCCTCGACCCCCGCTTCCCCGCTGCATCTCGCCGTCGCGCTGGACGGCACCGGCTGGCACCCCGCGTCCTGGCGCGAGCCGGTCGCCCGGCCCCGCGACCTGTTCACCGCCGGCTACTGGGCCGACCAGGTCGCCGAGGCCGAGCGCGGCCTGCTCGACTTCGTCACCATCGAGGACGGCCTCGGCCCGCAGTCCTCCCGCTTCCTGGCGCCCGACGACCGCACCGACCAGGTGCGCGGCCGGCTCGACGCGGTCCTCGTCGCCGCCCGGATCGCCCCCCTCACCCGGCACATAGGCCTCGTCCCGACCGTGGTGGCCACCCATACCGAGCCGTTCCACATCTCCAAGGCCATCGCCACCCTGGACTACGTCAGCACCGGGCGCGCGGGCCTGCGCGTGCAGGTCACCGCCCGGCCGGACGAGGCCGCGCACTTCGGCCGCCGTACCGTCGAGCGGGTCGACGCCTACGACAGCCCGGAGGCGCGGGGGCTGGTCGCCGACCTGTTCGACGAGGCCGCCGACCATGTCGAGGTGGTCCGCCGGCTCTGGGACAGCTGGGAGGACGACGCCGAGATCCGGGACGCCGCCACCGGCCGCTTCGTCGACCGGGACAAGCTGCACTACATCGACTTCGAAGGCCGCTTCTTCAGCGTCAAGGGCCCCTCCATCACCCCCCGTCCACCGCAGGGCCAGCCGCTGGTCACCGCCCTCGCCCACCAGAGCGTCCCGTACCGCCTGGTGGCCCGGCAGGCCGACGTCGGCTACGTCACCCCGCACGATGCCGGGCAGGCCGGCGCGATCGTCGCCGAGATCCGCGCCGAGCAGCGAGCCGCCGGGCGTGCCGACGAGACCGTGCACGTCTTCGGCGACCTCGTCGTCCTGCTCGACGACAGCCGCGCCGAGGCGGAGGCACGCCGCGACCGCCTGGACACGCCGGCCGGTGAGCCGTACACCAGCGACGCCCGGATCTTCGCCGGCACCGCCGTCGAACTCGCCGACCTGCTGGAGGAGTTGGCCGCCCCCGGACTGACCGGCTTCCGGCTGCGGCCCGCCGTCACCGGGCACGACCTGCCCCGGATCAGCCGGGACCTGGTGCCCGAACTCCAGCGCCGGGGCCGCTTCCGGGACGCCTACGAGGCGGACACCCTGCGCGGGCTGCTCGGCCTCGCCCGCCCCGCCAACCGCTATGCCGCAGCCGTCGCCTGAGCCGGAGGACCGCACACCATGAGCAAGCCGCTGAAGCAGATCCATCTGGCCGCCCACTTCCCCGGCGTCAACAACACCACCGTGTGGAGCGATCCGGCCGCCGGCAGCCACATCGAGTTCAGCTCCTTCGCGCACTTCGCCCGCACCGCCGAACGCGCCAAGTTCGACTTCCTGTTCCTCGCCGAGGGCCTGCGCCTGCGTGAACAGGGCGGCCGGATCTACGACCTGGACGTGGTGGGGCGCCCCGACACCTTCACCGTGCTGGCCGCGCTCGCCGCCGTCACCGACCGGCTCGGCCTGACCGGCACGATCAACTCCACGTTCAACGAGCCGTACGAGGTGGCCAGGCAGTTCGCGAGCCTCGACCACCTCTCCGCCGGCCGCTCCGCCTGGAACGTCGTCACCTCCTGGGACGCCTTCACCGGGGAGAACTTCCGCCGCGGCGGCTTCCTGCCGCAGGAGGAGCGCTACTCCCGCGCGAAGGAGTTCCTCGCCACCGCGACCGAGCTGTTCGACTCCTGGCGGGGCGACGAGATCCTCGCGGACCAGGCCACCGGCACCTTCCTCGGCGACGCCAAGGCCGGCGCCTTCGTGCACCAGGGGCAGCACTTCGACATCCACGGCCGCTTCAACGTCCCGCGCTCGCCCCAGGGCCGCCCGGTGATCTTCCAGGCCGGCGACTCCGACGAGGGCCGCGAGTTCGCCGCCGCCGAGGCCGACGCCATCTTCAGCCGGTACGCGACGCTGAAGGAGGGCCAGGCCTTCTACACGGACGTCAAGTCCCGCCTCGCCAGGTACGGCCGCCGACATGACCAGTTGCTCATCCTGCCCGCCGCGACCTTCGTCCTCGGCGACACCGAGCAGGAGGCCGCCGAACTGGCCCGCGAGGTGCGCCGCCGGCAGGTCAGCGGCGCGACCGCCCTCAAGCACCTGGAGTTCGTCTGGAACCGGGACCTGTCGGGCTACGACCCGGAGGGGCCGCTGCCCGACGTCGACCCGGTGGTGAGCGAGGAGCACATCTCCCGGGGCCGCGCCCAGGTCCGGATGTACCGGGACCCGCTCGCCATCGCCCGCGAGTGGCGCCAGCTCGCCGAGGCCAACAAGTGGTCCATACGCGACCTGGTCATCAACACCGGCAACCGGCAGACCTTCGTCGGCACCCCGGCCCATGTCGCCCGGACCATCAACGACTTCGTGCAGGCGGACGCCTCCGACGGCTTCATCCTCGTCCCGCACCTCACCCCCTCCGGCCTGGACACGTTCGCGGACAAGGTGGTCCCCCTCCTCCAGGAACAGGGCGTCTTCCGCGCCGACTACGCGGGCACCACCCTGCGCGACCACCTCGGCCTCGCCCACCCCGACACCGGGGCCGCCGCCGAGCGGGCCGCGTCGTGAAGTGCCTGGCGATCACCCTGATCGTGCACCGGCCCGACCCCGCGACGGGGGTGAAGAAGCCGACGCACGACCGGTTCCGCGAGGTCCTGGACAACGCGGTGCTGGCGGAGGAGCTGGGCTTCGACGGGTTCGGAGTGGGGGAGCGGCACGAACGGCCGTTCCTCTCCTCCTCGCCCACGGTGGTGCTCAGCCATGTCGCCGCCCGCACCCGGCGCATCCGGCTCTTCACCGCCGTCACCACCCTCAGCCTGCTGGACCCGGTCCGCGCCTACGAGGACTACGCGACGCTGGACCACCTCTCCGAGGGCCGCCTCGACCTGATCATCGGCAAGGGCAACGGCACCGCCCAGCGCGAGCTGTTCCACGTCACCCCCGAGGACCAGTGGGACCGCAACGCCGAGAGCTACGAGGTCTTCCGGCAGCTGTGGCGGCAGGACCGGGTCACCGCCGACACCCGGTTCCGGCCCCCGCTGAAGGACGCCGAGGTGTGGCCGCGGCCGTACCAGCGGCCGGTGCGGGTCTGGCACGGCAGCGCCACCAGCAAGGAGTCCGTGGACCTCGCCGCGCGCTACGGCGACCCGCTGTTCTCGGCCAACGTCACGCACGCGATCGAGCCCTACGCCGAGCTGATCCGGTACTACCGGGAGCGCTGGGAGCACCACGGCCACGACCCGGCACGGATCACGGTCGGCGCCGGCTCGGCCGGGCTGTACGTCGCCCGCACCACCCAGGAGGCGCTGACGGCGTACCGGCCCCTGTTCGAGAGCAACCTCGCCTTCCAGCGCGAGGCCGGCCTGCCCGTGGTCTTCGAGACGCTGGAGGACTTCGTCGAGCGCGGCTCCGCGCTGATCGGCAGCCCGCAGCAGGTCATCGACAAGGTGCACCGCTACCACGAGGAGTTCGGGCACACCGTCCTGCATGTGCACGCGGACGCGAGCGGGCTCACCGACATCCAGCACCGCGACTCGCTCGAACTGTTCCAGTCGGCGGTCGCACCGGTGCTGCGCAGGGACATCCCGGATCCGCCGTTCGCCTGGGAACCGGTCGTGCCCGGGCCGGCGGCCACCGACCGCTGAGGAGCCACGCCATGCCCTCCGCCACCCCGCTCGGCGTCCTCGACCTGGTGCCCGTCGCGTCCGGCTCCACCGCGTCCGAGGCGCTGCGCAACTCCACCGACCTGGCCCGGCGCGCCGAGGAGTTCGGCTACCACCGCTACTGGTTCGCCGAGCACCACCTCAACCCCGGCGTGGCCGGCACCTCCCCGGCGGTCGTGCTGGCGCTCACCGCCGCCGCGACCTCCACCATCCGGCTCGGCTCCGGCGCGGTGCAGCTGGGACACCGCACGGCGCTGTCCACCGTGGAGGAGTTCGGCCTGATCGACGCCCTGCACCCGGGCCGGCTCGACCTCGGCCTCGGCCGCTCCGGCGGCGCCCCGCCGGGAGACGGCGCTCCCCGGCCGGGAGACGGGGCCACCCCGCCCGGAGCCGGCGCCGGCCCGCCGCCGACCGCCACTGCGGTGGTCGACGGGCGGGCGCCCAACGGCCTGCTCATCCCGCCGCGCTTCTCCTTCCGCCAACTCCTCGGCTCCCCGCGCATCGCGCTGCAGCGCGAACTGCTCCAGCTCCCGCACGCCGAGCCGCCGGACTACGCCGAGCAGATCGACGACGTCCTCGCCCTGCTCGCCGGCACCTACCGTTCCCCGGAGGGCGTCGAGGCCCACGCCGTACCGGGCGAGGGCGCTGATGTCGAGGTGTGGATCTTCGGCAGCAGCGGCGGCCGGAGCGCACAAGTGGCGGGCGCCCGGGGCCTGCGCTTCGCCGCCAACTACCACGTCAGCCCCGGCACCGTACTGGAGGCGGTGGACGCCTACCGCGCCCACTTCCGGCCCTCCGACACCCTGGACAAGCCGTATGTCACCGTCTCCGCCGACGTGGTCGTGGCCGAGGACGACGCGACGGCCCGGGACCTCGCCGCCGGCTACGGCCCCTGGGTCCGGAGCATCCGCACCGCCGAGGGCGCCATCCCCTACCCGACCCCCGAGGAGGCCCGCGCCCACCCCTGGACCGACGCGGACCAGGCCCTGGTCCAGGACCGTCTGGACACCCGGTTCGTCGGCACCCCCGCCCGGGTCGCCGGCCGGCTGGAACAGCTCCGGGAGGCCACGGGCGCCGACGAACTGCTCATCACCACCCTCACCCACGACCACCGGGACCGCGTCCGCTCCTATGAGCTGCTGGCGGAGGAGTGGCGGCGCGGATGACGACGGAACCCGGAACGCCGGGACCGTACCGGTGCGGCCGCGGATGTCACCTCCCCCGTCGGTGACATCCGCGGCCTTCCCCCGGGGTGCCCGGTCATGGCCCCCTGACCACACCGGCACCTGACGGCCGTACCGCCCGCGCCCCGCGCGGAGCGCGCGTCCCCCGTCGCGCTCCGGCCGGACCACGAGCACCGGCCGGCTGTCGCGACAGCGGGCGCGGGCGTCGGGTCGTAGGGCCAGCGTGCCCGGACGCGGTGCCGGGCGCCTGAGTCGGGGCCTACTCAAGTCCGGGTGTATCAGAGCCGAGTAGGCGCGCTCCTGTAGACGTGAGGACTTTCGAAGAGGGCGCGCGGGCGCCCGGGACAGCGTGGCCGTTCACCGGCCGGGAGCACGAACTGGAGTCGCTGCGCGCGGCCTTGGTCACCGGCCGGGCCGGCATCGTGGTGACCGGCCCGCCGGGACACGGCAAGACCCGGCTGCTCGCCGAGGCGGTCCGGGGCACGGACCACGCGCGGGTGACGGGCACCCCCGAGGCGCGGCACCTGCCCTTCGCCGCGTTCGCCCACCTGCTGCCCGACACCGTCTCCCCGCACCGCGCGGTCCACCTGCTGTCCGGACCACGGCTGCTCGTCGTGGACGACGCGCATCTGCTGGACGAGGCGTCGGCCGCCCTGGTCCACCAGCTCGCCGTCCACGGGCGCACCCGGCTGCTGGTCGCGGCCGTGGACGGGGTGCCCGCGCCCGGCGCGGTCGCCCGGCTGTGGACCGGTGAGCTGCTGCCCCGGCTGACCCTGGCCCCGCTGCCCCGGGAGCACACCGCCCGGCTCCTCGCGGCGGACGGCCTGGAGGCGCTGACCGCGGCCCGCCTGCACCGGCTCTGCGCGGGTGACCTGCGGCTGCTGCGCGCCCTGGTGAGCGCCCTCGCCGCCGCCGGACGCCTGGTCCCGGTCCCGGGCACCGGTGAACGGGCCTGGCGCGGGCCGCTCCCGCTCACCCCGGCCGTCCGCGACCGCCTCGCCGCCCTGCCGGACCACCCCGGAGCCCGCGGCGTCCTCGAACGCCTCGCCTTCGCCGAGCCGTCGCCCGTGCCGGCGGACGAGTGCGACCTCGGTGTCCTCGAACAGCTTGAGGAGGACGGCCTGATCGACGTCGACGACCGGAGCGCGGTCACCCTCGCCCACCCCCTGCACGGACCGGCCCTGCGCGCCGCCACGGGCCGGTTGCGGGCCCGCCGGCTCAGCCCCCGCCCGGCCGCGCACGGCGCCGCCCTGGAGGCCGAACGCCGCATGCTGGTCCGGAGGATGGCGGAGATGGACGTCCGCTCGGTGCCGACGCCGGTGGGGGAGTGGCTGGTCGCCGAGGACGCCCCGCTGCCGCCCGGGTACGCCGCCGCCCGGGCCCGGTACGCGCGGCTGCGCGGCGAGGTGCGGGACGCGGCGGCCTGGGCGCGGGAAGGGCTGCGGTGGACAGCCGGCGACTCCGGGTGCCTCCGCGAACTCGGCCTGGCAGCAGAGGAGTCGGCCACCGAGGACGAGGAAGTGCTCGGGTCGTACCAGGCCGTGCGGCTCGGTGAACCCGGGCGGGCGGCCGGACGTCTGCCCGCCGGGAGCGTGTTCGCCCGGCACGCCGAGGCGCTGGCGCGCGGCGACGGGCCGGGGCTCGACCGCGCCGCCGAGGCGCTCCGGGAGCGCGGCTTCCTGCTGTTCGCGGCGGAGGCCCACGCGCAGGCCGTACGGGCGCACCGGGACCCGGCCGCCGCGCGGCGCTCCCGTGCCCGGGCACTCGCCTGCGCCGCCCGCTGCCAGGGCGCCCGCACCCCCGCCCTGGCCGGACTCGTGCTGGGCGAACTCACCGCCCGGCAGCGGCAGATCGTGACCCTGGCGGCGGCCGGCCTGAGCAACCGGGAGATCGCCGACCGGCTGACCCTGTCCGTGCGGACGGTGGGCAACCACCTGTACGGCGCCTACAGCCGTCTCGGCAGCGGCGACCGCGACGCGCTGCCCCTCCTGCTGGACGTGCCCGAGCGGGTGCCGGCGTGAGCGGCTATGCCGCCCCGAACGCCGCGAACGCCCAGCCCGTCGCCTGGTGGACCGCGTCGTCCGGGAGGGCCGCACGGGCGTCCCGCAGGGCCTCGGCCAGACCGAGGCCGGCGGTCAGGCCCTTGTGCAGCGCCAGCATCAGCGGCACCACCGCCGCGTCGTTGACCGGCGCGCTGCTCGCCACCACCCCCGCCGTGCCCAGCGGCAGCAACGCGGTGACCAGGCCCAGGAGTTCGTCGGCGCCCACCGAGGCGAGGCGGGCGGTGTCGCAGCTGGACAGGATGATCCGGTACGGGCTGCGGGCGAGCCGCTCGAAGTCGTGCGCGATCAGCGGACCGTCGGCCATCCGCAGCGCCGAGAACAGCGGACTGTCCGCGCGGAACGTGCCGTGCGCCGCGAGATGCGCGAGCCCCGCGCCGTCGAGCTCCGCCAGTACCCGCGGCACCTGCGCGTCCTCGTCCTCCAGCACCGTCGCCCCGCCGTACCGGTCCGCCAGCTCCGGCACCTCGGCGCCGCCCGTCGCGAGACCGGGGCCGCGCACCAGGACCGTCCGGCCCCCGTGCGGCGGCTCGGTCTCCCGGGCGCGCAGCCAACTGCCCGCCGACGGCGACACACTGAGCACCCGGTCGCGCAGCGCGGGCAGCAGCGCCCACGGCACCCGGTGCAGCGCCCCCGGCGGCACGACCACCACCGGGCCCGGACCGAGCCGCGCCGCGGCCTCGCCCAGCAGCAGCTCCTGCAGGCGCAGCCCCGCCGCCTCCACCAGCGGCAGCCGGGCCGCCGCCCCGGGGTGCGCGAGTCGGCGCAGCCCCGCCTGCACGTGCTCCGCCTCGGCCACCGCCTCCGCCAGCGGACCGCCGGTGAACCGCCGTACCCGGCCGCGCCCGCACAGCAGGACGTGCACCCGGCCCGCCACCACGGCCAGTTCCAGCAGCAGCCCGTCACCGAGCCGGTCCAGCAGCCGGCCCACGTCGAGCCGGTCCCCGGCACCCGGCGCGGCGCCCCGGATGTGCCGGGTGCGGGAGCGGACCTCCCGCTCCAGGCGCCGCTGCTCCCGCTCCAGCGCCGGCACCGGACGGCCGTCCACCCGGGCGCCCTCGGCACGGGCCGCGATCTCCCGGTAGGCGGTCAGACCGCTCAGCAGCGCCGGGTCCTCGGGCGGCCGGGCCGGCGGCGCGGCCAGCACGGTCGCCCGCCACCGCTCGCTCCACACCAGCAGCCGCCGCGGATCGCCCTGGTCGAGGCTCACCTCCTGGGCGAGCGCGGCCAGTTCGGCGCCCTGCGCGGTCGCGTGGGCCCGCAGCTCCGAGGCGCCCAGCGTCATCCGGTGGTCGTCCAGCACGTCCAGGCCGCGCCGGCACGCCTCCAGCACGCCCCGCCGGGAACCGGCCGCCCGCGCCCGCAGCGCCTGTGCCGCCCAGCCCGTCATCCGGGCCGTCGGCCGGCCGCCGTGCCGGCTGCGCGCGGCCACCGCCAGATGCCGTTCCGCGTCCGCCGTCCGGCCGAGCGCGAGCGCGATCCGGCCCGCGAGCAGCGACGCCTCCGGCGCGGCGGGCGAGCCGAACGCGGCCAGCCGCTCGGCGACCGCCGCCGCGTCCGCCACCAGCCGCCCCGACCGGCGCCCGGCCGCCACCCGCGCCTCGATCAGCACCAGCCGGGCGTGCGTCTGCCACCACGTCCGCCGCTGCGCCGCGAACAGCCGTACGGCGACGGCGGCGCGGTCCGTCGCGGTGTGCGCGTCCCCGGCCGACCGGGCGGCGCGCGCGGCGGCCAGCAGCAGTTCGGCCTTGCGGGTGGACTGGCCGCCGATCCGGTCCAGCAGGGCTATGGCCGCGTCCGCCTCGGTGAGTGCCTCCGGGGCGAGCCCGGCCGCCATCAGCACCTCGCAGCGCCGCACCGAGAGCATGTAGGTGGGGGTACCGAGCTTCGCGTACCGCTCCTCGGCCTCGTCCAGCAGCCGCAGCGCCGCCGGGATGTCCCCGGACCGGAACGCGGCGAGCCCCCGGCTCTCCACCGCGTCCGCCTTGTCGTGCTCCTGGCCGGTGGTGTCCCACAGCAGCTCCGCCGCCGTGAAGTCCGCGACCGCCCGGTCCACCGCGCCCAGGGCCAGATGCACGGTCGCCCGCAGGGTCAGCGCCCGCGCGGTCCAGATGTCGTCACCGGCCCCCCGCAGCACCGGCAGCGCCCGCCGCACGTCCTCCAGGGCCTCTCGGTGGTGCCCCAGCACCCACCATACGTACGCCCGCCGGAACAGCACCCGGGCGCGGGTGTGCCCGGTGCCCCGCGCGACACCCCGCTCGAACGCGGCGAGCCCCTCTCTCGTGCGCCCCGCGTGCACCAGTGCGACCCCCAGGGTCGCCAGTACATCGGCCTCCCGGTCGGCCGACTCGGCACGCGCGGCCAGGTCCCGCGCCCGGCGCAGGTGCCGCAGCGCGATCCGCAGGTCCCCGAAGTCCCGCTCCCAGATGCCGAGTACCTGGTGGGCGACGCTGGCGTGCAGCGGCGGCGGCGCGCTGCCCAGCACCTCCCGCGCACGCGCCCGGGCCCCGCCCGGATCGGCGAACACCAGGGGCAGCAGTTCGAGAACCGAGCTTCCCGCCGTCACGTCTCGCATCGTAGTGGCCCGGTGTATCAGAGGGCGGCCCCGCCTCTCTCACTGTCGTACACCGTCTCTCGGGGGAGGACACATGGCGCCAGAGCGGTTCCACGAGCAATTCGACCACATCCAGCGCTCGATGCCGGACGTGCCGCTGGCACTCGGCCCGGCAGGCGACGCCCACTACCTGTACGAGAAGGGCGTCGTGCTCGCCCGGGACGGCGAGGAGGCCCGGGCCGTCGAGGACACCGTGCGCGCCCACTTCACCGCCGTGCGGGGCCTGTCGCCCGAACACGTCGGCCGCAGCGGCCCCGAGACCAACCGCACCGGCGTCACCCGCATCCGGGTCGGCGACCCGGGCGTCGGCGACGACCCGGTGCCGCACGCCCTGCGCGCCCTGCGGCAGGCCGAGGCGCGGCGGGGGCGCCGCCTGGTCAGCCGCAACCACGTGGTGCACATCGCGGTCAACGCCTGCCCCGGTGACGAGCCCGTGCCGGTCGACCGCACCGAGACCCCCAACCCGGCCGTCGTGCTTGACGGTTACGGCATGCCGGACGCCGTCCGCGTCCTGGTCGTCGACACGGGCCTCGTGCACGACCACACCGCTTACCCGCCGCTCACCCGCACCACCGGCGACGTCCAGCTCGCCGAGACCGACGAGGAGGGCGTCCTCCACCAGTACGTCGGTCACGGCACGTTCATCGCGGGCATCCTGGCCGCCGTCGCCCCCGACGCCGCCGTCACCGTGCGCGGCACCCTGAACGACGCCGGCGCCGTCCTGGAGTCGGAGTTCGGCGCCAGGCTCTTCGAGGCCGTGGACAAGGGCGGCTGGCCGGACCTCATCAGCCTCTCCGCGGGCACCCCCGCCGAGAGCACCACCGGACTGCTGGGCCTGGACGCCTTCATGCGGGAACTGCGGGCGCGGCGCACCTTGTTGGTCGCCGCCGCCGGAAACAACGGCAGCGACATCCCCTTCTGGCCCGCCGCCTACACAGCCCTGCCCGAGTACGCCGACAGCGTGCTCTCGGTCGGCGCGCTGCGCGCGGACGGCGAGGCGGAGGCCTGCTTCAGCAACCACGGCCCCTGGGTCCGGGCCTACGCCCCCGGCGAGCGCCTGGTCAGCGCCCTCACCGGCTTCCGCGTCCCCGTGCCCTACCGCTACCAGCACTCCACCTACGACACCTGCCGGTACGGCCACGACTACGTCTGCACCTGCCAGTTCCCGCGCCACACCGGGGTGTTGAGCGAGGGCCGGGAGAGCACCGGCGGCAAGCCGGACCAGGTGATGTTCGACGGACTCGCCCAGTGGAGCGGCACCTCCTTCGCCACACCGGTCGCCGCGGGGCTGGTGGCGGCGCTGATGGCGGTGTGCCGGGAGCGCGACCCGCGCGCGGCCGGCGCACGCCTGCTGCGGGACACCGCCGACCGGGCCGAGGTGCGCGGGGCGCGTGTCCCAGCGCTCCGCCCGCCCACCTGGCGCCCGGTCCGGTCCGCCGCCCCGGCGCTGTCCGCATGAGCGCCGGAACGCTCCGCTCCACGGCGTACGATGACGTCCCGCACACAAGGGGTGGAGTCGTGGACCGTACAGAGGTCGGCGCGCTGGTCCGGTCCGCCGTCGACGGGGACGCCGCGGCCTGGAAGGCGCTGGTGGAGGGGCTGGGCCCCCTGGTGTGGTCGGTGGTGCGCGCGCACCGGCTCTCCGACGCCGACGGGCACGAGGTCTTCCAGACCGTCTGGTTCCGCTTCGCCCAGCACCTGGGCCGGATCCGGGAACCCGACAAGGCCGGCGCCTGGCTGGCCAGCACGGCCCGCCACGAGTGCCTGAAGGTGCTCAAGGGCCTGAACCGGCTGACCCTGACCGACGATCCGCAGGTCCTGGACCGGGCCAGCGAGGAGCGGACGCCGGAGGAGACGCTGATCGACTCGGAGGAGGCGGCGGACCGGGCCGAGCGGGTCCGCCGCCTCTGGCAGGAGCTGGACGGCCTGGGCGAGCGCTGCCGGCAACTCCTGCGCGTGCTGATGGCCTCACCGCCACCCAGCTATACCGACGTATCGGCCGCGCTCGGCATCGCGGTCGGCAGCATCGGCCCCCTCCGCCAGCGCTGTCTGCGCCGGCTGCGGGCCCGGATGGACGCACGGGGTGCGGCGTGAACGGACAGGACGAACGGCCGGACGGACCCGAGGCGTTCGCGGACGCGGCGCTGGAGGAGGAGCTGCGGCAGGCCGCCGCCGTCCTCGACCCGGTACCGGACGGATTGCGCCAACTGGCCCTGGAGGCCTACGCGCTGCACGATCTCGACGCCCGTATCGCCGAGCTGACCTTCGACTCGCTGACCGACGCGCTGCCGGTCCGGGGCGCCTTCGACGCGCCCCGGATGCTGACGTTCCAGGCCGGGGAGGTCACGGTCGACGTCGAGGTCACCGAGGACGGACTGATCGGCCAGGTGCTGCCGCCGGTGCCGGCCCGCGTGGAGGTGCTGAGCGGCCCGAAGACGGCCCGGCCGGTCGCCGTCGACGCCCTCGGCCGGTTCACCGGCGACCTCCCGCCCGCCGGCCCGTTCGCCCTGCGGCTGCGGACCGGCGGCGAGGTGATCGTCACCGAGTGGCTGCGGGCCTGACCGCGCTCCCTGGTGACCGGGAGGAGCGTGCGCTCGCGCTCACCAGGTGACCGGGAGCGTGCGCGGCCCGCGGATCATTGTCTGGTGCCGCCAGCGCACCTGCTCCGCCGGCACCGCGAGCCGCAGGGCGGGCATGCGCTCCAGCAGCGTGTCCACGAGCAGTTCGAGCTGGAGCCGGGCCAGTACCGCGCCGGTGCAGTGGTGCGGGCCGTTGCCGAACGCCAGGTGCGGGTTCGGGTCCCGGCCGGGCTCGATGCGGTCCGGGTCAGGGAAGACGGCCGGATCGCGGTTGGCGGCGAGATAGGAGACGTAGACCGGCTCGCCCGCCGCGATCCGCCGGCCGGCGATCTCCACGTCCTCCCGCGCGATCCGGGCGAGCCCGACCGAGCTGCGGTGAGGGATCCAGCGCAGCAGCTCGTCCAGCACCGGGCCGCGCTCCCCGGGCCGGGCGCGCACCCGGTCCATCAGCTCCGGGCGGGTGAGCATCAGGTAGAACATCTGCCCGCAGTTGTGCGTGACGGCCTCACCGCCGATCTGGAGCGGACCGGCGAGCCCGACGGCCTCCTCCTCGGTGATCTCACCGCGCAGCACGGCCCGGCCGAGCAGCGCGTACACGTCGTCGTCCGCGCTGTGGGCGCGGGCCCGGACGGTCGCGGTGACCCAGCCGTACAGCCCGGCCTTGGCCGTCGCCGCGGCCTCGGAGCCGCCGGCGGTGGAGATGATCTGCCGGGTCCAGGCGTGCACCAGCTCCCGGTCGCCGGCCGGCACCCCCATCACCTCGCTGACCACGGCCGACGGGAACGGCTCCAGCACCCGTGCGACCAGGTCGGCGCGCGGGCCGTCCGCGAGGACCCCGGCCACCAACTCGTCCAGCACGGCCTGGGCGCGGGGCCGCAGCCGCTTCATCGCGCCCACCGTGAAGGCGCCGGCGACCGGCCCGCGCAGCCGGTTGTGCTCGGGCTGGTCGGCCCAGGCCAGCGAGCCCGGCCGGGGCGCGAAGTGCGGTGCCATCCGGGTCACCTGACGCCGGGTGACCTCCTGGCGGCTGAACCGAGGGTCGTTGGTGATCAGCCTGACGTCCGCGTGGCGGGTCGCCAGCCACGCCCAGCCCTCGCCGTGCGGCAGCCTGATCCGGGTCAGCGGGCCCTCGCGCATCAGCGCGGCGAGGAGCGGATCGAAGTCCGTCCCGTCCAGCTCGGCCGGGGGCCAGTCCCGTACCTCGGGGACCGGTGCCGGCGCGGCCCCCGGGTCCGTGACCGGCGCCTGCTCGGGTTCCGGCTCCGGGGGCGGGCCGGTGAGCGTGCGTGTCCCGACGGTCGTCATGCCCCCACCCTGGTACGGCCCCCGCCCCCTGTCTCGCGGGAGTGCTCCAGCCGGACGGCACCGGTGCGCCACTCACCTAGAGCGCGTCGACGAGCGTGGCCAGCGCCGCGGCCAGGCGGTCGAGACCCGGGCCGGCCGGGCCGCCCGGTTCCGTCATGTACGTGTCCCGGCGGATCTCGACCATCAGCGCGCTGACCCGGGCGTCGCGGCCGTGGAGGTCCAGCGGTACGTAGGTGCCGGCGAACGGGCTGTCCAGGCCGGTCTCCCCGCACCCGGCGAAGGCCGCGCGGGCCGCCGCGGTCAGTTCCGGCGGGGTGTGGAAGGGGTCCGTGCCCAGGCACACCGGCGGGCGGGGCCCGGCCGCGTGCAGCTCGTAGGGCAGCGGCTCGGACGGGTAGGAGTGCACGTCGACGATGACCACCCGCCCGGTCGCGGCCAGCCGCCCGGCGACCGCCTCGGCCATCGCCCGCGCGTACGGCCGGAAGTACCGCTCCAGCAGCGGTTCGGGATCGGTGCCGACGCGCCGCAGCTCCGCCCGGTGGGTGGTCCGCGTGTACACGGCGCCCATCCCGACGGCACTCATCTCCTCGCGCTCGTCCGGGAACCGCTCCGGGTCCACCACCAGCCGCGACAGCCCGTTCACGAACCGCCAGGGTCTGATCCCGGCCAGCGCGGCGGCGCGCTCGGCGAGCGGTGCGGTGTGCGCGTCCGTGAGGTGGTCCAGCTCCCGCTCCAGCTCCGCGTCGTCCAGCACGATGCCGGCGCGCACCTGCGGGGGAATCGCCCGCGCCGAGTGCGGCACGTGCAGCAGGACCGGTGACTCCGGGGCGCCGGGCAGGAGGGCGAAGGCGGGGCCGGTCACGGGCTCCTCCACGGGGGCGTTGTCAGTGGCGTGGTGCAGGATCAAGGTGACACATCGGCACGGACGAGAGGTGGGCGGGCATGCCGGTCGGCAATCCCCGCGTGGCGGAACACGCGTTCCTCAGGGCGCTGTACGGGGACGGGTACTACCCCGGTCACGTCCTCGACCGGGCGCGCGCGGTCCTGCTCGCCCTGTGCGAGCGCATCGAGACCGAGCGGCCGGCGGATCTCGCCGCCCTGTACCGGCTCACGCACGCGGCCACCGAGGAGTTCAACGCGCTCCAGGACGTGTTCGAGGCGGCCGGCAGCGAGATCGAGACCGTGGCCCGCGAGGAGATAGCCGAGGATTTCTGGTTCGTCGCCCGGGCCTACGGCTTCGAGGAAGCGGACGTGGAGGAGCTGATCGCCCCCCGCGACTGGTGACCCGGCTCCCTCATCCCAGCAACTCACGCACCAGCGCGCCCACTTGCTCCGCCTCGATCAGGAACCCGTCGTGTCCGTACGGCGACCGCACCACCCGGAGCCCGTCGGCGCCCGGGATCAGCGCGGCCAGCCGCCGCTGCTGGGCGAGCGGGTAGAGCCGGTCGGAGTCGACGCCGGCCACCAGGGTGCGCGCGGTCACCCGGGCGAGCGCGGCGCGCGTACCGCCCCGGTCGCGGCCCACGTCATGGGCGTTCATGGCCTCCGTCAGGACGACGTAACTGGCCGCGTCGAAGCGGCGGAACAGCTTGGCGGCGTGATGGTCCAGATAGGACTCGACCCGGTACCGGCCGCCACGCCACGGGTCCTCCGTGTCCTGCGGGAGCCGGCCGAAGCGGGCCGCCAGCTCCGGTTCGCTGCGGTAGGTCACATGGGCGAGCCGCCGGGCCAGGCCGAGACCGGCGGCCGGGCCCCGGCCGGTGTCGTGGTAGTCGCCGCCCTGCCAGTGCGGGTCGCCCCGGACGGCGCCCGCCTGGACGGTGGCCCAGGCGATCTGCTCCGCGCTCGCCTCGGCCGTGGTGGCGAGCAGCAGCAGCGCCCCGGTCCGCTCCGGGTACGACACCGCCCACTCCACGGCCCGCATGCCGCCCATCGAGCCGCCCGCGACCAGCGCCCACCGGCCGATGCCGAGCGCGTCCGCCAACTGCGCCTCGGCGGCGACCTGGTCGCGCTGGGTGAGGAAGGGGAAGGCACCGCCCCAGGCGGGGCCGGAGCCCGGGCGCGGGGAGGCGGGTCCGGTGCTGCCCTGGCAGCCGCCGAGCACGTTGGGCGCCACCACGAACCAGCGGTCGGTGTCCAGCGCCCGCCCCGGCCCGACCAGCGCGTCCCACCAGCCCGGCGTGGGATGCCCGGGGCCGGCCGGGCCCGCGACATGGCTGTCCCCGGTCAGGGCGTGCAGCACCAGCACCGCGTTGGACCGGTCGGGCGCGAGCCGCCCCCAGGTCTCGAACGCCAGCCGGACACCGGGCAGTTCACCGCCAGCCTCCAGGGGCAGCGGCTTCTCGGCGGCATACCACTGCCGCCGCCCGGGCGGGTCCCCCTCCCGCCAGGCTCCGGTGACCGGGGCCTCCACCTAGGCGTCCTTGGCCGCGCGGAACCCGGCTTCCAGGTCCGCCTTGAGGTCGGCCAGGCTCTCGATGCCCACCGACAGCCGCACCAGGCCGGGCGCGGTGCCGGTCGCCACGAGCTGCTCGGCGTCGAGCTGGCTGTGCGTGGTGGACGCCGGGTGGATGATCAGGCTGCGCACGTCACCGATGTTGGCGAGGTGGCTGAACAGCTCGACGGCGTCCACGAACCGCTTGCCGGCCTCGACCCCGCCGCGCAGCTCGAAGGAGACGATGGCACCGGCGCCGCGCGGCAGGTACCGCTGCCCCGCCTCGTACCACTTGCTGGACTCCAGCCCCGGATAGTGGACGGCGGCGACCTCGTCCCGCCGCTCCAGCCACTCCGCGAGAGCCTGGGCGTTGGCCGTGTGCCGCTCGATGCGCAGGCTCAGCGTCTCCACGCCCTGGAGCAGCAGGAACGCGGAGTGCGGGGCGAGCGCCGGGCCGAGGTCGCGCAGCAGCTGCACCCGCAGCTTGATCGCGAACGCGCCCGGACCGAGCGCCGGCCAGTACCGCAGGCCGTGGTAGCTCGGGTCGGGCTCGGTGAAGTCCGGGAACCGCTCGGCGTGCGCGCCGAAGTCGAAGGTGCCGCCGTCCACCACCACGCCCGCGATCGTGGTGCCGTGCCCGCCGAGGAACTTGGTCGCCGAGTGCACGACGATGTCCGCGCCGTGCTCCAGGGGCCGCAGCAGATAGGGCGTCGGCACGGTGTTGTCCACGATCAGCGGGACGCCCGCCGCGTGGGCCACGTCCGCCACCGCCCGGACGTCCAGGACGTTGCCGCGCGGGTTGCCAAGCGACTCGGCGAACAGCGCCTTGGTGTTCGGCCGGACCGCCGCCCGCCAGGCCTCGGCGTCGTCCGGGTCGGCCACGAAGGACACCTCGATGCCGAGCCGGGGCAGCGTGTGCCGGAACAGGTTGTACGTGCCGCCGTACAGCGAGGCGCTGGAGACGATGTGGTCGCCGGCCCCGGCGAGCGTGAGGATCGCCAGGGTCTCCGCGGCCTGCCCGGAGGACAGGGCCACCGCGGCCACCCCGCCCTCCAGCGCGGCGATCCGCTGCTCGAACACGTCCTGGGTGGGGTTGTGGAGGCGGGTGTAGATGTTGCCGGGCTCGGCCAGCGAGAAGAGGTCGGCCGCGTGCCGGGTGTCCTGGAACACGAAGGACGTGGTCTGGTAGATCGGTGTCGCCCGGGCGCCGGTCGTCGGATCGGGCGCGGCCCCGGCGTGGACCTGCTTCGTCTCGAAGGACCAGGCGGAGCTGTCGGGGGTGTCGGGCTGCGTGCTCATGCTGCGTGCTCCTCGGGCGCGGGAGGGCGGTGGCCTGCGACGAGGTAAGCACGCGCGGACAGCGCCGAACAGGCCCGCGACGCAGGTGACATGAGGACGTCACATACGACACGTCCCGGCAACGCCGCCGCCCCCGGCCGGGAGGATCCGGCCGGGGGCGGCGGCGCGCTGAAGCGAGCGCGGGAACTAGACCAGGGAGGCCAGCGCCGCGTTCCAGGTCGCCGACGGGCGCATGACCGCGTCCGCCTTGGCCGTGTCGACCTTGTAGTAGCCGCCGATGTCGGCCGCGGAGCCCTGGACGGCGTTCAGCTCGTCCACGATCTTCGCCTCGTCGGCCGCGAGGGACTCGGCGAAGGACGCGAACGCCTTCGCCAGGTCGGCGTCGTCGGTCTGCCGGGCCAGCTCCTGCGCCCAGTACAGGGACAGGTAGAAGTGGCTGCCGCGGTTGTCGATGCCGCCGACGCGACGGGTCGGGGACTTGTCCTCGTTGAGGAAGGTCGCCGTCGCGCGGTCCAGGGTGTCGGCGAGGACCTTGGCGCGGGTGTTGCCGGTGGCCGCCGCGTACTGCTCAAGGGAGGGCACGAGCGCGAAGAACTCGCCGAGCGAGTCCCAGCGCAGGTAGTTCTCCTTGACCAGCTGCTGGACGTGCTTGGGCGCGGAACCGCCGGCGCCCGTCTCGAACAGGCCGCCGCCCGCCATCAGCGGGACGACCGACAGCATCTTGGCGCTGGTGCCCAGCTCCAGGATCGGGAACAGGTCGGTCAGGTAGTCACGCAGCACGTTGCCGGTCACCGAGATGGTGTCCTCACCGCGGCGGATGCGCTCCACCGACAGCTTGGCGGCCTCGACGGGGGTCAGGACGCGGATGTCCAGGCCCTCGGTGTCGTGCTCGGTGAGGTACTGCCGGACCTTGGCGATCAGGTTGGCGTCGTGCGCGCGGCCCTCGTCCAGCCAGAACACGGCCGGGTCGCCGGTGGCGCGGGCACGGGTGACGGCCAGCTTGACCCAGTCGCGGATCGGGGCGTCCTTGGTCTGGCAGGCGCGGAAGATGTCGCCCTCGGCGACCGGCTGCTCGATCAGCGCGTTGCCGGCCCGGTCGACCAGGCGGACGGTGCCCGCGGCCGGGATCTCGAAGGTCTTGTCGTGGGAGCCGTACTCCTCGGCCTTCTGCGCCATCAGGCCGACGTTCGGCACCGAGCCCATGGTGGACGGGTCGTAGGCGCCGTGGACCCGGCAGTCCTCGATGACGGCCTGGTAGACACCGGCGTAGGAGGAGTCCGGGATGACGGCGAGGGTGTCGTGCTCCTGGCCGTCGGGGCCCCACATGTGGCCGGAGGTGCGGATCATGGCCGGCATGGAGGCGTCCACGATGACGTCCGAGGGGACGTGCAGGTTGGTGATGCCCTTGTCGGAGTCGACCATGGCGAGGGCCGGGCCCTCGGCCAGCTCGGCGTCGAAGGAGGCCTTGATCTCGGCGCCCTCGGGCAGCTTGTCCAGGCCCTTGAGGATGCCGCCGAGGCCGTCGTTGGCGGAGAGGCCGGCCGACTTGAGGGCCGCGCCGTACTGGGCGAACGTCTTCGGGAAGAAGGTGCGCACGACGTGGCCGAAGATGATCGGGTCGGAGACCTTCATCATCGTGGCCTTCAGGTGCACCGAGAACAGGACGCCCTCCTGCTTGGCGCGGGCGACCTGCGCGGCCAGGAACCGCTCCAGCTCGGCGACGTGCAGGACGGAGGCGTCGACGACCTCGTCCTTCAGCACCGGCACCGACTCGCGCAGCACGGTGGTGGTGCCGTCCTCGGCGACCAGCTCGATGCGCAGGGCGTCGTCCTCGGTGATGACGACCGACTTCTCCGTGGAGCGGAAGTCGTTCTCGCCCATGGTCGCCACGTTCGTCCTGGACTCGCCGGTCCAGGCGCCCATGCGGTGCCGGTGGGTCTTCGCGTAGTTCTTCACCGAGGCCGGGGCGCGGCGGTCGGAGTTGCCCTCGCGCAGCACCGGGTTGACGGCGGAGCCCTTGACCTTGTCGTAGCGGGCGCGGATGTCGCGCTCCTCGTCGGTCTTCGGGTCGTCCGGGTAGTCCGGCAGCGCGTAGCCCTTGGCCTGCAGCTCGGCGACGGCGGCCTTGAGCTGCGGGATGGAGGCCGAGATGTTCGGCAGCTTGATGATGTTGGCCGCGGGGGTCTTGGCCAGCTCGCCCAGCTCGGTCAGCGCGTCGGGGACGCGCTGGTCCTCGTTCAGGTACTCCGGGAAGACGGCGATGAGACGCCCGGCCAGCGAGATGTCCCGGGTGGTCACGGGCACACCGGCCTGCGAGGCGTACGCCTGGATCACCGGCAGGAACGAATGCGTCGCCAGGGCCGGGGCCTCGTCTGTGTAGGTGTAGATGATGGTCGAGTCAGTCACCGGGTGCTCCGCTCCACGTCTGCAACATTGCTCGACATCAAGATATCTCGTGACGGGGGCGGGCTCGACAGGGGTCCCGGCCGGAAACCGTGCCGCGCCGCCGCGCCCTCACGGCGGCCGTGGTCCCGCCGCGCCCTCGGCCCCGCCCCTCGCCAGCTCACGGTCGATCCACCGGCAGATCACGTCCACCACGTACAGATGCTCGTCCCGCGTCAGCCGGTGCCCCCTGGGGATCCGGTGCCAGCGCTCCAGACAGCTCCGGCAACAGGTCGCGGTCGCGTGCTGGGCCACGAAGACCGGATGCCCCCGGTACGGCGTCTGCTTGCCGTCCTTGGCGGGCTCGGCCGGCGCCAGCCGCTGGGCGACCAGGTCGTAGGCGTGCCAGCGCAGGGTGGCCGGGCCCTTCAGCTCGGCCGTGGCCCGCTCGCGTCCGCGCAGGTGGAACCGTGCCCGGAACGGCTGCCGGGCGAGCGCGTCCAGCCGTCCGTCCAGAGCCCCGGGCGTACGGCGCGCGTCCTGCTCCTCCGTCACGCCACCCCTCCGGCTCAGGCCAGCAGCTGCCGCTTCCGCTGCTCGAACTCCGCGTCCGACAGCACGCCCTGGGTCTTGAGGTCGGTGAGCTGCTTGAGCTGGTCGATCTTGCGGGTCAGCTCGTCGGGGGCGTCGGTGCCGGGCGGCGGGTCGGCGGGTGCGGGTGGCGGCGCCGTCCGGTGCGGCTGCCCGTACGCCTGCTGTTGCTGTTCGACACTGTCCATGACCACTCCTTCGCGGCCGGCGGGGAGCCGGGACCGTACGACCGTCTCGTCCGTCCCCTCGGCGGCGCCCCCACGGCCGGCGGCCGGCGTTCGCCGTGCCTCTCCAGTCCAGCACGGCCCCCGGGCGCTCGCACCTCTGCCCCGCGCAGGGTGCCGCGCTGCAACGCCTGTGCAAGCGGGCCTGGGAGATCCCGCGCTCGGGCACCCGGATCGCCCCGTGGCGGTGGCTGGCCCGGCTGGCGCTGCGGATCGCGTTCATGGTCCTTCAGGGACCGGTCCGGGACGGCTTCGGCGCCGGCGCCTGACTGGGGTTCCCGCTCACCTTCCTCAGCCAGGTGGCCCTGTGGTGGTGGACCCAGCACCTGCTGCTCGGCCGCCTGATCGCCCGGCTGCCGCTGCTGCCGGGCGCCCTGCTCACCGCGACCGCCCTCACCGCGCTGTCGCTGACCGCCCGCCTGTACCTGCCCCGGGCCCTCGACCGGGCGCTCGCCGACTACGGCCCGGTCGGCTCGGTGTTCGCGGCGCTCTCCTGGCTGATCGTGGTCTGCGTCACCGGCACGGTCGCCGTCACCGCGGGCGCCGTACTGGCGCAGGAACCCTTCCTGGCCCGGCACCTCGGCAGCCCGCCGCCGCGGCGGGGCGCTCCGCGTCCGGGGCCCTGACCTCGTCCGTACGGCCCACCCGGCGCGCGCGACGCCCGCCGGACTGCCGCAATGGTGACTGTTCAGGCACCGACCGCGCCGGAGGGCCCCCGTGACCGAGCCGCCCGACCCGCAGCCGGAGCCGGTCCCGGGCCCGCAGCCCTCCCCGGACCCGGTGCGGCCGCGGGGCCGTCGTGGCGCCGGTGCCGGGCGCGTCGCCCGCGGCGCCGCCTCCGCCGTGCTCATCGTCCTCACCTGTGTCCTCGTACCCCTGGCCCTGCTCGCCGTCTGGGTGCACGACATCACGCTCGACACCGACCGGTACGTGGCCACCGTCGCGCCCCTGGCCACCGACCCCGCCGTCCAGGACGCGGCGGTCCGCCGGATCACCGAGGCCGTCAGCGCCCGGGACTACGGCAAGGTGGCCGCCGGCGAACTGGCCGCCTGGCTGCGCTCCCAGGGGCTCGGACCGCGCGCCACCGACGCGATCCGGAGCCTCGGCCCCCGGCTCGACTCCGTCGTGGACGACGCCACCACCAAGATCGCCACCCGGGTCGTGGACAGCGAGGCCTTCGCCACCGTGTGGCGCACCGCCAACCGCACCGCCCACAACGTCGTCGTGCACGCCCTGACCGGCGAGGGGCGCGGCGCCGTCGGCGTCAGCGACGGCACGGTGACCCTGAACGTGGGCACCGCCGTGGACCGGGTCAAGCAGGACCTGGTCGAGGCCGGGCTGAAACCCGCCGAGAAGATCCCCCAGGTCGACAAGGAGTTCGTGCTGTTCCAGTCGGACGAACTCGCCACGTTCCGTACCGCCGCCCACCTCCTCGACGTCGTCGGCAACTGGCTCCCGGTGATCGTCGTCGTGCTCGGCGCCGCCGGCGTACTGCTGGCCCACCGCCGGCGCCGGGCCCTTGCCCGGACCGCGCTCGGCGCCGCGTTCGCCTGCCTCGTGGTGGCCCTCGCCCTGGTCGTGGCGCGCCACTACTACCTCGGCCACCTCCCCCCGCAGGTGCAGTCCAAGGCCGCCGCCGGAGCGGTCTTCGACACCCTGCTGCGCTTCCTGCGGGTCAGCCTGCGCACGGCCGTCGTCCTCGGCGTCGTCATCGCCCTCGGCGCCTACTTCGTGGGGCCGGGCCGGCTGCCCGTGGCGGTCCGGGGCGGCTCGGACCACGCCGCCGACGCCGCGGCCCGCTGGGCGGCGGACCGGCACCTCGGCACCGGGCGGGCCGGCACCTGGACGCTCGCCCACCGCCGGTGGCTCACCCTGACCGCCCTGCTGGTCGTCGCCCTCGTCTTCGCGCTGTGGAACCACCCGACGGTCCTCACGGTCCTCCTGCTGGTCCTCATCCTGCTCGGCGTCCTGGCCCTGCTCGCCCTGCTGGCCGCGGGCGGCCGGGTGCGCCCCGGCCCGCTCCCCGACAAGGCGAGCCCCGAGCACTGACCGGGCCCTGCCTGCCCGGCCCCGAACTCTGACCGGTCCCCGCCTGCCCGGCCCCGGGCACTGACCGGGCTCCGCCTGCCCGGCCCCGGGCTCTGACCGGGCTCCGTGTGCCTGGCTTCGGGCTCTGACCGGGCTCCGTGTGCCCGGCCCCGGGCACTGACCGGTCCCCGCCTGCCCGGCCCCGAGCGACCTGCGGCGGTGCCGGAACGCTGGGATGCTGATCGGGTGGAGCACCCGCCACGGCCTGACGGACAGGGGTGATGACCCCGTGGCCGCGCGGCACGAGAAACCGCGGGGACCGGACGTCGCGTACGTCGATCCCCTGGGCGAGCCGTTCCTCGAAACCCGGTTCGCGCTCCGGGCCGGCCGGCCACCTTCCGCCGGCCGCTGGACACTCGCGCCGAGGCCGTACGCCGGGCCCGGGACCACGGCGTGATCCGACCCGCACCCCGCCCGGTCCCTCCCGGCGGCCCGCCGACGCCGCGCGCACGAAAGGTCACCGCGCATGTCCTCGACCGATCCCACCGCGGCCCCCGAGCACCGAGCGCCCCGCCGCGCCCACGCCGACTACACCGGCGCGGTCTACGGCTCGATGCTCGCCGCGTCCGTGGTGATCGGCGCCGGCTCCCCGGGCGAGTTCCCGCGGCTGCACCTGGTGCTCCTGCTGCTGGTCACGGGCCTGGTCTTCTGGATCGCGCACGTACACGCCCAGCTGTTCGGCAACCGTCTCGCGCAACGGCCGCTGGACCGGCCGACCGTGCTGCGGGTCTGCCGCGAGGAGTGGCCCATCGTGAAGGCGGCCGTACCCCCGGCCCTCGCGGTCGCCGTCAGCCCGCTGCTCGGGCTGGACGTCGGGGGCGCCGCCTGGCTGGCGATCGCGGTGGCGGTGGCCGGCCAGGTGGGCTGGTCGGCGGCCGGCGCGCGGCAGGCCTACGCGTCCTGGCGGCAGGTCGCCGGCACCGCCACGGTCAATCTGCTGCTGGGCCTGGCGATCATCGCGTTCAAGCTCGCCGTCACCCACTGAGCCGGGCCCGGGCACGGCGAACCCGTCCGAGGTGATGCCTGGCCACTGCCGGCCGGGGCGGGCTACTCCGCGGGAGAGGGGGACGGGTCCTGGGCCGTGCGCTGCTGCGGGATGACCACCGTGCCCTGCTGGAGGGCGACCGTGCGGGTGGGGGAGGGGATGCGGATGTTCTCCGCGCGGTAGCGGCGGTGCAGGCGTTTGATGAACTCGTGCTTGATGCGGTACTGGTCGCTGAACTCGCCGACGCCGAGGATCACCGTGAAGCCGATGCGGGAGTCGCCGAAGGTGTGGAAGCGGATGGCGGGTTCGTGGTCCGGCACCGCGCCGGTGATCTCCCGCATGGTCTCGGCGATGACCTCCAGGGTGACGCGCTCGACGTGGTCGAGGTCGCTGTCGTAGCTCACGCCCACCTGCACCAGGATCGTCAACTGCTGCTCGGGCTGGGTGAAGTTGGTCATGTTGGCCTTGGCGAGCTGGCCGTTGGGGATGACCACCAGGTTGTTGGACAGCTGGCGGACCGTGGTCTGGCGCCAGTTGATGTCCACCACGTAGCCCTCCTCGCCGCTGCTCAGCCGGATGTAGTCGCCCGGCTGGACGGTCTTGGAGGCCAGGATGTGGATGCCCGCGAAGAGGTTGGCGAGCGTGTCCTGAAGGGCCAGGGCGACGGCCAGACCGCCGACGCCGAGGGCGGTCAGCAGGGGTGCGATGGAGACGCCGAGGGTCTGCAGGACGACCAGGAAGCCGATCGCCAGCACCAGGACACGGGTGATGTTGACGAAGATGGTCGCCGAGCCGGCGACTCCGGAGCGGGACTGTGTCACCGTCCGCACCAGGCCGGCGATCACCCGGGCCGCGGACACCGTCACCACCAGGATCAGCCAGACCTGGAGGAACTGGTCGACGTGGTGCCGGACGCCCCGGGTCAGCGGCAGGACGGCCGCCGCCGCTGCCGCCCCGCCGGCGATCGCCGCCCAGGGCACCACCGAGCGCAGCGCGTCCACGATGACGTCGTCGCCGCTCCAGCGGGTGCGCTTGGCGTGCCCCGCCAGCCAGCGCAGCAGCGTGCGGGACAGGAAGGCGAGCACCAGGCCGGCCGCCAGGGCGATCCCGGCGAGGACGAGGTCGTCCAGGGTCAGCGCGCGGTTCACCGGTCACCTCCGGGGCGGAGAGCGGCTGCGCGGAGCCCGATGTGAAGTCTCGTCACGTTGTCACCTGTTCGACGTCCGGGATGTGCGAGCGCGCGGCCGGCCGGTCACCGACGGCCCGCGCGCTCGCTCATCCTGCCGTATCCGGCACTCCAGTTCGTACCTGGAGCGGCGTCCGGCGGGGGCCGGCTCAGACGATGCCCTCCGCCAGTTCGGCCTGGTCCTTGTCGCTGCCGTAGGCGGCCGTGGTCGGGGTGCCGTACGAGCGGCGGGCGACGTACCACCAGACGCTGGCCAGGACGAGGACGACCGCGAGGGCGATCGAGGCGTAGTTCATCGTGTCGGCCGTGACCGGGGAGGCCTGCGGCAGGCAGAACAGGACGGTCACACAGGCCACCCAGACCACCGCGATCCAGCCGACGGGCCGGCTCCAGCGGCCCAGGTTCCAGGGGCCGGGCCGGAAGCGGTCGCCCGCGCGCAGCCGCAGCAGCACCGGGATCGCGTAGGCGGGCGTGATGCCGATGACGTTGATGGCGGTGACCGCGTTGTACGCCGTCGCGGAGTACAGGGACGGCAGGGCGAGCGCACAGGCGACGGTCACCGACAGCCACACGGCGGCCACCGGGGTCTGCGTGCGGCTGCTGACCTTGCGCCACAGGTGCGAGCCGGGCAGCGCGCCGTCCCGGCTGAACGCGAACACCATCCGGCTGGCGGCGGCGACCTCGGCGTTGCCGCAGAAGAGCTGGGCCACGATCACGACCAGCAGCAGCGCGCTGGCGCCGTCGGTGCCGAGTCCGTCCAGGAGGATCTGGGCGGGCGGCACCCCGGTGTCGGTGGCACGCGTCGCGTCGTAGTCCTGGATGGCGAAGGTCAGTCCGGCCAGCAGCACGAAACCGGCCAGCCAGGACACCCAGATGGACCGGACGATGCCCTTGGCGGCGGAGACCGAGGCGTGCGAGGTCTCCTCGGACAGGTGCGCGGAGGCGTCGTATCCGGAGAAGGTGTACTGCGCGAGCAGCAGGCCGATCGCCGCCACGTACAGCGGGTTGTGCCAGCCGGTCTCGTTGACGAACTTCGTGAACACGAAGGACGCCGACTGGTGGTGGTCGGGGACGATCGCCAGGGCGCCGACGATCAGCGCGACACCGGCCAGGTGCCACCACACGCTGACCGAGTTGAGCAGGCTGACCAGGCGGACGCCGAACAGGTTCAGCGTGGCGTGCAGCAGCAGGATCGCGCAGAAGATCAGCATGGTCTTGCCGGGCGTCGGTTCGAAGCCCCACTGGAGGTTGGCGAACGCGCCGGTGAACAGGGCGGCGCCGTAGTCGATGCCGGCGATCGCGCCGAGCAGGCCGAGCAGGTTCAGCCAGCCGGTGTACCAGCCCCAGCGCCGGCCGCCGAGCCGGTCGGCCATGTAGTACAGGGCGCCGGAGGTCGGGTAGGCGCTGGTGACCTCGGCGAGCGCGAGGCCGACGCAGAGCACGAACAGGCCGACCCCGGCCCAGCCCCAGAGCATCACGGCGGGGCCGCCGGTGTTCAGGCCGAAGCCGTACAGGGTCATACAGCCGGACAGGATCGAGATCACCGAGAAGCTGATCGCGAAGTTGCCGAACCCGCCCATGCGGCGGGCCAGCACGGGCCGGTAGCCCAGCTCGCGCAGACGCTGCTCCTCGTCCTGCTGGTGCCGCCCGGGCGAGGGGACCGGTTCGGGGGTGGGGGACATGCGGGAACCTCCGGGAAGTCAGCGGGACTTGGGGGTGCGGCGGTACGGCGTCGCGGTGGTGTGGTGGTGCGTTCAGGGGTGCGGACCGGAGCCGTCGGAGGCCGCGCGGGAGCGCTCCCGGGCCTGGACGAAGATTTCCACGGCCCGGTCGCGGTCGGAGGTGCGGTACATCCACGGCGGGGGCGTGAAGTACGGCCCGATGGCCTCGAACACCCGTGCCGCGTCCGCGAATCGGTGGGAGCCCCACAGGGCGTGCGCCAGGTGGTTGAGGTCCAGCAGGGAGCGTTCGGCGCGGTGGGTGTGCTCGAACCAGGCGTGCAGGGCGTGCCGGGTCTCGCGTGCCGCGTCCTCCGCCACCCAGTGCAGGTCCAGGGCCGCGTCGTGCCCGCTGTCCCGGCGGTAGCGCTCCACCCGGACGTACAGCGGCAGCACATGAAGGGCGGAGCCGGCCGGGGCGCGGTCGGCGGCCCACTGGGCGTAGCCGGCGGCCTCCGCGAGCCGGCCGGTGCCGCCGCGCGCGTACAGGAACTGGAGCATCCGGTGGTGGGCCTCGCGGTTGTACGGGTCCCGCTTGCCCGCCTCCGCCAACAGCCCCCAGGGGCCCGGCGGCAGCAGCGGTTCGGGGGCCGCGGCCCGGTGCTCCTCCCAGCGCTGCTCCGGGTCCAACTGGGCCAGCGCGAGCAGGCACACCCAGGGCACCGGGTTCTGTGGGGCGACGCGGGAGGCGGACTGGGCGGCGTCCCACGCCTCGATCCACAACTCGTGGGTACGCAGGTGCCGTTCACGCTGGGCACGCAGCGCGCGCTCCACCCCGACCCGGGCCTGCATCACCGCCGCGTGGGCGCTGTCGGGCTCCTCCGCGAGCCAGGCCCGCACCACGTCGGTACCGGCCGCCGCGGCGGCGAGCACCTGGGTGCGCTGGGTCCACAGCCACCACTGGCCGGTCTCCGCGAGCAGGGTCCGCATGGCCATCCAGCGGCCGGTGCGCAGATCCTGGAGCGCGCCGCGCAGGGGGCGGTCGGGGCCGGCGGGGTCGTAGGAGGGACGGGCTCCTTCTCTGGCCATCAGCCGTCGGCCCCCTGCCCCTGGCACGTGGGCGAGATGGCGGGGTGACGTAGCAACAGCCCTCCCCTGGGCGGTGTTCGAAAGTGTCGCGCGCGGTCGGCGGTCACTATAGAGGGGGACGTTCCGGCGCTGCCATTGTTGCTAACTCAACGATTTATACAGGCAAGTTGGCTTTTGGTCAGGGCGGCTTGACGCGCCGCGCCGGCCGACGGCAGGCTGAGGCATGTGATCTTCACCACCGGAGCAGCGGAGCGCACCCGATGACGGGGCCGGTGCTCGCCGTCGACCAGGGCACCTCCGGCACCAAGGCCCTCGTGGTCTGCCCGGAACGCGGCGTGCTCGGCACCGGGTTCGCCCAGGTCGGCCCGCGTCACCTGGCCGGCGGCCGGGTCGAGGTGGACCCCGCCGCGCTGTACGACTCGGTGCTGGCAGCGGGCCGTCAGGCACTCGCCGAGGCGGGCGAGGGCGTCGTCGCGCTGGGCCTCGCCAACCAGGGCGAGACCGTCCTCGCCTGGGACCCGGCCACCGGGCGCCCGCTGACCGACGCCCTGGTGTGGCAGGACCGCCGGGCCGCCTCCGTCTGCGCCGAACTCGCAGCTCAGGGCGAGGAACTGCGCCAGTTGACCGGCCTGCCCCTGGACCCCTACTTCGCCGCGCCGAAGATGGCCTGGATTCGCCGCAACCTCACCCGCGAGGGTGTCGTGAGCACCTCCGACGCCTGGCTGGTCCACCGGCTCACCGGCGTCCACGCCACCGACGCCGCCACCGCCGGCCGCACCCAGCTCCTCGACCTGGACCGCGCCACGTGGTCCCCGCGCGCCCTCGACCTCTACGGCCTCACCGGGGAAACCCTCCCCGAGGTGACCGACTGCGCCCAAGTCGTCGGCACCACCCGGGCATTCGGCCCCGAGATCCCCCTCACCGGACTGATCGTCGACCAGCAGGCCGCCCTGCTCGCCCAGCGCGTCACCGCACCCGGCACCGCCAAGTGCACCTACGGCACCGGCGCGTTCCTGCTCGCGCACACCGGCGAGCGACCCCGGCGCGGCGACTCCGGACTGGTGAGCTGCGTGGCCTGGCGGCTCGCCGGCACCACCAGCTACTGCCTGGACGGACAGGTCTACACGGCCGCCTCCGCCGTGCGCTGGCTCACCGACCTCGGCGTCCTGTCCGGTGCCGCCGACCTCGACTCCGTCGGCGGCACCGTCCCCGACAGCGGCGGCGTCACCTTCGTACCCGCCCTCGCCGGGCTCGCCGCCCCCTGGTGGCGCGGTGACCTGCGCGGCTCCCTCACCGGACTCGGCCTCGACACCACCCCCGGCCACCTGGCGCGCGCCCTGTGCGAGGGCATCGCCGCCCAGGTCGCCGAACTCGCCGAGGCCGCCGCCACCGACCTCGGCGCCCCGCTGGACCTGCTCCGGGTCGACGGCGGCCTCACCCGCTCCGCGCTGCTCATGCAGACCCAGGCCGACCTGCTGCAACGCCCGGTGGAGGTGTCCGCGCTGCCCGACGCCACCGCGCTCGGCGCCGCCGCCCTCGCCCGCCTCGGCCTCGACCCCGCGCTCGGCGTCGCGGACGCCCTGCCCGACGGGAAGCCCGCCGCCGTGTACGAGCCCCGCATCCCGGCCGACCAGGCCGCCGAACGCCGCGCAGGCTTCCGCACCGCCGTCGCCGCCCTGCTCGGCCCGTGACCGTCACGGCGGACGGACCGCTGCCCCCGGAGCCGTACGACGTGGCGATCGTCGGCGCCGGCGTCGTCGGCTGCGCCCTCGCCCGCGAACTGGCCCGCCGGCCCCGGCTGCGCGTCGCCCTCGTGGAGGCGCGGGACGACGTCGGACAGGGCACCTCCAAGGCCAACACCGCCATCGTGCACACCGGTTTCGACGCCACCCCGGGCACCCTGGAGGCCCGCCTCGTCCGGGACGGGTACCGGCGCCTGACGGCCTACGCGGCCGAGTCCGGCATCGCCCTCGAAGCCGTCGGCGCCCTCCTCGTCGCCTGGGACGAGGAGCAACGGGCCGCCCTGCCCCGACTGGCAGGGAAGGCCGTGCGCAACGGACACACCGAGACCCGCATGCTGGGCCAAGGTGAGCTGTACGCCCGCGAACCCCATCTGGGTCCCGGCGCGCTCGGCGCCCTGCACGTGCCCGGCGAGAGTGTCATCTGCCCCTGGACCACCACCCTCGCCTACGCCACCCAGGCCGTCCGCGCCGGAACCGACCTCCACCTGCGAGCGGCCGTCGAGACCGTCACCCGGGACGGCGACGGCCACCTGCTCACCACCACGCGCGGCACCCTGCGCGCCCGCCATCTCGTCAACGCGGCCGGTCTGGGCGCCGACACCCTCGACCGGCTGCTCGGCCACGACGACTTCACCGTCACCCCGCGCCGGGGCCAGCTCCTCGTGTACGACCGGCTCGCCCGCCCGCTGGTCCGGCACATCCTGCTGCCCGTCCCGACCGCGCTCGGCAAGGGCGTCCTCGTCGCCCCCACCGTCCACGGCAACGTCCTGCTCGGCCCCACCGCCGAGGACCTGCACGACAAGAGCGCCACGCACTCCACCGCCGAGGGCATCGCCCTGCTCCGGGACAAGGGCCGCCGCGTCCTGCCCGCCCTGCTCGACGAGGAGGTCACCGCCGTCTACGCCGGGCTGCGCGCGGCCACCGAACACGAGGACTACCGCATCACCGCGCACCCCGGCGAGCGGTACGTCACCGTCGGCTCCATCCGCTCCACCGGCCTCTCCGCCTCCATGGCCATCGCCGCGCACGTCACCGGCCTGCTCGCCGACACCGGGCTCGATCTCGGCCCCGTCCGGGAGCCGGCCCCGGTCACCATGCCGGACCTCGGCGCCACCGCCCCCCGCCCCTGCGAGCGGCCCGGACTCGTCGCCGCCGACCCGGCCTACGCCGACCTCGTCTGCTTCTGCGAGCGCGTCTCCCGGGGCGAGATCCGCGACGCCCTCGCCGCCACCGTCCCGCCCCGCACCCCGGAGGGCCTGCGCCGCCGCACCCGGGCCCGGGCCGGCCGCTGCCAGGGCTTCCACTGCGGGGCGCGGGTGGCGGAACTGCTGCGGGAGGGGACCGCTCATGACACCTGAGAACCAGCCGGCCCGGTCGGCGCCCCGCCCCCTCGACGTGCTCGTCGTCGGCGCCGGGCCCGCCGGACTCACCGCCGCCGCCCGGCTGGCCGCAGCCGGTGCCGGGCGCGTGGAGGTGCTGGAGCGGTCGGTACGGCCCGGGGGAGTGCCGGCGTACTGCGGGTACGGCGGTTTCGGCACCCGGACCCGCCCGCTGACCGGACCCGAGTACGCGCGCCTGCTGACCCGGGCCGCCGAACGCGCCGGCGCCGACCTGCGCACCGGCGTCACCGCGCTGGACTGGGCACCCGGCGGTCTCGCCCTGCGCACCGTCGGGCCCCGGGGACCGGAGACGGTCGCGGCGCGGGCGGTCGTCCTCGCCACCGGTGTCCGCGAACGCCCCCGCCCGGCCCGCCTGGTACCCGGCACCCGCCCCGCGGGCGTCTACACCACCGGTGAACTCCTCCAGACGGTCCACCTGTTCGGCCGGTCCGTCGGCACCCGCGCGGTCGTGGTGGGCGCCGAGGAGGTGGCGTACACGGCGGCGGACACCCTGCGCGCGTCCGGTACCGAGGTCGTCGCCCTGGTCACGGAGGCCACGCGCGCCTGCGCCAGGTCGGGCACCCCGCTGCTGACGGGAACGACCGTCACCGAACTGCTCGGACAGGGGCGGCTGTCCGGCGTCCGTGTCCGCCACCGGGACGGCGAGGGGAGCGTGCTGCCCTGCGACACGGTCGTCTTCACCGGCGAGTTCCTGCCCGAGGACGAACTCGCCCGCCTGGGCGGCATCACACCGGCCCCGGGGGCACGGACCTCACGGCCGGGCGTCTTCGCCGCCGGGGGCCTCACCCACCCGGACGGCAGGGCGGAGGAGGCCGCCCGGGACGGCAGCCGCGCGGCCGACATGGTGCTGGAGTGGCTGGCGGAGGGCGCTCACAGGTCCGAGTAGGGCCCGTGCGGGACTGGCCGGCGGAGGGCGCTCACAGGTCCGAGTGGGCCCCGGAGGGTGCTCACACATCCGAGGAGGACCCGTGCCGCCCGGCCCCCGCAGCGAACCGGCCCGCCCCCTCCACGCCCTCCGCCAACACATCCACCCCGTACCGGAGTTCGTGGCGCATCGCCGTCTCCTCGTCCAGACCCTCCTGGTCCAGCAGTGACGCGCGGTCGCTGCGCAGGCAGGCCTGGGGGAGCCGGGCGAGGCTCGCGGCCAGTTCCTCCGCCTCGGCACGGGCACGGCCGGGCGGTACCAGGCGGTTGGCGAGGCCGATGTCGTACGCCTCGCGGGCCGGAACCGGGCGGCCGGTCAGGATCATGTCCATCGCCCTGCCGCTGCCGATCAGCCGGGGCAGCCGTACCGTGCCGCCGTCGATCAGGGGCACTCCCCAGCGCCGGCAGAACACCCCGAACACGGCCGTCTCCTCGGCCACCCGCAGATCGCACCACAGGGCGAGTTCCAGGCCGCCGGCGACCGCGTGTCCGGCCACCGCGGCGATCACCGGCTTGGACAGCCGCATCCGGGTCGGACCCATCGGACCGTCCCCGTCCCGCGCCACCCGGTTGCCGCGCCCGGTGCCGATCGCCTTCAGGTCGGCGCCCGCGCAGAAGGTGCCGCCCTCGCCCCACAGCACCGCCACCCGGGCGCCGTCGTCCGCCTCGAACGCCCGGAAGGCGGCGGCGAGTTCGGCGGCCGTGGGGCCGTCCACCGCGTTGCGGGCCTCCGGCCGGGACAGGACGACGGTGGTGACGTACCCCTCGCGTTCCACGCGGACCGGCACGGTGGCTCCCCTCGGCGAATGCGGCTCGGACGCGGCTCGACACGGCTCGGAGGGCCACTGTGCCTCAGATGACCTTCAGCCGCACCAGCGCCCCCAGCGTCAGCGCACCCGGCACCAGCGGCACCCACACCGTGATGATCCGGTAGGCCAGCACCACCGCCGTGGCCACCGCGGCCGGACCGCCCACCGCGACCAGCGCCACCACGAGCGCCGCCTCCACCGAGCCGATCCCGCCCGGGGTCGGCACCAGGGCGACCGCGACCGTCGCCGCGAGATACGCCAGCGCCATGTGCGCGGCCGGCACCGGCAGCCGCAACGCCTGCCCCACGGCGGCGAGTCCGGCCGCCTGGAGCGCGGGGAAGGCCAGCGAGCCGCCCCACAGGGCGAGCGCGCGGGACGGCCGGGTGTGCACCGAGCGCGCCTCGTCGAGCGCCTCCCGCGCGAAGGCCGACAGGCGGCTGCGCAGCGGTCGTACCAGGAGCAGGGCGGCCGCCGCCGCGAGCAGGACGGCGGCCACGCCGAGCAGCAGCGGGAGCACCGAGCCGTCCGGCAGCAGGGGGCCCGGCCGCAGCGCGTCCGGGAAGGCGAGGAGCAGACCCGCCAGCAGGGCGAGCCGGCCCACGCACTCGGCCAGCAGATACAGGGCGAGGGCGGCCGAGGAACGGGCCGGCGGTACCCCGCACACCCGCATGAAACGCAGGTTCACCGCGCTCGCGCCGAGCCCGGTCGGCAGCAGGTGGTTGGCCGCGCCGGCCGCGAACTGGGTGGCCAACAGGCGTGCCCGGGGCAGCGGTTGCAGCACCGCGCCCTGCCGGGTGAACGCGGCGGCCACCCAGGTCAGACAGGTCGCGCCGGCCGCCGCGCACAGCCACGGCGGGGACGCGGAGCGCAGGTGGCCGAAGCCCTCGGCGAGCACCGGGCGGTGCCGTACGGCGGTCACCGCCACGAGCACGAGCGGGACCAGGCACAGCACCCGGCGGACCGGGACACGGCGCCCACGGGGCAGCGGAGGAAGCGGGACGGCGGTCACATCAGCAGAGGGTCGCCGCGCCGCGTCAACGGCGGATGGCGGGAGCGGACACGGCGGCTTACAGGCTGGGGTCATCGGGGCCCTCGGCGGGCGGGACACCGGTGCGGGTGAAAAAGAGCGGACCTTGACCTCAACGAAGCTTGAGGTTCTACGTTCTGCTCCATGAGCATGGAGACCACCGCGTGGACGCAGTTGCACAGCGTCCTGAACGCGCAGGCCGGGCGGCGGCCCCTCGCCCGCGCCACCCTGCGCCGTATCGCCGCCTTCGCCCGGCCGCACCGCGCCGGCATCGTCCGGTTCGTCCTGCTGGGGGTGGTCACGGCCCTGCTCGCCGTCGCCACCCCCGTGCTGGCCGGGCGGGTCGTCGACGCGATCGTGGCGGGACACGACTCCGCGGCCGTGGTCCGGCTGTCCCTGCTGATCGCGCTGGTGGCCCTCGCGGAGGCGGGGCTCGGCATCCTCGGACGGCGCCTGTCGGCGACGCTCGGGGAGGGACTCATCCTCGACCTCAGAACGGCTGTGTTCGATCATGTGCAGCGCATGCCCGTCGCGTTCTTCACACGGACTCGTACGGGCGCGCTGGTCAGTCGTCTCAACAACGACGTGATCGGCGCCCAGCGGGCCTTCGCCGGCACCCTGTCCGGAGTCGTGGGCAACGTGGTCACCCTGGTCCTCACGCTCGCGGTGATGCTCACCCTGTCCTGGCAGATCACCCTGCTCGCGCTCGCCCTGCTGCCGGTGTTCGTGCTGCCGGCCCGCCGGATGGGCCGCCGGATGGCCGAGATGCAGCGGGAGGCGGCGGCGCTGAACGCGGCCATGGGCACCCGGATGACCGAGCGCTTCTCCGCACCCGGCGCCACCCTGGTCAAGCTCTTCGGGCGGCCCGGGGAGGAGTCGGCGGAGTTCGCCGCGCGGGCCGCCCGGGTCCGCGACATCGGGGTGCGCACGGCCACGGCCCAGTCGGTGTTCATCACCGCCCTCACCCTGGTCTCCGCGCTCGCGCTGGCCCTCGTCTACGGCCTCGGCGGCTGGTTCGCGCTGCACGGCACCCTGGAGCCGGGTGCCGTCGTCTCGCTCGCCCTGCTGCTGACCCGGCTCTACGCCCCGCTGACCGCGCTCGCCGGGGCCCGGGTGGAGGTGATGAGCGCCCTGGTCAGCTTCGAGCGGGTCTTCGAGGTGCTGGACCTGAGGCCGCTCATCGAGGACCGGCCGGACGCCCGCGCGGTGCCCGAGGGCCCGGTCGCGGTCGAGTTCGCGGACGTCCGCTTCGGCTACCCGGCCGCCGACCAGGTCTCCCTCGCCTCCCTGGAGGAGGTCGCCGCCCTCGACACCCGGGGCGGCGGCGAGGTCCTGCACGGCGTCTCCTTCCGCGCCGAACCCGGACAGACCGTCGCCCTGGTCGGCTCGTCCGGCGCCGGGAAGTCCACCGTCGCGCAGCTGCTGCCGCGCCTGTACGACGTCGACGCGGGCGCCGTCCGGATCGGCGGCACCGACGTCCGGGAGCTGACCGCCGGCTCGCTGCGCGCCACCGTCGGCATGGTCACCCAGGACGGCCACCTCTTCCACGACACCGTCCGCGCCAACCTGCTGCTCGCCCGTCCCGAGGCCACCGACGAGGAACTGTGGGACGCCCTCGGCCGGGCCCGGCTCGCCGAGGTCGTACGGTCGCTGCCCGACGGCCTGGACACGGTCGTCGGCGAGCGCGGCTACCGGCTCTCCGGCGGTGAGCGCCAGCGGATGACCCTCGCCCGGCTGCTGCTGGCCCGGCAGCGGGTGGTCATCCTGGACGAGGCCACCGCCCACCTGGACAACACCTCGGAGGCGGCCGTCCAGGAGGCGCTCACCGAGGCGCTGGCGGACCGCACCGCCCTGGTGATCGCCCACCGGCTGTCCACCGTGCGGGCGGCCGACCTGATCCTGGTCCTGGAGGCGGGCCGGATCGTGGAGCGTGGCACGCACGGGGAGTTGCTCGCGGCGGGCGGCCGGTACGCGGAACTCCACCGCACCCAGTTCGCCGGGCGGGACGACGAGGTGCCGGCGGTCTGACCGGAGCCCGGAGCGCGCGTCCACGTCCGTGACCGCCGTCCCACCTCTTGACTCCGGTGGTCCGGACCTTTAACTTCACGCCTTGAACAAAGGCGCCGGACGCGCTCAACGCCCCAACCGTCCCCCCGTGTTGGGCGCCCTCCGGGCACCCCCACCCGAAAGGCCGCCTCCCGCATGGCCAGACCGCTCCCCGCAGCCGTGTCCCTCGCCGCCCTCTTGCTCGCCACCGGCCTGCTCACCGCCGCTCCCGCCCACGCCGCCACCGGCACCGTCACCGGCATCGGCGGCAAGTGCCTCGACGTCGCCGGCGCCAGCTCCGCCGACGGCACCGCCGTCCAGCTCTACGACTGCAACGGCACCGCCGCCCAGCAGTGGACCGCCGGCAGCGACGGCACCCTGCGCGCCCTCGGCAAGTGCCTCGACGTCACCGGCAACGCGACCGCCGACGGCGCCAAGGCCCAGCTGTGGACCTGTACCGGCGGCGCCAACCAGAAGTGGACCCTCAGCGCCGCCCACGACCTCGTCAACCCGCAGGCGGACAAGTGCCTGGACGCCACCGGCAACAGCTCCGCCAACGGCACCCGTGCCCAGATCTGGACCTGCACCGGCTCGGCCAACCAGAAGTGGACCGCGCCCGCCCCCGGCGACAGCGGCGGCGGCACCTCGACGCCGATGGCCGTCGCGCCGTACCTGTACAACGGCTGGGGCAGCCCGCCGAGCCCGAGCACCATCACCCAGGCCACCGGCGTGAAGTGGTTCACGCTCGCCTTCGTGCTGTCGGGCGGCTACTGCAACCCGCAGTGGGACGGCAGCCGCCCGCTGCCCGGCGGCGTCGACCAGGGGACCGTCACCGCCGTCCGCGCGAACGGCGGTGACGTCATCCCGTCGTTCGGCGGCTACAGCGGCAACAAGCTGGAGAGTTCCTGCTCCAGCGCGGGCGAACTCGCCGGCGCCTACCAGAAGGTGATCAACGCCTACGGCCTCAAGGCCATCGACATCGACATCGAGGCCGACGCCTACGGCAACCCCACCGTGCAACAGCGCACCGTGGACGCCCTGAAGACGGTCAAGGCGAACAACCCCGGCCTGAAGGTGTACATCACCATCGGCACCGGCCAGAGCGGCCCCGACACCAGCCTCATCAACCGGGCCGCGTCCTCCGGACTGACCGTGGACGCCTGGGCGATCATGCCGTTCGACTTCGGCGGCGCCGGCCAGAACATGGGCAGCCTCACCACCAGGGCCGCCGAGGGCCTGAAGTCCGCGCTGAAGAACGCGTACCACTACAGCGACGACCAAGCCTACCGGGACATGGGCATCTCGTCCATGAACGGCGTCACCGACGACAACGAGACGGTCACCGTCGACGACTTCCGGACCATCCTCGCCTACGCCCGCCAGCACCACCTGGCCCGGCTCACCTTCTGGTCCGCCAACCGCGACCGGCCGTGCACCGGCGGCCCCGCCGACAGCTGCTCCGGCGTCTCCCAGAACGCCTGGGACTACACCCGCGTCCTCGCCGCCTACACCGGCTGAACCCCCCTCACCTGACAACTCCGCCGGAAACGTGGCCGATCCGGTCCGCCGTCCGTGAACCCGCGGGCGTGAGACGCAGCGGACGGGGAAACCGGCGTCGGGTCAAGTACCTGTAAAACGACCCGCGTTGCCAGGAGACCCCACCGTGTCGAAAGCCCAGATCGGAAGTGCCGTCGCCGTCCTCCTCCTCGCCGCCGGGCTCACCGGCTGCGGCAGCGAGGACGGCTCCGGCAAGAGCGGGGACGCGCAGGCGCGGCCGAGCGCGACCCCGCCCGTCCGGGCCGTCCAGGACGCCTACCGCAGGACGACGGCCGCCGAATCCGCCCGGATGACCGTCAGCACCGAGGTCACCGCCGAGGGCCGGACCCTCACCGCCGACGGCAAGGGCGTGGCCGACCTGGAGGACGGCACCAGCAAGGTCACGATCACCTCCGCCGGCACCACCGTCGAGCAGCGCGTCCTCGACGGCGTCGTCTACCAGAAGCCGACCGGCAAGCAGCGCGGCAGCGTCCCCGGCGGCAAGATCTGGACCAAGATCGACCTGGCCCGGCTCGCGAAGCAGAACCGGTCCGGGCAGTCCCAGGTCAGCGACCCGGCCGAGCCGGTGCGCTACCTCAAGGGCATCGACTCCGACGACGTCACCCGGCTCGGCACCCAGACCCTCGACGGCACCAGGACCACCCACTACCGCGTCTCCGTCCCCGTCTCCGCCCTCGCCCAGGGCGACGCCGGCAAGGCACAGGAACTGCGCCGCCAGCTCGGGAAGTCCTCGCTGCCGGTCGAGCTGTGGCTCGACGACAAGGGCCGGCTGCGCCAGGAGAGCGTCCGGCTCACCCTGCGCCCGCTCAAGCAGCGCACCCCCGGCAAGGAGAACACCGCCGTGACCAGCACGACCATGCTCCGCTTCACGGACTTCGGCACCGACGTGGACGTCACGGCGCCGCCCGCCAAGGACACCGCCGACGTCACCGACAAGGTGGCCAAGGCCGGCGCCGCCGACAGCTGAGACGTGTGATCCGGCCGGGTCTGGATACGCGAGAGGGCACGGAACCGAGACGTCCGGAAGGTCCGCGGTGCCATGACCAGCGCACATCAGCCCGGCCACCACTCCGAGGTCCACCTGCGGGTGAACGGCAAGCCCGTCACCCTGGACGTCGACCACCGGCGCGTCCTGCTGGACCTGCTGCGCGAGGACCTGGACCTGACCGGGTCCAAGAAGGGCTGCGACCACGGCCAGTGCGGGGCCTGCACCGTGCTGGTCGACGGCCGCCGCCTCAACAGCTGCCTGCTGCTCGCCGTCACCCTCGACGGCAGCGAGGTCACCACCGTGGAGGGCCTCGGCGGTGACGGCGAGGAGCCGCACCCGCTCCAGCGGGCCTTCCTCGACCGGGACGCCTTCCAGTGCGGTTACTGCACCCCGGGCCAGCTCTGCTCCGCCGTCGGCATGCTCGCCGAGGCCGCGGCCGGCCACCCCTCCCACGTCACGGACCCGGCGGCCCCCTCCGGCAGTCCCGTCGCCCTGGACCGGGCCGAGATCCGCGAGCGCCTGAGCGGCAACCTGTGCCGCTGCGGCGCCTACCCCCGCATCGTCGAGGCGGTCGAGGACGTGATCGAGTGAACGGCTTCGCCTACCTCAGGCCCACCGGCGTCCAGGAGGCCGTCGACGCCTACGCCGCCCACCCCGGCGCCGCCTATCTGGCCGGCGGCACCAACCTCGTGGACCTGATGAAACTCGGCGTCGCCCGGCCCACCGCCCTCATCGACGTCGGCCGGCTGCCGCTGGACACCATCGAGGAGCGGCCCGACGGCTCCGTACGCGTCGGCGCCACCGTCCGCAACAGCGACCTCGCCGCCGACCCCCGGGTCCGCGACCGCTGGCCCGCCCTCTCCCAGGCCCTCCTGGCGGGCGCCTCCGGACAGCTCCGCAACGCCGCCACCACCGGCGGCAACCTGCTCCAGCGCACCCGCTGCCCCTACTTCCAGGACCTCGGCAAACCCTGCAACAAACGGGCGCCCGGCAGCGGCTGCGGCGCCCGCGAGGGGGTGCACCGCGACCACGCCGTCCTCGGCCACTCCGAGCAGTGCGTCGCGACCCACCCCTCCGACATGGCCGTCGCCCTGGCCGCCCTGGACGCGCAGGTCGAGCTGTACGGCCCCGAGGGCGCCCGGAAGCTGCCGGTGACCGACTTCCACCGGCTGCCGGGCGAGCACCCCGAGCGGGACACCTGGATGCGCCCCGGCGAACTGATCACCGGTGTGCTGCTGCCGGCCACCACCGCCGGCGTCCCGTCCGCCTACCGCAAGGCCCGGGACCGGGCGTCGTACGCCTTCGCCCTCGCCTCCGTGGCCGTCGTGCTCCGCGTCGCGGACGGTGTGGTCGACCAGGTCGCGGTGGCCTTCGGCGGGCTCGCGCACCGGCCCTGGCGGGCCCGGCACACCGAGCTGGCCCTGCTGGGCGCGCCCGCCGGACCGGCGGCGTTCGAGGGCGCCGTCGCCCTCGAACTCGCGCACGCCGAGCCCCTGCGGGACAACGCCTTCAAGGTCCCGCTGGCCCGCAACCTGGCCCTGGACGTCCTCGGCCGCCTGGCCCCGGCACCGGCGGGCGTCTGACGGCCCGCACCGGATCGCGCCCCCATGGGAGGAACCATGACCGCCACCGCCCTCGGGGCACCGGCCGAGCGCCGGGAAGGACGGCAGAAGGTCTCCGGCGGCGCCCGGTACGCCGCCGAGTACACCCTGCCCGGACGCGCCCACGCCTGGCCCGTGCCCGCCACCGTGGCACACGGCCGGGTCACCGGCGTCGACACCGCCGCCGCCCTCGCCCTGCCCGGCGTCCTCGCCGTCCTCACCCCCGGCGACGCGCCCCGGCTCGCCACCCCCGAGGACGCCACCCTCGCCGTCCTCCAGAGCCCCGACGTGCCGCACCGCGGCTGGCCCGTGGCCCTGGCCGTCGCCGAGACCCCCGAGGCGGCCCGCGCCGCCGCCCGCGCGGTCCGCGTCGACTACGCCGGCGCCCCGCACGACGTCACCCTCACCGAGGGCCACCCCGACGCCTACGCGCCCGAGGAGGTCAGCAGCGGCGCCGCGCACGTCGAGCACGGCGACCCCGAGGCCGCCTTCGCCGCCGCCGAGGTCCGTGTCGACGCCGTCTACCGGGTGCCGCCGCTGCACAACCACCCCATGGAGCCGCACGCCAGCACGGCCCACTGGGACGGCGACCGGCTCACCGTCTACACCTCCAGCCAGGGCGGCACCACGGTCCGCTCCGTCCTCGCCCAGCTCTTC
This sequence comes from Streptomyces pyxinicus, assembly GCF_024753135.1. Taxonomy (GTDB): domain Bacteria; phylum Actinomycetota; class Actinomycetes; order Streptomycetales; family Streptomycetaceae; genus Streptomyces; species Streptomyces pyxinicus. The sequence goes on along the minus strand of NZ_JANUGP010000001.1, from coordinate 23,286 downwards.
GAACTGGACGAGGACCGGATCACCGTCGAGGCCGAGCACGTCGGCGGCGGCTTCGGCTCCAAGGGCACCCCGCGCCCCGACGTCGTGCTCGCCGCCCTGGCCGCCCGGCACACCGGCCGCCCCGTCACCCTCGCCTACCCGCGCCGCGACCTGCCCGCCGTCGTCGGCCACCGCGCCCCCACCGTGCAGCGGCTGCGGCTCGGCGCGGACCGGGACGGCCGGCTCACCGCCGTCCTGCACGAGGTGACCACCCACACCTCGCACGTGAAGGAGTTCGTGGAGCAGGCCGCCGTCGTCTCCCGCGTCATGTACGCCACCCCCGCCCTGCGCAGCGCCCACCACGTGGTCCCGCTGGACGTGCCGAGCCCCTCCTGGATGCGCGCACCCGGCGAGGCACCCGGCATGTACGCCCTGGAGTCCGCCGTGGACGAACTCGCCCACGCGCTCGGCACCGACCCGGTCGACCTGCGCGTCCGCAACGAACCCGGCAGCGAACCCGGCACCGGCCGCCCCTTCAGCAGCCGGCACCTCGTGGAGTGCCTGCGCGAGGGCGCCCGCCGCTTCGGCTGGGCCGGCCGCGACCCGCGCCCCCGCTCCCGCCGCGAGGGCCCGCTGCTGATCGGCACCGGCGTGGCCGCCGCCACCTACCCCGTCCAGGTGGCCCCCTCCACGGCCACCGCCCAGGCGCTGCCCGACGGGACCTTCACCATCCGCCTCAACGCCGCCGACATCGGCACCGGCGCCCGCACCGTCCTCGCCCAGGTCGCCGCCGACGCCCTCGGCGTGCCCCTGGACCGGGTACGCACCGAGGTCGGCCGCAGCGAACTCCCGCCCGCCCCGCTGGCCGGCGGCTCCTCCGGCACCGCTTCCTGGGGCTGGGCCGTGCACGAGGCCTGCGCCGAACTGGCCGCCCGCCTCGCCGCGCACACCGGGCCGCCGCCCGCCGAGGGCGTCGAGGTCCGCGCCGACACCACCGGCAAGGCCGACGCCGAGAGCCCCTACGCCCGGCACGCCTTCGGCGCCCACTTCGCCGAGACCGCCGTCGACACCGTGACCGGCGAGGTCCGGGTACGACGGCTGCTGGGGATCTTCGCCGCCGGACGGATCCTCAACGCCCGCACCGGACGCTCCCAGTTCACCGGCGGCATGACCATGGGCCTCGGTATGGCCCTCACCGAACACAGCTCCCTCGACCCGGCGTTCGGCGACTTCACCGAATCCGACCTGGCCGCCTACCACGTGCCCGCGCACGCCGACGTCCCCGACATCGAGGCCGACTGGATCGAGGAGGACGACCCGCACCTCAACCCCATGGGCAGCAAGGGCATCGGCGAGATCGGCATCGTCGGCACCGCCGCCGCGATCGGCAACGCCGTCCACCACGCCACCGGCGTCCGCTTCCGCGAACTGCCCCTGACCCCCGACCGGATCCTCCCCGCCCTGTCGGCCGAGGAGTGACAGGGTGACGGGACCGACCTGGGAGTACGACGGCTACCGGCCCGGCGAGGAACGCCTGCGCGAGTCCCTGTGCACCCTCGGCAACGGCTACTTCGCCACCCGCGGCGCGCTGCCCGAGTGCGCCGCGGACGAGATCCACTACCCGGGAACCTACGCGGCCGGCTGCTACGACCGGCTCACCTCCGAGGTCGCCGGCCGCCGGGTCGAGAACGAGGACATGGTCAACCTGCCCAACTGGCTGCCGCTGCGCTTCCGTCCGGCCGGCCGCGACTGGCTCACCCCGGACACCGCCCACGTCACCGAGCACCACCAGACCCTCCACCTCGACCCCGGCCTGCTGGAGCGCCGTACCCGCTTCACCCTCGGCCCGCACTCCTCCCTGCTCGTGCGGCAACTGCGCCTGGTGCACCTCGCCGACCCCCATCTCGCCGCCCTGCGCACCGAGTTCACCGCCGAGGGCGACGCCGTCGACCTGGACGTGGAGGCCGTCCTGGACGGGACCGTCACCAACTCCGGGGTGCTCCGCTACCGGGACCTGGACGGCCGGCACCTCGACCACGCCGAGGCCGGCGGCACGGCACCGGACACGGTGTGGCTGCGCTGCCGCACCCGCACCTCCGACATCGGCGTCGCGCTGGCCGCCCGGCTCACCACCGGGGCATCGGTCACCCACGTCGAGGAGGCCCACCGCGCCGTCCAGCGGGCCCGGCTGCGCCTGCTGCCCGGCGGGACCGTGACCGTGGACAAGACCGTCGCCCTGCACACCTCGCACGACCCGGCCATCGGCGACCCGCTGCGTGCCGCCGAGGACCGGATCGCCGCCGCCCCCGGCTTCGACGAGCTGCGCGAGAGCCACGCCGCCGCCTGGGAGCAGCTGTGGCGCCGTACCGCCCTTGAGGTCCCCGGCGAGGCCGGCAGCATCCTGCGCCTGCACCTCTTCCACGTGCTCCAGACCCTCTCGCCGCACACCGCCGACCTCGACGTGGGCGTGCCCGCGCGCGGACTGCACGGCGAGGCCTACCGGGGCCATGTCTTCTGGGACGAACTCTTCGTCCTGCCCTACCTCAACCTGCACCTGCCCGAGGTCTCCCGCGCCCTGCTGCGCTACCGGCACCGCCGCCTGGACGCCGCCCGGCAGGCCGCCCGCGCGCTCGGCCGGCGCGGGGCGCTGTACCCCTGGCAGAGCGGCAGCGACGGCCGCGAGGAGACCCAGCAGCTCCACCTCAACCCGCGCTCGGGCCGCTGGCTGCCCGACCACTCCCGGCTCCAGCACCACGTCGGCTCGGCCGTCGCCTACAACGTCTGGCAGTACGGGGAGGCGACCGGCGACACCGACTTCCTGCACGGCGAGGGCGCCGAGATGCTGCTGGACATCGCCCGCTACTGGGCGGACTGCGCCGAGTGGGACGACCACCTCGGCCGCTACCGCATCCGGGGCGTGGTCGGCCCCGACGAGTACCACGACGCCTATCCGGACGCCGTCCGGCCCGGCCTGGACGACAACGCCTACACGAACGTCACCGCCGCCTGGGTGCTCACCCGCACCCTGGAACTGCTGGACGCGCTGCCCGAGCCGCGCCGCCGCGAACTCACCGAGGGGGCGGGCCTGGAGAGCGACGAGCCCGCCCGCTGGGAGGACGTCTCGCGGCGCCTGCACATCCCCTTCCACGACGGTGTGGTCAGCCAGTTCGAGGGCTACGGCGACCTCGCCGAACTCGACTGGGACGGCTACCGCAAGCGCTACGACGACATCCGCCGCCTGGACCGCATCCTGGAGGCCGAGGGCGACACCGTCAACCGCTACAAGGCGTCCAAGCAGGCCGACGTCCTCATGCTCGGCTACCTCTTCGCGCCCGCCGAACTGCACGCCCTCTTCCACCGCCTGGGCCACCCGCTGGACGAACGGACCTGGACCGCGACCGTCGACCACTACCTGCACCGCACCAGCCACGGTTCCACCCTGAGCGGCCTGGTGCACGGCTGGATCCTGACCCGGGCCCGCCGCGCCGACGCCTGGTCCTTCGTCCAGGAAGCCCTGCGCGGCGACATCGCCGACCTCCAGGGCGGCACCACCGGCGAGGGCATCCACCTCGGCGCCATGGCCGGCACCCTGGACCTCGTGCAGCGCGGCCTGACCGGCCTGGAGACCCGCGACGGCGCCCTCCGCCTCGACCCGGTCCCGCTGCCCGAACTCTCGTCCTACGGCTTCCCGTTGCGCTACCACGGCCACTGGGGCATCCACCTGCGACTGCGCAGCGGCCGTCTGGACATCGCCGTACCCGCCTCCCACCACTCACCCGTCGACGTCCGCATCGGCGACCGGGAGATGCGGGTGGAACCGGGGAAGACGGCGGGGCTCGTGCTGCCCGAGTGACCTCGGTCAGGCGGCCGCGTGGCGGTCCAGGACGGCCGCGACGATCCTCATCAGCCGTTCGCCGGCCCGCCCGACGCTGCCGTTCTGCGCGCTCACCTGGGCCCCTTCGAGGACGAAGGTGATCTCCGCCGCCGCCTCGTCCGGATCGGACAGCCCGGCGCGGGCGCACAGACCGGTGAGCCGGCGCAGCTGTCCGGCCTTGTGGGCCTCGATCAGCCGGCGCGCCGGGTGGGCGCGGTCGGGCAGTTCCGCGAGGGAGTTGATGAACGGGCAGCCCCGGTGGGAGATCCCGGGAAGCCCGTCGGCGATGAACCGGGCCATGCCCAGGATCTGGGCGCGGGCGTCGTCGGGGTGTGTCTCCGCCAGCCGGTCGAACACGGCGGTGTAGTCGGCCGCGACGATGCGGAGCCACTCCTCGACCAGGGCGTCCTTGGTCGCGAAGTGGCGGTACAGCGCCATCTTGGTGGTCTCGGCGCGGTCGGCGATCGCCTGGACGCCCACCGCCTTGATCCCCTCGCGCGAGAACAGCTCCTCCGCCGCGTCGAGGATCCGCTCCCGGGGCGGCAGCTTGGCCACCCTGCTCTGCCGGCCGGCTCTCCCGCCCCTGTCGTCCGTGTTCGTCATGAGGCCCCTCATCGGTCCGCCGGGGCGGTGCGCCTGCCCCGGCCGCAATGCTACGGTACCGATCAGTCCCGAGCGATACCGCTCGGTATCACTGAATACCGATCGGTATCGCTGACGGGTGTCGACTCTCCTGCCCTCCCTGAACGGACGCACCATGAAGCTCTCCGAATACGTGCGGTACGACGGCGTCGGCCTGGCCGGCCTGGTGGCCCGCGGCGAAGTGACCGCGGCGGAACTCGCGGCGACCGCCCGACGGGCCGCGGACGCGGTGAATCCGCGCGTCAACGCCGTGGTCGAGACCTGGGCCGCCGAGGACACGCCCGTACCCGGCAGCACGCCCCTGGCCGGGGTGCCCTTCCTGATCAAGGACCTCGCCGTCGCGATGGCCGGCAAGCGCACGGAACTGGGCAGCCGGCTCGCCGCCGGGAACGTCGCCCCGGCCGACTCGGCGCTGATGACCCGCCTGCGCCGCGCCGGGCTGGTGACCCTCGGCCGCACGGCGACCCCCGAGTTCGCCTACAGCACCACCACGGAAGGCGTCCTGTACGGCGCCACCCGCAACCCCTGGGACCCGGCCCGCAGCCCCGGCGGCTCCAGCGGCGGCTCGGGAGCGGCCGTCGCCGCGGGCATCGTCCCGATCGCGCACGCCACCGACGCGGCGGGCTCCATCCGCGTCCCCGCCGCCGCGGGCGGCCTGTTCGGGCTGAAGCCGACCCGCGGCCGGATCTCCATGGGCCCCGACGCCGACGAGGTCTTCAACGGGCTCGCCGTCCACGGCGCCCTCAGCCGCTCGGTACGCGACAGCGCCGCGCTGCTGGACCTCGTCCACGGCCCCGAGGCCGGCGACCCCTACGCCGCCCAGCGGCCGGAGCGGCCCTACACCCAGGAGGTCACCCGCTTCCCGGGCAGCCTGCGCATAGGCCTGCTGACCCGGCCCTGGGGCGGCCGGACCGTCGACGCCACCGTCCTCGACGCCACACTCCGCTCCGCCCGGCTCGCCGAATCCCTCGGACACCGGGTGGAAGAGGTCGAAGTCGGCCTCGGCGTCGGCTGGGAGGACTTCGTCGTGGCCAACGCCTGCCTGTGGACGACCAATCTGGTGACCTGGATCGACGGCCTCGCCGCGGCCTTCGGGCGGCCCGTCGACGCCACCACCGTCGAACCCGAGATACTCGCCAGTTACGCCTACGGACAGCGGGTCGGCGGGGCCGAGTTCGTCCAGGCGCTCGCGATGCGCAACAGCGTCGCGCGCGCGATCGGCCGCTACTTCACCGACTACGACCTGCTGCTCACCCCGACCCTGCCCGAACTGCCCGTCCCGCTCGGCACGTACGCCGTGGGCGCCGAGGACGCCGACGGCCTCGGCTGGCTCCGGCAGGTCTTCCACCGCTCGCCCTTCACCGCCCCGTTCAACGTCGCGGGCACCCCCGCCATGTCCGTCCCCCTGGAGGCCGACCTCACCACCGGGCTGCCCGTCGGCATCCAGTTCGCCGCGGGGTACGGACGCGAGGACGTCCTCTTCCGGCTCGCCGGCCAGCTGGAACAGGCCGCTCCCTGGGCGCGGCGGACCCCCGCCGTGTGGGCGGGCGACCACGACGAGGCCTGACCTTCGGGTGGCGGTACGGCAAGGGGGCCAGCACCGGGCGGCGGCCGTGCCACACTCCGGGGGACCGGGTGACGGAAAGGGGCTGCCGGGCATGAGCCTGAGCGACGCCGGCCTGCGCGTGCTGGCGGTGGACGACGAGGAACCCGCGCTCGCGGAACTGCTCTACCTCCTGGACCGGGACCCGAGGGTCGCCGACGCGGTGCCCGCGTCGGCGGCCACCGAGGCACTGCGCCGGCTGAGCCGGGCCGTCGAGCGGGGGCCGGACGGCCCGGAGGGCTTCGACGTCGTCTTCCTCGACATCGACATGCCCGGCCTGAACGGACTCGAACTCGCCCGGCTGCTCGGCGGGTTCACCGCCCCGCCGCTCATCGTCTTCGTCACCGCGCACGAGGACTTCGCCGTCCGTGCCTTCGACCTCAAGGCCGTGGACTACCTGCTCAAACCCCTGCGCCGGGAACGCTTCGCCGAAGCCGTGCGCCGGGTCGCCGAACTGGTCCGCGCCGGGCAGGGGCCCCGGTCCGGCACCGCGCCCGAACCGGTGCCGGCCCTCGGTGACCAGGTCCCGGTGGAACTCGGCGGCGTCACCCGGTTCGTGCCCGTCGCCGACATCACCGACGTCGAGGCCCAGGGCGACTACGCGCGCCTGCACACCCCGGCCGGCAGCCACCTGGTGCGCGTTCCGCTGTCCACCCTGGAGGAGCAGTGGCGCTCGCGCGGCTTCGTCCGTGTCCACCGCAGCCGGCTGGTCGCCCTCGGCCGGATCGAGGAACTGCGCCTGGACGGCGGCAACCTGACCGTCCGGGTCGGGGACCGCGTCCTCGCCGTGAGCCGGCGCAACGCCCGCGAACTGCGCGACCTGCTGGCCCGGCACGCCGCGGCCCGCGCGCGCTGAACCGGCCGGCCGGGACCGGGGTGACGGACCTGTGGCGATTCTCGTCCGACGGCTGTCCGGGCACCGGCCCGCTGCGTACACTCGCCGCACACAGGTGATCACCGCCGCGTCGGGAGTGCGTCATGGGTGCGGAGTCCGTCCCGCGCAGAGAGGTGGTCACCGGGGGCCCGCTCCGCGCGGACGGCACCGCCGTCTCCCGCCCGGCGCCCCCGCGACCGGGCCGCCCGGACCCCGCCGTACGGCACCTGATGCGACGTCAACTCCGCGCCGCGCTCACGGTCACCGGCCTGCTGCTCGCCCTGGCCGGACTGCTCCCGGTGCTGTCGCGGGCGCTGCCGCCGCTCGCCGGCTGGCTGCTGCTGGGCGTGGCCCCCTACCCCGTCCTGCTCGCCGCCGGCGCCTGGTACGTGCGCCGCGCCGAACACCACGAGACCACCGCGACCGCACCCGGGGAACGCCCCTGACCATGCGCGACACACCCGCCGGGACCGCCCGGTGAACCAGACGTACGGCATCGCGGGCGTCACGGCCGTGGTCCTCGCCACGGTCCTCGTCGGCGCGCTCGGCCTGCGCGTCTCCCGCACCACCTCCGACTTCTACGTCGCCTCGCGCACCGTCGCCCCCCGGCTCAACGCCTGTGCGGTCAGCGGCGAGTACCTGTCCGCCGCCTCCTTCCTCGGCGTCGCCGGGCTCGTCCTCGCCCACGGCGTCGACATGCTCTGGTTCCCCATCGGCTACACCGCCGGGTTCCTGGTGCTGCTGGCCTTCGTCGCCGCCCCGCTGCGCCGCTCCGGTGCCTACACCCTGCCCGACTTCGCCGAGGCCCGGCTGGAGTCGCGGGCCGTGCGCGGCATCGCCGGCGTCCTCGTCGTCGGCATCGGCTGGCTGTACCTGCTGCCCCAGCTGCGCGGCGCCGGCCTGACCCTCCGGCTGCTCACCGGCGCGCCCGGCTGGCTCGGCGGCCTGATCGTCGCCGTCGTGGTGACCGGGGCCGTCGCGGCGGGCGGCATGCGCAGCATCACCTTCGTCCAGGCCTTCCAGTACTGGCTCAAACTGACGGCTCTGCTGGTGCCGGCGGCCTTCCTGCTGCTCGCCTGGCGCGCCGACCACACCCCGGCCGCCGTCTGGGACGACCGACCCCTCTTCCAGCGCGCCACCGAGGTACGCCTCGACGCGCCGCTCACCCTCACCGTGCGCGAACCGGTCCGGGTCACCGTCTCCGGCACCCTCGACGGCCGCCCGCTGCACGGGAGTTCGCTACGGCTGGCGGAGGGCCGGCACCGGGCCGGCCCGGACACCACGCTGCGCTTCCCGGCCGGCGCCCGCGTCCCGCTGTCCGACCGCACCACCTCATCCAGCTGGGCCGAACCGCTCTCGGCCGGCCATGACCGGCACGGCCTGTACGCCACCTACGGGCTGATCCTCGCCACCTTCCTCGGCACCATGGGCCTGCCGCACGTCGTCGTCCGCTTCTACACCAACCCCGACGGCCGCGCCGCCCGCCGCACCACCGTGATCGTCCTCGCCCTGCTCGGCGCCTTCTACCTGCTCGTCCCCCTGTACGGCGTGCTCGGCCGGCTGTACGCCCCCGACCTGCTGCTCACCGGCGACACCGACGCGGCGGTGCTGATGCTGCCGCAGCGTCTGGTCGGCGGGGTCGGCGGCGACCTGCTCGGCGCGCTGGTGGCCGGCGGCGCCTGCGCGGCGTTCCTGTCCACGGCCTCCGGGCTGACCATGTCGGTGGCCGGGGTGCTCGCCCAGGACGTGCTGCCCACGCTCGGCATCCGGCACGTGCGCCACTTCCGGTTGGCCACACTGCCCGCGATCGCGGTGCCCACCGCCGCGGGCACGGTGGCCGGCGACCTGCCGGTGGCCGACGCGGTCGGGCTCGCCTTCGCGGTGTCCGCCTCCTCGTTCTGCCCACTTCTCGTCCTCGGCATCTGGTGGCGCGGCCTGACCCCGCCGGGCGCGATCGCCGGCCTGCTGCTCGGCGGCGGCTCGGCGCTCACCGCGGTGACGGTCACCATCGCCGGTGGCGCCCGCTCGGGCTGGCCGCACACCCTGCTCGCCTGGCCGGCGGTCTGGTCCGTACCCGTCGGCTTCGCCGCCATGGTCCTTGTCTCCCTCAGCACCCGCCACCGCCTCCCCCCGAACACCGCCACGACCATGGCCCGCCTCCACCTCCCCGAGCCCCGCACCCCGTGAAGGAGCCGGCCGCCATGTACACCAACCCCCGGCCCCCAGCGCCTCGTACCGGCCGCACGCGGCAGCCGCACCCCGCCCGGCCGGGGGACCGTTCATGACCGCCCTCGCCGTCGCCGTCCTCGTGCTGGCCGCGCTCGCCGTCTTCGCCCTGGGGGCCGCCCTCGGCCACGGTGCGGCCCGGCGGCAGCGGGAGTACGCGGCCGACGGCGACGCGGTCCGCGCGGCGTTCCACGTCCTGCACACCGCCTCGCTCGCGGCGGCGCCCCTGCGCTCGGGCCTGGCCCCCGACACCGCCCGCAAGGCGGCCCGCAGACTCCGCCCGCTGCTCGGCACCCCGGCCCTCGCCCTCGCGGTGCCCTCCGGCGGAGTCCTCGTCTGGGACGGCACCGCCGAACACCACCGCGACCAGCTCGCCGCCCACCTCACCGGGGCCCCCACCGCCCGCACCCGGGCGGTCCCGCTGCCCTGCGACGAGGACGGCTGCCCGGTCCGCTGGGCCCTCCTGGTCCCGCTCACGACGGGCGCCACCACCGCCGCCACCCTGGCCGTGCTCACCGCGGCCGAGGCCACCACCACCCTCGCGCGGGCCGCCGAGGAGGCGGCACGCCGGCTCGCGGTCGAGCTGGACCTCGCCGACCTGGACCGGGCCCGCGCCGGCGAGCACGAGGCCGAAGTGCGCGCCCTGCGCGCCCAGATCTCCCCGCACTTCATCTACAACTCCCTCGCGAGCATCGCCTCCTTCGTCCGCACCGACCCCGAACGCGCCCGCGAACTCCTCCAGGAATTCGCCGACTTCACCCGCTACTCCTTCCGCCGCGACGGCGACTTCACCACGCTCGCCGAGGAGTTGCGCTCCATCGAGCAGTACCTGGAACTCGCCCGCGCCCGCTTCGGCCCCCGGCTCCGGGTCACCCTGCGCGTCGCCCCCGAGGTGCTGCCGGTGACCCTGCCGTTCCTCTGTCTGCAACCCCTGGTCGAGAACGCCCTCAAGCACGGCCTGGAGGAGACCGTCGAGCGCAGCACCGTCACGATCGCCGCCGAGGACGAGGGCACCGAGGCCCGGGTGGTCGTCGAGGACAACGGCGTCGGCATGGAACCCGAACGCCTGCGCGCGATCCTGCGCGGCACGGCCGGCCCGGCCACCGGCATCGGCCTGAGCAACGTCGACCGCAGACTGCGCCAGGTCTACGGCGACGCCTACGGCCTCGTCATCGAGACGGGCGTCGGAGCCGGCACGAAGATCACCGTCCGCGTCCCGAAGTTCCGCCCCGGCGTCCAGGCACCACCGCCCTGACGGTCAGGCGGGGGAGCTGCCGACGGTCCGCGCGTGCGGCACCGGCCGGTCCGCCTGCGGGGGCGTGTGGGCCAGGAAGGTCGCGATGGTCCTCTCGGCTCCCTCGGCGGGCTCCAGCACCAGCCGCGCGGTGAGGGCGAACCCGGCCTGCCGCAGCAGCTCCGCGATCCGTCCCGGCGGCGTCCGGAGCGCCGAGCGAGAGGGCCGGCCACCGCACGTGGTCGAGCACGACACGGCCGTCGGCGGGGTCGTCGTAGGCGTCGACGGTGTGCCAGAGCCGGAACGCCTCGTCCGCCGGCCAGACGCCGGAGCGGAGTGCGTTCCCCCACACCAGTGAAATACCGGGCCCGGGGCCCCTCCGCCGAGGCACGCCCCGTTTCAACGCGGCACAGCGGGTACCAGCAGCCAGGTACCTGTACACGGATCGCCCGGGAGGTAGCTCATGGGCAAGCTGGGAGACATGGCGAACAAGGCCAAGGAGATGGCCAAGGGTCACCCCGACCAGGCCGACAAGGGGGTCGAGCGCGCGGAGCGGATGGTCGACGAGCGTACCGGCGACAAGTACGACACGCAGACCGACAAGGCCGCCGACGCGGTACGCCGCTCCTACGGCAGCGAGGGCACCACGGGGCACTGACCCCGCGCCCCCGTGACCGGGCCCCCGGCGTTCCGCGCCGGGGGCCCGGTCGTGCCGTTCGCGCGTGTCGGCAGGTGTCTCAACGGCCCGGTTCGGTGACCGTCCTCAGTCGGGCCGGTGCGGGGCGCCGGGCTCGGCGGTCTGCCGCTGCCGGTAGCGGTCCATGAACCGGAGCACGGCGATGACCGCGGCGATGGGCAGCAGCCAGTTGCACACGGTGGAGAGCCGCCGGTCGCCGGGATCGCCGGCCGCGATGAGATGGCACACGGTCATGAACGCGAACGCCACGCCCCACACGGCGGAGAAGACCACGTTCGTCCGCCTGAACCGCTCGGTGCCCCACAGCTCCCGGGGCACCACCCGGCGGGCGTACTGCGTGGTGAACGGCGCGAACGGCAGCGTCAGGAGGACGAACAGCGCCAGTGCCCCGGTCGCCATGGTCCGGCCGTAGTCGGCGATGATCTGCCGGCCGTGCGGTCCCGCCAGGAACGCGGCCACCGCCATGACGACGAACAGCCCGATCGCCAGCAGGTCCAGCGACAGCGGGGACCGGGCGACGAGCGACGGCCAGGCGATGACCAGCGCGGCCACGGCCGCACTCGCCGCCGCCCACTGCGGCGACGGGGCGGCGCGGTCGATCACCGCGAAGACCACCCAGGGGATCAGACTCACGAAGGGATTCCGCGTCGTTCCCATCCGCCGCCTCCCGCCACCGTTCACTTCAGCGTGAACCGCCGCGGGTCGGGCCGCAACAGGGGTCGGGGAGGGCGACCGGTCCGCATGGCGGGGGCTGCCAGACGGGCGGGGCCCGGGGCGGGGCCGCGATCCGGCCGCCGGCGCCAAGGCGGGCGATGTGCCGCCTCCGGTCGCCCCCGGCACGGTCGCCGGGCACGGGTGGGTCGACCCCGAGCACGGGACGCGCACCCGGCCGCTCGCCGTCCCCAACGTGCCTGACGATCCCGCCCGTTCATCGCCTCCCTCCGCCACCGCCCGCAGCGCCGTGACCGGGTCGTCCCCGCGTGCGGTGCCGCCGACCTCGGCCGCGTCGGCGGCCAGGTGCGCGGCGATCCTGACCGCCACGACCCGTCTCACCACCGTCCACCACGTGGGACGGCCCTTGGTGGGGTGCGGTGGGCTGCGGTAGAAATGGGCCCCATGAATCACGAGCCCTTGGTGCGACGCCTGGTCATCGACCTGTGCCGACGCGCGGCTCCGTGTTGTCGCTGAACCCGCGTTCCTGACGCTTCCCACCGGCCGGCGGTCCCGCCCGGCCGGTGACGCATGGCCCCCGCCGTCCGCGCCGGGGCCGTTCACTCCGCCCTGACCCCCGCGCTCAGGGCTGTCCGCTCACGTCGGCCGGCATCGGCTCCGCATGCTCCGGCGCTCCCTGGAGGCCGCCCCATGACCTCGGCAACACGTCCACGAGAAGCCGGCACCGGCAAGGCCGCGCGCTCCCGTCGAGCCCGTACGCCGGTCCGGGCACGCCGCGTCGCCCTGCCGTTCGGCTCGCTCCTGCTGTTCCTCGCCCTGTGGCAGTTGCTGGCCGCGAGCGGTACCTGGAGCGAGACGCTGGTCCCGCCGCCCGCCAAGGTGTGGGACGCCTTCGTCGACGTGTCCACCACGCACGACGGCGTACGGGGCTACAACGGCACCTACCTCGTCGAGCACCTCGGCATCAGCCTGCGGCGCATCGCGTTCGGAGCCGGCCTCGGCATCGCCGCCGGGGTGGTGTTCGGCCTGCTGATGGGAACCGTCGGCTGGATCCGCTCGCTGTTCGAGCCCTGGATCACGTTCCTGCGGACGCTGCCGCCGCTGGCGTACTTCTCCCTCCTCATCATCTGGCTGGGCATCAACGAGGAACCCAAGATCACCCTGCTCGCGGTGGCCGCCTTCCCGCCGGTGGCGGTGTCCACCACGACGGCCGTGGCCGCCGTACCGAGCAGCCTGGTCGAGGCGGCCCGCGCCCTCGGGGCCTCACGCTGGGACGTCGTCAAGGACGTCCTTGTCCCGTCCGCGCTGCCGGAGACGCTCACCGGTGTCCGGCTGGCCGTCGGCGTGGCCTACTCCTCGCTCGTCGCCGCCGAACTGGTCAACGGGCTGCCCGGCATCGGCGGCATGGTCAAGGACGCCGCCAACTACAACAACACCCCGGTCGTGCTCGTCGGCATCATCGCCATCGGCGTCTCCGGACTGGTCATCGACGGCCTGCTGCTGCGCCTGGAACGCGCCGTCGTCCCGTGGCGCGGCCGGGTGTGACCGGCCTGCCCCTTCCCGTCTCCTCATCACACAGAGCACGCTCCCTCCCCTTGCACAGAAACGGCCCCGCCATGTCCCGCGTTCCCCACGGCCCCTCCCGCCGGCTGCTGCTCGCCGGCGCGCTCGCCGCCGCCTCCGCGGCCGTCACCGGCTGCTCGTCGGGCGGCGATGATTCCTCGGGCGGCGCCAAGCGCCTGCGCATCGGCTACTTCGCCTTCCCGAGCGGCGACCTGATCGTGAAGCACGGGAAGCTGCTGGAGAAGGCCCTGCCCGGCTACACGATCACGTGGATCAAGTTCGATTCGGGGGCCAGTGTCAACCAGGCCTTCATCGGCAAGTCCCTCGACATCGCCGCGCTCGGCTCCAGCCCGTTCGCCCGGGGCCTGTCGGGCTCCTCGCCGATCCCCTACAAGGTCGCCTGGATCCTCGACGTGGCCGGTGACAACGAGGCGCTCGTCGCCCGCAAGAGCACCGGCGTCTTTGACGTCGCCGGCCTCAGAGGCAGGACCGTCGCCACCCCCTTCGCCTCCACCTCGCACTACAGCCTGCTCGCGGCACTGGACACGGCCGGTCTGAAGGCGTCCGACGTCAAGCTCGTCGACCTGCAACCGCAGGCGATCCTCGCCGCCTGGCAGCGCGGCGACATCGACGCCGCCTACGTCTGGCTGCCCACCCTGGACGAGCTGCGCAAGACCGGCAGGCAGCTCACCAGCAGCAAGCGGATCGGCGCCGAGGGCAAGCCGACCCTGGACCTGGCCGTCGTGTCGGACGACCTGATCGCCCGGGACCCGAAGGCGATCGACGCCTGGCGCAAGGCCGAGGCCGAGGCGCTACGGCTCCTCAAGTCCGACCCCGACGGAGCGGTCAAGGCCGTCTCGGCCGAGCTGGGCATCAGCGCGGCGGACGCCAAGGCCCAGCTCGCGCAGGGGGTGTTCCTCACCCCGGAGCAGGTGACCTCCGCCGACTGGCTGGGCACCGACGGCGACCCCGGCAAGCTGCGGTCCTACGTCAGCGACACCGCCGCGTTCCTGGCCGGCCAGAAGCAGATCGACGCCGCGCCCTCCGCGGACGCCGTCCGCGAGGCCTTCTACCTCAAGGGGCTGCCCGATGTCCTCAAGTGACACGACGTCCTCAAGTGAGACGACGCCCTCAAGTGAGACGACGCCCTCAAGTGAGACGACGTCCGCGAGCGAGACAACGTCGCCCGGGGACACGATCACGGCCGCCGCGAGCGGGCCGGCCGGGTCCGACGGCGCCGTCCGGCTCGACGGCGTCGTCCACCGCTACGGCCGGGGCGGCGAGACCGTCACCGCCGTGGGGCCCGTCGACCTGACCGTGCCCGCCGGCGAGTTCCTGGTCCTGGTCGGCGCCTCCGGATGCGGCAAGAGCACGCTGCTGCGCCTGATCGCCGGGTTCGAGCGGCCCACCGAGGGCGGCGTGCGGGTCTCCGGCGCCCCGCCGAGGCCCGGCGCGACGGCCGGGGTGGTGTTCCAGACGCCGAGGCTGTTCCCCTGGCGGACCGTGCGCGGCAACATCGACCTGGCCCTGCGGTACGCCGGTGTCGACCGCGCCCACTGGCCCGAGCACCGGGCGCGGCTGCTGGCCCGGGTCGGTCTGGAGGGCACGGAGAAGCGGCGCACCTGGGAGATCTCCGGCGGCCAGCAGCAGCGCGTCGCGATCGCCCGCGCCCTGGCCGCCGAGAACCCGCTCCTGCTGCTGGACGAGCCGTTCGCGGCGCTGGACGCGCTGACCCGGGAACGCCTCCAGGAGGACGTCCGCCGGGTGGCCGCGCAGACCGGGAGCACCACGGTGTTCGTGACCCACTCGGCCGAGGAGGCGGTGTTCCTCGGTTCCCGCATCGTCGTACTGACCAAGGGACCCGGAACCGTGGCCCTTGACCTGCCGATCGACCTGCCGCGCGGCGATGTCGACGCCGAAGAGCTGCGGGCGTCACGGGAGTTCGCCGAGCTGCGGGCCCGGGTCTCCCACGCGGTGAAGGCCGCGGCAGCCGCCTGACCCGCCCGCACCCGGCGAGCGGAACGCCGTACCCCGGCGGGAAACCGAAGACCCGAGCAGAAACCGAAGACCCGAGCAGGAAACCTACGGAAGGACAAGCCCGTGAGCATCGTCAGTGTCCGGACCGAAGCGGAACGGCTGCCGATCACACCGCTCGGCCCGGGTTTCGGCGCCGAGATCCACGGCGTCGACCTCGGCCGTCTCGACGACGACCAGGTCCGCGCGCTCCGCGAGGCGCTCGTGCGGTACAAGGTGCTGTTCGTCCGCGGCCAGGGTGGCCTCGACGACGCCGCGCAGATCGACTTCGGCCGGCGCCTGGGCGAGGTCACCGTCGGGCACCCGGTCCACGACTCCGGGGACGTGGCGCCCGAGGTGTACTCCCTGGACAGCCAGGACAACGGCTTCGCCGACGTGTGGCACACCGACGTGACGTTCGTCGAGAAGCCGCCCGCGATCTCCGTCCTGCGGGCCGTGGTGCTGCCGCCCACCGGCGGTGACACCAACTGGGCCGACAGCCAGCTCGCCTACGAGTCGCTGTCGCCGGGCCTGCGGGCCCACATCGACACCCTCACCGCCGTCCACGACGGCACCCGCGAGTTCGGCTACTACCTGGCCCAGCGCCGCAAGGGCCGCGGCAACCTCTGGGAGGGCGAGGTGTTCACCGAACTCAAGCCGGTGGAGCACCCGGTGGTGCGGGTCCACCCGGAGAGCGGACGCAAGGGCCTGTTCGTCAACCCGGGCTTCACCTCGCACATCACCGGCGTCTCCGAGCACGAGAGCCGGGGCATCCTCGACATCCTCTACGCCCACCTCACCAAGCCGGAACACGTCGTACGCCACCGCTGGCGGCCCGGCGACGTCGCCCTGTGGGACAACCGAAGCACCGCCCACTACGCCAACCGCGACTACGGCGACCAGCACCGCGTCATGCACCGCATCACCCTGCGCGGGGACACCCCGGTCGGCCCCGGCCCCGTCCGGTAGACGCCGTCCGCCGGGGCGGGGGAGGACGGATCAGCCGGGGCTGGAGCGGCCGTGCCGCCAGTAGCCGTAGAAGGCGACGTCCGGCTTCGGCACGCCCCGCTCGCGCACCAGATGCCGGCGCACTCCGGTGGCCAGGCCGGACTCGCCGGCGACCCAGGTGTAGCAGCGGTCCCGCGGCAGGTCGGCGTCCCTGACCGCGTCGAGGGCGAGCCGGCCCGGGAGCCCGGAGCCGCCGTCCCGGGCCAGCCAGTGGACGCGGACGCCCTCGGGGGCGACGACGTCCGCGCGCACGTCCGACGCCTCGGGCACCTCCAGGAACACCTCGGCGACCAGGGAGCCGGGCGCGTCCTCCAAGATGGCGAGCACCGCGGGTACGGCGCTCTCGTCCGCGACGAGCACCTGCGCCGCCACGTCGGGCGGCGGCAGGTAGGTGCGGCCGATGTCGAAGATGCCGGCGGGGTCGCCGGGGCGGGCGTTGAGCGCCCAGTCGCAGGCGGGGGTGTCCCCGTGCAACGCGAACTCGACGTCCAGTTCACCGAGTTCGGGCCGCACCCGGCGCACGGTGTAGTTGCGCACCCACGGCCGGCGCGACTTCGGCAGCAGCATGACCTGCGCCATCCACGCCTCGTTGGAGAGCGTGGGCATGGTGAGACCGGTCTGCCCCGCGCGGGGGAAGAAGAGCCGTACGGCCTGGTCGAACCCGGTGGGCACCAGGTGCTCCAGCTCGGGACCGCCGAGCGTGACGGTGGCGAAGCCGGGCGTGGTCCGGGTGGTCCGCCGCACCTCCAGCGTGATCATGCGCCGGGACACGGGCGTCTGCACCTTGGGCAGCATGGTGGTGGAAATTCCCTTCACGGGGCGACAAGTTCACAGGTTCACGGGTTCACAGATTCACGAGTTCACGGATTCGCGGGTTCACAGGTCCAGGACGAGCCGCGGCGACAGCGCCCGGGACACGCACGGGTACATCCGGCCCTCGGGGCCCGAGATGTCGTCCCGGTGCTCGGGTACGCCGTCCAGGACGGCGACCTCGCAGCTGCCGCAGACGCCTTCGCGGCACCCGGAGGGCAGGGGGTGCCCGGCGTGGGCGAGGGCGTCCAGCAGCGACTCGTCGGCCGGCACGGCGACGGTGTCCCCGGACCGGGCGCAGACCGCCTCGAACGCCGTGTCGGGGCCGAACGTCCGGGCCACCGGCTGGAACCGCTCGGCGTGCAGCCGGCCGGCGGGGAACGCGGCGTCGGCCGCCGCCAGCATGGCCGCCGGGCCGCAGCAGTAGACCAGCGTGCCGGCCTCCAGACCGGCCGCGAGGGCGGCGAGGTCCGGCCTGCCCTGCCGCCCGGTCTCCACGATCCGCACCCGGTCGCCATGGCGGCGCCGCAGTTCGTCGGCGAAGGGCATACGGTCCGCCGACGGCCCCGCGTACACCAGGGTCGCGGGCAGCCCGGCGGCCGTCACCGCGCGCAGCATCGGCAGCAGGGGCGTGATGCCGATCCCGCCGGCGAGGAACAGGTACCGGGGTGCGGCGACCAGCGGGAAGTGGTTGCGGGGCGGCGAGACCGGCAGGGTGCGTCCCGGCCGCAGGAACCGGTGCACGTACTCCGAGCCGCCCCGGCTGAGCGGGTCGTACCGGACGGCGACGCGGTAGGCGTGCCGGTCGGCGGGGTCCCCGCACAACGAGTACTGCCGGGTGAGCCAGTTGGGCAGGGACAGGTCCACATGGGCGCCGGGCTCCCAGGGGGCCAGCTCCCCGGCGGCGGCGCGCAGGGTGAGGGCGACGACGTCCTCGGCGACGCGGTCGATGTGCTCGACGACGGTCTGTTGCATCGGTGCTTCCTCTGTCGGGCCGGTGCGGCCCGGTCGGTCAGTAGAGCTTGCGGTAGCTGTCCTCCACGGCCGCTTCGAGCAGCCCCGGATCCACGTCGGCGCCGAACTGCGCCGCGGCGATCTCGCCCATCGAGGGCATCTCCTCGGCGAGGGCCCGGCTCGCGGGGTCCCACAGCCGGGACCGCAGCAGCGCGCGACCGCAGTGGAAGTAGACCTCGGCGACCTCCACGACGATCGCCAGCTCCGGCTTCCTGGCCTCGGTGCGCATCCGCACCAGCACGTCGGGCTCGTCGGTGACGTAACCGCTGCCGTTGACGCGCAGCACCTCCCGCACACCGGGGATCAGGAAGCACAGGCCGACGCCGTCGTTCTCGGCGAGGTTGCGGAAGGAGTCGGCGATCTTGTTGCCGGGGCGGTCGGGGAGCGCGAGGGTGCGCTCGTCCAGCACCTTCACGAAGCCCGGGTAGTCGCCGCGGGGCGAGCAGTCGGCCCGCCCGGCCGCGTCCGCCGTGGCCATCGCCAGGAACGGCGAGTGGGCGATGAACTGCCGGAAGTAGTTGTCGATACGGTCCTTCACCTTGGCCCGGACCATGGCCTCGGGCTGCCCGATCCGGGCCCGCACCTCCTCCGGGGAGACCCGGCGAGGACGCGTGGGGGCATGTGTCATGACACCTTCCTCACAACAGGGGCGACGGCCCACGGCAACGGCCACTCGGGCCCGCATCGCCGCAGCTCATGGCAGTATTGTGAGTAATTGCTCAGGTCGCGCGCTACTCGCTTTTCGCGCCCCGCACCGGAGGTGTCATGACGTCCGACCGCCGTGGACTCCAGCCACGTAAACAGCCCCGTCAGGTGCGGGCCGAGCTGACCCGGCAGCGCATCCTCGACGCCGCTGCTCACGTTTTCGCCGAGTACGGGTACGCGGCGGGGACCACCAACCGCATCGCCGAGCGGGCCCGGGTGTCCATCGGCTCGCTGTACCAGTACTACCCGAACAAGGACGCGATTCTGGTCGAGCTGCTGACCCGGCACCTCGACGCCGGCATGGACGCCGCCCCACTGGACCAGGACGAGTTCCTCTCGGAGCCCATCGAGGACGTGATCCGCCGGCACGTGCGCGGAGCGCTCCGGAACCACAGGGACGACCCGCAGTTGCTCCGCGTGATGATGGAACAGGGGCCCCGCGCCCCGGAGTTGCTGGAACGCATCGCCCAGGACGAACGCAGACGCATCGCTTACGCCCGCCGACTGCTGCGCACCCACCCCGAGGTCCGGGTCGCCGATGTCGACGTCGCCGCCCGACTCGTCGTCTCCACGGTGGAGATGGTGGTGCACCGCGTGATGGCGGGCCCCGGCGAGGTCGACGTCACCCGTTTCGAGAACGAACTGGTCACCATGCTCACCGGGTACCTGACGGGCGGCCCGGGTACGTCACCCGAGCCGTCGCGGAGCCGGGAGTGCCGGGGGACAGGTCCTTCCCTCTGACCATCCTCTCCCGCTCCACCGGTCGGCGCGGCCGGAGCGCCCGTGCCGGTCCCGCCCTGGAGATGCGGTACCCGGCACGTGCTGGATACGCTCGCTGAGTGGCGGGGCACCCTGGTACCCGGCCGGCCCCGCGCATCAACCGCCCCGATGTCGACAGGTTCCACCCTGGCACGGGAGGAAGGGTCGCGATGAGGTTCACCCGCATGCGTACAGCGAAGGCCACTGCGGCGGTGCTTGTCGCCATCCCGTTCTCACTCGGAGGTCTGGCGTCGCAGGGCCACGCGCAGGACGCGTCCCCCAGCCCGTCCGGCACGTTCGGCTGGTCTCCGCCCTGGTCAGGGTGAACCTGGGCGACACCCTGGACGGGAAGTCCGACATCACCGTCTTCGCCCCCGACCAGAAGGCCTTCCAGAACGTGACGGCCTCGCAGCTCTCCTCGCTGCTCGGCAACCAGGGGCAGCTGAAGAAGGTGCTGACCTACCACGTCGTGGACAAGCGGATCACCCCCGACCAGCTCTCCAAGGGCTCCTTCACGACGGTGGAAGGGAGCAAACTCACCACGTCGGGCTCGGGTTCCGACTTCAAGGTCAACGGCAAGGCGAACATCGTCTGCGGCAACATCAAGGGCGCGAACGCCACCATCTACGTCGTGGACGGGGTCCTCCAGCCCCCGTCATGACCATGAGGCCTCACGCCACAACCGAAGGTGAGGGGCGATGATCGTGACGACGGCGTACATGCCGGAGGTGGCCTACACGCCCGTGGACCTCGCGGAGGCGCGCAGCAGACTGAGGACCGCCCGCTTCCTGCTCGTCGACATCGACCTGTCGTCCGAGGCCGTGGAGGAGGCCGCGGGGGAGTCCGTGGAGGAGGCTGCGGGGGAGGCCGAGCCGCTGGCACGCCTGCTCGGACTGGAACCGGAAGAGCTGGACTGGTTCCCGGTTCCACGTGTGGGTGAACGCCATCATCGACTCGATCGGCTACGACCCCGAGACCGACCCGAAGGAGGATCTGGACAACGGCGTACAGGCGACCAAGGACCTGCGCCAGTACCTCGGCGGCCTGCTGGAACAACGCCACGGACGCCCCGGCGACGACCTGCTGACACGGCTGGCCAACGACGACGGGCCCGACGGGCGGATGACCGACGACGAGATCGTCAGCACGGCCAACCTGCTGTTGATCGCCGGCCACGAGACCACCGTCAACCTCATCACCAGCGGCATGCTGACCCTGCTGCGCCACCCGCACGTGCTCCAGCGGCTGCGCGCCGAGCCGGACCTGGTCGTACCGCTGGTCGAGGAACTCCTGCGCTACGAACCCCCGGTGCACATCATCCCGTGGCGGGCGGCGTACAGCGACATCGCCGTCGCCGACACGGTCATCCCCAAGGGCTCGCAGATCATGCTCATGCTCGCCTCGGGCAGCCGCGATCCGGACCGCTTCCACGAGCCCGACCGCTTCGACCCCGATCGGCGGGACAACCAGCACCTGGGATTCGGCAGCGGCATCCACCTGTGTTTCGGCGGACCGATGGCCCGGCTGGAGACACAGATCGCGCTGACCGAGCTGGTACGCCGCCTCGACGAGCCCCGGCTGGTCACGGACCCACCGCCGTACCGGCCAAGTCCCGTTCTGCGCGGCCCGATCCACCTGCAGGTCGAGAGGAACGGCTGACCCGCCCCGGTCTCGCCGGCGTTGAGCAAGGAGGCAGACCATCGTGAACGCCACCGCAGACGGCATCCTCAAGGGCCAGAAGGCCCTGATCACCGGCGCCAATTCCGGAATCGGCAGGGCAACGGCCGTCGCACTCGGCCGGGCCGGCGCCGACGTCGTCGTGAACTACGTGGCCCGCCGCGAGGACGCCGAGAACGTGGTCGAGGAGATCACCTCCTTCGGCGTGCGCGCGGCCGCGTACGAGGCGGACGTGTCGAACGAGGACCAGGTCGTCGCCATGACGGACCGGATGATCGAGGAGTTCGGCACGATCGACATCCTGATCGCCAACGCCGGACTCCAGCGCGACGCGCCCGTCACGGACATGACCCTCGCCCAGTGGCAGAAGGTGCTGGACGTCAACCTGACGGGGCAGTTCCTGTGCGCCCGGGAGGCGACGAAGGAGTTTCTGCGGCGCGGGGTCGTCCCGGAGGTCTCCCGTGCCGCCGGAAAGATCATTTGCATGAGTTCCGTGCACCAGCTCATCCCGTGGGCAGGGCACGTCAACTACGCCTCGTCCAAAGGCGGTGTGCTGATGATGATGCAGACCCTGGCCCAGGAACTCGCACCCCGGCGCATCCGCGTGAACGCGGTCGCCCCGGGAGCCGTCAGGACACCGATCAACCGCAGCGCCTGGGAGACGCCCGAAGCCCGGGAGCAGCTGCTGCGGCTGATCCCCTATCAGCGCATCGGCGAACCCGAGGACATCGCCAACGCGGTCGTCGGTCTCGCCTCGGACCTCATGGACTACGTCGTGGGAACCACCCTCTACGTCAACGGCGGCATGACCCTCTTCCCCGGCTTCGCCACCGGCGGCTGACCTGCACCACCCCTACTCCGACGAGCGACGCCCGTTGTAGGCTGTCGAAACAGCCCTTGACCTGCTAAATCGCAGGCAGGGAGCCGACTTGTGGGAGTCTCGATGCTGCGCACGATGTTCAAGTCCAAGATCCACAGAGCCACCGTCACCCAGGCCGACCTGCACTACGTGGGATCGGTGACCATCGACGCCGACCTGCTCGACGCCGCCGACCTGCTGCCCGGCGAGCTGGTGCACATCGTCGACATCGACAACGGCGCCCGGCTGGAGACCTACGTCATCGAGGGCGAGCGCGGCTCCGGGGTGATCGGGATCAACGGCGCCGCCGCCCATCTCGTGCATCCCGGAGACCTGGTGATCATCATCAGCTACGCTCAGGTCTCCGATGCCGAGGCACGCGCGCTGCGGCCCCGGGTCGTCCATGTCGACGGTGACAACCGGATCGCGTCCCTCGGCGCCGACCCGGCCGAGCCGGTGCCCGGCTCCGACCAGCGGCGCAGCCCGCAGGCCGCGAGGGCCTGACGAGCGGGCCGGTATCCAGGGAGCGTGCGTGGCCATGAGCGAGACCGAGATCCGCGACGACCGGGCGGCGGGCCGCCTGGAGGCACTCGGCGAGGGCGAGGTCGTCGGCCGCGTCGAGTACTTCGTGCTGGAGGCGCCCGCGCGCGCCCTGGTGCCGGTGCACACCGTCGTCGAGCCGGCCCACGAGGGCAAGGGCATCGCCGGTTCCCTGGCCCGTGAGCTGTACGCCCTCGCCGAGCGCGAGGGCGTCCCCGTGGCTCCGCTGTGCCCGTACGTCGTCACGTGGGCCGAACGCCACCCCGACGTGGCCCCGCCGGCCGACCCCGCTCTGCTGTCGGCCGCGAAGGACTGGCTGCGCGCCCATCCCGACCGCTTCTGACCGGGTGAGTGGCCGAGCGGGGCCCGGGTAGGCGGGGGAGTAGTCCAGAGGTGACGTCCAGCGACGATCAGGAGGCACCGATGACGAGTCCGCAGCCCGGCCCCACTCCGCCGGATCCCTACCCGAGCCCGGTCCCGCCCCCACAGCCCGGCCCCGAGCCCACCCCACCGACCCCGGGCCCAGACCCCACCCCA